>NZ_CP067393.1:0-1200000 GCF_016653615.1 Entomomonas asaccharolytica | reverse complement strand
AATAAATATCATTGATTAAACGGTTACGAACAAATGAACTCAAAGGCTTAGGTTTAAACTCTTCTAAACGGAGCGCATTTCTTTCACGATTAATAACTTCTTGGCGATATTCTTGATATCGTTTGAAATTAGGCACAAATACTTGTTGTTGATAAGCAAAACGCTCATAAAAATCATCAATACCTAGAATCATTTTGGTATTTTGGATACGTGTATGCTCTCCCATCAGTCCTTCTATAGAAAAACGCAAATCCATTTCCGTAAAACGCCAGATTACTGCATTATCTAATAAACTGAGTGCTACAGCCTCTGGGATATAACTTTGTAAAGCTGCTAAGTCATCATCGGTTTCAATCACTAAATTATTATCATTAGTCTGACAAAGTGCTGTAAACCATCGCTCTGCTAATTCCCAGCGGGCTAAAGTACGGCCTTGTAAATTAGCTAAAGACTGTTGATAACCAAGCCACATATGTGCTTCTTCTAAACGTTTTTGTAACGTTTCCATCAACTGTTTAGCGTAGCGAGTAAAAGTAAACTCAATATTTACGCCAGCAGAAAGCACCGCTACTAAATATTCAGCAGCCATTGAGCGCTCTTGCTTATCAACAGGTAGGGCATGAACCTCTAAATAACTATCCATTGCTTGCGTAATTTCTAGCTGTAAATCTTTTAATGCTTGCTGACTGCCAAATAACTGTGCCATATTCATTGCAGTATGTGCACGTTCAGGCCACTTTTCAGCTTCAATATTTTCTTTCCAACGTCCCCAAAATAGAGTGGCAAAGCCGCGTGCTAAAGGAGGATAGCGTAATAATCCTACACTGCGATGCATTGGAATTAATTTAGCTAACAATAAACAAGCATCATGATCATGAATACCACGCTCATAACCATCACGATAACGAGGAGCTGCAAATTCACGTACTGTTTTTTCTAATTGGGCAGGATCTCTTAACTGTTGCTCTAACAGATCAATACTTAAACCCTCTTTGTTTTGCTCTGCTGCCTGTAAAATAAGTCCAGCTAAATACTCACCACGATATAAATTGGGTGACTCTGAATCGGTAGTATATTGCCAGTAGTCACGTAACTCATCTAACTCGGTAGTTCCTAAGGACTCAAAATAATCTGTACCTGTTAAATGTGTATAAAGTTGATCGCCCCGTGGCATAATAGTTAAATCAAGCTCTTGGGTATTAACACTAAAGCGGTGGCGAGGCCCTAGTTTAATAATATTACCACCCGCCTCAAAGATTTCAGACTTATCTCTTAAACTACGAACAGCTTGATCTTTCGTGGATTTTAAACGCGCATCAAGGTCATCTGCCCTTACGCTGTCTTTTAATTCCCTTAATTTTTCTGATAACTCACGTAATTTTAAAGCTAACGGATCACCTGCAAAGAATGCATTTAACTCTTCCTGAGTCGTAAAACGCTCTGTGCGACGCTTCATACTCTCTAAAATACGCAGCGCAGCATCTTGTAAAGACTGTGCTTTACGTTGCCTTTCATCCAATAAAGCTTGTTTATGGGTATCAAATGTTTCTAATAACTCTTCACGTTTAGCCAGAATATCTGTTAAAAACTCTTCGTTATCACTAAACTGGCTCTCTAACTCTTCTAACTGTACTAATAAACGAGATAACTGATCATCACAACGCTCAGGATCAGTAGCTAACGATAACGCATTGGTAATGGATTGGGTGAACAGTGTAAACTGAGCACCAAATTGAGCCACTGATTCGTTGCTACGTAATGATTTACGACGTTGTTCAGACCTTGCTCTAGCTTGATTTAAGCGGCCATAAATGGCTGAAATAGCTTCAACAATTAAAGTACGTTGATTGGCATCATCAATTTTTAATGTACTCATTAACTGAGAGAGCGTATCCAGATCATCACCTAGCCCTTTCAGGCCAGCCAATGGTTCTTCCAACTGCACAACGGTTGTGGCAGTTTGCGCCTCCGCGTCTAAAGCTTCTAATTTCTCTGAAAATGGCTCTAGTGCTTCTGCAGTTGATAAAAATACACCTGTAGCTTCTGAAATATGTTGCTGTGATTTTTTTAATTGCTCTTCTAAAGCTTCAACACGTGCGACATCCATATAACGGTAGTCACGTATTGTTAATAAGTGGCCTAACTGTTTGGTAATGGCATGCAGTGCATCTACATACTCTTGAATAGTTTCCCAACTATCAGGTCGTAAAGAAGTAATTAATGCTTTTTGTTGTTTTTCTGCTTGCGCGAGTGTTTCAGCAGATTGGCGACGAATACTTTCTACTTTTTCATATTCATCTAAAACAGCCTCACTGGTTGCAGCAATTTCCCTAACAGAATGGACAATATCGCCACAATGCTTATCTGTTAACCAACTATAGCTATCTAATAATTTACGGATATTTTCACGAATTAAATTATAGTGATTAACGGACACTGATTTACTATCAATGTCTCGGCCTAAACTATAAAGATCAGAAATGCCCCTTACTAGCTCAGGGTTACCTATACGTCCCCAAAATGTATTACGGGTAGGTTGTCTTGCTGCAAATTCTTCTGATAAATAAGGTGTTTGCCAGATTTGCATAGGATGTACACGAATAGGCTCATTACCTTCACTGGCAAAAATAACCATTTTGCCATCATCAAAACGTGCATAACCATGCCCCAAAATAGGATTTTGAAGGCGTCTTTCAATCATATTATAGGTAAATAATACACTACGCCCTTCGCTTGGCTCATAAAAAATATAAAGTACATCTTCGCCATTGGGAGATTTTACAGAACGCTTAAACCGCATTCCCTCCATCGACTGATCAAACTTTTTATATTCACCATTTTGTAGGTAATAACCACCAGGGAATATAATGCCGTGATCTTCTGGCAATTGCACACAAGACTGGCCAATCGCATCTATACGCTCTACATTTTGCGTAATGGTGTTATAAACTAAATAACGCCATACCTCTTCTCTATAAGGTAATATTTTTAATAAAATTAAACTACCTAATTGAGCATATTCAATAGAGGCATCATCAACTGACTGTGTTTTGTCTGTTACAGGTTCGCTATAGATACCTAATCCAGTGGTTGTGTTATTTTCTACTTTAATGGTGAGATCACCACCTGTAGTTTCTACAAACACAGTATCTAAAATATTAATATGGGGAAATTTACCATTTACTCGCATTTCGCGGTTAGTTTTTTGCCACTCAAAATCATATGGCGCAGGTAACGCAATATCACGTTCACCACGGTTATCAATATAACTAATTTGCTTATGATCAGCAGACAGTGCCCAACGGAAAACGCGAATATCCGTTATCTTATCACCCATTTGGAAGCTCGCTAATAACTTGCCATTATTTTGGGTCAGTTGTAATAAACGAGCATCCTTATAGTATGCATAGAGCTCTGTATAATCCCGTACAAAATTCGGTTCTTTTAAAAAAGTTCCGTCTAATTCTACGTGCTCAACATCAAAGCCTTCTTCCACCTCAATCAATTTATACAGTGAAAAAACATCTTCTACACGAGTTTCTTTTTTAAGGCCTAAAAATACATTGTATCCAAACAGTAACCAATCACCTGCACGTACAATATCACGAGCAACACTATTATTTTCGGTGCGAATACGAATTCGCCCAATCACTTCCATGTCACTACGTTTAAATTCTTCTAAACGCTTTTGATTAATAACTTCTATTTGCTTGCGTAATTGCTGACCTTGATCTTGTAAGCGCTTATTCAATACTTCATAAGCACCACCTTCAGCAACTGCTTTATCTAATAAGTCTTGCTCTTGTGCTACTGCTTGGGAATCAACCATTTAATGCCCCATTCTAATTAACAAGGCGACCTAGGCCGCCTTAATTATTACTACAATGGCCTGTTAACTATTAAGTCAGCCAGATTATTTAAGCTTACTCCATCCTTGGAGTTAATTTATTCCATTAATCATCAGTTTTTGGTGTGCTTTTCGTGCCTGTGCTTGCTACTCGTTCGGCAGTGGCAGCTAATAACTGCTGGATTGCTCCTTGCGCCACTGAGCTACTATTTACAAAGCCATCAAGTGATTTACCCACAGCCAATGCTTTAGAGAATTTCTCAAAGAATTCACCTTCACCACCCACAACATCAATCTTAGTTTTAGCCAGACCAGCAGCCAATACCTCTGCTTGCTCTTTAGCGATTTCTTTATTAGCTGCAATTGCAGTAATAGCTTGTTCGAAGGTTTTTTCCAATTGTAAACGGAACTCTTCATGCGCACGAGCGCTATCAGAAAGTGCATTAAGCGAAGTAAATTTCTCAGCAAGACCTGTTGCTTCAGCTCTCATACGTTTTAATAGTACTTCAGCTTCTGCATCACCTACATCACGGCTTACTTTCGCCTTCACGATACCTACTTGTTCTTCACCACGTGCTTGGGCAGCTAGTTTTTCTTCCATTACTTTAGCTTCTACCAAGCCTTCTTTTTCCTTAGCAACGGCTGCAGCCTCAGTAACACGAGCTTCAACAAAACCTTGCTCTTCTTTGCCTTTTGCTTCAGAAAGCATAAGTTCCATTTGTACTTTAGCTTCGGCAAGTCCTTGTTTCTCATTAGCATCGGCTTTAAACTCAATCACACGTGCTTCTGCTAAACCTTTTTCTTCTACTGCTTTAGCTTCTGCGATACCTCTTTCAGCAGTTAGTTTTGCTTCAACCAAACCTTCTTTTTCACGAACAGAAGCTTGTACTTCACGCACTCTTGCATCTGCTAAACCTGGTGCTGCACGCTCTGCTTGAACACCTTCTGCCAAACGCTTTTGTGACTCTGCTTTTTTAGCAGCCGCTTCTAATTCAGCTTGAGCCATATTATTAATTTCAACAGCTTTATGCTTAGAGGTTTCTGCATCAGCTTCAGCTTGCTTCACTTGACGTACTAAATCACGTTCTGCGTCTGCTTGAGCTTCAATAATACTTACTTGTTTAGAACGATCAGCTTCTGATACTTCACGCACTTCTTTAATCGCTTCTTCTTCTTTAGCTACAGTACGCTCAACCGCCACACGATCACGAATAATATTAGCAATCGCTGTACGCTCTGCTTCTAATGCCTTTTCTTTATCAATACGTTGTAATTCAACTTCACGCTCACGCTTAACAATGGCTTCTTGTTGAGCTTGAGTTACACCTTCTTCTTGTTCAACTAATACACGTTTTTTATTTAATTCTGTAACTTCTAACTCACGTTGCGTATTAATATCTGCTTTACCAATTTCTTGTTCAGCTTGTTTTTGAGCAACTTCTGCTTTAATACGTTCTTCTGCTTGAACTTTTTGAGTTTCAGCTTCTTCACGTGCTTTAGTCGTTTCAATTTCACGTTTTTGTCTATTTTCAGCATCCGCTCTTTGACGTTCTAATGCTAAAGTTGCTTCTTGAGTTTCAACATTTTTCTTAGTAATTGCTAAATCTTTATCACGATCTAATTCATTAGTTTTAACAATTTCAGAAGAGGTTCTTTCTACAATCTTACGGATACCTTCTGCATCCATAATATTAGTATTTTTTAAGTGTTCAATAGGCGTTTGATCCAGATAGTCAATAGCCGCATCTTCTAGTGAGTAACCATTAAGATCTTCACCTATTGCTTGCATAATTTCATCACGGAAACGCTTACGATCAGCAAATAACTCTTCAAAATTAAATTTCTTACCTACTGTTTTTAATGCTTCAGAGAATTTAGCATTAAATAAGGTAGCTACTGCGGTATGATCTGAAGCACGGTCAGCACCTACTGATTTAGCTACTTTTAACACATCTTCTTGAGTAGCATTTACTTTTAAATAAAAAGCTACTGTAATATCAGCACGGATATTATCTTTACAAATTAACCCCTCAGTACCACGACGATCAATATCTAAAGTAATCAAAGAAATTTTCATAAATTCCTTTTTATAAATCACTGGATAAACTAATGCACCAGTGAACGTTACTTTAGGTATTGCTGACAAATTATTAACAATTAATGCTGTTCCCTGTGGTACCTTAATATAAAAAGACTTTATTATAAGTACCAACATTAGAATAAGCCCTACAACTCCTCCTGCTAACATAGCAAGCATAACTAAACCTGACATAACTCTCCTACTCCTAATAAAATAATATTAAAACCCTTGCATTTACTTTAACTAACTAACTTTAATTATTTATTAATTATTCCTTAAAAATATTTTTTACTTCAAAAAACTTGTTGTTTAAATTGTTCAAGTAGCCATATTCTGTAGAAATATCTGGTTTTACCTATTAAATTTAATACATAACAATAATCTTTTATTAATATATTATTTAAGTAGTTCCCTATTTAAAAAGAATTTAATTTTCTTTCTAATAATTGCTTGATAACTGTCTATCATTTGTTTTATTTTTCTAGATAAATCTTGCTGATGTTCAACAATTAGCTTTAACCGTCTTTCCAATATTTTTTTCTGTTCAATGTCCCACTCTAACCGAGCCTCTTGTTGTTGTTCATATAGCTTTTGGTTGGTTTGCTCTAACTTATCCAAAGAAGTTAACTCTACTTTATCAATATTTATATATTCCAGATTATAACCATCAAGCTGATTAGTCAGTTGGGCTATAATTGCTTTACGTACTTTTCCCTGATCTTTCTGTAGCACTTCTAAAGGAAGTTGCTGTACTAGTTTTCTCACAATGCTCGTAATAATAGGGGTTAATGCTTTACTTACTGCTGATGAATTTGCTACATCAGCTACTCCTACTGTTTTAGCAGCCTTTAATACTGATTCAGTAGAGAAATTAACACATAAGTTATACGTAATAATGACATCTAATAGCAGTTTTTCCTTACAAAACAATCCACTACTATCCAAATAGGTTGTTTTGATTTGTACAGGTAAAATCTCCATTAACTGTTTTTTATCGGTAGGCATTGTTACTGCATTAGAAAAATACACTTTTTGATTATTTACAATAAGTGCTGAGTTTTGTGGTACTTGAGTATAAAATAGCTTAAAGAAAACAATAATACCCACTACAAAGAGAACAATACTAACTAATATGACTAAAACCAAGGTGGTCACTTTATTCCCCTATTACAAGCCATTAAACTCATCTTCACTAACTACTTTATAAGCACCATTTTCTAAGTATTCAATTAATACCACTCTATCATTTCTTTGTAAGCCTAATGATTCATCTGCTCTAACTCTTAAATGAAGCCCAGCCCCTTTGTCATCATAAAGAGCCTCCCCAAAGGTTTCTGTTACTTTGCCTGATCTAACAATAGCAACTTGTCCAATAAGTGATGCGGCTGAGGTTGCATTTTGCTCTTCATTTAATTTTTTAAAAACTTTACGTAAAGGTTTGCATGTCCATCCTGTTAAGTAGGCAGCAGGAAAAATAGAGGCTAAAAATATAACTATACCAACAGGAATTCGTAATATACCAAGCGGTATACTAAAAATAAGTAATTGAGCAAAATAACAAAGTGCCCAACCAATAAAAAAGAAGACAGTTAAAATAATAGTTAAAGGAACTAAGTCCAAACCTAACTTCATTAGAAGACCAGCGAACCAACCTCCCTGAATATCACTTGTATGAGTAACATCTAAATGGCTGTTGGAGCCATCTATTCCACCAACATCTGTATCTACACCACCGAAATCCAAAACATCAATATCTAATAGACCTAAGGCAGCAATTCCCCAGAAAATAACAGCTACAAATATTAGAAAAGTATAAATAATTGTAGGAAAAGAAGAGATTGTACTAAAAAAAAGTTCCATTATTAACTGAGCCTCCCCAATAAATAGCTCAACTATTCTATCCTAGCAATAGCCACTTACATAGATTTAATTCATGTAAGTGGCTTCTTTTTCCCTAAATTTAAGATGAGGTTTTAGCTTGTTGCTTTTTCTTCAATCTTTCTAGTACATCATTTGCACTACCTTCTTTAGCTAGAAAACCAGCTTCACGAAGTTTGCTATCTAATGCATCATCTGTTTCCATACTTTCTATTTCACTAGCAGCTTCCATTCTTGCACTGCGCTCAGCTTGTTTCTTTTTAATACGCTCTAAAGACTCTAATGCAGTATGCATTTTATTTTGTGAACCTGAATAACGACTAGCTACAGTAGCTTGTGCTTTTTGGACACTTTCTGTCGCTTTAACAGTATCAACTTGTTGTTTCAAACGTTTAATATTAGCTTCTGACTGAGTGATCGCCTTACGTAAATCAGTTGCGCTTTTAGAATATGCACTTTCTGCTTCACGTTCAGATTCAAACGCAGCCTCTAAATTAGCAATTTTTTCTGCTACTTCATGGGCTAGTTTTTCATCATTTGCTTCCAGTGCTTTAAAGGCATAACCTTCATATTCCTCAATTTTAGCTTGGGTTTTCTTAACACGCTCTACTGCTAATTTTTGCTTAGCCATGATGTCAGCTAAAGCTTCCTTAGATTTGCGCAGCTCAACATCTGCATCACGAATTTCTTGATCTAAAATACGTAATGCTTGTGTATCAATAATGGCTTCACCTGCTTCATGAGCACCACCCCGTAATGCCGTAATTAATTTGCTCCACACACCCATCTTTCATTCCTCCTAAGTTAAACCTTTAAATAATCTTCAAAAGCTTCCGTTGCTTTAATTACATTATCTGACAATATTTCGATTTCAAACATGACATTTGAAAGACTTGATTCAGAACTTAGTGCCCCAAACATGATGTAAAAGTCATTTTCAGCAAGTTTTTCGATACCAATGGTTGATAATGGGAAAAACTTATGTGTTCTTAATACTTCTTCATTAAAGGCATTAACATCTTTTACTGCATCTGTTGGCCACAAAATACTTTCTACGATGATTTGCTCACCCACCACACTGATAAATACGGGCAAATCACCAAACTCGTGCATGATAATGTGTAAACTTGGGTCTGTTCCTTGTACTAATTCGACACTAGCCCCACCATTTTTAAACAATTCCACGGCAGATAAAGCATCAAATAATTTATTACTAGTCCACATTGAAACAGCTGCTGTCATATTACTCTCCTGTGATAATGATTGAGTCATTCCTGCTGGTTGACGTAACTGTTTTTCAACGTTCAGTAACATGCGTGCATGCTCTGGCAGTATCCAAACTTCTTTTTTTACCAACCCTTGCTCACGCAAACGTTGACGGTATAGTCGTTGATAATGTGCTGATGTTTTTGTATCCATGGCGTTACTATATCACTCACATGTAATATTTGCAATACTCTTACATGTAAAAATTTATGAAATAATTTAAGTAGTTAAAACACTAAGTTAATCAATAGAATCGATAATAAAAACTAAGATGGGCTAGCAAAGTTTTTATTAACACTGCAAAATAATACAATGAATCTACTCAATATTCCTACCTTTTATTCATCTTTTTCCAAACAATGGGTTTTCCCTTCTGGATTGGAGAATGTATGTTTATGTCACTGTCAATTTAATCAACAGCACTTTACAGATACAGCGTTTAAACAGCACAATATCGAACAGCCAGCAGTGTTAGTTAGCGCCGCAAAAAAACGTAATACTGAGTATTTAATAGGTAGGCTTTGTGCTAGAGAAGCCTTAAAAAACTTAAATATCACAGGCTATCCGCTAACAAATGCAGATAAAAGCCCGCAGTGGCCCTCGTTAAGTTGTGGCAGCATTACTCATAGTCACCATACAGCTGCTGCCATTGTAGCGTTAAAAACACATTGGCAAAGTCTAGGATTAGATATTGAATATTTGATTTCTGAACAGCGCAGTAAAAAACTGTTAGCTACTATTGTTAATCAAAATGAACAGAAATTAATAGATAATGATATTAGCCTATTTACAACACTTGCATTTTCAATGAAAGAAAGCCTATATAAGGCATTGTATCCGATCACCTTGAAACGCTTTTATTTTAAACATGCCGAAATTATTGATTGGAATACAAGGGGTGAAGTTACCCTTAAACTACTGATTGATTTGTCTGACAAATGGCAAAAAGGGACATTAATTACAGGCCAATATTGCGTAAAAGATAACTTCGTTTGGAGCTTAATAGCAGTAGACAACAAAAGATACTAAAAACCTATTATCTTAACAGTTGCCCAATAGCCAACCCCGCCACTTATTAATAAGATTAAAGTCATTGGGATAATAGTAGAAACATGATATTGTTCCATTAAACCCATTTGCCAATTAATTAAACGAATAATAAACCAGCAATAAACACAGAAGAATGCAAAAAAAGCCCAGTCATACAAAGCACTGGATAATAGTGCTACGACAATAAATAAACCGATTCCAAGCTCTTCAGCAATAGAAGGCTTCCAATATTTTAATAAGGAAATAGCCACTATATTAGTTATACTTACAAAGGCACAAGCCCATACAAATTTGCTATCAAATGATATAAAAGAAACTAACCAGAGCAATGCGAAAATTATTGCAAGCAACAATAAAGCAAAAGCCATGAAATTTAGAATTTTCAAGGATCTTATACTGTTCATTTATTACTCCCAATATAGTTTTATTGATAGTGCTAATAATATGTTACTTTTTATAACAAAAATATTAAACAATAGGAGAATAAAATTAATTCTCTTTAATAAAAAAATGTAGATAATTCATATAATTATCTACATTATAAGCTCAGCTAAACTATATATAAATCCCGTACTTGCAATAACTAGCAACACAACACCAGAAATCAGTACAATAATATTCTTGATACTATCAGTGGCTAATTTCCTTATAAATAGTATATAGATACCCAAGATTATAAAATCTAACAATACCCATAATAACGTTAATAAGAAAATACTTTTATTAAATGAATCTGTTATTTTTATAAATTGCGGAAAAAAAGATACAAAGAAAATAATATCTTTAGGGTTAGAAAGTCCCACTAAAAAACCACTTAGCAAGCCCCCCTTCTTATAAGACTTCTCAGTTTTACTGACTATATTGTCTTCAGTTGTAGCAAGAGATTTTATTTCTAAAGCCTCTCTAATAGATGAAATAGCAATATAGCCAATAAACAAACACCCAAATAGACTAATGATATGAAATAATTTGGGACTAATTACAAGGCTCGTTGAAATAATAAATACAGCAACAAAAATTAATACCAAAGAAGCCCAATTAGTACCCAATATTGTACCAAAAGCTCTATATGGCCCTGATTTTAAAGCAGTATTAACTACTAAAAAAACGACTGGGCCAGGTGTTGCAATTAACATCAATGTTGTAATCACATAAATGGTTAATAAGCTTATGTCCATTGCTACTATTTCCTAATATGCAATGGACACTTCTTAAGCTCAAGTCCACCTTCTTCTTCTAATTGATATTGACGCCACTCATAATTTTCTTTCTCTCCATAGAAACCTAATGTTGATGGAGTCACCCCATTATTATAGACACTGATTCTTTTTCTTATTTTTTCTCTAACTGTCTTACCACCTCTAGAAGCAGCGCTAGCAACCTCATCAAAGTTTTCTCTAGGATTAATCACTAAAACAATATGCTCACCTAAATTTCTGCTTTTCATCACTTCATGTTTAGGGCAGCTGATATTAACGAATAAAGGAACACTATTAAAACAAAATGACCAATTTTCGTCTTCTGTATCGTGAGATACATCTAACGGCCATGGCGCTTGATCTTGATCGTGTAACTCTTGTAAAACATTCCATGCATAATTGTGTTCATCAGCTAAACTACTAAAGGCGTTTCTTTCAAAGAAAATAACTAAAGGACTATATATCCTATCCCTTGCTGGAATATCTTTTACAAATTCTGTGTATTCATGAAAACAGTTAATCAAATCTTCTCTAGGTCTATTAATAGAAGAGAAAAATAAATAAAACTGTTTTAGTTTAATAGACTTTTTACCAAACAAACATGGAAAATTATCATTTTCCATTGCATCTTCAAATTGCCCCAATGCTCTAAGCATCCATACCCTAAAAAAGGGACTTTGTAAAAAGCTATCACCACATAACTCATTACGTTTAATCATGTATTTGTACATAGAATCCACGATTTCCACCTCACGCAAAAGCAATTAGACTTTTTTCCTATTCGCGTGAAATGATGCTGATTTATTTGCCTATTGAAAAACGCAAAAATTTATGGCTTACTATGACTTTTAATCATGATTAATAAATATGACTAAATCCATTCCTCCTCTTTATGCTCTCCGTGCATTTGAAGCTGCCGCTAGATATTGTTCTTTTACGCAGGCTGCTAATGAACTGTCTTTAACACAAAGTGCTATTAGTAGACACATAAGGACACTTGAAGATATTCTTGGCTATAATTTATTTGAACGTAACGGCCCTAAGCTAACGCTCACAGACCAAGGAAAGACTTTAGCGCAAGAATTAAAGCTTGGTTTTGCTATTATTGAACGCGCTTGTCTGTTATTTAGAGATAACCCTAATACCATAAGGCTTAAAGTTCCCTCAACACTAACTGCGCGTTGGCTCTTAAAAGCAGTTAACCTATTTAAAAATGAGCATCCTACCTGCCCTGTGCAGCTATCTAGTATATGGATGGATATTGATACGGTGGACTTTTACTCAGAACCTTACGATTGTGCAATATTATTAACAGATGGTAACTTTGGACCTAACTACAACTGTTTTAAATTATTTGATGAATGGTTAATTCCCATTTGCTCTCCTTCATACCATCCTCAGGAAAAAAAGTTAACAATTAATGACCTAGATCAATTAGAACTATTACATCCCTCTTTTGATCGTAGAGATTGGAAAAGATGGCTCAATCGATTAAAGCTATTGGATAAAGTTGATATTAGACGAGGACAAGTATTTGATACTTTAGATCAGGGTATTTCCGCAGCACTGCAAGGAATAGGAATATCCACCAACGATTTAATGCTTGTTTCTCAAGAGCTTTTTCAACAACACCTATATCTTCCTTTCCCTAAAGCAGTTGCTACAGGTGATGGTTATTATATGGTTTGGCCAAAGGGCAATCCAAAAGAGAAAGCATTATGTTTATTAAAAGATTTTCTTATAAGTGAATTACCTACACTTTATACAGAAGGTGTTACCTTTTTTGAACTATCATAAACAACTTGGCAAACTTCCCACATAAGAACTTTATCTTTAAATCAAAAGCCTAATCTATTCATATAGATTAGGCTTAATCATTTATAATTACTCTGTATTTTTAATGGGTACGACTAGCTAATACTTTATTTAACACTTCAAGCCCTGTAGCAGCCTGTTGCTTACCAATAGCGACCTCAACAATGGCTAATACTTCTTTCAACTGTGATTCTGTCAAACCTATATTCATCCCCATATTCATATGGGACTGTAACATAGGCTCCACGCCTATTAAGCTAGAAAGTGCAGCAATAGTTGCAAGCTCTCTGTCTTTATAACTAAGCACATCACGTTCAAAGATATCTGCAAATAAATGTTCTTTTAAGAAAGTTTCAATTTCTGGAGCAAATGCACCAAAACCAGATGTTTTACCAGGATCTTGCTGCCCCGTTAAACTTTCTAGAACTTTCTTACCTCTTTCATATTTACTGCCCTCAGCTGTAATAGGAGAAGCTTCACGTCCTTGGTTATCTTTAATACCTTGTGCTTTTCTTTCATTAACTACAGACATAAAGGTGTTAATACCATTCAAACTTCTTGGAAAGCCTGCATAAGCATACATCTGTACTAAAACTTCTTTAATTTCATTAATAGTTAAGCCTGTATCCAAACCTTCTGTTAACGCTACCTTTAACTGTGATAAATCACCTGTCGCTGTTAATGCTGCTATAAGTACAAGCTTTTGTTGTTTAGCTGATAAACGTTGATTATTATCCTGCACAGTGTTCGCCTCAACAATATTTATAAAACCAAATACCGAGATAAAAATTATCGTAAACAAACAAATAATTTTTTTCATTATCCCTCTTCTCCTTATTCCATAAAGCCTAAATAAAATACTACTCACTAGCCTTTAGAGAAGCCATATCTATAACAAAACGATATTTAACATCACTTTTTAACATCCGTTTAAAAGCCTTATCGATATCTTGCATATTGATTAACTCAATATCAGCAGTAATACCCTGCTTACCACAAAAATCTAACATCTCTTGAGTTTCAGCTATACCACCGATTACTGAACCAGCTACAGCTTTACGCCCCATAACAAGAGGAGCGGTATTCAATGTTGGCTGTAAATCGCCTAAAAAACCTACCAATACTATGGTGCCACTCAATGATAAAGTTGGTATATAAAGATTAATATCATGTACATAAGGAACAGTATCAATAATTAAATCAAATTGACCATTTACGGCTGCCATTTGTGCTTCATCGGTAGAGATAACAATATTATCTGCACCTAAGCGCCATGCATCTTCTTCTTTATCTGGAGAACGAGTAAATAAAGTAACATTAGCACCTAAACCTTTGGCCAGTTTTAATGCCATATGCCCTAGTCCACCAAGCCCAACAACTGCCACCTTGCTACCTTTTTTAACCTGCCAATGTTTTAATGGCGACCACGTCGTAATACCAGCACATAGAAGTGGTGCTGCCGCTGCCAAGTCTATTCCCTCAGGAATTTTTAAAACAAATTTATCTGATACAACAATTTTTTCAGAATAGCCACCATAAGTAGGCATATGATCATGCCGATCAAAGCCATTATAAGTAAGCGTATTACCTTCCTCACAATATTGCTCTAAACCTGCTTTGCAAGGTTTGCAATACTGACAAGAATCAACCATACAACCAACACCCACCTGATCTCCTACTTTAAAACTTGTAACCTGTTTGCCAACACTAACCACTCGACCAATAATTTCGTGTCCAGGTACTACTGGATAAGTTGTAATCCAATCCTCATTTACATGGTGTAAATCAGAATGACAAACCCCACAATAAAGAATCTCAATCACTACATCATCTGAACGTGGTTCACGACGTTCAAAGTTATAAGGTGCTAAAGCTGATTTTGCTGCATGGGCTGCATAGCCAAGAACTTTCATTGTCATCATTTTCTCCACAAGAATAACTGTTTATCATTATGTTATAAAACAAAAATAATATAACTTTTGATAAGGGTTTGATAAATTAAAAACTTCTACTATCTAATATGAAAGATCAATACTAAATAAAATTAAGAGGTAAGCAATTGATCTGTATTGTTTTCTGCAGTTGTCAATTTAACAGTTTTATTTTTATTTTATTAGATAGCGTTTTGTATATAGCGTTATGAAAGAATTTCATAAATAACAAATAAAATGCTGGGCTAGATGATTTATTATTTCTCTCTATAGCGTAAAGCTTCTACTAATAATTTAAAGGCGGATGACGCTTGACGACGATTTGGATAATACAAATAATACCCAGCAAAATAAGGACACCAATCATCTAACACACTTATAAGTTCCCCTGTAACTATATAGGGGCGTGCTAAATCCTCTGGTATATAAGCCAAACCTAAACCAGCTAGAGCGGCTTCTAATCGTTGTGAGGTTAAATTAAATGTTAACTGTCCTTTCACATGTATTCTTTGTTTATGACCCTCTTTTTCAAACTCCCATGCATATATACTGTCATAGGTAGGAAGACGTAAATTAATGCAATTATGATTAATAAGATCTTGTGGTGTCTTTGGTATGGCATATTCTTTAAAATAGTCAGCGTTTGCAACCACTGCCATGCGCATATCAGGACCTATACGCACGGCTATCATATCATTAGCTATTAACTCACCTGTTCTTACTCCTGCGTCATATCGCTGCTTAACAATATCTATCATTCCATAATCCACTGTAAGCTCAACGTTAATATCAGGGTAATCTTGTAAAAAGTCCTTTAACTTTGGCCATACCACAACATTAGCAGGATGTTCTGCAGCACTGATACGTATAGTTCCTGCAGGTTTATCACGTAACTCACTAAGAGCCACCATCTGAGCTTCAATTTCAGCAAAATGTGGGCCTACCGTCTGCAGTAAATGCTCCCCTGCTTCAGTGGGAGAAACACTACGTGTCGTCCTTGTTAATAACCTTATGTTAAGCCTCGATTCTAAGCCTCTAATAGTATGACTTAATGCAGACTGTGAAACACCAAGCTTGGCGGCTGCTCGAGTAAAACTACGCTCCCTCGCCACCACCAAAAAAACCAAGATATCATTAAGATTTTCACGTTGCATTGATGAATTTTCCTCATAAGTCTATGCAAATTATACCATCTAATAATAGGCAATTATATCTGCTAAATTTAAATGCAATACCTTAATAAATAACAAACTGAAGGTTAAGTACATGAAAGTTATAAAAAATGGCTCACAAGCTTCGACAGAGGGGTTAGCTGAATACTTTACTGGCACCGTCCGTATTGATCCACTTTTTCAACCTGAAGGTCAGGCACGTGCTAGTGGCGCTGTAGTCACCTTTGAACTAGGTGCTAGAACAGCATGGCATACTCATCCTATAGGGCAAATCTTAATTGTTACCTCTGGCTTAGGTTTAATTCAACTTTGGGGTGAAACTATTCAAAAAATTCAACCAGGTGATGTAGTTTGGATACCTGCTGGAGAAAAACATTGGCATGGCGCTAGCCCTACTACTGCTATGACCCATATAGCTATTCAAGAATACATGGATGGCAAAACAGTTGATTGGCTAGAACAAGTTAGTAATAAACAATATCAAACATAACAACTTAAGCAATTATGTAGAAGGAAAGTAAAATGAAAAGATGGCTAGCACTAGTTACTGCAACTACCTTATTAATTCCCATTAATAGTTATGCTGATCTACCAGATAACAACACCAGCGAACACAAACAAATTATTGCCAAGCAAGGAATACAACCTTCTTTAAAAGGCTCTGAACAATATTTTACTGGTGATGTACATATTAATCCCTTATTTAATCTAGATAATCCCTCAAGATCTGTCGCCTATGTCACTTTTGAAGCAAATGCTCGCTCTGCGTGGCATACTCATCCAAAGGGGCAACTTCTTGTGGTAACAGAAGGAGCTGGCTTAACTCAACAATGGGATGGTACTGTATATGAAATTAAACAAGGTGATGTTATTTGGTGCCCTCCTAATATTAAACATTGGCACGGAGCAACACCCAACAGCTCCATGACTCATCTTTCTATTGTAGAAGATATCAATGGTACAAATGTGCAATGGATGGAAAAAGTAACTGACGAACAATATAGACAATAAACCATAACAGAAATTAATAAAAAGTTTATTAAGTTATTTGAGGGTAGTGGTTTATCTTATTGATTGTTTATGGTGGTGCGCTGTTAGTTTCAGCTTGCTAAACAACAAAACACCACCAATAACAATTCTTACCATCTTAATAGAATTACACATAATTTATTGGTGATTACTCATTACACTCCTTGCCAGTTAAGGATAGGCCTATTAAAGCTAATTTAATAAGCTGTTTAGGTACTGCACATAGTCATTGGCACTCTGTTCCAATCCTTGTTCAGTTAAACCATAGCCAACTCCATATACCACAAAAGGAGTAATTGCTTTGCCAGCAACATAGTCAATTGTTGCCCTAAAAGGCGTTAGCATCGCTTCTAAACTATCTTTACCTTGATAACTATCTACTGTAGCACCTGTTGTTACAGCAAGCCCTATAGGTTTAGCTTGCAATTTATTACCACCCCCATAAGCCCAGCCATAACTAAACACATCATCAATCCATTTTTTAAGCAGTGGTGGTGAGCTAAACCAATAAATAGGAAATTGTAAAACTAACGCGCTATGTTGCTCTATTAATGCTTGCTCTTTCGCTACATCAATTTGAAAATCTGGATACTCTTGATAAAGTTCGTGAACCTTAAAATGCTCAGGGTATTTTCTAAGTTCTGCTAACCAACGACTATTTGCCATAGAGCTAGTAATTGCTGGATGAGCAACTATCACAAGTACTTTTGCCATAAATTTTTTCCTCTTGCCAAAGGCAATAAAATTACTTAACTGTATAACCACCATCCACCGCAATGGCCTGACCAATAATATAACTGGCTGCTGGGCTACATAACCAAAGCACGGTTGCCGCGATTTCCTCTGCACGGCCTAATCGATTAATTGCAATTTCTTTCATAAGTTCCTGCATGGCTTCTTTTTGGGTGACAAGCATATCCTCTACCATCGGTGTATCAATAATACCTGGACAAACTGCGTTTATTTGGATGCCCCTAGCCGCATATTCAAGTGCAGCACTTTTAGTTAATCCGATAACACCATGCTTGGAAGCGTGATAAACAGCTCGATTAGCAATTCCCACAAGCCCACCTAGTGAAGAGCAATTAACAATGGCGCCGCTACCTTGTTTACGCATTTGGATAAGCTTGTACTTCATGCAGTTCCAAATACCACGTAAGTTAACCGCCATAACCCGTTCAAAATCTTTACCATTAGCATCTGCTGTTTCTACTACGGGGCTTTGTATGCCTGCATTATTATAAGCAGCATCTAATCGACCATATGTAGCAACAATTTGTTCTACCATTGTTTTTACTTGTGTTTCATCAGCCACATCACACGCTATACCTATAGCGGAATGTCCTGCTTTTACTAAATCTTCAGCTGCTTGTTTTGCTGCCTGCTGATTAATATCTACAATAACCACAGAGGCACCCGATTTTGCAAATGCTCTAGCTGTTGCTAACCCCATACCAGAAGCGCCACCAGTCACTAATGCTACTTTATTTTCAAATGATATATGCATGGTTATATTTCTCCATAATTTGCTTTGGAAAAAATATAGCACCATAGTTATTGAATGATAATCCATTATTCCCGCATGGGTTTATTAATAAAATTCATTAATAATGGTCTATTTATTTTTATGATTTAGCTTAACCAACCTATAAAAATATTAATTACTGCTTAATTTTTAGATTGAACATGATTTAGCAGAATATTTGCAGACAATCTCCACTATAGTAAATATAACTACCTAAGATTAGGTGCTATAATTAATAAAAACTCCTGAGGAAAGTTCATCAATGCAACATGAAAATTTCAACGATCTATTGGCTTTTCTAATTGTTGCTAAAGAACGAAGTTTTACCCGAGCAGCTGCAAAATTAAGAGTCTCACAGTCAGCTTTAAGCCACACTATACGGGCATTAGAAACCAGATTAAATATTCGCCTATTAACTCGCACTACACGTAGTGTTTCACCTACCGAAGCAGGCGAGCAACTTTTAAAAACCTTAACTCCTCACTTTGAAGCTATTGAAACCCAAATTGCCGCCTTAAGCGAATTACGGGATAAACCTGCTGGAACTATCCGTATTAATGCTGATGAGCATTCTACTAACTCTATAATTTGCCCTAAGTTAACAAAACTTCTTGCAGAATATCCTGATATCAAAGTTGAAGTGACCATTGATAATGGCACCATAGACATTGTTAAACAACAATATGATGCGGGGGTAAGGCTTGGTGAGCTGATTGAGAAAGATATGATTGCTGTCCCTATTGCTCCACCCATGCGCATGGTTGTAGCAGGCTCACCAGCCTACTTTGCTAAATATTCAATTCCTAGCGTACCTCAAGACTTACTTGAGCATAACTGCATAGGGATACGATTAGTCGGCCAAGGTAGAATATATGCATGGGAATTTGAAAAAGAGGGTCATGAACAAAAAATACAAGTAAAAGGTCAATTTATTTTTAATCAAACCTCACCACGTCTTAATGCAGCGCTAGCGGGAGTAGGATTAGTATATGGTCCACAAGAGATAGTGCAACCCTATGTTGATAAAGGGGAACTAATGCTAGTATTAGAAGACTGGTGTCCCTACTTTGCTGGTTATCACCTCTACTATCCCAATCGTCGCCATTCATCTCCAGCATTTAAATTATTAGTTGATACATTACGTTATAGGGATGAAAATAACGGCTAATATAAACTTTCAAATAAAAAAGCCTAGTTAAAATAATTAACTAGGCTTTATATGTGGTGCTGAAGATGGGACTCGAACCCACACGACCTACGGCCACTACCACCTCAAGGTAGCGCGTCTACCAATTCCGCCACCTCAGCACTGTTTGGTTAAATTAATAATGGTCCTTAGTTACCTTCTGTAGGTTGCGCAGGTTCATGATTAATTTGATTATCTGCTTCTGTTTGATCTGCTGTTGTATTAGGCGTTGAGTTTAACTCTACAGTCCCATGTGCACTAGGTGCAGGCGCATGATCTACAGTTGGAATATCTTCTACTGCTGGTTGCTGTGTTTGATTAACTGGCTGAGTAGCTGCAGGAACAGATTTATCAAACAAACTAGCTGAAGACTTAGATTTAGCGTAGTAAGCTAAACCAATACTAGTGATAAAGAAAACAGCCACTAATACAGCTGTTGTTCTACTTAAAAAATTAGCAGAACCTTGGCTACCAAAAACTGTATTTGAAGCACCACTACCAAAAGATGCACCCATATCAGCACCTTTACCATGTTGTAGTAATACTAAAACAATAACAGCTATAGCAACTAATAAATGAACAATAACAATAACTGATTCTAATAACATTATTTAATTTCCTGCTATGCGATAAATCGCACCAAATTCATCTGCATCAAGAGAGGCACCACCAATGAGTCCCCCATCAATATCAGGCATTGCAAATAACGCTTCTGCATTATTCGCCTTAACACTTCCACCATACAAAATTTGTATTTTCTGGGCAATGGAGTCATTCTGTTTTGCAATATGTGCTCTAATAAAACTATGCACTTCTTGCGCTTGCTCAGGTGTTGCTGTTAAACCAGTACCAATAGCCCAAACTGGCTCATATGCAATAACAGCATTAGACAATACTTCAATACCTAAAACGTCTATTATACTATTAAGTTGTGAAGTAAGCACAGCAAATGTTTGATTATTTTCACGCTCTTGCTGTGTTTCACCAATACATAATACAGGTTTCAATTTCTGCGATTGTGCAGCTTTAAACTTTTTAATAAGTATTGAGTTTGTATCACCTAATAATAGACGACGCTCGGAATGGCCTATTAATACTAATTGACATCCCACATCCACTAACTGACTGGCAGCAATTTCACCTGTTAATGCTGTTTCTTGTGGCTCAATAGCACAATCCTGAGCACCTATGATAATAGGTGTATCTTTTAGTGATTGTACTGCCTCAATAATAAATAGTGCTGGAGGAAACACAGCAATATCTGCTTGCTGTTGCCATGTAAGATTTGCTAATCCTGCTAACAATGCCTTAACACTAGCACTGTTACCATGCATCTTCCAATTACCTGCTACTAGTAGGCGACGCATACTTAACCTCGTCTATTAAGTTGGGCGCAAATATTACCCAAGCTAGCCCAAAGTAGCAAGTAAAAACTGTAAGATAATAATTTATTTTTCAACAAACGCACGTTCAATTAAATAATCAGCAGGATCGCCCATACGTGGTGAAATTTTCAATCCAAAACTATCGAGCACTTGGCAAGTTTCTTCAAGCATCGAAGGACTACCACATACCATAGCACGATCATGTTCTGGATTAATGGGAGGTAAACCAATATCTTTAAATAATTTACCAATACGCATTAAGTCAGTAAGCCGACCATTATTAGTAAAAGGCTCACGAGTCACTGTAGGATAGTAAATTAACTTTTCTTTAACCATATCACCAAAGAATTCATTTTCTGGTAATTGTTTGCTTATAAAATCGTAGTAACCTAATTCACTGATATTACGTACACCATGTACTAAGATTACTTTTTCAAAACGCTCATATACTTCAGGGTCTTGAATAAGGCTCATAAAAGGTGCTAAGCCTGTGCCTGTACTGAGAAAATAGACATTCTTACCAGGTAATAAGTCACCAGTAATTAATGTACCTGTAGGTTTACGACTCACTAACAGTTCATCACCTACTTTTAAATGTTGTAAACGAGAAGTCAATGGACCATCTTGTACTTTAATACTATAAAACTCTAAATGATCTTCATAATTTGGACTGGCAATACTATAAGCACGCATTAACGGTTTACCATCTACTTCTAAACCGATCATGACAAATTGGCCATTTTGAAAACGTAAACCAGGATCACGCGTTGTCTTAAAACTAAATAACGTGTCATTCCAATGATGAACGCTTAGCACACGCTCTGTGGCCATTTTACTCATCAAAAAACTCCTAACAATTAACAGAGGAAAAATAATAAAAATTAGTCTATTGATAACAATTATTGTTACCAATAATATAACAAATTAGCTATGGTCGCACACTATAAGTGACTTCGGTAATGAAGAAAAGTATTTATATAGTTTAATTTGATCTTAGCTTATTAGCTGCCTTTATAACCAATTAGTATTTGTATTCATTTTATTGTTATTTTTGGTTATGAGTAACTAGCCAGTATAGCTAGTTACTCAATCAGCTTATTTACCTTTGCGACGTCTTCCTTCCTCATCTGCTGCACAAATTGCTGCTAATACAGTTTGAGGATTGATTTCAGTGGCAATATTAAAGATAGTTTCCCCCTCTGCACAAGCTAATTGCGCTACCTTTAATAATTCTTCTTGAGTGACATTGGTCAAACCAATATCAGCTAATGTAGTAGGTAGACCCACTGCTTCACAGAAAGAATACGCTTCATCTATTATCTCTGGCGATCTATCAGTTAACATTAATAAACTTAATGTACCAAAAGCTACTTTTTCTCCATGCCAGTAGTGATGAGTAGGCTCAAGGGCGGTAAAGCCATTATGGATAGCATGGGCTCCTGATAGTCCACCGCTCTCAAAGCCAAGTCCAGATAACAAGGTGTTAGCTTCTATTACTCTTTCTAAAGCAGGCGTTACTACTTGTCTTTTAACTGCTTGTACGGCTAATACGCCATATTCTAATAAGGTTTCATAACAAAAATTAGCTAAATTATAAGCAGTGAATGAGCCTCTACGCCCTGTCATATTAGCTGCATTACTCATATAACAATCTTCTGCTTCAAACCAAGTAGCTAAAGCATCCCCCATACCAGAAACAAGGAAACGAGCAGGTGCTTGTGCCACAATATGACTATCCACCAGTACTAACCTAGGGTTTTCTTTAAATATTACAGCACGTTTATATTCACCTGTAGCAGTATAAACCACAGCTAAACCACTACAAGGGGCATCGGTAGAAGCTAAGGTAGGAACAATAACAACTGGGCGATTTATACTGTCTGCTAGATATTTGGCGGTGTCTATAGTTTTACCACCGCCCATTCCAACTACAACATCAGGAATATCACCTTTTGACTGATCTATTAAACGATTAATCTCTTCATCACAACACTCTCCTGCAAATCGCTCAAATGTGCAACTAACCTGAGAGGCACAAGCGTTTTCAACTTGCTGATGAAAATTATCGTCTACAAATGGGTCTAACAAAAGCAGTGCTTTTTTACCAAACCTTGCTAGCTCTTCACCTAATAAATTTAGAGCGCCTCTACCTTGTACATAACGTGAAGGAAAAACTGAAGTAGAAATCATAATACCCTCTCAGGCCTTTATTGCTGTTAATGGTTCTAACATAGCACCAATTATTGAGGGGTATATTGTTAATAATCAGTAAACTAACATTAACTATCGATAGCCATTTGGATTTTTTGATTGCCAATGCCAAGTATCCTTACACATATCTTCTAGGCTGTATTGGGTTTGCCAATTTAATAACTGTTTGGCTAGGCTTGAATCAGAATAACATATAGCTACATCACCTGCTCTACGCTCAATGATTTTATAATCTAATTTTTTGCCACAAGCCTTTTCAAAAGCATGTAACATATCTAGCACACTATAGCCTACCCCTGTTCCTAAATTAATTGGCCTAATCCCAGGTTTAGTTTGTAGCCATTGCAATGCACTAACATGACCTTTAGCTAAATCCATCACATGAATATAATCCCTTACTCCTGTACCATCATGGGTAGGGTAATCGTCACCATAAATATTAAGGTAAGGTCGCATGCCAACCGCTACTTGCGCAATATAAGGCATAAGATTATTAGGAATTCCCGTTGGATCTTCACCAATCAAGCCACTCGGATGAGCGCCAACTGGATTAAAATAGCGTAATAATGCAATATTCCAACTATTATCCGCTCGATAGATATCAGTTAGTATTTGCTCTAACATTAATTTGGATGTGCCATAAGGGTTAGTGGTTCCCCCCACAGCAAAATCTTCTGAAGCTGGTTTACCTTGTGGGTCGCCATATACGGTAGCGGAAGAACTAAACACTAAATTTTTTAGCTGTGCTTCTCGCATAGCTTGGCACAATACTAACGTGCTGTTGATATTATTATCATAGTATTCAATAGGTTTTTGAATGGACTCAGATACTGACTTTAATCCTGCAAAATGAATAACTGCATCTATCTTATATTGTGCAAACACTTTATTTAAAACACTTATATCTCTAACATCGCCCTCTATAAAGTGAACAGTTTTGCCTGTAATTTTTTGTACACGGTTAATTGCTTCATAATTACTATTACTAAGATTATCTACCACTACCACCGAATAACCTGCTTCTAGTAGCAACACACAAGTATGTGAGCCTATATAACCTGCGCCCCCAGTTACTAATACTGTTGATCTCATTATTTAATTATCCTGCTTAACCATGCTGACCCCTTCTAGTGTTGAAAAAGAGGTATCTTTTGCTGTTAGTAAAAAGTCTTGCATAAAGGGTGCATCAAACATATCTTCTCTTATGCCCGCATAAAGGGTTGCCTGTAACCCCTTCTCACCTAAACGCTTGGCTTTAACATAGCCACGACTACTGTATTCATGTAAAGCCCAATTAGGTAAACAACATACCCCTCTATTAGAGGCTACTAATTGCACCATCATTACGGTCATTTCAGCGACTCTTACTGATAAAGGCTCTATATCAGCAGGATCTAAAAATTGGGTAAAGATATCTAACTTATCGTGTTCAACTGGATAAGTGATTAATACCTCACTTTTTAAATCTATTGGTTCGATAAATGACTTATTGGCCAATGGGTGCTGATTAGCTACTGCTAGCATAGCCTCGTAAGTAAACAATGGCACATACATAATCCCTGATAACTGCATTGGATTTGCGGTAATCACTAAATCCAGATCTCCCCTTGCCAGTGCAGGCAGAGGAGCAAAAGCAAACCCTGAAGCCAAATCCAGTTCAACTTCAGGCCACGCATCACGGAATTGATCTATGGTGGGCATTAGCCACTGAAAGCAACTATGGCACTCAATAGCCATATGTAAGCGACCTGCTGTTCCTCCAGAAAGCCTTGCTATATCTCGCTCAGCACTTCGTAATTGAGGTAAGACTTCATCGGCTAAGGATAATAGCCTTAATCCTGCACTGCTAAAACGCACAGGCTTAGATTTTCTAACAAATAATTGTAAACCAAGGCGATCTTCTAACTCTTTAAATTGGTGGGATAGTGCTGATTGCGTTAAGTGTAGACGCTCTGCTGCTTCTACTAAACTATCCGTTTCCCGTAAAGCATAGAGGCTTTTTAAATGACGGACTTCTAACATAACTTTAGTCCTAATTTTTAAAATAAAATAAGCTTAACAACCACAAATAGCTCTATCAATCACCTGCTGTAACTCTGCAACCGTGTTGACAACAGCGCCAGCACCCCAATGATGTGGATTATCCTGTGGATGTACATAACCATAACAAACAGCTAATGTTTTACAACCTGCGGCATTACCAGAATCAATATCACGCTTATCATCCCCCACATACAAGATAGTTTGTGGATCGATAGCTAGTTGTTCAGCCGCTAATAATAAAGGTTCTGGACTGGGTTTACAGTACGCCACATGCTCTGGGCATACTAAGACCGCACAACGCTCTGTTAACCCTAAGCGCTCTAAAATAGGTTCAGCAAACCTTACAGGCTTATTAGTAACAATTCCCCATTTTATATTCGCTTTTTCAATATCCGTTAATAGCTTATCAATTCCCTGATATAAACAAGAATGAACTGCGCAGGACTGCAAATAAAGTTCTAAAAACTCTAAACGCAATGATTCAAACCGTGGATCATCTTCAGTCATATCAAAAGCAGCTGTCACCATTGCTTTAGCTCCGCCCGATATCACCTGCCTAATCTTTTCATCAGCCACTGCGGGTAAGCCATGTCTATTTAACATCTGCTGGCTAATAGCTATAAAGTCTGGGGCAGAGTCTAATACTGTGCCATCCATATCAAATAATATAGCCTCAAACCTCATAAACCACTGCCCGTTAATCTATACGTTGCGTTTGAATCATATAATTTACACTGACATCTTCAGCTAGTTTATATGTTTTTGATAATGGATTATAAACGAGGCCTATCATATCCTGCACTGCTAAACCTGCCTCACGACACCATAAGCCTAATTCAGAAGGCTTAACAAATTTTTGATAGTCATGGGTACCTCTTGGTAACAAGCGAAGTACATATTCAGCACCCACTATCGCAAATAAGTAGGATTTAGGATTACGGTTAATGGTAGATAAGAATATATACCCATTTGACTTAACGAGTTTACGACAAGCTCTAATCACCGAGGCAGGATCAGGAACATGTTCTATCATTTCTAAACACGTAACAATATCATATTCCCCTGCATGCTCTTCAGCAAAAGCTTCAGCTGTACTCTTAAAGTATTCAACCTCAACTTGAGATTCTAACTGGTGTAATTTTGCTACTGATAAAGGCGCATCACCCATATCAATACCTGTCACTTTAGCGCCACGCTTAGCCATACCTTCGCTAAGAATTCCACCACCACAGCCAACATCTAAAACTTTTCTACCTGCTAAACTGATATGTTCTTCAATCCAATTAATTCTTAATGGATTAATATCATGCAGTGGCTTGAATTCGCTCTCACGATCCCACCAACGACTCGCTAATGCCTCAAATTTAGCGATTTCTGCATTGTCTACGTTATTGTTACTCATAATACTCCCTCACAAAGGAGCCCTATAAAGAGGACATCATTACTGAAAATTAAATTATTATCCTTTATACCCGTCATAACATCCACTGTTTTTAATAATTGCTACAATTTTGTCGATATTCTAATTCACGTTTTTCTATATACGCTTGAATCTCTTCATCAGTATAAAAATACTTTTTACCTTCATTGTTAATGTCTGCCATTCTCGGTGGATGTTTCTTAATATTCTGTAAGTAATTATATGTCTTTTCACACTGCCCACGCATTTGCTCACGCTGTTCAGCCACCTCTCTTTGTTGCTGCAACATATAAGCTTCTTGTTGACGACGATTAGCTATATCTTCTGTAGAACTTTGTGCAGGAATAGTAATTATCTGTTTTAGCTGATCTTTTTCAATAACACTGGCTTGTTTTTGTTTACCTTCGGCTGGATTATCTGTGTAATGTACTTTACCTTGACCATCTCTCCACTTATAAAGTTGTTGAGCATACACTGTACTAACGACTACTAACAATAAACTCACCAGTGTTAACTTTTTCATTGCTTACCTGCACTCAATAAAATATTATTAAAAGGCTTTTTGGGTGACTAATTTTGTTTGTAAATAACAATTAATCGCCTCACTACCACCTTCTGTACCATAACCTGAGTCTTTAATTCCACCAAAGTGTACTTCTGGATAATCAAGGCCTGTATGATTAATAGTTAACATTCCAGATTGTACTTTTTTACCCAATAATGTCGCTGTAGCTAAACTTTGTGTATAAGCATAAGCAGCTAGACCATAAGGTAAACGATTTGCTTCTTTTATAGCTTCATCAATCGTATCAAAACTACACATTAATGCAATAGGTCCAAAGGGTTCTTCTGACATAATATCTGCTTGTAATGGTACATTGCCTAATACCGTTGGTTCAAAGAAATAACCTTTACCTGCAATGCGCTTACCACCTAGTAAAAGTTTAGCGCCCTTATCAGTTGCATCTTTAATTAAACGCTCTAAAGCTGGTATACGACGCTCATTAGCCAAGGGTCCCATTTTCGTCTCTTGCTCACTTCCCTTACCTACTTTAATCTTATGTGCTTGCTCAATAAAACCTTCTACAAACTTTTCATAAATACTGGAATGTATTAAAAAACGGGTTGGTGATATACATACCTGCCCTGCATTCATATATTTAGAAATACACATTTGTTTAACAGCTATCTCTAAATCAGCATCCTCACAAACGATAACAGGTGCATGGCCTCCTAACTCCATCGTAGCCAACTTCATATGTTGCCCTGCCATAGCAGCTAATTGCTTACCCACTGCGGTTGAGCCTGTAAATGAAATTTTACGCACTAATGGATGAGGTATTAGATAGTTAGAAATATCAGCAGGAACACCATAAACTAAATTAACAACGCCATCTGGAATACCTGCATCAGCAAATGCCTTGATTAACTCAGCAGGCGAAATAGGCGTTTCTTCAGGTGCTTTTACAATAATAGAACAACCAGCCGCTAATGCTGCTGAAAGCTTACGTACCACTTGATTAATTGGAAAATTCCAAGGTGTAAAAGCAGCCACCACACCTACTGGCTCTTTTATTTGTAATTGGCAAACACCCTCTTCACGTGCTGGAATTATCTGTCCATAAGCACGGCGACCTTCTTCTGCAAACCAATCAATTACATCTGCACCTGATAACACCTCACCTTTCGCTTGAGCTATTGGCTTACCTTGTTCTTCGGTCATTTTTGCGGCTATTTCAGTTGCTCTTTCTCGCAATAAATTAGCGGCTTTACGCATTAACTTATAACGCTCAAAAGCAGATGTTTCACTCCACACTTGCAGCCCTTTTTCTGCTGCCTTTAAGGCTAAATCTAGATCTGCTTGTTCCGCATGGGCTAATTGACCAATAACTCCTTCTGTTGCTGGATTAACAATATCAATTTTTTTGCCTGATTTTGCGTCACACCATTTACCATTTATAAATAATTGAACGGCTATACTCATTCTATTTCTCCAAACGGGTTATTAATTATAATTATTCTTTGCAAATAAGTTCTTCAATGATTTAATAAAACACTTAAATCATACACTTAATTTTTTAAGATATAAGAAATAAATTACTAGTTCTACTATATATTAGTGGAAGATTATTAAATAACTAGCGAAAGTGCTAAACTATTTTATACGGATATCTAGGAATATAATGATGATAAAATACTTAGTATTATTAGTTAGTTTTATTGCATTACTAAGCTGTGAACAAAAAAATACTTCTATCGATACTAATAAAACAGCACCAAAAACTAACAGGCCTAGTGATAAAACAAACACCACTAAAAGTGCATGGATTAGCAAAACGCAAACGACCAATAAAGGTATTATTTATTCAGCTTCATTGTCTGCTTCCACGGTTGATACAAGCTTTGGTAATCCTATAACACTTACTATTCTCTGCAATCAAGGAACCACTGAAGTTACTATTAATTGGGGTCAACATGTTCCTCGTGGTAGTAAAATGTCTGTTTATTTACAATTGGATGCCCAACAATTTGCTAACACTGAATGGCGTTATCTTAAAGATACTGAAACAGCTTATGCTTATCAACCATACGACATTCTGCCTGCATTGATTACATCTAATCAGCTAACCATACGTACCACTTTCTTTCAAGGTAGTATCGCCACAGCAAAATTTGACCTAACAGGAAGTGCTCAGGCTTTGAAAGATATTCGCAAAGCCTGTTATTGGTAATAACTCATATATACAAAGCTATAAAATTTTTAAGCTACTTCTAAGTATTACTGCGTTTAGCGAATGCAAGATACTCACTCTTTACTTTCAACTTGCATAGATCATCATTGATCTTGGCTAACATTACCGCTTATTTATTTAAATACAAAGATTTACAGAATAAATCTAAACTATAAGCACAGTCTAATCTCACCATTAAATTGATGATTTCTGTTACTTTTAAAAATATAGAGAACTAACAAGTATTAATAACTAATACTGTGTTAGTTAAATAAAATATTCCAGAGAGCATAAATTAGTTCTCAAGAATACTCTTAAATAACAAGAATTTAGTTAAATATAAAGCAAATAACTAGAAAAATAGCAATTTTTCGTTCCAAAGATTCTTTTTTTGATAGTATACTGCGACAAAAAGTAATAATCGAATATATGCAAACAAAGAACTATAAGCAATATGTTGATAACCTATGAAACTATATTTAACAATATGGAATATACGCGTTTCACACTTTTCAATAAGCGTGTTAATCACTCTACTACCTATTCTTATTGTATTAATTCTCTTATATTTTCACACAGTCTCTAAATTACAAAATCAAGCTTTAAATGCTTCTACAGAATCTGTAAAAGTTCTTAACCAGTTATTCACAGATATAGACCAAATAAACTCCACATTACTTACATCAACTAATGAATCTTGTGAAATTTTAAAACCTAAATTATTGAAATATACGGTTACTCATACTTTTATTAGGACAGTTAATCTAACCAAAGATAATGTTATTTATTGTTCGTCATATCCTAAGAAGAATTACACACCTATTTCCCCAGAAAAAAACAAAAAAATAAAACTACTTAATAAAAGCACTATCACCCCTGATAAATCATTTTTATACTATCATAAAGAAAAAGGAGAATTGGGTGTATTAATAACAATTGATGGAAGCTACATTTCCTATCTGTTAGGAAGTAATAAAAGAGCTTTCTTTGTAATAGATGACAATTGGCTAAATTACAAAGCTATCGTTACAACCAATCCCAAAATCAAGAAATCACATGACTTAATAGAAACTAAATCAACTCAATATCCTTTTAAAGTCGTTTCGGTTTTACCTTTTAGTAATTACCTACAATATATGTTTGACCGTTACTTTTTATTTTTACTCCTGTTTCTTTTCATAATGGTTAATATTGGTATACAAATTTATATAAGATTACCTGTTTATGATATTGTAAACGCTATGCACAACAAGCAATTTATTCCCTATTATCAATTGATAAAATCTTCTGATTCAGAAAACTGGCATGGTGTAGAAGTACTTACTCGTTGGCAGCATCCTAAAAAGGGCTTAATCTTACCCTGCCAATTCATTCCTGCCTTAGAAAAATCAAAATTTATTATTCCATTTACATTAAATTTATTGGAACAAGTAAAAAAAGATTTTACTAACTGCCTATCCCTAATTCCTAAAGGCTTTCATGTCGCTATTAACATTAGCCCAAAACACCTACAAACTATCAAGCTCGCTTTAGATTGTGAAGAATTTTTAAGATCTTTTCCAGAGGAACATATTACATTAGTACTGGAACTAACAGAACGTGATATAGCAGAACCAACAGCTACCACATATAATCTTTTTGAATTGTTACATGAGCTCAAAGTATTAATTTCAATTGATGACTTTGGAACAGGTCACTCTAGCCTATCCTATTTAAATAAGTTTAAAGTTGATATTCTCAAAATAGATAAAAGCTTTATTAGTTCCTTAGAAAATAACCCTTCCTCGCAATATATTACTAAAAGTATTATTGAGTTAGCCAATAATCTTAAAGTTGATATTATAGCTGAAGGTGTTGAAAACCATCAGCAAAAAGAATATTTAATTCAACATGGGGTAAAGTATCTACAAGGCTTTTTATACAGCAAACCCGCCCCCATATCTGAAATTTACTCTGTTTTAACTCAACATAATAGTACTTATTCTATTCATTAGATTCTACATCATCGTCTGGTAGCTCTACCAACCACACTCGATTTAATCTTGTAGCTGTTATGTCAACAATACCTAAAGCCTTAAGAATAGCTAAAACATAATTAAGGCAGCATTCTGTCATGTAAGGATTTGCTTCCTGTACAACCCTAGACAGCGGCACACTTCGCTCATAAGTATCACCTGTTCTTACTTCACAAGCGTTATCTATAAAATGATTATGCTCAACTAAATAGTCGATTACCGCAACAAAGGCATGTTTGGTAATCTTAATATTTTGCTGAGGTCTAATTTCAAGGGTTATATCATCAATATCTACTATCCAAAACTCTTCATTTATAATGTCATCAACGATCCAAAAGCTTTGGCTAATTCGTAGTTGTGACCATAATGATAAAAATTTATCCCTATATTGAGACATACCTACTCCTTTTCATCTCCGTGATTTCTAAAAAATCTACCTTTTATTATAAACTTTGAGTACTTATCTTAAAAATATAAACTTAACTTAACATTAATGAAGATACTATTACTACCTAAATTAATAATTAATCTTTAGCTTACCCTTATCATCTTTTTTTTATTGCGCTACAATAACACAGTTACATAGTTTACCGAAGGTATTGATAGAACGTCTGCTTCATATTAAGGCTAAGCAATAAATAAAAGGAACTTAAAAACTCACCACAAGTGGCTTTTTATTAATTATTGTTGCTGCTAAAAGTCTTCATCATTATTTCTCAGAAACTTTATTGTAATTATTGACTCTAGGTATTGCCTACCGTCGTTTATTCGATATGACTAATTAAAGGTTAATAAATATAATGCAATGGACATTTTCTGATCGAGCTACGGCTCTTAAAAGCTCCGCTATCCGTGAGATTCTTAAAGTAACTGAACAACCAGATGTTATCTCATTTGCGGGTGGCTTACCCTCACCTAATACATTTCCTGTAGCAGAAATTAAACAAGCTATTGATAGCATCCTTAATGGCAGTGATGCTGTAGGTGCTCTACAGTATGGACCAACCGAAGGCTATGCCCCATTAAGGGAATGGATAGCTAAACGTGTATCTCGAGACGGGGTAACTATTCGCCCAAGCCAAGTACTTATTGTAACAGGTTCTCAGCAAGCATTAGATCTTATTGGTAAAGCTCTTATTAATAAAGACAGCAAAGTATTAGTAGAAACTCCTACCTATTTAGGTGGATTACAGTCTTTTACTCAATATGAGCCTAACTATACTTCTATTGATAGTGATGACAAAGGATTAAATCCTGATTCTATAACCGATGAGATGGCAAAAGCTGCAAGCTTTATATATTTGATTCCTAATTTCCAAAATCCAACAGGACGTCGTTTATCTTTAGAGCGTCGTAAAAAACTTGCAGACATAGCTAAAAGAAATAGCCTAGTACTGGTAGAAGATGACCCTTATGGTGAATTAGATTATCAAGGTAATAGATTACCTGGTATTTATAGTTTTGCACCTGATAACACTGTATATTTAGGCTCATTCTCGAAAATTTTAGCGCCTGGATTACGTCTTGGCTACATTGTGGCTCCTGAAGAGCTTATTAATAAATTAGTACAACTTAAACAAGCGGCTGATTTACACACCCCTAGTCTAACTCAACGAGTTGCTTATCAAGTCATTAAAGATGGCTTTTTAGACAAGCATATTCCTACTATTCGTGAGTTATATGCTACCCGTTGTAATTTTATGTTAGATGCATTAGCCAAATATATGCCTACTACTGTGAAATTTAATCGGCCAGAAGGTGGTATGTTTATTTGGGTGGAATTACCTAAAGAACTCAATGCCACTGAATTATTGGCTGAAGCGGTTCAAAATAAAGTCGCTTTTGTACCTGGTGAGCCCTTCTTCGCTAACAGCACTATGGCAAAATGCCTACGTTTGGCTTTTGTAACAGTGCCAGAAGAAAAAATTGAGAAAGGTATTAAAATACTAGCTGAACTAGTAAAAAAACATGCTGGAATAATTGACGAAAGCGCTGTTATGGTTTAGCAATAAAAAAGCCAAGCATACTCTGCTTGGCTTTTTTATAATTAATTACTTAGCCTCGTAAGCTTCATAGCCTTCATTATAAACAGCTTTTATAATTTCAGAAGCTGGTAATTCACTTACCACTGTCATTTTTCCTGCTGCTAAATCAATATCTACCTCAGCATCGTCATCTAATTGCTTAATAGCTTCAGTCACAGCTCTAACACAGTGACCACAAGTCATACCTTTTACATCAAATCTTTGCATAACACACCTCACTTGGTTGTTTTAAATTTAAGCAAATTTACTTTGAATCAAATCAGCTAACTGTTGTGCAGAATCCTCTACAACTTGTGCATCTTGTCCTTCAACCATCACTCTAATAACAGGTTCAGTACCTGATTTTCTTAATAAAACACGCCCTTTACCATCCATTGCATTAACAATCTGATCAGATAACTGCTGAACATCCTTCGAATGTAGTTCTTGCTCAGAAATCATATTAGCTAATCTTACATTGATTAATTTTTGTGGACATTTACGTAAAGCTTGGCGAGCCTCTGCCAATGTTTGTCCTCTGTGCTTTAATGCCATTAATACTTGTAACGCTGCAACAATACCATCCCCTGTTGTTGTATGATGGCTGCAAACTATATGACCTGAGTTTTCACCACCTAATTGCCAACCATTTTCTAATAAAGAGGCTATTACATAACGATCGCCCACATTAGCTCGGGCAAAAGGAATATCTAATGACTTAAGTGCCAATTCTAGGCCAAGGTTACTCATAAGCGTACCAACAACACCGCCTTCTAATTTGCCTTGTTCTTTTAAATCTCTGGCAATAAGAAATAACAGTTCATCGCCCTCAACCAACACACCTGAATGATCAACCATAACTACACGGTCACCATCACCATCAAATCCTATACCAATATCAGCTTGATGATTTTTTACCGCTTCTATTAAATGTTCTGGATGAGTAGAACCACAATTATCATTAATATTCAAACCATTTGGATGCACAAATAAAGAGACTACATCTGCCCCTAATTCTTTAAATACATTAGGCGCCACTTTATATGTAGCACCATTAGCACAGTCTAATACTATTTTCATTCCTTCAAAACTAGTGTGGTTTGGCACTGTACTTTTACAAAACTCAATATAACGTCCTGCTGCGTCATTAATCCGAGAAGCTTTACCCAATAAATTAGACTCCACTACTTCCATTGGACGATCTAATAATTCCTCTATCATCAATTCGGTTTCATCTGGCAATTTTGTGCCTTTACTTGAAAAGAACTTAATACCATTATCATGATGACCATTATGGGAAGCACTGATAACAATTCCTGCATCCGCATGGAAAGTTCGTGTTAAATAAGCTACTGCTGGAGTAGGCATAGGACCAAGTAGTTGTACGTTCACACCTGCTGAAGCTAAGCCAGCCTCTAAGGCTGATTCAAACATATAACCAGAAATACGGGTATCTTTACCTACTAAAATACGGCAAATACCTTTCTTACGGAAAGCAACACCCGTTGCCCAACCTAATCGCAACATAAAATCAGGGGTAATTGGAAACTGCCCTACACGTCCACGAACACCGTCTGTTCCAAAATATTTTCTAGTCACTCTGCACTCTCAACCGCACTAATCATTTTTACAATATCCACTGTTTCAGCTACATCATGCACTCTCAAAATATGAGCACCTTTTGTTATAGCTAAAGCAGCCAATGCCAAACTACCATAAAGACGTTCTGTTACTTCTTTACCTAATACACCACCAATCATTGACTTTCTAGATACACCTACTAACATTGGATGACCTAATGTTAGGAGTTGTTCCATATGACGAAATAATAGTAAATTTTGTTGTAATGTCTTCGCAAAACCAAAGCCTGGATCAATAATTATCTTTTCTTTACTGATACCCGCCTGTTGGCAAATCATGCTACGTTCTCGTAAGAAATCTTTAACCTCAACAAGCAAATCATCATACTGGGTTTGCTGTTGCATATCTCTAGGTTCACCACGCATATGCATAATACAAACAGGTAATCCTGTTTGTTTAGCAGCCTCTAAAGCACCCTCTCTTTGTAATGATCGTACATCATTAATTATTCCTGCGCCTAAACGTGCTGACTCTGTTATTACTTGAGGTGTAGATGTGTCCACAGAGATAACCACATCAAACTCTTTGTTAATTGCTTCAACAGCAGGCGCAACTCGATCTAATTCTTCTTGTACAGATACAATAGCTGCATTTGGCCTTGTAGATTCACCACCCACATCAATAATACTTGCGCCTGCTTGAATCATGGCTTCAGCATGTGTCAAAGCAGCGACTAAATTATTGTGAGTACCACCATCTGAAAAAGAATCTGGAGTGACATTAAGAATACCCATCACCTGTGGCTGGGTTAAATCAACAACTCGGCTACCACAAGGTAGCCGAGAGGGAATAGAAACTGAAGGTTTCATCGTTTAGTGCTCGCTGGTTGCACCATTTCCTGTTGAAGTAGATTGGTTATTGTTTTCTACGCTTTCATTGCTATGATCATTATCAACTGAAGTTGGTGCTGAGGGTGTATGATCATCCGCATCCCAATCTTTAGGTGGGCGAACTTCTCTTCCCTCCATAATATCATCAATTTGATCACTATCTAACGTTTCATATTTGAGCAATGCTTCAGCCATTGCATCCAATTTATCTCTATTGTCCGTTAAAATTTGTTTGGCACGGTTATAGCAAAAATCAATAATTTTCCTTACTTCCTCATCCACTGCTTTAGCGGTTTCATCAGACATTGAATTAGCTGCACTATCGCGATAACCAGAAAATACTTCTTGCTCATCCTCACCGTACATTAAAGGACCTAATTTTTCTGATAGTCCCCACTTAGTCACCATATTACGTGCAATTTGGGTTGCTTTCATAATATCGTTAGATGCACCTGTTGTTACCCCTTCAAATCCTAAGGTTAGCTCTTCGGCAATACGGCCACCAAATAACGAGCTTAACATACTTTCTAAAGAGCGTTTGGAGTGGCTATAAGTATCTTCCTCTGGTAAATACATAGTTACACCTAACGCACGTCCACGAGGAATAATAGATACTTTATAGACAGGATCATGTTCTGGTACTAATCGACCAACGATGGTATGTCCAGACTCATGATAAGCCGTATTACGTCGCTCAGCCTCAGGCATCACCATCGATTTACGCTCAGAACCCATCAAGATTTTATCTTTAGCTAACTCAAATTCTTTCATACCAATAGTACGTTTATTAGAACGTGCAGCAAATAACGCGGCTTCATTTACTAAATTGGCTAAATCAGCGCCAGAAAAACCTGGTGTGCCTCTCGCTAAAATAGAGGGCTTAACATCTTGTTCAATTGGCGTTTTACGCATATGTACTTTAAGGATTTGCTCACGACCACGAATATCAGGCAAACCAACCACTACCTGACGGTCAAAACGACCTGGTCGTAATAATGCTTTATCAAGTACATCTGGACGGTTAGTAGCCGCAATTACGATAATCCCATCGTTCATTTGGAAACCATCCATTTCAACCAATAATTGGTTTAATGTTTGCTCACGTTCGTCATTGCCACCACCCATACCAGAGCCACGATGACGACCAACTGCATCAATCTCATCAATAAATATAATACATGGTGCATGTTTTTTAGCCTGTTCAAACATATCACGCACACGGCTAGCACCTACACCTACAAACATTTCTACGAAATCAGAACCTGAAATCGTAAAGAATGGTACCTTTGCTTCACCAGCTATGGCTTTAGCCAATAATGTTTTACCTGTACCAGGAGGACCAACCATTAATACACCACGTGGAATACGACCACCTAAGCGTTGGAATTTACCTGGATCACGCAAAAACTCTACCATTTCTGCCACTTCTTCTTTGGCCTCATCACAACCCGCTACATCAGCAAAAGTCGTTTTAACTTGATCAGGCGATAGCATACGTGCTTTACTGCGACCAAAGCTCATTGGGCCACCTTTACCGCCAGCACCCCCTTGCATCTGACGCATAAAGAACATAAATACCGCAATAATAATTAATATAGGGAAACAAGCAACCAGTAGTTGTGTCCAAATACTTTGCTGTTCTGGCTGTTTACCAATAACGGTGACATTATTATTGAGTAAATCGGCCATTAACTGATCATCCTGAATCAATGGTCGAACAGTTTTAAAAGTACTACCATCTTTTCGCTTACCTGAAATGGTATACCCCTCAACAGTAACACTTTCCACTTTTTTATCTTGAACTTGTTTAACAAACTCAGAATAATTTAATGCTTGGGTATCATTTGATATTGAAAAGTTGTTCATTATTGAAACAAACACAACAACGACAACAACCCACAATATTATATTTTTGGTTGTATTATTCAATTAGCCACCCTTCTTTTAACAACTACATACTTCATTTAGCTCAAACTCTATAACAAATTTACAGTATCCAATTCCTACTATTTGAGTCTACTATAAATAGCCCCTAACAGCATTTAATTTCTTTAAATAAATGTTTATAGATTTTACATGGAAATCCATTAAACTTCAGTACCTTTAAATCCTCTCGCTAATAAATATTGTTCCCTAGAACGATCCCGCGAAGAGCTTGGCTTGCGCATTTGTACCTTATCAAAAGCTTGACGTATTGATTGCAAATAACTATCAAAGCCTTCACCCTGAAATATTTTGATTAAAAAATCACCCCCTGGCTTTAATACTCTTGCAGCAAAATCAAACGCCAACTCACATAACAACATAGCTTTCACTTGATCCACAGAACGCAACCCACTCATATTAGGTGCCATGTCTGAAATTACCAAATCTACAGGTGCATCACCTACTACAGACAATAATTCTTGAAAAACAGTATCTTCAGTAAAATCACCTTGAATAAATGTTACATCAGCAATACTATCCATTGGTAAAATATCTGAAGCGATTAATTTGCCTTTTTCACCAATCACTCTACTAACAACCTGTGACCAACCACCAGGCGCAGCGCCTAAATCAATTACAGTCATACCATTGCGTAATATGCGGTCTTTTTCTTGAATATCAAGTAATTTATAACTTGCTCTTGAGCGATATCCATCTTTTTGCGCTTGTTTCACATAAGGATCATCAAAATGCTCTTTAAGCCAACGTTGACTGCTTTTAGAACGCGCCACACTATACCTCATTTATAAAAAGTCAGGTAAACTATACCACTTTTAAGTGGAGAACCTTATCATGTCAATCAATCAGCAACAGAAAAAACATTTTCAAGCGATTGGTCATCATTTAAAACCTATTGTCATTATAGCGAAAAATGGTCTTTCAGAAGGAGTTATTTCTGAATTAGAGCGTGCGTTAAATGATCATGAACTTATAAAAGTCAAATTAGCTGTAGCTACACCAGAAGATCGCAAACAATTAATTGATGAAATAATCCAAGCGGTTGCTTGTGAAATAGTACAAAATGTTGGTAAAACAGCACTAATCTATAAAAAAGCTGCTAAACCTAACCGTAAACTTTCTAATATTTTGCGTTATCAGGATACCCTATAATTTATCCTAAGGTCTCCACATCACTTAAATTTATCTATAACATAAAAAAAGCAATCTTAATTAGATTGCTTTTTTAAATCTCAATACAACATTATCATTTACTGTTGGATTGTCTTTTCTTCAACTTCTTCATTAATCTCAATTATTTCATTAGACTGATCTTCTGCATCAGGATTAACTACTTTTTGAGCATTAGACATATTTTGCTGTAATGATGCTAATTGGTTATCTTTTAACTCAACTAACTTCTTCATATCAGCTAAACGTGCTTCCAAATCTGACATGCGACTACGTAATTCGTTATTTTTACGACGTGTGGCATCAAGTTCTTCTTCAGACTGTACTACCTTATTATTTAAATCAGCAATAATGGCTTTATCAGAAGCGTTACCAGAAGGAGTATTTGTTTCGGTCACACCTGATAACTTTAACTGATCTTGTGCAGGTTGATTAGTTGCTGGCTGTTGATCAACTTTACTTGCAACCATTTGTCGTTGTGTAGTAGATGCTGTACCATTTACATTGGCTAACACTTGAGATAATGCCTCTGCACGTCCTGTTTGACGCATTTGTTCTCTAGAAGGAATACGTAATACTGCACCCTCTTTTAATAAACTCATTTTACCATCAATAAATGCATCAGGATTCGCTTCATAGATAGCTAGCATCGCTTGATGTACAGACGCATTACCACGTGTTCTCTCAGCGAATAGCCATAAACTAGAACCCCTATGCGCTCTCACTGTACCTTTTGGTGCAGCGGCTACTGTTGGCTTAGTTTTTTTTTGAGATGGTCTAGATACTGTTTTAGTCTGAGTTTGCTTAACTGGAGTCTGCTGCTGAGCAACAACTTTAGAAGTTACAACTTTGGCAGGCTCATATGCAGGCGGATCTATAAGCAAGGTATATTCACGCAAGGTTTGACCTGAAGCCCAAGATACACTTAATAAGAAATCCAGATAAGGTTCTTTAATTGGCTGATTAGAGGTAATTTTGATAACGCTCTTATTACCACGAATAACAGGTGTAAAAACCAAATCATTCAATGCGTGCGGTCTATCAATCCCTGCCTTTGCAAAATCCTCTGGAGAAGCTATTTTTACAACCAATTCTTTATTGGTTATGTTCTGTACGTCATAAAGAGCTATCTCAGCATCAAGTGGTTGATTTAATGTGGACTTCCAAGTGACCTCGCCTAATCCTAATGCAAACGCACTGCCCATTGATGATAATGTTACTGCTAAACCCACTGCTGCTAATTTATGAAATTGCACCATGATTAATCCCTAATACCTTCACTATTGAATAGAACACTTCTATTCGTGTAAACCTCACACAAGTGTCTAAAAATATAGAACACTTGACTTATTATCTAATAACTTTTCTTACAACCACAACAAAAAATTACAAGTTATAAAGAAAAACTTACTATTAACAGGCCATCTATTGATCTAAGTTACCAAATTTACCTGCATTTATTAAAAATTTCTTTATAGTCAAACAATATAATATCAGTGTAACTAACAGTTTATATTATTAATATATTGTTATTCAACTACTATAATACTGAAATATAATAATATTAGAGAATATTAATAATATATTCTCTAACCTTCAGCATTACTTTTTCGGTGTGGTTTTATCAGTTACTAGCCACTTTTTACCATCATAAAAGGCTTTCCAACCCGTTGGCTTGCCATTTACTTCTGTTTGTACATATTGCTCTTTAGTCTTTCTACTAAAACGGATTATACTAAAATTCCCATCTGGATCTTTGATAGGTGCATCACAAAGATAATGGTATTTAGGATCAATCTCTGCTTTGTGAGGAATCAATTCTTTAACGAGAGGCGCTCTTGTTTCACGTTTTCTAGGAAATTGACTAGCCGCTAAAAATAATCCTGAGGCACCATCACGTAACACATAAGTATCATCCACTTTTTCACACTTAAGTTCAGGCATAGGTACTGCATCCATTTTCGGTGGTGCAGGTTGGCCATTTGCCAATAACTTACGAGTATTTTTACAGTCCTCATTGGTACATGCAAAGAATTTTCCGAAACGCCCTGTTTTTAACTGCATTTCACTACCGCAGCGATCACATTCTAATACAGGCCCTTCATAGCCTTTAATCTTAAAGGTACCCTCTTCAATCTGATAACCATCACAATCAGGATTATTGCCACAAATATGCAGTTTATGATGCTCATCCATTAGATAAGCATCCATTGCAGTACCACATTTAGTACAGCGATGTTTATTATGTAATACACGAGCTTCTGACTCGCCCTCATCATCCTGTGCAATTTCATCACCAGGAATCAAATTAATGGTTGCTTTACAACGCTCCTTAGGTGGAAGGTTATAACCAGAACAACCTAAAAACACACCTGTTGAAGCGGTACGGATCATCATATCTCGACCGCATTCTTTACATTTAATTAAAGGTGTTAAGGTAGGTGTATTGGCACGCATGCCTTCATCAGTCTGCTCTGCCTTTGCTAATTTTTGACTAAATCCTTTATAAAAACTATCCAATAGTTTTTTCCAAGGCATATCACCTTCGGCAATCTGGTCAAGATTTTCTTCCATATGGGCCGTAAAGTTATAATCCATTAAATCATTAAAACTTTCCGTTAATCGCTCAGTAACAATATCGCCCATCTTTTCTGCATAAAAACGACGATTATTTAAAGTAACATAACCACGCTCTTGAATAGTGGAAATAATGGAAGCATAAGTAGAAGGACGACCAATTCCACGCTTTTCCAATTCTTTTACTAAGCTTGCTTCTGAATAACGAGGTGCAGGTTTAGTAAAGTGCTGTGAAGGATTAAGTTTAATTAAATCTAATATTTCACCTTCATTAACCACAGGTAATACTTGATCTTCTGCTGTTTTACTCACAGCAGCAAGCACTTTTGTATAACCATCAAATTTCAGAATACGGCCTTTGGCTTTTAATTCAAAATCACCTGCTTCAACAGTAACTGTTGTGGATAAATATTCAGCAGGTGGCATTTGACAAGCTACAAACTGGCACCAGATTAACTCATATAAACGTTCAGCATCTCGCTCCATTGCTGATAATTGAGTAGCTCTTAAATTAACATCAGAAGGACGAATAGCCTCATGTGCCTCTTGTGCATTATTTTTACTAGAATAGGTAATGGCCTTAGCAGGTAAATATTTTTTACCAAACTCACTATCTATATAGCCACGCACCATATCTATAGCATCTGCAGATAAGTTAGTTGAATCAGTACGCATATAGGTAATATAACCTGCTTCATATAAGCGTTGCGCCATCATCATTGTTTTCTTAACCGAAAAACCTAAACGAGTACTAGCCGCTTGCTGTAAAGTAGAAGTAATAAAAGGTGCTGATGGCTTACTAATGGTAGGCTTATCTTCACGTTTAACAACTTTATACGCTGCTTTTTCTAAAAGTTGTAAAGCTTTATCAGTTTGCTCTTTATTAACAGGACGAAATGCTTGGCCATGCTGCTTAACAACATCAAAATTGATATTTTCTTTTTTAGCCGTTGCCAAATCAGCTGCAATTTGCCAGAACTCTTCTGGAACAAAAGCACGAATTTCTCTTTCTCGTTCAACAATTAAGCGCACAGCTACTGATTGGACTCGCCCCGCAGATAAACCTCGAGCGATTTTTTGCCACAATAATGGCGAAACCATAAAACCAACCACGCGATCTAGAAAACGACGTGCTTGTTGCGCATTTACACGGTTAAGATCTAATTCACCTGGTTCAGCAAAGGCACTCTGAATTGCTTTTTGGGTAATCTCATTAAAAACTACTCGCTTATAACGGCTATCATCTCCACCAATGGCTTCTCTTAAATGCCATGCAATTGCTTCTCCTTCTCTATCCAAGTCGGTTGCTAGGTAGATAGTATCAGCCTCCTTGGCTAATTTTTTTAACTCATCTACTACCTTCTCTTTGCCAGGTAGAATCTCATAATGAGCTTTCCAACCATGTTCTGGATCTACTCCCATACGCTTGAATAGTTGTTGCTTGGCTCGTTCTTTAGGCGATAAAGTACTATCTGCTACTTTCTTACCTTTCGCTGTTGAGGTCGCTTTAGTAGTTCCTGTAGGCAAATCACGAATATGACCAATACTTGATTTTACAACATATTGATTGCCTAAATATTTATTAATCGTTTTAGCCTTAGCTGGAGATTCTACAATGACCAGTGACTTACCCATATAGCTATTATTTCCTTGGAGGTTAATCTGTAGTTTAAAAAGTGATAATAAAAATTCTTTACTATTTATAGTGTTACCACACTCTCTAATAAATAGTAAATAGACATATGGATACTTAAAGTTAAGTAGTTGATTCTACCTGATTTTTTATTCTTGGAATTTTAAATCCAAGGATAGCCCTAAGTAGCAATGCTGTTGCCAATATAAATGGATAATACCAAGCATCATCATTTAACTGTAAAATATTTTCTTCAAACGGGTGCATCAAATAAAATTGATAATAAATAAAAGCACCCGCAATATAGCCTAGAAAAATTGAAAATGGATAACGCCACACTTGGTATTGAAGCAACATAATCAATCCTAATATTGATAAAGCAAACAACAATAAACCAATTCCCACGGCAATCGTTAAAATAGGCTCATGAGAAAGCAATGATAGCAACTCAGAAACCTGATCAATCGTAAGCGTATGAAATTGATAAAAAAATATAACACTTAAAACTCCAGCACCTACAGCTATTGCCAATAGCAGCAAACGGAGAATAAAGCGAACCCATTTAATCACAAAATAATCCAAACCTGTTATAAAACACTTCAATCATAGTACTAAAACTTAAATAGCTTATTACAAACCTCTAAAACAACAAATGCTATTTAGTGGCAGGTTTTGCGGCTAATGCTTCATTAATCAATTGCGAGGTTGGTTGATAACCTGGAATTATATGTCCATTTTCTAAAATAATTGCTGGTGTTCCTCTAATCCCTATTTTTTGACCTAATACATACTGCTCAACAATAGGTGTATTACACTTTTTAACACTTTTCACAGGAATTTCTTGCATTAGTTGATTCATCGCTTCTTGTTGATTATCAGAGCACCATACTTTTTGTAACTCTTCAAAACCACGGGAAGCAAATCCTTCCCTTGGGAAAGCCAAATATCGTACTTCAATCCCAACTTCGTTTAATGCAGGAACTCCTTCATGTAATCGATGGCAATAAGGACAGCTAGTATCTGTGAAAATAGTAATATGTGTTTTAGGTTGATTATCTTTTGCTTTAAATATAACCATTGATGATTTATCAATATTATTAATTAACTTAGCAACAAATTTCTCTTCAGTTTCTAATGTGAGATTTTTAGGTGTTTTATTATTTAATTCAAATAAATATCCTTGAATAAGGTATTTACCATCTTCTGACATATAAAAAACTTTACCACTATCTACTTGAATTTGATAAAAACCTTGTATTGGACTTTTTACAACTTCTTTAATAACAACATCAGGTAACATTGTTTTAAATTTGCTTTCTACCGTTTTCTCTGCTGCATTAGCTAGATTTATAAAAACAGCTAGGCTAACTGTTAATCCTAATAATACTTTCTTTAACATCATTTATTAGTCCTCATATCAATAACAAATCAAGCTACCTTGCTTTAAAACTCAAACTCAGATTACTGCATATTTTTATAAAAACGCAAAGTATTCCATATTCAATCAAAATCAGCTAGTTGCTTTTACAACTAAATAGCGTTTATTGCAAACAAAAACACACATACCATGAGCTTTGCTGCAGAAAAATAGCATCCTAATATAATTAAACTACCATAGATACTGAAAACAGTATAATATCCGTTAGTTTATCTAATTTTTTGTTACAAGATGCAGATACTGTCACTATGAATATCGATTTAATTGTTGTGCTTGGCCTATTAGCAATCGCGATTGTTGCTTTTATGATGAATAAACCACGGATGGACTTTGTAGCATTAACAGTTATTGTCGTCTTTCCATTAACAGGTATTTTAACTGTTAACGAAACTTTATCAGGCTTCAGTGATAGTAGTGTTATCTTAATCGCTGCCTTTTTTGTGATTGGCGAAGGTCTAGTGCGCACAGGCATTGCTTATAGTGTGGGTGAATGGCTAATTAAACAAGCTAGAAACAGCGAAACTCGGCTAATCGTTTTGTTAATGGGATCGGTTGCTTTACTTGGTTCCGTGATGAGCTCCACAGGTATTGTAGCTATCTTTATACCCATTGTATTAAGTATTGCAAGCCATATGAAAGCCGATCCTAAACGACTTATGATGCCACTTAGTTTTGCTGCCTTAATTAGTGGCATGTTGACCTTAGTAGCTACCGCACCTAATCTAGTGGTGAGCAGTAAGTTAGAAGAAATGGGATTTAAAGCATTTAGCTTTTTCTCTTTTACTCCTATTGGTTTAATTATTTTAGTTGTAGGCATTGGCTATATGCTTTTTGCTCGTCGTTTACTGATGGCTCCACAAGATGCCGAAATTTCATCAAACTCAGGTAAACGCCATTTAACTGACTTGATTAAAGATTATAAGCTTTCTGGCAGAAACAGAAGGTTACGCGTCAACTCAGGTTCACTGATGATAGGCAAAACCATTGAAGAATTACAACTTAGAGCACGTTTTGGCGCTAATATCATTGGTGTTGAAAGAGAAAAGCGTATCACTCATAAAGTACTAGACGCCTCTTCTAACTTAGAAATCAAAATAGGCGATATTTTATTGGTAGATTTCTTTTATAAAGAAACGGTGGATGACTTTTGTAATGCTTTTCAGCTCACTAAACTAGCCTTTAAAGGTGATTACTTTACAGACCAGTCACGTTCTATTGGTATGGCTGAAGTTTCTCTGCCACCAGAGTCAAAGTTAATTGGTAAAAATATTCTAGAAATAGGATTCCGCTCAACCTATCGTCTCAATGTGGTTGGATTACGACGCAATGGCGAATCTTTAGAAAATGATATTACCAATGAAAGTCTTAAACTAGGCGATACCCTATTAGTAATAGGTACATGGAAAGCCATTAAAAACTTACAAACTAATAACCAAGATTTCTTAGTGTTAAGTTTACCTGCTGAAATTGATAATGTCGCACCTGCCTTAAGTAAAGCACCTTATGCGATTATTACCCTATTAATTACTGTTGGTTTAATGATTAGCGGTTTTTTCCCCAATGTCATTGTAGCCTTACTTGGGTGTTTACTAATGGGGGCATTTCACTGTATTGATATGGATAGTGCTTATAAATCAATTCATTGGCAAAGTCTTATTCTTATCGTAGGTATGTTTCCTTTTGCGGCTGCTTTACAAAAAACAGGGGGCGTAGACTTAGCTGTATCGGGACTGTTAAGTATCGTAGGTGATTCTAATCCCCATTTATTAATTGGTGCACTATTTGCCTTAACAGCCATTATTGGTTTATTTATTTCCAATACAGCAACAGCCATTTTACTCGCTCCAATTGCCATTAAGGCAGCACAAGATGTTGGCGCCTCCCCTTATCCATTTGCTATGACTATTGCTATTGCTGCTTCTGCTGCATTTATGACCCCCGTGTCATCACCTGTAAACACATTAGTGGTGGGGCCTGGCCGTTATAAATTTATAGATTTTATTAAAATTGGGGTACCTTTTACTATACTTGTTATGATAATTTGTATTATCTTTGTACCCATATTATTCCCTTTACACCCTAATCTTTCATAAATGAGAAAACTATGCCTATCTATCATAGCATTGTCCATTTAATTGATAAAAAGCCAGATGGCACACCTGCCATCTTGCACGCTAGTGAGCATGAACTAAAACAATCTTCTGCTTTAGAGAATCTTCTGACTGATTTAAATGAAAGTTATAACGCTAAACCTAATAAAGCATGGGGTTATTTTCATGAAGAATCAGGTGCTTATCCCTTTAGTGGTTGGCTAACTGGCTATTTAGAACAACAGCAAAATTTTATAGCGTTTAGTAAGCAAGCAACAGAACACTTACAAAAATTAATGGAAGAATCAAATCTTTCCATGGGTGGCTATGTATTGATTGCCCATTATCAGCAAGGGATGACTGATTACTTGACTATTACCCTTTTGCACCATACCAAAGGTATAGCAGTTACAGATAGCCTAGAAGTAACAGAAGCTAAACACCTTGATCTATCACAATTACATTTAGCAGCTCGTATCAACCTATCTGAATGGCAAAATAATAAGCAATCTAAGCAATATATTTCCTTTATTCGTGGTAAAAATGGCAAGAAGGTTTCTGACTACTTCCGTGACTTTATTGGTTGTCAAGAAGGTGTAGATTCACCCAGTGAAACACGTACTTTACTCAAAGCCTTTAGTGACTATGTAGAAGATGAAGATTATTCTGAAGATCAGACCAAACAAAAGACTGATACACTAGTGAGTTACGCCAGCACTCAAGCACGTTTAGGCGAAGCAATTTCATTGGATGAACTCTCAGAACTAATGAATGAAGAAACACCACGTGCTTTCTATGATTATATTCGTAATAAAGATTATGGCCTTGCCCCTGCTATTCCACCTGATAAACGCACATTAAACCAATTTAGACGTTTTACTGGCCGTGCAGAAGGGCTTTCTATCAGCTTTGAAGCACATCTATTAGGTTCACGTATCGAATACGATGAATCAAACGATACATTGATTATTCATCAAGTACCTACAAAATTAAAAGACCAGTTAAAGCGTAGTAAGTAATTTACTCTATTAGATATAAAAAAACAGGCTTAAAGCCTGTTTTTTTACTAATGATGCTCTCTAGTCGCCCTGAAGTTAATATCTGGCCAACGTTCTTCCATCAAACTTAAATTAACACGTGTAGGGGCTAAATAAGTTAAATGTCCACCACCATCAATCGCTAGGTTATCTGTTGCTTTAACTTTAAACTCTTCAAGTTTTTTCTTATCGTCACATTCAATCCAACGAGCAGACCAAACATTAACCGCTTCATACAAGCATTCTACTTTATACTCTTCTTTTAAACGGCTCGCCACCACATCAAACTGAAGTACACCAACAGCCCCCAAAATAATATCATTATTGCGCTCAGGGAAGAAAACTTGGGTTGCGCCCTCTTCCGCCAACTCTTGTAAACCTTGGCGAAGCTGCTTTGATTTTAATGGGTCTTTTAAACGTACGCGACGAAATAACTCTGGGGCAAAATGTGGAATTCCCGTGAAACTGAGTTTTTCACCTTCGGTAAATGTATCACCGATTTGGATAGTACCGTGATTATGTAAACCAATAATATCACCGCCCCATGCTTCTTCTAGCTGTTCACGTTCAGAAGAAAAGAAAGTCAACGCATCAGAAACTTTTAAATCTTTACCAATACGGGAATGATACATTTTCATGCCCTTTTGATAACGACCTGAACAAATACGCATAAAGGCAATACGATCACGATGTTTAGGATCCATATTGGCTTGAATTTTAAATACAAAACCAGTGAACTTTTCCTCAGTTGGTATTACTTCACGCTCATTAGTCATACGTGATAATGGTAAAGGTGCCCAATCAACCACCGCGTCTAATACTTGATCTACACCAAAATTACCCAATGCAGTACCAAAGAAAACAGGCGTCATTTTACCTTCTAAAAAAGCTTGTTTATCAAATTCATGACAAGCGCCCTGAACTAACTCCAACTGCTCTTTAAAGTCGTCATATAAATCGCCTAAATGTTCCCGTGCTTCTTCTGTATCTAAGCCATTAATCACTCTATTTTCAATGCGCTCATGGCCATGACCAGCAGTATAAGTAATAATTTTATCTTCAGTAAGATGATAAACACCCTTAAAGTCACGGTAACAGCCTATAGGCCACGTAATAGGAGCTGCTTTAATCTTTAAAACAGCCTCAATTTCATCTAATAGTTCAATGGGATCACGAATATCACGGTCTAATTTATTGATAAAACTAACAATAGGTGTATCACGTAAACGACATACTTCCATTAAAGCAATGGTACGTGGTTCAACCCCTTTACCACCATCTAACACCATTAACGCACTATCCACAGCCGTTAATGTACGATAGGTATCTTCTGAAAAGTCTTCATGGCCTGGTGTATCTAGCAAATTAATCATATGCTCACGATAAGGAAATTGCATTACTGAGGTAGTAATAGAAATACCCCGTTGCTTTTCCATCTCCATCCAATCAGAAGTAGCATGACGATCAGATTTTCTTGCCTTAACAGTACCAGCCACACTAATAGCTTGCCCCATTAGCAATAACTTTTCAGTAATCGTAGTTTTACCAGCATCAGGGTGAGAAATAATGGCAAAAGTACGGCGTTTTTCAACTTCGTTTTTTAGTTCAGTGGCAAATGACATAGATATAATTCTTTGAGCTTATAAAAAGGTGCGCTATTTTCGCTTATCTTAGTTCAATACTCAACCATTTAGCGCAGATGACTGTAAATAACCGATAACTTGTTCAAACACTTTAGCAGGTTGTTCTTTATGTATATCCACCGATAACAACTGACGTATGCGCCTTGAGCCAGCAAAACCTTGCGCAAGTCCCAATAAATGGCGACTAATATGTTGCACCACGCCACCCTGTGCCACATGTTGTTCAATATAGGGCAACATCCTTAAAAAAGCATCAGCACGAGAAATAATTGGCTCATTGCTAGCAAATAACTGTTGATCTACCTGCGCCCACTCATAACAATTATGATAAGCCGCACGCCCCACCATTACACCATCCAAGCTCTGCAAATGCTTGTTTACTTCCTGCATGGTATTAATGCCACCATTTAAGATAAAAATCGTATCAGGAAAATCCTTTTTAAGCTGGGCGGCTATTTCATAACGCAAAGGTGGAATATCTCGATTTTGTTTTGGTGACAACCCTTTTAAAATTGCAATACGAGCATGTACAATAAATCGCTGACAACCTGCTTCCACACTTTGCCCAACAAAATCTAGCAACTCACTATAACTTTCTCGACCATCAATACCTATACGATGTTTAATAGTAACAGGGATATCTACAGCATCTTGCATGGCTTTAAAACAATCAGCCACTAATTTGGGATGGGCCATTAAGCAAGCGCCAATCAGATTATTTTGTACTCGATCACTAGGGCAGCCTACATTAAGATTAACCTCATCATAGCCCCATTGTTCAGCCATTTTGGCACATATAGCTAACTCACTAGCAACACTTCCACCTAGCTGTAAAGCCAAGGGATGTTCTACTTGGTTATAAGCTAAATACCTCGCAGCATCGCCATACAGCAATGCACCAGTAGTAATCATTTCTGTATAAAGTAGTGCATGTTTTGTTAAGCCTCGCATAAAGTAGCGAAAATGACGGTCTGTCCAATCCAACATGGGGGCTACAGAAAAACGATAATTAGGAGGTAACTCAGAGGTTTGTGTTGCTGTCATCTATAAAATCTATCAAAAAATAATTATCAGTTTACTATAATTATTAATAACACTATAAATATCTTCACACTAGTTACTCTTATTTTTTAATTAACTGAGTAAATAATTACATTTTATAAATAACCACCAAACCAAACTTATTTTAGAAAAGGATAAAACCATCAATCCAGTAAATTACCATTATTATCATAGGTATTAGAACGTTTATTACCACTATCATCAGCAGAGAACTCATTAGTTTTATGGTACTGCTTAACTGTTCTATTAAATGTAATAAATTTAAAGGCTATCCATGCCATCATAAAAATAAATAACCACAGGGCTAACCAAAATAAAACCACTATCGCTGCTAATTTGATTACAAAGAACACAAGGCGTGTAAGCGTATAACCGATGCCTGATAACTTACTACCCATAGCACTTGCAATTTGTAGCTCTTGTGCGGCGACTTTCTCATAGCCTCTATTGAATAAATTTCGAATTTTCTGCCAAATAGATGGCGATGATTTACTATAAGCTGTCATATTTTCCTAACTTCTACTAATAGGTTACTCTTTTATTTATTTTTAACATAAATTAACCAGTGAAAATAGTAGTTAACTTACTTCGTTACAATTTACTAACCATTTAATCGCGATATATCACTATTATTACCCATCAAATCAAACAACTTAAAACAGCAACCTTTTATTTAAAATTAGGAAGTTACATGATTACAGAAACAGAAGCTTGGCATTGGCAGCTAAGTGCCAATCCTGATGATCTTATTTTACAAAATATGGCTATTCCCTCCTTAAAAGAGGATCAAGTATTAATTGAAAATCATGCCATTGGTATCAATCCTGTAGACTGGAAATTGATGGCTGGCTTAAGTGACTCTTGGCAAAAAAACCAAATCCCCGGTGTGGATGGTATGGGAGTTGTTGTTGCAGTGGGTAGCAATGCTCAACATATACAATTAGGAACACGTTACACTTACCATACAGATTTACGCTTTAATGGTAGTTTTAGCCGCCACACTATAGTCAGTGCTAAAGCCTTGATTGCTGTGCCAGATCAAATCAGCAATGTAACAGCTGCTGCTTTTCCCTGTCCTGCTTTAACAGCATGGCAAGCATCACATAAAACACCTAATCCGCAGGCTGAAAATGTTTTAGTAAACGGTGCTGGCGGTGCGGTTGGCAGTATTTTAACGCAACTGCTGATTGATACTGGGGCAAAAGTGTATATCACCGCTAGCCCTGCTCATCACAAGAAATTTATCAACAAAGGGGTAATTAGTGCATTTGATTATCGAGACACCAATTGGCAAAGTAAATTACGCGCGCAGCTAGGCTCACAAAATATCTTTAGTATTTATGATACTGTTAATGGTAATAGTGCAAAATCATTGGCTGATCTATTAGGCTATTATGGACATCTGGTTTGTATACAAGACCGTATCGAACAAGCACCACTCCCACCTTTTACCACAAGCATTTCACTGCATGAAATAGCACTGGCTTCAATCCATGTGTATGGTACAGATAAACAATGGAGCAAACTAGTCGCAGCAGGTGAACAACTATTATTAAAAATAGCGAGAAAAGAATTAACATTACCACCAATAGAAGTGATAAGTTTTGCAAACCTACCTAAAGCACTTAACCTGCTTAAACAACAAAATAATGGTATTAAATATGTAGCAACAGTGAATAATTAATTATTTAATCTGTATCTATTTTATTGTGTACTAAGCCAACTATATAATGTTGGCTATTATTCGATAACAAAATAATTTAAATTCAGTTTGTATGGCAGGAATTTTCCATGAAAATCCATTTTTATCTAGTATTGCTGTATTTTTGTGCAGTTAATGTATTGGCTGATGACCTAAAAGTTAACAATAAAGGACAGATGAAAGCCTATGCTCTTAAACATTGCCAACTAGATAATTCACAGGATTGTGAATGTATTACCAATAATATGGTGAACACATTTACTGAAAAAGATTGGAAAATTTTTATTGCTGCCATTAATAAAGACGAATCAATAAAGCAACAAGTTACAGAAAAAGATATTTTCAACTTTTCAGATAAGGTTTATGGAACAACTATAAACTGTGCTATTGAATAATTTATTGGGTATATGATTAATATTACGATGCATAAATTAACTTTACTGCTAATTATACTATTTTCAAACATGGCTACTAATGTTTTAGCAGAATCGAATCGAACACATGCAAATAAACAATATCAAACAAACTCTATTATTAGTTATTATGACCGTAATCGTAACTTTTCACCCCATAAAATACATAATGGTTTCTATCGGAAATACCTAGCAACATTAGTTGATGGACAAATTGCTGTACAAGATTTTTACACAGCTACTGACAGTAAATATACCAACCCATATCTTATCAAAGACGATACAACTATACTTAATGGCTTCCCTAACAACATCAATGGCCGTTTCAAGCGCTGGTATATCAATGGTCAAATATACAGTACAGGCACCTTAATAAATGGAAAAGCACAAGGAAAAGCTACCGTTTGGTACGAGAATGGTCAGAAACAGCAAGAAGTTTATTACATTGATGGCAAAATAGAAGGTATCTCTATTTTATGGTATGAAAATGGCAACAAACAATTTGAAGGAGCTTATCAGAAAGGGATACCTGATGGTATTTGGCGTAGTTGGTATGATAATGGGCAGAAACATCATCAAGAAACTAAAATATCTGGTAAAACACAAGGTACAGTTTATATTTGGTATCCAGATGGTAAAATTCAAGCAGAAGAAAATTACCTAGATGGACAAAAAGAAGGCAAATTTATCTACTGGTCAAAATTAGGCAATAAATTATCAGAAGAAAATTATAAAGCAGGCGTATTAAATGGTGATTACATAGCTTGGCATAATAATGGCAACATACGTCAACAAGGGCAATATATAGAAGGCAAAAAACAAGGTAAATGGACTTACTGGTATGATAATGGCATACAAAGTATGCAGTCTTTTTATAAAGATAACAAACTATCAGGGCTATTCAGCCATTGGGATAAAACGGGCAACAAAACCCAAGAAATTCTCTATGAGAATGGGCAAGTAAAAAACACCACTATGTTTAAGCAAAAGATACAATAAATCTCTATTTTATGACTTCTTTCTAATTACCTATCGAAACACAGATATGTTAAGGTTATAAACAAATTTTGGGGGTAGATAATATCATGCGCTATTGGCTAATACCTATATTAACCTTAACTTTATTAAATCCTTTAGCACTTGTTATTGCAGAAGAAACTGCAATTACAATCACAGACCCTACTCAATATAAAGAAAACTCCATTATTCAGTACTACAATGAAATATGGCAAGCTACTGATAAAAAAGTAAAAAATGGTTTCTATCGCAAATTTATTAAAAAAACACCTGAAGGCCATTTTGTTATACAAGACTTTTTTGCCAACACTAACAAAAAACAGAGTTATCCAATTACCATAATTGATAGTAACGAACTAACCACTATCGGTATGAAAAGCATTGATGGTCCTTTAGTACTCTGGTATGCCAATGGTAAAAAATCTTCTGAAAAAAACTATAACAATGGCAAAGAAAACGGTATTTACAATTTTTGGTATGAGAATGGTGAGCTTCAAGCCACTGGTTATTTTTCTGATGGATTATTAGATGGTAAAACCAGTGTGTGGTATAAAAACCAACAAAAACACGCAACGGGCAGTTTTATAAAAGGTAAAAAAGATGGTGTCTGGCAATATTGGTACGAAAACGGTCAATTATCAGTAATAGAAAACTATGAAAATGGCAAAGCCGTTGGTGATTTCAAAAAATGGTATAAAAACGGCCAGACTGAAATCACAGGCCAATTTACCAATGGTCAAAAACAAGCCACTTGGCAATACTGGTATGAGAATGGTCAACAAGCTATTTCAGAAACTTATAAAAATGACCTACTTGTGGGTCCCTCTAAGACTTGGTACAAGAATGGTCAATTAGAATCTGAAGGAAATTATGATAATAACCAAGAAACGGGGATTTGGCATTACTGGCATGAAAATGGCCAAAAAGCAATTGAAGCTAACTACCAAGGTGGCCATTTAGACGGTCTCTCGCAAAGTTGGTATGAGAATGGACAACCTGAAAGTAAAGGCCATTATATCGCTAACAAGCAAAATGGTGTCTGGACATTCTGGTTTGATAATGGTCAAAAATATGCTGAGGGTGTATTTAAAGACGACTTAACTTCAGGTGTATGGAGTATTTGGGGTAAAGATGGAAAATTACGACAAGAAATCACTTATGAAGATGGCAAAATAATTAACAGAAAATCCTATGAAAATGATTCCAGCACAAAAGATGATATTACAGATTCACCAATACAGCAGAAATAGGTTTATGATAGCGTTCAAACAAAATAACCACGAACAACCCTTTTAACCAAAAAAACAATACTGAAACTCAATACTTTTTTTAAAGCCCTTAACACAATCAAACTAATAATCAACGAAATAATACTGTTATAATATGACCAAGTAAATTTAGCTAACATCCTTAAATAATAACTTTCTTAGCTAGATTATATTAATTAAATTATAATCTGCTTTTTAAACATATAAACATAACTGTTTGTATATAAATCTTCTCATAATTAAAACTATCGTTTTAATTTACAGAGGATTATTTTTCAGTAACAATAATTAGGTGAAGAACAATATTTGATAGGAATTCTTAATGTCTGAACATTCGCAGTTTACGTTGTTAAAGGAACGTCGTTATCTTCCCTTTTTTATTAGTCAATTGGCTGGTGCTTTTAATGATAATGTATTTAAACAAGCACTAGTACTTGCCATTATTTACAAATTAACCTTTAGTAATTTTTTAGATCAACAAGTTATTACTGGCTTATTTAATGGTGGCTCAATAGATAAAGATTTATTAGTTAATATTTGTGCCATTGTATTTATTCTGCCCTTTTTCTTATTTTCAGCCTTAGGTGGACAATTGGGTGAAAAATATGAGAAATCACTGCTGATTAGAAGAATAAAAATAGCTGAAATAATAACCATGGTAATAGGCGCTGTAGGGCTTTTTCTAAGCAGTTTTGTGCTGATGCTTATTGTTTTATTTGCTATGGGTGTTCAATCTGCATTATTTGGCCCTGTTAAATACTCTATTTTGCCGCAACATTTAAATGATTCTGAACTTATTGGTGGCAATGCATTAGTTGAAATGGGTACTTTTTTAGCTATTTTAACAGGTACTCTATTAGCAGGCGTTTTGATGACAGGTGATGGCCCTTATGCCTACTATATTAGTTTTTGTGTGCTAGTGGTTGCTATCTTAGGCTATCTTGCTAGTAGAAAAATCCTCCATAGCCCTGCTGCGATGCCTGATCTTAAAGTCAGTTTCAATGTATTCTCTCAAACATGGAAAACCATGCAACTGGGTTTTAATCAAACGCCTGCTGTTTCTCGCTCTATTTTAGGTAACTCATGGTTCTGGTTTTTAGGGACTATCTACATTACCCAAATGCCAAACTATGCCGAAAAAATACTGAATGGTGATCCTAGCGCTTACACCCTTATTCTCATCGTGTTTTCCGTTTCAATTGCTTTAGGCTCAATTCTTTGTGAAAAACTTTCAGGTCATAAAATAGAAATTGGTTTAGTGCCCTTTGGCTCAATTGGTCTGACTGTTTTTAGTATTTTACTTTGGTGGCACTCCTATACCTTTCCAATGGTTGGAGGTATTAGCAATACTTGGTCTACACTGCTTGCACAACCACAAACTTGGTTTATTTTAGTAGATATTTTTGGTATTGGTTTATTTGGTGGTTTTTATATTGTACCTCTTTATGCCATCATACAATCTCGTTCTGCTAATGAAGAACGTGCCAGAGTTATTGCATCCAATAATATATTAAATGCTTTATTTATGGTGCTTGCCTCTATAGTTGCCATCGTACTACTTAGCATTGCAGGGTTAAGCATACCTCAACTTTTTTTAGTCGTAGGCTTAATGAATATTGCTGTTAATGCATATATTTTTAATATCGTTCCTGAATTTACATTACGTTTTATGATGTGGCTAACTTCCCACTCTGTTTATAAGGTATCTCATAAAGGATTAGATAATATCCCTGAACTAGGTAGCTGTGTTATTGTTTCTAATCATATTTCTTATGTAGATGCACTATTGATTGGTGGAGCTATTAAGCGGCCTATTTGCTTTGTAATGCATTATAAAATTTTCAATATGCCTATTGTTAAATTTGCTTTTCGTAAGGCCAATGCTATCCCAATAGCAGGCTATCGAGAAGATAAACAAGTTTTTGAAAAAGCTTTTATTGAAATAGCCAAAGCGTTACAAAAAGGACAACTAGTTTGTATTTTCCCTGAAGGAAAACTCACAACTGACGGCGAAATTGCTGAGTTCAAGGCAGGTATTGAAAAGATTATTAAAGAAACACCTGTCCCCGTCGTTCCTTTGGCTATTCAAGGACTTTGGGAAACATCATTTAGCCGTAATCCCAAACGAAAAATATTAAGAAGTTTCGGAGCACCTATCACTATCATAGCTGATAAAGCTATTCCAGCAGAACATGTAACCCGACAGTTACTACAAGAAAAAGTACAACAACTAAGAGGTGATAAGGCTTGATAGCTTTATCGCTTTATACAACTTTGTTAATATATAGTAACTTAAATACTATTAAATTAACTAGTTACATCACTTATAGATAAACAATGTTAATTCACATAATAATTAATAATCATTTTTCTTTTATTCTTGCTGTTCTGTTTAAAATTTATCAAGACAAACCAATGTTTTTTTAGGATAATGAGAGATTAGTATTTTCTAACCTAAATATCATTTGACTTATTGGAGTCATTTAGCTTGATTGTTTTACGTTATCTTACTCGTGAAATCCTAGTGACCTTATCTGCCATTAGCTCTGTGTTACTCATCATTATTATGAGTGGTCGCTTTACAAACTATTTAAAAGATGCGGCTCAAGGTGGTATAGACCCTAGTATTCTACTTTGGATCATGTGGTACAGATTACCTGATTTTCTATACCTAATTTTACCATTAGGTCTTTTCTTAGGTATTTTATTAGCCTATGGACGTATGTATCTTGATAGTGAAATGGTAATTCTCACTAGCTCAGGTATTAGTATTCGTAAAATATTTGCTTATACCCTGTTACCTACCGCTATTATTACTCTGATTGTTATTTGGCTGTGCTTCAGCTTAGGCCCAGCAGGTATGAACAAATTTAGAGAGCTTGTTAAAACTCAAGATTCAATGACAGAGTTTAGTACCTTAATTCCTGGTCATTTCCAATCTTTTGAAAAGTCAGATGGTAATACAAAAACTTATCGTGTGACCTATACTGAATCGATGTCTAATGATAAAAAACACTTAAATAATATTTTTATTTCTCAAATGGACACAAAAAAAGATTCTAATGATCACACTACTATTAATGTACTATCTGCAAAAACAGGACAAATTGAAATACAACCAGATAATTCCCGTTATCTTATTTTAAAAGATGGTTATCGCTATGATGGTAATCCTGGGCAAGCAGATTACCGCGTTACAGAATATAAAATATATGGCATCTTACTACCGAAACCTGAAATTAATGTTGATCTAAAATCAAATGCTTTAACAACTACTGAATTAATTAAAAGCGATAAATTAGAAGATCGTGTTGAATTAAATTGGCGGTTTTCAATGCCTATATTGGTGATAATTATTGCTATGCTCGCCGTACCTTTAGCAAAAGTGAATCCTCGGCAGGGCAGGTTTTTTAAACTCATTCCCGCTATTTTCCTTTATATGCTATACCTAGGCTTACTCATTGCAGCAAGAGGGCAAATGGATAAGGGCAAGTTATCAATCTGGTTTTTCTGGGTTATTCATTTTATCTTCCTAAGCATTGCTCTAATTCTATTATATTGGGATACGATTAAAATCAAATTTCGTAAACCTCAAGGAGTAGGCATATGATAGGAAATCGCCTAGAACGCTATATTGCTAGCAGTATTTTAAATAGTATACTTATTATTATCTTTATTATTATTTGCCTAGCTTCTTTATTTGCCTTAGTTGACCAAGTAAACGACTTTAAAAATAACTATGGCATACTGCAAGCTTTACAATATGTAGCACTAACAGCACCGCGTAGGTTATATGATAATCTGCCAATGGCTGCCCTAGTTGGAAGTCTTATTGGCTTAGGAACATTGGCCAGCCGTAGTGAGCTAACTATTATGCGAGCCGCTGGCATGTCTACAGGACGCATTGTTTACGCAGTAATGAAGCCTGTATTTATTATTATGATTGCTAGTGTATTAATAGGTGAATACATTATTCCAAAAACGGAAACTAAAGCGATAGCCAACAAAGAATTAGCTATTAGTTATAATATTGATCAACAAGTTATAGAACAAACTTTATTAAAAGGTACTTGGCATCGACAAGGCCATGAATACATACGTATCAATAGTGTACAACCTAATGGGCTTTTATTTGGCGTAACTCGTTATTATATAGACAATCAACAAATAAAATATGCGAGTTATGCAAAACAAGCTATTTTCGAAGATAATGAATGGCAACTAAAAGACAGTGTAACAACCTGTTTTAATGATGACCATACAAAAAATATACAACATACATCTGAAACTTGGTTAACGCCTACCCCTAGTTGCGATATAGCAAGTATTCAAGAAAAAGTTACCCCTATTGATATCACTCCAGAATTGCTCACTACTATTAACAGCAATCCTTCTAATTTATCAATTGCTGGCTTATGGAAATATATCCATTATTTAGAAGATCAAGAATTAAATAATGATAACTATTGGCTAAAATTTTGGGAAAAACTACTACAGCCTATTAAAACATTAGCCTTGGTATTGTTGGCAATATCCTTTATTTTTGGGCCACTACGTAGTGTTACAATGGGACAACGTATCTTTATTGGTGTAACCATTGGCTTTGTCTTTAAAATCGTTCATGATTTATTAGGACCAGCTAGTTTAGTATTTAACTTTCCGCCACTACTCGCTGCCATTACACCAAGTATAGTATGTATCATTATTGGCGTTTACTTACTAAAAAGAAAACGCTAACCATTTAATGATAAATAAAAAAAGGCTCAATAAATCATTGAGCCTTTTTTATTCAATTACCTATCTTTACAGTGAGGCTCGACGATAATTACGATATTCTGGTTTCCAGAAATTCATCTCAATTGATTGCTTAATTTGCTCATCAGTAATCTCTAAAGCAACCCCATCTTTTTGTGCTTGCTTAGCCACTGCAAAAGCAATCTTTTTACTCACCTCTTGAATATCACTCATGGCTGGTAAAATAGCACCCTCGCCTGTTAGCACAATAGGCGAGCAAGCAGCTAAAGTATCAGCAGCAACCATCATCATGGTCTCAGTCACTCGTTTGGCACGTGCAGCTAGAACACCTAAACCCACACCAGGGAAAATATAAGAGTTATTACATTGAGCAATAGCGATCTCTTTATCATTAATATGTACTGGGCTAAAAGGGCTACCTGTTGCAACTAATGCTTCACCATTTGTCCAAGTCAAGATTTCTTTAGGTGTTGCTTCAACCTTTGAGGTAGGATTAGATAACGGCATAATCAAAGGTTTAGCACAATGGCTATGCATAGTTTTAATTACTTCCTCAGTAAATAAACCACGCTGTGCAGATACCCCAATTAATATAGTCGGTTTAGCATTTTGTATAGTTTCTAATAAAGAAATATCTTTACCTTCACCCACGACTTGCCAATCTTTAATATGCTCTCTTTTTTGTGATAAACGTTGCTGAAAATTTGGTAGCTCAGTCATTTCATCAGTGATCAAACCCCAACGATCCACCATAAATACTCGTTGCCTTGCTAGCTCTTCAGTTAATCCCTCTAGTACCATAGCACGAACGATTTGCTCTGCAATACCACAGCCCGCTGAACCAGCCCCCAAAAAGGTAACTACTTGATCTGATAATTTTTCACCTTTCGCTTTACAAGCAGCCAACAAGGTTCCTACTGCAACCGCTGCTGTACCTTGAATATCATCATTAAAACAACAAACTTGGTCTTTGTATTTTTCTAATAAAGGTAAAGCCGTATGCTGCGCAAAGTCTTCAAACTGTAGTAGAACACGAGGCCAACGACGTTTTACCGCTTGAATAAATAAATCAACAAACTCATAGTATTCATCACCAGAAATACGTTCATGACGCCACCCCATATACATAGGATCATTTAACAAATCAGGGTTATTAGTACCCACATCTAATACAATAGGTAATGTATAAGCAGGGCTAATACCACCACAAGCAGTATAAAGTGATAGCTTACCAATGGGGATACCCATACCACCTACCCCTTGGTCACCTAATCCTAAAATACGTTCACAATCACTTACTACAATGATTTTGACATTTTTTTTAGTCGCACTATGTAAAATATCATCAATATTATCTTTATCAGGATAGCTAACAAAGATACCACGGTGATTACGATAAATTTTCGAAAACTCCTGACATGCTTGTCCTACCGTTGGGGTATAAATGATAGGTAGCATTTCTTCAAGATGATCTTGTACTAAACGGAAAAATAATGTTTCGTTATCATCTTGAATAGAACGCAAATAAATATGACGCTCTAAATCATTATTACACAAATTATATTGATCATAAGCACGTACTACTTGCTCCTCGATCGTTTCCATCGTGTAAGGTAATAAACCTGTTAAATTAAAATCACGACGCTCTTCACGGGTAAAAGCACTGGATTTATTTAACAAAGGAGTTTCCAGTAAGCCTGGACCTGAATATTGAATATATAAAGGACGCTTGTTAGCCATATATAACCTTCTCTTTTTACAACAGATAAGCTTTAATTATTTCGCTCTAAATAAATTTGTTTTTATCAATTCTCTAATTTCATCACCTCGCCCATTTAAAATAGCCCTTAACATATAAAGACTAAATCCTTTAGCTTGTTGTAAATTAATTTTAGGTGGAATCGATAATTCTTGTGTTTCTGTATGCACATCTACAACCACAGGCCCATTATACGCGAAAGCCTCTTTCAATGTGCTATCCAATTGGTTTGAAGATGTTACCTGAAAACCCTTTACACCACAAGCTTCGGCTACAGCAGCAAAATTTGGACTATTAAGATGAGTAACATCATCCATCAACCCTGCAGCTTTCATCTCCATGGCTACAAAGCCTAATGATCTATTATTAAAAACAATTACTTTTACAGGTAATTTTTCCAATGCTAAGGTTGATAACTCGCCTAATAACATCGATAAACCACCATCACCTGCCAAAGCTATTACCTGCCGATTAGGAAAAGCTGCTTGTAAACCCATTGCTTGTGGTGTGGCATTAGCCATTGAACCATGAGAGAAAGAACCAGTTAAATAACGTTTACCATTCATTTTTAGGTAACGTGCAGCCCACACCGTAGGCGTCCCTACATCAGCAGTAAATATAGCATCTTCACTAGCTAGTTCAGATACTCTTGCCGCTAAATATTGCGGATGTAATGGCCTATCTTCTGCATTAGGCGTCGCTAGCTCATCTAATGATTGACGCGCTTTTTGATAATGCTCTAACGCTTTCACCAGAAAACTATCATCTGTTTGCTCAGTTAACTTAGCTAATAATAAATCGAGGGTAGATGATATATCACCCACCAAACCTTTAAGCAATGGGGTTCTTCTACCTAAATGCTCCCCTCTTAAATCAATTTGCACAACATTACCATGTTCAGGATAAAAATTACGGTAAGGAAAATTACTACCCAACATTAATAAAAAATCACATTCTTTCAAAGCATGATAACCAGATGAAAAACCAATAAGCCCCGTCATTCCCACATCAAAAGGATTATCATACTCTACAAATGACTTACCTCTTAATGCATGTACTACAGGTGCTTTAAGTTTTTTAGCTAAAGCAACAACCTGACTATGTGCATTACGGCAACCATAACCACAAAGAATTGTAATATTTTTAGTATGATTTAATAATTCCGCTAATTGCTCTATTTCTTGTTGTGGAGGTACGACAATCGGTAAGATAGGTGTAGACCATTGCGCTTTCTGCACAGGAGCCTCGCTAAACGCCACATCACCAGGCAAAACAATAACTGACACGCTACGCCTAGTTAAAGCTGATCGTATGGCAGTTTCTAATACTCTTGGTAATTGTTCAGCACTTGAAATTAACTCACAGTAATCACTACAATCTTTAAATAAAGATTCAGGATGAGTTTCTTGAAAATAACCTAGTCCTAACTCACTACTGGGAATTTGTGCAGCAATGGCTAATACAGGCGCATTCATTCGTTGTGCTTCAAATAAACCATTAATTAAATGTAAATTACCTGGCCCACAGGATCCAACACAGACACCTAATTGATTAGTTGCATCAGCATATGCACTAGCTGCAAAAGCGGCTGCCTCTTCATGACGCACTCCTTGCCACTTGATTTGGTTACGTTTTCTAAGGTTTTCGGTTATGGCATTAAGTGAATCCCCTGGAACTCCCCAAACCGACTTAACACCTACTTGTTCTAATGTTTCCACCAAAATATCAGCAACTAATTTAGTAGCCATTGTCATTCTCTCTTTTATTAATAAAAACTATATTAGGTTTGTCACACTTTAACCTGTAAAGTTTCCTAAAAGAGATTAACCATTAGTGTAAGTTGCTTATTACCAAGTTTTAGAAATTTTTCCTGCTGCACAATCTCTAACTTGCTGATCAATAATATTGCCTGGCTTTACACATTCTGACATATGCCGCCTACGTGGATAATCAATCACTTTCTGTGGCTTTCTAAAATACTGCCCAGTGTTAATTTGTTCTTGCAGGCTTTTATCTACCCATTGTTGATCAGATGGATCATCTAATTGAGCAATATTTTGTTTAGTATCCCCTTGTAGCTCTTGCAGCTTTTTGTACAAGTTCTCCACAACCATATCATATTTTTTACGAATAATTAATCTTTGTTCAGGTGTAAAACTCAACATGTCACTAGAAAGTAATACTTGTTTTTTAGTACCATCTGGATTAGCCGAAATCGTCTGGCTCATTATTACTTGATTTTCGAAACTAATGATTAAATTTAATTCCCACGTTTGTGTGAGACTATTTAACACTTCTGTTTTAAAAAAGTGTAGCTGACGTTGTCCTGTAAATGCTTCTATTGCCATCAGTCCAGCGACTATTTTCTGATTATCCAATGCTATATCAGTATATTTATCAAACTGTAAATCTTTGCCTAATCTAATATCAAATTTTGGTGTTGAGATACTTTTCAAACGACTCTCTAGGTAAGGATTTTTTAATGTTTTCGACCATTCGAATATAATCTGATCCATTTGATTAAATCTTCTATCTGCTAAATCAATAGCGAAATAATCAACTATTACAGGATATAAATCAGGATTAAGGGTCACCGCCTCTTGTAAATCTCTTACATAACCAGAAGCTTTTATATTAGGCAGTTTTTTAGCATTTTCAGAAACAGCTATTTTATCAGTAAACTCTCTGTAATAAGGATCTTGGAAAAGGTTTATCTCCACAAAACTACCTTTAGAACCATCCTCTTGTATAAACTGCCCCTGTTTCGTAATAATACTTTTATTAACTCTTATATTTTTATTAACCACAGAAGCAATATTAAGAGACTTAATACCTAATTTTTGAAGACTGTGTAATTCATCCCTATCAACAACACCATTTTGATTAGTATCCAACCAAACATATAAATTAGTAAAATCTATATCAAACTCATCAAGTATATTATCTGAATTAGTATCTAAATCTTTTAATGCAGCATAACCACTATTAGCCACTTGCCTATTTGCTTTTAAATAGTTATAACCTATTAATTCTACTTGAATTCCATCATAACTTTTTACTAATAAACCAGCATTCCCTGTAGGCCATTCTGTACCTATTTTTATATCTTTATCAAAAGCAAATAGTAATTTTTCATCTACAGGCAATATTTGCAAAGGTTCATCTGTTAAATTAATAACGATTTGCCCTGTATTTTTTATAGGAATATCTACTGTTTTAGGAGCAGTATCGACTATTTGAACATCTTGCTTATTTAGTAATTTACTACCAACACTAGTAAAATTTAATACCCAAAAAGCAATACCTGCAACTACTATACTGATAATAGTAATTACTAATAATATTTCTAATAGTGTAAAACCTGATGTTTTCTGGGGGAGCCTTGAAATAGACAACATATATCCTTTACTACAACCAATCAAAATACCTCAAATAAAGTCAATTATTGTACTCTTTCCAATTTATAAATGGCAGAATTTATTATCAAATTTGTCGACTACTTTGCGCTACGAGCAAAGCCTGTAATGAATCGAATGTTAAAGGCTTGCTAAATAGATAGCCTTGGTATAAGTAACATCCTTTTTCCTCTAAAATTGATAATTGATCAACTGTTTCCACACCTTCTGCAATTACCTCAAAATCTAAACTATTAGCCATGGTAATAATAGCACTCACTATGCCTGAATCATGGATATCCGTGGTGATCGTATCAACAAAAGCTTTATCAATTTTTAACATATCAATAGGCAATTTCTTTAGATAAGATAATGATGAGTATCCTGTACCAAAATCATCAATGGCAAAGTTAACACCCAACTTTCTTAACGCATACATTTTTTCAATAGTATTATTAGTTTCCTGAATAACAATACCCTCTGTTACTTCTAAAGTAATTGCTCTTTTAGGAATATTATATTGTTTTAAAGCACGCTCAATAAGTCCATAAAAATCTTCGTGCTGTATTTGTTTAGGGCTTACATTAACACAGAACTTAAAATCCAATAATGAAATAGCTTTATTGTCCATTAATTTTGCATAGAGACGACAAGCTTCTAAAATGATCCATTCCCCTACCTCAATAATCAACTGAGTTTCTTCGAGAATATTAATAAAATGCTTAGGTGAAAAGACATCTTTACCTTGAACCCATCGTATAAGCGCCTCAGCACCTGTAATTTCATGTGTTCTTGAGAAAACTTGTGGATGAAAACAAAGCTTAAACTCTTTATTTTGCAAAGCTTGGCGCATTTTTGCTTCGATTCGCATACGCTGCACTACAGCTGACTGCATAGAACTACGGAACGTAGCAATCATATTTCTGCCAAGTTCTTTAGCTTTGTATAACGCGATATCAGCTCTTTTAATCAGTTCAGAACTATTAACACCATGCTCAGGGATAATAGTTACACCAATACTGGTTGAAATTTGTAGACGGTATGCATCAATCAACATAGGTTCAGATAAGATTTCCCTAATCCGCTCAGCAGTCATTAATACTTGCCTTTCTACCTCATTAAAATCTCCCTCTAAACGAGTAAGTAGAATAATAAACTCATCTCCGCCTACTCGAGAAACAGTGTCATTGGTACGGATACTAGCTTTTAAACGTGTGGTTACGATCTTTAAAACAGCATCACCAATAGGATGCCCAATGGAATCATTAATATTTTTAAAATGGTCTAAATCTAAGAACAACAAAGCAGCATGCAAATTATAACGTTGCACCAATTTAATTTGCTGCTCTAAACGCTCATACAATAAGCTACGATTAGGTAAATTAGTTAAAGGATCATGATAAGCCAGATGTATAGCACGACGCTCTGCTTTACGCAAATTGGTAACATCATGCCCAACCATCATCACATATTTTTTATCCGCACTTAGAATATCTACCACAAACTTAATAGGCATATAGCCTACTTCTTGACGATATAAAGCCGTTTCTAGTAACTGAGGTCCTTCTTCTTGTACTTTCTTTAGAAAATCTGTTCGCTCTTCAACAGAAGCCCATACCCCAATATCAAATTCCGTTTGCTTCAATAAATCTGCTTGTTGATACCCTAAAAGATTTTTAAGTGCTTCATTTCCCTTAATATATTGAGCTGTTTTAAAATCAGAAACAGTCACGACATCTGTGGTAGGATCAAATGCAGAGGAAAACTCTCTTTCATTAACATTAAAAAACTTTTCTACAGTCATCAAACTGTGACTATAATAAAAGGTAGCTAAAACCGCTAATCCTCCATTTAGACGAACTATTTTGGCACACAATTCACCCGTTAAAATATCGCCATCTATACTCGTTAACTGAATATCTGTTAGCTTAACGGAACGTTTTTTTAGAATTAATTTAACTATTTTATTTCTTGCAGATTCTTTCCATATACCTAACTCAGCAATTGGCACGCCTACTACTTGTTTGATAGACCAGCCTAATATCCTTTCAAAAGGTGCATTAACCTCAATAATACGTCCTGTACGAATATCTACTAAAATTAAAGGCTCTCGTATTAAAGACTTTAACGTAGAATATTGTTGCCAAGCATCCAACATATATCGTTTAAATTGTTTACGCTCAGCAATATCTTTTAAAAATCCCATTTATATTAACCTGGCTTATTAGGTAATCTTTGCTAATAATACTATACACTATTACAAGCTAAAGATTAATTAACTCGCCTCTCCATTACCCTAAAGTCCTATAGTTATTCTTTTATTATAAAAGATTTTATGACATAATTCTCTATTTACATCAGTTTTTACCATCATTACAAAGACTATAATTTAATCAGCTCCATTTCTTAAATTAACAGCAAGGTAAAATTTTTATGAGTGTACGGCACTTTCTGTCACTATTTGATTGCTCAAAAGACGAACTAAAGCAGTTAATCAAGCGCGCCATAGAACTAAAAACAATGCGTCGTGACAATATACCTCACAACACCCTAAATGGTCGTATTCTTGGGATGATTTTTGAAAAATCATCTACCCGTACCCGTGTTTCATTTGAAGCAGGTATGATTCAACTCGGTGGTCAAGCTATTTTCTTAGCTTCTAGAGATACTCAGTTAGGACGTGGCGAAACCATTCATGATTCAGCCATTATCATCTCTAGTATGGTCGATATGGTAATGATCAGAACCTTTGCTCATGACAATGTTACGGAGTTTGCTAAAAACTCAAGAGTGCCTGTGATTAATGCCCTAACCGACGATTTACACCCCTGTCAACTATTAGCAGATATGCAAACCTATTTCGAACAGCGTGGTGATATTGCAGGTAAAACTGTGGCATGGATTGGAGATGGTAATAATATGTGTAACAGCTATGCAGAAGCAGCTGTACAATTTGATTTTCAATTAAAAGTAGCTTGTCCAAAAGGTTTTGAACCTAATCCACGCTTTGTAGAATTAGCAAAAGGTCGTGTACAGATTACTGATGATCCTAAAGAGGCGGTAGCTGGTGCTCATTTAGTAAGTACTGATGTATTTGCCTCTATGGGACAAGAAGATGAAGCACAAGAGCGATTAGAAAAATTCAACGGTTTCCAAGTGACTGAACAGTTACTTGATTTAGCTAGCCCTGATGTAATCTTTATGCACTGCCTTCCTGCTCATCGTGGCGAGGAGATTAGCGAAACTTTATTGGATGATCCACGTTCGGTGGTTTGGCAGCAAGCTGAAAATAGATTACATGCACAAAAAGCCTTGCTTGAATTTCTTTACCAACAAGCTCACTAAGTAACAAAAAAGCAGGCTTTAAGCCTGCTTTTTTACTTCTACAAAACAAAGTTAAACAGCAGCCAAACCTCTAGCTAAGTCTGTTTTAATATCTTCAATATCTTCAAGCCCTACAGCTATACGAACTAGTCCATCCTTAATACCTGCTTTTGCTCTTGCTTCAGGCGATACTCTGCCATGTGTAGTAGTAGCAGGATGAGTAATTGTCGTTTTAGCATCGCCAAGGTTAGCAGTAATAGAAATTAGCTTAGTAGCATCAATTAAACGCCAAGCTGCTTCTTTTCCTCCTACCACATCAAACCCTAACACAGCACCAAAACCTTGTTGTTGCCGCTTAGCTAAATCGTACTGAGGATGATCTATAAGCCCTGCATAATAAACTTTTTCTACATTCGGCTGCTTAACTAACCACTCTGCTAGTAATAAAGCATTATCACTATGGGCGCGCATACGTAGTCGCAACGTTTCTAAACCCTTTAGAAAAACCCATGCATTAAATGGGCTCATCGTCGGCCCAGCTGTTCTTAAAAAGCCTACTAACTCTTTCATATGCTCTGCACGACCTGCCACCGCTCCACCTAAACAACGGCCTTGGCCATCAATATATTTAGTCGCGGAATGCATGACAATATCAGCACCCAATTTAATAGGCTGTTGCAATGCAGGAGTACAAAAACTGTTATCTACCGCTAACAGCACCCCTTTACTATGAGCTAAATCTGCTAAAGCAGTAATATCGACTAATTCAGATAAAGGGTTAGAAGGTGACTCTGCAAAAAATAATTTAGTATTTTGCTTACATACGGCTTGCCAAGCTGCTAAATCAGCTAAAGGTACATAATCAACTTCAATGGCAAAACGTTTAAAATATTTTTCAAATAAATTGATGGTGGAGCCAAAGACACTTTGCGAAACAACGATATGATCGCCTGCACTACACAAACTCATTACTAACGCTAAAATAGCAGACATGCCAGACGCAGTAGCTACCGCCTGTTCAGCCCCTTCCATAGCCGCTAAGCGTTGTTCAAAATTACGTACAGTAGGATTAGTATAACGTGAATAGACATTTCCTTCATCCTGTCCAGCAAAACGTGCTGCTGCATCAGCTGCTGAAGCAAAAACATAGCTTGAAGTTAAAAATAAAGCCTCACTATGCTCCCCCTCAGGGCTTCTTGCTTGTCCTGCTCTAATTGCTAATGTATCTAATCCAACATCTTGCAAATCGCTATCTAAGCGACCTGCCTGCCATTTATCAGTCATTTCTACTACTGTCTCATTTCAATCGTTATAACTAGTTATTATGTAATTCAATAATAGCTGTTTCAGCTTTCTTTTGGTTAAGCATTTTATCGTTACGCTCTTCTTCAATATGATTTAAATACTCAGCACTTACATCACCAGTTACATAATGTCCATCAAATACCGCACAATCAAAATCATGAACCTCTGAACCTTCAAAGCGTACAGCATCTTTTAAATCTTCCAAATCTTGATAAATCAACCAATCTGTACCGATTAAATCTGCCACTTCTTCAGTAGAACGATTGTGTGCAATTAACTCGTGAACGCTAGGCATATCAATACCATAGACATTAGGATAGCGCACCGCAGGAGCTGCTGAACAAAAATAAACTTTCTTAGCACCAGCATCTCTAGCCATTTGAACAATTTGCTTACAAGTAGTTCCTCGTACAATGGAATCATCTACTAACAACACATTCTTATCTTTAAATTCCAAATCGATAGCATTAAGTTTTTGTCTTACCGATTTCTTACGTTCTGCTTGGCCAGGCATAATGAAAGTCCGTCCAATGTAACGGTTTTTCATAAAACCTTCTCTAAACTTAACCCCTAAATGATTGGCTAACTCTAAAGCAGATGTTCTACTTGTATCTGGAATAGGGATAACGACATCAATATCATGATTTGGACGTTCTCGTAGTATTTTCTCTGCTAGCTTTTCACCCATCTTTAAACGGGATTTATAGACAGAAATACCATCCATAATAGAATCAGGACGTGCTAAATACACATACTCAAAAATACAAGGTGTAAATTTCTCAACTTCTACACATTGCTTTGTGAATAAGTCACCATCTTCTGTGATATATAATGCTTCACCAGGCGCTAAATCGCGAATCAGTGTAAAACCTGATACGTTAAGCGCTACACTTTCAGAAGCCACCATATATTCCATTCCTAACTCTGTCTGACGATGACCGTATACGATAGGACGAATACCATGAGGATCACGAAAAGCTACAATACCATGACCTAAAATCATTGAAACTACAGCAAAACCACCGCTACAACGGCGATATAATGTTGTCACAGCATCAAAAATATCATCAGGTGCTAAATGTAATTTTTTAGATTTTGCTAATTCATGGGCAAAAGCATTAAGCAATACTTCAGAATCAGAGGTGGTATTAACATGACGTAAATCTGATGCATAAGTCTCTTTTGATAATTGCTCCACATTCGTCAAATTACCATTATGGGCTAAAGTGATACCATAAGGAGAGTTCACATAAAAAGGTTGGGCTTCCGCTGAGCTAGATGAACCAGCAGTAGGATAACGAACATGCCCTATGCCATAATTACCCACCAAGCGTTGCATATGTCTAGTATGGAATACATCTCGAACGAGACCATTATCTTTGCGTAAGAATAATTTATTATCTTTACAAGTTACAATGCCTGCTGCATCTTGTCCACGGTGTTGTAAAACAATTAAAGCGTCATACAGTGCCTGATTGACATTTGTTTTTCCTACAATACCTACAATGCCACACATGAATTAAACCCTCACTATGCTACTCAGAAGATGATGATACAGGTAAATCTGTATTTGGTTGAAGCGGAATATCAACTGGCTGTGGTACAGATTGCCAACCACCTAAAACAACATTTTTTGACCAATTAGCAGCAACCAAGAAAGGAGGTATTAATTCAGAGTCTTTCCACCAATTAGACTCGCTGGCTGGTGTATCCATTAATAAACCAACAAATATCACAATGGCTATACCACCCCTTGCCGCACCAAAAAACATACCAAGAAAACGATCTGTTCCTGAAAGTCCTGTTGCTTTAATCAGACGCGATAATACAAAATTTATAATAGCTCCTACTACGAGGGTTAAAATAAATAAAATTCCACAACTAATCACAACGCGTAACCATGGAATCTCTATACTAGGTGTCAGAAAATCAGCAAAAGAACCACCATATAACCAAGCAACGACTACCGCCATTATCCAAATAATCAGTGATAAAATTTCCTTGATAAAACCTCTCCATAAGCTAATCACTGTTGAAATAATGATGATGCCCATAATACACCAATCAATTTCATTAAATGTCACTGTTGCTCTCACTTCATATAATCATTAAAAGCAGCTTAGTGGCTGCTTTTAATTTGATTTGCTTACTCTTCATTATCAAAATATTTGATTTCAGCATTATCTTTGAGATATTGCCTATACTCTTCCCAAAGCTTATTGGCAGAGTCATTAGCTGCCAATGTTTGGTATTGTAGTTTATCTTCATCAGATAAATTACCCACAAACTCATTTACCTTAGACAGAGCAATCACTGCATAATTACCATTTTTTAAGGTAGTACCATAAATACTAGGCTTATCCTCTACAGGCTTAGGTATTGCAAATAATGACTCTAAAATGTCAGGAGTAAGTGATAGCTTTTGGAACTCTTCTGCAGATAACTGTAAAGGTTGTTTTACAGATTTAAAGGTTTTCCAAGTATCATTAATTGCAACTTTTCCAGCTTTAAGATCAGCAACTAATTGCTCACCTTCTAACTGTGTTTTTTCTTTCTGTAATGCTACTTTAATCTCTGGTGTCGCTTGCTCTAAGGTCATATTAGAGGGCTGCAAATGCTGTTTAACATGAACAATAATAGAAGTATTAGGTGTTACTTCAATAATCCCACTATTTTCTTCATTCTTTAATAAACTATCACTAAAAGCTGCTTTAATAACTTTATCGTTAGTGGTAATAACATCGTAACCTGTTTCACGACCAAAAGGTTTGGTTTCTTTTAATGTTAAATTAAAGTCCTTAGCAACTTGTGCCAAGTTATCATAATTTTCATAGGCAGCAGCATCTAACTTTCTTTGTTCTGCTAAATAAGCGTCATACGCCTTTTGCTGTTTTAGCTCACCAGCTAACTGCTCACGTAACGATTCAAAACTAGGAACAGAAGCTTTTTGAACATCCGTTAGTTTAATAATATGCCAACCAAAACGCGAAAGAACAGGCTCAGAAACGTCCCCTACTTTGGTTAGTGTGGTTAATACTGGAGCAAATGCTTCAGGGTCAGGTAAATCTTCAGTGGTAACAAAACCTAAATCACCACCTTTGTCAGCCGTTCCTGTATCCTGTGATTGTTCTTTTGCAACAGCAGCAAAATCTTTACCTTGCTTTAATTCAGCTTCAATGGCATCAATCTTAGTTTTTGCTTGCTCTGCTGTTTGATTAGCTGTGATAGGAATTAATATATGAGCAATTCTTTGTCTTACCGCTGCTTTATTTAACTCAACTACTTTCTTTGCATAAAGATCATTTAACTCTTTATCAGATACTGTAGTTTGCTCAAGAAAACTATTTCTATTTAACTCAATATACTCTAAAACTACTTGCTCTGGTGTTTTTAGAGTATCTTTGTGATTTTCATACCAATTTTTGATTTCTTCATCAGAAATATTAGCTACTTTGTTTGCTTCTAATTCTTTATAAGAGAAATCTCGCGTTTGCTCTAACAAACTAGCTAAATATTGAGTCCTATCGTCTGTAACAAAATTGGCATCAACTATGCCACTTTGTAATTGGCTCAATAAATTACGGTCTAATTGATCTCTTACAAACTGTTTGTCAGATCCATAACCATAACTTCTAATATCTTGTTCAAAAAGACTATAATCAAACTGACCATTTGTTTGATATAAAGGGTTATTTTCAATTGCGTGCTTAATATAAGCTTCTGGCAAATAACTAAAGCCAGCATTAGTAGCTGCTTGCACAAGTATACGATAATTAATTAAATTATCTGTTACTAATTTCTTTAACTCTTTAACTGCCTCTGGTGTACCATCAAACTGACCATTAGCACTTAAAATATAGCGTTGCTGCTGATAAGTATCATTAAACTCTGCTGTTGCTATACCTTCACCATTAACACTGGCTACCTCGCCATCATTACTGACTGCTCTAAAGATAGCTTCGAAACCTGTTAAGGCTAGTAAAAGCACGATAACACCAATGATTGTCTTGGCAATCCAACCCTGTGACTTATCTCTAATTTCTTGCAGCATGCCCCCTCCGAAAGTGGCTTAAGCTATTTAACTCATCAATGAATTAACTAAAAAAGGCGCATCTAAAACCAGAGTGCGCCTTTTAGATTTTCTGAAAATCAAAACTACTTATATTAAACTACAGCATCTTTTAAAGACTTACCTGCTTTAAAAGAAGGCACTTTAGATGCTGCAATTTTAATTGGTTCTTTAGTTTTAGGATTACGTCCAGTACGAGCAGCACGCTCTTTTACACTAAACGTACCAAAACCAACTAAGGCTACAGAATCACCAGTTTGTAAAGCTTCAGTAACAGATGCTAAAACTGCATCTAAGGCAACACCAGCCGCTGTTTTAGTAATACCTGCTTTTGTTGCCAAGGCATCTATTAATTCTGACTTATTCACACGCTATCCCTCTTAACTCAAGTTTGTTTAAAAAAACAAAGCCATTATACCATATTCGTTAAATGCTTATAGTAGCAAACTTCAATGGGTACTTACATGCTTTGTATCTGCTTTATCATGCTTTTCGTCTTTAGTAGTTACATTTCCATCTACAACCTCTAAAGGCTCGGGCATATACTGTAAAGCAACTTGCAAAACCTCATCAATCCACTTAACAGGCTTAATTTGTAAGTCACTTAAAATGTTCTTTGGTATTTCCTTAAGATCTCGCATATTCTCCTGAGGTATAATGACGGTTTTAATGCCACCACGACGAGCTGCTAATAGTTTCTCTTTCAATCCACCAATAGCAAGTACTTCCCCTCGTAATGTAATTTCTCCAGTCATTGCCACATCTGCTTTCACTGGAATAGCAGTTAATGCAGAAACCAAAGCCGTGCACATACCTATCCCTGCACTAGGCCCATCTTTGGGTGTAGCACCTTCAGGAATATGGATATGAATATCTTTTTTCTCATAAAAATTACTAGCTAATCCCAATGTATTAGCTCTACTACGTACCACTGTCAAAGCAGCAGTAATCGATTCAAGCATTACATCACCTAAAGAGCCTGTTCGAATGGTTTGGCTTTTACCATCCACAACCACAGCTTCAATAGTCAATAACTCACCACCTACTTGTGTCCAAGCAAGCCCTGTTACTTGGCCAATTTGGTCTTGCTCTTCTGCTTTACCATAACTGTACTTACGTACACCTAGTAATTCTTCTAAACTAACAGGTTTTACCTTAATTAAGGTCACCTTAGACTTAGCAACATTCTTTTTGACTATTTTCCGACAAACTTTAGCGATTTGCCGTTCCAAGTCACGTACACCAGCTTCTCGCGTATAATAACGAATAATATCACGTAGTGCCGACTCTAAAAAAGACACTTCCTTATCTTTTAAACCATTGGCTTCCAACTGCTTAGGCACCAAATAACGCTGCGCAATATTGACCTTTTCATCTTCAGTATAGCCCGGTAAACGGATAATCTCCATCCGATCCAATAAGGCAGGTGGAATATTCATAGAGTTTGAAGTACAAACAAACATTACATCAGATAAATCATAATCTACCTCGAGATAATGATCATTGAAGTTATGGTTTTGTTCTGGATCCAATACCTCTAATAAAGCAGATGCAGGATCGCCACGCATATCACTTGACATTTTATCTACTTCATCAAGCAAAAATAGTGGATTTCTCACCCCTACTTTAGTCATTTTTTGAATAATACGACCAGGCATCGAGCCAATATAAGTACGACGGTGACCTCTGATTTCAGCCTCATCACGTACCCCACCCAATGCCATTCTGACAAACTTACGATTAGTTGCTCTTGCTATAGAGCCTGCTAATGAAGTTTTACCAACACCAGGTGGCCCCACTAAGCAAAGTATAGGGCCCTTTAATTTTTTAACGCGCTTTTGAACAGCTAAATACTCTAAAATACGCTCTTTAACTTCCTCTAAACCATAATGGTCTTCTTCTAGAATTTGCTCTGCTTTAGGCAAATCTAATCTTACTTTACTTTTAACTTTCCATGGTACATTGATTAATGCATCTAAATAGGAACGAACTACTGTAGCTTCAGCAGACATTGGTGACATCTGGCGTAATTTGTTTAACTCAACCTGAGCTTTTTCTAAAGCTTCTTTGGTCATTCCTGCTTTTTCAATGCGTTGGCTAAGCTCATCAATTTCATTAGTACCATCTTCTGAGGTACCTAACTCTTTTTGAATAGCCTTCATTTGCTCGTTAAGGTAGTACTCTCTTTGACTACGCTCCATTTGTTTTTTTACACGAGCGCGAATACGTTTCTCTAACTGTAACAACTCCATTTCAGTGTCTAATTGTGAAAGTACATGATCCACACGATCAGCCAAATCAATAATCTCTAAAATTTCTTGCTTTTGTTCTATTTTCAAAGACATATGTACAGCAATAGTATCTACTAAACGACCTGTATCAGTAATATCATTTAATGAAGAAAGCACTTCAGAAGGTACTTTTTTACCAAGTTGTACATAATGTTCAAATTGACTGATTAAAGTACGATTAAGTACTTCAACTTTTTCACCTTCCAGCACCTGCTCGTCTATTAAACTGATCGCAGCTTTGCAATAATCACTTTTAAGATCAATTGATTCAACGCTAGCTCGCTTCTCACCCTCTACTAGTAATTTAACAGTACCATCTGGTAAACGGAGCATTTGTAGAATAGTAGCATAAGTCCCTATAGTGTAGAGTCCCTTCTCAGAAGGTTCATCATCACTAGGATTTTTTTGCGCCAACAACAGAATTTTTCTATCCCCTTGCATGGCAATTTCTAATGCTTCAATAGACTTCTCTCTACCTACGAAAAGTGGAATTATCATATGAGGATAAACCACCACATCTCTTAAAGGTAATAGAGGCACGTCAGGTGTTATATTCATAGTCAACTCTGGCATGTAAAGGGAATAAGAATTAATACGTGTAGCAGTATAACACTAATTTATTACATTAAACCCTATACTAAAAAATAATATAGGGCTTAATATTACTGTGCATCGGATACTGCTGTTTTTGGTTGCTCATCATTTGTATACATCAACAATGGTTTACCACCAGTAACTACATTGTCATCAATAATGACCTTACTGATATTTTGATGTGAAGGGATTTCATACATCGTATCTAATAAAATACCTTCTAATATTGAACGTAGGCCACGAGCACCTATTTTTCGCTCTAATGCTTTTTTTGCAATAGCTTTTAACGCATCTTCACGAAACTCTAACTCAACGCCTTCCATTTCAAACAGCTTTTCATATTGCTTGGTTAAGGCATTTTTAGGCTCTATTAAAATCTCAACCAATGCTTCTTCGTTAAGCTCTTCTAACGTTGCAATAACAGGTAAACGCCCTACAAACTCTGGAATCAAACCATATTTAACTAAATCATCTGGTTCTACTTCACTTAAAGCTTGGCTTAATTTTTTTGAAGTATCTTTACTACGAACATCTGCACTAAAACCGATACCACCAGGCTCTGAGCGACTTTGAATCACTTTTTCAAGGCCAGCAAAAGCGCCACCACAGATAAATAAAATATTTTTAGTATCTACTTGTAGAAACTCTTGCTGTGGATGTTTACGTCCACCTTGTGGAGGAACAGAAGCAACAGTACCTTCAATTAACTTTAGTAAAGCTTGTTGTACACCCTCGCCTGAAACATCACGGGTGATAGAAGGATTATCAGATTTACGAGAAATCTTATCAATCTCATCAATATAGACAATACCCATTTGAGCTTTTTCTATATCATAATCACAACGCTGTAACAACTTTTGGATGATATTTTCAACATCCTCACCTACATAGCCTGCTTCAGTTAGCGTAGTTGCATCAGCTATGGCAAAAGGTACATTTAATAAACGCGCCAATGTTTCGGCTAATAATGTCTTGCCAGACCCCGTAGGGCCAATCAATAAGATATTACTTTTACCTAATTCAATTTCATCATCTTTACGATCACGACGATTTAAACGTTTATAGTGATTATAAACAGCTACCGCCAAAATCTTTTTAGCTCGTTCTTGACCAATAACATACTGATCTAAAATACCACTAATTTCTTTCGGTGACGGCAATTTCTGATCGTCATTACCAGAAACCTGCTGATCCTGAATTTCTTCACGAATAATATCATCGCACAGACCGACACATTCATCACAAATAAAGACGTCTGGGCCTGCAATCAGCTTACGAACCTCATGCTGACTCTTACCACAAAAAGAACAGTAAAGAAGCTTACCGTTATTGTCACTATTATGAATATCAGTCATTCAATTAATCCAAGTTACGTATACATTACACAGAATAAATGGGGCTAAATTTGCCGTTTTCAAGTCAATTTATTCACTAATCTATTAAATAGCTGTACGACTCGTCAATACTTTATCAATTATCCCATATTCTACAGAGGCTTGTGCACTCATAAAATTATCTCTATCAGTATCACGCGCTATTATATCTAAAGGTTGCCCTGTATGTTTCGCCAATACTGCATTTAGGCGCTCTCTGATACTTAATATTTCACGAGCATGAATTTCAATATCAGAAGCCTGCCCTTGAAATCCGCCTAGCGGTTGATGAATCATCACACGAGAATGAGGTAAAGCATAACGCTTACCAGCTGCACCACCTGCTAATAATAAAGCACCCATGCTAGCAGCCTGACCAATACAGGTAGTAGACACATCTGGTTTGATAAACTGCATCACATCATAGATAGCCATGCCTGCTGTTACCACCCCACCAGGAGAGTTAATATAAAGATGAATATCCTTATCTGGATTTTCTGCCTCTAGAAATAATAGCTGAGCAACAATCAAGTTAGCCATGTAATCTTCAACTTGCCCTACTAAAAAAATAATTCTTTCTTTCAGTAGTCGTGAGTAGATATCATAAGCTCGCTCGCCACGCGAAGATTGCTCAACAACCATTGGCACAAGACCACCAGCTGCTTCAATATTACTCATTTGTTGTAAAATGGATTTTGACACTTTACTTTTCCTCAATCTCTATTTTCAAAGGCGTAATAAGCCAGCATAAAGCTGGCTTTCTATTTATTATTACTAAATATCTTTAAAATTAGCAATTAGACATCTAGATGCATTTCTTCATTAGGTCTAACTGCCTCTTGATAATCCATTGGTTTATCAGTTACTTTGGCTTGTCCTAATAACAAGTCAACCACTTGTTCTTCTAATACAACAGAACGAATACCTTCTAAACCTTGTTTATCTTCATTTAACTGTGCAATTACTTCTTTTGGATCTTCATAAACTGAAGCAATATCCTCAATCATTGCATTGACACGTACTTCATCGGCTTTAATTTCATTCTTCTCAATAATTTTTCTAATAATCATACCTAATAAAATACGATTTTTAGCTTTTTCTTTGAAGCGATCAAATGGGAAATCTTGTGGATTTAATTGCATACCATACTGCGCATTCATTTGATTGATCGATTGATCACGCAATGCTGACGCTTCACCATCAATCCAAACTCTTGGTAACTCTACATCATACTTTTTCAACAAGGCAGCAAATATTTGATTCTTCAATTTACCTTTAAGTGCTTGACGTAATTCACGCTCCATGTTTTTACGCACTTCTGCAGTAAATTTCTCAACATCACCTTCTGCCATACCATAGCGCTTAAATAAAGCTTCGTCTAAAGGAGCTAACTCAATTTCTTCTACTTTAGAAACTTTAACAGTAAACTCAACTTCTTTACCTTTTAAGTTTTCAGCATGATAATCAGCAGGGAATGTTACGTTAAAAGTACGTTCTTCACCTTGTTTAACACCTATTAAAGCATCTTCAAAGCCAGGAATCATTTGCTTTGAACCTAACACTAAAGCTTGTTCATTCGCTGTACCGCCTTCAAATGGCTCACCATCTAACTTTCCAACGAAATCAATAATAATACGATCTTCATTTTTTGCTTCACGATCAACTTCTTTAAAAGTAGAAGCTTGCTTTCTTAAAGCCGTAATCATTTCTTCTACGTCTAAATCTGTTAATTCATGCACAGGGCGAGTTACTTCAATATCAGAATGATCAACAAGCTCAATTTCTGCTGGTGCTATATCAAAATCAACCACATATTTAAAATCTTTACCTTGTACAAACTCTTCTGGCTCTATAGCAGAAGGCTGACCTGCAGGAGCAATATTCTGATCTTTCAATGCTTGCTCAAAATTTTCCCACATAATATCTTGTAGAATTGAATCTCTATAACGTTTTTCAGTAGTTTTAGAAACTTTACCAGGACGAAAACCATTCATTTTCGCATGACCAACCGCGTTTTTTAAACGTTTTCCTACTTCTGATTGAATAAGATTACTAGGAATCTCAATAGTCATACGGCGAGCAATAGCAGAAGTGTTTTCAACAGAAACTTGCATGAATTTTCCTCGTAGCACATACAATGAAGAATGGGGATTCCGCCCCCTCTTAAATTAAAATGGAGTATTTTAGTGTGTTATTAACAATAAGTCATCCAAAAAGCTTATTAAAAACTATGACAAAATAAAAAATATTGTTTTTTTCTTAAAATATATACTTTTATTTTACATAATTATAACAATAACACCATAAATTCGTAGTAATGATAGTCATCATTGCCTATAATTTAATAATTTATAGTAATTAACAATTATTAACCTTATTAAGACAATAACTTAATGCAGAAAATTTCTCTTTATCACTTACGTTTTTTTGCCTATTTTTCATTAGCTATTACGGCTATTGTAGGACAATATATTGGCTATTTTGAACGTTCTACCTTTATTGTTTTACTATGTTTAGCAATTATAACTCCATGCATTGGTTATTTATCATCTTTAACGGGCACTAAAAACCGTCAAGATCAGCTAGCGCTTATTCTATTAGATGCAGCTGTTGTTAGCCTAGTTGCGTTATTATTAGGTGAGAACAATATCATTACCTTATTGTTTATTATCACTATTATTTTTAATGCTTACTTAAATAGCAATGCTAGATATACACTTGCAGCAATCTTTGTACTATTTTGTTTTATTACCGTTTTTACCATTCTATTTGAACAACCTTTTATTCCTCAGCCTCCTACTACTTTAATTATTATCAATGTATTCTGCACAGGTCTTTATTTATTTGTTTGTGGCCGCTATATATACCAAGGAGAACTGGAGAAAATAAAACTCAAACAGATTATTGCAAATAATGAGAAAGAACAACAAATTATTGCTCAAAAACTAAATAAATATATTTCACCACAAGTATGGGAATCTATTTTTGGTATAAAAAAATATGAGCGTATTGAAACACAGCGTAAAAAATTGACTATTTTTTTCTCAGATATCAAAGATTTTACACAACTATCAGAAGAGCTTGAGTCTGAAGTGCTCACTGAAATGCTTAATCACTATTTGACGGAAATGTCTAATATTGCTCAAAGTTATAATGGCACTATTGATAAGTTTGTGGGTGATAGCATGATGGTATTTTTTGGTGACACAAATAGCCTAGGTGCACAAAAAGATGCAATTGCAGCAACTTCAATGGCCATAGCAATGCAAAACCATATGAAACATGTTCGTAATTACTGGACATCCAAAGGTATTACTAACCATTTAGAAATACGCATAGGAATTAATACGGGCTTTTGTACAGTAGGGAATTTTGGTGCTAATACCCGTATGGACTATACCATTATAGGCCGCGAAGTTAATTTAGCTAGCCGCCTTGAAAACGCTGCTCAGCCTGGTGAAATTCTTATTTCTGAAGAAACTTACGCCCTAATAAAAGATGTTATTCTTTGTCGTGATAAAGGGGAAATCACCGTAAAAGGTTTCTCTAGACCAATTAGGATTTATGAGGTTGTTGGACTACGTAGTAAACTAAATAAAGAAAGCTATTACATTGAGCATGAAGCAAAAGGTTTTTCTATTTATTTAGACAGTATTAATGTTCAATCAGAAGATAAGCTAAAAATTATCAATATATTGGAGCAAGCTGCTAAAGAGTTAAAAAACACTAAACAATAGATTAATTATTTTTTAGCTTGTAATTTTTGGGTTGCTTTACTGTTCCATGCAGTAGAACAAGGCTCTAAGCCTGACGCTCTATTAAATAGTTTTGCCTCAATTACTCCACACCACTCCGCTGAACCTAAATCAGGGCCATGTCCCATAGTATCAGCACTTACTACTTGCCTATCAACCCAAACAAACCACGCTTCAGACCCTTCAACTAAAGTACTTGATCGCTTATCTGTAACATTAGCATCAGATGTACTACAAGCAGTACAAAAAGCTAATATGACAACACCTAAACAATAATCTCTTAACAAAATCTTAACCTCTATATAAGAGAGTTAGCCGAAAAGGACTAACTCTCTCAATATTTAATCAAAGAAACGTTGGCCTGTTTTAGCCATTTCACGTAACTTAACAGTGGCATGATAAATAGCACCTAAGTTCTTATATTTATCAGCTATAGCCACAAAGTTGGCTACCCCTACGGTATCAATATAACGTAAAGCGCCCCCTCTAAATCTAGGGAAACCTAAGCCATAAAGTATGGCCATATCTGCTTCTGCTGCTGTTTCAACAATACCTTCCTCTAAACTACGGACTGTTTCCATACAGAATGGTACCATCATTCTTTCTAAGATTTCTTGGTCAGATATTTCTTTTGATTGCTTAACCAATGGTTTAAGTAAGTCATAAGTGACTGAATCTGCTTCTTTTTTAGGTCTACCACTATCATCTTTACTGTATACATAGAATCCTTTACCATTCTTTTGTCCCAATCGCTCTGCTTTATATAGAACTGCAATGGCATCCTCACCCTCTTTCTTCATCCGATCAGGAAAGCCATCAGATAATACTTCTTGGCAGTGCCAACAGGTATCCATACCAATCACATCAGATAGATAGGCAGGTCCCATTGGCCAACCAAATGCTTCCATTACCTTATCTACCTTAACAAAATCAGCACCATCCGCAATTAACGATTCTAAACCACCTAAATAAGGGAACAATACGCGATTGACTAAAAATCCTGGACAATCATTAACTACAATAGGTGCTTTACCCATCTTTTGTGCATAAGCCACAATAGTAGCAATGGTATTTTCAGTGGTTTTTTCACCACGGATGACTTCCACTAATTTCATGGCATGCACAGGATTAAAAAAGTGCATACCACAGAAATTCTCTGGACGTTTCACAGATTCTGCCAATAAATTAATAGAAATAGTAGAGGTATTTGAGGTGACTATGGCCGTATCTTTTAGACTCGCTTCTACCTCTGGCAATACCATTTTTTTAACTTTAGGGCTTTCTACTACCGCCTCAATGACAACATCTACTTTATCGAAACCATCATAACTAAGCGTAGGATGAATACGTTGTAATGTTTCATTTTTTTGTTGTTCTGTAAACTTGCCACGTTTAACATTTTTACTAAGAATATTATTTGCCTCTGCCATACCTAATTCATTAGCATGGTCATTAATATCTTTCATAAAAATAGGAGTACCAGTGGCCGCTGATTGGTAAGCAATACCGCCCCCCATAATACCTGCGCCCAGCACTGCCGCATAATTTACAGGTTGAGCTTTCTTTACATAAGCTTTCGCTTTACGTTTTATCACCTGCTCATTCATAAACAGGCCAATTAAACTTGCAGCCACATCAGTTTGTCCCAGTTTAATAAAACTATCCACTTCTAACGACAAAGCCTTATCACGAGGTAAGCTAATATTCTGTTTCAACAGACTAATAATCTCACCAACGGCTGGATAATTCGCAGCCATTTTGCTATTAGCCTCTTCTGCTGCTTTAAAAGCTGCTTGCTGTTCAGCTTCATTGTCTTGCACAGGGTCAAGCTTGACTTGGCGATGTTTTGTATAATCAATTTCACCTTTAATTGCTTTTCTCAATAAATCTATAGCCACTTCTTTTAATTGATCATTTTCAGCGACTGCATTGACTGCACCTAATTGTAATGCAACGGCTGCTTTATTATTTTTACCCGTAGTCATCCATGTTAACGCATTAGCTAATCCTATCAAACGTGTGGAACGTACAGTTCCACCATAACCAGGACAAATACCTAAACCAACTTCAGGAAAACCTATTTGCGCAGTAGTGCTCATCACGCGAAAATCAGTTGTTAATGCTATTTCTAAGCCACCACCTAATGCTAAACCATTGATAACAGAAATTGTTGGATAGGGTAAATCTTCAATTTCATTAAATAATGTATGGACAGCTGTAAAGGTTTCCTTTTGCTTAGCTACTGGCTCACGGAATAAAGGAATAAACTCTGTGATATCCGCGCCCACTACAAAAGTGTCTTTACTACTTGTTATTAATAATCCTTGAATTGACTGCTCAGCTTTAATTGCAGTGACTGCTTGCTGCAATTCTTGTAAAGTTAATGTATCAAACTTATTTACAGATGAATCTGTAGCATCAAAATTCAACTCAGCAATATTATTTTCGAGCATTAAAACTTTAATGTTTTTACCTGAGTAAATCATTTATTAATCTCCATAAAACAAGCGTGTAAAAAGTTATATTAGTCAATATAACATTATTTATAATTTCTTATTCACATTCATTGTAAAAGAATACTAATGTGCTATACAGCTTTTCTTTAAGTTAATTATTTAAAACCAAACTAATACTTAACTGAATATTAATTTGGCTTATTTTAATAAATAATTAATGTTACTCCACTAAATAATCATTATTATTTAAACGTTTATTTAAAAAATAATAGGAATAAAAGTTATGCAGTGGATTTTGATGCTGATAGGTGGTTTTTTTGGTTTATCAGTAAACCAATCATTTTCATCTTTATTAATGGGAGCCATCTTTGGGTTACTACTAGGTCATAGCATTCGTCTTCAAGATTTGACCTATCAGAATAAAAAACAAGCAAAAGAATTACAATTATTAAAAGCTCAATTAGAGCAAAGTCAGCAATCTACAGCTAAACAACTTATCCATATTAATAAACATCTGCATACTTTTAGTAGTATTAACGAACAAAATGAACCTGTTGCTTCTCAAACAAACTTTACAGAGCAAGCCTCAGCCATTGTTGCTGCTCAAAAACCTATAGAGCAACCTATTACCATAAAACCAATAAATGCTAATCCTGCTACAGAACAAAATACTCAACAAAATATAGATAGTACCAGTGAACCTGTTGAATCAACGATAACAAAATCTACTGAAAGTACTATTGCCCAAGATACACCACTTACTAATAAACAAAATATTGCTATTCCCCCTATTACAAACACTATTAATACTCAAGAAATAACGCAACCTATTAAACAGCAAAAACCACAACCAAGAAATCAACTGCCGCAAGATAGAGCTATCAATACACCTATACAGCCAGTTAAACAACAACCTCCAGTTAGCAAGCCAGCACCAACAATCAATGCCAATAAAAATAGCATCGATATATTTGATATGGCCCGTAATTGGTTATTTGGTGGTAATACGATATTACGTATAGGTGCTATTATTTTATTTCTTGGACTTGCCTTCTTATTACGTTATGCCACAGAAGGGATGACTTTTCCCATTGAAGGCCGTTACATCGGTGTTGCCATTGGTGGTTTAGTATTAATTGGTTTAGGTTGGCGCTTACGCAATACTGAGAACAACTATGGCCTTATTTTACAAGGTACTGGTGTAGCGGTACTTTATTTAACCTGTTATGCCGCCATGTATCTACATAAGCTATTGCCTGCTAATACTGTTTTTGTTTTATTGTTACTTATTACTCTTTCATCCGCCCTACTCGCTATATTCCAAAACTCCCTTAGCTTAGCTGCTGCTGCGGCTTTTGGAGGCTTTGCTGCACCCCTTTTAGCCTCATCAGGTGGGGGTAGTCATATTACATTATTCAGTTATTTTGTGTTATTGAATGCAGGTATTCTGTCTATTGCATGGTTTAAAACATGGCGTCTGCTAAATCTTATTGGTTTTGTAGGCACATTTGGGATAGGTTTTGCTTGGGGAATAAAATCTTATACCCCCAACTTATTCTGGAGTACTGAGCCTTTCCTTATTATTTTCTTTGTTATGTATATTGTAATAGGCTTATTATTTGCTCGTCGTAAACTCTATGATGCTGATCATGCACCCGAAGAACGTAATGCTCTATTACAATGGTCGGTTCGGCAAACTGACTACATTGATGCAACTGTTATCTTTGGTACTCCCATTGTCGGCTTAGGCTTACAGTATTCCCTAATCAATCATATTGAATACGGTTTTGCTGTTAGTTCCTTTATATTGGGTATTTTCTATTTACTACAAGCTACTATTTTTTATAAGTTTGCTAGCAAACGTATTTCATTATTAACCGAAACTTGTTTAGCTCTTGGTGTAGTATTTACCAGTCTGACTATTCCGCTTGCATTTAATGCTAGTTGGACTTCTGCTTCTTGGGCAATAGAAGGCGCTGGAATTTTCTGGGTTAGCTTAAGACAACAACGCAAAATTGGTCGATTATTTGCAGTATTTTTACAATTTGCTGCCGCCATTGCCTTTATTACTGAAATTAACCTAGGCAACCAAACATTATTAGCTGGCTCTTCACTGGGAGCTTTAATGCTAGGTATCGCTTTATTATTTAGTTTTTATCAAGCAGAAAAATATTATGCAGATTTAGAGACCGCAGAACGAAGCTTAACTACCCTGTTTAGTATTACAGGTCTTAGCTTTATCTATTTAGTAGCGCCATTGCACTTTATGCAACAAGGAACTGCTGTAAGCTGGGCAGTTGCAGGCATAGTTACAATGTGGTTAGGATTAAAAATTAAATCTTCTCTTTTCCTTAATTATGGGTTAATCATTCAATTACTAGCAGGTTTTGTGTTTATTACAGGAATAAATACACAATATTTAGGTTCTGCAATCAATGCCGATTGGTATCAACTCATTACCTGTATGATATTTGGCTTACTATTACTCACCAATGGCTTATTTATAACGGAAGATAATGGTAATCCACAAAATCAAACATTACGCTATAACATAAACATTATTCTATTATTAGGATTAATTTTTACCAACCTTGCTCTTCTATTTGTATTACCTTGGCATATCGTAGCAAGTTGTTGGTCTATCAGTGGTTTATTTATTTTTGTATTAGCTGTTCGCTTTAACCTTATACTACCTTTCTATTTTAGCTTAGCTTTACAAGTTATCGCTACCCTAACATTTGCTAATAACATACCTACAACCACAGATTTACCAGCATTTGGTCATATTACTTTCTTGACTCCGATTATTCTTAGTATGGTTGCATTATTTGCCGCATGGCGAATACAACAACCTATTTCAATAAAAATGCTTCAACAAACGGCACAACCTATTGCGCGAATATTATTAATTTGGGGAGTGGGTTGGTGGGGCTTTGCTTTTATAAGCGAGATAACACGTGTTGCTGATACAAGTTGGCAATCCACTTGGTTATTATTAACAACTGCTATTAGTCTATTCTTATATGGTTTAATAGCTAAACGTTATCAATGGCGTGATCTAGCTTTAGTTACTGGACTACTTGTACCTATAGCATGCACCATTTTCAGCAATAATTACCTCTCTCCTTTTAGCCAATTTGGCTGGTTAGCTTGGGGAATGGTATTTGCTGTACATTTCTTTAATTTAAAACGATTACATGAACTATTACCAGAGAATGTTTTAACTCTCTGCCATATGGTTGGCCTGTGGCTAATAATGGCTGTTTTAACCTTGGCATTAAATCAATTACTACCACCAACTTCCATAATAAATGCTAACGCTTGGCATTGGCTAGTATGGATGTTTATACCTAGTTGTTGGTTGTTATTTATTTGTTATAAACAAAAGCTACCTTGGCCTATTAATAATTTTAGCAGAGAGTATTGTTTTATTGCTTCTTTACCCATTGCGGTATTAACCTTGAGCTGGTTCTGGTTAGCAAATACTTTTAGTACAGGAAATCTACCTAATATCCCTTATATTCCTTTATTAAACCCATTAGAGCTAGGGCTACTGTTATCTTTAGCCAGTTCTATCTGGTGGTTACATAAGTACCTTAATGAATTTGAGATCACAGCAAAAACTACGCAACGTATAATCCAAGTTATAATAGGTATCTCACTCTTTGCATTGAGTACAGCAATTGTTTTCCGTACCGCATTTCACTGGGCGCATGTTCCGTTTCACTTTGAAGATCAAATACAATCAATGATAGTACAAGCTAGTCTCTCTATTCTTTGGACATCTATAGCTCTAGCATTGATGATTGCTGGTCATAAAAAAGTCTATAGGGAACTTTGGTTAATCGGTGCTTGCCTAATAGCAGTGGTTGTAGTAAAACTATTTTTTATAGAGTTAAGCAATAGTGGTAGCTTAGCACGTATTATTTCTTTTACTATAGTGGGTATTTTATTACTGATTGTGGGATACTTCGCTCCCTTACCACCTAAACAACAAACACAAGAAATACCATAGAGTTATCAATTATGTCTTTTTATAGCAAATTGCCTAATTTAGGTACTACAATCTTCACCCAGATGTCACAACTGGCTGCTGAAACTGGCTCTATTAATCTATCTCAAGGCTTTCCAGACTTTGATGGCCCTTTAGCATTACGTGAAGCAGTTAGTGAATATACACTCTCAGGTCATAATCAATACGCGCCCATGATTGGTATACAACCATTAAGGGAGCAGATAGCCAAAAAAATTCAGTATTTCTATAATAAGCAAGTAAATGAAAATACTGAAATTACTATTACACCAGGAGCCACTCAAGCTATATTTTGTGCTATTCAAGCAGTGATTAAAACAGGTGAAGAAGTCATTGTCTTTGATCCTTGTTATGATAGTTATGAGCCTGCCGTTAAACTAGCAGGGGGTCGTTGCATTCATATTCCTTTGCAATTGCCACATTTCACAATAGATTGGCAGCAACTACAAGATGCCATTACCCCCAAAACTCGTCTTATTATCATTAATACGCCCCATAACCCTAGTGGAGCCACATTAACAGCACAAGATTTGCAACAACTAGCTGCTATTATTCGTAATAAAGATATTTATCTAATTGGTGATGAAGTTTATGAGCATCTTGTATTTGACCAAGCTATTCACCATAGTTTGCTAACCCATGACGAGTTATTCGCGCGGTCTTTTGTTATCAGCTCTTTTGGCAAAAGTTTCCATGTAACAGGTTGGAAAATCGGCTATGTTGTAGCGCCAGCAGAACTAACAACAGAGTTTCGCAAAATACATCAATATGTTAGCTTTTCAACCGTTACCCCCCTTCAATTTGCCTTAGCTGACTTTATGGCAAAGCAGCCTAATCATTTAATAGAGCTAGCTGATTTTTACCAACAAAAAAGAGACCTATTTTGTAGTTTGTTAACTGCCTCTCAGTTTACTTTTACACCCACACCCAGTACTTATTTCCAATTACTAGACTATAGTCGCATCAAGCCAGACTTTAACGATCTACAAATGGTAGAATGGCTTGTCAAAAAACATAGTATAGCTGCAATTCCTATTTCTGTATTTTATCAACAACCTCCTCAATCATTGCGATTAGTTCGCCTGTGTTTTGCTAAAAAAGATGACACGCTACGTCAAGCAGCGGAGAGATTATGCGCAGTTTAGAAGATTTAAATATTGCTTTAGTTCAAACCGATTTGGTTTGGCAAAGCCCAGAAGCCAACAAAGCTCATTTTGATCAAATATTTGAGCAAGCCAAAGGAACAGATCTCGTTATTTTGCCTGAAATGTTCACTACAGGTTTCTCAATGGATGCAGAAAAACTAGCCGAGTCAGAGGATGGTCAAACTATTCAGTGGCTAAGACAATCTGCTATACAATTGCAAGCTGTTGTCACAGGTAGTTTAATTATTCGTACCAACAGTGGTAAATACTTTAACCGCTTATTTTGGGCTAGGCCTGATGGCACCATGGTACATTATGATAAACGCCATCTATTTCGTATGGCTAATGAACATATGCATTACTCTGCTGGTGAACACCAACTTTTAGTGGAACACAAAGGATGGAAAATTCGCCCTCTTATTTGTTATGATCTACGTTTCCCAGTCTGGAGTCGCGATCCTTATAATACAGATTTACTGTTATATGTGGCGAACTGGCCCTCAGCTCGACGTCAACAATGGAATCGCTTACTACCTGCAAGAGCTATAGAAAACTTATGCTATACCGCAGCTGTTAACCGTATTGGTAAAGATGGCAAAGGCTACCCCTATAGTGGTGATAGTCAACTGTTAGATTATCTAGGGGAACAATTAATTAACTGCCAAGATAAAGCAGGTATCTTTAACTATACCCTTTCTGGCAGTAAACTTTTAGCATTTCGGGAGTCCTTCCCAGCATATCAAGATGCTGATATGTTTGAATTAAAATAAAAGGGTGTATTTACCCTTTTATTTTAAAAACCTTCTGTTGAAATAAAATCAACATCTGTTTTAGGCTCTGCCAACATCAGTTTTTCAATCACTTTCTCTAAACTCATGCCACCAAATATAATGGCATATAAGCCTGTTACTAAGGGCATATAAATCCCTAACTCATCGGATTTTGCTTTTAATACTTTTAAAGTATTAACCCCTTCCGCCACTTCACCTAAGCGACTTACCGCCTCATCTAAGGATAATCCTTGTCCAATAGCATAACCCACTTGATAATTTCTACTTTTAGCAGAATTACAAGTAACCAATAAATCCCCTACCCCTGCTAATCCTAAAAAAGTCATAGGGTTGGCTCCAAGTTTTACTGCAAATCTTGTCATCTCTGCTAAAGCGCGAGTAATCAATGTAGCACGGGTATTTTCCCCCATCCCTAAGGCTACTGTCATACCAGACATAATGGCATATACATTCTTTAAAGCTCCGCCCAACTCAACACCATAGCGATCATTACTGGCATAAACCCTAAAAGTTCGGCTATGTAACACTTGTTGCACTTGTTGGCAAACAGTCACATCTTCACTGGCAATTACAGTAGCGGTTAAAGCATGTTCAGCTATTTCTCTTGCTAAATTAGGGCCAGATAACACACCTATCTTGGCTTGAGGTGCAAGCTCTTGCAGAATCTGACTCATTAATAAAAAAGTATTGGCCTCAATTCCTTTAGTCATACTGACTAATATTTTATTATTTAACTCATCAGCGATTGGCTTTAATACGTCACGTAAAGCACTAGAAGGTAAAGCAATAAACAATAAATCAGGTTGAATTACTTTAGCTAAATCAGTAGTAGGTTCAACATCTGTATGAATAGATATACCTTTTAAGTAACGAGGGCTTTGCCGTTCAGTACGAATAATCTCTGCTTGTTGAGCATCACGCATCCACATTAAAACTTTGTGGCCATTTTCTGCCAATAAATTAGCCAATGCTGTTCCAAAACTACCACCACCAATCACTGCTACAGTTCTCTTACTACTCATACCAAACCTATTTATTTACAGTAAATATCTAACTATGCAATATCATTTAATATTAAATTATTAATTCAATATTTTAGAATGTTTGTATTTTTAAATCATTAAAAGGTAAAATACCACTTTTATATATATAAACAATAGCCACTACTCGTTACATTACTAGATTATTTATAATCTTTTTGTGCCAATAGATAAGCATAATAGCTAATAGTTAGGTAGGTAGCTATAAACATTTTAATTATAAATGATCTAAGGAGTTTACATGACACCACAACACAGTTATTCCTATGAAGATTTGCTAAAATGCAGTCGAGGAGAGCTGTTTGGTCCGGGCAACGCTCAATTACCTGCGCCCAATATGTTGATGATGGACCGAATTATTAATATCAATGCTACAGGTGGCAAATATGGCAAAGGTGAAATCATTGCAGAATTAGATATTCGCTCTGATCTATGGTTTTTTCAATGCCATTTTATTGGAGACCCTGTAATGCCTGGCTGTCTTGGCTTAGATGCATTATGGCAATTAGTTGGTTTTTATCTTGGTTGGCAAGGCAATCCTGGTCGTGGTAGAGCGCTTGGTGCGGGTGAGGTAAAATTTTCAGGTCAAGTTGTTCCCACTGCTAAAAAAATAACCTACCATATTCATATTAAACGTACTATTAATCGTTCATTGATATTAGCCATCGCAGATGGTAGTGTTAGCGTAGATGGAAAAGAAATCTACACTGCTGACAGCTTACGTGTTGGCTTATTTACTTCCACTGACAACTTCTAAGGGTTATTCGTATGCGTCGAGTTGTGATTACTGGTTTAGGCATAACCTCTTGCCTAGGCAACGATAAAGAAACTGTTTCAACTAGTCTTCGCACTAGTCGTTCAGGTATCCGTTTTAATCCAGAATATGCGGAAATGGGGTTACGCAGTAATGTTTGTGGATCAATTGATCTAAATTTAGAAGAGCTTATTGATCGTAAAATTAAACGTTTCATGGGTGACGCTGCTGCTTTCTCTTATTTAGCAATGAGGCAAGCTATTGCTGATGCTAATTTAACCGAAGAGCAAATTTCTAACCCTCGTGTTGGTTTAATTGCAGGTAGTGGTGGTGCTTCTACCTTTAATCAAATGGAAGCGTTAGACACACTTCGTGAAAAAGGCATTAAACGTGTAGGTCCTTATCGCGTAACACGTACTATGGGTAGTACGGTATCTGCTTGTTTGGCGACCCCTTTTAAAATTAAAGGCCTTAACTACTCTGTTTCGTCAGCATGTGCTACAAGTGCTCATTGTATTGGTATTGCTATGGAGCAAATCCAAATGGGTAAACAAGACATGGTATTTGCTGGTGGTGGTGAAGAAGAACATTGGACACAATCATTCCTGTTTGATGCAATGGGTGCACTTTCTAGCCAATATAATGATACCCCTGAAAAAGCTTCACGTGCTTATGATGCTAACCGCGATGGTTTCGTTATTGCTGGTGGTGGTGGTATGTTAGTTGTTGAGGAACTGGAACACGCTTTAAAACGTGGTGCTAAAATCTATGCAGAATTAGTAGGTTATGGCGCAACTTCTGATGGTTATGACATGGTTGCACCAAGTGGTGAAGGCGCACTACGCTGTATGCAACAAGCATTATCTACTGTAACAGGCCCTATTGATTACCTTAATACCCATGGTACATCAACACCTGTCGGTGATATTGCTGAAATTAAAGCCGTTCGTGAAATGTTTAAAGATGGTAAAGTGCCTCCTATTAGCTCTACCAAGAGTTTATCAGGTCACTCTCTAGGCGCTGCAGGTGTACAAGAAGCTATTTATAGCTTATTGATGATGGAAGGTAATTTTATTGCTGGTTCTGCTAATATTGAAACATTAGATCCAGAAGTAGCAGACTTACCTATTCAAACCTCTACTGTAGAAAATGTAACATTAAATCAGGTTATGTCTAATAGCTTTGGTTTTGGTGGTACTAATGCAACATTAGTGTTTAAGCGTTTTGAAAAATAATTAGTACCTAATAAAAAAGGGGCTTAATTAGCCCCTTTTTTATTACTTATGTTCTTGGCTTAACTAGAAATCGTCTTCTACATAACCTTTGACTTTATATTCGCGAGTTTCTAAATAAGCATTACGTATAAAGATATAAGGATCGCCTACAATCATCTCTTCAAGGGATAATAAGCGAGCTCGCGTATCTAAAATCTCAGTACCCCAGATACTATATTCAACACCCCTATCATTAATATATGGTGTAATCTCCATAAAGAAATCTGGTACTCTGCCTGTAGCGTCTCTAACAGTACTCGGGCCAAAGAAAGGTAACACTAAATAAGGACCACTTGGTACACCCCAATGTGCTAGTGTTAAACCAAAATCCTGTTCATTACGCTGTAACCCCATTTTAGAGCCTACATCAAAGAAACCTAGCAAACCAAAAGTACTATTAAAGCCAAAACGTGCTAAATCTACACCTGCATCATGCAATTTTAGCTGTAATACATTATTACCAAAGTTTCGAACTTCGCCTAAGTTATCGACCATATTACTGACCCCAGTTTGTACAAACTTTGGCGTAATCTTTTGGTATCCTTTGGCAATAGGCTTTAAAGTATAACGATCAACTGTATCATTAAACTTATAAACACCTCGGTTAAAACCTTGCCATGGATCATTTGTCTGCGCCCAACAACTACCAAATACAGCGAAGCTCAAACAAACGCTCATACTAATTTGTTTAAAAAACTTATTGGCCTTTTTCTTCCCAGAGACCAGCTCCATAATTATCTCCAGCTTGTCAAATATTTTGTAAAGGATAAACCGCCATATTATATAGAATTAAACTCACCCACAGTAATTATATTATTCGATATTTAATTTTTTTATACCAAAGTTCAGTAAGAGTTTATATTGCACCATAATAAATTGTAAATGCACAAAAATAGTGCATAATTTGATTAATGATAATTTATTCCACATCAATCATAGGAAATTCTGGCTAACTAAAGATAATTTATTACGTATTTATTGTTGGTTTAATTCTTGCAGTATTTAATGCAAGTAATGAGATAACTAGATATGCCACTATCAACCACACTTAATAAATTGCTGTTAGATAATTTAACCACTACGGTTATTTTACTAGATAGTAAATTACATATTAAATACATTAACCCTGCGGCTGAGGTTATGCTTTCAACTAGCTTTCAACGCTGTGTCAATCTTCCAATAACTGATATTGTCTCTGAAAAAACAGAATCACTCACATTACAACAAGTACTTGAAAAAGGCCAAGCCTGTACCAAACATGATGCATGTTTATTGACTAGTAATAATCAGGAAATTATGGCTGATTATATTATTACCCCTATAACATCAGATAATAAAACACTTTTTCTTATAGAAATTATTGTATTGGACATTTTGAGAGTGTCACGTGAAGAGGTTATTCTCTCCCAACAAGAAGGTAATAAATTACTCATTAGAGGGTTAGCTCATGAAATTAAAAACCCTTTGGGTGGTATTCGCGGAGCTGCACAACTATTAGAACGAGCCCTAACAGATGATTCCTTTAAAGAATACACTAATATTCTGATAGAAGAAGCTGATAGATTATGTAATTTAGTCAATCGTATGCTAGGTTCCAATAAATTGCCTAACTATCAAAGTGCTAATATCCATGAAATATTAGAACGGGTTTATCAACTTGTTTCAGTTGAAAGCCAAGGCAATATACATTTAATTAAAGATTATGATCCCAGTATTCCTGAATTAACTGTTGATTCTGAACAGATTATACAGGCATTACTTAATATTACCCGCAATGCCTTAGAAGCATTACAAGATACAACAATCGCCAATCCAAAAATTATTCTAAAAACACGCGTGTTACGCCAGTTTACTATTGGAACAATCCGCCATCGATTAGTAATCAATATTGATATCACAGATAATGGCCCTGGTATCCCTTCTCATATTAAAGACACACTGTTTTTCCCCATGGTCAGTGGTCGACCTGAAGGTACAGGTCTTGGTCTGGCCATTACCCAAAATATTATTATCCAGCATAAAGGGGCTATCGAATGTCATAGCCAACCAGGCAACACTAAATTTTCAATTTTTCTACCCTTAGAATCAGGAACAACACTACTATGAATAACACTGAAAATGTTTGGATTGTCGATGATGATCGATCAATACGCTGGGTATTAGAGAAAGCGTTACAACAAGCAAATATGCAAACCCAGACTTTTGATAATGTTGATGCTGTGTTAAATGCCCTACAATACAATAGACCCCACGTTATAATTTCTGATATTCGTATGCCTGGTAGTAGTGGTTTTGATTTACTGGGCCATATAAAAGCTAACTATGCAGATATTCCTGTTATTATTATCACAGCACACTCTGACCTAGACAGTGCAGTAGCCTCTTACCAAAGTGGTGCTTTTGAATACCTACCTAAACCCTTTGATGTGGATGAAGCAATCTCATTAGTTAGACGTGCGTATATCCATAGCCAAGAGACAAACAAAGCAGCCCCAGTTAACGAACCTATTGAACCTGTCTCTGAAATTATTGGCGAAGCACCTGCGATGCAAGAAGTTTTTAGGGCTATTGGTAGACTAAGCCAATCAAATATTAGTGTACTTATCAACGGTGAATCAGGAACAGGTAAAGAGCTTGTAGCACAAGCACTACATCGCCACAGCCCAAGGGCAAAAGCCCCTTTTATCGCACTAAATATGGCTGCCATTCCTAAAGACTTAATGGAATCTGAGCTTTTTGGCCATGAGAAAGGCGCTTTTACTGGTGCAGCAACACTTCGCCGCGGTCGTTTTGAGCAAGCTAATGGTGGTACTTTATTTCTTGATGAAATCGGGGATATGCCCGCAGACACACAAACTAGGCTATTGAGGGTATTAGCAGATGGTGAATTTTATCGGGTGGGCGGGCATATACCTATCAAAGTAGATGTACGCATCATTGCGGCTACCCATCAAAATATTGAAATGCTTGTACAACAAGGGAAGTTTCGAGAAGATTTATTTCATCGACTCAATGTTATTCGCATTCATATACCTCGCCTATCAAACCGACGTGAAGATATCCCTGCTCTAACCAAACACTTTCTACAACATACAGCTAAAGAACTCGCTGTAGAACCAAAAGTACTTAAACCAGAAACCGAAGAATACTTAAAAAATCTTCCTTGGCCTGGCAATGTACGTCAACTCGAAAATATTTGCCGTTGGATTACTGTAATGGCATCTGGTAGAGAAGTACATATTGATGATTTGCCACCAGAGGTAGTTAATCAATCCAAGCCAGAAACGCCATCAGGTAATTGGCAACAAAATCTAAAACTATGGGCAGAACAAGCGCTTAAGCAAGGCCAAACCAATTTATTGGATGAGGCTATGCCAACTTTTGAGAAAGTCATGATTGAAGCCGCCTTAAAACATACTGCTGGCCGCCGACGCGAGGCCGCTGACCTGTTAGGCTGGGGTCGTAATACCCTTACCAGAAAAATAAAAGAGCTAAATATGGATGCCGATCATGCAGCAACAGATGAGGAATAAAAAATAGCTATCAAGGTTATGCTAAATTAACAGAATAACCTGTAAGCTAATTTTTATTAGTCCTCGCAGATCCTGCTAAAATTAGCACCAAAATACTCAATAGCAATAACGCAATAAACGCCAAATGCAAGCCTACAACATGGGCTAAAAACCCTATCATTGGCGGGCCTAATAACATCATCACATAGCCCATCATGGCTACTGAGGCTATGGCAGCCGCAGATGACATTTCTTTAGTTTTAAACTTTGCAGCTAATGTCAGTAAACAAGGGAAAATAATTGCCATACCAATACCCGATAAAGCAAATCCAACAATAGCAATAATTGGGAAATAACTAATTAAAGCAATAAATAACCCTAGTACTGAACAAGCAGCTCCCCATTGTATTGCTCTAACCGCACCCACATAATCTACCCAACGATCACCAAATAAACGGCCTAAAGCCATAGTTCCCGTAAAAAAAGCCAAGCCTAACGCAGCCAACCACTCTTGAGCGCCCATATTTTCAAGAAATAAAGCTGACCAATCTGCCATTGCACCTTCCACAAATACAGCAGCAGAGGCTATAAAACCGAGAATCCATAATTTACCTTTGGGCAAGACAATTAGTGGCACTTTAATCTCAGCCTTAATTTCATCCGTAATATTATCGGTTGAATGCAACAAATACCTTTGATTCATAACAACACCTATAACGAGTAAAATTGCCACTACCAAAAGATGATAAGCAGGTGTTATAGCAAACTTTGCTAATAGTCCACCTAATAGCGATCCTAGCATAGCACCTACACTAAAAATACCATGAAAGGATGACATAATTGATCGCTGATATAAACGCTCTAAGGCAGCTGCCTGATCATTCATAGAGATATCGATTAACCCCATACCAGCACCGAATAAGATAAAAGCGCCAGCTAATGCCCAGACGTTAGGAGCTATACCAATTAACAATACAGAAAATATTGTTAAATAAGCAGCGATAATGGTGGTTCTTCTACTGGAAAAATGTCCAATAAGAAAGCTAGACAGCAATGTAGCCGTTAAAGAGCTTGAAACAGGGCATAATAATAAAAATCCCCAGTCCATTTTGGTTAATTGTAATTTTTCCTGAATAAAAGGCGTGCGAACAGCCCAACTACTAAAACACATCCCTGCCACACAGAAAAAGAAAGCAATAGCAATACGTAATCTAGATAGATTTAATTGTTGAGCTGATAAACTAGATGTTAATGACATAAACCATAGTTGACCAATTAAGTAAGGGATGTATTGTACGGTAAACGGCTATTTTGTCGATTACATTCTTAGCTATAGACCTTATAGCCACTTCTAAAAACTCATTAATTAGTAGTAGATGGGTGAATTCAAAGATTTATACCCCTAAAAAAATTGATCTTCATCAGTAAGTTACCATTCCTGTGTAGCAGTTAGTCGCAAAAAACCAACTTTTTTGAAAAAATACCTTGAAAATGGCTTACAAAGTTATAAAATCTTTAATTATCTGCATTATATGTATTGATTATCTAACGCAGTTAAGGTAGTTTTATCCATACTCTGTTATTAGGGTATTATTTGCTTTAAACTTTTCCCATCATTAAGGAATATATGTATGAACAAAGCTGAACTTGTAAATGCAATTGCTAGCAAAGCTGAGATTACTCAAACCGAAGCTAATAAAGTATTAAATGCTGTATTAGAAACTATTACTGAAACTCTAAAAAAAGAAGAGTCTATTGTATTAGTAGGTTTTGGTACTTTTGAAGTAAAAGCTCGTGCTGCACGTGTTGCTAGAAATTTAAGAACTGGCGAACCAATGACTATCCCAGCTAAGAAAGTTCCTAGTTTCAGAGCAGGTAAGGGTTTAAAAGAAGCTGTTAATCAAGCTAAAAAACCTGCTGCTAAAAAGGGCAAGAAATAATCTAACAACTTTGATTATTTTAAAATAAAAAGCAGATAGCTTTAAAACTAGCTGCTTTTTATTTCTCTCCCCCTGCAAAACTTCCCCTTCCCTACAAAAACTTTAACTATTTCACAGTATACAAAACAATTTTAGATACTCTAATGTTTTATGAGTATAATTGCTCATCATTAAAATTCACAATTGGGATGTAATATGACGTTTTCGCTTAAACCATTGGCAACTATACTGCTATCTAGTGTTGTTTGTTTAAGTTTTGCTCAAACAATTACACTACCAGACCTAACAACAACTGTTGATCAAGTTAAACAAAACTTACCTAAACAACTTTCTACGGATTTATTGTTAACTGATATTAACTACAATCACCAAAAACAAATCCTTATCTATACAGCCACAGTGTTAAATCCTCAACGTATAAGTAATAAAAATGAACAAGATAAGGTTGTTAATGAAATTTGTTACAACCCTACTTTACGATCTGCAATAAATTTAGGTTTAACGGTCAGTTTCTTTTATTATGGAATTAATAAGGATCTTTTAAAAAATATTGTTATCACAGAACCCTCTTGTGAACTTAACTTTAAACAATTTGAAAGCCAATTAAATAAAGATCTTAAACAATTAAAAACCACCCTCCCACAACCACTAAATAGCCAACTTACTGCTTTCAATATTGATTATGATTCTGAGCAGAAAATTATCTCAATTGATGCTAAGGCAAATAAACCATCGATTGATGTCAAAACTATTGATAAAGAATACAATACTAATTTAATTTGTAATCATCCCTATTTTTCTGAATTAACAAAAAAGTATATTAGTTTTTACTTAAAATATTATGAAAAAGATGAAAAGAAACTAGTCAAAGATTTTGCAGTAGATATAAGAGACTGCCAAAAGCCTGTTGGTGAAGAAGTTACAGGGGATGATTTAGATAAACAATTAACTGCTGAAGCTAAAAGTATTAAACAAAATCTTAATACCCTAAGCAGTGAAACCATCCAACTTACTGATGTTGGCTACAATCCAAAAGAACGAATTATATGGAATAAAGCCATTATTAAAAAACCTAATATTACGGCTGCTCAAATCAATCCCAATATGAATATTGCTGGGTTATGTAAAAATCAAACTACACGCCAAACGATAAACAAGGGTATAACCTATCAATATAGTTACTATGACCTAAACAATAATTTATTGACAAGTTTTGCTGTTGATAGAGAAACTTGCCAATCATTTGATCAAACAACCAATATACTGTTGCAAAAATAGCGTTTTGTTGCTGCTACCCTTTTATATTTAAAGGGTAGCCAGCTATATATGCTTAAAACTATAACCCCTTTATTTATTTAATATCTTTTTTATAATAAACACTATTCCATAAATTCTAATTAGCCGAGATTACTATGCCTGAATTTTCAGATATTTTTATTGCTAAAAATCCAGAAGATGCTGTTAACTACAACGTGTTAGAGCAAAGCTATCCTCATATCGCACTCAATGATGTTACTGATTATGAACTTAGCGCTTTATGGGCAAGCCTGAGTAATAGCCGTGTTAAAGAAATACATGAGTTAGAATTTATTGAATTAGATTCAGATGCCATTCTTTATAGACTACCTGAAGCTTTTTTTAAAGCAATTGTAGCCTTAGAAGATACCGATTTAAGATCTGTAGCAGCCATTTGGGCTGAACATGATGAAATTCACTGGCGGTTACCTCATGCTCAACAGAAGTTAGAAGAAATAAGAGCCTTAGCCAAACAAGCACAACAAGAAAACAAAGAATTGTACTTAATGTTAGCCTAGACCAAATATAGGACCAATTAAGGAATGGATAGTAAACAACAAGATTTAGTGGCAGCTTGAAGACAATATGTGCACTTATCTACAGATACTGAAACAGCTTACAGTGTTGCAACATGACATGGACAACCAGTTATTTTAAAAATTAGTAGTGCTGAAATGTATAAGCAAGGTTACCATTTTTACTTAGCTGATAATGGGGTATGGCTAACAGAACATATACCTGTTGCTTACATTCAGCAGCAATCAAAAAAAATCCCTCAAACGAGGGATTTTTTTATAATTTAATTATTATCATGTAAATCGGTATTTAAAGAAATTTTTTGTTGTTGATTTTTACACTCAACTTGTCCTGTTTCAGAATTACGGCGGAATAATAAATCATCTTGTCCTGCTAATTCTTTTGCTTTAACAATATTTATTACTGTATTAATGCCAGATAACATTGCAACTTTAGTACCTGCTGTAATATACAAGCCAGCTTCAATAGTACAATTATTACCTAATGGAATACCAATACCTGCATTAGCACCAATTAAACAATTTCTACCCACACTGATAACTATATTGCCACCACCTGATAATGTACCCATTGTAGAACAGCCACCACCTAAGTCTGTACCTGAACCTACAAAAACACCTGCTGAAATGCGTCCTTCTACCATATTTGGGCCTTCTGTACCTGCATTAAAGTTAATAAAACCTTCATGCATAACAGTGGTACCTTCCCCTAAATAAGCCCCTAAACGCACCCGTGCTGTATTGGCAATACGAACCCCTGATGGAATAACATAATCAGACATTCTTGGAAACTTATCAATAGAAGTAACTTTTAAATCTCTACCTTTGATACGCTCTTCTAATTGACGCTCAGCTAATTCCTCAACATCAATCGCCCCTAGGTTGGTCCAAGCAACATTAGGTAGTAAACCAAATATACCCGTTAAATTAATACCATGTGGTTTAACTAAGCGATGTGATAATAAATGTAATTTTAAATAAGCTTCAGGTACTGAACGAGGCTCGCTATCCTCAGCTAATAATACCGCTACTAACGGCTTATTACTTTCAGCTAAACGTGTTAGTAATCCTGCTTGTTTTTCATCAACTTGTTTTAATGTCGCTGCTAATTCTGCTGCTTGGGTTACCGTAATACTGATTGTTTCATTCCCACCTTGGTAGCCTATCATAGGTGTTATTGCATCAGTTAATGCAGTGCTAGGACTAAACACTGGTAAAGCATAATATACTTCTAACCATTCCCCTTTACGATTCTGCGTTCCCACCCCAAAAGCCATACTAAATAATGTTTTTGACATAAAATCCTCGATCTCTATTATTTTAAACTTAATACTTGATCATACTCTTCAGCTTTAAAACCTAATAATGTCTTATTACCTACATCTAAGACAGGGCGTTTTATCATTGAAGGTAGTGCAATCATTAAGTCTATTGCTTTACTTTCTGTTAAATCTTTTTTCTGCTCATCAGTCAACTTTTTAAAAGTTAACCCTGCTTTATTAATAACTTTTTCCCAACCGTGTTCTTTACACCATGCTTGTAAATGCTTTTTATCAATTCCTTGTTTTTTATAATCATGAAATTGATAACTGATATGATGTTCATCTAAATAAACAAATGCTTTTTTCATGGTATTACAATTTTTAATACCAAAAATGGTTATTGTATCATCCTTTTTAGTTGTCATTTTATCTACTCTAATCACTTCATTAACACCTGTATAAGATAACATAAAACCAATGTTTTTCTTAGCATAAATCTTAATCACGTAAAACTAAATCAATCATTAAGTTATAATAAGGCACAGCAACTACAGTATTTTTTTATAAACTATTTTGATTACATTTATGGTAAATAAAACCCTATCTCTGAACAGTAGATAGTATTATCGTAAATGCTTATAGAGGGATTGATGATATAAAATATGGTAAGAATTAACCTATTTATTTAAGAATGGAAAATGCCTTAATTATAATCAATTAAGGCAGCTTATAACTGAAAGCTATTTAACTAATCGAGCATCAAAACTATTTTGGATTAACTGTTCTGCTTGCTGCTGTGTCATTGCTAAATGATCAAACATCGCTTGGAAATTCTCATTGATATAACCACCAAAATAAGCAGGATCATCAGAATTAACCGTTACCTTCACACCGCGATCTAACATATCTAAAATAATATGTTGCTTCATTTCATCAAATACACACAATTTAATATTGGATAGTGGACAGACTGTTAATGGTATTTGTTCATCAATTAGGCGTTGCATTAAACGCTCATCTTCAATTGCTCTAACACCATGATCTATTCGCTTAACTTTTAATAAATCTAATGCCTGCCAAATATACTCAGGTGGCCCTTCTTCACCTGCATGGGCAACAGTTAATAAGCCTGCACTACGAGCCTTATCAAACACACGCTGAAACTTACTGGGAGGAAATCCCACTTCTGAGCTATCCAAACCAACAGCAATAAAATGATCTTGGTATGGCAGGGCTTCCGCTAAGGTTTTAAAAGCTGCTTCTTCTGATAGATGCCGTAAAAAACATAAAATTAAGCCACTACTAATACCCAATTGTGATTTAGCATCTTGCAGCGCCTTACTAATACCAGTAATAACTACTTCCAATGGTACACCACGATCCGTGTGGGTTTGAGGATCAAAGAAAGGTTCCACATGGGTTACACATTGCTCTTTACACTTTTGTAGATAAGCCCATGTTAAATCATAAAAATCTTGCTCTGTTTTTAATACATTGGCGCCTTGATAATAGAGATCAAGGAACTCTTGTAAATTATTAAAGTTATAAGCCTTACGTAAACTTACTACATCATTCCAAGGTAGCTTGACTCCATTACGTTGCGCTAATTTAAACATTAGCTCTGGCTCTAAAGATCCCTCAATATGTAAATGTAGTTCTGCCTTTGGTGTTGTGTTTAGCCAATCTTTCATCACTTATATTTCCACTTGTGTACCAAGTTCGATCACTCGGTTCATTGGTAAATTAAAATAACGCAAACTTGCACTCGCATTCTTCATCATAAATGAAAACAATGCTTGACGCCAACGTGCCATACCCATTTTTGAAGGAATAATAGTTTCTCGGGTTAAATAATAGGTGGTTGTCATATTATTAAAATCTAGCTCAGGTAAATGGCACTGTTGTAATGCCTTTGGTATATCAGGCTCTTCCATAAAACCATAATGTAATACAATGCGATAAAAGCCCTCACCAAATACTTCAACCTTAAAATGCCTATCTGGATGCACCCTTGGCAAATTATCAACGATTACCGTTAATAACACGATTTGCTCATGCAAAATCTGATTATGGATTAAATTAAGCAATAGCGAGTTAGGAACCACATCTAAACGTGATGTTAAAAATACCCCTGTACCTTGTATTCGGTGTGGTGGATTTATTTGTATGCTAGAAATAAAAGCAGGTAATGGTAAACTGTTTTCCTCCAAACTTTTTGTTAATAAAGCGCGGCCTCTTTTCCAAGTGCTCATAATAATAAATAGCACAATACCCACAATAATAGGGAATTCACCACCATGCATTACTTTAGGTAAATTAGCAGCAAAATAAAGTGCATCAACAATAAAGAATGCTAGTAATAAAGGAATAGCCAACCAAAGTGGCCATCTCCAGAGTAACAACACTACACTAGAAACCAATAGTGTTGTAATAATCATCGTTCCTGTTACAGCGATACCATAGGCTGAAGCTAGTGCAGAAGAAGAACCAAAGCCAAAAATTAGCAATACTACACCAACCATTAGCGACCAATTGATAAAAGGAATATAAATTTGCCCTTTCTCATCACTGGACGTATGACGAATCAACATATTAGGTATATAACCTAACTGAATAGCCTGTTGTGTTAAAGAGAACGCTCCAGAGATAACGGCTTGCGAAGCAATCACAGTAGCTAAAGTAGCAATCAAAATTAACGGCATTAAAGCCCATTCAGGCGCCAATAAGAAAAAAGGATTATGTTTAACACTTGGGTCTAGGAGAATCATTGCGCCTTGACCAAAATAATTTAGCACTAAGGCTGGAAATACAAAGAAAAACCAAGCACGAGAGATTGGCGCTCGACCAAAATGTCCCATATCAGCATACAGTGCTTCCGCCCCTGTTAAGGCTAAAACCACAGCACTTAAAATAAGAAAACCCACTGCCTTATGATAGTAAATAAACTCAATCGCCCGCATTGGATTTAACGCTTTTAATACCACGGGATTATGGATAATGCCATATATTCCTAATACCGCTAAGGTTAAAAACCACAACATCATAATAGGCCCAAAAAGCCTTCCTATATGGGCTGTACCAAATCGTTGAAACAAAAATAAAACAATCAAAATAACAACGGCCAAAGGCACAATAAATTGATCTAACCCTTTAAAAGAAGGTATTAACATTAACCCTTCAACTGCTGAAAGCACAGATACAGAGGGAGTAATCATACTGTCCCCATAAAAAAGACCTGCCCCAAATAATCCTAACAAGACGATTACTTTACGCAGTTTGGGATAGTTTTGAGTGGCTGTTTGGGCTAAAGCGATCAACGACATTGTACCACCCTCACCTTCGTTATCCGCTCTCAAAATAAAAATGACATACTTAAAGGAAACAACCCACACTAAAGACCAAAAAATCAGGGATAATATGCCTAATACACCTATTTCATTAGTCGTAATACCACCAATATGAAACACTTCTTTTAATGTATATAGGGGACTGGTACCAATATCACCATACACCACCCCCATAGCACCTATTAATAATGCACTGGTTACCTTTTTTGTTTTTTGATTAGTATTCTCTGATAAATTCTGACTTTCTGAATGTTGTGTTGTGTCAACCATAATAAAATAATACTCAGCATAAAATGCATTTAGCCTAAAACCTGTTGTACAAGTAATAGCAATAATTAATATATACATCCAGTTATTTAAATAGTTCCACTTTCAGAATCTTTTATTTAATTAAGCTCTATTGATATTTCTCATAACATCGCTAATTAACTAGATTAACCAACAGATTAGATATTTACTAATGGAATAGGTATAATGTACCTTAATAGCATTATTAACCCATGTAACATACAATGACTTTAATAGCATAACGACTTAAAGTGTTTTGTTAGAATAAGACTTAAGGATGTATTGTTTAACGGTTAGCAGCTAAACCATTAATAATGCAATGGAAGGCATTTGAGTAATAATTCGATATGAATAGATTACATGCAAATTACCTTCTACATAACAACATGTTTTATGTGTTTACCCCATTAAATTATGTAGGCAAGTTTCAATGACTGATTTGGCAACACCCACAACACCAAAACAAATGAAAACAATCATAACTCTTCTTAACCTAGTTAAGAATGAGCTATTTATCACCATTGACCATGCTGAACGCTGTTTAGAAATGTTTATTTCTGAACGTCAAAGCAATGCTTCTCTACAACAGTTTATCCAAGCTTTACAACAGATCCGTGGCTCTTTAACATTAATCGAGATTTCTGGTGCTACTACCTTAACTGACCTTATGTTAGAGCGTGCATTGGCTATTCCTACAGAGGCGGATGGACAATGGGATAACACCTTAAGCACTTTAAGTACGGCTATTTTCACCTTACGCCGTTATTTAGAAAACTTTGAAAATTATCCTTATCCCTTACCAGAACTATTGCTTCCTGTTATCAACGAATTACGATTAACAGATAAAAAACCACCATTGCCTGATAGTTATTTTGCTGATATTTCTATTATACAGCCTCCATTACCCAACCCATTACCAGAGACTATCGATTTAGCTCTGTTTGGTAGGTTGCGCCAAATGTATCAGATTGGCTTATTAGGCTTAATTAAAGACGAAAACAGGGAAGCAAGTTTACGTATGATGTCCAGATCTATGGATAGATTACAAAAACACCTTGATGATGAAAATGCTGCCAGACTATGTTGGGTGACTTCTGCAGCGATTGAATCATTTACTGATTCAAGAATGACAGCCTACCCTACCCGTAAAAAACTATTTAGCCGTGTAGATCAGCAACTACGTAAAACTCAAATAAACCATGAATCAATTAATGAATCATTGTTAAAAGACCTACTATACATAGTTTCTTTGGATAATGCCTTTGGTATAAAGGCTCTCACTGTATTTGGTGCATTTAATTTAGCTCCTCTACCCTATAATAATAAAGTATTAGAAGCGGAAATGAACAAACTAGCAGGCCCTAGCCAAAGTGCTATTTGTTCTTTTACAGCAGCGGTAAGAGAAGAGTTAGTACAAACTCAATACTCAATAGATGCATTTACTAGCCGCAGTGCAGATCATCAAACACTTACTGAGTCTTTACTAAATAACCTAGAACACCTTATTAAAACTCTTTCATTGGTTGGCCTACAATCGGCTGAAACCATGTTAAAAGAACAGATTGGAATATTGGAATTAAATAAAAATGAAACCGACCTTAGCCCTAGTATCTTAGATAAATTAGCAGATGTAATACTGCATGTAGAAGGTATTATTCTAAATTATGAAACCACAGCTTCTTGTGATGATAATGAAAAATCAATGGCTAGCAATCCTGATGCCGTAGAAGATACTATTAATCAATATCTTAAACAAGGTCGTTCGCTTGCCATTCAAGAGTCTTTAACTGGTATTGGCACAGCCCAACAAAACATAATGGGCTATGTTGAATCTAAGGGTGATAAACAATACTTAGAAAAAATGCCACAAATCTTAAATGAAATTTATGGCTGTTTACTGTTTCTTAACCAAGAAAGAGCAGCCAAAATCATTCGCCAATGTAACTACTACATTGATACCAAAATGTTAACCACAGATACTTTACCAGATACCCAACAACTTGATAACTTGGCTGATATTTTTGCTAGTCTCGAATTCTTTATGGAAACAGGAACATTAAATTCAAATGTTGTTGCTGATAATAAAGTATTAGACCTAGCTGAAGAGAGTTTAGCGACACTCAATGTACCTGATATTGAGATTCCTGCAGCTCCAATTGCACCTGCTGTAACAGCTAAAAAAGCGAGAGCAATTCCAACATTAGACACAGTAGCCCCCGAAGCTATAAATAATAATGCTAAGCCTGCCAGTTTATTCACAGATGTTTATGACGAAAAAGCAATAAACAATAATACTGAAACATTACAAGAGTCAAAAGACTTAGATTTTAATCTTGATGATTTTTCTTCCTTTAAAGTTGATGTGACTGCTAGTCAAGAAGAACAAAAAACAGCGACTATAGGTAACACTGATATTATTAAAGAACCTACAGCAGCAACACCTGCCCCTACAGTTGAAACGACTAAAGTAGAAGAAAAAACTCTAGCGGATATATCTGCGTCATCAAAATTATCCTTAGAACCAATTGCTCAAACCGATGAAAATAAAGAAGAAAAACCAGCGACAAAACCGCAATCTACTGAAAAGGTACAGAGTGATGATGATATTAAGTTTACAAGGCCTGAAAATTGGACTCTTTCGTAAAAGCTAATATTCCATTACAAACAACTCAAAAGAACTTATTATTGATCTATGCAAATAATCAGTTTTTATGTACAGACCAATATCAAGTTCTTTTTGTTTTAGATGATCTATTCTCATCGATTAATCAAGTTGATCATCAGATAATTAGCTTAGGTTTATGGAATAATATTCCTGTTCATCTTGTTATTTTAGATAAGCAATACTCCTTACTATCCCACACCCACTGGCAATCATTACGGCCACTAATGTTGCAAATAGATCCTATCACTTTTAAATTGTTGGGTTATGCTGCACAATTAGCTACATGGGCTATTGATTATAAATTCTGTGGCCGTTGCGGTAGTAGAATGCAGCACAATAGCAAACAGCATCATATGTATTGTGTAGCCTGTAACAATATAGTTTATCCACGCCTTAATCCCTGTATGATCATTCTTATCACAAGAGGCGATGAAATATTATTGGCTCGTTCACCGCGTTTTGCTAACAACATGTATAGCACTTTAGCAGGCTTTGTTGAAGCAGGTGAATCTGTAGAGGATTGCGTACATCGTGAAGTACATGAAGAAGTAGGCATTACCATTAATAATTTACGTTATATTGGCAGCCAAAACTGGCCTTATCCCTACTCTTTAATGCTAGGCTTTCATGCTGATTATGCAGCTGGAGAAATAACACCTCAACCTGATGAAATTGAAGATGCCCAATGGTTTACTATTAAAAAACTTCCAGAACTTCCACCTAAACAAGCTATTTCAAGATACTTAATAGATCTTTATATCGCTGAAAAATTAGCTACCGCCAAACCAACCTTTCCACACTAAACGAATAGTAATAGCCATTACCACACAAATAAAAATAGGTCTTATAAGCTTAGAGCCGCCTTTAATGGCACTGTTAGCACCTAAATAAGCCCCCATCATTAAAGCCAACCCCATACAAAGACCCAATAACCAAGCCACTTGGTTATAAGCAATAAATACAGCTAATGCCATGCCATTACTGACAAAGTTCATGGTTCTTGCAACGCCACTGGCTCTCAATAAATCAACAGGGTACATTAATAATGTACTTACCATCCAAAAGGCACCTGTACCAGGCCCTGCAATCCCATCATAAAACCCTAATGTAAATCCCTGAGGCAATTGTCTAGGCTTTTTGATAATTACATTGTCAGCCATCGTTTTATTAGGTGTTTTTGAAAATAGAAAATACAGACCACAACTAAAGACAATAATTGGCAAGAATTTTTCTAAAAAACTGGCTGATAAATTATGTGCAATCACAGCACCTATTACAGCACCTACAGCTGTTGCTAATAGATTAGGCCACCAAAGTTTAGGTAAAAATAATTTCTTTCGATAATAAGCAAAGCTAGCAGTAGCTGAACCAAAAGTTGCACTTAACTTATTAGTCCCTAATACTAGGTGAGGAGGTACTCCAGCAGTTAATAATGCAGGCACCGTAATTAAACCTCCTCCACCAGCAATTGCATCAATAAAACCTGCAATAAAAGCAACAACCGATAGTATTAATAATAACTCAGGACTGAGAGAAAAAGGATCCAAGTAAACCTCTACTTACTATATAGAAAATAATTGGCTTAATTGCATGGCTAACAATGGGTTACCATCGATTCTTAATTTACCTGTCATCAATGCCATCATTGCATTCAATTCTTTATTTAACATTGCCTTGAAGTCTTGTTTATCCATACTTAACGTAACATCAGCATCATTGACAACACCTTCAACAATAACACAAGTGCCATCTTTTACTTTCAAGCTATAATTTTGATAACCTTCAATCATAAACTGAAACGTTAAATCTTTTCCTTGAGCAGCTTCTGGGTTAAATTTTGACTTTAATTGTTCAATAATTTCATCAGCACTCATCAATAAACTCCTTTAACTATTATTAGTACTTAAAAAAAGTAATTAGTTTACATCAGATAATAATTTTTTCATTAAATTATCTTTCAAACTATATAATTAGCATACCGATCCTTTTTTAAAATCTGTACAATGTGCGTTTAACTACCAATTTTATTCATTCTGGGGAAAATACAGTGGCTTTTTTATTAGAATATGCTAGTTTCCTTTTAAAAACAGTAACACTCGTTATTGCTATTATTGCTGTGCTTATATTTATCGTCAGCTTAAAAAGCCGTAAACATGAAGCTCAAAAAGGCCAATTACAAATTCAAAAAATTAATGAGCATTTTGATAAACTTCATGATCAACTCGAAGAGGCTATTTTTGAGAAAGACGTTCTAAAAAAACTCAAAAAAGAAAAAACAAAGCAGCAAAAAGCGGATAAAGGTAAACAACCAACAACCAAATCTAGAGTCTTTGTTTTAGATTTTATAGGTGATATCAAAGCGTCTGCGGTTGAAAATTTACGTCAAGAAATAACTGCGATTTTGACTATTGCCACTCCTGCTGATGAGGTAGTTGTTCGTTTAGAAAGCCCTGGTGGTATGGTGCATAGCTACGGATTGGCGGCCTCGCAACTATCTAGAATTCGTGAAGCCAATATTCCATTGACAATATGTGTGGACAAAGTTGCTGCTAGTGGTGGCTATATGATGGCCTGTATAGGTAACCGTATTTATTCTGCACCTTTTGCTATTTTAGGCTCTATTGGTGTCGTGGCCCAAATACCCAATGCTCATAAACTATTAAAAAAACATGATATTGATTATGAAGTGATGACAGCGGGTGAATATAAACGCACCATGACTATATTTGGTGAAAATACTGCCAAAGGTCGTGAAAAATTCCAAGAAGATTTAGAAATCACTCATCAACTTTTTAAAAGCTTTGTAGCAGCCAACCGCCCACATCTTAATATTGATGAAATAGCCACAGGTGAAACATGGTTGGGTACGGCTGCCTTAGAAAAACATTTGGTTGATAGTATCGTCACCAGTGATCAGTACTTAATGGATAAAGCTAAACAAGCTGATATTTACTGTGTTCATTATGTTATCAAGAGAGGCCTACAGGAAAAAATAGGCTTTGGTGCTGCAGCTACTGTAGATCACGTATTAACCAAAGGATTAGATCATCTCAATCAATTACGTTTTTGGCGTTAATTGCTATTGATAAAGGTGAGTTTTAACTCACCTTTATCATATTAAAAAACAATCATTAAAATAATCCGCTACCTCTTGTGCAGATTGTTCAGTATCTAAATGTAAATGATGGCCACCTTCTAATACCTCTACTTTACAAGTATTTAATTGTGCTAAACGCTGCATAAAATGCTTATTTTCAATTAATAAACCTTGTTTAGCTAAAATCAAATGGGTGGGGCAAGTTATTTGCTCCGCATAAGACCATGCCGCATCATCCGTTAACGGAAAAGGTGAAGGGATCATTAACTGACTATCAGAACGCCAACTATACCCCCCTGCTACAGCCTTAGCACCTCTTTCCATTAGCAAACTGGCTGCTTCATAACTGATGGGTACTAATCCTTTTTGTCGCCTTTGAATCATAGTATCTATACAATCATAAACTTTCACTGTTTGCGGCTGAGAAAGTGATTTAGCAAACCCTAACATAGCATGCTGTAACTGCTGAGGAAATTCTGTAGGCTGCTTAGAGTAAGCAACTAAACCATCTATTAACATTAATTGTTTAACTAAATCTGGACGGATAGCCGCAGTCATTACAGAAATGATAGCCCCCAAAGAATGCCCTAATAATGAACATCGCTGCCAGCCTAGTTTATGTATCACGGCAACTGTACTAAATACAGCTTCCCACAATTGATAGCCTGTTCCTGCAGGTTTATGTTGCGAAAAGCCATGCCCCATTAAGTCTATGGCAATAATACGCATACCTTTTAATTTTGGATTTAAACGCACAAAGCTCATGGCGTTATCTAACCAACCATGTAGTGCTAATACAGGTTCTCCTTGAGGATCACCATACTCCAAGCCTGCTAGTTCAACATGAGGTAATTGAATTCGTACTTCCTTTGCATCAAACATCTTTTACCACTACTCCTACAACCACTGACAACTAAAATTGCTATTCAATTCATTATCTTTATAACATTATTGCTTATTCGTATAGCACCTACTAGTGATTAATTGATATTATTAATAATTAACCTTTAAAACATGAAATATTTCACTTTTTGTTATGGCTTTTACTTTATCAGAACCTTTTCAAGTTATCGAAGAAATAAAAAAAAGTCGCTTTCTCGTACAAGTTGCTCCTATCAGTACAATTGAACAAGCTTCTGAGTTCATTGAAAAAGTCAGTGATCCAACAGCAACACATAATTGTTGGGCGTGGAAAATAGCTCAAAACTATCGCTTTAACGATGATGGCGAACCCTCAGGTACAGCAGGTAGACCAATACTAACAGCAATCGAAGGCCAGCAATGTGACTCTATAGTAGCAATTGTTACGCGTTGGTTTGGTGGTATAAAATTAGGCACAGGCGGTCTTGCAAGAGCATATGGTGGCAGCGTTGCTCGCTGCTTACAGCAAGCACCCCTTATTGAATTAATTCCTCGTATTTCTTGCCAATTTAGCTGCTACTATCATGAATGGCCTTTATTAGAAAATAGGTTAAACTCTCTAGAGGCGACAATTGAACAACAAAATTTTGATGCAGAAGGAATATCATTATTATTAGCACTACCTAAACAAAATATCTCCACACTCCAACAATTATTAAATGATTTAACTAAAGGAAGGGTTCAAGCCAATATTCTTCATAATAACAACTAACTAGCTGTTTGATGCCTGATAATATCCAATGAATAAGTGGATTAACCCTATACAAACGCTATTTTCTAAGTACAATATGCACCATATTTCTATAAACAATAGTCCACTTCTTTATGCTAATACGCTTATTATCTTTCTACTTAATGGTCTTCTCAGTAGTAGCGTTTTCTGATGAGGGTACCTCACAATCAAACTTCCCTCCTCCCTATACTACTGATACAACCGTTACAGGGCAGTATTATTTCGCTTATGAACATTTTATTAAAGATGCTTATATTACTACGCCTATTAATGGTAAATTCTATTTTAAAATTTTTAGTGCTCAAACCCCTACTCATTCGGCAATGACTGTACAGTATTATAATGAAGTAGATGGAGTTGCCACATTTAATCCACAAGGTGTTGGTGTTTACTCTAGCCCTCATAAAAACTGTAATCTGTATTTTTTCTTTAAACCACCAAAACTTGTTATAGAGCAAGAAAAAACTTGTGGAATGCCAGCAGAATTCGGCATTGAGGCTAGAGGAATTTATACACAACTAGAGCCTTTTTAAAAAAACTGGGTAAAGGAATATATTGTCACGATACTTAAAGGGAGTATTAGAATGAAAAACTGGGCAGTTTTTATTGCTATTATTCTATGCAGTATGGCAGTTATAGGATACACAGAAGATTTTACAAGTAGTGAAAATTCGCTATTATCTTCATCACAAAGCACCATCTATTATTTCGATAAAGATTGGCGACCTGTAATAGCCCCCACTAAAGATGGCTATTATAGAAAAGTTTTATCAATCAATAATATGGGAATTACTGTACAAGATTTTTATCAAAACTCTAACCAGAAACAATCTGAGCCTTTTACATTTAACAGGCCTACTGATCTTGTAGATGGCCTACCTAAAAGTATTCATGGTGGCTTAATATTATGGTATGAAAATGGCCAGAAAAATATGGAAGCTAATTATAAGGATGGTCAGAAAGATGGGCTATTAACCAGTTGGCATAGTAATGGTCAAAAAGAACTAGAACAATATTACATTGATGGCAAAGAAAATGGTTATGCTGTTTATTGGAATGAACAAGGTAATAAAACTCTTGAAATTTACTTTATAGATGGTCAATTTGAAACCGTTTCCTATTGGGAAGAGGGTAAGAAAGTGGCTGAGAAACAGTATAAAAAAGGCAAAAAGGAAGGGGTCAGTACCTATTGGGATAAATCTGGTAATAAATACTCTATAGAAACCTATCATAATGATAAATTACACGGCCCTCATGTTACCTATTATCCAAACCAAAATAAACAAAGTGAGTTTGTATATAACAATAATACAGCGACTGAAATTACTATATGGCACAAAAACAACCAGAAAGCTGCGTATTTAAAAAGAAATGATTCAAACATAAATTGCAGTATTTGGGACGATCAGGGTTCTGTTATTTATACTGGCGATAACAATGAACGCTGTACCTCTACTATCCGCAATATGATAGAGTAGATATTTTAATACAATAAAAAATAGCCCGTTGTTGGGCTATTTTTTTATTAGTGATTAAATATCATCATCCTCTTCGTCATCATAGTCTTTTAATTTGACACCTGATAATTCACTTGAGGAAGCTTTAACATTTTTCTCAGAGTTTAATTTAATCATTAAACGTAAGTCATTTACAGAGTCTGCACAAGCTAATGCTGATTCATAAGAGATTAAACCTCTCTCAAATAGATCAAATAAGGCTTGGTCAAAGGTTTGCATGCCTAACTCAACGGAACGAGACATAATGCCTTTTAACTCTGTTACTTGACCTGTACGAATCATATCCGATACAAGTGGTGTTCCTAATAATACTTCTACAGCTGCTTGACGACCTACACCCGTTTTATTAGGAATTAATTGCTGCGCTACAATCGCCCGTAGATTTAATGATAAGTCTAGCCATACTTGCGAATGACGTTCAGTTGGGAAAAAGCTGATAATACGATCTAATGCTTGGTTTGCATTATTAGCATGTAAGGTCGCTAAACATAAATGCCCAGTTTCAGCAAAAGCCAATGCATACTCCATGGTTTGACGGGTACGTACCTCACCAATCATAATAACATCAGGTGCCTGACGTAAGGTATTTTTAAGAGCAATTTCAAACGACTCTGTATCAAGCCCAACTTCCCGTTGCGTTACAATACAGTTCTTATGATTAAACAAATATTCGATGGGGTCCTCAATCGAAATAATATGCCCTGTAGAATGAGTATTACGATAATCTACCATCGCTGCTAGTGAAGTAGATTTACCTGCACCTGTAGCCCCAACGAACAAGACCAAGCCACGTTTTACCATGGCTAAGTCTTTGATAATTCTCGGTAAGGCCAACTGCTCTAGGCTAGGAATCTCAGTAACAATCCGACGTAATACCATGCCCACTTGATTACGCTGAATATAAGCACTCACCCTAAAACGTCCAATTCCAGGATAACTAACTGCAAAGTTACACTCCTGTGTAGAAGCAAACTCTTTTTGTTGGCGTTCGGTCATTAATAACCTAGCCAACTCTTTCATCCTGTCTCCGTTTAGTTTATCTACAGGTAATGGAGATAACTTGCCATCAACTTTAATACAAGGTGGAACTCCCACTGTTAAAAATAAGTCAGAGGCTTTCTTATCAACCATGAACTGTAATAATTTCTCAAACTCCATCTCACTACCTACATAAAAATAAATACATATAAATTTTTAAAATAAATCTAATATAATAATTATTAATTAATCCGTTTTTTTCAAATAAATCCTTTCAATAAAGCCTTTCTCAACTAACAGCCTCAAACTAGCATCCATAGTTTTCATACCTACTTGAGCGCCCGTTTGAATAGAAGAGTTCATTTGTGCAACCTTATCTTCACGAATCAAGTTTCTAATGGCAGGTGTACCAATCATGATTTCATGGGCAGCAACACGGCCCCCACCAATCTTCTTAATCAATTTCTGTGAGATTACTGCTTGTAATGATTCCGAGAGCATGGAACGGATCATTGCTTTTTCAGCAGCTGGGAATACATCAATAATACGGTCAATGGTTTTTGCAGCTGAACTGGTATGTAATGTACCAAATACCAAGTGACCAGTTTCTGCGGCAGTTAATGCCAAACGAATAGTTTCCAAGTCACGCATTTCACCTACAAGGATGATATCAGGGTCTTCACGCAGTGCACTACGTAAAGCTTCATTAAATCCTAAGGTATCCCTATGAACTTCACGTTGGTTAACAAGGCATTTTTTAGATTCATGAACGAATTCAATAGGGTCTTCAATGGTTAAAATATGTTCATAACGGGTGGCATTAACATAATCCACCATAGCTGCAAGTGTAGTTGATTTACCAGAACCCGTAGGTCCTGTTACCAACACTAAACCACGATCATTATTACAAACTTTCTCAAATACATCGCCCATGCCTAACTCGGTCATGGTTAATACTTTAGAAGGAATGGTACGAAATACGGCCGCTGCGCCACGATTTTGATTAAAAGCATTTACCCGGAAACGTGCCAAACCAGGAACTTCAACAGAAAAGTCTGTTTCCAAGTTTTCTTCGTATTCCTTACGTTGTCTATCATTCATAATATCGTAAACAAGGCTATGCACTTGCTTATGATCTAAAGGAGGGAGGTTTATACGACGTACATCCCCATCCACACGGATCATTGGCGGTAATCCCGCAGATAAATGTAAGTCTGATGCTTTGTGTTCTGCGCTAAACGCTAATAGTTCAGTGATTTCCATAATGCTTTAAACCTCCAAATAAAATCAAATAATCCATGAAAGCATGTTAATATTGTTTATAAATATATCACATCTTGACTATATTACACATCGACTTACAGGTTATAAATGTCAGAAATAAGTAAAAACATTGATTTTATTCAGCAACGTATCATTCAAATAGCTGCCATTACTAAACGAGATCCAAAGCAAATATATTTACTGGCTGTTAGTAAAACTAAACCTGCCAAAGCCATTCAAGAAGCTTTTCAATGTGGTATCACCAATTTTGGTGAAAATTACCTACAAGAAGCCTTACAAAAACAGTCAGAACTCAATAACTTACCATTAATCTGGCATTTTATTGGGCCAATTCAATCCAACAAAACCAAAGATATTGCTGAAAACTTTCAGTGGGTTCACTCAGTTGATCGTCTTAAAATTGCTGAACGATTAAATAATCAACGCCCCTTGGAACTTCCCCCATTACAAATATGCATACAAGTTAATATTAGCGGTGAGCAAAGTAAATCAGGTTGTAATCCTGCCGAGCTTATACCACTGGTTGAAGCAATTAATACAATGCCAAAGCTGCAATTAAGGGGACTGATGGCTATTCCTGAACCAACCGATGATAAACAAGCACAACATATGGCTTTTGCTACTTTAAGAAAATTAAAAGATAATATTAATCAACAGCTTAATCTCTATCTAGATACTCTTTCCATGGGTATGAGTTATGATCTGGAAGCTGCAATTGCCGAAGGTGCCACTTGGCTGCGGATCGGCACAGCTATTTTTGGTGAAAGAAATTATAAAGTTTAACAATAGGCCTGTTTCATTACTTGCTATTTTCCCTTAAAATTAACATTTTGCTTAAAGCACACAGTAAAATACTAGGTAGATTCAAGTGACAGGTTTAAATATTTTATTAATGATTATTGCTTTGCTAGGAAAGATTTATATTTCCATCATTCTGTTACGTTTTTTACTACAGATGGCGCGTGCTGACTTTTATAACCCTATCAGCCAGTTTATAGTAAAAGTGACTCACCCTTTACTAAAACCAATTAGAAAAATAATTCCTAGCATTGGCAGACAAGATTTTGCTTCTATTATTCTGGCCTATATAGTACAACTGATTATCATCATCATCTTACTCTTGCTACAAGGTCAAAATATTCTCCTAGCCTTTGTTAATATACTGATTGTTTCATTTATAGCTTTACTCGATACTTTTGTATATTTACTGTTCTTAATTTTCATTGGGAATGCCATCTTGTCATGGATCGCTCCAGACAGTAGAGCGCCAGCAGCTATATTGATTAAGCAAATTAGTAATTTTATATTGGCTCCTTTACGTCGTGTTATCCCCCCTATTGGAATTATTGATATCACGCCGATGATTGCACTGATATTACTGTTTCTTATCAGTAACTTTATTGCAAAGCTAATTGGGTAACAATTTAGATTGGGTTATTTCTATTTAATAAGGAATTATCAATGACAACTAATTTTCCTGTGGATTCTGTAGGGCTCGTCACACCGCAGATTATGTCATTTGATAAACCACTAAGACTAGCTTGTGGCAAAGAGTTGGCTGCTGGTTATGAAATTATCTATGAAACCTATGGCAAATTAAATGAGCATCGTAGTAATGCAGTGTTAATTTGTCATGCACTCTCAGGTCATCACCATGCCGCAGGTTATCATAAAGAAGACGAAAAAAAATCAGGTTGGTGGGACAACTATATAGGCCCTAATAAGCCCATTGATACCAATAAATTCTTTGTAGTGAGTATTAATAATCTAGGTGGTTGCAATGGTTCTACTGGCCCAACCAGTATTAATCCAGAAACCAATAAGCCCTATGGCTCTACCTTTCCTATCGTCACTGTGGAAGATTGGGTAAATAGCCAAGCCAGATTAGCGGATAAATTAGGTATTGTACAATGGGCAGCAGTCGTAGGTGGTAGTCTAGGCGGTATGCAAGCCATGCAATGGGCTATTAGCTACCCAGACCGCCTTCGTCATTGTGTGGCTATTGCTGCCGCCCCTAAACTTTCAGCTCAAAATATTGCTTTTAATGAAGTAGCCAGACAAGCTATCTTATCTGACCCTGACTTTTTAGAGGGTAACTTCCAAGAACAAGGGGTTATTCCTAAACGTGGCTTAATGTTAGCACGTATGGTTGGGCATATCACCTACCTATCTGACGATGCGATGGGGCAGAAGTTTGGTCGTGACTTAAAACATGAAAAGCTTAACTATGATTTTCATAATGTAGAATTCCAAGTAGAAAGCTACCTCCGCTATCAAGGTGAAGAATTCTCAGGCCGTTTTGATGCCAATACCTATTTACTAATGACTAAAGCCTTGGATTATTTTGATCCTGCTGCCAAACACAATGGTGATCTTGCTACCACTTTTGCCCATGTAAACGCTAGTTTCTTCTTAATATCATTTACTACAGATTGGCGCTTCTCCCCTGCTCGCTCAAAAGAAATAGTTGATGCACTGGTTGCCGCAGGTAAAAATGTAAGCTATTTAGACATCGATGCACCACAAGGTCATGATGCTTTCTTAATGCCAATTCCAAGGTATCAAGAAGCTTTTACAACCTATATGCAACGTATTGTTATTTAAGGTGAATATAATGCGTGCTGATTTAGAAATTATCCAAGAATGGATTCCTAACAATAGTAGAATCCTAGACTTAGGCTGTGGTAATGGTGAGCTACTCTCCTATTTAACAAAACATAAAGCAGTTAGTGGCTACGGTTTAGAAATTGATCCTGCCAATATCAACCAATGCTTGCAAAAAGGGGTTAATGTTATTCAACAAAACCTCGATGAAGGGCTTGCCAACTTTGCTACCCAAAGTTTTGATGTAGTAATTATGACCCAAGCCATTCAAGCAGTACACTACCCAGATAGACTACTACAAGAAATGTTACGGGTTGGTAAAACCTGCATTATCACTTTTCCCAATTTTGGTCATTGGCGTTGTCGTCTTTACCTTAGCCTCAAAGGTAAAATGCCAGTATCAGAATTTTTACCTTATACATGGTATAACACACCCAATATCCACTTTTGTACCTTTAAGGATTTTGAAAACTTAACTAAACAACTAGGCGCAAAGGTATTACAACGATTAGCAGTTAACAGCCAACATCACGATACAATGCTAACCCGTTTATGGCCAAACCTGATGAGTGAAATTGGTATTTACCAATTAACATCCAATATTTAGTAAGTAAATTGAGAACACAATGACTAACCACCAAAAGCTAGTATTAGCCAGCCATAACCAAGGTAAACTAAAAGAACTACAAAAAATGTTGGGTGATCACTTTGAAGTTCACTCTGTGGCAGAGTTTTCATCTATTGAGCCAGAAGAAACAGGGCTTAGTTTTGTGGAAAATGCCATTTTAAAAGCACGACATGCAGCCAAAGTATCAGGATTACCTGCCCTAGCTGATGATTCAGGTCTAGCTGTGGATATTTTACAAGGTGCACCAGGTATTTATTCTGCACGCTATGCAGGTAATGCAGGTGACCAAGCCAACAATGCTAAATTACTTAACGAATTAAAAGATATTCCAGAACAGCAACGCACTGCTCAATTTATTTGCGCACTAGCCTTAGTTCGTCATGAAAATGACCCTATGCCCATTATTTGTGAAGGCATCTGGCAAGGCAGTATTCTATTTGAAGCAAGAGGTACTAACGGTTTTGGCTATGACCCCCTATTTTGGGTCGCCGAACAACAATGTTCAAGCGCTGAGCTATCACCAGAGCTAAAAAATCAACTTAGCCACCGTGCTAAGGCTATGGCATTATTAAAACAGCGTTTAACCATTTAATGAACCAAGCTATCACATTACCACCACTATCACTCTATATTCATATTCCTTGGTGTGTGCGTAAATGTCCCTATTGCGATTTTAACTCACACACCACACATGACCAACTACCAGAGCAAGAATATATAACAGCTTTATTAGCAGACCTTGCTTTAGAACTGGATGCAGCGCAACAACGCCCTATTCAGTCTATTTTTATAGGGGGCGGTACGCCTAGCCTATTTTCTGCTAACAGTTTTGAATTTCTCCTTAATGGTATTAGCAAACAACTTACCTTAGCCGACGATATAGAAATTACACTAGAAGCAAATCCTGGCACAGCAGAACAACAAAAATTTGCTGATTATTTTAGTCTGGGGATTAATCGTTTATCTATTGGTGTTCAAAGTTTTCACAGCACACAGCTACAAGCTTTAGGGCGTATTCATTCAGCACAGGAAGCCATAAAAGCGGCTGAAATGGCTCATCAAGCAGGATTTACGCGCTTGAATCTCGACTTGATGCATGGTTTACCACAACAGACACCCGCACAAGCTATCGCTGATTTACAACAAGCCATTGCATTACAACCAGATCATCTCTCTTGGTATCAACTAACCATCGAACCTAACACCGCATATTGGTCACATCCTCCTGTATTACCAGAAGATGAGGCACTATGGGCTATCCAAGAACAAGGGCAATCTCTACTAGCTGAAAATGGCTTTCAACAATACGAAATTTCCGCTTACGCAAAATCAGCCAATGCACAAGCAAAGCATAACCTTAACTACTGGACATTTGGTGATTTTATAGGCATAGGTGCAGGAGCGCATGGCAAGCTAACTCAACCGAATGGCACTATTTACCGTAACTGGAAAACCCGTGTACCTAAAGACTATCTAGCACCTAATAAACCTTACCAAGCAGGCGAACGACAATTAACTCATGAAGAGCTACCTGTAGAATTTATGATGAATGCATTACGCTTAAAAGAAGGTGTACCCACTCACTTTTTTACAGAACGTACTTATTTAACCTTAGCCACCATCGAAAAAACTTGTCAAAAAGCAAGACAAGCTGGTTTACTAGCCACCAGTGATAAACGACTAGTAGCCACTCCACAAGGTTTTCTTTTTTTAAACAACTTATTGGAATATTTTTTAGATTAAACTATGGATATATTACTTGATTTTATTGTTACCCTTTCCCGTTGGTGTGATCGCCATCTAGATCAAATATCACTCGCCCTAGTAGCAGTGCTATTAGTGCTATTTGGGCTTACTCTAGGCAAATATATTCAACGGCTAATTGGTACCATGAATATCGTATTTAGGGTTATTATTCTGGCTATTGTTTATATGCTAGTGTTTGGTCTTATTATTAACTTTGTACCTGCGCTAATTAAACAACTACTAAGCTACTTGAATTATTACAGTTTATTCCCCATATTATTACTTATTATGGTGTTTATAGGCATGATTGCAGATAAGCGTTAAGCTTTAAAAGCAACTTGCAGTTACCTTGTTTTTTGGTATAATACGCCACAATTTTCTGTGCGGTGCTTAGTTTTTGTTAATACTAATTAAGTGGCGGCACGCTTACACTGAGGAAACTTAAATGAGACCTGATATCCATCCAAAATACGAAGCTATCAAAGCTACTTGTAGCTGTGGTAATGTTATTGAAACTGCTTCAACCTTATGCAAAGACATCACTATTGACGTATGCTCTGCTTGCCATCCTTTCTACACTGGCAAACAAAAAGTATTAGACACTGGTGGTCGTATTGATCGTTTCAAACAACGTTTTGGTGGTTTCGGTAAGAAATAAGCAATTCATTGTTCGAATACCAAAAAGGCGTCTTACCAAAGACGCCTTTTTTGTTTTAATTCAGTGCTATAATTTGTCCGCTATCCATTAAATGCTAGGAGCACTTAAAATGTCTACTGTAAGTCGTACTGATTTTGATCGTTATATCGTTCCTGTATATTCACCTGCTAAATTTATCCCCGTTAAGGGACAAGGCTCTAAAGTGTGGGATCAGGAGGGACGAGACTATATAGATTTTACAGGCGGCATTGCGGTTAATGTACTAGGTCATGCCCACCCAGCCCTTGTTGAAGCGTTAACTGAACAAGCTCATAAGCTTTGGCATGTTTCCAATATTTTCACTAATGAACCTGCTTTACAACTGGCTAAAAAGCTAACAGAAGCTACTTTTGCTGATCGTGCTTTCTTTTCCAACTCAGGTGCAGAAGCCAATGAAGCCGCGCTTAAATTAGCCCGTCGTTATGCCTTTGATAACTTTGGCGAAGATAAATATGAAATTATCTCCACCATTAATAGCTTTCATGGCCGCACCTACTTTACTGTAAGCACTGGCGGCCAAGCTAAATACTCTAGTGGCTTTGGCCCTAAAATTGAAGGCATTACTCATATTGCTTACAACGATTTAGCAGCAATGGAAGCCGCTATTTCTGATAAAACCTGTGCCGTAATTCTTGAACCTATTCAAGGTGAAAGCGGTGTTTTACCAGCAGATCAAGCCTATTTAGAAGGTGTTAGAAAGCTTTGTGATAAATACAATGCATTACTTATCTTTGACGAAGTACAAACAGGTATGGGGCGTACTGGCAAGCTATTTGCCTATATGCACTATAATGTAATCCCCGATATTTTAACCAATGCTAAATGTTTAGGTGGTGGTTTCCCTATTGGCGCAATGCTTACCAAAGAACAGATAGCCAAAAGTTTTTCAGTAGGTGTGCATGGTACAACCTATGGTGGCAACCCATTAGCCTGTGCTGTTGCTAATAAAGTGGTTGATATTGTAAACACACCCGAAGTATTAGAGGGAGTTACTAAACGTCGTGCCCTATTTCAACAAGAACTAGAACGTATTGGTAAACAATACAATATCTTCTCGCAAATACGTGGCAAAGGTTTATTAATTGGTTGTGTACTTACTCCAGATTGGAAAGAACGTACTAAAGAGATTTTACAGGCGGCTGAACAACAGGGCTTAATGCTATTACAAGCAGGCCCAGAAGTGATTCGTCTTGCCCCTAGCTTGATTATTGAAGAAGCCGATATTAAAGAAGGCTTAAAACGCTTTGAACAAGCTATCCAAACACTAGCTTAACCATTATTTATTAAGAGAATATACCATGAACGAAACAATTGAATTACTACTAGAAGATACTGATGGCAATACCCAAAAAACCAACTGTGGCCGCTTTGCTATTATTTTAAATGGCAAAGAACTATGGGTACAAAATATTAGCGGCCAATTATTTATTGGTACTGATGTAGCCGAAAATGATACAGAATTTACAAACCTAGTACTACGCCCTATGGCTACCAACCTAGTTAGCTTACAACTAGAGCTAGAAGCAATGGAAGAAGGCCCAGCCCTAGCAGAAGATGATGAATGTTGTGGTAACGGTAGTTGTGGTTGTAGTGGGCATTAATTTCTTTTATGCCTAGTTTTTAGCTAGGCATAACTTTATTATTTATAAATAAAAACTTAGCTAAAAATTGAAACATTATAAAAACTTAACTTTCCCTAACTGAAACATGCCTTATAATACAAGTACTATCAAATAGTACTTTCTTTTTTTAATAATTCCAAGAGGATGCTTGATTACTTAAGAATAACTAAATAATATCTATTATTTAATAAATTATAAGGAATAATTTATAAAATCGATGAAAAAAATACCAAAGAAAACAAAACTTGAATTATACAATCTTCTAAAAAAAGAACCGAATGCATTTGGTGATATTGATACTAGTAATGATGATAATATTATCTCATTTTTAGAAGAAATATGGGATTTAAGTGCTATAAAATCAATGGATAATCGATATAAAAATGCTTCTGGAGAGTTTTTTCAGCACTTAATAAATAATGACGACTATAGTTATGATTATCTCTTCAAAGAAAGATTAGATTTATTTGAAAACGAAGAAAATTTTATAAAGTTTATTGAAACCATTATTTCTCCAAAGTTTAGAAACTCTGAAGATGAAATAACTCGATATCTTATTTTAATTAATCCTTATTTAGAAAAACATGATCTCTCATTATTTCTTCAAGATTACGATGATGAAAACCCAATATATAAAATTGGTGAAAAAGACGATAGTAAACCACTCGATATAAAACAAAATGATATTATTTTTTACGTTGAAAAAAATCCAAAGGGAAGAAGTAATCGTATAAGCTCACATACTCCACCTACAACATATCCTGCCTTTGTTCTAGTATCCAATACTGGTTGGAATGATTATGGGGTATGGAGTAGTTATGATTTATTTTTTTATTCACATCCAAACAACAACATTGAATATATCGGTGAAACTAAAATTATTTATAATAAGGAAGAAGAAACAGACCAATATCTTCCTAATAAATTTACTAACCTTGATCATAATTTTTGTTCCTTAGGGCAAAGTTATAAGTATTATTCAAAATTAAAAGAACTATTTGATAAAGAATTCCACAGCATTCTATACGCCCTTAAAGACACTGCCTTCTTTCCAGACATACAAGATTGTTTTGAATGTAATAGTAATTTTATAAACTCATTAATAAGATATGATAATGCTGAAAGCCTTTTAAGAATAGCTAGACACAAGATCATGGGATATGATCTATCAAATCTTTATAGTTTTAAATATACATTTATACCAGCTTACTCAGAAAAAGGAACAGATATAATTTTTGACTTTGATGACAATGATAATAAAAATGAAATTATTCCTAATCAAATTTATGCAATAATTGGGAAAAATGGTACAGGTAAAACTCAATTAATTAGCTCATTACCTATTAATATAGCACAACAAAATGAGAAACTATTTTCTCCACAAATACCATTATTTAGTAAAATCATTTCCGTTTCATACAGTGTATTTGATAAATTTGATATTCCTCGAAAATCTACAACTTTTAATTATCATTATTGTGGTATCAGAAAAAACAAAGATGAAAACTACACAGATCGTGGGTTAGTTTTAAGATTTCATAATACCTGGAAAAAAATAGAAAATTTTGGACGTATTGATAAATGGAGAAAAATTTTATTGACTTTTGTTGATCAGGACCTAATTGATCTTTTTCTAATAAAAATTGAAGAAATCGACGATTTTGATGATAATAACATACAAAATCTCAATAACTATGAAGTCAAAATTAAAGGATTTAATGAAATAAAAGATAAGCTTAGCTCTGGCCAAACAATTATGTTATATATCATAACAGAAATTATTGCAAATATCCGTTATAACTCTTTATTACTATATGATGAACCAGAAACGCATTTACATCCAAATGCTATTACTGAATTAATGAATACTATATATGAGTTAGTAGAAGAATTTCACTCATTTTGTATTATAACTACTCATTCCCCATTGGTTATAAGAGAACTTTTCTCTAAAAATGTATATATTATGGAGCGAGATCATAATACACCCTCCATTAGACGCATTGCAATGGAATCATTTGGTGAAAATATTGGCATTCTTACTGAAGAAATTTTTGGTAATAAAGGAATACCAAAACAATATAAAAAAATTATAGAACGATTAGTTAATTCAGGAAAAAACTATGAAGATATAGTTTCTTTACTTGAGCATGATAATGTTCCCCTTAGCTTGAACGCTCGCATATATATTAAAAGCTTAATAAATTAAAATATATAAAGGATTACTAATAAAAATTATGAAAAACATTAACTATTATTCAGATAACTCAATGGATTTTCATAAAGCAGTACTATTACGTAAAAAAAATACTAGTAATGATCCTTCATATAAATCCCGAATAGAAATTTTAGAAAGCCAGATTAGTAATCGTTTTACTTTATATGATAGTTATTTTATACAAAACTCATTAGAACTAATGGATATATCACCATTCTCAATAAATGAGAAAGATGATTTAAAGAAACTCTACTCTTATAAAAGTAAGATAATAAAAGAATTAAAAATAGCATTAACAACTACAGATACCAATAGAATAATCAATACTTGTCCCAATTGTACTATTAGTGAAATAAATTCTTTTGATCACTATTTACCACAAGAGAAGTTTCCAGAATTTGTAGTAAATCCGAAAAATCTATTTCCAAGTTGTACTACTTGTAATAGCCATAAAAATGCTTCTTGGATAGAAAATGAAAGAAGAATATTCCTTAATCTATATTTAGATCAACTGCCAAACCTACAATATTTATTTATTGAATATGAAATAGATAAAAATGTAATTGTTCCACATTTTTATCTTAATAACTCCAATAATATAGATGAAAATTTATACTGTATCATAGAAAGCCATTATTATAGACTAAGACTATGTGATAGGTTTAAAGAAAATTCCAATGAAACAATAAGTTATATGGAAGATATAATAAAAACTTCGCTAAGAGGAGGATTATCACAAGACAAAATTATTGATATTATTAGTGGAGCAAATGAATTACAAAAAATTTCTTTTGGCTACAATTATTGGAAATCAATATTATAAATGTCATTAATAACAAATGATGATTTCTTAAATAGATATTTTTAAATTTTTTATTTAAAAGATTTCTTACTAATAATTTTCTCAACTTCTTTAATAGAAATACCTAAGATTTCTGCTATTTGCTCGGTTGGGATATCTTTGTTTAATAAAAAATCTACAGCAGAAGCTAGTTGTAGTTCTATTTTTTTACGATGCTCTTTTTCAGCATTAATAGCTTCCCTTGCAATGGCCTTTTCTTCTTTTCTAATTTGCTCTACTACTTGGTAAGTAGGTACATATTTTAAGCTTTGGGCTAGCTCATCCATTAAGCCTAATGCTTTAAAACTTATATAGGTGGTTGGGCTAATGATTAGATGATCATCTAGTTATATATCTAAGATTTTACCTACTTGAATAAGACGATCTGTAATATCTTTATCTTGGGTAGAAGGTGTCATTGAACCTGCAGGGTGGTTATGTACTGCAATCACTCTGGTAGCATTTTTCATTACAGCTACGCGAAATACTTTCATGGGTTCAACAATCGTAGATTTAGTACCACCCAAACTGACTAACTCGATATAGAGAATTAACCCTGCTTGGTTCATTCCCACAATCCAAAAATGTTCCTTATCTTGATCTATTTTATTATCACGCAATAATATACGTTGCATAATTGCAAATAGATCATCTGGATCATTAACTTTGATTTTTTCTTTATCAGTTAGCTTGATATTCATAATTCCCTGATTACACGGAGTTAGCCGAATAATTTAGCAATATAGCATAGTTTTTAATGATTGTAAGCCTAGCTTAGCCTATCCTTATGCTTGGCAACATAAATCAGTAGATTAGGTTTGTCATTTAGTTAGAGATAGTTTTTTTGCAAAACACTAACCTATGTTAAAAGAAAACTTACTATTATCTTCTTTGGTTCTATAGTCTATTTTCTTTAATACCCCTTCAAAATGGTTATCTAACACGGGTTTAACCATTATCATGGGAACATCCATTATTGCAAAGTTTTCAAAAAAAGCTTCTAAACTATCGAATAAATTTTCACCATCGGTTTGTAATAATGCTAGCAAACACTTTCTTTTGGCTCTTATTTTAGGGGTCTTATAAGCTAAACCATCTGATAACTTTTGTGCTAATAGTTGCATAACAGGGGTTAGTTCTAAAGCTTCATATAACCAATATTCTTTAGCAGTTAGCATGGCTATTTTCTCTAGAGAAGAAAACTCGCCTTTAATTAGCACCAGTAAATCAAACTCACATGCAACGGTGACACGGTCTATTTTGTGTTGCTCAAAAATAGGCGTGCCATCATTATGATAACAATGTTTGATTAACTGTTGATAACACTCAGTTAGGTATTCTGCTAACGTTTTCGCCATAATAACCTCCTGTTTTATATAGTCATAGTGTCTAGTTTACCCTAATCCTTAACTTTATTAACAGTTATAAGACTAAAATAGATCAAGAAACTATCATCCATTTGCTTTGCAGGCTATTTTTTAAACAAGCTTATTAAAAGTTTTTACTGCTATATCTATATATTTCAATAACTAATCTTTAGATTTACTTTTTTGTCTAGCTTCTCGCTGTTTTACTTTGCGAGTCTCCGCCCCTTTATTACGACTACGCTGCCATTCTAACCAAAATACTAGCTCATTAAGCTCCATTAGTTTCATTTGTTCAATAAACTTGTTGCGCCAATTACTGGCTGTTTTTTTCATAATGGTTGTGGGTAATGTATCCATAATTTGATAATTACTTTTACCTTGGCAAAGCCCTTTGGCAAAAGGTAACCAAAGATCGATATGAGTAAGTTTGTCTAATGGTGTATCTTTAAACACGCTAAAACTTTTGCGACAACGGCTACATTCAAAATAAGGTCTACTTTTATTTTGCGACAGTTTGCCAAAATGCCCCCCAACATAAGCACGTTGTTTAATAAACTTACCACAAATTGGACAATTTGCTGTTTGTTGTTCTATACGTGTTTTTAACCATTTTAAGAAAGCTGCACGCTCTTTTGCTACTTTGTCAGTTACCTTTCTATCTTTAAATTCATGATGAGGTTTCCACCATTGATATAATGCAGGAAACAATTCTTCCATCATTTTATAGAGTTTTCTTTCCCGTATCTGGCAAGCATTTTCGGAGATATTTAATAATCGGCTGATTTTTTGAAATGATAAGCCTGATAAACGATAAATAACAAAGTCTGGCCATAATTCCATATGGCTCATATAGGCAAAGTAGCTACCTGTTAATTGACTAAAATTTCTTTCGCAACGATTACAATTAAAACGCGGCTGACCAACAGCATTAACTTCTGTAGCCTGACGAAATGAATGGTAATCACAATAGGGACATTGGCTAGGCGTCTGGTATGGAAAATACCTGACATAATCAACTAATGCATCAGCATCTTTATGTAAATTTTCGGGAATAATTTTATAATAATCAGGTATTTTCTTTTTTATCACTATTAATCCTTTTTATATAGTAACAGGCCATTATCATAATAAATAATCATCATTATAGGGTATAAAACTCATGATTAGAAAAAAACACTTGTAAATAGCTATTTCAATAAAAATCATTAAAGAATTAATTAAGGATATATTTACTTGTTTTTCAACAGACTGCAGAATAATAATCCATTATTAATACGCACTATTTGGATGTATACAACAAGACTATTTCTTAAGATATAGCCTATAGAAAGATTATATTCTTGTTAAAACAAGCTTATAATTTAAGTTCATAATATTACTTTATTTAGATGAGTTTGATTGAGCTATTTGCTTTGGCTGTTTCTTATTAGCCTTCCCCCTGATAGCAGCTTGACGACGCCCCCACTGCCACTTTATCCAGTACACTAATTCATTAAGTCCCATTGTTTGCATTTGTTTAATAAAGCGTTTACGCCAATTTAATGCACAACTATGAGAAATATCTAATTGCTGTTGAATGGTTAAATTACTTTCACCTTTAACTAAACATTCAACATAGGAATGCCATAATTCCATGTGATCCAACCGAAAGAAGGCTGTACCTTTCAATAGATTAGTAGATGTTTTACAACGATGACACACGAAATAAGGACGATGTTTAGATAGCTCTACTCTTTTTACCCCCTTATTACCACATTCAGGACAATCAATGGTTTGCTGATAAACTAATTTATCTAAGAAACTAATAAATGTCTTTTTTTCGTCTTTTACTTGCTGAGTTAAACGACGATCTTGCCATTGGTGATGTGGTAACCACCAAGCCGCTAAGTTAGGAAATAGATCTTTAATCATACGACGTAGAACTTTTTCTCGATTAGTTACCGCATGATTCGACATTCCTAAAATATCTTGTATCTTTATAAGGGAAATACCCGCTAAACGTAAACAAATAAAATCAGGCCATAACTCTATTTGCTTCATCTGTGCAAAATAAGTACCTGTTAATTGGCTGAAATTCTTTTTACAACGGTAGCAAACAAAGCGAGGCTGCCCTGCTGTATTGATATGGCTTGTTTGACGAAATGAATGATAAGCACAATATGGACATTCTGTAGGAAACTGGTAAGGAAAATATCTTACATAGTCGATTAATGCATCGGCTTCCTTATGTAGTGACACAGGAATTACTTTATAATAATCCGATGTTTTCTTGCTTAACAAAATAAATACCTATTTATCTAAATATCAAAATAAATAATTGTGCTAGATCTTAATTATCTCACTCTACAATTTCTAGCATACAAAAACTTTACTTAGTTAGTGGCTATACAAAGCACCAATCATTTACTATCAGCTAAAGATCAGTAGTTTCTTCAGTTTCAGGCTCAGGCTCAGATTTTTCAAATGTTTTTTCTGAAACTTTTTGACCTTTTCTATAAGTAATTTCTTTGGTTTTGTTATCATTGCCATCGTATTCTGTCCATATACCTTCTTTCAATCCATTTTGATATTCACCTTCAGTTATCTTCCTATCTTCAAAGAACCATTGCCATTTTCCTATTGGCATATCATCCTGATATTCTCCTTGCCAACTGTTTTCGCCTAACTGATCAGAAAAATGCCACATCCCTTGTTTCTTTCCTTGGCGATAATTACCTTCTTCAAGCTTTACTCTCGCTTGGTTATAAACTACTGATGAACCATCTTTTATACCATCTGTATAAAAAACCTCACTGGTTAGTGATCCATCTTCAAACCATATGCGCCAAGGGCCTATTTGTTTATTATCTGCATATAGTCCTTCTGACTTTAATTGACCATTTGCATACCACTCTGACCATAATCCATCAGGCACATTACCCTTGTAATAACGCTGATACATTTGCTGTCCATTAGGATACCATTTGATTGCTGGACCATCGACTTTACCGTCCATAAAGTTCAACTCTTCAATAGGGTCGCCCTCTTTTGTCCATAGGCGGAAAGTCCGATAAATTGATAGAGAAGCATAATAACCACTATCGTTAATGGCAGTAGTAGGTAATCGTGTTAAGTGTTCGGCTCTGGTTAAAGTAAATGGATTAGTAAGTTTAGTATCAAATCCTGAGTAAAAATCCTGTACTACATAGAAGTTATCAGTATTTTTGCCCATAAACTTACGATAATATTCACTGTTTTGAGCAATGATTTCGCCTTCCTTATAATTTACTATTACAGTAGGCGTAGCTGTGTTATCCCCCCCCGTTTGGAACATAACAATGCCACCAATAACTAAAACAGCAACAATAAGATAAATTATTTTATTCATCAACAACAATCCATAATTGTGATTAATGCGTTAGTATAGTCGACTCTTCGCCATAATATACAGCATTATATCAAAAATACCCAAGCTATCTTATCTATTATTGATATTGTTAATAATAGATAAGATAGCTTGGGTACAACTAATCATACTTTAACAAACTATTTATTAAAATTTACTGCAAAATGCTCCTGAGAAAAACGCATTCTTTCCTCAGGAGTTTCTACACGTTGTTTTTTCTTTAAGGCTGCTATATGCGCTTCAACAATCTTATTACGCATTGCCAAACCTGTGTCATTAGCAATTTGTATATTTAAACCAGGACGGGCATTAAGCTCTAAAATTAGTGGGCCTTGATCTTTATCTAATACCATATCAACGCCAATATAGCCTAGCCCAGAAAGTTCATAACAGCGAGTAGCCAGACGCATAAAATTATCCCAATCTGGCAACTGTACGCCACTAACAAAGTTGTTGGTATCAGGGTGTTTATCTATTTTCTCATTTAACCATGTACCTTTTAAGGTGACACCACTGGCTAAATCTACACCGACCCCGATTGCCCCCTGATGAAGATTAGCTTTACCACTTGATTGCCGAGTGGGCAAGCGTAACATAGCCATCACAGGATAACCCATTAATACAATAATACGGATATCAGGTACACCTTCATAACTGATACTATTAAAAATAGAGTCTGGTGTTACACGGTATTCAATAAGCGCACGATCTCTCATGCCTCCTAGTGAATACAATCCAGTCAAGATACTGGAAATTTGATATTCAATTTCTGAATGAGAAATCATACGTCCAGAAACTGTTTTATATCTTTTTTCGTCAAATTTATCAGCAATAACGATAATACCATCACCCCCAGCACCCTGCGCTGGTTTGATAACAAAATCAGTACGTCCTGCTAAAATGGTGTTGAGTTTACTAATATCGTGCTCTGTTTCAATAATGCCATAAAGCTCTGGCACATGTATACCTTCTTCTATAGCACGCATTTTAGTAATAATCTTATCATCCACTACTGGATAATATTCGCGCTTATTGTACTTGAGAATATAATCGCCATTACGCTGATTAATTCCCATAATACCTCGGGCTTTTAATTGCTTCCACGTTCTCCACAATGACAACATGCAATTAATCCTCTTTTAACAGAGCTTTAAAACGACGTAGTTCTGTTAAGCGATAACCACGATAACGACCCATTGCAAGCATAAACCCTACCAATATTAATAAAATTCCAGGGAAGGTAAATATAAAATAAACTAAAGCAGGAATCTTCATAACTAAATAAGCTAAAGAAGCCGCAAATAGTGTACCTACACCCACTTTAAAGGCATTGGTACCGCCACGCTCTTCCCACGTAATTGAAAGTCGTTCAATCGTCATTGTTAAAATAACCATAGGGAATAGAGTAACGGATAACCCTTGCTCTAAGCCTAACTTATGGCTAAATAAACTAATTGCAGCAATCAATACCACGACAAAGGTTAATACGACTGAAAGCCTTGGTAACATTTGCAGTTTCAAATGCTCTAAATAAGAACGAACAGATAAACCAAGGGCAACAATAACTGTAAATAGACAAATACCAAAACCTAAGCCTGTTTCTCTAAAGGCTAGCGCTATCAGTACAGGGGTAAAAGTACCTAATGTTTGTAAGCCTACAATATTGCGTAATATCAAAATAACTAAAACCCCTATAGGAATCATAATCATGACACTATAGGTATCTTGTACTTGGATAGGTAAGCTATATAAAGAGTAAGTAATAAAACTACTTGCATCTTTCTGATTAGCCATTTGTGAGATAATACCTTTAGCAGCTAACTCTGAGTTATCAATACTAAAGGTTACTTTTGCTTGGCTACCATTATCAACACTTAATAATTCATCATCACCTACCCACCAAATTATACGGTCATCAGGTAAACCCGTTTTACCCGTTTCGGGGTTAAAATAAACCCATGAACCTGTATTATTAGCAGTAGTTGTTTTGTTAGTATTTTTATCTGCATTCGATTTAACAACAGTTGGTGCAATATAACTTCTAATCCAAAGCTCTGGCTTTTGATTTGTTCCTCTTATCAAACGAACCGTATGAACGCGTTGAATAGGTATATGTGCTTGTGATAACAATAACTCTAATACATTTACCTTATTATCAATTGTATTATTATTATCCAATAACAGGCTAACATTATCATTCTTTACATCACCTACTGCTTTAATAGCTGCTGTAATAAATGTTGCAGTATCTAGAGATTTCTGACGAATATTATCAATTAATGTTTTAGTAGCAACTTGTTGTTGTTCTGTTAAGGGAATACTTTCGCGCCAAGTTTTACCTTTAATTGGTTTGGGTGTGGTTAAACTATCGCGTTCAGTTAACGCCAAACGATAATAAAGGGTTTGTAAGCCTGATTCACGACGTGATGATAAAGTTAATAATTGATTACCATAGGTATCTTCTTCAATGCTACTACCATAGTCTTTCGCTAATAAACTATCCGTTGACTTAATATACCTAAGATAACCATTTTGTTCAGAAGGTACAAAAAATTGTACGCGTACAGGTTTAGAACCACGTACGTAAAAATCTATTTTAGCATCAATGGTCCAATAATTACCCCGCTCATTCTCTTGTACAGGGATTTTCAATACAAAAACTTGATAAGCTATGGAAAATAGTCCAATACCTACCAATATAGCAATAAGAATTTTTAAATGTAATGTCAGTGCACGCATATTATTTCCATTAACAGAACTTTTCTTTTCTAATTTTTCTATTTAACTGCACAAGTAGCTTTTAATTGATATTTTAAACTTGGATCAACTACTGCTTTGAACTGTCTCAGAGCCTTTGCACCAATTAATAAAGGATAACTAAAAGAACTACGATCAGTTAAATTAACATTAATGGTTTTTAGTTGGTCACCAATACATACTTTCATTTCGACTTCTGGGCGATAAGTATAGTTTGGATCTTCCTCATCTGAATCATCCTCAGAATCTATAGTAACATCACTTATATCTGCTGCACGGCGCTTAATTTTACCAACACGTACTAATGGAAGTTCTACAGCACTGAGCTTTTGTCCTTTTACCTGTGGAGTAAAACGTACCCAATCCTCTCCGTCTTTTTTGAACATTTTAATATCAGTAGCACTCAAGGAAGCTGTCATAGCACCTGTATCAATCTTAGCAGGAATTAAAGCACCATTAAGATCCATCATTTTAATCTTTTCATAACGACCATAAACTGGCTTATTTATGGTTTTTTCAGCAGCAAAGCCAGTTACTGAAAAAAAGGTTAAACAACACAATAAAACGGCTTTTCTGAATTGCATAGGCATAAATATCCACACTTTAATTGAGTAGTTCAAAATAAAAAAGAGGTTATTAACCTCTAACAAAAACTAATTCCCATTATTTTAGCATGTTTATTTAGGAATTTAACTTAGCAATTATGCTACTAATTATTAACATTATGATGCTCTTGTCTCAACCATGCCCAACCAATAAACAATAAAGTGGGTAGACCTAATAGTACACAAATCCAAAAAAACTTTTGATAATCATAATCATAATAGGTCAGAATTCTTCCTGAATAACCACCCATAAATTTAGGAAGAAGCAACATCACAGAACTCAGCATCGCATATTGTGTAGCCGAGAACTTTATATTAGTTAACCCTGAGAGATACGCTAATAAGGCAGATACTGCAATACCAGAACTTAAACTATCAAATACAACAATGGTTATTAAAGTCCATATAGATGGATCAAAGTTTAATACCTGCTCCCAAATGCTAGCAACCGGTTGTATCGCACCATAAAAGGCGACACTGTCATGAACTAAGAAATAACCATACTCACCAGCAGTTAATACAGCAATACTTCCCTGATCATTTATTAATAAAATATATAACAGATTAGTAAAAGCACAGGCCATACCACCAAAAAACAATACTGGCATAATTCTAAATTTATTAATTAAAAAGACACTAAACGCTGCACCAATAATGGTTAATACAATGCCGAACCCTTTTACTACAATCGCAATGATATTTTGACTAAAACCATGCTTTAATAAAAAAACATCGATCATATTGAGTGGCATGGTATCAGCTAATTTATAGGTAGAAACAATGGCTAGGATTAATAATGCCTGCCAACGATAACGCTGAATAAATTCAACCATTGGTGTCAAAATAGGCGCCATTAAGAATCGGCCTGGTGCAGTAATACAGCCAAAGAAAATTAATAGATATAATGTTCCTCTTGGCCAAGCACCTTGTATAAATGCTTTACTTGACGCATAAATTGTGACTAACACTATAAGCATCACAATAATAGAAACACTCTGATGAACAAAATCAAAATTAGGGATTTCTTTAGCCCGTGCCGTTAATTTTAAATGATGGCGCATTCTTCTTAATAAAATACGCACAGGCAAAATTTGTGATTTTCCCCAAGGTGATAAACCTGTTATCAAAATTAATGCATACAGCAATGCCCTTGGCCAAGCTTGATCCATAATAGCAGTAATCATCACAGGTAGGGATACCACTAAGAACAATACCAAAATAACTGCAAATAATTGCCGTCCAAAGCTAAATTCAGCTTCGGCAATTTCCTCTTGTTTTAGATGAATATCAGGTTCTGCACTGAATAACGTCACCATCATAGCTGGAATCATTAATAGCGCAAAAACCATATAGGTTATTTGCCAAGCATTGTAATAATAATACTGTTGAGAAGTGCCTAAATAAGTAGCCAATAATAAAGAACCAGCTCCAGCGGTTAATAATGCTGTTCTAAAACCTATAATATAAAGCGCTGCCAATTTTGCCTGCTGGCTTTGATCAGCAATTTCTAAACGGTATGCATCCAATGCAATATCTTGGGTAGCAGAGAAAAAAGCCACTAAACAGGCAAAAATTATAAACAGTCTTAAATGGCTTTGCGGATCTGTTAAAGCGACACAAACCAACCCGATAAAAATACAAATTTGTGCAAACAATAACCACGAGCGACGACGCCCAAGTCTTCCTAACCAAGGTAAACGCCATTGGTCTAACATAGGCGCCCAAACCCATTTTAGTGCATAAATAAGACCTATCCAGCCTAAGTAACCAATTGTTTCGAAAGATGCACCTGCCCCTAGCAACCAAATACCCAAGGTAGAAGATATTAATAAACTAGGAATACCTGCTGAAAAGCCCAACACCAAAATAACTAAATGATGAGGCAGTTTCAAAGCATTTTTAGAATGCTTTACTGTATTAGTTCTCATTAAAACTCACGAATGGCTATTCCTTATCATAGCAAACTATTCATCTTCCCTAGAATTAATTTATCTATTTTCACAAATTGCTTAACCTTATCATATTCAGTAGAAATTTCTATAGTGTATATTATACGTTAATTTCTGATTTTTATATTATGTAGTGTAATATACCATTTATATGTTGACAAACTACGCTATAGCCTCTACTTTCCTGAGCTATTGGTAAATTACTAAAAGATTTATTGAACTCAAATCTTTAAATTTTCATCACCTTTCTATTAATTATTCTCTATTAAAAACGCCATATTATTATGTTAGTACGCTTTCTTGCTTTTTTATTACTTGCTTCTTTACCTCTCTCCTCCTTAGCAGACATTGTCTGGATGAAAAATGGTGATCGTTTAACAGGTACGATTTCTCTCTTGAATAATAATAAACTAGTGTTAGATACAGACTATGCTGGCTCAGTTACTATCTCTTGGAGCAAAGTATCCACCATTGAAACCACAAGTCCACTGCTAGTTAAAATTAAAAAAGATAAGCAAGAAAAGGCCAAAATAATCAAGCCTTCCCAAGAAGGTAAATTGCAATTAGTCAATGGTGCAGAACCAGAGGAAGTTGCATTAAAAGATATTAACCAAATAATTAAACCAAAAAAACTTGGCGTTGAAATTGATGACCTTATTTGGTCGGGTAAAGTTAATATAGCGCTTGATAGCAAAAAAGCTGAGAAAGATACCACCACCTTTGATATTGACTTCCAAACAAAGCTTGAACATAGTGATTGGCGTCATATTTTGAATGGTGAATATAACCGTAAAAGCAGTGATGGCAATGTATCCACCAATAATTATGCAATAGACTACACACTTGACCACTTTATTACTAAACAATGGTTCTGGCAAACTAACACTGCTTTTAAACTTGATCATGTGGAAGATCTACGTAAACAATACACAATAGGTACTGGTCCTGGTTACCAATTCTGGGATGATAGCCAAGGTGCTTTCTCGATGTCATCACTGATTAATATGTCACGCTATGAATATCAAGACACCACTAGCAAAAACTTTGCTTCTTATGGTATTCGCTGGGATTATAACCGTTATTTATTAGGTAAAAATTTCGAATTATTTACTACAGGTAATGCCACTCGTCCCTTTAATAGTAACGTTGCAAAATATACCTTAGATACAGATGTAGGGATACGTTATAAACTTACTGACTGGGCATCCTTAAACTTTAAAGTAAATCGCAATATTGTTAATGGTGCTAGTGATGCAAGCATTAATGAAACTCGCTATATTTTTGGTTTTGGCGTTAACTGGTAATGCTTACTTGGGTTGGGGAATCTCCCCAACCTCGCTTAACAGGTATACTAGTTAAGTTGCTTTACCATATTTGCCACTATATCTGCCGAGTTTCTAGCAGCTATCTGTAAAAAACTAAAGAAATCAATCTTATTATCGGGTTGATCAACCACATCAGAAATAGCTCTAATTACTACAAAAGGGCAGTCATATAAGTAACAGGTATGGCCTACTGCAGCTGCTTCCATATCTGCTGCTATCATTTCTGGAAAACGATTACGCACTAATTTAACAACCGCTTTATCTGACATAAAACAATCACCTGTACAGATTAAGCCTGTCATTGCTTTATGATTAGAATGTTGTTGAACAACATTTTGAGCTACTTCTACAAGTTGCTTATTAGCCTCAAACGCAGCTGGCATATTAGGGATTTGTCCATATTCACAGCCTACAAGGGTAACATCTACATCGTGATAACGAACTTCTGAAGAAATAACCACATCACCTACTGATAATTTAGGATCAAAACCACCCGCTGAACCAATATTAATCACAAATTTTGGCGAAAAATGTTCCAACACATAGGCTGTTGATAAAGCTGCACCTACCTTCCCAACACCTGACTGGAATACCACTACCTCTTTATCTACTAGCTTACCTAAATAATAAACACTGCTTAATTTTTCATATAAAGCTGCCTCTGTCAAATAACTAACTAAAGCTTCTACCTCTTCTGCCATAGCCCCAATAATGGCAATATCCACTACTTTTTTATCAGACATTTCTCTACCCATTTAATGATTAAATACTCTGTGGTAACTCTTCACCACCTAAAGCTTGTAAAAGCGCTGGCAAAAATTCAGCAAAGGTTAACATCATTAAAGTAAACGTTGCATCAAACTGACTGACAGCATCATCACCACCTACTTTATCTGCTTCCTCTAATAATAAATCTTCAAATTTGATTCGCTTAATCGCAAACTTATCATCTAATATAAAAGATAGTTTATCTTGCCATGCTAATGCTAGCTGAGTCACCACCTTACCAGATTTTAAATGAATTTGAATCTCTTCACTGGTTAAATCTTGGCGCTTACAACGGACAACCCCACCGTCTTCATGGGTATCTCGTAATTCACAATCTTCTAAAACTTGGAAACCTTGAGCTGACTTTTGCGTCTTTATCCAATCTGTTAAGGTAGCGCTTGGTGCAACCTTAACCGTAACAGGTCTAATAGGTAAAGAACCCAACGCTTCACGTAAAGTAGACAGCAACTCTTCTGCTTTACTGGTACTAGTACTATCCACTAAGATAAGCCCTAATTTAGGCGCAATAGCCGCATAAATTACTTTTTTACGGCTAAACGCGCGAGGTAATAAGTCCTGTACTATTTCATCTTTTAATTGATCTTTTTCTTTCTTATAAACCTTACGTGCGTCTCTAGCCTCGATTTCATCAACTTTTTCTTGCAATGCTTCTTTAATTACACTAGCAGGTAAAATACGTTCTTCTTTACGTGCGGCTATTAAATAAAAATCTTGGCTGATGTGGGTTAAGGGTGCATCCTCACCTTTACCAAAAGGCGCAATAAAACCAAAGGTTGATAACTCTTGAAAAGTACAAGGCTTGGCTAACTTAGTTTGTAACGCTTTAATTAACTCTTCTTCAGTGAACGAAATCTGTTGTGTTAAACGATAGACTAATAAATTACGAAACCACATAAATAACAACTCTTTTTCTAATGTATTAAAACAAACAGGCTAGTCAACCAACTAGCCTGTCTAACCCTCATCGACAATAATTACTGTTTCTCACTCATTGCAGCAGACTTAGCCATAGCCGCTTGAACGCCATCAATTACTGCTGATCTAAAGCCTTTTCGCTCTAACTCACAGACTGCTTCAATAGTCGTGCCTCCTGGTGAACAAATCATATCTTTTAAAGCACCAGGATTGATACCTGTTTCCAATACCATTTTAGCAGAACCTAACACCGATTGAGCAGCAAAAGTACAAGCTTGCTCACGTGACATTCCTCCCTGCACGGCTGCATCGGCTAAAGCTTCAATAAACATAAAGACATAAGCAGGAGAAGAACCACTTACTCCTACTACTGCATGTATTAAATCTTCTGACACAACCTCAGCTTTACCAAAACTATTAAAAATTTCTTTAACTATCGCCAGATCTTCTTCTGAAACCAATTCATTAGGCGTTATAGAACTTGCACCCTCACCCACTAATGATGGTAAATTAGGCATTATTCTCACTAGTTTCTGTTTAGAGCCCACAGCCTTTTCTAGACTTGCTAAGGTAACCCCTGCCGCAACAGAAATAATTATTACATCTTTCTTTAAAAAAGGGGCGGCTTCAGCTAATACTTCAGCAACAGTTTTAGGTTTTACTGCAATCAATACAATATCACTCGCTTTGACAAGCTCCTCGATACTGCTAGCTGCCTTAATGGCGAACTGATCAACCAACTCTTGTGTTCTTTTAGGATGATGATTAATAGCATAAATATGATCAGCTGGGAGTACTTCACTTTCTACTAACCCACCTATAATGGCACCACCCATATTGCCAGCGCCAATAAAACCAATCTTTTTATTCATGCTTTATCTCCAATGCCCTATATTTGACACAACATTTTAAACCAACTATACCACAAACAATAGCTATCCTTTGTCTTGTAATAATGAGATTATTTCGTAGGATATGTATTTAAATCTAACCATAATAGGTTTAGCTTTAATTTATTGAAAAAGAAAAGGGCTATTTAAATAGCCCTTTTACTTTATAAATAATAACTAGAGCGGTACACCCAGTCTATTAGCTACTTCAATATATCCCTCTACTACACCACCTAAACCTTGGCGAAAACGATCTTTATCTAATTTTTTAAGTGTCTCTTTATCCCATAATCTAGCACCATCTGGGCTAAACTCATCACCTAAAACAATTTCACCATGGAATAAACCAAACTCTAATTTAAAATCAACCAATAATAGACCAGCCTTATCAAATAATTTAGTTAATACTTCATTTACTTGATAAGTTAACTCACGCATACGGGCTAGCTGTTCAGCTTTTGCCCAACCAAAAGTAATGGCTACACTTTCATTAATAATAGGATCATGCAGTTTGTCATTCTTTAAAAATAATTCAAACACAGGTGGTTTAAGAGCAATTCCTTCCTCCACGCCTAAACGTCGTACTAGGCTACCTGCTGCATAATTACGAATTACACACTCAACAGGAATCATCTTTAATTTTTTAACAACAGACTCATTGGTTGATAATAATGTATCAAACTGGGTAGGAATACCTGCTTCCTCTAACTTCTGCATAATAAAAGCATTAAAACGGTTATTAATTTCCCCTTTACGTTCTAACTGCTCAATCTTTTCCCCATCCATCATTGAAGTATCATTACGAAAATAAAGAATCAAACGATCTTCATCACTTGTTGCAAATACTGATTTTGCTTTACCTCGGTAAAGTTCTTCACGCTTTTCCATCTACTTTCACTCTTTATTAAGGCTAATTTGTATGCTTAATTCATATTATCGTTAAGTTGCTTAAGTATTGCTTCAGCTTTATCAGCTGCTGTTGGACTACTGTTCTTAGCATTCTGAACGCTGACATTAATGGCATTATCTACCTTATCTAATTTAATAATATAACGCTCAGCCCTTGCATCTCGCTTAGCCTGCGAATCACCACCAAGTACACGACCAAAGAAGCCTACATCAGAGCTGCCATCGGCTTTTTCTGCCAAATTAACATAATAAGCCCCCATACTGCGATCCATATCATCAATTTTAATATTAGCCGTGGTAATAGCACGCTCAACCCGTGACCATACTAAATCAAAATCACCATTCATTACTAACACTGGCATATTTTGCGCATCTCTTGATAATACAGCCGTTGTAGACGCTACAGGTGAAGCCTGCTGTTGGTTATCTGTAAGGAGGGACACCGTACTATCCATAGCTTGAGTATTTGACATATTAGCCATTAATTCATCTAGTAATACTGATTCCACTGAAGCATTTTGCGATTTTGCAGGCCAAGCCGCATCAGCTGTGCTATCTTCAGCGCGTACCATAACCAAGGTGTAAACCTCACTGGTATTAGTAGTTACTCCTGGCTCAATTCTTACTCTTACCTTTAATTCTTCTTTAGCCAATGATGAATCTACGGCCAATAGGCGATTAGATAACATATTTGTCAATGCACTTGGCTTCACCCAATTGGTTGTAAACTCGCCTGTTGCTGGACGAGTAACATCAATATGAAAGCCTGCTTGTTGGAAATATTGGAAAGCTTGCCCATACACTTGCATGGTTGGCTGTTGTGCAATAAACCATTGCATACCTTGACTGCTTTGCAAGCTAAATGCCCTACTTTCATTAACAACCTGTAAAGGCACAGGACGAGGCACCTCAAAATCCTTACCTGCGGTTGAATTAGGAATATTAGCAGGAATAGGATAAAGAGGGTCTAATGGTTTAGTATTTTGCTGTAAATTAGCAGGAACGGTTATTAAAGGTGCCTGTTTAGCATCTAAATAATCATTAGAACGGTCTTTAAAATAACCTTTATCACCCCATAACCAACCACAACCACTGGTTGTTGATATAACTACTGCGATTACTGATAATTTAGCCAATTGTCTCATGGCTTTAAACTCCTTAAACATTTCCTCGGCGTTATAGCTGAGACGCTGACGCTAATTGCGCTATTCATCATAACAATGGCTAAATAAGATTACTCAAGAATACCTGCTTGGCGCATCGCGTGACGTACTTGTTCATGGTAACGCTCACTAAGTACAGTCAATGGCAAACGAATTCCCTCAGGAATTAAGCCCATTTCATGCAATGCCCATTTTACAGGAATTGGATTTGCTTCCACAAAAAGTGCTTTGTTCAGCTCAGCCAATGATGCATCAATTTCTTGTGCTTTTACAATATCACCTGCTAAGGCTGCAATACAAAGTTCACTCATGGCACGTGGCGCCACATTGGCAGTAACAGAAATGTTACCTTTACCACCAGCAACAATTAAATCAAGTGCAATGGCATCATCACCAGAATAAACAGCAAAATCCTTACTTACTTGCTTTAAAAGAGCACGACCACGTTCAATATCGCCAGTGGCATCTTTAATACCTACAATGTTAGGTATTTGCGAAAGACGTACTACTGTTTCTGCTTGCATATCACATACAGTACGACCAGGTACGTTATAAAGGATTTGAGGAATATCTACTGCTTCTGCAATAGCTTTAAAATGCTGATAGAGCCCTTCTTGGGTAGGCTTATTATAATAAGGAACCACTAATAAACAAGCATCAGCACCAACCTCTTTAGCCGCTTTAGTCCAAGCTATAGCTTCACGTGTAGAATTAGCTCCTGTTCCTGCAATCACTGGAATACGACCATTTACCCGCTTTATAACACGACGAATAACCTCTAAATGCTCAGAGTCAAATTCTAGCGTAGGCGATTCACCTGAAGTTCCGACTGCAACAATCGCGTGAGTACCTTCTTCTAAATGGAAATCAACTAAACGATTGAGACAATCCCAATCAATATTGCCTGCACGATCCATAGGGGTAACAAGCGCAACAATACTACCTGTGATCATTTGACGGTTCCTAAAAACTTATATAAAAAGAATTATACTACTGTCTATCCAGTATTTTGTATACAACTAATAATTGCTATTTTACGATATAACACGTTAATTGACTATGCTCACTACTGTATTACGGTTTCTTGAATGTTAGTCTTACGTCTAATGAAATAATTCGATTATAAACTTTAGTATTATTTTCTAGTTTTTGAAAAACAATTATTATTCCCGTGATTATGTAAATTTCTGTAATGAAATTTTGCACAAATCGGTTAAACAAACAAACTAAATTTAACTATTTCATTATATAATAATAGGCTGGCCAATCATAAAGCAAAGCCAGTAAATTGGGAGCTGTACTTTGTACAGTCTATTTATTATAAGGGTTCTCAAATCATAAGGAAGATGTATATGCTACGTGGCAAAGTTAAATGGTTCAATAACACCAAAGGTTATGGTTTCATTTCATCAGAGACACACAGCGAGGATTTATTTGTACACTATTCATCCATACAGATAGATGGGTATAAAACGCTTAAAGCAGGTCAACACGTTCTGTTCGAAATAGAGCAAGGGAATAAAGGATTACATGCTAAAAATATAGTTCTTGAACAAGCCCAATTAACACCTGACTCCTTTAATAATCAATAAACCTCAGGGTATGGACTAACCATGTCCATACCTAAAAAAGAATTTTTATCGTCATAGTATTACTACTCAGCAGTATAACTAAAAGTGCTAGCTGTAGACGATAAGTAGTTCCTGTTAGCGAATAGTTAACGAATACTTGTGGATAATTAACTACAGATATAGCTATTGTAGTGGCTTACTCAACCAAGTCATAGAATACCTTGGCTAACTGTTGTGCTAATTAACATACTATTATTTAAATTTAACCGTATGAACCAAAGTTCTAGGATCTTCTAAATATTGGCAAGTTGTTCTAATAACTGTTTTTGCTTTATTTTCTGAATATTGCCATAAGAACGTGCCCATTAAATAACCAAGAGCAGCTTCATTCCAACTATTATAAGCAGCTTGTACTTGCTTTTTGATAGTGCCAGCATATTTAACAAATTCCGTACGATCAATAAAATGAATCTGTGTTGCACAACGCGCCAAATTAACTAAGCATACTGCATCCCATGCCACTAAATCATTTATCTGATGATAGTCACCCACTTTGTCTAATTTCTTCCGCCATTCATTGGTATTTTTTAACAAAGCAAATAGCTCTTCGCTTTTTTTACTACCTGATTTAGCAAAACGATCTAACTCTAACTCTTCTCTAGCTATTTTACGTAAGTCTTCTTTTGTTCTAGTTTGATACCAATCCATAGCCAATAAAGGTGAAAAATTTGCAACAAACTTAACCGCAACATTAGAATTATCAAAAAAGTCAAAAAAGCGGCGTAACATTGTTAGACGAGATAGATAGAGGTCTCTTTTCTCACCAATAGCCAATCGTAAAGCTGCCTGCTCAAAAGTCGCTCGGTCATTAATTAACCAATTTTTACGTAATGATTCTCTAATTTCTTGGTTACTACGCCCAGTTTCAATACTATTTACATTGTCTCCTGCTAGGCTAGAAAAAATCCCACCTAAAGCAACTAACCATTTTTCGTCCTCTGTTAAATCTGTGTGTTCTGCAAACTTCAATACATTGTTATCTGCTATTGTATAAAAATCTTTAGCATCCATTAAGCTATCCCCAATTTCACAAGGAAAGGATTAATTAAAAAAATAATTTTAATCATGTTAAATAACTCGATCAAAGTAGTTTTACTAAATTACTGTTTCAAGAAATAACAAGAGTTGTCTTTAAAAACAACCACTTTAGAACAAAGTAAGTAATAAAGCCAGTATCTATTCTATTTTTCTAATAAAACTTATTTCTTAATAATATTGGATTCATAAAACTAACTACTTTCATCAATAGTTCAATAAAGACAATCTCTTATGGATAATCAACAAACACATTTTGATAATTTATTGAATAAGGGTAAACTAAGCTTGACTATCACTATTTTCCAGACTATTTTTATCTTGTTAAGTTTACGCAATGCGCTTTTTATGAAAAAAACAACTGACAATAATCTAGTTAATTTTAATCAACAACGTAGCAAACGTATCCATGATATTCATGAGAAAAATCTACAAGAGCTTCATAATGCTTTTGAGAAAGCATTTCCATTAGCTAGTAGTAAAAAAACCAATAAGAAGAAAAAAACTAAGAAAAAATAATTTTATTTTATATATAAAAAAACCCATCATAATGATGGGTTTTTTATTACTAAAAGATCAGATAAATTACTTTTTACCTTTATCTAACTCAGCAAAACACTCAGCGATAATATTTAAACCTTTATCTAAATCCGCATCCGAAATAGTTAAAGGTACTAGGATACGCATAATATTGTAGTAAGAACCACATGAAAGTAATAATAAACCTTTCTCACGGGCACGTTCTACAATCTTAGCGACTAATTCAGCATTTGGTTTATGGGTTTTCTTATCCATTAATTCAAACGCAATCATTGCACCTGTAATACGAATCTCAGCAATAGTAGGATGTTTCTTCTGAATGGCCGTTAATGCTTTATTAACTTTTGCGCCTAGCTTATTAGCACGATCCAGTAATTTCTCTTCTTTAAATACATCAATTACAGCCAATGCTGCCGCACAAGAAAGAGGGTTACCTGCATAAGTACCACCTAAACCTCCAGGAGGAATAGAATCTACTAATTCGGCACGACCACATACACCCGCTAATGGGAAGCCACCTGCAATCGATTTAGCAAATGTCGTTAAATCAGCAGCAACACCCATTTGTTCCATCGCAAAGAAAGTACCAGTACGGCCTGCACCTGTTTGTACTTCATCAGCGATTAATACAATACCATGTTTATCACAGATTTCACGCAAACCTTTAAAGAACTCTTTTGGTGCCGCATAGAAACCACCCTCACCTTGCACAGGTTCGAGTACAATCGCTGCAATATCGCGTGGTTCAGCATCATTTTTAAAGATACGCTCAACACTGGCTAATGCTTCTGCAACACTAACACCATGTAACTTACGTGGAAATAATGCGCGATACACGCCACCAGGCATTAAACCCATACCAGCAGCATAAGGCACTTTCTTGCCAGTCATAGCAAGCGTGTACATAGTACGGCCATGATAAGCCGCATCAAATACGATTACACCTTGACGACCTGTCGCTGCACGGGCAATCTTCACCGCATTTTCAACAGCTTCTGAACCAGTAGTCACTAGCAATGTTTTCTTAGGGAATTTACCAGGAACTAATTCATTAATTTTTTCACAAAGCTCAATATAAGGCTCATAAGCCACTACTTGGAAACAAGTATGAGTTACTTTAGTTAATTGTTGTTGAACAGCGCTTACTACTTTTGGGTGTAAGTGACCACTATTTAATACCGCAATACCACCCGCAAAATCTAAATATTCTTTACCTTCAACGTCCCAAATTTTAGCATTCTCTGCGCGCTCTACAGCTACTGGGTGAATCATACTCACACCATTAGCTACCGCTGCAGCACGACGCTTAAATAATTTAGCATTGGTTTGTTTAGCTTGCTTCACTGCTTTAGCAGCTGGTTTTGCTACTTTAGCTGGTGCTTTTGTTGGTTTTACTGATTTAGTTGCTTTTACTTGTTTAGCCATAATGTCCTCTTGACTGTTCATCGATCCAGTCGGGGTTAGGATACGACTTCAGAAGATTACATTGGCAGCATACGATGATCGACTGCCAATGTTTCTGAAATCACCAATAATTAAATACTAATACATAAATATTTAATTTCTAAATAATCTTCTATTCCGTATTTAGAACCTTCACGGCCTAAACCAGAAGCTTTAACACCACCAAAAGGTGCCATTTCATTAGATAATAAGCCAGTATTGATAGCTACCATACCATATTCTAACGCTTCAGAAACACGAATTACACGCGACATATCTTTGGCATAGAAGTAAGAGGCTAAACCAAATTCAGTATCATTGGCGTATTCAATCACTTCTTGTTCTGTTTTAAAGCGGAATACAGGAGCTAAGGGTCCAAAGGTTTCTTCTTTAGATACTTTAGCATCTTTAGGTACATTGGCTAAAATGGTAGGCTCAAAGAAATTACCACCTAATGCTTTACCACCTGCAACTACTTTAGCACCTTTACTTACCGCATCTTCAATATGCTCTTGTACTTTTTCTACCGCTTTACCATCAATCATAGGACCTGTAGTAATTCCTGTTTCAGCCCCATTACCTATCTTCAATTTGGCAACAGCTGCTTTAAATTTCTCAATAAAGGCATCATAAATACTATCTTGCACATATAAGCGATTGGCACAAACACAAGTTTGCCCTGAATTACGGTATTTAGAAATCATTGCCCCTTCAACAGCGGCATCTAAATCCGCATCATCGAATACGATAAAGGGTGCATTTCCACCTAATTCTAAAGATACTTTCTTAATATCTTTTGCACACTGTGCCATTAAATCACGGCCAATTTCAGTAGAACCTGTGAAAGAGAGTTTACGAATAATTGGATTACTGGTTAATTCATTACCAATTTCACCTGCTGAACCTGTTACCACACTTAATACGCCAGCAGGAACACCTGCACGCTCAGCAAGCTCAACTAAAGCCAAGGCTGAAAAAGGCGTAGCACTTGCTGGTTTGATAATCATTGTACAACCAGCAGCCAATGCAGGACCAGCTTTACGGGTAATCATTGCATTAGGGAAATTCCAAGGCGTAATAGCAGCAGTCACACCAATAGGTTGTTTAATAACCACCACGCGCTTATCTGTCATATGACCTGGAATCACATCACCATACACACGTTTAGCTTCTTCTGAGAACCAATCTAAATAAGAAGCACCATACACAATTTCACCTTTAGCTTCTGCTAAGGGTTTACCTTGTTCAGTGGTTAAGATTAAAGCTAAATCTTCTTGATGTTGAATTAATAAATCGTACCAACGGCGAATAATAACTGAACGCTCTTTTGCTGTTTTAGCTCGCCATGCTGGCAGGGCTTTATTAGCAGCCTCAATAGCACGTTTAGTTTCAGCAGCACCCATTTTAGGCACCGTACCAATTACTTCACCTGTTGCTGGATTAGTTACTTCAATAGTTTTACCGCCGTCAGCATCTAACCATTTACCATCCACATAAGCTTGTTGGCGAAATAGACTGGTGTCTTTCAATTGCATATTATTCTCCATTATTGTTGTGTGTTAGTGATTATTGACACTAAGCGACTATGAGAGTTTACAAATAGATGTTAAAAATTATGACCACTATGCTAGAACTTATAGCGCAAAAGAACAATAGTTATCAATAATATTTTCTCTATTTTTTAACGATATGAAGGATTTTTTCTTAAAAAAAAATTAGATTGGAGTATAATTAGCCAACTAAAAAGAACCGTAGTAAACAAATAACTATCGATTTGCATTAACTATGTTTCTCAAAACTATAAACTTACTAAACGCATTTTTTACTTTATTTATTTTAACAGCCAGTGATTAGCTACTCAGTAATGAACTACCAAGATTTCTTTAATACAGCATTAGATAAACTACACACAGAACGTCGCTATCGTATTTTTACAGATATTGAACGCATTGTGGGTCAATTCCCTTTAGCCTTTTGGCACTCACCTGAAGGAACCCAACAAATTGTGGTTTGGTGTTCTAATGATTATTTAGGTATGGGGCATCATCCTGCTGTTATTGAGGCTATGTGTACTACAGCGCAGCGTTATGGCACAGGTGCAGGTGGCACACGTAATATCTCTGGCAATAGTCATGCTATTGTTGAGCTTGAACAAGAACTAGCCGACCTACACCATAAACAAGCCGCCTTAGTTTTTACCTCTGGTTACGTGTCTAATCAAACGGGGATTTCTACCCTTGCTAAATTAATTCCTAACTGTTTAATTCTTTCAGATGCTTATAACCATAATTCAATGATTGAAGGTGTTAAGCAATCTTATTGTGATAAAGTTATTTTTAGACATAATGATCTTAACCATTTAGAACAATTATTAAAAGAAGCAGATGATCGTCCAAAACTTATTGTATTTGAAAGTATTTACTCAATGGATGGTGATATAGCCCCTATCCATGCTATTTGTGATCTTGCTGAAAAATACCAAGCCATGACCTATATTGATGAGGTACACGCTATTGGTATGTATGGTAAACGTGGTGGTGGCTATGCTGAGCAAGTAGAAGCAATGCAACGTATTGATGTTATTGAGGCGACTTTAGGCAAAGCTTTTGGGGTAATGGGTGGTTACCTTGCAGCGAATGCTAATATTATTGATGCTATTCGCAGTTATGCACCTGGTTTTATTTTCTCTACTGCTCTACCCCCATCAGTGGCTTCTGCTGCAACAGCTTCTGTACAACACTTGAAACAATCCAACATTGAACGTCAATTACAACAACAGCAAGTTAGAAAGGCCAAACAAGCATTAGCTGAAGCTAAACTGCCACAACTAATTACAGAAACGCATATTATCCCTGTGATGGTCGGTGATGCCGAAAAATGTAAAGCGGCTAGTCAACTTTTATTAGAAAACCATAATATCTATATTCAACCTATTAACTACCCCACAGTACCAAGGGGTACTGAGCGGTTAAGAATAACTCCTACGCCATTGCACACAGACCATCATATCCATCATTTGGTGCAAGCACTTACTGAAGTATGGAAAACCTTAAACCTAAAGTTTGTAGATTAACTGACTAACTTGATTAACTTTTTACTACCAAAATCTCCACTAATTAATAGTGGAGAACTTAGTTATTAAATACTACTGATAAACTTTTCCATGATAACGTAACCAACCATCTGTATGATTGCCACGTGGGTCTTTATGCGTCCAATGAATAACGCCCCCTTTATTATTCCACACATACTCACCATAAAACTCTACTATATCTCCTAGCTCTGGATTAGCAATGCGTGGCGCTAAATCAATATTATGTGCAATCAAAACTGTCTGGTTATCGTTTACCCTTAGTAATAAACGTTGGTGGCGACTACCCTCTAAATCATCCTTTAATATTTTAACAATAATTCCTTGCCCCTTAACTTGTAGCTTAGCTACCTGATTATTATAAGCTGCTAACAACTGAGGATTATTAGTCGCTGGATTATGATCGACTTGTTGCTGACTAGTCGTTTGGTTAGTTGTTGGATCTACAGTTGGGGTTGGTTGTTCTACATACAATTGCCATGCAAAAATAACGGCAAAAGTAATAACTAATGGTAAAACCGTGAAGAAATTTTTTTTCATTAATTAGATTACTCTTATATTTTTCAAGAAAAAGCCCCTAGTAGAGGGGCTTATACATTTAAGCCATTGCCATCTTAGGTAAAGAGCCTTCAATACCTAATGCTCTGCGAATAAATAAGGCTTTAGCTTCTGGTAACTGATTAACTACTTTTAACCCTGTATTACGAAGCCAACGTAAAGGCAATGGATCGGCTTGGAATAAACGTTCAAAGGTTTCCATCGCTGCCATCATACCTAAATTATGGGGCATTCTATTACGCTCAAAACGACCCAATACTTTTACACTACTAATATCTTCAGTTTGAGCCACTGCTTCAAGTAAGGTTTCAGCTAAAGCAGCTGCGTCCATAAAGCCTAAATTAACGCCTTGTCCTGCTAATGGGTGTATAACATGTGCAGCATCACCAATGACTGCTAAACCCTGTTGAATATAACGCTTAGCATGACGTTGACGGAGTGGTATACACATCCTAGGATCAGCATGCTCTACTTTTCCTAATTTATACTCAAAGGTTTCAGATAATTTTTTACAGAACGCCTCATCATCCAAAGCCATCACCTGTTCAGCATTGGTAGGAGGTAACGACCATACAATTGAACACCAATGCTCATCACCTGCTAGCGATAAAGGCAAGAAAGCTAACGGCCCTTCATCTGTAAAACGTTGCCATGCAGTTTGTTGATGAGGCTTCTCACAACGCACACTGGTAACAACTGCTTGATGAAAATAATCCCATTCACGGGTTTTAACATCTGCCAATTGACGAACTTTAGAGCGTGCACCATCTGCTCCTACAACTAACTTAGCCTTAATCTGTAAACAATCTTTTAGAACAATATTCCAACCTTCTGCGGTACGCTCTAAAGACTCTAACTCGACTTCAGGAAGTAAGGTAATAGTTTCATTCGCTTCTTCTAACTGTTCTAATAAAGCGTCTTGAATAACTCTATTTTCAATAATATGACCTAATATTGGCTGATGTACTGAAGCGGCATCAAAATCAATATGGCCAGTACCTGAACCATCCCAAACATACATTTGGCTATAAGGGGATAAACGTCTTGCAAGTACACCATTCCAAGCATTCACATGTTGCAATACACGTTGACTAGCAATAGAAATTGCACTTACCCTAGGCTCAAAAGGTGTGTCAGGAGTAAATTCTTTATAGCTTGCTGCATTGCTTTCCAATACCACAATGCTTAAACCAGAATCTTTTAATGCTAAAGCCAGTGTACTGCCAACCATGCCTGCACCGACAATGACGATATCTGCTTGCATTATCATTCCTCTAACCTAAAAAATAATGTTTATCATACTATAATTTCAAATAGTGATGATCAGAAAAATACAATAAGCTGTTTACAATCAAAAAATACTTGCCAATTTTTTTATAATAACAAACTATCCTCTGCATCTTCATTAAGCGCCCTAACGCCTAATATACTATATCCCTTGGACTTTCCCTTTTTCAAACTTAACTAACAATTTAATGTACTCGTTTGTGCGAGTAGCATAATGGCTTATCCCTCTGTTATTTAATTTTTATGTTATAATAACCAATAGAAAGGACGACCTTTCTCATTTCGCAATAACTTCAGGACGACCTGACCCTATCTAATAGAGAGTATTATATATGGCATGGTTTGCTTTATTAGCCGCTGGCCTACTTGAAGTTGTTTGGTCTTATTTCATGAAAGTCTCTGATGGCTTTAGAAACCTTACCCCTTCCATTATTACGATTGTTGCCATGATTGCCAGCTTTGCCTTATTAGCTTATGCAATGCGTAGCTTACCACTTGGTACATCTTATGTAATATGGACAGGTATTGGTGCTGTAGGTGCATTTATAGTAGGTATTGTGTTCTTAAATGAACAAATAAGTGCTTTGCGTATCTTAGCAGCAATCCTTATTATCTCAGGTATGGTTTTAATGAAAATAACTGCCCATACTTCTTAAAGTACAAGTGATAGAGGGCTATTAAGCTCTCTATTACTCCTTCTCGCCAAGCCGCTCCCGTCGTGCTGACTGAGCCATACGCTTTTGCTCTTGAGCCATTTTATCCCAGATCGTACGAACATAATCAATATGCATACTAGCGGCTAATTTGGCCTGCTCAGGTTCACCATTTTTTATTGCTTCATACAATGCTCGATGTTGTTGCATCAAATTATCACGTGCCTCTTTGCTATAAGCATGTAAACCAAAAATACTGGTGATAATATTTTGCTTTACTAGTTCACAAAGCATTCTCATAATTTGCAGCAGCACCATATTATGACTGGTTTCAGCGATTACTAAATGAAAATTAGCATCGGCCTCTGCTTCCTGTTGTTGCGTACTATTTTTATCTAAATAACGTTTTTCAATCGCTTCAAATGCCTTTTTTAAGCGCTGTAAATCTAAGGCCGTTGCACGTTGCGCCGCATAATACGCGCTAGACGCTTCCAAAGTATGACGAAATTCCAATAAATCCCGTTGTGCATCTGGATATTCTTCATATAAATTTAAAATAGGATCTTTAAATAACTGGCCTACACTCTCTGCCACGTAATTACCGCCACCTTGTTTGCTAGTAATAAGTCCTTTTGCAGCTAATTTTTTTAAAGCTTCCCTTAAAGAAGGCCTAGAAACACCAAATTGCTCAGCCAACTTACGTTCAGCAGGTAAACGTGTACCTGTAGCAAATATACCCTCTAAAATCATTTGCTCTAAACGTTCAACAATATCATCAGATATTTTTCTATTTTTTACCAATTGTTGGGCCATTAATGTCTCTTTCTTGTCTATCAGCCTGCTTATCCGAATAATTCTAACTTATTACTTCAAACTCTACAAAAGTCTTACAAAGAATAGTTGACTATTTAGTCAATAAACCTTTAATCTAATATAGTCAAACTAAAATTGGTCTTACCAATTGACCAAAATAACAATAGAACTAACTTTATAATAAACACTATAAAGAGGCAAGCCGCTCATGCAAATATGGGAACACATATATAATCCTCTCGGAAATATTTACTTATCAGCCTTTGTAGCCACCATCCCTGTAATATTCTTCTTTTTAGCCTTAACTGTTTTAAGATTAAAAGGCCATATAGCAGGTGCGATAACACTGATCCTATCGATTATTGTTGCCATAGTAGCTTTTGGTATGCCAGCCAAAATGGCTTTACTTTCAGCAGCTCACGGATTTCTTTATGGGTTATGGCCAATCGCTTGGATCATTATTGGAGCGGTATTTTTATACAAACTTACCGTAAAGAGTGGTCAATTTGATATTATCCGTGACTCCATTGTGTATATTACTGATGATAAACGCCTACAAGTGTTATTAATCGGTTTCTGTTTTGGTGGCTTCTTAGAAGGTGCTGCTGGTTTTGGTGCGCCTGTTGCAATTACAGCAGCACTGCTAGTTGGTCTGGGGTTTAATCCTATCTATGCTGCTGGCTTATGTTTAATCGCAAATACTGCTCCTGTTGCTTTTGGTGCCCTTGGTATTCCAATTACTGTTGCTGGCTCTGTAAGTGGTATTGATGCCCACGATATAGGTGCAATGACAAGTCGTCAACTCTGTTTCTTGGCTGCCTTTGTGCCAATGTGGATTGTGTTTATTATGGATGGTGTCAAAGGTGTTAAACAAACCCTGCCAGCCACGCTAGTTACAGGCTTTAGCTTCTCTATTGTGCAATATATTACTGCTCACTATATTAGTTATGAGTTAGCAGGTATTACCTCAGCACTAGTAAGTATGCTTTGCTTAACCGCTTTATTACAAGTTTGGCAACCAAAAGGAAGTACTGAACTCGCCATTAATGGCGATGGAACAGCAAGCATTGCCACTGGCACTAAAGAGAAACAACCTCTACCCTATAATTTTAAACAAATTCTTTTAGCATGGTCGCCTTTTATTGTACTAACTATCATGGTGAGTGTATGGACTTTAAAAACGATCAAAGATGCTTTAAGCGTATTTAGTACTCAATTTGTATTTGATGGTATCCAAATCACCAAATCAGCACCTATTGCTGTAGCTGATCCTACTGGTTCAGGAATTAACCATATCAAAAACTTATTTGTATTTGATGTAGTAGCCGCTACTGGTACAGCTATCTTAATTGCCGCTATTATTTCTATCATCATTTTAAAAATTAAACCTAAATCTGCACTCTGTACATTTTGGGAAACTATTAAAGAATTAAAATGGTCTATATTTTCAATTGGTATGGTATTAGGTTTTGCCTATGTGACTAATAACTCTGGTATGTCTGTGACAATGGCTCTTGTACTGGCTAGCACTGGTATTGCCTTTCCCTTCTTTTCACCCTTCTTAGGTTGGCTAGGGGTATTTCTAACAGGTTCTGATACCTCTGCAAATGCTTTATTTGGTTCTTTGCAAGCTAATACTGCTCACCAATTAGGCTTATCAGATACCTTAATGGTAGCCGCAAATAGTAGTGGTGGTGTAACTGGTAAAATGATTTCCCCACAATCTATTGCTGTTGCGTGTGCTGCTACTAACCAAGTAGGTAAAGAATCTGATTTATTCCGCTTTACTGTGAAGCACAGTATCTTCTTTGCAGTAATTGTAGGGCTTATAAACTTATTACAATCGTATGTATTTCCTTGGATGATTTATACCCATTAATAATACAAAAAGGGCAACCGTGATTGCCCTATTAGATTTTATATATTTTAAGATAGCTGTTTCCATAGCTTTTTAGACGAGGCGAATGGCTGAAGACAGTACAATTAGTACGGCTAAGCCATTCAACAAAGTATAATAAGCTAGGGAATAGCAATAAATACTGGTAAAAACCAGAGGATAGTCTGATGAGTAGTTTATTTTATGATGCTGCCCCCAATGCAACGCGCGTAGCTCCCCCTCTGCCCGAACTCCGTCAATACCCTACAGAAAAACCGACGGATATTTATTTATTTGGTACGTGTATCATTGATATTATGTATCCTAATGCTGGTTTAGATGCTATTCGAATTATTGAACGTGAAGGGATAAAAGTACATTATCCACAGGATCAAGGTTGTTGCGGTCAACCCGCCTATTCTTCTGGTTATACTGAAGAAGCAAGAGAAGTAGCCCGTGCACAACTAAAGCTATTTGAACATGATTGGCCTGTGGTTATTCCTTCTGGCTCATGTGCTGGGATGATGCGTCATCATTATAAAGAATTATTTAAAGATGAACCTGAGACCTTAAAAAAAGTAACTGCCTTAAGCGAACGCATTTATGAATTTGCTGAGTTTTTACTCTATGTCAGTAAAGTACAACTTAAAGACCAAGGGCCACACACTAAAATCGCGCTACACACTTCTTGTGCAGCACGCCGTGAAATGAATACCCATTTACATGTTCGCGAATTACTCAGTCAATTAGACAATGTAGAACGTATTAATCATGACCATGAAAGCGAATGCTGTGGTTTTGGTGGTACTTTCTCAGTAAAAATGACTGATATTTCAGGCGCTATGGTATTAGATAAAACTAAAGCACTTAAAGACTCAGGGGCTAATGAAGTAGTGAGTGCAGATTGTGGTTGTTTAATGAATATTAATGGTTCGTTTGAAAAGCAAAATGAAGCCCTTAGGGGACAACATCTAGCCACATTCCTTTGGCTACGTACAGGAGGCACTAGAGATGAGTAATCAAGATCAACATCGTATTCCTGTATTTGATGCGCTAAGCCAGCATTTTAAAGAAAATGCTCACCAAGCTTTAGGTAATCAACAGCTACGTCATAATATGCGTTCAGCGATGGACTCACTAATGACTAAACGTTTAGCCTCTATGAGCAATGAATATGAACGTGAAAACTTGCGTGAACTAGGAAACCACGTTCGTGCTAGAGCGCTTTCTAAACTGCCAGATTTATTGGAAAAGTTAGAAGCAAACTTAACTAAACGCGGTGTACAAGTACATTGGGCTGAGACTACTGAGCAAGCAAACCACATTATTTTAGAAATTGCTCAGCGTCGCCAAGCAAAATATTTTATTAAAGGTAAGTCCATGGTCAGTGAAGAATTGAACATGAACCATTATCTACAACATCATGGTATTGAAGCATTGGAATCTGATATGGGTGAATATATTATCCAATTAGACCATGAACGCCCTTCTCATATTATTGTGCCCGCTATTCATAAAAGTGCTAAACAGGTAGGCCATTTATTTGAAAATAAATTACATACCCAATACACCGATGATGTAGATACATTAATTCAAACAGGTCGTAAGATTCTGCGTCAGAAATTCTTTGAAGCTGATATTGGTATATCAGGGGTAAACTTTGCCGTGGCAGAAACAGGCTCATTGTTGTTAGTAGAAAACGAAGGCAATGGCCGCATGTCTACCACAGTACCACCTGTCCATATTGCTATTACGGGTATTGAAAAAGTGGTAGAAAACTTGCGCGATACAGTACCATTACTGTCACTCCTAACCCGTTCTGCACTAGGTCAAGCTATTACAACCTATGTCAACTTAATCTCTAGTCCACGTAAAGCAGATGAATTAGATGGTCCAGAAGAAGTCCACTTAGTATTATTAGATAATGGTCGTACCCAAGCTTTTGCAGATGCACAATTAAGACAAACCCTTAACTGTATTCGTTGCGGTGCTTGTATGAACCACTGTCCTGTTTATACGCGCATTGGTGGGCAAGCTTATGGCACTGTATATCCTGGCCCCATTGGTATAATCATCTCTCCTCACCTTATGGGGTTAGATAAAACAGAAGATCTACCTATCGCCTCTACCCTTTGTGGTGCTTGTGGTGAAGTATGCCCAGTGAAAATTCCTATTCCTGAATTATTACGTAGGCTTCGTGAAGAAGATGTTCGCCCTCCAGAAGAAACACCACACACCGTTAAAGGACAAGGCGCACGCTTCTCCCGTAAAGAACGTTTAATGTGGAAAGTTTGGAAAATGCTTAATACCAAACCTAGGTTGTATCGTAACTTTAGCCTATTGGCTACTCGTTTTAGAGCATTAACTCCTAATATAATAGCTTGGTCACAAAATCATAGCAAAGCTAAACCAGCTAGCAAAACATTACATGAATTAGCACGCAAGCACTTAGGAGAGCAATAATGACTGCACGTGAAAATATCCTGAAAAAACTGCGTACCAGTCTTGAAGGCACTACACCTCGTCCTGACGATTTTAATGTTGAGCTAGTCACCAAACCTTGGTCGTATGGTGATACACAGGGTAAGATCAAACAATTACGAACCATGATGGAATCGGTACGTACTGAAGTTTATCAAACCACTAAAGCAAGCTGGGTCACTTTATTTGCTGATTTGCTCAAACAAAAAAAAGTCAATAATCTACTCTACGCACCCACCACTGAATGGGGTAAGCAAATAGCTGATTATTGGCAGCTAAATGCTGATCTGCCTACTTTGAAACTTTATGATCAACTCCTAGAGAAATGGAAAACTCAGTTATTCTTTGAAATTGAATCAAGTATTACTAGCACTTTGGGCGGTATTGCGGCAACAGGTAGTTTAATTGTATGGCCGAATAGCGAAGAACCTCGTTTGATGAGTCTCGTTCCACCTATCCATTTTGCTATTTTAGAAGCCAGTAAAATTGTAGATAACTTCTATGAAGCACAACAAAAATTAAACTGGGTAGAACATACTCCAACTAATGCTTTATTAATTTCTGGCCCCTCAAAAACAGCGGATATTGAACAAGTATTAGCTTATGGTGCACACGGTCCAAAAGAGTTAATTGTACTTATTCTTGAAGATGCTTAATCACTCTAGTAGGGCTAAATCTCTTTTTTAGCCCTTTTTTTAATATGATTGCGCAGTATCAAATAGTTAGTTATTAATAGTTACTTCTTCATTCTTTTTTCGTTATCGCCACGAATTAGCTTCTGTACTTTAGCCCCTAATTTCATAATTTTTAATACTGTTTCAGGGGAAAGCTTTAGCATTTCATCTACCCAACTATCCATTACCTGCATTAACTCTAAAGTATCTTTAATCCGTTTTTGTGTGGATTTTGTTTCTTGAGCAAAATCATCCTCTTCCATATAACCTTTCAAGGTAGCAATGGTAGGATCAAATTCGTTTTCCTTGCGCTCTTTTATAATAGTTCTAACTAATTCCCATACATCCTTTTGACATTCAAAGTAGTCACGGCGATCACCGATTTTTTGAACTACTTTAATTAACTTCATTGATTGTAATTCTTTAATACTATTACTTACATTAGAGCGTGCCACATTAAGAATCTGACAAATATCTTCTGCATTGAGTGGTTCATCAGACAAGAACAATAATGCCTGAATTTGAGCTACAGTACGGTTCACTCCCCATCTGGGCCCCATTTCACCCCAATGCAGAATAAATTTTTCAGTAAGAGGTGTTAGCTTCATCATAATCAACTCACAAATTTTATTTATTTCTGTAGTTACAGAAATAATAAATCATAAAAAAGGGATAATCAATGATTATCCCTTATAGATAATAACTTTTATTCCGTTTCTTGCATTATCTCAATGATTCCATCAATCAACTGTTGATTCTGCTCTAAAGTACCTACAGTGATACGTAAAAATTGATTAATACGTGCTTTATTAAAATAACGAACAATAATGCCTCTATTACGCAATTTAGTAGCTAATAACTCTGCATCTAATTTAGTATGACGTGCAAATACAAAGTTTGCTGCTGATGGTAATACTCTAAATTGTAGTTGCTCAAGAGCTGCTACTAAAGACTCCCTATCTTCAATAATAGTCTGGCAGGTTTCATTAAAGTACTCTACGTCTTCAAAAGCAGCAATCGCTCCTGCTTGTGCCAAACGGTCTAATGGATAAGAGTTAAAACTATTTTTGACTCGCTCTAGGGCTTCAATCAATTCAGCATTGCCCAACGCCAAACCAACTCTCAATCCTGCTAAGCTACGCGATTTAGAAAGTGTTTGTACAATTAATAAATTAGGGAATTGATTGACTAGAGCAACAGCTGTTTCACCACCAAAATCAATATAGGCTTCATCAATAACTACGACTGATTCAGTATTAGCTTCTAATAACTCCGCTATATCTTCTAATGATAATAAAATGCCTGTTGGCGCATTAGGATTAGCAAAAATAATACCACTGTTGGGTCTTAGATAACTTTTCACTTTAATTTGGAATAATTCATCTAACTCAATAGCTGTATAGTGAATATCATATAACCCACAATACACAGGATAAAAACTATAACTAATATCAGGAAATAGTAAGGGGCGCTGTTCATCATCGTGTTTAAATAATGCTTGAAACACTATTGCCAACACTTCATCAGAACCATTACCCACAAAAACTTGGTTAGCCTCTAAATTATAATAGTTAGCAATGGTTTGTTTTAAACGATCACTATTGGGATCAGGATAAAGGCGTAAACTATCAGCAGTTACTTCCTTAATAGCCTCTAACACCTTTGGTGATGGGCCATAAGGATTTTCATTAGTATTTAGTTTAACTAACTTATCCAGTTTTGGTTGCTCTCCTGGCACATAAGGCGTTAACTTATTAACTAAGGGACTCCAATATTTATTCATTATTTTTTCATCCTATATTCGGCACTACGCGCATGTGCAGTTAATGACTCACCACGAGCTAATACAGAAGCTGTTTTGCCTAATTCAGCCGCTCCCTGCTCTGAACAGAAAATAATTGAAGAGCGTTTTTGGAAATCATAAACACCTAGAGGTGAAGAATAACGTGCTGTACCTGAGGTTGGTAATACATGGTTAGGGCCTGCACAATAATCACCAATTGATTCAGCTGTGTAACGACCCATAAAAATAGCACCTGCATGGCGAATCTCTGGTAGCCAATCTTCTGGATCGGCTACTGATAACTCCAAATGCTCTGGTGCAATAATATTGGCTACTTCTAGAGCCTGCTCTTTGGTATCAACATGGATTAACGCACCTCTCGCTTCTAGCGAGGTTTTAATAATTTCAGAGCGTTCCATGGTAGGCAATAATTTATTAATACTTGCCTCAACCTGCTCAATAAAGGCTTTATCTTGTGAGATTAAAATAGCTTGTGCGTCTTCATCATGTTCTGCTTGTGAGAATAAGTCCATGGCAATCCAATCTGGATTAGTACCAGCATCACATACCACAAGAATTTCAGAAGGCCCTGCGATCATATCAATGCCCACTTTACCGAACACATGACGTTTAGCGGTAGCCACATAAATATTACCAGGCCCTACTATCTTATCCACAGCAGGCACTGTTTCCGTACCATAAGCCAATGCAGCTACAGCTTGTGCTCCGCCAATAGCAAATACTCTATCCACACCTGCTACAGCCGCTGCTGCTAAAACAATATCATTTACCTCATTATCAGGGGTTGGTACTACCATCACCACTTCAGGTACACCTGCCACTTTAGCTGGAATAGCATTCATAATTACTGAAGAAGGATAGGAAGCTTTACCACCTGGTACATATAAACCAACACGATCTAAAGGAGTAATTTTTTGACCTAATACTGTGCCATCTGCTTCTGTATAACGCCATGAATCTTGTTTTTGGTGCTCATGATATAAACGTACCCGTTCAGCAGCTAGCTCTAATGCTTTACGCTGTGCAGGATTGATTCTCGCTAATGATTGCTGAATACGGTCTTTATCAAAAGTAAGCTCAGCCATAGATTGAGCAGATACACGGTCAAACTTTTGGGTATATTCAACAACAGCTTTATCACCATGCTTTCTTACTTCGCTAATAATCTCCAATACACGACCATTAACGGCATCATCAGAAACACTTTCCCAACTTAGCAAATCATTCATTTGCTTAGAGAAATCAGCTTGATTATAGGATAAACGACGTATCTTAACTGACATTGTTTTATCTTCCCATAGTTACTTTTAAGATTCTTTTCTAGACTCAACTGCTTTACGTAACGTATCAATTAATGCTTGAATACGATGATGTTGCATTTTCATAGCGGCTTTATTAACAATCAACCGTGAGCTAATATAAGCAATTAGCTCTTGAGGTTCTAAACCATTTGCTCTTAAGGTATTGCCTGTATCTACTACATCAATAATTTTATCAGCCAAGCCTACCAATGGTGCTAACTCCATGGAGCCATAAAGCTTAATAATATCTACTTGGCGACCTTGTTCAGCATAATAATTTTTGGCCACATTAACAAACTTAGTAGCTACTTTTAAACGACCTTTAGGATCTGGTTTACCTGTTACACCCGCTGTCATCAATTTACAGTGTGCAATATTCAAATCGAGTGGCTCATAGAGACCATCACCACCATACTCTAATAATACATCCTTACCTGCCACGCCTAAATCCGCTGCACCATACTCCACATAAGTAGGTACATCAGTAGCACGTACAATTAAAATACGCACATCGTCTTGGCTAGTAGGAATAATCAGTTTACGGCTTTTTTCTGGGTTTTCGGTAGGTACAATCCCTGCTTCTGCCAATAATGGCAGAGTTTCATCAAGAATACGTCCTTTTGATAATGCAATAGTTAACATAATAAACACTTAACTTTTAAATTTTTTATCGGTTAACCGTTATTATGGCGTTTCTTGGCAAACAATGCTATTAAATCGCAGTAAAAATTTTTCTTATTAAAAAAATATCCTCTAATGAACAACACTAGAGGATATTTTATAAAACAAACAAGGTATTAAATAAATTAACCTGCTACCCGCTTAATCTTCGCACCCAGTAACTGTAATTTTTCTTCAATACACTCATAACCACGATCAATATGATAGATACGATCAATTAAGGTTTCACCATCTGCTACTAAGCCTGCTAATACTAAACTAGCAGAAGCACGTAAATCCGTAGCCATAACAGGGGCACCTTTCATCTTATCAACCCCCATCACAATCGCTGTATTACCTTCGATAAGAATATGGGCACCCATTCGATTCATTTCATAAACATGCATAAAACGATTTTCAAAAATCGTTTCTGTAACTGTACCTGTACCTTCTGCTATTGCATTTAAAGCAATAAATTGGGCTTGCATATCAGTAGGGAATGCAGGATAAGGCGCTGTACGAATATTCACTGCTTTAGGGCGATTACCTTTCATGTCTAAGGCAATCCAATCTTTACCTGTATCTATAAAAGCGCCAGCTTCTTGTAGTTTTAGTAAAACGGCTTCAAGGATATGGGGATCAGTATCTTTTAATTTAACCTTACCACCTGTAATAGCAGCCGCCACTAAGTATGTACCTGTTTCAATACGGTCTGGCATTACACGGAAATTAGTACCTTGTAAACGCTCCACACCATTAATAGTAATAGTATCTGTACCTGCGCCAGCAACATGACCACCCATTTGGTTAATCATATTAGCAAGATCAATTACTTCAGGCTCTTTAGCAGCATTTTGTAAAACTGTTTGGCCTTTAGCCAATGCTGCCGCCATCATTAAGTTTTCAGTACCAGTAACACTGACAGTATCAAATAGGAAATTAGCACCATGTAAACCCTCTGGCGGTAATTCCGCTTTAATATAACCATCTTCGATATTAATGATAGCACCCATAGCTTCAAGACCACGAACATGTAAATCCACAGGTCGAGATCCAATGGCACAACCACCAGGTAATGCTACTTCGGCTTTACCAAAACGAGCGAGCATTGGCCCTAACACCAAAATAGATGCTCGCATAGTTTTTACTAGATCATAAGGTGCTATAAGGGTTTTTATGGTTGATGCATCTACTTCTAGGCTAAGCTTTTCGTCAATGGTAGGCTGAATACCCATACAGCCAAAAAGCTCAATCATGGTAGTAATATCATGTAAATGCGGTAAATTAGATACAGTGGAGGGCGTATCTCCTAATAGAGTACAAGCTAAAATAGGTAAAGCTGAGTTTTTTGCACCAGAAATACGTATTTCACCATTAAGCGCAACACCACCTGTAATCTTTAACTTATCCATTCAATTCTCTCTAAAATAATTATGATTTTAATTACGTTCTGCCCAATCACTACGCGTGTAAAACTTCATAGTAATTGCATGAATACGCCCATCAGCAATCCAAGGATTAAGATGGCTATAAATTTGTTGTTGACGCTTAACAGGGCTTAACGCACATAATTCATCACTAATTATATTTAGTTGAAAATTACAGCCTTCACCTTCCACTTCAACCTGTGAACTAGGTAATCGTTCTTCTAAAAAACTCTTTACTTCAGTTGGTTGCATTCACTTATCCCGCTGTACTTAATTTACATTTACTACTTTAAAATCATCCGCTAAAGGTAATATTTCTATTAACCCTGAGAACTTAGCAATTTCATCCAAGTCTTCAGTAAAAGTTTTTATCATTAATGGTTTAGCTTGCTTTTTGGCATCACGAATTAATGATAAAACTAATGATAACCCAACACTACTAGTCCGAGTGACACCCGAACAATCTAGTGTAAAAGAACTAGCTGAACTATTATTAATAATAGACTCACCTAGCTCACAAAGATGTTTGCCATTACGATAATCTAACTGACCAGCGAGTAATAATTCACCAGCACTACCCTCTTTCAGGGTAGCTAGAGCAGTTTTTGTATTTACATCACTCACAAATAAATACCTTAATCTTTATCTGATGACTCTTGAGCACGTTTTACTGCATCAGCCCAATTGTTGATAACATAATCTAAATTATCGTTATTATTACGCATTTCACTTGCAAATTGATCTCTGAACAATTTACCAATATTTAAACCATTTACGATAACGTTTCTGATAACCCATTTACCATCCAATTTAACCATTGTATAAGAAACTGGATAGATAGTGTTGTTATTACCTCTTAACTCCATTGCTACGCTAACACGATTAGGGTCATCTGTAGGTGTAGTTCTTAATACCTTAATACCTTGGTTTTCATACTCAAGTAAAGCATTACCATAGAACTGCATCAAACCTTTCTCAAAGTTAGCTTTAAAGGTTTCCATTTGTTGAGGCGTAGCACGACGCGCATATTTTACAGTCATCACAGTGCGAGCAATACCATCCACATCAACAACAGGTGTTAAAATACTATGTAATGATGCATGGAAGGTAGCAGGATCTCTTTTATATTTAGCCCTATTTGCATTAAGGTCTTTTAACAACACATCTACAGTAGATTGAACCACTTGTTGTGGTGTTTGCTCTGCGGCTACAACACTGGTTGCAAAAATAGCTAATAAGCATGTAAAAACTAAATGACTGTATTTTTTAATCATCATATTTATTCCTCGTAATTAATGCGCAAGATTTGGATTAGTTTTAACTAGTTCTTTCAAAGTATCATTCATTGTTTGCAGTTGCTTAGCAACTTCTTTACCACTATCATCAGAGCCCATAACAAATTTGTTAATTAAATCCTCTAACACTAGTGTTGACTGAGTATCTCGAATCACAGAACCATCTTTTAATACTTCTTCTTCACCACCTAAGCTGAAACCCACATATTTTTCACCTAATAGGCCAGCAGTATAAATAATGGCAGTAGAATCTTCAGGCAAATAGTTAACATCACCATTTAACTCTAAAGTTACTTTAGCTTGATATTGTTCAGGCGCCATTTCAATAGCAGTTACTTTACCAATTGTTACACCAGCAAAAGCAACCCGTGAACGAACTTTCAAACCATCCACATTATCAAAATAGGCTGTCACTCTAAAAGTACCTTGGCCAGTATCTCCTAAAGTCAAACCACTTACTCTAAAGGCTAATAAAGCAAGCGCCAATATACCGGCCAATACAAAAAGACCTACGGTAATCTCAAGGGCACGGTTATTCATTAAATCTCTCCAAACATTAATGCGGTTAAAATAAAATCCAATCCTAAAATGGCTAGTGATGAAAACACCACGGTTTTGGTAGTGGCTCTACTAATCCCTACAGAAGTGGCTTCACAAGAATAGCCTTGATAAACCGCAATCCATGTAGCAACAAAAGCAAATACAATACCTTTTATCAAACCATTACAAACATCATAACCAAAACGAACACTACTTTGCATATTGCCCCAGTAAGAGCCATCAAACACTCCTAACCAATCAACGGCAACCATTGCACCACCCCAAATACCTACTACCACAAAAATAGTAGCTAATAATGGCATGCTGATAAAGCCAGCGATTAAACGAGGCGCTATTACATATTTAAGAGGATCAACACCAAAAGTTTCTAAACCAGATAACTGTTCTGATGCTTTCATATTACCAATTTCTGCTGTTAATGCTGATCCAGCACGGCCTGCAAATAATAACCCTGTAACCACAGGGCCTAACTCTCGTAGCAAACTTAAAGCAACCACTTGCCCTACCGCTTCTGCTGAAGCATAGCTAATGAGAATATTATAGCCTTGCAGCGCCATAATCATGCCAATAAACAGCCCTGAAACAACGATAATAGGTAGTGATAAAACACCTACAAAATAAATTTGTTTCACTAATAATTGAAAATGCTTACCTGGACCAGGCCGACCGATCAGCGACATAGCAAGAAAAATACCTGCATTACCCAAGCTTGCTATAATATCAATAGCTGATCGCCCTAGTAACTGGATACGCTCTAATAAACCTTTACTTTTATTTTCCATTACTCAGCTCCCAATAATGCTTTTTGATAATCTTCAGCTGGAAATTGGAAGTGAATAGGCCCATCAGGTTCACCCATTATAAACTGACGAACACGAGGATCATCCATCTGTTTTAACTCCTCAGGTGTGCCATGACCTAACACTTGAGCATTACCCACTACATAAATATAGTCAGCAATACTGCAAGTTTCATCAATATCATGGGATACGATAATACTAGTGATACCCAATGCATCATTTAACAATTTAATCAGGCGTACTAATACACCCATGGCAATCGGGTCTTGCCCTGCAAAAGGTTCATCATATAATAGAATTTGTGGATCCATAGCAATAGCACGGGCTAAAGCCACCCGACGCTTCATACCACCTGATAACTCATCAGGCGCTAATTTTGCGGCACCCCGTAAGCCAACTGCCTGTAATTTCATAAAGACAATATCTCTGATCATCTGCTCAGGCAAATCTGTATGAATACGCAAAGGGAAAGCTACATTTTCAAAAACATTCATATCTGTAAAAAGTGCACCGCTTTGAAACAGCACACCCATTTCTTTACGCAAATCAAATAACTCATTACGGCTTAAATCAGGAATATTCCTACCGTCAATCATTACTTTTCCTTGATTTGGTAACAGTTGACCACTGATTAAATTTAATAAGGTTGTTTTGCCACAACCAGACGGACCCATAATGGCAGTGATTTTGCCATGGGCAATGGTCATATCAATATCTTTAAAAATATAACGGTCACCACGCTTAAAGGACATATTTTGCAATTCCACAGCATAGCTGCTATTAGGCGACACTCTATTCTCCTTAAATTATTATTACTTTTTAATGTAATCTAATTAGTGATATCTCTCTATTCTAACCGATAACTCAAAATATAAAATGAATCTACACTAAATTTAATAATATATTTAGATATACAAAACAATTTATTGCTATAATTATACTTTTAATCATCCAGATTGTAGTTACTAAATGGAAAACAAGTTCAACTTTATTGAATCAGCCAAACGTACTATAGAGTTAGAGTTACAAGCTATCGACTCATTAAAAGAGCATATTAATGAAAATTTTGTAACAGCTTGTAAACTTATCTTAAATGCACAAGGCCGAATAGTTGTATCAGGTATAGGTAAATCTGGGCATATAGGCCGTAAAATTGCTGCCACCCTTGCTAGCACGGGCACACCTGCTTTCTTTGTACATCCTGCTGAAGCCAGTCATGGCGACATGGGGATGATTACTAAACAAGATATCGTGTTAGCCATTTCTAACTCAGGTTCAACCGCAGAAATAACTACCCTATTACCACTCATTAAACGACTGGGTATTACTTTAATTACCATGACAGGTAATATCAATTCTCCTTTAGCACAAGCAGCCAATGTTAATCTTGATGTGAGTGTTACCCAAGAAGCCTGCCCGCTTAATTTAGCACCCACCTCCTCTACTACTGCAACATTGGTACTAGGTGATGCACTAGCTATTGCTCTTTTAGAAGCAAGGGGTTTTACAGCAGAAGATTTTGCTTTCTCACATCCTGGCGGTGCTTTGGGTCGTCGTTTACTATTAAAAGTATCTGATATTATGCATACAGGTAAAGAGTTACCAAAAGTCTCTCTTACCACTCCCCTTAAACAAGCACTTTTAGAAATGTCACGAGTAGGATTAGGCATCGCTTTAGTGGTGAATGCTGAAGACAAACTACTGGGTGTATTTACTGATGGTGACCTAAGAAGAACCCTTGATCGTGATGCGGATATTCGGCATTTAACTATCGAGCAAGTCATGACTGCAAAAAGTAAAACTGCACGCCCTGAAATTCTAGCGGCAGAGGCATTAAAAATTATGGATGATCACAAAATTAGTGTATTACCAATTGTTAATGATCAGCAAAACCCAATAGGTGTATTACATATCCATGATCTAACTCGCGCAGGGGTTATTTAAATATGTTAAATTTCGCTGAACGAGCTAAAAAAATCAAACTGGCGGTGTTTGATGTAGATGGAGTTATGACCGATGGTCGTCTATACTTCCTTCCAGATGGTACTGAATTTAAAACATTTAATACCCTAGATGGCTTAGGTATTAAAATGTTAATGCAAGTAGGCATACAAGTTGCTGTAATTACAGGCCGTAGTAGTATTGTGGTAGAAAATCGAGTGAAAAATCTTGGTATTCAACACTATTTTCATGGTCGTGAAGATAAATTAACTGCATTAGATGAGTTATTGGCAAAAACCTCATTTAGCCATGAACAAGTAGCCTATTTAGGTGACGATTTACCTGATTTACCTGCCATTAGAAAAGCAGGAATTGGTATGGCAGTAGCCAATGCTAATGATTTTGTTAAACAACATGCCTTAGCAACAACGGTAGCTAAAGGTGGTAAAGGAGCTGTTCGAGAATTCTGCGAACGTATATTACTAGCACGAGGGCAATTAGAAGCTCTCCAACAACAGTATTTATAAACAATGAGTAGAAGTTTTATTTATAAATTTGGAATTTTATTACTATTAGTAGTACTAGTAGCTATTTTTGAGTATTTTGATGAAGATGCTATAAAAATAGATACAAAATTTACTAACAAACCTACTATTGATTATTTTGCTAGTGATGTAAATGTTATTCAGTATAAAGAAGATGGCACTACAGACTATAAAATGACAACAGAGAAACTTACTCATGTTGAAGAAACAGATATTAGTTATTTAACTAACCCTACCGCACATATTTATAAAGAAGCAGCTCACCCTTGGTTTATCAAAAGTGACAAAGGTGAAGTCGGTCCTAAGGGTGATGAAGTCAAATTAATTAATAATATCAAAGGTACTCAAATTGACGAACAAGGTCAAACCAATACCTTTGAAATTGGACAAGCAAAAAATCAATCAGATCCCGTAAAATATGGTCAAGTAATGATCTATCCTGATAAAAAATATGCCGAGTCTAGTGACTACGCTATTGTTACCTCACCAGATGGTGAAACGTCAGGTAATGGGGTTAAAGCTTATTTTGAAACAAACAGAATACAGATTTTGTCTAATGTGAGGACAAAAATAAATAGAGGCCAGAATGCGAATTAAATACCTTATTTTTTTAGCAGCAGTATTAATGAGTGCTCAAACAGCATCCTATGCTCTACCTTCCGATAGCCAACAGCCCATTCATATTCAAGCAGACACTGCTGATTTGGATAATAACAAAGGGGTATTAGTGTATCGTGGCAATGTCATTATTACTCAAGGCAGTATGAAGGTTATGGGACATACCGTTACTATTACTCGTAATAAAGATGGTGGTATTCAAGTAATGACCTCTCAAGGTAACCCAGCTTATTATGAACAAATACCTTCACCTAATGATCCTGTTCTTAAAGCCTATGGTAAAACTATACAATACCAAGTAGCAAACAAAAAAATTATTTTGATTGATAATGCTAAAGTGATACAAAAAAATAATGTATTTACTGGTGATAAAATTGTTTATGATACTGAACGTAAATTGATTAGTGCAGGCAACAAAACAAACTCAACTGCAACCAACAAACCTGGCCGTATTAACATGGTACTTGAACCAGAGAAGAAGAACTAAACCATGACTACACTCGCAGCAAGTAACTTAATTAAAGCCTATAATGGTCGTAAAGTTGTCAACGGTGTTAGCCTATCTATAGAAAGTGGCAGTATTGTTGGTTTACTAGGCCCGAATGGTGCTGGTAAAACCACTAGCTTCTATATGATCGTAGGTTTAATTCATCCTGAGCAAGGCATAATTACTATTGATGGTAAAGATGTTACTAACTTACCTATGCACGGCCGTGCTAAAGCAGGTATTGGTTACTTACCACAGGAAGCGTCTATTTTCCGTAAACTTACCGTTACAGAAAATATTATGGCTATTTTAGAATTGCGTAAAGATATAACAGCCTCACAGCGTAACCAAATCTTAGAAAGCTTATTAAATGAATTTCATATTAATCATATTCGAAATAATACAGGGATGAGCCTTTCGGGTGGTGAAAGACGTCGTGTTGAAATTGCTAGATCACTAGCAAGTAATCCTAAATTTATATTACTTGATGAGCCTTTTGCAGGTGTGGACCCCATTTCAATTAATGATATTAAACAGATTATTTACCATTTAAGAGATAGAGGCATTGGTATTCTCATTACAGATCACAATGTGCGTGAAACATTAGATATTTGTGAAAAAGCTTATATCGTGAATGAAGGAAAAATAATTGCCCAAGGCAGTTCTGAAGATATCTTAAATGACCAAATTGTAAAAGATGTATACTTAGGTCACGAATTCCACCTTTAATATTGTTTATTAGTACTCAAAAAAGCCAATAACAAATTATTGGCTTTTTTATTGCGCTAACTATTAATCAACCAATTCTTTTTTAGTCTTTAACTGTCTTTCCTTGGCGATTGCTAATTGATTGCCCATTGTAGATTGCTTGGTACTGTCTGGAAATAGCGCATCATAAGATTTTAATTTACCATTAGGATCACCTATCCAACGAGTTTTGACTACATAATTAGGGTTAACCAAACTGTTTTCAGGTAAATAATTATCATAAGTTAAACCAGCTAGATCAGACAGCGTATGAATTAGATGGCTTGAACTATATGGCCGATTAACCATTGCTTGTAAATTATGTTGATGGGTTTGTTGCCAACTTGGTGAACTCCATACCATAAAAGGAACTGTATACATACCTTTAGTTGGCGCAGCTTCATTACGCCCTAACACCTTATGTTGAGGATCGCCAAACACCTCCTCACCGTGATCTGATAAATAGACCAAGAAACCATAAGGATCTGTTGCAGCAAATTTTTTAATTAATGTAGAAACCACATAATCATTATAAAGCACTGCATTATCATAACTATTATAAATAGCGACTTGCTTATCATCTAAATTAGCAGGCACAACTTTATCTCTTCCTTCAAACTTGTTGAATTCATCAGGATATCTATATTTATAATTCATATGGGTTCCTAATAAATGAACCACAATAAGTTTTTTAGGGGCTGGATCATTTAAAACCTTAGCAAATGGTTCAAACACCACCTCATCATGTTGCTCTGCATTTTGACTACGTTGATTATTTAAATAAAACTGCTCATCTGCTATTTGTGAGAACGTAGTCAGCATAGTATTACGTTTAGTCATGGTTTGCTGATTTGTTATCCAGAAAGTTTTATAACCTGCTTGCTTCATCAAATTAATAAAGGAAGGTTCTGATAAATAACGATTAGGACTTTGCTGGTCAGCAAAGGTTAGTGCTTGTTGTAACATCTCAATAGTATAAGGACGAGCAGCTACAACATTATTAAAGACCACTAATCCTTTATCTGTTTTTTGTATTTGTTGTAAATTGGGTGTTGTATCGCGAGGATAGCCGTATAACCCCATATGTAATCGTGACGTAGACTCCCCTATCACTACTACTAATGTTCTTGGAGTTTCTCCATTACTATCATGCAAATTAGCTATGGGAGGTAAAGCCGCATTATTATCTAATAATTTTTGCATATTAGTTAATTGCTGTTGATATTGATAATAACCAACCACTAATTGCCAAGGTACTGCTGGCTCCATACGAATAAATGCTTTTTCGGCGGCAACAGCAAATGGTTCTTGTTTTTTTAACATTCTGTTAGCAAGCGGATAACCTGCCACACTTATCACTATTAATAAGCACACCATATAAATTGCTAATGGATTTGGTAAATAAATCGCCCTAACCTTACGCCATAGTAAAAAACCACCAATTGTATAGGCTATTAATATACTTAATAAGGTCAGGCTAAAGTATTGGCTAATATATTCACCTGCTTCTGCGGGATTTGACTCAAACATAATAAAAATTACGCTTTGAGAAAATTCCTGCTGGTAAATTATGTAATAGCCTAAACTACCTAATGAAGCTGCCCATAATATTATTCCAATTACTGCTGCTATTTGTCTTGTGTATGTTGGTATTAATAATAAAGGTATCAACCATAAGGTACTGAAATAAAAACTATTTCTTAGCCCTTCAAAGCCTGCGGTTCCAGAAAAAAAGATTAATCCCTGTATTACAGCCGAAAAATACCAAAAAAATAACAGCGACCAAACCAATGCTTTCCAATCAAATACTTTTTTTGAATCTTCAATTTGCTGAACGTAATTCACACTATACCCAACTTTGTCATACTATGTTGGCTGCAGAATACAAAACTAGCTGTCAAATTTATGTTAAATAATTGTGGTAACAATGTTAATAGCTGGTATTTTTAATAAATTTATACACTTTTCTGGATAAACAATAAATGTATATAAATCATAAAAAACTATCCACAAAATCTGTGGATAACTTTGTTGATAACAGTTTAAAAAATCCCTATAAGCTTGCTAACAAGTAGCTTTGACTCAAATTGACTATTTTTTAAATTAAAATTTTCTTTATATTTTTCAATAACTTATATAAAAATAAAAATATATAAAATTGCTTGACAGAGAAAAGCTAGATTTCTCAAGTGCTGTGTATAAGTCAAGCTATTTTCTTCGTTTATTTGACTAAAAGCTATTAAATAACTGTTTTAAATAAAGCAAACAACTGTTTACTTACAAAATAAATATAATTTTATATTATTCAATGGGTTATAGATAATTCAAATATTATTTATTGATATGTGCAACCAACCTATTAATTGAGTAAGTAAGTTGGTTAATATGTCGGCTTTAACTAATTAAAAAGCTTAGCAGTATCTATTATTCAGCTATAAATTTAGGTTTTGTCACAGTATCTACTAAATACACAATACTATGATAATTAATACCACTATGTTCAGTTAAGCCAATTTCACAAGTACGACTATTAGAAACACCTTGCTTACAATGTTTAACTGCATCTTTGAGATGACGCAATGAATGAGCATTAAGTTCTGGGGTATTAAACCCTTTATCACCAGCAAAGCCGCAACAATGAATATTTTCAGGTATCACAACTTGTTTTGTTGTGCAGTTTCTTACAATATCTAAAAATGCTTGATTTTCAGCTAAATGCTGACTACTGCAAGTAATATGTAGTGCTATATCTTCCTCTATAGGATTAAACTCTAAACGTTCTAATAAAAACTTATGAATAAACTCAACAGAATCATAAACATTTAGATTGATTCCCCGTTGTTTAATCGCCTCAATCACATGTAAACTACAGGAGCTTGTATCCATATATATTGGATCTTCACCATTGCGACTGGTTATGAGTAACGCCTCTATTAGCTCATCCAATTTCTTAGTAGCTTGCTCTGGATATCCCTTAGAGTCAAAGGGTTGACCGCAACAAAGATCATTTACCCATTCAGGCAATATCACTTGATAGCCTGCCTTTTGTAGAAGCTGTTTAGTTTTATCCACTAATTGCACTTGATTAATATCATTTACCGCAGTCCCCATCATTCTAGATACACAAGTAGTAAAATAAACCACACGCGGACGGTTATCAGTTTGTGCTGGCACAAACCTTAAAGGTTTTGCTGCCGTTGGCATAGCATTTGACCAGCGTGGAATATGATTAAAGCTTAACTTACGAAGCCCATGAGTAATACTTTCCATCATTGGGCTACCTACTATATGCTGCGCTGTAGCAGCTACTGCAAAAGTAAAACGGGCACCTTTTAAGGTACTAGCAAAATGATTATCTACCCAACCAGCTATTTTGTTATGAGTGGCTGTTTCAGCACGTAACTTTCTAATTAAATCCCCTGTATTAATCTCTAATGGACAACGCATAGCACAAAGCCCTGTTGCCGCACAGGTCTCCATACCATAATACTGGTATTGTTGCATTAAAGTGCTAACATCTTCACCTGCCCTTTTTCTTGCTTGAATATCACGCCAAATAACTATTCGTTGACGTGGCGATAAGGTTAAATCTTTAGCAGGACAAACAGGCTCACAAAAACCACACTCCATACAACGATCAACTGACTCATCAGCTTCAGGTAATGGTTTTAAATTCTGTAAATGTATTTCTTTATTTTTGGATAATACAACATCAGGGCTAAGAATGTGTTTAGGATCAAAAAGCCGTTTAATCTTCCACATTAACTGCCAAGCTTCAGTTCCCCACTCCAACTCGACAAATGGAGCCATATTGCGTCCTGTACCATGCTCAGCTTTTAATGCTCCACCAAATTCAACAGCTACTAGTTGTGTAACATCATTCATAAATGCTGAATAACGGGCTACTTGCTCAGCATTACTAAAATCTTGGGTAAATACAAAATGCAAATTACCATCTAAGGCATGGCCAAATAAAATGGCCTCATGATAATTATGCTTATCAAATAACTCAATTAAACGATTTGCCCCTTCAGCTAAACGTTCTATAGGAAAGGTAACGTCTTCAATAATTACCGTTGTACCTATTTTACGAACACCACCAACAGCGGGGAAAGTCCCTTTACGAATCGCCCATAATTTGCCATATTCAGCAGGGTTTTGAGTAAAGTCTATTTTTTGCTCAGTAGGAAAATGCTTAATAGACTCCATAATTTGTTTTAATTGCTCATTTAATAAGCTTGGGCTTACTGCACGTGACTCTATTAATAAAGCACAGGCATTGTCTGATAAAGTTTTCACCCATTCAGGCAAACCAGGTTTATTTTCCACAGAGCGCAAACTACGTCGATCAAGCATTTCTACTGCTGAAACAGGCTGTTGCTTTAAAATAGGTACTGCTTTACAGCACGTTTCAATATCTGGGAATACAATAAAAGCACTCGCCTTAAAAGGATGCTCTGGTACTGTATTATAAGTAACTGCACTGATAAACCCTAAAATACCTTCAGAGCCCACCATTATATGTTTTAAAATATCAATAGGGTCATCGTAGTCCACTAAGGCATTGATCGATAACCCTGTGGTATTTTTTAAACGATATTTATGACGAATTTTATCAGCCAATTCTGTGTTAGCACGGGTATCCTTGGCTAATTGGGCTAATTCTTCTAATAACCAACTATGACTTTGCTTAAATGCCTCTACACTTTCTGGTTTTTCAGTATCCAATACCGTACCGTCAGATAATACCACGCGAATATCTTGGATCGTACTGTAACTATTCTGTGCCGTACCACAACACATACCACTGGCATTATTAGCTAATATACCGCCTATTTTACAAGTATCGATAGATGCAGGATCAGGGCCTATTTTTTGCCCATAAGGTAGTAACCATTTATTAGCTTGCGCTCCTATCACACCTGGTTGCAAACGTATTTGTAAGCCATCATTACGGATATCCTTGCCATTCCAATGATCCCCCAATACTAGTAACACTGAGTCAGTAGAGGCTTGACCAGATAAGCTAGTACCTGCCGCCCTAAAAGTAATAGCTACTTGCTCTTTATAAGCACTCTTCAGAATAGCTACTACCTCTTCCTCACTTTCAACACGAATAACTAGCTTAGGAATTAAACGGTAGAAGCTCGCATCTGTTCCATACGCTAGGGTTGTCATAGAATCACTAAAACGTCGATTTTCTGGTATTAACAAATTTACAGCATGAATAAAATTATTTGGCAAATCAATCACGGTGTGCGCAGTCATAGTAAAACCTATTTGTTTTGTCCAGTCAGGCAATAATAAATAATTATTAAAAAATATAGTCTATTATATAGATTATTATCATGATTTATATGCAAACATTCCAAAACGTCAATAATATCTATTAGAATAGGATTTACAAAAAAACTAATTAAATATAAGAAGAGACTTTATGGATCAAAGCAGTTATGGCAAAAAAGTTTTATTCATATTATTTTTAATCACTATTGGGTTGCAACTAGCTAGCATTTTTTTAAATGGTACTTACAATATAATTATTCTAGTAATATCTTTAATTGTAGGCTTTTTTGTTTGGAAATTTCTAACAGATAAACACACTCAACAATTTATTGAATTAGAAGTGACTGAACGTGCATCTCACTTAATTGGCACTTTACAACAGGCTATTGCGCAAAAGGCGTTAGAAGAACCTTTATTATCATCACAAAACAGCAATCCTCGTCAACTAAATACTCGATTACATATTTCATCACTGTATTTATTGCTTTGCATTGTGGGTATCCGTCAATCAAAAGGCAAAACAAACTATGTATCCCGTAAGCAATTTAATACTTTATTAGAAAAAACTATACCTGCCTTACAAAAAGTTTATATTGCACGTGGTACCAAAAAAGAAAGAATTGTTGAACTCATTAAAAATAATTATGAACAGGTAAAACAATTAATTACTACGTATTGTAGCTATACTAAAAAATACAATAGTGATCCAACTTTACCTATACAAGCATGGTTTGAAGAAAAAAGCCGTATTAATTTATCCGCCCAACCCTATATTTTTAATAACTTAAGTGAATATGCTATTGATGAAAGAGAAATAAAATTACTTCAGGAACTTTGCCGTCCCAAAAAGCACAGTATAGTACTTGAAAAAGTAAGGGATAAAACAGAGACCTTTATGAGGCTAATAAATCAAACCCATCGACATGCCTTACAACAGCAAGGTAGAGATATATTAGACTATCATTATATTGAAAAATACCTATCTGCATTTCTATTGATTTTTGGCTTAATCATTATCAAAGAATCTAATGGAAATGCTAGCTATATGCAGAGTATCGAATACCAAGCCTTAAAAAAAAAGGCCTCAGTGATGATTAAGTCAATGATTCTTAATAGTCGCTATTTAGGCGTAGAGTCACTAGGTCAAAAACAAATTGAACAACTTGTTAGCTTTATGGACAAACAATTACCTTCTGTAGAAATGGCCTGTTTAGACTATTTCAAAGCAACACAAGGACAATTACAAACACCAGAGATATATTTATTAGATTGGTTTAAATCAACTACAAATACTAGTTTAGCAGGTAAAACTAATTTACCCTTTACACTCAATCAATATGTACAACAGATTTTATCAATAAATTCAAACGGACAAATAGAATAGAAAACTAAATTAAAACAGCAATAAGGGATATTTACTATGGAACAAACTAGCGATAATAAAATATCGCTAGCTTTTTATAGATAACTACTAGAGTTTTATTTCCACATAAGCTTCATCACGAAGCTGTTGTAGCCAAATTTGTAATTCTTGATCATATTTACGGCCATAAAGAATATTCATGGCTTGTTGTTTGCGATACTCTGCACTGTTATCAGTAGAGCGACGACCTTCTACTTGTAGAATATGCCAGCCATAACGTGATTTAAAGGGTTGTGATATTTGACCAACAGGCAAACCATCCATTACATTACGGAACTCAGGTACTAATGTGTTCGGATCAATCCAATTTAAACTACCGCCACGGTGTGCAGAGCCTGGATCATCTGAGAAACTTTTAGCTAGTTGTGCAAAATCTTCCCCAGCCATAATACGTTGATATAAACGATCAGCTAATTTCTTAGTATCTTCTTCACTACGGATTTGACTTGGCTTTAATAAAATATGGCGAACGCTAGTCTCATCTTGTAAATGAGCTGCCCCACCTCTTTTATCCATCACTTTTAGAATAATTAATCCACCAGGGGTACTGACTGGTTGGGTAAAATCACCTACTTTTAAACCATTTATTAATTGGTCAAAAGGTGGTGGTAACTGTGCTGCTTGACGCCAACCAATTTCTCCACCTTCCAATGCTTTATCACCACTTGAGCTTGTCATTGCCAACTTAGCAAAATCAGCACCATTTTCTAACTGTCTGTAAATATCCGTGGCTTTTTGTTCTGCTTTTTGAATAGCAGCATAAGAACTACCCTGCGAGACAGGCACTAAAATGCTAGCTAAATAATATTCTTCTGATAATTGCGCTTTACCTATTTCAGAATTTAAAAAGTTCTTAACTTCTTGATCAGTAATACGAATTTTCTCACCAATCACACGTTGTCGAACACGATTAATAAGAATTTCACGACGAATCTGGTCTCTTAAAGCAGCTAATGATAAACCTTCATTTAGTAAAACCTTTTGAAACTGATCCATATTTAAGTTATTACGCTTTGCCACATCAGCAACAGCTTGATTAACTTCATCATCATCAGCCGTAATACCATAACGATTAGCTAATTGAATCTGTAAATCTTCAACAATGAGCCTATCCAGTACTTGTTTTACTAAAACATCTTGTGGTGGCAAATCACCACCACGCTTCGATACAGTTTGAAGTACCTCTTGTACTCTGCTATCTAATTGACTTTTCATGATGACATCATCATCGACGATAGCAATTACACGATCTAAACTTTTTACTTGTGCAGAGGCAACCCCTGAAAAAACTAATAATATTGAGAATAATACTAGCCAAAAATTAGAAACTTTGATCTTCACGTTTACGATAACCCTCAATACCTTTCTCTAGGAAACCATTAGCACCACTACCATAGACATTACCTAAACCTTTAAACACGATTTGGAAGAAAATGCCTCGATCAGATGTACTATTGGTACGACTTAGAATACCATCATCATATTTTTGCCAATAACGTCCTACTACACGGAATTGCCAACAACAACTATCATATTCAATACCACCGAAGGAATCTAAAGTACGATTACGGTTGTAGTCATATTGCCAACGTCCAATTAAACTCCAGCGAGGAATAATTGGCCAGATAAAAGATGTATCAGCTTGTTTAATCTTATAGTAATCTTTAATGGTATCAGTTCGCCAAGCACCATATTGATAGTAATGGCGCGTCATATCACCCGATTGTTGCCATCTACTTGTCCACCAATTATAAGCAACATTATCATCACGATAACGGAAGCCTATATTAAATATCTTATTAAGATTACTTTCTGGTTGATAATGAAGCATCACACTACCAGACTCAGTCTTACTATCCTCAGGACTCCAGTTATAAGCTGCCGACATCCGCCAATCACGATTGAAACGATATAAATATTGTAAAGCAATTGGTGAGGTATCATTAGTAGCTAGGCTTCTTTGCCGCCAATCAATACCAGGCATTTGTACTTTACGGTCTTTAAAGTAATAAGCTTGGCCTATACTAACCCGTTGCCGTTCAAAACCGTTATCCTCTAACAAACGACTCGTTAAACCCACAGAAACTTGGTTAGTGTCACCTATGCGATCACGACCTGAGAAGCGATTGGTTCTAAATAAGCTATCAAAGTCAAATGGAGTTTCTGATGTATCAAAAATAGGGATATCATCCTGCTTCTTGTAAGGTACATATAGATACATTGCACGTGGTTCTAAGGTTTGTTTAAAGTTAGTACCAAACCAATTTACCTTACGATCAAAATATAAACCTGAATCTATTTTGTAAGCAACTACACTACGGTCAACACTGCTCTTAAAGCGTTGTCCATCTATAAGCATTTGCTGTTTACCCTTACTGTCCAAATCTAAATCATAATTGGTATACATGTATTGCACAGAGGGAGCAATATAACCCCATGATGATCGAAGCGGTAAACTAATCTCTGGTGCTACATAAGCACGGTTACCATTTGCCCTCATCAATCCTTGAATCAAATAATCAGGATGATAAGTAATATATTGCAAAGCAGGATCTGGCTGTTCATAGAAGTTTGTATAGGTTTTATCTTTTAAATCACGATCAAAACGTACATATTCAGCATCATAATTAAAGTTTAAACCACCTGGGGTAAAGGGTAATTTACCAGTTAAAGTTAGCTGTGGTAAACGATCATAACCAGTAATACTACTTACTGTAGCCATTTGATAAGCATGTACATTAACAGCCGCAGTAAAACTATCACCACGATAGGTTAATTTACCTTTTTGATTAACATAAGTTCGACTATTTACACCATTACTATTAATATCTAAATCTTCAAAATAGAAAGGATCACTTAAACGAGTGAAGTCTACCTCTGCTAACCAGCGTGAATTCATCCCTGTTGTATTTTGCCAACTATACATCCAACGGTTACGGCTATCTTCACCATAGACTTTACGGTCTTCATTCATATCTCCGTTATCGTTTAAATAAGCAGCAGCAAATTGCCCCTGACTATTTTCTGTTAAATAACGAAACTCACCTTCCATTAGTAAACCACGTTTGGTCATTAACTGGGGATAAAGTGTAAAGTCATAATTAGGTGCTAAATTAACATAATAAGGTGCTAATAAAGTAAAACCATTATCGCCACTAGAGCTAAAGCTAGGCATCAAGAAACCCGTTTGACGGCGTTTATCAATTGGGAATGATATATATGGCGAATACATCACTGGAATATCTTTTACTCTTAAGGTAGCATTCGTGGCTGTACCGCGACCTGTTTCACGATTTAAGACAACATTATTACCACGAATAGTCCACGTATTATCGCTAGGTTCACAGCGTGTAAAAGTACCATCTTTCAAACGAATTAAACCATCAGAACTACGCTTAATATAACGAGCATTGCCACGATAGTGGGTTTCATGCACTACAAATTCAGCATTTTCAACTTGTGCCTCACCTTCGGACAGCTTAACTTCAGCGCTATCACCAACGACCAATGCCCCCACATCACGCAACTTAACATTGCCTGATAAGGTACCAATATTATCAACACGGGATAGATCAGCTTGGTCTGCTTCTATCTGTACAGAACCTTGTTGAAGAACTACATTACCTGCCAAAGTACCCACTTGTTTTTCTTGATTATAGCGTGAGGTATTAGCAGCAATATAAGTGGGCGCTTCACCTATTGGCGTTTGATCGTTCATACCAACGCGATCTGGCTCAATATAACTACCTTCACAATACAAACCTATTTCAGCAAGCTGTGCAGGTGTTAACTGATCTCTTGGCACCCAGTCAAGATGGCTATAGTCAGCACTACGGCTAGTTAAGGCTCGCCCTTTATTCTCAGTTGCTAAAGGTGTTGTTGCTTTAGAAGCTTTTTTACCATCTGTTGTAGCAATAGTTGCAGTAGGGTCTACTGAAGTTGTAGGACGTGGCGGCAAACTAGCAGAACGTTCAGCTGAAGAACAATCCCATCCACCTGAGGCAGAGGGACGGCAAGCGAACTGATTATTATCAGCAAAAGCAACAGGTACAAAGGCCAAAGGCTGCAATACCAAAAAGCTGCCAGTTACTAACAAAGGTATTTTTGTACGAAAAACGGTAGTTTTAACTGCCATCTTAAAATAATCCAAAATTCCTATAGCCCAAAATCAGGCAAATATATTCTCGATGATCGAGCAAAGATAGTGGATAATAAAGCATCATTACATTAACTGCTAGCCCTTTTGGAGAAGCAATTTATGAATAACGACTTACGTCTAGTCCAATTAATCTCTTGGCTATCCTCTCTAAGCCTTGATTTACCTTTCTTCAAAGGTAAATTAAACGAGGATGACATATTATTAAAAGCGGCTAGTAGTGATGCAAGTTTTCGTCGTTATTTTAGACTTTACTTGAATAATCAATCACTAATCGTGATGGATGCCCCACCGCCACAAGAAAATAAAAATTGCCTACCCTTTATTAAAGTAGCTGGCTTACTTGCTAACCAAGGATTAAATGTTCCACAAATTCTCGCTGCTGATCTTGAGCAAGGTTTTTTATTGCTATCAGATCTCGGTACCCAAACATGGCTAGAAATACTAACTGAGCAAAATGCAGATAAACTATTCCCACTTGCCATTGACAGCCTAATAAAGCTGCAACAAGCGCCTTTATCTGCGGAGCTTCCTGAATATAACGAAGCTCTTTTACAAAGAGAATTATTACTCTTTCCTGAATGGTACCTTAACAAACATTGTAACATTGTCTTTACAGAAACTCAGCAACTACTATGGGAAAAAATTTGTAAAAAACTCATTGAAAGTGCTTTACAACAGCCTAAAGTACTTGTACACCGCGACTATATGCCACGTAATTTAATGCTCAGTAACATTAACCCAGGGGTATTAGATTTCCAAGATGCTGTTTATGGGCCAATTACCTATGACATAACCTGTCTTTTTAAAGATGCTTTTATTAGTTGGCCACAAGCAAAAGTACAACAATGGTTACTACAGTATTGGCAGCAAGCAAAGCAAAACGGTATTAGTATTCAGGATAATTTTGAAGATTTTTTATTAGTCAGTGATTTAATGGGAGTACAGCGCCATCTTAAAGTCATTGGAATTTTTGCGCGTATAATGCATAGAGATAATAAACCTCGTTATGTAAAAGATGTACCACGTTTTTTCAATTATATTAATGAAGTGATTCAACGTCGCCCTGAGCTAAATGATCTGCAAGAACTATTAAAACAGCTCTCCTTACCAGAGAATAAACAATGAAAGCGATGATACTAGCCGCAGGTAAAGGGGAACGTATGCGCCCGCTTACCTTAACCACACCTAAACCGTTAATCACTGTCAATGGTATACCTTTAATTGAATACCATATTAATGCATTGGCTAAAGCAGGTTTTACAGAACTGGTCATTAACCATGCTTGGTTAGGCCAACAAATAGAAGATTACTTAGGTAATGGCCAACAATTTGGTGTATCTATTCAGTATTCTGCAGAAGGAGAACCTTTAGAAACAGGGGGCGGTATTCTAAAAGCGTTACCTCTTTTGGGTGAGCAACCTTTTTTAATAGTAAACGGTGATGTTTTTTGCAATTACCCTTTTACACAACTAAAACACTCTATTGATCATTTAGCACATTTAGTTTTAGTTAATAATCCACCTCATGTGGCTAATGGTGACTTTGGTCTGTCACAAGAGCAATTTGTATTAAATGAAGCAGAACAAAAATATACCTATTCAGGTATAGCTATTATTCATCCAAAACTTTTTGCTCAATGTACTGAAAAAACTTTTAAATTAGCACCCCTATTAAGAGAAGCTATACAAAAGCAACAAGTGACAGGGGAATTATTTACAGGGAACTGGACTGATGTAGGCACTATTGAACGACTGAAACAAGTAGAAGCTAGCCTAAAATAAGCTATATAATAAATATTCTGTTATTAAATAGCTGATTGTTAATTAGTCACCATCTACCAATTTGGTTTTTCATTAATTTTTATACGAAATAGGCTATAGGGTTTCTCTCGCTTATCTTTGCCTTTATGAAAACCAGCCTGACGATGTAATTGATTCGCTGTAAAATATAAATAACCATCTGGCCCAATTGCTAATGTATCAGGCCATAAAATACGAGGGTCGTGTACAATAGTTTGCCACTCACCATTAGGCAATCTTTTTCTGATCGAGTTGTGCTCATAATTACCTGCATATACTGCACCATTGGCGTCAGATTCTAAACCATCAGACGCGCCTTTTTCGCCTAAATCCTTAACCGCTTTTGATAACTCAGCATCTGTTACATTTGGGTCGCGTAGTAAATCTGTAGCGATTGCATAAAGATGTCTACTTGATAAAGGAGAAAAATATAATATTTTGCCATCATTGGATAAAGCAATACCATCTGAGCCAGCAGCAAAAGCTGAAGTTTTACCATCTGCACTACGTCTAAGCAATGCTTCTCCTTCAATAATAGCAATAAATGACTTATCAGCTGCGGCTGCAACATCTCCTGTTAAACGTCTAAGAGCTTTCCCTGTTTTTAAATCCATTACAATAATTCCACCACTTGCTGAAGATTCAGTTACATAAGCAACCCCCTCTTCCCCTACGCGAAAATCAAAACGCATATCATTAAGGTAAGTTTGTGGTGTCAATACTTCTGCAGGAAATAATAAGGTTTTCACTATTTTATTGGTGTTTAAATCAATGGCTACTAATTTTGCTCCACCAACTACAGGAGAAGAAAATTTAGGGGCAGCTGTATCCAATACCCATAGTCTTCCCCTGCCATCAGCAACCACACTTTGTACACTAATAAAATGATTTTTTATATCAACTTTATTTGCTTTATTGATCTCTTTACTAGGATAAGCCACCGCTTCGCCATCAACAAGCTCTGCCACAGTAAATGGCACATCATCACCCCAGCGCGGAAAGTTAACAAAGATACGGCCATCCTCTGCTACTGTAACACCTGTTGGCATTGCTCCATTGAAAGCTGCCACAGCTTCAAGATTGCCATAAAATTTTTCAGTGGGTAATGAGGATAAATCAATGGGTGGTTTTGCTGCATATACAGGTAGAGTAGATAAAATAACTATTGAAGTAGCTATTATTAGTTTCTTAGCATTACTTTTGATACTTAATAACATAGAGATATCTACCCGTTTGCCCAAAAAAAATTGCTTATTATTTACAATGAAATTTAATCATTAACTAAACTTCATTATAAATAGCAAGCCCTTAGGGTAGAGTTAGACTTTAGTGCCAAAATAGACGTGAATTGTTACTTAATCTGGCAAATAAAATAGACCCTCTAAATAAAGCACAGCTTTTCCTTCAATCACTACTCGATCACCTTTCACCTCACACAATAACTTACCACCACGTGCAGAAGCCTGATAAGCCAATAATCGAGTCTTATTTAATTGCTCTGCCCAATAAGGCGCTAAACCTGTATGAATAGAACCTGTTACTGGGTCTTCATCAACACCATGATTAGTTGCAAAAAAACGTGAGACAAAATCATACTCTTGGCCAGGAGCTGTAACTGTTACACAATAAGGATCAAGCCGAGCGAGTAGCTCACTATTAACCACCACATCACGTACTTGTTGCTCATTGTCATAAATAGCAAAATAGGCTTGTACATTACGTACCACTCGCTGCGGCTTTATACTTAGCCCTGCTAACAATTCCTGCGGTGGATTATCAATCACTTCAGTAGGTTTTCTATTAGGAAAATCCATTTGTATAAAGCCATTATCACCCTTATAAATAATTAACTCACCCACTTGTTCAGTGGTAAACACCACCTCAGTAAGTGAATCATTTTCCTTAAATAAAACAAAAGCACTGGCTAAGGTGGCATGACCACAAAAAGGTACTTCTATCGTAGGAGTAAACCAACGAATATGATACTTATTACCTGCAACTTGTTTGATAAAAGCCGTTTCTGCTAAATTATTTTCAGCTGCGATATGTTGCATTTGAAACTCAGATAGCCACTCTGTTAACGGTACAACTGCCGCAGGATTACCTTGAAATAAGGTATCAGTAAATGCATCTACCTGAAACATTTTGAGTTTCATTATTGTTTTCTCCTCTCAAGTCTTACCATTAAATATACGCTGGGAATATATATCAGCATAATGCTAAAATAAAGCGTTCTATCTACTTTAAACTACTATGAAAAAAACTGATAATATTTTTGCTGCTGCTCTAGAAAAAGTTCCAGATTTCGTTTTTAACGAAGACGTTGTAAACGTTTTTCCTGATATGATCAAACGTTCAGTTCCTGGCTACCCTACTATTGTTGAAAATATTGGAGTAATCGCTGCTCAATATGCTCAACCTTATAGTTTATTATATGATCTTGGTTGTTCTTTAGGTGCAGTTACTCAAGCATTACGTCGTCATGTCAAACAACCAGAATGTCGTATTTTAGCGATTGATAATTCTGCGCCCATGGTACAGCGTTGCCAAGAGTATCTAATGGCACAGGATGCTATGTATCAAGAGCTTGTAGCAACTCAAGTCATCGAAGCAGATATTGTAAGCATGGATTGGCAGCCAGCCTCAGTTGTAACAATGAACTTCACACTGCAATTTATTAAACCAGAACAGCGTTTAGCTATACTAAAAAATATATATCATATTCTAGATCCTAAAGGTGTACTACTACTCTCTGAGAAAATACGATTTGATCAGTCTGATGATCAACAACTTATTAATGAACTACATCTAGCCTTTAAACGTGCTAATGGCTACAGTGAACTTGAAATAGCTCAAAAACGTACAGCTATTGAAAATGTAATGAAAATAGATTCGCTGGCCATTCACCAACAAAGGTTATATGAAGCTGGCTTCTCTAAAGTGACTGTTTGGTTTCAATGTCTTAACTTTATTTCTCTTATAGCGTTACCATGATTAACTTAACTGATTTAATACCCCTTCTAGCAAAAACTAATTTACAACCATGGGCAAGCCAGTTACCCCAATTGGTAGAACAAAAACTAAACTGTGAACACGGTGATCTACCTCGTTGGCAAGCTGCCATAGCAGAACTTCCTGAGCTTACTGTTGAACATATTGAACTAGCTAAAGAGTTCGCTATTAATGGTGCTGTTTCTGAACAACAACATACCCAACTAGAACAAGCCTTACGTAAATTGATGCCTTGGCGTAAAGGGCCTTTTCAAATTTTTACTACTTTTATAGATACTGAATGGCATTCTGATTGGAAATGGAACAGAGTAATTCCTCATCTTAATTTACAAAATAAACGTATTTTAGATGTTGGTTGTGGTAATGGCTATTATCAGTGGCGTATGCTAGGCGCAGGCGCTAAATATGTATTAGGTATTGATCCAAACTTACTCTTTATGTGCCAATTTCTAGCCATTAAAAAATACCTGCCTAAATTACCTGTATGGATGTTACCTTTTACCTTAGATGATTTCCCCCAACAATCAGAAAGTTTCGATACAGTATTCTCAATGGGCGTGCTTTATCATCGTCGCTCTCCTATCGATCATTTACTTGAACTAAAAGATTGCCTTGTTAAAGGTGGCGAACTGGTTTTGGAAACACTTATTATTGAGGGCGATGAACAGCAAGTTCTCGTACCAGAAGATCGTTATGCACAAATGCGTAATGTATGGTTTTTACCTTCTGTGCCTGCTTTAAAATTATGGTTAAAGCGTGCTGGCTATCATAATATTCGTTGTGTTGATATTAGCCAGACTACGACTCTAGAACAACGAGCTACTGATTGGATGACCTATCAATCATTGCCAAATTTTTTAGACCCTAATGATCACAACCTTACTATAGAAGGTTTACCTGCACCTAAGCGTGCAGTGATACTGGCTAATAAATAATCACTGTTAATATCTTGTAGTACAATAGTATATGACTATTTATCGATTATTTTATAGTATGATTAAGTCCTAAATTAATTGCTAGCAAAGTAATTAATATTTACTAAAATTTAATGATTATTAACAGGTATTGTTATGAATAAAATTTCAGCTCTTTGCCTTTCCACTGTATTAGGCTGTGTAAGTTTTTATGCATTAGCTAATGACAACACAACTCAAACTACAGATGCCAAACCTGCACAAACAGATGTAACATTACTCCAAAAGGAAGAGCAAGGCATGAAACCTAAGGTATTAAAAGACGTTGCGCCTTATCCAGAAGCGACTGAAGACCAAAAACGTTATGCTATCTTTGTAGATCCTAAAGAGAATGAACAAAACTACAAAGTAGAGCTTGTTTTTGGCAAAAAAATTATGGTTGATAGCTGTAATCGTTACATGCTTGGTGGTAGCGTTGAAGAAAAAGATTTACAAGGTTGGGGTTATAACTACTATATTGTAGAACAAGTAGGTCAACCTGCCTCTACAATGATGGCTTGCCCTAATAATGATAAACACGAAGCATTTGTGCCAATGACAACTCAAACTTTTGCGCGTTATAACAGCAAATTACCTATCGTAATTTATGCGCCTAAAGATGTTGAAGTTCGTTATCGTATTTGGTCAGCTCCAGAAGAAACAACTTTGGCAGAAGCACAATAAATACCATTAAAGCCTGTTAGTTTTAACAGGCTTTAATAGTTTACCAACATAAATCTACTACCTATTCACTATATAAAAACGCCCGAAACTCTATACAATAATATATTATAAATCCTTTAATAATTATTATATAAAGTAGTACTTAAAAGGGATTTATGGTTTACCTTTAAAAAACTAAATATAACTAGAACTAGCTACATGATACCCCATACATTAAAAAGCCTATTAATCCTCCGTAAACTTTATCCGTTTATGGTAGCTCTATTTATTTGTATTATTGGTTACTCAGGGATTTATTTTTATGCTTATACAAAAGGGCAAAAATTTACCGCTGAAACTAATCATATGGTAACCAGTAAAATTGATGATCTCTTGACTGCTCTTCACTCAACCACTATTACAGTTTTACCCCTTATAGAACTCGATTGTAAGGTAGTCAAACCTATTCTAAAAGAAATTGTCTCTAAAAATAGTAAAATAAAGGCCATTAATTTACTCAAAGATGAGAAACCTTATTGTTCCTCTGAAAATACTGATGATGTAAAACCATCTAATACTACAAAGTTACTATTAAAACAACATACACCAGACACCGCCCTTATGTTGTTAGATAACGATATTGTGTTAGACCACTCTATAGATTTGACAAAAAGACATCGTATTATTATTACAGTGGTTAGTTTTCAGGCATTAAGAGAGATTTTAACGCCTCGCGTGCCTACGCAAATCATCACCTTAAAGTTTGATGACCATACTATAACCTATCAAAGTATAGATACAGAACCACCAACAATTTATCAATCAATGAAAGTACAATCATATGTTGGTTATCACTATACAATTGAAACAGGCTATATATATCCATTAAATTTACATATCCTGTTTTATTACCATGGTATACCTTTAATATTAGTTACTTTGTTTGCTTTTTTTGCATATTTTATTACCCGTTGGTTTATTAATAATATTTCTAGTACTTACTATGAATTAAATACAGCTATTAATGACAATCAAATCAAAGCCTATGCTCAGCCTGTAATTAATGCTAAAAGTGGTGAATTAACGGGTATCGAAATACTAGCGCGTTGGCATCATCCTAAAATGGGTATAATTAGTCCTGATGCGTTTATTCCTGTGGCTGAAAAAACAGGATTGATTATCCCTTTAACACAAACATTAATGAAAGAAGTAGCTGAAACATTAGCGCCTTTTGCTGCTATTATTTCTCCCAATTTTCATGTTGGCTTCAATATTTCCAAAAAACATTGTGAAAGCCTACAGTTAGCCAACGACTGTAAACAGTTTTATCAGCAGTTAAAAACTCGTAATATTAGCTTAGTCATTGAAATTACCGAACGAGAACTTATTGAGGTGACTGATATAACAAAAAAACTATTTAAAGAGTTACATGATCTCGATATTAAAATAGCCTTAGATGATTTTGGTGTAGGTAATTCTAACTTATCTTATCTTTTTGATTTTTCAATTAATTATTTAAAAATAGATAAAAGTTTTGTGTCACGTATTGGCTCTGATGCACTTTCTAAAAATATTCTAGACTCTATTATTGAAATTACTCATAACTGTCAAATAGAATCTTGTGCAGAAGGAGTAGAAACTGAAGAACAGGCTAATTATCTAATAAACAAAGGCGTTACCTATTTACAAGGGTATTTTTACTCACCACCTGTTCCTATTAAAGACTTTATCAAAAGCGAGTACTTTAAAAATCAACTCAATCAATAATTAAACTGCTGTCAGGTATTATAAATAAGTATTTTTCGCAATAAATATAGAGTTAGAACAAAGTATTAGCTACTAAATTCACATACTATTTGCCATCACCATTTTGTTTGAGGTAATTAGCATGGAGCTTTCAAGAAGAAAAAGTTTTGCTATTTTGCGAAAGTTTTATCCTTTAATAACAGCTCTTTTTACTGGTATTATTGGCTATACAGGAATTTTTTTGTATGCTAAATATCAAGGACGGTCATTTTCTACCCAAACTAACTATATGGCGATTAGTCAAATAGATGACATCATGTCCTCTATGTACACTATTGCAACAGCAACGCTCCCCCTTACAGATATTGATTGTAAAATCACTCATCCATTATTAGTGGCGATTGTAAAAAATAATCCTGAAATTAAATCTATCGACTTGATAAAAAATCAACAGTTTTTTTGCTCATCAGACACTCAATTTGTTGCTAAACCCTATTTTAATAATGACGGTAATACCTACCAAGATATACCTAAAGTCTCTTATATTTTATTTAACCAAATTTTTGATATGCCCTATCCAAATAACAATAAAGAGAAAAATGCAGTTATTATGGTAATAGATGATCAAGAGATTAAAGATATTCTAGAGCCTCGACTTGATACACAACTGGTTACGCTAAAACTACACAATACCAATATTACTTATCAAGGTGTTACCCCACCTACAGAAAACTACTATACAGTTGCTACTCATTCTCTTGGACAAATACCCTATAAAGTAGAAACCTCCTATATTAGTCCTCCCACCATAGGAGTATTATTTTATTACTATGGCAACCCTTTTCTTATAATCACCCTATTAATAATTATTAGTTATTTATTTACTCATTGGGTACTAAAAAATATATCAGGGTCTTATAATGAATTATATCTGGCTATCCAAGATGAACAAATAAAAGCCTATATTCAACCACTATTTAGTGCTGAAAATTATCAAATAATAGGCATAGAGGTTTTATCCCGCTGGCACCACTCTAACTCAACAATCATTATGCCAGACACCTTTATACCGCTTGCTGAAAAATCAGGGTTAATCATTCCCATGACCCAATTAATTATGAAAGAAGTAGCCACTACGTTAGCACCTTATGCTAAAAAGCTACCTGATAATTTTCATATAGGTTTTAATATTTCACGCTATCATTGCCAAGATCTAGAGTTTGTAAATGACTGTCGAAGGTTTTTTAAACATTTAAGAACTAATAAAGCCACTTTAGTTATAGAAGTAACTGAACGAGAGCTTATTGAGGTAAACACTACCACTAAATTATTGTTTAAAGAACTTCATACCTTAAATGCCAAAATTGCTTTAGATGACTTTGGCATAGGCAATTCAAATTTAAGCTATTTGTATGATTTTTCAATAGATTATTTAAAAATAGATAAAAGTTTTGTATCACGTATTGGTTCAGATGCCCTGTCAAAAAATATTTTAGATAGTATTATTGAAATAGCCCACAACTGTAAATTAGAGTCCTTTGCTGAGGGTATTGAAACAGAGGAACAAGCTATCTATTTAAAAGAAAGAGGAGTACGTTTTCTACAAGGCTATCTATTAGGAAAACCTATGCCTATCAATGATTTTATAAAAACTAAACACTTTCAACAATTAATAACTTCAACACTCTAATAAATAGCAATAACACAAATACAAAGCCAATTATTTTAACTTATCTGAACAATAGCTAACAAAAGTTGTGGATTATTAAACATATCGTGAACTACATCACACTTAAAGAATCTTGGATTTAAAGAGATAGACCAAAGTATAGTATATTTGAGGAAGCAACTTATCTTCCTAAATTTATTAGGATATTTTGATAGAGTTAGCAGTAATTATCGGAGTATTATCCTAATGTCCTATACTAAGTTTGTTAAAATACCTACTGGTACTTTACTATACCCACTTTTATTACTAGCAATTGCTAATCCTGCATTTGCAAGGAAAGCTAATCAAATCTTACAAGATGAAATTGTTACTCATCCAGGGGTATATGCCTTTAATCATGACTATATTAATGCCACTGTGCAAAATGGTGGACAACTCGTATTACTTCCTGGCTGTAGCAATAGCAATTGTGATCCCAATAGCGATGATTATTATTACGCCACAGCAGAGGGCGTTACTGTTACAGGAACAGACAGTCAACTACGAGTGGGTGGTACAGCAAACAATACTACAGTAGAAAATGGTGGTACAGTTTTGGTTGGCCAAGCAGGCTTTGGCGCACTTGTTGACGATAGTATGCGTTGGGACACATTTCCAGCAGAACTTACTAATACCACTATAAAAAATGGCGGTATTGAAAAAGTTTTGGCAGGTGGTGTATCTACTGGCTCTACGATTGAAACAGGTGGTAAACAATACGTTTACCTAGAGACAGGCGACTTGCATGCAAATGACACTAAAGCAGGTACTGCTATCAATGCTATTATAAACGGTGGACAGCAAAACGTTTATGGTACTGGTGCTAAGGCTATTGGCTCAATCATTAATAACGGTGGTTCACAATATATTTATAACGCCAATTACGCCACTCAAAATGGTGGTGGTTATGCAGAGAACACTATTATTAATAATGGTATGCAGTCTGTGTACGGTATTGGTTCACAGGCTCATAACACAACTATTAATACGCAAGGCGTTCAATACGTCTATGGTAACGGTCTAGTCACTGATACTACCATTAATGGTGGTTTACAACGTATTTACAGTAATAGCACTGGTGTTGGCGAGGCAAAAAATACTACCTTAAATAGTGGCAGTCAATATGTTTACAGTAATGGAATAGCTACTGATACCATTGTTAATGGTGGTATACAGCAAATTTTTAGTGCGGGTATAGCTAACAATACTACTGTCAATAACGGTGGTACACAAAAAGTACAAAATGCTAACTCGATAGCTACTGATAATATTATTAATAATGGTGGTTTACAACAAGTATGGGATAATGGTCAAGCTATTAATAATACTATTAATACAGGTGCTGCGCAGGTTGTAAACAATGCAGGCATTATTAAAGATACTACTGTAAATGGTGGTTATACCAGTATATATGATGGTGGTATTTCGCAAGGCGCTCTGGATATCACTAATCAAGGTATGTTAGCCATACAAACCTCTGCAAGCCAAACCTCGAATATTGCTAATGCGACTATTGACAGTCAAAGTGATTTAACACTAATTGTTAATTCTGCTTTATCAGGAACTGGCAATAGCTTTGTTAATATTACCAATCTAGAAAATAATGGCGTTGCTTCATTTAGTGGAATACAACTTGGTAGTAACATTCCTGTAAATAGTTTTGATCCTATTACCTTAAATGTAGACAATTTAAAAGGTAATGGCGTCTATGCGATGCAAGCTGATATTGGTAACCAAATAGGCGACCTTATCAAAGTCAATCAGTTAGATGCTAATAGTAACAACCTGCTATTTATAGCCAACAACGGTGCATCCACAGCCCAAGTAACAGATAAATTAACTGTAGTAGAAACTACCAGTGGTGGTAATGCTAACCAATTTAGTTTATATCGTACGGTTGAACAAGGTGGTTATGAGTTTGGGCTACGCCAAGAAGGCAATAACTGGGTACTTTGTGCAGATGCTAATTGTGCTAGAGGTCCTGTTCCTCCGGGTGGAATCGGTTCATTAACCACTACTGCTCAAGCAGCAGCTAACTTTATGAATACCAGTTATCTAGTAAGCTATATTAATACCCAAAACCTAATGCAACGCATGGGAGATCTTCGTAATACTGAACAGACCAAAGATGTTGATATTTGGATGCGTGGTTTTGCTGGCAAATTAAACTCATTCGATGGCAATCTTGGTGGCTTCGATATGAACTATCGTGGTACCCAAATAGGTGCTGATAAAATTATTAATCTTTCAGCAGGTGCCCTTCGTGTAGGTGTTGCTGCTGGTTACACTGATGCAAATCCTAATTACCGTGCTGGTAATGGTGGGGTTCGTAGTTACAATTTTGGGTTATATGGTACCTATACCACAGAAAATAACTTCTATGTAGATACTCTCTTAAAATATGACCATATTAAAAATAACTTTAGTGTTAAAGATACTCAAAATAATAAAGTATCTGGTCATGCTAAAAGTAATGGTTATGGTTTCTCTGTAGAGGCTGGCAAACGTTTCTTTATGCAAAACCCTAATGATGGTTTGTATATAGAACCGCAAGTACAGTTAAGTTACATGCATCAACAAGGTGATACTGTTCGTGCATCTAATGGTTTAAATATAAAACTAAGCGATTATGACTCAACCTTAGGTAGAGTAAGTACGGCTGTAGGCTATCAAGTTAAAAATACTGCTAATCCTATTAATGTTTACTTTAAAACAGGGTATGTTAGAGAATTTACAGGTGACAATATCAATTACCGTTTAAACAACAGTAAAGAGAAACATAGCTTTAAAGGTAATTTTTGGGATAACGAATTAGGTGTAAGTATGACCATTAATAAGCAACATACTATTCATGCTGATTTAAACTATGCCAATGGTAATCGCTTTGATAAACAACAAATTAATGTGGGTTATCGCTATACTTTCTAATTAAATACGCTTATCACTCTTTTGGGTACAAGTTTGTACCCTTTTTTTTGCCAACTATTTATTAGAGTTTCTAATAGCAGATTGTTATAATCTAACCACTTTTAAAAATAACTTATTAATAGTACTGGCATCAATTACATGATGTGACTAATACAATCCCCCAATAATTAACAAAGTAAACAATAACGCAATAGTAATAACTAAAAATAAAAGAGGAATTCAAATTGGCTAAAAATAGCGTGGGTAGTTGGTATTTCGGTTGGAATATTGTAGCCGCAGCCACCCTATTAACCATGTTAACCGTAGGTATGAGAATGAGTATTGGCCCATTTTTCTTACCCATGTTACATGATCTTGGTTTTAGTCGTAGTTGGTTATCAGCCATTATTGCCATTGGTATGTTGTTTTATGGTATTGGTATGCCCATCGCAGGGTATTTAGTCAATAAATATGGCACACGGTTTGTACTTATTCTAGGTACTATTATTGTTGTTAGCTCTTCAATTTGGACAGTGTTTGCTACTGACTTAGTTAGCTTTTTCTTAGCCTTCGGTCTTACCTTATCAGTAGGTCTTGCTTTTACTAGCCCTGTGGCTTTAACCCCTGTTTTAAGTCGTTGGTTTACCCGTAAACGTGGCATGGCACTATTCTTTCTGTCAACAGGTTCAATGGCAGGTATTGCCGTTATGACGCCAGTATTTACCTATACTATTGGGCAATTTAGCTGGCAAACGACCATGGTGGGTTATGCTATTATATTTGCACTGCTAACCATCCCTACTGCTTTACTTATTATTCGTGATGACGCTCCTGAACATACTGACTTATTACCTGAACAAATAGCGAAGAAAGCACAAGCCAGTAAAATTAATCAGCCTGCTACACCATTTTTAACAGTTAGTGAAGCAATTCGTACTCGTCCTTTTTGGCAAATTTGTGTTGGATTATTTACCTGTGGTTTTAGTATGAATCTACTCGGCACACATGGTATACCAATGTTGGTAGATCATGGTTTTGATGAAACCACTAGCTCAATAGGTATTGGCTTAATTGGCCTAGTAGCCATCTTTGGTACAGTGATATTAGGACGTATCTCAGATATTTTCCAACGTCGACATTTGCTTGCTGCTATTTATTTTGTAAGGGGTTTAGGTTTTATTGCACTAGTGATGGTGGCAACTAAATGGGAACTTTATACCGTAGCAGCTATTGGTGGCTTGGTGTGGTCAGGTAGTATAGCGCTGTCCTCAGCCATACTTGCTGATATTTATGGTATTCGCTTAGTTGGTATTCTTTACGGTTGGACTTATTTAGGTCATCAGATTGGCGCTATGATCAGCTCATGGCTAGGCGGTTGGGCTTATGAAGTTTTCCATAACCATTGGATTTCTTTTGGTAGCGCAGGTATTTTACTGATTATAGCGGCTGTTATTTCTTTATGTCTGCCAAAACAGGGAGCTAATCATCCAGCTACTTAAGGAGCAAATTACTTGCCATATCAATAGCTTCCGTTTAGTATAACTATGCAATTTATTCAATAATGCAGGTAACAGCTTTGCATACAAGTAATCCAATAATATTCTGGCGTCATTCTGCTTTGCCTTTTTTAGAAGTACGTGCCGTTGCTGATGGTAGAAAAGCCTGCTATCAGCCACATATTCATAATACTTTTTCAATAGGTGCTATTACAGCAGGAACCAGTAGCTATTTTGATGGCACTACCAATCATCAAACTAGATTAGGAACAGTTGTATTAATCAATCCTGATACAGTACATGCCTGTAACCCAATCAATAATCAACCATGGTCTTATCTTATGTACTATGTGGATGTTGTTTGGTTAACTCAATTGCAACAAGAACTAGGAATTAATGAAGGTCATTTTTACCCTTTCCCAAAAACCATTACACACAATACTGCAATCTATCAAGGGCTAACAGCACTTTATACGACGCTGTCTAATTCAGAACATGAGATATTGTATAAACAATTGGCAGCTATTAATTTCTTTTCATTATTACAACAACAAATTACTCCTGTTGCTATAACAGACAAACTGCCCCTACCCCACGATAAGTTACAGCAAGTAGCAGAGTATATTTCTGCGCACTGCACAGAATCTATACAATTAGATACCCTTTGTGAACAGGTGAAACTTTCACCTTACTACCTCATTCGTAGCTTTAAAAAGTATTATGGGATCACTCCCCATGATTATTTAATTAACCGTCGTATTCAATATGGTCAACATCTATTGAGACAGGGTAGTAATATTATTGATGCCGCAATGGCTAGTGGTTTCTCTGACCAAGCACATTTTCAACGTACTTTCAAAAAACTATTATCGGCTACCCCAAAACAGTATCAAGCCTAACCTCTATAGCTGTTCCCATCGTTTTACAAGATGGCTAAAGACAGTAGCAATAATATGTCTAAATCATTCAATAAAGTATAAAAAAAGTGACTGAACTACAGTGCTAAAAATACTGCGCTGGCTACTAATAACAATGCCATTAACTGATTAAATCGCTTTAGATAATTAGGCTTTTGTAGAAAATGCTGTAGAAAAATACCAGCATAAGCCCAGCATCCCACAGACAAAAAACAAATAATCCAATAGAGAACAGCAAACTGCCAAACTAATAATGTATTACCTTGCATTGTGTAAGCGCCAATACCTGCCACTGAACAAAGCCATGCTTTAGGATTTAGCCATTGCATTAATGCGCCATATAAAAAAGGTCTATTACTACTTCGCTGTTTAGCTGTTTGTAATTGTCCATTATCGGTAAAAAACTTATAGGCTAGAAAAAGTAAAAAAGCGATACCAGACCACTGGATAATGGTAATCAATAAGGGATAAACTTCTAATGTATGATGCAAACCTAAGCCAATTAAAAGTAACAGCAAGGTATAACCTGTGGCCTGTCCTGTCACATAAATAGCTGAAATTCTCACACCATATTGAGTACCATAACTTAACGCCACCACATTAACAGGGCCAGGTGTGATTGAGGTGACTAAAGCATACACTGCCATGGATAAAAAAAGACTTATACTCATTTAGACTACATCCTAATTAAACTTTATAAGGAAAGATTGTCAAATAAGCTGTCTGTTGTATTGAAAAAAATTGCCTTCTATTAAATTTTTAATTAGTTAAGGCTTTTTTTCTTATATCGTATTAAAATTCACTCTTTAATATTGCTTACTTATTCTTTTATGATTGTTAAATCAAAAACGCCCTCTACCTTTGCCCTACTATTTACTAAAAAAGGGTCTATTATCCCTATTATATGGCGTAGAGTATTATTTACTGTATTACTGAGTTCGCTTGTGGTATTAAGTCATGGCACACTGTACCACTATAAAATTATTATTACTGCTGCCCCCTTTACTATTTGGGGTATTACCTTAGCTATCTTTTTAAGTTTTAGAAATAATGTTGCTTATCAACGTTTCTGGGAAGCTAGAACCTTATGGGGACAATTGCTAATCAGTGGCCGTAACTTAACTAGGCAATTGGTTAGTTTCTTTCCGCAACTGTCTAAAGAAGAACAACAGGCTATTACGAATAAAATTATTGCTTTTGGTTATGCATTACGTAATACGCTGCGTGATAATGCTCCTTTACAAGATTTAGAACCTTATCTTACAAAGCAGGAATACCAAGAACTTGAGAACTCTCCTAATATTCCTAACAAGTTGTTAAGTAAATTAGGTATAGCATTTGCTAACACCTGTCACAAAACCAATACCAATGCTGTATTATTATCTAGTATTGATCGTGAACTAAGCCATCTTTCTGGTGTGCTAAGTGGCTGCGAAAAAATAAAAAATACCCCTCTGCCATTTCCTTATATTCTATTACTGCATAGAACAGTACATATTTATTGTTTTGTATTACCTTTCTGCTTAGTAGATAGCATTGGTTGGTCTACACCCTTTGCTGTTTGTTTTTTAGCTTATACTTTTTTTGGTTTAGATGCGTTAGGTGATCAAATTTCTGATCCCTTTGATGCCCAACAAAACGACCTACCTTTAGATGCAATGAGCCGTAATTTAGAAATCAATGTCAAAGAAATAATAGGCCAAGAATTACCAGAACCTATCCAGCCTGTTGATGATGTATTAATGTAAAATTAATAACGACCCTTGCAATAAGGGTCGTTTACTTAATTACTTTGGCCAACCGAACGATTGCGTAATATAGATTTTATAACCCACAGGCAAGGGTAGTCTATTACCTAATACCTGATTGTGATTAGTTTCAATCACATTACCTAGACCTATAGAAGCACAGTACAACCCTGCATTTTGATATAAAGCCCCTATTGATAAAGCATCATATTTACCTTGTGAACCTGTATAAATAAAAGTAAGAGGCGCGCCACCAAATGCAGCATAGTAGTTCTGCTCCAATACTTTTTCTAACTGATGTTGTGCTGCATTAAAGCGCCAAATACCATCTGGCTTAACCACAAACACTATTATTTGTTGATTATTCATGCTGGTAGGAGCGGTGCGCCACCCTTCCCGATTCATTCCCCAAGTAGCCCACAACAAATCACTTAGGGCCTGTTCTGTAATAGGTTTATCATTAAAATCACGGATCGTCTTACGCTCAGCTAAAGCTTGCATTAATGGCTTACCACCCGTTTTATCAGGAGCAGGCAATACTTGTATAGATGGGCTAATCATTATCAAACTCCTACCACAAATATTAGTCTAAAGTTCCTGTATTAATAATTGGTTGCGTACCACGATCACTAATAATAGACACTAATAGATTATTCACTAATTTAGCGCGTTGCTCGCCCTGTAAATTTAGCGTGCCGTCTTGCTCTAACTGCTGAATAGCTGTTTTAGACATATAAACAGCCCCTTCAACGATAATTTGTCTAGCGGAAAGTATCGCTCTTGCTTGTTGGCGCTGTAGCATTGCACTGGCAATTTCAGGCGAATAGGCTAAGTGAGTAATACGTGCTTCAATTACCTCTACCCCCGCTACTGAAAGACGCTCTTGCAGTTCACGTGTTAACTCCTCTGCCACTGCCTCAGCATTGCCCCGTAAAGAAATATCGCTATCAGTAAAGGTATCATAAGGATACTTAGTAGCCACATGACGAATGGCTGTTTCACTTTGTACAGCCACAAAATATTCGTAGTGTTCTACATCAAAACATGCTTTCGCTGTATCAACTACCCGATAAACCACCACTGCTGCAATCTCAATTGGATTACCATCAATATCATTAACCTTTAAGGTATTACTATTAAAATTTCTAACCCGTAATGAAATATCAATCGATTTAGCCAATGGTACGGTCATAAAAATACCACTTTTACGAATAGTACCTAAATAAGTACCAAAGAAAATAATAACCCGTGCTTGATTAGGCTCAATAATACGCATAGAAGTAAGCAATAAAAATGACACAACCACTAATACAGCAGCTATCACTATATGACTAATGCTTGGTAATTGTTCGCTTAATATCGGTTTTAATAAATAGACAGCTATCCCTATAAATATCGCTAAAACAATAAATCCAGCATAGGCATTAATAACAAATGTACCCCGTTCTTTCATGGCATACTCCTCATGTTGAGACGAATAGAATTATCTCTCTTAACTATAAAACTAACAACCAATATCTCTAGTATTTTAGCCTTAACAGCTAAGCCAAGGAGTATCAATAATCCATAGTTTCTGATTTATCTCAGATTGAGAATGTTGCCATATTTCAGCAAAGGTCATACCCAATATGGGATGTTTATGGAAAGGTGATAGCATGGAAAGTGGCAATAGCACATAGGCATTCTTTAAAATACCTGTATGGGGTAAGGTGATACGATCAAATTCACCCACTTGCTCACCATACAATAATAGATCTACATCTAACGGCAAGGACTTCTTATTTTTATCATAGCGTCCGTTATCTGCTTCTATTTTCTTTAAAATAGCACTTAGTTCTAAGAGAGGCAATGAAGTTGACCCTGTCACTACTAGATTATAAAAATTACTACTGGTAATTCCTACAGACTCACTCTCAAAAACGGGAGAACATTGCATATTCTGCAACACCTTTGAAAGTGCCAATAATGCAGCCGAAATATGCTGCTGTTGATTGATATTACTTCCTAGACCTAACCAAACCTGTGTTAACGACATCCGCGTTCAATCTCCACGCCCACTCCTTTGGCGGCTGGTACAGCACCAGGTTTGGTTATCTTTAATTGAAGCCAAGGGATATTAAATTGTTGCATTAACAATGTTGCCAGTTGCTCTGCAAAGGTTTCCACTAATTGAAATTGGCTATTTGCTGCAAATTTTTCAATCGCTTCAGATACTTTGGCATAATCTAACGCTTTTGTAATATCATCATCTATTGCGGCTGGTTTATTATCCCACGCCATTTGCAAATCAATGATTAAGCATTGTTGAATAGTTCTTTCCCAGTCATAGACACCTATTACAGAGCTAACCTCAAGATTTTCAATAAAAACTATATCCACCATTACAATATCTCGCTACAATCAACACTTGGGATAGGAATAATTATCATGTTCTGGTTGTTACTACTTTTTTCATATTTATTAGGTTCTGTCTCTTTTGCTATTTTATTAAGCAAAATAACAGGCAAAACAGACCCTCGCACATTAGGTTCAGGTAATCCTGGTGCCACCAATATGATGCGAGTTGCAGGCATGCGCCTTGCTATTTTTACCCTAATAGGTGATTTAATAAAAGGTATTCTACCAGTATTTATTGCTAAACAATTAGATTTTACACTAGAACAACAAGCATGGATTGGTATAGGCGCTATTATTGGCCATCTCTACCCTGTTTATTTTCACTTTAAAGGTGGTAAAGGTGTTGCCACTGCGGCTGGCATGGTGCTTGCTGTATCTCCAATTATTGGTATGATTGCAATTATAGCTTGGGGAATAACCTTTTACTTCACTCGTACCAGTTCTCTATCTGCCTTAGTAGCACTGGCAGTAATGATGATAATATCCATTCTCTTTGAACATATTATTCTTTTACCTATTTTGGTACTCTGCGCTCTCATTCTTTGGCGACACCGTCGTAATTTACGTGATTTAATAGCTGGCCGTGAACACCATTTTTAAAAAAAGATAGTAGACTAAAGAATAAAAATATCTTTTATATCAGAAAGATATATAATACTAAAAAAACTTTGGATTTATTATCATGAAAAAATATATTGCTGAATTTATAGGAACTGCTACTCTCGTGTTATTTGGCTGCGGCGCGGCTGTATTAGCAGGGGCTCAAGTAGGGCAACTAGGTATCGCGTTTGCATTTGGTCTTAGTATTGTCGCAATGGCTTATGCCATAGGGCCTATATCAGGCTGCCATATTAACCCTGCAGTTACTATTGGTGCATTAGTCAGTAACCGTATTACTGTACAAGATGCTATACCTTATATTATCGCTCAATGCCTTGGCGCTATTGTGGGCGCAACTATTCTCTATCTTATTGCCAGTGGTTCACCTGACTTTATACTAGCAAATGGCCTTGGTCATAATGGCTATGGTGAAGGTTATCAAGGTCAATATAACCTAATGGCTGCTGCACTATTTGAAACTATTGCTACTTTTATCTTTGTGTTTGTTATTCTTGGTTCTACCCATGAACAAGCTTTGAATAAATTTGCAGGATTAGCTATTGGCTTTACTTTAGTGCTTATTCATATTGTTGGTATTCATGTAACAGGCGTTTCTGTTAACCCTGCTCGTAGCTTAGGCCCAGCATTATTTAATGGACATGCATTAGCACAACTATGGGTATTTATTGTATTCCCTATATTAGGTGGTGTATTAGCAGGCCTTGTTTATAAATTAAAATTAATCTATAACACATAATCAATGCATATTTAAACAAAGTATAAAAACTAAAGGGTTAGTTATAAAGGGTATCAGTCAGTGATACCCTTTTTACTACTTAAATTGCAGGTAACTGCTCCATTGGCCAACGTGCTTTCACTTCTATTGCCAAATCACTATGTTCTCCTGCCATTAATCGTTGGCAACCTGCATAAGCAATCATTGCACCATTATCAGTACAAAACTGTGGCCGTGCATAAAACACATTACCTTGTAAAGGTTTAACCATTTCTTCTAAAGAGTAACGAAGTGCTTTATTAGCACTCACTCCACCTGCAATTACTAATTGATTTAAACCTGTCTGTTCTAAAGCACGACGACATTTTATGGTTAATGTTTCCACTACCGCTTGCTGAAAAGCCAATGCAATATCTGCTTTGGTTTGCTCAGTATCCTCATTATCTGCTTTACATTGCTGCCATGCATTTAGAGCTGCTGTTTTAAGGCCACTAAAACTAAACATTAATCCTGGACGATCTGTCATAGGTCTAGGAAATTTAAAACGTTTGGCCATGCCTAGTTCTGCTAAACGAGCAATTTCTGGCCCACCTGGATAATTAAGCCCTAATAATTTAGCTGTTTTATCAAAAGCTTCACCTGCGGCATCATCCACAGACTCACCGAGTAGCTCATAACGACCAATGCCCTCAACTTTTACTAACTGAGTATGACCACCAGACACTAATAAAGCTACAAAAGGAAATTGTGGAGGGTTTTCTTCTAACATAGGCGCCAATAAATGGCCCTCCATATGATGCACACCTACAGAGGGAATACCCCATGCAAAAGACAGTGCTTGAGCAAATGAAGCACCTACTAACAAAGCACCTACTAAGCCTGGTCCTGCTGTATAAGCTATTGCATCAATAGCTGATTTTTCACAACCTGCTTCAGCTAATACTTGATTTAGTAAAGGAATTAAACGCTTAATATGGTCGCGTGATGCTAACTCAGGTACTACCCCACCATAAATACGGTGTAAGTCAATTTGGCTAAATAACGCATCAGCCAGTAGCCCCTTGTCACTGTCATAAAGTGCCACACCTGTTTCATCACAAGAGGTTTCTAACCCCAATACTAACATTTGCTGATTTCCTACTAAAAATAAACGGTGACTATTATAACGGAAAATAACTATCCTTTAGGTAATTATCAATTATTGCCTATTAGTCCCAGTTTAAAGGGCCTTTAGTTATATTAGTTAATGCTTCATTAATCTCAAAGATTTTATAGTTAATATTGCTTGCACCCATTTTTTCTACTCGTTGTTGATGCATATCTAGATAGTTTTGCGCTGATTCTCTGTTTTTAAATAGGTAAATACCTCCAGCTTCACTAGTTGCTTTATTCTCAGTCCATATTTTTGCAATAAAGCCATGTTCTTTAGTAATGCTGTTAGCTAATTCTATAGCAGAATTAACCAAACGATCACCTAACATATCAGCTGACATAGTAAAATCGATTTGTAATATTACAGCCATTAGCTTTCCTCTTTAGAAAATTAATTAGTGAAAACACATTTATGCAATAAAGCTTTTTAATGTATCACTATTAACTTAGACTGTAAAACATCATGCTAATGTTGCAAATTACCTTCTATATAAAGTTGTTGCATATACTTTGAACCATCTTCTGCCCAATATTGCCACGTTCCTTCTGCTAAATTATGGTTATATTCGCCTATTAATAATGGTTTGCCATTGTCATACCATTGCGACCACTTGCCTTGCTTATTACCCTCTCGATAATTAGCTTCTATAAATTTATTGCCATTGGGATACCATAGCGTCCAAAGTCCTTGTTGTAAATCAAGCTGATAATTCCCTTGTTCTCTTTTTTCGCCATTATCATACCAAGCTAGCCAAATTCCTTGCCGTTTACCCTCTATATAATTCCCCTGTTGTGCAATTTGTCCATTCTGGTGCATTCTGGTTACTTGGCCAACAGGCTCACCCTGCTTATAGGTTATTTTGGCTGATAATTGACCATTATCATGCCAATATTGCCAAATACCATTGCGTTTGCCATGTTGATAATACCCTTCATAGCCTTTTTGACCATTGGCATACCAACGCTGCCATAAACCATCTTCAATACCATTTTGATAATGATAAATAAATCTATCCCCTGACTCATAGAAGCCTTGCCAAAGCCCCTCTTTTTTACCTTGTTTATACTGCCCCGTGATTTCTGCTTTACCATCATAAAACCAACTTTGCCACTCTCCCTCTAGCAAACCATTATTATAGAACTCATTATATTGTTGCTGTCCATTGGTATGCCACATTTGCCAATGGCCTTGCTGTTTACCTTTTGTATAACTGCCTCGCTGTTTTATTTGTTGGTTGTTATACCAAGATATCCATTCACCCACTTTATCGCCTTGCTGATAATTACCCTGTAGGCTTTTGCCACCTAAAAAGTTCCAATAAGTCCAAGTACCTTGTGGTTTACCTTTTAAGAAATTAGCTTCTAGAAATTTTTGTCCATCACTGCGCCAGACAATTAAAACACCATCAATACGATAATTTAAATAATCATCTAATTCAAAATTATTTTGTGTTAGTTGCTGTTGATCTAACAAGAGATAAGGATCAGTGTACTTCATACCTTCTTGGTAAAAATCCTGTACTAAAAATCCTTGCTGAGTTTTATTAATTAACTTACGTAGAAAAGCATCATTTTCTGCTACTACTTGATTAGCTTGATATACAGTAGTTGCTGCTTGCAAATAACTGTAATAACCACTTATATTTAATAGTAATAGTAAAACAATTATTTTTTTCATCATCAGTAGAGATTCCATATCGCTATAAACAATATAAAACAGTTTATTGATCTGCTCTAAATAAAATTAATATACCGAAAATGGTTGCCTCTTGATATAAGACTAATGAGGCCTTTCCACATTTACCCAGACAAACTTATTGCTATCTATCTGCGTTTCATCATCCAGACGATAAGCCACTAACTTGCCATATTTTACTGCGCTGTAATCAAGACAAGCCAAATTATTTTGGATAGGTGCTGGCATTCCATCACACCAATAATGGCCTACAAATAATAGTGGTTCATCTACTGAATAAACGGAGCAACTATATTTTTGTTGTTCAGTTAAAGGAGTAACCATTGCAGTCTGCGGCAAAGCATCAGGTTGAAATACTACATCCTCATATGTTTGTGGATGATCTGCCCAAAATTTTGCCCTAAAGACATTACGAGCATAACCATCTTTACTGACTAACACTTGGCCATCTAATAAAGGCAGTCTCAGTCCCTTTAATAAATGATCAAATATCTTATAAGCCACACTATTATAATCAGCAGATTGCTGTAATAACTCAGGTGTGATCTGTTCATCAGGACAAAGCTCTTTAAATTGATTAATTAATTGCTGATCCCAATAGGCATGAACTAATCGAAAGCGTCCTGCATCAATAAATAAAGGCAGAGTATAAAACCATTGTAAAAACGCTTGCCATTCTTCAGGGTAGGCTTCAAATTGCTGAAGTGTCTCAGTAATAATACGTCTATTTCTTGCATTATGTGCATGTACAAACTTAGTAGGATTATCTTGACGCGGTGTAAACCAGCCTAAGCTATAGTACTCATGGTTACCCATCAAACAAACAGCCTGCCCCTTATCAACCATCGCTTTAACTATATGCAATGCTTCTCTAATATGGGGGCCTCTATCAACAATATCACCTAAAAATAAAGCCATCCGTTTTGGATGTTGCCAAACACCATCTTGCTTGATATAGCCTAGCTGCTCCAATAACTGGCTTAATGCATTCGCGCAACCGTGTATATCTCCTATAATGTCATATCCCCTCTTTGGGTCAAGCCACATTAATCGTGTTCCCTTCCCAAGCGGCTACCCCAACCAAGCTTGTTACGACAAATTTCATAGTAGTTATAACCTAATAAATGCAATAACTTAACTTTATGCCTATTTTTACGAACGGTAATAACATCGCCAGGTGCGCAATATAAGTGATTATGAGCATCACAAGATACTTGTGGATGAATATCAATATTAGGCGAAATCACAATTTTTAATTCACTACGTGCATCCACCACTATAGGTCGGCTTGAAAGTGTATGTGGATACATAGGCACCACTACAATAGCATCTAGTTTAGGATGCATAATAGGGCCGCCAGCCGATAAAGCATAGGCTGTAGAACCTGTTGGGGTAGAAATAATCAACCCATCAGCACGTTGACTGCTAATAAATTGGCCATCTAAAAAAATCTCAAACTCAATCATCCGTGTTGACTGGCCTGCATGCAGTACCACATCATTCAGCGCATCAGCACAACCTGTAGATTGATCATTATGATAGGAATGGGCAGTTAATAAAAATCGCTCTTCTACCATATAACGTCCTTCTAATACTTCTGTTATCTGATTTTCTAATTCATCTGGTTTGATATCGGTTAAAAAACCCAAGTTACCTCGATTAATACCCAATAAAGGAATGTTATAAGGGGCTAACTCTCTTGCAGCACCTAGCACACTACCATCACCACCCACCACAATGGCTAAGTCGCAGCTCTCTCCCATTAGGTTATAAGAGGCAACTTGCATATCATGTTCTGAGATTGCTTCAGCAATGGACTCTTCTAACATCACATGTAGGTTTTTCGCTGCTAAAAATTGTTTCAGCCGAAATACCGTATCAATAACTTGTTGACTACCTAACCGACCTATAATACCTACATTACGAAATTGAATCATGCTGCTTTAACCTATCAATCCATATTGAGTTTAAATTAGAACTACGTTCTAACCAATAATAATTTATCCTACCCTAAAAATTAAATAATCTTCCCATTTATCTTCACTAACAGTTGTTTCACTTAACATTTTACCTGACATAGTGATCCCTGACTTAATAGTCGTTGCAGGTTCACCCGTTAATAATGGATGCCAATCGGGCAGTTTATCATTTTCCGCTAAACGACGATAAGCACAACTAGGGGGTAACCAATGAAAACTATCAATATCTTTTACCGTAATCTGAATACAATTGGCCACATATTGTTTACGATCAGTATAGTGTTGGCATTGACAGGTTTTTAAATCCAATAATTTACAGGCAATACGTGTGTAGTAAACACTATCATCTTCATCATCTTGCAATTTCTGTAAACAACATAGTCCACAGCCATCACATAAGGCTTCCCACTCCTCTGTGGTCATTTCCTGTAATGTTTTAGTTTCCCAAAACCGTTTAACTTTATCTGCCATTACCTAAACTCTCAGCAAAATTGCTATTAAACACCTTTATTTTTACTTTATGATGTTATTATAGTAGATAACCACTATTAATTAATTTACTTTTTAACCAATGATTGAGCCTTTATGATTAAATTTGTATTAGGAGCCCAAGGCTTTCCTGATTGCTGTAACAGACCTTTTCATCTTAATTCTAAGCAACAACAAGCATTGCGCGCTGAACAAAGTATTAGCTGTCCTTTTTGTAAAAATCCTATTGCACTAGTAGATAAAGAAGAAAGAAGCCGTTTTGCCAACTTTGGTAATCCTTGCTTATATATCACTATAGTGCCTCGTATAGTCCTAGTATTGATCGCTGTAAGCTTAGTAATTGCTTCTGTATCAGGTTATTTAACCTCACTACCCACGCAAGTATTTTTTGCTATTGTAATCATAGGGATTGCTACTGCTGTTGGTGGTAATGCGTATGCACAATACATCTCTAATCGTAAACTACGCGTTCGCTTACAGCGTGTAAAAAACTAGCTCACATAAAAAAGACCACTTATAAGTGGTCTTTTCTAATTAAAAACTATGTCATTTTAGTTATTGTGCCTCTAAAGTACTTACTAGGTCCTTAAATGCCGCTTTATTATTATCATTAACATCCATTAAGATTTTATGAGCTTCTAATACTTTCTCTTTTACAAAAGCTTCAGAGCAAACATCAGAAGTTAAATCTTTAAGGTCAAGCCATTGTTCTTGCTTACCTTCTGTTATATTAAAAGAATCTTTAATACCCATAGAATCTAATAAACGAATAATATCTTCATTAGAAGTTTCTAAAGTAGGCAACACATTAATTGATTGCTTAGCTAAAATAGACAACTTAGCTAATAAACCCAATGTTGTACTATCTAAACTCACTGCCTCTGTTAAATCTAAAGTAACACCTTTAAATTTATTTTCAGCAAACAGCTTGGAAATTGCTGTATCAAGAGCTGTACATAATGTTAAACGAACATCTCCTGTTAATTTTAAAACAAATAGATCATCCTGTTCAGTGTATAAAATCTTCCCTGTTGAATGCTCAATACTCATATGGCGTTTCCGCGTATAAACAATAATGATATATCATCTGGTGATGCTTCTAACTCAGCCAAACCTAGTGCGTTTAATAATGACTCTAATGAACCATCATTTTCTGCAATCAATTTGGGAAGCAATACCTCTTTTTCCTTAAGATCATTACCAGGCAATAAATCCAAAATACCATCAGACAATAACGTTAATGTATAACTTGTTGGTAACTGTATTTTAATATCTTCAAACACAGCGTCCTCAAACAAGCCTACAACCTTCCCAGTTCCCTCTAAATAATGCCCTTTTCCTTCGCTATTCAGCACAGGGAGCGGCAAATGCCCCCCCATTGTATAAGTGAGTGTATTATTTTTTTCATTAATTATACCCATTACCATGGTTACATGCTTGCCTATTTTACTATCTATCAGTCCTTTATTAATATGGCCTAATAAAATAGATGGCTTTAAATCCCTAACCAATCCCTTGCGATGCAATTTATACAACCAACTAGTTGTAATAAATTTTAATAAAACAGTAGCAAATGCAGAAGAAGCACCATGCCCAGAAACATCCGCCAAATAAAAGAAAACTCGTTCATCATCTATGCGAAAATAATCCACAAAGTCACCAGACAGATACAATGAAGGAATAACTTTGTGAGCAAAATGCAAACCATTAGTATTCCAAGGCGTTTCAGGTAGCATATTCATCTGCGCCCGATGCCCTGCATCTTGGTCTTCTTTTAATAAATTAAGGCTTTCTTGCAACTGCAATTGATAGAGATGATTCTCTTTTGCTAACTTGGCACGTTCTAAACTGCGTTTTATTGAATGTTCAAGAACAGCTAAGTCTTCAATAGGTTTAATTAAATAATCAACAGCGCCTAAACGTAAAGCTTCTACAGCATCGTTCATAACGCCTGCACCAGAAACGACTATTACGGGAAGCTCTGGATCTATCTTCACAATATGTCGTATCAGATCAATGCCACCTAGTCTTGGCATTCGTAAATCACAAATAACCAAATCAGGACGCTTGCTTTCAAATATCGCTAGCCCCTCGGCACCATCTGCTGATTGTAATACGGTAAAGCCGCTATCTTCTAGATAGGCCGCTATACTCGCACGTACCACTCTATCATCATCAATTATTAATAAGGTGGCATGAGCGTCTGACATATAAATTCAACTCATCTCTAAACGTAGGATTAAAACTATTGGTTAGTTTACCTGAAAATACCCAATAACGGAAAAATATGCACGTTTTTTTTGTATCAAAAAAGATAACTATCGAACTAACAAATAGTTAATACTTTAAAGCAACTTAATTTGAGTCAACTCTAGCCTTTTTAAGCGCCGTTTCAAGTATTCATTATCTGTATGTAATTGATCAATTTGCTCCAACAAACTAATAGCTAAGGCTGTAGCAGACCAATCCAGTTCCAAATCACGTTGTAAACGCACTGCCTTTCTAACCAGTGCTAATGCTTGTGTATCAAATACCCACTCTGAGATAGACTCACCTTCTGGTTCGACAATACCATGCTCTACAATTTCAACTAGAGAATGTTCAGAAATATGAATAGCTTGGCATAATTCTCGTACATTATAAACATACACAGTAACCATTACTTTTTACCCCCTGTACGTGGATCAAAAGAATTCTTAGCTGCAAGTTCTTGCCATAAAGTCTTGGATTCTTCATTTAATGTTGGAGGCATAACTACCTTTAACATCACATATAAATCACCAGCATCGCCATCTTTTTTCTTAGGTAAACCTTTGCCTTTAACCCTAAACTTTTGGCCTGCTTGACTATTTTCAGGAATATTAATATTTACTTTACCTGCTAATGTAGGGATAGCTACTTTAGCACCCAATGCAGTCTCCCAAGGCGCTATTGGTAATGATAAAGTCAAATCATAGTCTTTAACATCAAAATCAGGATGAGGAGCAAATTTTATAATTAAATACAAATCACCACAAGCTGCGCCTCCAATTCCAGGTGCGCCCTGTCCTTTTAAACGGATACGTTCACCTGATACAACTCCTTTTGGGATTTTTACATTTAAGCTTTTAGTAATATCCGCTTGTCTCTGACCATTAGCATCATAGCTAGGAACTTTGAAACTAATCGCTTTTGAATCACCAGAAACAACTTCTTCTAGAAAGATGGGTAACTCTAACTCAATATCACGCCCAGCTCGTTTAAAAGAAAATCCAGCACTGCCAGTATTACTTCGTGCGCTGCTTGCACGACGTCCTGCACCAAATATAGACTCAAAGAAGTCTGAGAAATCGCCCATATCCCCATCTGTTTCAAAATGGAAACCACCATTTCCAGCACCTGCTTGTGATTGCCAATTAGGAGGTACCTCAAAATTACCTCCATGTTGTGCATATTCACGTAACTGATCAAATTCAGCCCTTTTTTCTGGGCTTTTTAATACATCGTAGGCTTCAGCAACCTCTTTAAACTTATCTTCTGCTCCTGCCTCTTTATTTACATCAGGATGATACTGCCGCGCCAGCTTACGATAAGCAGCCTTAATCGTCTTATCATCAGCAGTAGGCTCTACTCCTAATACTTTATAATAATCAATAAATTGCATATCAATATCAACCCTCAAGTTTTTTAATTAAATGGGTATTATGCGCCAACTATTCAAGGGCAAATATACAATATCACCCTTAACCTACTATTACATTAAGACCATTGAATAAACCATTTGTTTACGATAAATTATTACTTGTTACAGATTTATAAAACAACCTCTAAAAACACCCTCTAACCACTTTTAACATACTCTTAAACCACAGCAAATACTATGACCATCGTCTAACTTACTTAATAGCTAATTATTTATATCATAAGAACAACTTATTCTTAATTAACAGAGGTTCTTCTTATGAAAAAAATATTGTTAGGTGGATTAGTATTATTGGCTCTAACAGGTTGCGATGACAATAAAAAAGAAACAGTAACTACAACACCTCAAAATACCTCAACAACTTCTGAGAATCTTAAAGAAGCTGCTAGTAATGTAAAAGACACCGCTGCAGCTAAAACTGAGCAAGCTAAAAGTGCTACAGCAGAAAAATGGGATGACGCTAAACAAGCTACTTCTGAAAAATGGGACGAAGCTAAAAAGTCTGCCTCTGAAACATGGGATGACGCTAAACAAACTACCTCTGAAAACTGGGATGATGCTAAGCAAGCCACTTCTGAAAAGTGGGACGAAGCAAAAAAATCTGCCTCTGAAGCTTGGGATGACGCTAAACAATCAACTTCTGATAGCAAAGACAAAATGGATGCAACCATGCAACAAAAATCAGAAAACCTAAAAAATGACACAGAACAAATGAAAGAAAAAGCAGAAGCAGACTCTACTACCTCTAACTCTGGTAACTAATTACTACAACTGCTTAAAGCCGCACCTATCTGTGCGGCTTTTGCATTCCACCTACAAAACTTCCTTCCTATTAAAAAATAACCCAAAATTATTTGACAGTCTTATGCTCGAAAGCTAGAATAGCCGACTCTTATGGCCGGGTGGCAGAATGGCTTATGCAGCGGATTGCAAATCCGTCTATGCCGGTTCGATTCCGACCCCGGCCTCCATATATAAAGCCTAGTTAATTGATTTAACTAGGCTTTTTTATTGAATAAAGTAAAATATACCCCGATTTATACCCCTATTTCAATTTGCTGTAAGGTCAAATTAAACAAATTTTAGTTTTTAATTACACAGATAAGGCAAAACCTTTACCTTATTCAGTACGTTCAAATACTCTTGCAGGTATTTTCTTAGCTAAACCTTTCGGAATCATTGTTTCTTTATATTCCTGATATAGTTGCTTAATCTTAGGAGAATTACCTTCCAAAATTGCCCAGTATGCATCTGCCAAGTTAAGTTTAGCTACCATTCTATTTGGGTATTTTGCTAATATTTTTTCTAAAATTAAGGCACTAGCAGTGGGATTTTCTTTCTCTAAATAAAATGCTAAATCATTAAGAAACACCAAATTCTCATCATTTAAAACTGTTGAATAAGATACTGCATCATACACATCAATATCTTTAATAGCTTCATCGACCTTACCATTATTATATAAAGATATTCTCTTTTCTAATCTTTCGTTGATATCTTTCTGAACTCTTGATTCTGTTACTTCTTTATATGAGGATACACTCCTAAAGCAAAACAACTTTCTGCGTATGCTACTTCTAATGATGGGATCAATATAGCATTAGCAGGATCTGGTCTTTCTCCAGTTATTATTTTTGTTAAAATCCAGTTTTTTTCTCAAGCGACCATTTATATAATTCTATATAGATCTGCCCTTGCACACTATAATATGTGCTATCTAACTCTAAATATCCTTTTTTATAACTCTGATGAACTGTTGGGATTTTATCTTCATCTGCTGGCTTTATAATGTAAGACTTTTCTTTATCAATGGAAGAAAGCCACATCTTTAAATGTAACGTATTATCTACTGTTTCTTCTTGGACTCTATCATTAATTCCATCTCCATCATAATCTTCTTCCAAAGAGGAGCCTAAAGAAATTAATGGGGATACCAAGAAAAAGGTAATTACAAATATCATATCTTTTATTTTGATCGATTTATCCTCTTTTATAATCATATGCTATTAATAGTAAATATTATTTTATAGTTTCCAATTCAAACAACTCCCTTTTTCATGTGCTTCCTCTAATGCTTCCTTAAGTATGTTATAAGACTCTTTTGATTTTTCTAATTCTTCATCTCCCAAAGTACCACGTACAGGTTCACCATGTAAAAAGTACATACTCCTTGAAACCTCTAATACATTAAAAATATTTTTACTATCTTCATAGATAGGTTGAGAATAACGAATATTTTTATCACTTATATATAGGTATTTATCTTTTTTTATAATAGAGATACTTCTTTTACCTATTTCTCCCATGATATCTAATGTTAAATTTCCTGACATTGTTGAAGTACACTCTATACCAGCACCTTCTGTAGACTTAATTGACTCTATTTGAATTTCTTCTCCTCTAGCAGCCATTGTTATCAGAATTAAAATAGTAAGCAATATACACTTATAATTTAACATACACATAAAAGCTACTTCTTATCTAGCCTAGCACAACCCTTAACAATTTTTCCTCGATAATTGATGAATACTTCAAAAGTGGATGTTTCATCAGTAACACTAATATCACAGGGTGTATCCCACCAAAGTTTTCTAATTAGTCCATAAACTTCATGATCTTTTGATTGAAACATTAATAAAAAAACACCATCTAAAGGTTTTTTATCCATTTCCATTTTGATAGCTAATTCTTGCTCTTTTTCACCAGATATTGATATGTTTAATTTGTTTTCAGAAATAGTAGCATTCCAGAATGGTTCAGCCCCATCAGCATAAAATATTAAGCCACTTTTGATTATTTTTTCAAAAAACTCTTCAGGTGTTAATTGACCACTTTGTTGCTGTAACTTACTATTTTCAATCCATTCTATTTTATTATTTTTCAAATCTAACCATTTTTTTTGGTTTTCTTCAACACTACCTAAAAATAGATATTCTTTACCTGAAGACTCATCTATAAATATTTCTTTTGCAAATAATAAATGTGATGTAAAAAAATATAAAAACAGAATAACAATAATTTTAACTTTTTTCATAATCAACTTCTCCACTATTTATGTGGATTGCCTTCTAAGACAGGAGGTCATGAACTTTTATCTGTACCCCATGGTACTTTAGAATGAGGATATGACCAATATCGTTCATGAGAAAAGTCAAAAACGATATCAATAACAACATTTTTATTAGTTAGATTTATTAAATTCACAACCGAGTGCATTGTCATTATCACAATCTAATAAATCAGATAGTTGATTTATCCTATCTGTTTGTAATGTTTTACATTGATTATTATAAGTTTTTGCTGAGAGTAAATTAGAAACATTGACTCCAGCAGTTACTTCATTAGAGTTCTCTCCATCATAATTTCTATAAATTTCATATTCATAACCATTATTCACAAAAACTATCCGAAAATAGTCAGTTTGGTATCTAAAATAATGATTATATTTAAATAAGTCATTATTATCCTGTGCATTTTGAGGAAAAATAAGCTCAATTTTTTTAGGCTTACCATATTTATAATTAATTAATAGTTGATTTTCTTTCTTTACCCCACAAATAGATAATTGCTTACCATTTTGCATAGTACAAGAGAATAATACATCTTCATCAGTATCACATATAGAATCAGTTGCATAAGCATTACTTATTATTAATAAAAAAAACATAAAACAAATACATTTTCTATTATTTTGCTGTAAGAGCATTATAATGTGCCTCCATCTTTGTATCATAACCTTGCTGAGCAGGACCATTATAAGCTTTTGCAAATTTTGTCCAATCCTTACTAACGATTGAACTAGATAATCTAGAGTCTGCTTTAATAAAATTTACAAATGCTTTTAGGTGGTTCTTTTCAGAAAGACTAATCCCCATAACGAAATCTTCAACTGTTTTATACCCAGCAGCTACATGATTTGAACCTAATATTTGGAACATACCCCAAGAAGCTGATTTCAATGCAGCAACCTTATCAAGATTATATGCTTTAAGCAATTTCTTATATTGTATTTTAGTTGAGCCATAGCCCCCTGCACTTGCATTTGATATATCAGGATTTTTAGCGCTATATATTCCATTTGTGTATTTATGGAAATGATGCCTTTCAAACAAAATAGCAGGAACTTTATCATCCTTTGGAAAAGAGAAATAACTTCCACTACTTCCCGTTTCAGTCTTGGCAACAGCTTTTATTGCTGCAACTTCACATCCTAATTTATTTGCAGCTTCCACATAATCATTTTCTGTAATTTTACTACCATCATAAAACCATAAAAAATCTAACTCTATTGGTTTATCATCAATATAAATTATAGGATGTCTATTACCTGAGATACTCTCAACGAAAGCAATAGGATGAAAATGATAAGCTTGTTTTTTACCTGCTAAGTCTGCTATACCTTCATCCCAAAAAACTAGCTTTGTAATACGTTCTTTTTCATGTTCTCTTAGGGCTTTGTTAGTTTCCCCTTTGAGTATATCTGTTTCTAGTCTATTCCATTTAGGATCATCTCCTTTAGCTTGCCATTCTGTAGGATGATAAGCTATTAGTTTTGACCATTTATTGCTTAGTACAGGGTCTTTTAAAGCACTTCTTAGCTCAGGTAAGGAGAGTTTACCATCTCCATCACCACCATTATCTTTGCTGTCCATTTCTTTACAAATATCCTGATAGAATTTACTCATATCAGTTTGGTCAATAAAGCCATCTGTTTTGGTGGTAACTGAACCATCTGTAGTGGTGTTTTCTTCTTTTATGATGGTAAAACCTAGTTTTGTCCATTCGTATTGGCTTATTTTTTGAGTTTTACTTGGTGATATATAGCCTGTGATGGATTGTTTATTTTCATAGATGGATATTTGGTAAGTTCCATTTACTTCTTTTATATTATCAGGGGAGATAATATGTTGCTGTTGAGTTTTATAGTAAGCTTCTTTTAGCTGTTCTGTTGTTTCAGGTTGTGTAGACTTAGTGTCTTTATTAGGAGCATTTTTTTGTAGTATTGTGTCTTTTGGAATCTGTATATATTGTTTACCACCAGTTAGCCCTGCTTCATTATCAAGAAATTTCTTTAGTTCGGCTTCGTCTGTTGTGGTAAATACTTCAATATGTACTTGTTTTTTTGGTTTATCGCTTTTGCCACCTGTTGCTGAGGTAGGTACTTCATAAAGACCTAAATAACCTATTGGGTCTCCAGCACTAATTTTTACAGGATAAGCTGTTTCTACTTTGTCAAAGCTAACGGGATTTGCTTTAGTGGTGGTCATATGTTTACTATCAACAATCGCCCAGAAGGTGGTAATACCTTTTTTAGTAAAGTCTGGTTTTTCTTTTGTTAGTTTGCATTCAGCCATTAGATAGGTTGTCTTATCTAAGGTTACTTCTTTTATTTTTTTGTTGTTGTAGGTAACCTCATCACCAATAGCAAGTTTTACATCTAATGTTGCTCCAGCTATACCTTTACTGGTAGGTGCTTGGCGAACATCCATTGTTGTAATGACTTTAGCTGTAACTTGTTGCGCCCAATAACTAGGATATTCACGTTTAGCTGATGGCAGCTCTTGTGCATAAATATCTCGTTTACCTGTACTTATTTCTTTATTAATAGCCACCCAAAAACCATCTTTACCTATGGTAACGTCTTTTCCACCTTGAGTAATTTTGCCTGTAGTACCTTCAATAGTACCTTGTATTAAGCAATATTTACCATCTTCTGTTTCTTTCGGTTGTCCTATTAGGTTGATGATACTGTCTTTGCTGATAGAGCCTAATACGGTATCTGTATCTTGTTTTTTATCTTCAAGGTCTTTAGTTTCCATAAATTTATTACGGACTCTAATACTTTTAAGCATTTTGTATTGCTTGGTCACTTCACCCTGTTTTGTGGGATATTCTTCATAGGGCAGTAGGTGCATATATAAACTATAAAAGGTTAGTTTATTGGTTTTAGGCTCTGGTGGCGGTGTGGTATCAGTATAGAGTTCTTTGTTGTCTGTTGTTACAGGTACATAGCCTTCTTGGTCTGTTAATGCCATCCAAAACTCTTGGTTAGCTGGCCATTCGCTTGCTAATACTTTACCGTGAGCATCCTGTATTTTTAAGGCAGTGGAAGCCGTGACTTTACTATAGTGATAATCATTGACTAATGCTGTCTGAACTTCTTTTATCTGTAAGGCTGTTTTTTCAGGAATGACTATTTGTTCACGGCTCTTTTCACTGGCATCACTCAGGGCTTTATAGCCTGTAAAAGTCTTGCTAAGAGTAATGGTTTTGTTTGTCCACTCTTGAGGGGTAATATCTTTAAATAGGTCTGTTTTGTTGTCTGTACTGTATTGAAGACTACCATCTTTCTTAAATCCTGCAAACCAGATTTCTTCATCTTTAGCATAGGCACTTGTTGTAAGTTTGGTAGCTGCTGCTACAGCTTGTAGTACTTTGGCTTTGGTTAAATAGTATTCGGTTTTAGCTATTGTTTTAGTAGTATTGTTTACTTGCAGTATTTCTAGCATAAGTCCTTTAGGCATTACCTTTCGGTCTTTGCTATAAGCTTCATCGCTATAAGAGGAAAAACCTGTTGCTAAGGTTCTAATCTTTTTACCCTGCCATGTGTCATTAAGCTTAGTTGGGTCTTTTGCTGGTTCTTTAACAGGCTCTGAGGGTGATTTGTATTGGTGTTTAACTAAGCAGAAGGAGTTTGAGTATTGTAAGGTAGTGGTATTAAGTTTGGACTCTTCGTATTTTTTGTTGATGCGATAGGCTATTACTTCACCATCTGCTATACAGCGAATAGGTTGTTTAAGCACGCATTGTTCTACTGTATTGCTGGTAAAGTGGATACCACCATGCCAAAATTGGTGGTTACCTAGTAGGTAGTGTCCTGATGTTTCTCTGGAAAGAATACCGTAGAGTTCGCTTGCTTTGTAGTCAGTACCATCTTCTTTGCTAATTGGGTATTTAAAATTCATTTTTTAGTATCACTGTTTCCATTCGTTTTAAGTATTAGTTCGTTTTATTAAACCTATTGGTTTGCTATTCAGAGAAGAGGAAGAAGTCTGTTGCTTCTCCTTTTTCTTGGTCTGTTAGGTTTTTAGCGGAGGCTTGTAGGTTTACAGGCGGTGCTGTCACTTGTTCCACTGCTTTGTTTTTGGTCAGAGGTGGAAGTGGTATAGCAGGAGTACCTTCCATTGGTACACCACCAGTCCATACAGGCATAGTCATCCATATTCCAGCAGGATTAAGTACGATATGTTGTCCACCTGCTTTGAGAGTGAGGGATAAGCCTCCATCAACTACACATTGAGCACCTGCTTTGAGGTGTATTTCCATACCTGCTTCAGTGGTTTTAATTGTACCTATACTGGTATGTTCTGATAGGGCTACATCTTTGTAGTCGTTTTGTAGTATTTGGGTTTTTCTATCTAGTTGGGTTAGATGATGTTCTTCACTTTGGTTTTTGGTGTATCTGTTTTTAACAATAGTTTCTGAATGTTCATTTTGAACTTGTAGGTGACTATTGTTTTTTACTTCTATGGTGTGGTTGTTTTTTGTTAGTTGGTCGAAGTCTTTTTGGGCTTGGACAAAGATTTGTTCTGAGCCTGCTTTGTCTTCTATTCTAAATTCGTTAGAACCTACTCCTCCTTTTGAGGAGGAGGTTTTGAATACTGATCTGGTTTTGTTAGCTGGTAGATCATAAGGCACTTTATTAACACCATTATGTAAAGCGCCTACCACAATGGGATCATCAATATTACCCTCTAAGAAGTCGATCATCACTTCCATACCAACTCTAGGGATAACCACAGTACCATAGCCATCATGTGCCCAGTTACTGGCTACTCTTACCCAATGGCTTGAGTATTCATCATAATTTCCTTCACGATCCCAGTGAAATTGAATCTTCACTCGTCCGTATTCATCACAGTAGATTTCTTCTCCTGATGCACCTGTAACAATAGCGGTTTGATTGCCTAGTGTCTTTGGCTTTGGATGAAGTCGTTGTGGTCTATGAGGTACTGGATGGGGAATACTAACTAAGACGTTTCTATAGCCTTGGGCAAATTGATCAAAGGGAAATTGTAGGGCTTCACTTATAGGATATTGGTAATATTTAAAGAGGTAGTTAGGTTCTTGCATAATAGCACTGGTTTCACTGCCTACTGCCTCTAAAACTTGTGGTTGCCTACCTTGATGGTAGATTTGTACTATTAGCCATTTGTCATCGGTATTTAATGTATCTAAAGAGGGGTAATTTTCTAGGGTAAAACAGTAACCACTTTTTAGATCAGGTATATCAGTATAGGCTTCGGCTAGGATATGGTTTGCCCGTAAACGTTCTATTTCTATTTTAGAGTAGTAGTCACCTCTGGCTTTATTAAGGTGGCGTTGTGGGTAATCATAGTATTCTAAATTTGGTTCTTGGGCTTCATTAGCCTTTTTACTTTGACTACCTTGTGCATTGCCTTCTGGTATTTTGGTAGTCTCAAAATTAAAATTACGATAACTAGCAGAAGTAGTTGCACTGCTAAGATTTACATCAAATCGTTTAAATACAGGTTGATCTGCTACAAAACCTGTATCACTGGCATAACTAAAGCTGTTTTGATGAGTTGGGAAGAAGTTATTATTATCACTAATTACCATTAAATGATTATCTTGGTTATGTTGGTAATGAATGCTTAAGCCTTCTTCTTCACAGAGACGATAGAGAAAACTAGCATCTGTTTCTTCGTACTGGCAGCAAAATTCTCTTTTTGGGTATTGTTCTTTTAATTTGAAGTCAAAATCTATGGTTTGTTGTTGCCCATGTTCATTGAGTATTGTTGTAATTATTTCTATAACTGATTTATTGATAAAGGCTCTTTGATTAAAGCGTTTATGTAAATGGCTAAATTTAGGGGCTAAAATTACTTTAAATAACGAATAGTCTTTACCTACTGCACCACGCTTAACAAATAGGATATTACCATGTACACCTTGAGATTTATCAGGGGTAAAGGATAGGTAAGCAGATTGACTAAGTAATTTTGTAATGTCATAACGCAAATGGTTACTGACTAAAGTAACTTCAAAAATATATTCACTATTTAAGCCTTCTATACCATCAAAAGCTAATACTTGAAGGTTTTTATTGGTTATACCTTGTACATCAAAATAGAAATGGGTTGAGTTTGCTGCATTAAACATAATAGGTACTTCCTGTGTAATTTAACTTACCCTATAACAGCTTGAATATGGGGGCGGACTATGAACGGGTTGGTCGACCGACGTAAGAACAAATCGGCACATCCGAAGATGTCCCGAACATAGTCCGCCATAGAACTGCACACAAAAAAGCATTAGATGACATGCTAAGTTGTATCTATGACGGCGTTCTTACTAAATGAGCGACCAAGCCCATACCCTAACGATTTAGTTAGAGCGAGATAATTAAACATCACACCAACACAAAAAACAAGTCTTTAGAATGCTAATATTATTTACTATTGATTGATGACATACTTATTATTTCGCAAGCATGCGTTTTATTATTTAGATAATTTTTTAAACATTAGTTGTAAACTACTACTGTTTCTCTTTTCATTTGTTACCAAGGTGGAAGTTTTCCCACATCTTCATTATAGGAATATTGTTTAGTTCCTTATTTATTACTATTTAATCCCTTACCTTTACTTGACCTAGAGCGACTTGACGGATAACAGTAGCTCAATGATTAAACGACCATTGTTATTGTATATTTTTAATACATACAAAAATAATGATTTTGCTTGCTTAATGAACCCTAAAAAATTTTTAATACTAGTAGTATTTTATGCTATTTCACTATACCCCATGGCTAGGGATATCCTAATAGAATTAGAAACTGTCTCAAATTCTTTTTGTATCTTGAATAAGTTATGAATCGTTATGTGTGCTTTATCCAATTAGAGTATTTTTATTAAGTATTAATTCGACCTAAAGAATAAAATGACAGTCCATTTTTTGAACCGATTAGGTACAGTAAATGGACTGATAGTAAAAATATTGATTATATTTTGTACAGTTTTTAAAGCTGTAAAGGATTTATAGGTTCATTTTTTGGACGCATTAAACAAAATATCAGTCCATTAAATGGACTCCTTTATATATATTTGCCACGTAGTGGCATTTTTATTCATTTATTATTTGTGTGTGAAAAAGGATAAATATAGTCTATTACAGTATAGACAACACAAATCGTTTTTTTTGCAAATTAAGTAGGTGGATTTATTTTTGCAATATTTAACTATAAAACAGCATAAGAATAGTTTAAAAAATTAATTAGTGATAGCTTTTAAAAGTAATCACTGAGTATCTATTACAACACAAGTTAATAGATCACCATGATTTATTAAAGCGTTACTATGTTAAGGGCTAGTAATAGAGACTAATATATTCAGGTATGGTTATTACTGGTTACTATTAAAATGAACATTAATATAGATCACTTTTTTATTTTTAATGTGATCTATAATTCACTTATCTAAGTTTATCTTTCCTATTCAGCTTAGATGATATAATTATGGAACAGAAAGCCTTGTATACTTGTTTGGATATGGCATAGTATATAGGGCTTTCGCTATTTTAGAGAACCACTTTTAGAACCAAAAGAACCACCCTCACGCGCGAGAAACTCATTCTTTATAATAATTACACATTTTGCACAGATGTTGCACACCCTTACGTGGGGAAAACAAATAATAAAGTGACCATTAGGTGAACACCTCTATGCACACGTATACAGGCAATTCAGTAGAAAAGGTGACCACTTACTGACCACCCCCACGCGCGCATAACGAGAACTTATAAATTGCTATTTGCTCAATAATGCCTTAAATAAGCGATTACAACCGTTTTATTGCAGTACTGCTGGTGATATTAAAAATAGGTTTAAATGGCTTTATATAATGAATTAAAGCCAATTAAGCACTATCTGATGATAACAACTCACTCAACCTCTTACTATAACCATTAAAATGATTGTTGATTAACTTAATCACTGGTTAGATCAACTGTTATAATTTGTTTGATGGTGTAATAAGGTATTATCGTTTGCGCTATGGTGAGTTCTAATCCATCTATATGGTCTATGGCTTCCCATGTAATAGCAAATAGATTGCAACTCATATCACTATTTAAAAAAAGTCCTTGCCTTGTTTTCACAATAAAACGTTTATCGATCAGTTCATTTAATCCTTTGGCTAAGGTGGTTTTAGATTTTATGCCCCATTGTTTAGCCATAGAATGAGAAGCTGATAAATTGCCATTATTTTTACCGTTATATTGCATTAATAGGCCATGTAGAATAGCCCTAGAGGATATTTCTAAACTATAGTAATGGCTACTCACAAAAAGACTATAAGGAAGTTGTGCAAACCTTCCTTTAGTTTTAAATCTATTTTTTAGTTTATTGGCTACTCTACCCATGATCGATTAACAACTACTATTGGATTTTACTATTACGCTCATCAATCCGTTGATTAATCCATTGTTGAATTTCGTTAAATTCCCATAGGGAAGATTTACCAAACTTAGCTGGCGGTGGAAAAATACCCTCTTTGATGTAATTGTAGACACTGGCTCTTGATAAACCACATAGATTCATTACTTCGGCTAATCGAATAAGTCTTTTACTTTCTAATTGCATATAAGTTGCTCCATATTTATTGAATGAAGCTATACAGTATAAAAAAGTAATAACTAAGTATTTTTGCTTAAGCAATAACTTTTATTTTTAAATGACTCATAATGCTAAATTTAAAGGATCACACATTATTGAACTGCACCCCAGATGGTTATAATTGATTACCACCGTATTACACTACCGTTTCAGTTGTAGTTCCCTCTCTCACCCCAGATGGTTATAATGTGTCTGGTTACTGACCGAAGGCACAGGCAGTTGTAGTTCCCTCTCTCACCCCAGATGGTTATAATTAATTCTGCTTGTGGTTCACCTTTATGGATGTTGTAGTTCCCTCTCTCACCCCAGATGGTTATAATTACCACCATGCTACTACTTAAGTTATGGAAGTTGTAGTTCCCTCTCTCACCCCAGATGGTTATAATTCTTACGGTGACGTATACGGTTATTTTTTTGTTGTAGTTCCCTCTCTCACCCCAGATGGTTATAATTATATATTCCATCTCAATTCTTGAAAAGGTGTTGTAGTTCCCTCTCTCACCCCAGATGGTTATAATTTATCAGGTCTTTCAAACATACCTGTTAAAGTTGTAGTTCCCTCTCTCACCCCAGATGGTTATAATAATGGTGTGACGAACAAACTGGATCGACTGGTTGTAGTTCCCTCTCTCACCCCAGATGGTTATAATATTTCTATTGACAAGTATCTGCATTCCGAAGTTGTAGTTCCCTCTCTCACCCCAGATGGTTATAATAACTTACGAACAGAGAATATTCAAAGAGACGTTGTAGTTCCCTCTCTCACCCCAGATGGTTATAATAGATTGACCGATGGGCGATTGTTCTATACCGTTGTAGTTCCCTCTCTCACCCCAGATGGTTATAATAAACTCTTAAAAGCATGTTTAATATCTCCAGTTGTAGTTCCCTCTCTCACCCCAGATGGTTATAATGAAGGTTATGAGCCTTCCAACGAATACGTGGTTGTAGTTCCCTCTCTCACCCCAGATGGTTATAATTTAGAGCCTTCAACCATTAAATTATAAGTAGTTGTAGTTCCCTCTCTCACCCCAGATGGTTATAATTTCATTAGGATTCTCAACGCGGTCATATACGTTGTAGTTCCCTCTCTCACCCCAGATGGTTATAATCTCCTTCTCTTTATCTACTGCGCACCATATGTTGTAGTTCCCTCTCTCACCCCAGATGGTTATAATTCACTTACAACTGTCCCCTGTGCTTGTATAGTTGTAGTTCCCTCTCTCACCCCAGATGGTTATAATTCATCAATACCGGCAACTTCATTTTCTGCTGTTGTAGTTCCCTCTCTCACCCCAGATGGTTATAATATAGTGATAGCAGCATTAACTGCTGTTCCAGTTGTAGTTCCCTCTCTCACCCCAGATGGTTATAATCTAGATTGGTAATTGCTTCTATACTCTTAAGTTGTAGTTCCCTCTCTCACCCCAGATGGTTATAATATACACGGCATCGGTATGGTATTGGTTTACGTTGTAGTTCCCTCTCTCACCCCAGATGGTTATAATAAATACCGCGATATAAACCGAGGCAAAGCGGTTGTAGTTCCCTCTCTCACCCCAGATGGTTATAATGCGAGTGGGTGAGTAATCGGCGGTGGTACTGTTGTAGTTCCCTCTCTCACCCCAGATGGTTATAATGATACCACCGCAGGTAAGAGCCTTTTTAGAGTTGTAGTTCCCTCTCTCACCCCAGATGGTTATAATTTAACCTCTTCAATATTGACATTCTTTCCAGTTGTAGTTCCCTCTCTCACCCCAGATGGTTATAATAATAAATCAAGTGTAAGTTTATCTTTAATGGTTGTAGTTCCCTCTCTCACCCCAGATGGTTATAATTTGCGTTAATATACTTGTTGAGTCCATTGTGTTGTAGTTCCCTCTCTCACCCCAGATGGTTATAATAACAACTTAATCGAGGTACTCACTATGAGCGTTGTAGTTCCCTCTCTCACCCCAGATGGTTATAATTGCGGCAATCCCTCAATACGTGGCTTATAGGTTGTAGTTCCCTCTCTCACCCCAGATGGTTATAATATAAATCGCTACGCTCCATCTACAGAAAATGTTGTAGTTCCCTCTCTCACCCCAGATGGTTATAATCCAAAACGCCTATATAAATGGATATGCTTAGTTGTAGTTCCCTCTCTCACCCCAGATGGTTATAATAAGTACATTAACCGTTACAATGACCTGATCGTTGTAGTTCCCTCTCTCACCCCAGATGGTTATAATACTCGCTATGCTTTATTAATGACTGATATAGTTGTAGTTCCCTCTCTCACCCCAGATGGTTATAATCATGATGAACAGATAGCGTTTCAATTAAGAGTTGTAGTTCCCTCTCTCACCCCAGATGGTTATAATATTAAACTATTAGTTAATCGCATAATATCTGTTGTAGTTCCCTCTCTCACCCCAGATGGTTATAATACCCATCGCTTTACTCTCTGTAACCCAGAGAGTAAAGCGGAACTCAACTGATAAAAAAATGAATTAAAAGAGTAAAAATTGCTCTGCATTGACATTTTTTTCCTGAATTTTAGGTTTACCTAAAAGCAGTTGCATAGCTGCAAATTGTTTTTCTGTAACGGTTAATAATCTTATTGAACCTTCAGGCGGTAAGTTTACCTGTAATCGCTGTAAATGTTTTTGCTCTGCATCACGACCATTGATAATACGCCCATAGACTGAAAACTGTAACATATCATAGCCATCATTAAGCAAAAAACGATGGAACCTACTGTATGCACGTTTTTCTGCACTGCTTACCATAGGTAAATCAAACAACACTATCATTCGCATATAACGCCTAGTCTCCTTACTCATTTTGGTGTAATTGATCTCCTACCAAACTTGGCAATGCTAACAACTGCTCACCTGATGTCTCTAAGTAGCGCACTAGACTTTCAATACAATATTCAATAGCAGATAAGGTTGTCATTATGCCTGTGGGCATTTTTATATCTACATGTAGTAATTTAACTAAAGCTGCTTTATCGAAGGTTGAAAGTTCAGTTTGATCTATAATATTTTTAGCGACCCATAAATCCACTTGGGGGCGGAATGGTTCAATTAAATCATCTGCTAAATTAAAGGCATTTTGCTCGTTATTATGAAATAGCCCAAAAGCAGGAAATAATCCGTGTGCCACTATACCTCTAGCAATCGCACCTCTTAAAATAGCATAACCATAATTAAGTGCTGCATTTATTACATTATTATTTTTACGTTTAAAATCCGCTTGAAAAAGAACGCCAAAATAACGTGCAGCAGCTTGTGCTTCTAAGTTTTTAGGATCACCTGACCGTATTTTATTAGCCATATTTCTTAGTAGATTTATAATGATCTCTTGCTCAGGTTTAACAATAGCCAAACATTTAGCTTGGTTAAGTATTTTTTGCTGAACAATAGCCGCCCATGCTTGTTTAATTAAAGGTCTTTTTAGATTTTGCTGTAATCTAAGTAAACGTGTTACACGACTATGTTGTAAATAAGGTATAAATACTCCATTAGGTAAGTGATCATCGCCTGTACTAAATAGACTAATACCCTGTTCGGCGCATTTGGCTAATAACGGATGGGTTAATAGTATTTCTCGATGATCCAATATAATAATAGCGATATCTTCAAATGGAATATGCACCGTTTGCTCTTGTTCTATAGCTAATGAAAAATGCTCACAACGCAGCCGCGCTGGTTGTGAGATCATAATACTACGCCATACCATAACGTTTTTCCTGTTTAACAGGATAGTAGTTACCTAATACATCTACTTGTAACTTTTCAAATTTTTCAATACCCAGTTTTAAGCCTATACTACGCCAAACACCTTCAGAACCTTTTTTACCTACTTTTTCATTATTATCATGGCTACGAATATTAATAGCTGCTGTAGCTATATCTAACCCTGCAAAATAGCCTAAATAAGTTTCTTTTTTAGTTTTCAGATATACCCCATCATTTATCATTAAAGAGAATTTAAATTGATAGTTTTCATCTATCTCCACCCATTGATCTCTTGACTTACCTGCCGTTGCTGCCCTATTAGGTAATGGCTGATTGGGGCTACGATCTATTTGATAAAGTGGTACTAAATAATACTTACCCTCTTTTTCAAATACGTCCACTCGCCACATGGAGTCTTGATTAGCAACACCGTCGCGTACCTTCACTCCACCTTTTTGAACATCAAATAGTTTTACATTTTTAACTAATTGCGTAAGCTCCCCTTTTTTACTAGGTTTATAAAAAGGTTCAGCAAAGGCTTTTTTACCATCATTATTATATTGTTCTAAACGTTTTTGCAGCGCATTAATAAGGGGCGTATTACGAGGATCAGGGGTTTCCCCATCATCCATAAAACAACCGACTATTTTATCTAAATCAGTTAACTTTAAACTGGTCAAAGGTTTACGAATGGTACTTAATTGCTTATCTAAATACTTAGCAGAACGTATAGTTTCTTGGTGTAATGCCCCGCTATTACGTCTTTTTGGCATACGTGATACAAATATAGGTTTTAGCTTATCAATATCCTCTGGGCTATAATTAGGCAACTTATAATCTAATATAGACTGTTTTGGATTAGCATTTATTCGTGCTTCTACTTCTTTTCTAAAGGTTGGCCAAGGCTCAGGAAATAACTGTTTAATTTCACCTGTATTTTTATCGACTCTTTCAAAGTTATCCCTTTCTTTTAAGTAATCCTTTTTATTAAGCACATTAATATCCATGATTAATTTATGGTTAGCGGCTGCCACTACACAGGCGTCTAAAGCATGATGCAAATCGCTTTGTTCCCTGCGCTTGATTAAACCCCATGCTTTTCTTAAGGTACTGGTAATATTGCCGCTAGGCACTACTACACGCCCTTTATCATTAGCAAATAATAAGTTATCTTTTACAAATTGACTAAAAAAACGTGCTATATAGCGAGTATCGTTTAGATTACGACTTGCCCATTCTTTTTCTGTTTTTTCATCAAAGTTTTTCTTAAGTAGGCGTTCTTTTTTAGGTCTACTATAATTTTTATTATTACTAACCCATATCTCAAAATCTCGCCATTGTTGAGTATCCTGTTCACCTCTCAAATACTCATAAGGAGTTTGATTGGTCTTATCTTGATTGGTTTTATTTAATACCAAAACTTTATTACTTAAGCTATCATCATAAGAGCGAGAATAAGGCAAAATATGATCTATTTGCATATAACCATCTTCGCAAAGTCTATCTAAATCAATTGTTTCCAATGTATAGGCATCTTTACCAGACTGTTCACGGTACAGCCTAAACTTTAATAATTCTGCCCCCCGTGGATTACGACCAACAAATAAATCATTAAAATACTCAACAATTTTTTCTTTTTCTAAGCGAAACTTATCTTGTTCTTTCTGAATACGTGTTCGTTCTTCAAAAGGTTTTGATAAATCTCTCGCTAGCTCAATATGTACCTCACTAGGTGAGCCATATTTTCTAATCAACTCATTAACCACTTTACGGGATTGGTTTAAGGCACGCATTACCACAGGATTTTTAATAACAGGGATACGCTTATGCTGCTTACTTTTTGGATCAAATTGAAAGTCATATAACGAGGGTAAATACTTTACTTTTTGTTGATCTTTTTTTGAATGATAGCCACATAACTCACAAGCTTCATAATAATTTTTACCTGCTTCTAAATGCGGTAATAATTTTTGTAAAGCTACTAAAGAAAGATTAATAAACTGGCTAAAATTAATTAACAATAACTTTTTTATCTCATCCTCAGAAAGGGACAACATTGCTAATTTTTGATTAATTTCATCATCGGTTTTATATAAACTTAAAATAGTGGCTATTTCATCTAATAACGCCATATCCTTACTAACCTCTAACCAACGACCATCAGTAAAGGCTTTCTTTAACTCATGGTAAGCCTTACTATGAAAAAAGGTTTTGTTTTCTGCTTTATCCAACTCATCCTCAGTTCTACCGCCTATTCCTGTAAAATAACTAGTTGGTGCAAAGTCACAATGTTTTTTTAGCTCTTTGCGTAACGTTTTATAAGTAATTTTTTGTTGATAAAACGGTAAGTCTACAAGCACCGCCCTTTCCTGTTCAGTAAGTGGCCTAATTTCGCCCTGATCCCTTATTCTTAGATTATTTAAACTGGATAACCAAATATAACGTTCTGCCGAATAGCAAGCTTTAGCTGCTCTGTATTCTTTTTTCTCATGGGTACAAAAGCCAAGCATTTTTAAAATAGCTTCACCACTTAATGCAGGGCGTTGATACCAAAAAATATTATCCACCTCTGCAATAAACTCATCTGTTATAAAAGAGCTACCCAATTCTCTTTGTTTATTTAATAACAGGTTTAGTTCATCCCTTAATAAACTACGATAAAAAGTATGTTTATAATCGCCTGCTTTATTTCTTTTAGCTTCCTTAAAAGTCTCTTCCTTAAGCACCATTTCAGCTACAGTACGATAGTTTTTGCTTTCAAATAATCCCTTGGTTTCCTTTACTGCTTTGCTCATGCGGCCTTGGTCACTTTTCTCATCAGCTAACTCCTCTGCTTTGCGACCCACATAGTAACCACGATGTTTCACTAGATGATAAATAGCACGAGCTAACTCCTCTCCAGTAAGCAACTGATCTAAAGCTTTTACTCTTAGTTGCCAAGGATCTGGGCTATTGGCTGGAGTAATTAAAGCATTTTCATCAGCAGAGCTTATTAAACCCTGTAATTTCAAATATCTTCTTAGCTTTTTTAGGCGCTGTACCCTATGAGCTAAACGGGTTCGTGTATTACGTTGTAATCTTCGCGCTAAATTTAAAGGTTCACCCGTTTTAGGTTGTTCTGCTTTATCAAAACAACGTACCCCTAAATCAATAATTCTTCCTTGCTCAGTCGCTTGGTTAGGTCGTAGTACAGCCCAACCTACTGATGCAATACCAATATCCAAACCTATAATAAAGTTGTTATTCATATTCTTCCCTAATCAATTTAAGCATTAGACTATAGTATTATAGAATAACTCTAAACTTGTATTTACAACACCCTAAATAGACTAGACAAAAGTATTATAAATTTTATAGCTTGTTTTTTATTTAATTAATTTTTACAATATAAATCATTGTAGCCATCTGGGGTGAGAGCCGTTACTACAATAAGTTCTAAAAGAACGTACCCCATAGTAGCCGTTTAGGCTACTATGTCTTTAATTCCAATCTAATTGATCTCATTGTTTATTTCATCATAGTGGTAAATACTAACTCAATTTCATATAATGAATACAACTTCCAGTAATAATTAAATTTTTATTATATTCTTCTTATAATTATTCATAAAAATTTTACTATTAAATACCAGTAGTAGTTGATATTTTAATAAGTAATGATATTACTGTTTACCTCTAATTTCTTTTAAATTCATAAGGTGGGATGTATTCATACTGTATGGAGTATTCTATATAATCGCTCCACCACTGCATGATTTTAATCCGTTGTTGAATATGTTTTGCTTTGTGGATATAGGCACGTCTTACTTTTTTGCGCTCTTGGTGTGACATTTGTTTTTCGATAGCATCTTCACTAAAAATACCACTTTCATTTAGTGCACTACAAGCCATTGCTCGCATTCCATGTCCACAGATATCATTTTTGGTACTGTAACCTAAGTTTCTTAAAGCTTGGTTGATAGTGTTTTCTGATAGAGGTTTTTTGCCATTAATGGTAAATATCCATTCATATTGTCCAGTAATATCATAAAGCTCTTGTAGTAGAGTTATTACTTGGTCAGATAGCGGTACTAAATATTCACCAACTTTAGCTCCTCTTTTTGAGTTTTTAACACCTTCTACTGTTTCTCGCTCATTAGGGATTTTCCATAATTTATTTTTAAAATCAATTTCACTCCAACGAGCAAATCTAAGTTCACTTGACCGGATATAGATATGTTGAGTAAGAATAAGGGCATAACGAGTTACTATATGATGAGGATAGTTGTATATTTTGTTTGATAGTTCACCTAACCTTTCTATAGGTAGCGCTGGGAAATGATTACTTTCATGTTCAATAGTGAGTCCCACTAGGTCTAATGCTGGATTAGTTCTAATAAGTCCTTTGATAACAGCTAGTCTCATTATTTTTATAACTGTTTGCCTAACCCTTGTCGCTGTTTCAAAGTATTCTTTATTTAGAGCAGTTTGTACTGGGATTAATGCATCTCTAAATTCTATAGATTTTACATTTTTATTACCTAATGAAGGTAAAATATAGTTTTCTACCATTCCAGTCATTTTATCTATATGACTATCATCCCATTTTTTTGCCTTTGCTGTTTGTTTTATCCACTCTCTCGCTACTGTTTCAAATAAGATAATGTCTTCATTGGCTACAGTGGTTTTTAACTTGGCGTTGTCTTTTTCTACTTTTGGGTTAATGTCTTTAGCTAGTAAATCTTTTGCATTTTCTCTTGCTTCTCTAGCTTCTTTGATAGATAACTTAGGATAATCACCAAAAGTAAGAACACTTTCTTTACGATCTTCAGGTTTATTGAATTTCATCCGCCAGCTTTTTGTACCACTAGCTTTAACTAGAAGATAAAGACCACCACCATCAAATAATTTATAGTCTTTTGCTTTTGGCTTTGCACTACTACATTTTACTTCAGTTAAAGGAGTTATTAATCGTGCCATTTCTGAGACCTGTAAGAAACACTTTTAAATTATACCCCTTTTTATACCCCTATTTAGTATAGTTGTCCATAGTTTTATAATAGTCGATTATTATATCTGTCTCTTAAACAATTATATTAGATTATAATTCGAGTTCGACCCCGGCCTCCATATTTAAAGGCTTGTATTATAAAAATACAAGCCTTTTTTATTACTCACGTAAAAATATTGCTCACCTTCTCTATTTTTTATATAGAGACTAATAAAACTAAGTTTACAATATTTATTAAATAATCTGGCGATAACCGACATAGCTGTAACATCATTTTATACTAGAATGACCAAGCGTTTTTTGTAGTTTCATTATGTCGACAACATTCTTGACATAATGGCTTGCAAAGGTTTTTCTCAAAAGTTATATAACCATCTCAATATACCAAAAAAGTGTACCAGTAAGAATATTAAACTCACTTTTGCTGTACTACTGATATAATAAGACTTCGCTCTTTTTTAAAGCTACTGATTAGAAGTACCAGACCTATTATTTATGAATAAAACAAAGCAGAAACAGCTTATTGGTTGGTTAAAACAGCAAAATAGCACTGCCAAGAAATGGCTACGAATATTGATAATGCTTGGTACAATTAATGGCCTTGTTATTATTATTCAGGCTTGGTTATTAGCCACTATTCTCCATAACCTTATTGTAGACCAAGTAAATAAAGAATCACTTTCCCTTTACTTTTTGGGGCTTATTGCCACCACCGTGATACGAACAATACTAGCCTGGTCAAGAGAGAAAGTAGGTTTTTTGTGTGGTGCAGCAGTTCGTAAAACTATTCGTAAGACAGTACTTGATAAGTTAGAAGCATTAGGCCCAGTTTGGATTCAAAATAAACCTGCAGGTAGTTGGGCTACCATGATCCTTGAGCAAATCGAGGAAATGCAGGATTTTTACTCCCGTTATCTACCACAGGTAGCATTAGCTGCTATTATTCCTATTTTTATACTAATTGCTGTTTATCCTACCAATTGGGCTGCAGGTCTTATTCTCACATTTACGGCGCCCTTAATTCCTTTATTTATGGCATTAGTAGGCATGGGCGCAGCAGAAGCTAATCAACGTAATTTTGCGGTATTGGCTAGATTAAGTGGTACATTTCTTGATCGTTTAAAGGGTCTTAATACATTACGTTTATTCTTTCAAGGCAATAATGAAATCAAACAGATCGAAGAGTCGTCAGAAGATTTTAGACAACGAACCATGAGTGTACTAAAACAAGCCTTTCTTTCTTCCGCGGTGCTAGAATTTTTTGCCTCAGTATCAATTGCTATAGTGGCTGTTTATTTTGGTTTCTCCTATTTAGGCGAGCTTAATTTTGGCCACTATGGTTTAGGCATCACCTTATTTGCCGGTTTTTTTGCCTTAATATTAGCCCCCGAATTCTTTCAGCCACTAAGAGATTTAGGTACTTTCTACCACGCCAAAGCACAGGCAATAGGGGCAGCTGAATCATTAGTGACATTTTTAGCACACGAAAATAATAATCCCTTACTAGGCGATAAAATAATTAATAGTACAGATGAGATTACTATTATTGCTAATGAATTATTTATTCTATCACCACAGGGTCAGCAATTAGCAGGTCCTTTATCTTTTACTATCAATAGTAAGCAAAAAATTGCTATTGTTGGGCATAGTGGTGCTGGTAAAAGTTCTTTATTTAATCTGTTACTAGGGTTTCTACCCTATCGTGGCTCTTTAACTATTAATGGTATAGAGCTTAATCAACTTGATATTGAGCATTGGCGACAACAATTAAGCTGGGTGGGACAAAACCCCTACTTACCAGAAACAACCATTAAACAAAATATCTTGCTGGCTAACCCAAATGCCTCTGAACAGCAATTAACTACTGCCATAAAAAAAGCGTATGTTGATGAGTTTCTTGAGCGCCTACCTAATGGCATTGAAACCTCAGTGGGTGAATATGCTACTCGATTATCCATAGGACAAACGCAACGCATTGCGGTTGCTAGAGCCTTGTTAATGCCTTGTCGGCTATTGTTATTAGATGAACCAACAGCCAGCTTAGATGTAACTAGTGAAATGTTGGTGATGCAATCATTAACAGAAGCCGCACACTATCAAGCAACGATTATGATTACCCATCAATTAAAAGATACGGCTAACTATGACACTATCTGGGTAATGGATAAGGGTTTAATTATACAAACTGGCAATTACCATGAACTTAGTCAAGTTGATGGTGCTTTTGCTCAATTATTAGCTAGCCAAAGAGAGGAGATTTAAACAATGCGTGATCTGTATCCTTTCTTAAAACTTTATCGTCAATATTGGCGAAAAATAGCACTTGGTATTTTGCTAGCTATTCTCACTTTACTTGCTAGTATTTGCTTGTTAAGTATATCGGGCTGGTTTTTAGCTTCAACCGCCTTAGCAGGCATTATGGGGGTTACCTTTAACTACCTATTACCCTCAGCAGGAGTACGTGGTTCTGCGGTTATGCGTACTGTTTTCCGTTATGGCGAGCGCTTAGTTAGCCATGATACCACCTTTAGAATTTTGGCCAAACTACGTGTTTTTACTTTTAGAAATTTACTACCACTAACACCAACAGCTATCTCTCGCTTTAAACAAGCTGAATTATTAAATCGCCTAGTGGCTGATATCGATACCCTAGACCATCTTTATTTACATCTTATTTCACCCATAGTCAGTGCTATTATGGTGATTTTTATGGTGACAGTTGGTTTATTATTTATTGATATTTATCTAGCTTTAACTTTAGGTGTGATACTTACTGTATTAGTATTAATTACCCCTATTATCTTTTATTATGCAGGCAACCCTATTGGTATTAGTCTAACCCAATTAAAAGGCCAATACCGAACAGAACTTACTGCTTGGTTACAGGGGCAAGCTGAACTCGCTATCTTTAATGCACTAGCACGTTTTCGTACACAATTAAACAACACTGAAACTAAGTGGTTAAACACCCAGAAAAAACAAGCGTCATTAACTGGTCTATCGCAATCATTTATTATTTTAACATCAGGTCTAACTACTGTGCTTATACTGTGGTTAGCAGCGAGTGGTGTTGGAGTTAACCATACCTTAAATCCACTTATCGCCCTATTTGCTTTTGCTTCGCTAGCCTCTTTTGAAGCTATTGCACCTGTTGCAACTGCTTTTTTACACTTGAGCCAAGTTACCTCATCGGCTAAACGAGTCAATGAATTATTATCACAACAGCCTGATGTTACCTTTATCCAAGCGAAAGCAGACTATTTACCCCAAGCTAATCTACAACTAGACAATATCTCTTTTAGCTATCCTGAACAGCCACAACAGGTATTAAGCAATATCAGTCTACAACTACAAACCGGTCAGCATGTTGCGTTACTGGGCAAAACAGGTTGTGGTAAATCTACCTTGTTACAGCTATTAACCCGTGCATGGGATCCCCAACAAGGGCAAATTATCCTTAATCAAATAGCATTACCTGATTACGACGAACAAACCATAAGACAAATGATCTCAGTAGTAACCCAACGTGTCTATATTTTTAGTGCCACATTACGACACAACCTTTTAATGGCTAATGCAAACGCTACCAATCAACAACTTACAGAGGTTTTAAATCAAGTTGGACTTAATAACCTACTGGAAGGCGTTGGCCTTAACCAATGGTTAGGTGAAGGTGGTAGGCAACTTTCAGGTGGTGAGCAAACTCGTATAGGTATAGCTAGAGCATTACTACACCAAGCTCCACTTATTTTATTAGACGAACCAACCAATGGTTTAGATGCAGACACAGAACAGCAAATATTGCATATCTTAAAACAACATGCCAAAAATAAAACCTTAATTATGGTAACCCACCGCCTAACCAATTTAAATGAAATGGATAGAATTGTGGTAATGGATGGTGGCAAAATTATCGAACAAGGTAATCATCAAACACTGCTTGAACAAAAAGGTCGTTACTGGCAATTTGTTAAAAATGCTAATCAATAACGACCTATTACATAAAACCTTTAATTACGTTTATTCAACGGATTGTAACTTATAAAATAAAAGATATTTAATTTACCACTTCAACCTTATTTAACAATTGAAGTTAAATAATCAGTAATTACTGGCATATTATCAAAAATAAAAAAGTGATTACCTTCCATTTCAATAAAATTAATAGGCTGTTTATTCTCTTGTTGCCATGCATAAATAGATTCTTTGCTTACATCCTCTTGATCACCATAGATAACAGTCATAGGAATATCTAAACTATATTGTGCAATTGTGTAGTTATAATTTTCTACCAATTTAAAATCATTTTTAAGAATAGGTTCAAAATAATCTTTTAACTCTTGATACTCTAAAAATTCTTCGGGAATTCCACCCATTGTTTTTAAAGAGTCCCAGAACTCTGAAGAAGGTAAATGATGAATAAACTTACTTCTTTTAAAACAAGGCGCATTTCGTCCTGAAATAATAAGATGGCTAGGATGTGGTAAACCTGCTTGTTTAATCTTATTTGCCAGCAGATAGGCTAACAACGCCCCCATACTATGCCCATAAAATATATACTCTCTATCTAATGCTATAGGTTCAATCACATTGATAAAAAGATAATCTACTAACTTATTTATATCATCGATAAATGGTGTATTTGATAGATTTTCCCTTCCTGGTAACTCAGGTGTTACTACCTCATAAACAGTTTGCAAAGGTTCTAACATTTTTCGATAAGAAAATGCATTACCGCCTGCAAAAGGAAATAAAAAAAGTAATGGCTTCTTGCTATTCATGATATTTTCCTCATTTACTACTCAACAATTAATGTAAGTAGCTATCTTTTTTCCATAGGATATAAATAATCTGGATCGTTGTAATATTTGTAATTATTGGTAATAGTGAACTGTAAACCCTTCTTTTTTTAATAATGATAGAGTTTCCATATAAGACTTATCATAATCAGTTGGATATCTATTAGCAGTCCATTCAACTAATATGACAATAGGATGTGTTTCTAATAACACAACTATTAGAACTAAATACTTATACTGATCTGTAGATAATACGCTAGTAGAACAATGGGCTTTATCGATAGTTAGCTGATTATAAAAACTACTTTCACTGCTCGTTTGATAGTAATTATTGTATAAAACATTCAGTAACCACTGATAATAAAAAAATAATTGGTAAGGTGTTAATTTTATTTTTACACTATCTAAAACAAATACAACTGATATTTCTAACATAACTCAGTAATCTCTTATTAAGCTAATTCCCTGTCAAATAAATATCAACTTCAAACTAACTAACAATTACTGTAAGCCGTAATAATATTTATATAATTCTGACTAAATATAAGTAAAAAATGCTATTACATTAAAACAAAGTCAGAAATCGGTATGATTTAAAACGAAATTTATGGTGTTTAAATGGTTAATCTAATCTAATAACTATTAATTAGACAACACCTACCAAAGTCTAATATATTAATTTTATTAATATTAGTATTAAGACAAACCCATTAATTCATTAGTATTGTATTTAATTATTTTATTTTTAACTTAAAATACTTAGATTTCATATATAAAAATATAAATTTCTTATTTTAAATGTAAAAATAATAATTTACTGAAGTAGGAATCATTAATAACTAAGAAATAAAGTAATATCTTCTTTTACAGAATAGACTTTAAATGTTATTAAATATATCAATAATACTTTTGACTTAATAACTATCATTTCCTCAATAAAACCGTATTATTAGAGATTCGGATTGGTTTTATTTAGAATCATATCCAAACACAAATAATTTATAAATCAAACTATTAAAATTTTCTAATCAAGGAATAAGACTAAAGTCTTATATTCTTAGAAAAATATTCTTATTACTCTCGAAAAGCAATATTGCAAAAGTACAAAAATAATTCGCAGTATTATAAAAAGGAAAATTAATATGAAAAAAATAATTTTTTCAATATTTTTTGCGCTCACCACAAGCCTTGCTTTGTTAACTTCTACAACAGTTAATGCAGGAAGTTATTATACATCTAATTGGACTATGATAGATTTTCAAACATGCCTATTTGTAAGGTATGTGTATTATATTGATGATAATGGAATTAGAACGCTAGTTGATACTCAATATAAAAACACACATAAAGGATTTGGAGGCAATTTTTGTGTAGCTCCTTAATTAAACTATAAGTATTGGGTACATTTTTTGTATCCATACTTGGCTCTAATTGATCATTTTTAGTACTACAAAAAATTTATTTTGGTTAAATAATGTTCAAAATTATCTAAATTAACAAAGAATTTTTCCACATTTTTTGACCTAAACAATAGTGTAAATTTGCTTACAAAACCAAAAAATTTTTATTTTTAAAGTTTATTTCTTTCTTGCAAAAGTACTGGTACTACTTGTTTTTGATCTAAAGACTAGCATATCTCTGCTTACTAATAGAATCTCGTTTATATATTATTAAAACAAGATATAGTATAAGACATTAGTCTAGTTATCATTAAAACCTTACTAGGTTACTCTGTTAGTCACATTTTTGTAACTTTTCTTTTACAAAAATGTGTTCTTTCAATCATCGAAATTATGGAGAAATGAAGATGAAAAAAATTATCATGGCAGGCACAGTAGCTTTATTTGCTATTATGGCAGTTCCAGCTCAAGCAGAACTAGCAGATCAACCTTGGATTTTAACAAGCACTTCACTTGTTAAAACAGGTTTTTTACAATACATAAAAGCTTGCCACTGGAAAAGAAGTGAATATGTAAATGGCATTTATCAAGCTCAAATGACTACTACATATACTTCTAAGTTTGGCGGTTGCCCAGCTCCAATGAATTGATAATTAAGTAGTATCAAAAAACCATTGGTGAGAGCTATCTTTGCTGTATTGTTTAAGGATTAGAAGTATTAGCAATTAAGGATAGCTCTACGATATTAATCAAAATACCTATTATTAATTAATTCACAAACGAATTTAATCTTTATTTAATAACATGGCTGTAACTAGTGAGTCCATATCTTTATCTTTAGTAGATAGAGTGGCATAATTATTGGATTATAATTGATGTAACAATGCCAAGATATAACTCAATGTAACAATTTAGAAGGAACTGAAATGAAGAAGGGAATAAAAATAGTTGTTTCTCTCCTAATTCTGTTGGGCTTAATCTATTGGTGTTACACCACTTTTTTTTCAACTGCTGATGAAGTTAGTTACATTACAGAACGTGTTCGTATAGGTACTATTAAAAGAACAGTTAATACCTCTGGTGAAGTTGGTCCAGTTCAATTGGTAACAGTGGGTGCACAGGTATCAGGACAAATCACTAAGCTATATGTCAAGTTAGGGCAAAAAATAAAAAAAGGCGATAAAATTGCAGATATTGATTCCATTCCTCAACTTAATGAATTAAATATTAACAAAGCTAGACTAGAAACCTATAAAGCACAGCTAGTATCCAAGGAAATAGCGTTAAGAGTTGCTCAAAAAAAATATAATCGAGAAAAGAATTTAAAAAAACATAATGCTACCTCTGATGAAAATTTAGAAGCAGCAGAAGATGCTTTAGCAGCAGCAAGAGCAAGTGTAGCGGATATGAAATCGCAAGTTGTACAAGCGCAAATAGAAGTTAATAATGCGGAAACAAACTTAGGCTATACAAAAATTACAGCACCGTTAGATGGAACTATTGTTTCAACCCCTATAGAGGAAGGCCAAACAGTTAACTCCAACCAAACAACTCCTACTATTGTAAAAATTGCTGATTTATCCAAAATGGAAATAAAAATGCAAATCTCTGAAGGAGATATAACAAAAATACAACCTAATATGGAGGTTAGTTACACTATTCTTTCAGAACCTAATAATGTTTATCGAGGCAAATTAGATCGTATAGATCCTGGGTTAATATCCCTTACCAAAGGTGACTATAATGGTTCAACAGAAGCAAATACAGCTGTTTATTACTACGCAAATGTAATTGTACCTAACGAAGAAAATAAATTACGCATAGGCATGACAACACAAAATACGATTACCATTGCAAGTGCAGAAAATGTTTTACTAGTACCCAAAGTAGCGTTAAAAGGACAAGGTGATAACACTTATGTTGATGTACTAGAAGCTGATGGGATCACAGTAAATACTAAAAAAGTAAAGATAGGGCTAACTGATAATATAAATGCACAAGTAATAGCAGGCTTACAGGAAGGTGAACAAGTCATTACCATGCAAATGACTTCATCAGAGATGTATAACAAAGCCATGTCTAGTATGCAACACATGTAATTGAGATTATATAAATGGCTATGATTGAAGTTACTAATCTCAATAAATACTTTGGTGAGGGTAATAATAGAACTCACGTTCTGAAAGATATCAATCTTTCTATTGAGGCTGGAGAGTTTATAGCTATTGTTGGGCAATCAGGCTCAGGCAAAACAACCTTGATGAATACATTAGGTTGTCTAGATACGCCCTCCTCTGGCTCCTACAAAATAGATAATATTGAAACAAGTAGTATGTCCTCCAATGAGTTAGCTAAGGTTCGTGGAGAAAAGTTTGGTTTTATCTTTCAACGTTATAACCTATTAGCTAACTTAACTGCATTAGATAATGTTGCATTACCTGCTATTTATTTAGGTGTAGATCATACAGCGCGCACTAATAAAGCAACAAAATTATTAAATGATTTAAATTTACCTGATAAACTAAAAAATAAACCGAATGAATTATCAGGTGGGCAACAACAAAGGGTAAGTATTGCGCGCGCATTAATGAATGGTGGTGAAATCATCTTAGCCGATGAACCTACTGGAGCTTTAGACTCACACAGTGGTGAAATGGTTATGGATATTTTAAAAGAACTGCACCAGCAAAAACATACCATTATATTAGTTACCCATGACCAACAGATTGCAAGTTATGCTCATCGTATAATTGAAATAAAAGATGGTGAGATTATTGCAGATACGCGCAAGCAAAATCAGCCTAACACTGCCATTGAAGAAAAAAAGAAACCTCTAAAATACAACCCTTTTGTTTTTTATAAAGACCAGTTACTTGAGTCTTTTAAAATGTCTATTCAAGCAATTGTGGCACATAAACTTCGCTCTATACTAACGATGCTAGGTATTATTATTGGTATAGCTTCAGTAGTTACTGTTGTTGCCTTAGGTAGAGGTTCACAACAAAAAATTCTATCTGATATTAATTCACTTGGTACAGATACCATCACTATTTATGCGGGTAGGGGTGCAGGTGATATGTATTCAGGAAGGGTGACTACTTTAACCGATGATGATGCTAAAGAATTGGCAAAATTAAGTTATATCGATGGTGCAAGTCCTACTATTACCTCATCAGGCACTTTGGTTTATAACAATATTTCGGTAAATAGTCAGGTTACAGGTGTTAATGAACAATATTTTTATATTAAAGGCCAACAAATTGCTGAAGGTAGATTTTTTAGTTTAGAAGATGTGGTTAATAATAATTCAGTTATTGTTATTGATCATAATACCCAACAAAGACTATTTCCTTCATCATCTGCCCTAGGGCAAGTTATCTTATTTAATAAACAACCTTTTGAAGTAATAGGTGTTACTGTGCCCAGCAGTGGCTTTATGGGTGGCAATAATAATTTAGAACTATGGCTTCCTTACACAACTACCATGACTAAAATAGCTGGCAGCAGTAATATTTCTTCTATTATTGTTAAGGTTAAAGAGAATATAAATACCCAAATTGCTGATAGTGGTATTACTAAATTTCTAACCATCAAACATGAGAAAACAGATTTTTACACTGCTAATATGGATGCGATTAAGCAAACCATAGAAAGTACCACTAATACCATGACCCTATTAATATCGTGTATCGCTTTAATTTCTTTGATTGTAGGAGGTATAGGCGTAATGAATATTATGTTAGTGTCAGTCACTGAAAGAACTAAAGAGATTGGTATACGCATGGCAATTGGTGCAAGAGAACATAGTATTTTAGAACAGTTTTTAATTGAAGCGGTATTAATTTGTCTAATTGGAGGAATGCTAGGTATTGGACTTTCTTATTTAATAGCTGTTATTTTTAGTCTATTATTTAGTGATTTTCCACTCGTTTTTTCAGTTGAGTCTATTGTATTAGCATTATGTTGCTCAACAGCTATTGGCATTATTTTTGGATTTATGCCTGCTCGTAATGCTTCCAAACTTAATCCGATTGTTGCTCTTTCAAGGGAATAAAGAAAACGACAATGAATAAATACTCCGTTACGCTGTTTACATTAACCTTTATATTATTCATTACAGGTTGCACATCAACCAAAAATCCTGATGAGCAATTAAAAGAGCGTGTGCAGTTAACAGAAGATATTCTTAAACGCTATAAAATCGATGAACATTGGTGGCAAGTTTATAATGATCAGCAGCTTAATCAGATTATTGAATTAGCCATGAAAAACAATATTGATTTAGCAAAGCGAGCTGTTGATATTAATAGAGCCTTGTATCAAGCAAATCTAATTGGAGAAGATTTAGTTCCTACGTTTTCCGCAGGAACGGATGGCTCTATCCAAAAAAATATTAAAACAGGTGATGCATCAACACGCCTTTTCTCTGGAAACATTAATATTAGCTATGAAGTAGATCTATGGCAAAGAATTGCTAATACCGTTTCTGCTCAACAATGGGAATATGCCGCTACTATTCAAGATCGAGAAACTACTCGTTTAGCTTTAATTAATAATGTAGTAGACGCTTATTACCACCTTATGTATTTACAACAAGCAATCACTATCACTGAGCAAAATATAGAAAACTATCAGCAAATTAGCCAACTGGTTTCCTATAAATACCAATATGGTAGAGTGTCATCATTAGATCCTGCACAGGCTAAACAAGCTATTTTGAATGCTAGAAATAACCTTATTGATTTACAAAACCAATTAAAGAACACCGAACAAACACTACGTGATTTACTGAATTTAAAACCAACAGATCCATTATTAATTAATTATCCAGATTTATTAACATTACAACTACCTAAAGTAGATTTAAATGTTCCATTGTCGGTAATAGCAAACAGGCCAGACTTACGTGCTGCTGAATACCGTTTACAAAAGGCTTCACTCGATTTAAAAGCCACTGAAAAAAGTTGGTATCCAACGATTACATTAGGTGCTGCGGTTAGTAGCTCATCAGATAAAGCTCGTACTACTTTTGATTTACCTTTTGCTTCTGGCAATATTGCCATTAATCTGCCTTTCTTAGAATGGAATAGAATACGTTGGCGTGTAAAAATTTCTAAAGAGGATTATGAAAGTATAAGGCTCGACCTAGAAAAAGCGATTACCACAGCCTTAAATGAAATCAGTACCTATTATTACAACTACACAAATGCACAGGCATCACTTGCTAATTTACAAGATAAATATAATTATGATGTAGAAATAACACAATACTATGATATTCGATATCAACAAGGTGCTGGTGAACTTAAAGATTGGTTAGATGCATTAAATACAGAAACCAATACCAAAATATCTTTACTCGCTAATCGTTACCAGCTTATTCAATATGAAAACCAGATTTATAAGGCAATAGCTGGAAGGTATATAGAATAATTCTTTCATATTTTTTAACAGTATCCAAAACCGATTTTAAAAAACATAAAAATTATTTCTGCATTAGTTGATAAACCAACTCAACATTTACATGTTGGCGAATGTGTTCGGCTAGTTTGTCGTATTGTTGTTCTTTAAAGGCGGTATAGTCAAAAGGTTGTTCTTTTAGTTTATCGGCATAGGGTTGGAGTAGATAATCAATAACCTCTGCATTATCTAAAATACCGTGGATATAAGTACCAAAACATTTATTATTTAATAGATAACCATCGGTTGTATTATCTGTTAGCTGATTTAAGGGTGATACGGGGTTATCATCCACTGGTGTAGTAATACCCATATGGATTTCATAACCTTCACAAAGGCTTACGGATTGTTGAAAGTTAAATTTAACTTGGCGTGTGACTTTTTCACCTAGCATTTTAGTGGTTACTGGTAATAGCCCAAGCCCTGGTAATCGTTCGATAGAACCTTCCACATGATCAGGGTCACAAATCTCTTGTCCCATCATTTGGAAGCCACCACAAATACCTACTACCGTAGCACCGCTACGATGAGCTTTAAGAATGCTTTGTGCAACACCATTACGACGTAATTCATATAAATCATCTAAAGTACTTTTACTACCCGGTAATAAAATAATATCTGCTTTGGCGATTTCATCCACATTACTGCTGTAATATAAGTGAACTCTAGGGTCTCGTTCTAACCGATTAAAATCAGTAAAGTTAGACATATGCCTTAATAGCACTACTACCACATTAACCTTACCATGTGATGCTTGGATTTGCTTAGTGTGTAGGGCTACTGAATCTTCTTCTTCAATATGAATATCTTTATAGTAAGGCACCACACCAAGCACAGGAATACCGCATAAATCTTCGAGGATTTTAATACCTGATTCAAACAAGCGAATATCACCCCGAAACTTATTAATTAAAATCCCTTTTACGTATTTTCGTTCTTCTTCGGTAAGTAGCATAATGGAGCCATAAACACTAGCAAAGACACCACCACGATCAATATCAGCCACTAAAATAACATTGGCTTTAGCGTAAATAGCCATTGGCATATTGACTAGGTCAACTTCCCTTAAATTGATCTCCGAAATACTACCAGCCCCTTCCATTACTACAGGGTTATAACGGCTTGCTAAACGATCAAAGGCGGCATTTACTTCTGCTCTTAACTCTTCTCTACCTTCTGTTCGAAAATACTGATAAGCATTTTGGTTGCCTATTGGCTTACCATTTAATACCACTTGGCAAGTATGGTCTGATGAAGGTTTTAGCAGTAATGGGTTCATATCGGTATGGCAAGCCACCCCAGCCGCCTCTGCTTGCACTGCTTGCGCCCTGCCTATTTCTAAACCCTCTTCCGTAGCATAGGAATTGTTCGCCATATTCTGTGCTTTGAAAGGCGCTGGGGTATAACCATCCTGTTTAAAAATACGACAGAATCCAGCAGTAATAATACTTTTCCCAACATCACTACCTGTGCCAACAAACATAAGAGGTGCAAGCTTTTGCATAATTTAGCCTTTATTTAGATCAAGGTTAGGAAAAATATCTAGTACAGTAACAGAACCATAACTGGGTGTATGGTTAAACATATTTGCTACGGTTGTCACACCTGCGTAAACACGGCCGCAGTTAATAATACCACCATGGGTAAAGATTGCTGCCTTTTCAATATTGGTTGGCAAGGTATTAATAAACTCAACAAAACGTTTATATAAATCAGCAAATGATTCGCCATTGGTAGCGGCAATATTAAGCCAATCATTATAAAAATTTTGTAAATTAGGGTCTTGAATATCATCCCATTTTTGCATTTCCCAATCACCAAAATTTAGCTCTTTTAAACGACCATCGACAATTGCATTAGCATAACCACAATAATTAGCAAGCTTGGTACAACGGCTTAAGGGGCTAGTGTAAACCTGATCAAACTTAATTGCTTCAATTTGCTCAAACACTGTGTTGGCTTCGTCTTTAAAGCTCTCTTTTAAACCCACATCGCTCCAGCCATAACAAACACCTTGCGCAACATCAACCGCTGTATGGCGAATAAAATAAAGCTTCATACTAACCTTACTAAAGCAACAAATGATAAATAGAAAGACAATTCTGTCATTAAAAATAAAGCCCCTACGCAATCACCTGTATAGCCTTGTATTTTACTGCTCATAAAAGCAGTTAATAGAAAAAATACAGCAACGGGTAACAGTATTGCTAGGTAATAAATAGGTGAGATAATGCCAAAGATAATTAATAAAGGTACTAAAGCAAAGCTAATGGAATATAAAAAATACTTGGCTTTAATATCATCATACACAACTTTTACTTTACTGGTTTCTGCCGTACGAGCATAGCTTAAACGCACCGTAATAAAAGACGACAACCCTTTACAAAATGGATCAGCCACTAAAATAGCAACACAAGCCAAATACACGGGCAAAGCACTTAGTAAAGAAAAAAGTAATAAAAAATAGATAATTAAACCCAATACACCATAACAGCCTATATGGCTATCTTTCATAATAGCTAATATACGCTCTTTGGAAATACCACCACCAAAGCCATCAAAGAAATCAGCTAAACCATCTTCGTGTAATGCGCCTGTTAGTAATAATCTACTGGCTATGGCTAGCATAACAGCCACTGATATAGGAAATAACAAGCTACTTAAATACAGTACCAGCATCATTACAGAGGCAGTTAACCAACCCGCCATTGACCAATAGTAGATAATATTTTTAAAGTATTCATCAGGAATCATTCGATTCCTAAAAAAAGGCAATCGAGTAAAAAATATAATAATCGCAGTAAAGGCTAGCATTTGGTAATCGGAGTAACTTCCGCCTTGGCAAAAGATTTCATTTCATTCATCATTCGCACTGCAGAATCAACTAGTGGAAAGGCGCAGACTGCACCCGTCCCCTCTCCTAGTCTAAATTGCAACTGCAATAATGATTGCACACCCATATAATCTAACAATAGTTTATGACCTGTTTCCTCACCTTGATGACCAAAAATTGCATAATTAATAATATTAGGATAAAACTTAGCTGCCATTAAAATGCAGTTGGTCATAATAAAACCATCCACCAAAATAATCATCGCTAATTCGGCAGCTCGTAACATGGCACCTACCGTCATCACCATTTCATAACCACCAAAATAACGCATAATATCCAGTGCTGAACTATCACCCTGATAGTTATCTACCGCTTGTTGCAATACTTGATATTTACGCAAAGTACCCTCAGAAGCCCAACCTGAGCCTGCACCCACACATTGTTTTAAATCAATACCTGTTAGATAGCTCATCCAAATAGAAGATGGCGAGGTATTAGCAATGCCTAATTCTCCAAAAGATATAATATTACAGCCTGCTTGCTGGCATTGCTCTACGAGTTCCACCCCTGTGTTAATCGCCTGTTCCATTTGCTGTTCTGTCATAGCTGCTTCATAAAGAAAATTAGCTGTACCTTTACTAATTTTACGATCAATAATGCCCGTATCTGCCTCAAAATCGTAATCAACACCTGCATCGACCACTAGCAGTTTAAAACCATTTTGCCGTACAAAAATATTAATGCCACCACCACCTTCCACAAAATTAAGGGCTTGTTGCCAAGTGATAGATTTAGGTGAAGGGCTTACACCAGACTCAGCAATACCATGATCCGCTGCAAATAAAATATGATGAGGATTAGTTAATTGGGGCGATAGGCTTTGTTGAATAGTGCCTACTTGCTTAGCTATTTTTTCTAATAGTCCTAACGAACCCTTTGGTTTAGCAAGATTATCAATCTTATCTTGTAGCAAGGAGCAAATCACTTCATCTGGTTTATTAATTACAAAACTTCTCATAACTACCCCTTAATTTTCATCGGTATGCCCGAAACACTGAAATAAACTTCGTCGGCCTGCTCTGCAATATATTGATTTAACCAACCTAATAAATCGGTAAACTTTCTTTGTAAGGTATTTTCTGGCGTACCACCTAAACCAATTTCATTAGTCACAAAAATAAACTGCGCATCTTGTTGCGTAAACAAATCAAACTCTTGCTTAAGCTCAGTTAATGCTTGTTCAATATTACTGTCTAAATCAAAAAAATAATTGGTAGCCCATAAGGTAACGCAATCAACTAGCACCACTTTATTAATAACATTATGCTGTGATAATTTTTTTTCTTCTTCAATATTTACCCATTCATTACCACGTGCTAATTGGTGCCTTTGAATACGTTGCCTATATTCTTCATCCCAAACGCGAGAAGTGGCGATATAGATAGGATTAGCGCTTAACGATAATGCTAACTTTTCAGCAAAACTACTTTTGCCTGACCGTTGACCACCTGTTACTAAGGTTATTTTTTTCATCACTGTTGCTCTGTTAGCCATTCACCAATGGCGGCCACTAACTGATTATTTTGCGCTACACTCTGACTAGCTACTCTAAAATAATATTGATCTAATCCCACAAAATTAGCCGCGTCACGAATTAATAAATGATGTTTATTGGCTAAATAATTTTTTAATTCAGCAGCACTTTTACCATTTAATAATTTCACTAAAAAGTAATGGGTTTGCGTAGGTAAAACCTGTAGTTGCTTAAAGGCTGCTAAGGCTTGCTGTAATTGCTTGGTTTGTTGCAATAAGGTTAATAAATAAACCTGTAATTCATTAGCATGTTGTAATAAATATTTGCCTGCCACTATGGCTAAACTATTGACGGACCAAGGCATTCGAAAATAATTAATACGTGCTATTAAATCACTATTAGCTACTAAATAACCCAGTCGTAAACCTGGGATAGCAAACTTCTTAGTCATAGAATGCAACACTATTACATTAGGGTATTGAATCACTTTATCAATGGCTAATAATGCATTTTCTGCAAAGGCTGCATAGGATTGATCAATTACAAAATACGTTGTTGGATATTGCTTAAATAAGGTAAGTAATTGCTGTTCCGAATAAACTTCACCCGTTGGATTATTAGGGCTACATAACCAACATAATTCTGTTTCAGCAGGAATATCGCTTATATTAAAAACATGTTGTAGTTGGTGTTGGTGTATCTCACAAGCATCCGCATATTCACTAAATACAGGCGATGCAATAGTCGTTTTACTACCAACAAACGCTTGCGCAATAAGGTAAATTGCCTCTGTTGCTCCATTAGTAACAGAAATACAACTATCGGTAATATTAGCCTGCTCTGCTAATAACTTTCTAATAGAAACTGCATCAGGCTCGGGATAACTATAAATAGCCTCAATATGCTGTGCTAGGTATTGTTCTAAACCTGATAAATCCGATTGGTGATAAACATTAGAGCTAAAATTAGCTGTAATTATTGGATACTGATAACCATCATCACCATGCCCATTAATCATTTTTAACTCTCTTATTTAACCACTTCTGTTAAATTACTTTGCTCAAAAAAATCCTGCTCAGTACGATACAATGGCAAACCTTTTTCAGTATGTAAACGTATCAACCATGGCTGTACTAGCCCTGCTTGCTTGATTAAATCACTCTGCAAAAATACCTCTTGCGTAGCACCATGGGTTAATAAGTGGCCTCGATCTAGTACATAAACCTCATCGCATACTTGGTAAATCAAATCAATATCATGGCTAGAAATAACTACTTGTTTGCCTTCTGCTACTACCCTTTGCAAAATCTCAATAATATGTTGTCGCCCCATTGGGTCTAAACCTGCGGTAGGCTCATCCAATAAAATACAAGGCGCATCTAATACCAAAGCACCTGCAATAGCCACCCGCTTCTTCTGTCCAAAGCTTAAATATTGAATAGGTTGATCTGCAAAATGTTGCGCATCTACTAATGCTAAAGCATTATTAACGCGCCTAGTAATTTCATCTTCAGCCACCCCTAAATTGCGTAAACTAAACGCAATATCACTGCGTATATCGGTATAAAAAATCTGCTGATCTGGATCTTGAAAAACAATTGATACATTTTGCCGTAATTGATATAAATCTTGCTTTTTATAACTGATGGGTTTGCCATTCCAACACACTTCACCTGCATTAGGCTTTAAAATACCCAGCAAGATCATAAATAAAGTAGATTTGCCTGAACCATTGGCACCAATCAGCCCTGTTACCTTACCTGATGATAAATTTAAGCTAATATCCTCTAACGCCCAGTCACCTTGCTCATATTTAAAACTAACATTGTTTGTTGATAACATATACTTCTATTCCAACCTTAAAGGTGAAAATCACCCCTAAATAACTTAGTTTCTAGGGCTATAGTCATTTGGCTATAACGGGTTAAAACTCGGCTTAGTAACATGGTTATCAACATACCCAAAGAGCGATAACTGGTTCTAGGTGAGATATAACCAAAACGTAATGTTTGGGCACGCTTGATGGCTGCCACTTCATCTAAAAAGATAAATATAAAGCGATAGGTGAGTAAAATAATTTCCAACAATGCTTTCGGCATATGGATTTTTTTACCAATTTGAATTAACTGGTCAAAGGGAGTAGTTAATACAAATAAATAAGTAATAGCTAAACAAGATAAGCTTCGGAAAAAAGCATTTTGTGCTACCCATAAGGACTCGGCACTTACCCCAATATAAAGTGAACCAATATGAAAGCTGGCTAACAGCTTACTATTACTCCAGTCAAAAGATAATAAAATACCTGCTACACTTACCATTAGAAAAGCAAAAGGAACCATCATCCATTTACAGTATTTACTAAAACTAATCCGTGTAACATAACAAGTGATAGGTGCTAGTACAACTAAAATAATTAATTGTACAAACCATATTGAACACAAAGCCACTAGCAATAAAACAATATAAGCTAACCCTTTAGTTAGCGGATTTATTTCACGCCAGCGGCTTTGATAGGCATAATGATCAATTTCTAACATCAGTCTTTGGCCTTCTACCACGATAAAAGCCTAAAATATAGCAAATTATCCCTGTGCCAATAGAGCCTTGTAAGGTAAATAGTAAACTTTCTACTTCGCCACTAGCAGGCTCAAAGAAAGACTCAAACCATGGTTCATAATCAGGATGGCTTTGAGTAATAGCCTCCTCTGCTTGACCATCTGCACCGCTAAACTCTGCCCCTTTATTAGCAGGCAAAAAGAAAGGGACTAAACACATAATTACCACAATGGTTAATAACAATAGATTCTTTTTCATTGTGTAAAGCCCCCAACTGGTGCAATTTTACGCTCAGTAATAACATTATAAATAATAACTGTTAATAACCCCTCAGCAATAGCAATAGGGATTTGCGTTAAGCAGAAAATACTCATAAATTTAGTAGCAGCAGCCAAAAAACCTAACTGTGGGTCAGGGAAAGCGCCTGCTAACTGAATAGAAGTGACAAAGTAAGTGACAATATCGGCTGTAAAGGCACATAAAAATACCCCTACATCTTTACGAATTTTAAACTTACAGGAGATTCGCCAAATGTAATAACCAACCACAGGCCCAAATACCGCCATTGACATACCGTTAGCGCCTAACGTAGTTAACCCGCCATGAGCTAAAAACAAAGCTTGGAATAACAACACAATACCTGCTAACACAGCCATTACCCAAGGGCCAAACATCACCACCCCTAAGCCAACGCCCGTAGGGTGTGAGCAGCTACCTGTGACAGATGGCATTTTTAAAGAAGACAGTACAAACACAAAAGCAGCACAAAGTGCTAGTAATACTTTTTTATCAGTACTACCCATAGATATTTTCTTTAATTGATAGATGCCCAGAATTAGAAAAGGAATATAAATTGCCCACCAAGTACCAGCCCAAAGTGGGGGTAAAAACCCTTCCATAATATGCATTGCAAAAGCTTGTTGCGGAAATAATATCAGTAAGGCCACCCCGCCAATTACTGATAAACGCTTGAATCTGATATTCATCGTTATAACCTTAATTTGTTAGGTAACAAATATCCCTCGCTTCATGCAAGTAAGGTTATATAGATAAAATAAATTATTTCATAGATATAACCCTTCCCACCGAAGGGGGTATTCTTCTGTAATCAAATAGGTCTTCTGGCTTAGCTTCATCCTCTTCTGTTCCTTCCCGAGTTTCCTCAGTGGTTATAACAGAATCGTCCACCTTACAGCAGCGGGGGCTGCGCAGGAATTACACCTGCTTCCTTAGCATAAATGCTATATTTGACTACAATTTAGGCAAAAGTCTATGCCCTTTTTTCTAGCAGGTAAATGTGAATTTGAGTAAAGATTGATTTAGGTAATGGCTTAGTTAAATTAACTTTAAAGATAATTAATAATCATTTCAAAATAACTCTTATCACTGATCTGATAAAGTCTATACACGTAATCTATCTAAGTACTTATATTTACTTTAGCTCTGCATTAAAGCGATCAAATATAAACATATATCTACTAGTATAAATTAAAGACCTTTAGTTTTAACTTTCTTTTTGCTTTTTAAAAAACTTATCTCTATGATCTTTTAAATAAAAATCTTGTTTATCACTAAAACAACCAACATTTTTTTCTATAATATTCCATTTTTCAAAAATGGCATCTTTTTTGACTATCTCAGAAATCAACATAGTTCCATCTTTCTGAAAACTTATTAAATATCTATCAAATAAGTAATCAATATGAGGAGCTAAAAGTAAACCATTATTACCATCAACTCTTTCCTCTCTGGTACAATCTACCCAGCGTTTAATATGACTAGCTATTAAGTATCTATCTTTTATTTTATCGAAATCATACAATGTATTTGTTACTCGACAAACTTTCTCAATTTTTAATAGGTTTTCAGTAAATTTTAACTGTGCTGTCCTAATATCAACTAGTGCTTTTTTAGTTGTATTAACTGGTATGGCAGAAGTATCTTTTTCAACTATTTCTTGCACTAATAATTTATCTAACTCTAATTTAATATCATTAACTTTATTTTCAATGGACAATTTTTCAAAGAAAAAATTTGCATATTCCTTAGAGATCTCTATCAAATATTGTTGTTTTAACCCAATTGTACTTAGTTCACTTTTATTTTTTTGTTTAACAAAAGGTGAAGGTGATGAGTTAATTTTATTTATTAAATCTATATAATTTTTTAGAAAAATATCTTGTTTGGGATGAAACCAATCTATTCTTAAAGCATGGCCATCCATATTAGCCCAGTTATTAAATGTTGAATACTCTGGGGCAACTCGAGAATAAGATGATTGTATTACAATGCCAATATCTTTGATATGTTGATCTACGCAAGTAAAAACAATATCGCCAACTTGAGCAACATTCATATTCTCATAACCAACGTTTCTTCTACCAGCTTTAGTTAGTTTTGGTGACCATAGAAAACCTTCACTAGTCGCTATATGATAAGTCTCCCCAAGAGCAACAATCCAATACTTTTCCATTATTTACCTATCCAAAAATAATATATAGATAGACATTAAATAACATATTTAGCTTTTACTCCACTGCTTATTCACCAAAATAGTAGTAAAGTAAGGTAGTTTTTCATCGGCTGGAATATCTTTTAAATTACGGTATTGCTTTTCAGAAGTTAGGGAAGCATCAGATACTAATACCGCATAATCTAATAACCCTAATTCTTCAATTAATGCTTTTACATCAGGTAGGCAAGAGGCGGCTTTCATTAGTACTAGGCTTGAATGTTGTTGTAGTGCTTGGGCTAGTATTTCTTTACCTACAGTACAAGACATCACTACTAAGGATTGGGTTTCCATTGCTAACGGGCGTTTTGTTTTGGCGGCAATTAGAGCAAATGAGGTAATACCAGGGATAATTTCTATATCTAAACCATCAGGTAAGCGTTCTAAAATACTTACCCATGTGCTGTAGAGCATGACATCGCCTAAGGATACAAAAGCAACTTTTTTGCCTGCGGTTATATCGCTAACAATTTCATCAGTTACCGCTTGCCATGCTTGTTGTTTTTCCTCTGTGTTATTGCTCATGGGGAAATGGCGTTCTTTAATTTCGGTTTGGCTGCCAATATATTCGCGCACAATAGAAAGCGCCAAGCTATCGCCACCTTTACGGGCAGCAGGGGCATAGACGATATCCATATGAGCTAATAATCTAGCCGCCCTTACAGTAATTAAATCAGATGCACCAGGGCCTGTTCCTATTGCGTATAATTTTCCAGTCATTTTATTGTTTCTCACTTACTGCATCTAATAAATGTTGGGCAAATAATGCTCGGATTTGTTGGTTTTCACCTAAGCCTTGCAGGTAGCACTCTGTTTCAATACCTAACGCTTTAATTTGGCTATTCCAAGAATCTACTTCATCAGATGCCATATCATTAATAGCATGATCGCCAGCCACTATCATAAACGGCATTAAATGTACCTTACGCACCTTATCTCGTTGTAAGCGTTCTAAAATAGTTTCTATTTCAGGATAGCTTTCTACTGCGCCCATCATAAAAGGTAGTTTTTTATCCATAAATAGATGATCGATACAAGCGTAAGCAGCAAAGGTATGATGAGTAGTACCATGTCCCATAAACAGTACTCGCTCATCGGGTTGCAAGTTAGGTGCTTGGGCTCTTAATGCGTCAATAACTGTTTCAAAGTCTTCAAAAGTAGTTAGTAGAGGTTTACCAATTTCCATACGCTGAAACTGATCTTTATATACCATTACTTCACTGGTAATTTTCTCGTACTCTTCACCGTTAATAATATGTAGTGATTGAATAACCACATCAGTATAACCTTGCTCAATTAACCGTTCTAAGGCTTGTTGTGGACTATCCACATACATTTGATCGCGCTCTGCAATTTTTCTACGAATAATATGTGATGTCCAAGAACGGAAAAAGTCACGGTCTGGACATATATCACGCATCGCCTGCTCACAGGCTTCAATATTTTTGATTCGTGTTTCAGGGTAACTAGTCCCAAAACTAACCACTAATAATGCTTTTTTCACAGCTATCACCTTATTCAGCAGGGTCGCTAATAAATTGAGAAAAATCGAGTAAGTTATGTAAGCCTACTACCTCACCAATTACAATTAATGCAGGTGGCTTAACTTTTTGCTCTTTAGCTACTTGTACAATAGTGCTTAAGGTACCTGTTACTATTCGTTGGTTAGCACGGCTAGCCCACATAATAATGCCCACTGGGGTATCAGCACTTTTGCCATATTGCATTAGTTCTTCTGTTATATTCGCTAAATTGGACACACCCATTAAGATCACAATAGTGCCTTGTAACTGTGCTAATGCTTGCCAGTTGATGGGGTCTTTTTCTTTATCTGCCCGTAAGTGGCCTGTTACCACATGGAACGAGGAAGCATAGTCACGATGGGTAACAGGAATACCTGCATAGGTTAAACCACCAATAGCAGAAGTTACCCCAGGCACTACTTCAAAAGGCACTCGTTGCTCAACTAATAGTTGCGCTTCCTCACCACCGCGCCCAAATACATAAGGGTCACCGCTTTTTAGACGAACTACTTTTTTACCTGCTTTCGCATGGTCTGCTAAGATCTGATTAATCTCTTGCTGTGGAATGGGATGATGATCGCTTTCTTTACCCACATTAATTTGTTCACAATGCTCAGGCGCAAAGGTTAATAACTCAGGATTAACTAATCGATCATACACCAGCACATCAGCATGTTTGATACATTCCATACCTTTTACAGTAATTAAGGAAATATCACCCGGTCCTGCTCCTACTAACCACACTTTACCTGCCATTTTATTTACCTTCTATTAACTAAATGCCTTTAATTGGCACTCTAACTCCTCAATCGTTGAAACAAACCGTTGATAGATTTGTTTAGGACGACTAATCACAATACACACAATACCAAGCGCCAAGCAGGGTAATACTTTTTCGGTATAACCACCTTCTGCTCCAGACTCTTTAGTAATCACTACATCAGGTTGATAGAACTGGTACATTGCCGCATTCATTTCGCGAGTAAATGGCCCTTTCATCGCCACAATTTCACCGATCCCTAAACCTAAATCAGCACAGGATTGAATAACCCCCACCGTAGGTAATACCCGAGCAATTAATGTTTTTTCGGGCAATAATTGTTTATATTTAGCTAACTCTTTACTACCCGTGGTTAAAAAAACTTTATTACCTGCTTGTTTAGCGGCCATACAAGCTTCTTCAACCGTTGCCACTTTAATCAGTAATCGGTGTTCCAATAGATCAATTTGAGTTTGTCGCTCATAACGGATTAATGGCAAATTAACTTTGCTAGTTGCTTCCATAATATTTTTGGAAACTTCCGCAGCAAATGGATGGGTAGCATCAATTACTAAATCAACTTGTTCATTAGTAAATAAGTCAGCCATTTGCTCACTATCTAACCTACCCATGTGTACTTTGCCCCTTAAGGTCAGCGCAGTTTCACTGCCTGCTTCGGTAGCGACTGAAAGCCCATAGCTTAAGCTGAGCCTTTCTAACATCTGGCACAATAGGACTGCGTCAGATGTGCCACCGAACACATGGATTTTTCCCTTAAAAGCTTGGCTCACACCATATATCCTCGTGGTGTGATCATATAGTCTTTATAGCGATAGGTTGATTTATTACCCACAATCACCATTGAGGTCATACCTACCACGGTATAGTCAATATCTTTAAAAGTGGTTAGCCATAAATCTTCTTTGCTACGACCTGCGGCTTTAACAATGCCCACTGGCGTATCTGGGCTTTTAAAAGGTGCCATTAATTCAAAGGCTTTCGCTAAATGGTCTGGGCGGCCTTTAGAACGTGGATTATAAAAACAGATCACAAAATCCGCTTCTGCTGCCATACGCACCCGTTTTTCAATTAACTCCCAAGGGGTTAATAAATCACTTAAACTGATATGGCAGAAGTCATGCATTAATGGGCAACCTAGGATAGCAGCACACGCTACACTGGAGGTAACACCGGGAATTACTTGTACATCAATATCTAACTTATCACGGGCAATAATTTCAAAGATTGGCCCTGCCATACCATAAACACCAGTATCACCACTGCTTACCAGCGCTACATTTTTGCCTGTTTTAGCGGCTTCAATAGCCACTTCACAGCGCTCTATCTCTTTACACATGCCTGTTCTAACGAGCTCTTTACCTTCAATTAAAGGCTTGATTAGATTGGTATAGGTTTTATAACCGATTATGACATCCGAGTTTTTAATAGCGGCTACTGCATCTTGAGTCATTGAACCTTCATCACCAGGGCCTAAACCTACTAAATACAACATATACTTACTCCTAATGTGATGGTAATACCATCCTGTTTTAACGTTTCACCTAATAAATTGCCGTCACTCATAATCCACGCAGAGGGCTGAGACACACTGCCTATGCCTAGGGTTTTGCGGACAAATTCAGAAGCAGCAAAGCGATGCTCATGCTGCTGTAACTCTTCAATCGTAAATACAGTAAAGGGCACTGCTAACCGCTTAGCTAGCGCAAGCAGCCCTTGTTCATCTTGTTTAATAATGACACTGCCAATTTGTTTAATGGCTTTCATATCAAGCTGATATTTTGCTAAGTGTTGGCAAAGTGTTTGGTAGATTAATTCAGCATCTGTATCACGCCGACAGCCCATCCCTACCACAATATTTTTGGGGATAATTTGGATGACTGGGTAATCACAATTGACCTGTAAATCAGTACGATTAGATACAATCACTAATGCAGCTAATTCGCTAGGTAACTGGTTAAGGTCTTCCACCGCTACAAAGCCACGTACATCCTTAACAGTTACTTGCTCAAGATATAAACCAACTTGCTGACCACTCACCAACATTTGATTAATATCTTTAACTTGTTGCCGATAAGCAGCTACCTCTCCGCCCACTTCTTGAATTAAAGTATCTAATGCTGCCACTTGGTTGACATCAGTAGCGGTAGTAATTACAGGCGTTGCACCTAATAGTTGGGCAATCTGCATAGTGAGCTTATTACCACCACCGACATGGCCAGATAGCAAGCTAATTACATGCTGTGCTTGCTCATCCATCACCAATACAGCAGGGTCTGCTAACTTATCAGTCACCAATGGCGCAATCATCCGCACGGTAATACCTGTGGCACAAATAAATAGTAATGACTGATAACTAGCAAATAACCTTGTTACACAATCCGCCATACTACCGTTAAAGCCTATAAAGCCTTCGCTAACTAGCTTATCGCTGGTATAGCAATCACATGGGATTAACTTAGCCAAGCGTAAAGCTTGCGCTTTAGCCCCCGGTGTAACGGTGAGTACTGCTAATTCAGGCTTTTCTAAATTCATGGCTAAAATCTGCGTCATAGAGTTTTGAGTAGTGGTACTCTTCACCAAGAAAACGACCCACTAAAATAAGTGCCGTTTTATTAATCCCCGCTTCTTTTACCTTCTGCGCGATATCCGCTAAAGTGCCCTCAACTTTTTGCTCATCTGGCCACGTTGCTTTATAGATCACTGCCACAGGCGTATCCATTGGATAACCTTTGCCATTGTCATGTAGGTTATCAACCACACTGCCGATATTTTGTACTGATAAGAAGATAGCCATTGAGGTTTGGTGTTGTGCAAAAGCTTCTAATGACTCCTTAAAAGGCATTGGGGTACGCCCTTCCATACGGGTAATAATTAAGCTTTGTGCCACCTCAGGTACGGTATATTCCACACCTAATTGGGAAGCTGCACCTAAGAAAGAACTCACCCCTGGTACAGAAATAAAACCAATATTTAACTTAGCTAACTCTTCACTTTGTTCACGGATAGAACCATAGAGCGATAGATCGCCTGTTTGTAAGCGTACTACTAATTTACCTTGTGCTATGCCCTGTTGCATTAAGCTGATAATTTCTTCTAAGTTCAGTTTTGCACTGTCGTGACAAGCTGCACCCTCTTTACAATACTTTAATAAATCGTGGTTAATCAGTGAGCCTGCATAAATCACCACATCCGCTTGGGATAAAATACGGTAACCTTTTAAAGTGATTAACTCACAATCGCCAGGGCCTGCACCAATAAAATAAACTTTACTATGGTCGATAGTTGCTTGTGTCATTCGCTTACTGCCCCTTTTGTACAGGAAATAATATAGGTTGGGTTATTGGGTTTAAAATATTTGCCCTTACCCAACTTGGTTAAACGTGATACTTGTAGTTGGCTTGCTTCAATATTTTCAAAGCCAACTTGCTGTAGAATATCTAAAGCTTCCATTAAGTTATTTAATAAAATAAAGTTCAGTACTAAACGCCCTTGTGGGTTTAAATTAGTAAATGCCCAGTTAATAATTTCATCTAAAGCGCCACCGCTACCGCCTACAAATACAGCATCAATTGGCTGCGTAGGTAATACTTCGGGAGCATTGCCTTCAATAATCTGTAAATTAGTAACCGCAAACTTGTCACAGTTTTGTTTGATTAAACTAATGGCCTCAGGATTTTTCTCAATGGCAATGGTTTTTAAATTAGGGTAACGTAAGCTAGCTTCAATACAGATACTGCCCGTACCTGCCCCCACATCAACTAAAGTGCGCGCGTTTTCTAAATTTAACCAGTCGATGGTTAATACCCGCACCTCTTCTTTAGTCATGGGTACATCACCCCGAATAAATAATTCATCTTTCATCAATAATCACCACTACATTCATTTGATAAGGTTGGTCTAACACTTCGGTGGCTGGCACAATCGTAATTTGCTCATTGGGATAAGAAAGGTTTTCGCCAATCACTAGAGTACGTTGTAAACCACGCTTATTAATTTGTTGGGCAATTTGGTAAGGGCCGATTTTGTCATCAGTCACTAAGGCTACTTTTTTATGCTGTAACATAAAGTCAAAGTCAGGGGTTTTGCCATGACTGCTGGTTAGATAAACATCATTCATATCCAGTGCAATGCGTGAGAAAAGGTATTGCATAGAACTAATACCTGATACCACCTGCACTTCACTACTACTCATTTGCTGATTAATATATTTACCCAAGCCATAGAGCATAGGGTCACCAGAGGCTAACACCACTACTTTTTCATGTTGGTGTTGTTTTAGCCATACAATTAGGTCTGATAATTTTTTATCCAGTAAATGTTCTTTAGCCTGTTGATGGGGTACTGCCGCTAGTTGCCTTTCTGAACCAACAATCCAATCACAATCATCGATTAAACGTTTTGCTAAAGGCACTAAATAATCAGCTGAACCGGGCCCTAAACCCACTACATTAATCATGTACGAAACTCCTCTATTAATTCAGTTAAAGGAGCACTACTGCCTAAAATTCTGCCATCCATCGAACATAAAATAGCATCGGCTTGCATGGGGTTTTTAGTAAATTTTGATAGTTGCTCAACACGCTCTTTAATACGCAAGGCTATTTGTTGGTAAACCGCTTGATAGCCTTCTTGCTCAATAAGCTCCATAGCAGCTTCAGTAGTTTTACAGTCATCGATTTTTAATAAAAAATCTTGCGGTACACCCATGAGTGCCAATACCGCAATAAGTGTTTCAATCCGTCCGTCTGCCACATGGTTGTGGGTATGGAAAATACCTGCAGCTACTTTAATTAATTTACCAAGATGACCTAATAATAAAACCCGTTTAAAACCTAATCGCTCTGCATCTTTTAATACATAGCGCACAAAGTTACTCATCACTACCACATAGTTACTATTCATGCCCATTTCTTCGGCAAACTTTTCACCATGATTACCAGGTACAAAAATAATTTTCTGTATTCCATGAGCATGCTTCATTTCAATTTCAAGGGTAATAGATTTTTTCCAACTTTCATCGGACATGGGAGTAACAATACCTGTTGTACCCAAAATGGAAATACCATCCATAATCCCTAAACGTGGATTAAAGGTTTGTTGTGCTCGCTCTGCGCCTTCGGGTGCAAAAATAATCACTTCTGCGCCTTTTTGCGCGCCGATTACTTCTCGCACTGCTTGCTCAATGGTTCTGCGAGGGGTATCGTTAATAGCCGCAGAACCTATTTCATGGCGCACCCCTTTACGGGTTACCCTGCCTACTCCTTCCCCCCCATCAATGATAATTTTGCCTGAATCATTAAGGGTGACTTGGGCAAAAATCAACATACCGTGAGTAACATCTATATCATCCCCGCCATCTTTTTGAATAGCAGCAATAGCGGTATTACCTTCGATACTAGGTTCTAATACATCTAAATCTAATACCACACCTGATGGCGTGGTAATTGAAACCTGTGGAATAAACATTTGCTGTAATACCATCAACGCCGCCACTTTAGCTGCTGCTGTGGCGCAGGAGCCAGTGGTATAGCCTTTACGGTACTGCTTATTGTCAATCCAAACAAAGTGTTCCATTAGTTAATACTCACATGCTATATAGCAAAGCATTGATAATGGCTGCCGCAATATTAGAACCACCTTTACGCCCTGCTGCCGCAATATAAGGTAAATCACTTTGCATTAAAGCATCTTTTGATTCAGCCGCTCCCACAAACCCTACAGGTACACCAACCACAGCCGCTGGTTTTAATTTACCTTCTTCATATAATTCTAATAAACGGAACAAGGCTGTAGGCGCATTACCAAACACAAAGATTTTCTCGCCCTCTTCAGTAGCCGCTTGCTCAACTGCCGCCATGGAACGAGTAATACCTTTAGCATGGGCAATTTCACGGGTAATTGGGTCTGCTACATAACAACGATATTGGCAACCTAACTTATCTAAACGAGTTTTATTCATACCTGATAGCACCATATTAGTGTCTGTATAAATAGTGGCACCATTTTGCAAAGCGGTTAATAAAATTTGATTAACACCCTCCGAAAATTTAAGAATATCTAACCAATCAAAATCAGCACTGGTATGTACACAGCGTTTGATAATCTTTTCTTGCAGTTCATCCACAAACTGATAATCAGGTCTAATTTCATCAATAATTTCCTGAATAATCTCAAAGCTTTTATCTTCAATATTTTGTGGTTGGGTTATATAGGTCATTTCTTTTCCTTAGCCTAAAAACTTAATAAAGCAATAAACAGCCATAAACACTAATAAAGCTAATACTGCGGCTATATACATTAATTTAATGGTGGCAGTAATATCATTTTGCTCAATAGGCCGAACCTCATCCCCTAGCCAAGGCTTCTCTACTAACTCACCAAAATAGTTATTTGGCCCGCCTAAACGGACACCAAGCGCCCCAGCCACAGTCGCCTCAGACCATGCACAGTTAGGGCTTTTATGCTTGGCGCGATCACGCCAGCCGATAACTAAAGCAGCTTTAGCATTGAGTTTGAGTAAATAGGCAGCAAGGGTAAATAACAGCCAGCTAATACGTGCAGGGATATAATTAAACACATCATCTAACTTGGCAGAAAAATAGCCAATCGCCTTATATTTAGGGGTTTGATAACCCACCATTGAATCTAAGGTATTTACTGCTTTATAAGCCATGGCTAATGGCACACCACCAATAAACAAATAGAACAAGGGAGCAATAACGCCATCGACACTATTCTCTGCTACTGTCTCAACTACCGCACGGGTCATTTGTGGTTTATCTAATTCGGTAGTATCCCTACCTACAATATAAGATAACTGCACTCGTGCCTGCTCTACCGTACCTGTATCCAATGTTTGGTAAACACTCATCGCCGCATCTTTTAAACACTTAGTGGCTAAGATGGTATAGGCCAATACACACTGAACGATGAAGCTTAGCCACCATGACCATAGACCAATCAAATAGAGTAAGCCCCAAGTGACTAAGAAAGTGCCTCCCACTATAATCAACCATAACCATAGGCCACCCCATTTTAGGGAGGCATCACTAGAGCATTGATTGCGAATCTTTTGTTGTACAAAAGTAATACTATTACCTATCCAGCGCACAGGATGAGGCCAGCCTTGTGGATCGCCTAATAGTAAATCCACGATAAAGCCAATAATAATAGGAAGAACAGGCAATAAATAACTCATACTAGCGCCCTATCCAACCAATGACACAATATAAATGGATTTTGATAAAAATGAATATGCAAGTAACTCGCTAGGGTATTACCTACTTGATAACCACCTTGCCATTCTTTAACAATTTCCCCATCACGGGTTTTATACATGGCAAAAGCACAAGGTAAATTGGTATAAAACTCTGAATGGTGGAACTCATGGCCTTTTAATATTTCGCCTGTATCCGCTAACAAGGTATTTGTTAATGCCCTACCTTCACAATAACCAAAGCGTTTTAAACCCTTGGTCATTTGGCTATAACCTGCTAATACTCCCACCATGTCATAATGTTCACCATCGACCTGTAAAAACTCACCTAAATACATTAAGCCACCACATTCTGCATAGATTGGTTTAGCTTGCTTATGGGCTTGTAAAATAGACTGGAGCATAGTTTGGTTGGCTGCTAGTTGCTCTGCAAAAACTTCGGGGAAGCCACCCCCTAAATAGACCAAATCACAGTCTGGTAATTGGCTATCTGCTAATGGGCTAAAAGGTATTAGCTCTACACCTAGTTGGCTAAGTAAATCTAAATTATCTTGGTAATAAAAATGAAATGCCTCATCCTGTGCAACGGCCATTTTTAATCCATGATAGTTAGCAGCATTGGGTAATTTTGGAATAGTTACAGCAAGCTCTTCGCTTGCACTTAATTCAACAATACGATCTACTTCAATATGCTGTTCTATGGCATCGGCTAATTGCTGCCAATAACTTTGCATATCTTGCATTTCTTCGGTGGGTACTAAGCCTAAATGACGTTCATGCAAAACTAGCTCAGGCATATTAGGCAAACGACCTAATACAGGAATTTGGCAATAAGTTTCTATGGCTTGTTTAAGCAGTTGATAGTGGCTATCGGTATTTACCCGATTAACCAATACCCCAACAATAGGTACATTGGGCTGAAATTTTTGAAAGCCCATAACGGTGGCAGCAATTGAGGTTGACACTGCTTTGCCATCCACCACTAAAATAATCGGGCAATTTAATGTTTTAGCTAAACCTGCACTGCTACAATAATTGGGGTCAACACCATAGCCATCATAGAGCCCCATTACCCCTTCAATAATATTGATATCAGCGGTTTTAGCATGGGTTTGAAAAAGATATTTAAGATTATTTTCAGACACCATAAAGGCATCAAGATTTATAGAGGCGTGGCCTGTTGCTAGTTTATGCCAACCTGTATCAATATAGTCAGGGCCAACTTTATAAGGTTGCACCTTTAAGCCGCGTCGCGTCAAAGCATGCATTAAACCTAATGTTACAGTGGTTTTACCTGCGCCACTGTGGGTTGCCCCAAACATAATTTTTTTCACGTTATCTTTTGTCCATCCGCCCGAAAACAAAAATCCCCACCTTCTGTTAGGTAGGGATTTAAGTTTTGCTATAGTTTGTATATAGGCTAAATAGACAAAATAAGCAGAACAGACCTTCCCACCGAAGGTGTTACTCTGCGTCTAGATGGTCTTCTGGCTTTGCTTCATCCTTTTCTCTACCTTCCCAAACATATCGTTCAGTGGTGTTTTAGAGAATCGTCCACATTACAGCAGCGGGGGCTGCGCAGGAATCACACCTGCTTCCGTAATAACAATTTGCTATTACTAATCCAAAACGCATTAATTAATAGATATACTAGTGAAAAGAATTAGGAAACAACATCACTATTAGAAATAACTACTCTTTCATTGATTTAAGTAAAAAGTCTGTGATCTTTTGCTTAATTAACTTGGCACGAGTAGGATCTCGTGCTTCTGTAGAAATAGACACGATTAAACCCTTTTCTCGAATAACCGCAGGTGTAAAAAAATTAGATGCTTCAGGCAATGCAGTATTATCAAACCATTGCCAATGCTCAATATATCGCCCTACTTCATCATTTACTTGCTGGTTATCTGTTGCAGCATAAATAATATGAGCATTTTTAGTATCTGACGGCTGAAAATGACGTTGAATTATTGTGATATCAGGTAATACTTCAATTTCTGGTAATACCTCTGGTGATACTACGGTAATTTCTGCGCCTGTTCCCACTAAACCTTGTAGCTTACGCAAAGCTACTTTCCCTGCACCCACTACCAATACTTTTTTATTTATTAGCTTAAGGGTTAATGGATATAACTTTGTCATACTGAATCGCCTTACAATATTAAACCTGTCTATTTAAAACAATTTCTGACACACCTTGTTGTTTATCTGCATCCTTGCTAGTACAAACAATACATCAGATAGACGATTTAAATATTGGATAGTCATAGGGATATATTCATCAGTTTTTTATTATAGTAAACGCTTTATTTTGATTAGGCTAGGAAATGATAAAAGCTTTAGCTAAAAATTTAAACTTTATTCTATGATATAGCTGTTTTTGCTTTTGTAAAAACGCCTAGGATTAGAATATCTAATCAATATCATGTTAGCTTCTAATTAACAATATTATGAACAACTGTATTTTACAAAAATAAGACTTCCAAATTGAAAACAGCAGCTGTCATATGCACCAATGAAATATGATTAATAGTTCTCAAATTAACAAGAAACAATATCAAGTGAAAGCTAGCAAAAGCTATAACCTTAAATAATAATTTAATCAAATAAAATTATTTTTCTTTTTTCACAAATAAATAGATTAGTTATTAACCTCATCATTATTTAACTACTAAAGACTTATAAAAATATCATTTTGAATAATATACAATTCAATCAGAATATTAATTTTATATAACGAGTTTAAGGGCAAACTAAATTAAGTTATTTGATGATCTGATTACTCAATAATTTTGTCATAAACTCAAATAATAGTAGTTTATTAATAGTTTTTTTATATATAAAAAAACTAATTTGGGTTGTATAAGTTGAGTTAAGTAGCCTATCAGTGCTTACTTGAATGTAACATATATGCTGCCTCCTAAAGATACAAGTTTCATTTGTTAACTAAAAAATATGATTACTAACTTGAGTATGTGAGGTAAAGGTCTATTTAGATTACAGCCTTCACAGTTTTTCTAAATACAACGTCCTTGTAGTTTCCTCTAGTTGTACAAGTTTTATTTAAACTTTTATTACCTAGGAGAAAATACTTATGCCTAAGCATAAAAAACTCACCTTAGAAATAACCAAACTACTATTTCTACCTTTAATCTTTAGCCTACTTGCTAGCCAAGCGCAAGCAGCGACTCATGAGGTGGGTGAAGGGAAAAATTATCCGTCACTGAGAGAGTTAAATGATTTAGGGGTGTTAACAGATGGCGATATCATCTCACTCTATCAACACGATAATTCATTTATTGGTGAAACTCTTTCTCTTACTGATATCACCATTATGTCAGCAGACGGCTCAATGATAATGCTAACGCAATCAACTAATACTCCCACTCCAGTATTTGGCGGGCTAATCTCCTTTAGCGCCAATAATGTCAATTTAAACATTGAAAATATTCAAATTATGAATAGCTCTGTGCAAGGCACGGTGGCCGATACAGGACACGGCATAGGTGGCGCTGTTAGAGCAGGTGGAAATCTAACCATCAACAATGCCAATAATATTAGTTTTATCAACAACACTGCAGCAGGTGGGGAAAACGGTTCTAACTCCGGTCTTGGAGGTGCTATTTATACCTATAGTACATTAAACTTATCCTCAGCAAATAATATGCTTTTTACTGGCAATAAAGCTATATCTGGTGACTCAACATCTACAGTACCCTCAACAGGTTCTATTATGTTTGCAGCACAAGGCGGTGCTATTTACGCATCAAATTTAAACCTAACCAATGCTAGCAATATTACTTTCTCAGACAATCAAGCAATTGGCGGAAATGGTATCAATGTAGTGTATTCAGGCCATGGCGGCGCTATATATGTAAGCTCTGGTATAGACATGACGAATGCAAGCAATATTCTATTTAACAACAATATCGCCAAAGGCGGTACTGCCTCCACTAATGGCAAAGCAGATGTCTCTGGGCTTGGAGGCGCCATATTTATTATGGGTGGCTTATCAACACCTTCAGTCATCTCTGGTACCACTTTCTTAAACAACCAAGCAACAACAGATAATGACGGAGATATGACTAGTGGTTTAGGGGGTGCGATTTATAACGGTGGTACTGACTTAACATTACTTGCCACAACAGGCAATAATATAACCTTTGCAGGCAACACCCATAACCCCGGCAATACAGGGGTAAAAGCTAACAGTATTTATTTTGGCAACACCACCCCAGTGGCTGTCACTACTACCTTTACAGCAGATGTGGAAGATGGAGCCTACCTTTTTATGCTAGACCCTATGGCATCACAACAAGATAATATGCTAGGTAAAGCAGGTACTCGAGTAGGTAATGTCGACCTAACTATTGATAAAATAGGGAATGGTACTTGGATTCTAGGGGGGCATAGTGAAATGGCTAGTGCTACCACTTGGAATATTAATCAAGGCACCCTATACCTTACCGCTATCAACAACGCACCCGTGCATATTGATCTAAGCCACGATACAACAGCAGCCTTTAACGCTGCTTCAGGTAGCAATATCTTATTATCATTAACTGATACAGCCCACCTAATTAGTGGTTTAGATATAGCATTCAATACTGGCTCAAATGTAGGCGTCCAACAAGGAGGTAGTTTTAGTTATTTCGAACTAGTCCAGGGTTCTGAAAATCCTCTGCTTAGTCTCCGTGCTCAAAACAGCCTCAACAATGATAGTACTATTCTTAATCCTAGCGGTAGTTTTACTTCAGGCGTGTATGATTATACTTATGATCTTTACTGGCGAGAAAATGACCCTACCTCAGAAGACTTAATTGCTCGTATCACCTCTAAAACCTATAACCAAGAGTTAGGTGGTTCATCTGCCACTACAGCCCCCACAGCTATAGCTTCGTTAAATGCAATGGGGCGCAGTCTGTTCGAGCAACTTCATTGGAGTTTCAAGTGCTTAGATGATTGTACAGATAACACTAACTGTAATACGAGTTGTTCTCAAGGCAATGATAAAACAAGTAATTTTTGGTTAAAACCAACCTATGCCCATAGCAGTCAAAATAATGGTAGTGACTTTACTATCAATGCTCCTGGTTTTGCCATGGGGCTTGATAACTGCTTTGACAACAACTATTTTGCTGGTGTCGGTATTTTTGCAAATTCTCCTAACTATCGTTCAAGAGATGCCAATATAGATGCACAAAATATAAATATTGCAGGCTACGCAGGTACCTTACTGCCTGGTAAAATCGAACTAGGCGTCATGGCTGGTGGTGGCCACACTTGGTACGATCAAAAACGTAAAGCTGCGGGTCTTAGTTATAAAAGTAAATACCAATCTACTAATTTAAATGTAGCCACTAGCCTAGCAAGAAACTTTAAACTAAATGATTCTTGGGCATTAGCACCATTTACCTCTTATGAATATTTACATCTTAATGTGCAGGGCTATAAAGAAAAACTAGCCACATACTCACTAAAGGCCAAATCTCATAAAGAAAACCTACATCTTACCAGAACAGGTAGCGACCTAACGTGGACAGATCAAAAAGACCTGACCATATCTGGCAAGGTTTACCATGCTGGTCTTTATGGCAATAACCGTGCTAAAACGAAAGTAAATTTTGTAGCTGATGCTAATGCCACAAAATATCGTAGCCGTGGCGATAAACTGACTAAAAATGCCCTAGGTATGGGCGTAAGTAGTGCTTATAATCTCAATAAAAACTTGCAGCTAGCCGCCAATTATAATTTAGAAAAAGGAAAACGCAGCCGCGTCCATCACGGTAGTTTAAATTTAGTTTATAATTTCTAACTCAATTGACAGTAATAACTGTAGCAAGCCTAGTTCAAACAATCGAACTAGGCTTTACTTATCTACTCCCTAAAATCCTTTCAAATTAACCAAAATTTCTTATCAAAGGCAGAATTAAGCAAAAATTAGCTAAATTTGCATATTCTGCAACGAACATACTCTCTCTATTAGGTTGCTATAAAAAATTCTTGTATTGCCATTAGACCGTTTTCAACTAATGACTTTACCAAATTCAATTTTTAATGACTTTCCTACAATAGCGTTACTTATAATGTCCCAAAGCTTTACTGCTAAAACAAATCCAGCTCACTGCTCTGCAGTATTTTCATTATTCCTTGTTGTAACCAGCCTAATTGCAGCTGAATTTACTCCTGTTAGCCTACCTACCCCTATCGCTCTAACTATAAGAATAGCAGGTCAAAGTGTTACCGCAGTGGGTGTATTTACTGTAATTACTAGCCTAGTCTTAGCACCCCTAACCAAATCTATCAATCTCTGCTCTACTACTAAACAGCCTTAAAATATTAAATCTGCCTATTTAAAACAATTTCTGATACACCTTGCTGTTTATTTAACACTCTTGCTAATACAAACAACACATCGGATAGACGATTTAAATATTGAATAGTTAGTGGAATATATTCATCTTGCAAATCAGCAGCAATAACATAACGCTCTGTACGACGACAAGTCACCCTCGCCATATGACAATGAGCAGCTACTTCCGAGCCACCAGGTAATACAAAATCTTGTACTGGATCTAATTGCTCAATTAATTTAGCAGCCCAACTTTCTAGAAACTCAATATGTCGCGTTGCTAATGCACAACGATTAGAATTAGCTAACTGCGAACCTGCTACTAATAATTGATGTTGGATTGTTACTAGCTTATCAAAAATTTCTTTATCTTCTATATAAACTCGTAACACACCAATGGAGGTATTTAATTCATCAATACCACCTATAGCCATAATTCGTGAAGAGCTTTTACTAACACGAGAACCATCACCTATACGAGTAGTGCCTTGGTCACCTGTTTTAGTAATAATCTTTGATAATTGAAATCTCATAGCAACTCCCCGTAGTCTATATATTATGCTACAAGGTTTATTTCTATTAATCTAGAAAATAATAAAATGATGAAGGGTGTTTTACTGAACAAATTAGAATAAGTGCTTTGCAATAATAAGGTATGAAAATTTGCTACATAATGCGCCTATAAATTCCGTTACAGTATAAATACTGGCAGGACCCAAACCTACAGAATCCAAAGATCAGCATGTCTTAATCTATTTTGATTGGCATTTACATAACACTTAAATTAAAACAACATATAATAACTAGTAATGATGTGATGGAGCATTTTGGAGGTGTAATCACATCTGCATTTATCATATGTTGCTAAACTATTTAAATCTTTAGGTTTAATCTCTCTATTATGAGATCATTTAAAAAACATGTGCACTGCAAATATAACAAGGATTGATAAGATATTTTATAGACGTGGTTTAACGTTGTAATCTTATCAGCATTTATAGCTACAGTGCCCAAACTTAAAGATTCAATTAATAATTAAGTAACAGATAACTAAAATTGTGAAACATTATACTGTGCTCTATCCAATTGAGCTACACGTGTTACCGTGATGGGACTCGAACCCACAACCTCAGGCGTTTTAAGCAATGTAATTCCACTGGCATTTATCTGTTACTTAAAATCTTTACTACTTATACCCACACACTCCTGTAGTTTTTTATAGCTTAATAGAATTATCACTATTTCTTCTAAGCCACTACTTATTAAAGATCATCATTGTTAGGCACTAGCAGTTATTGAGATAGCTTCTATCTTGTTAACCCAATAATTTGCACTCGTATTACCTTTAGCGAAGGTAGCAATAGTATCGAATACAGCATCAGAGAATCCGCCAATATTCATCACATCACTCCCCTCTTTTGCTTGTGTGCTACCATAAGGTTGCATATCAATACAAACCAACTTAGCATTTGGACATCTTGCTTTAAGTTTTGCCCATTCTTGCATAGTAGCAGTAGCACCATAACGGTTACTGTTAAACCATGACTCATTATCAGAAACCAATATCACCAAATCAACTTTTGCCTTAGTAGTGTTAAGTTCGTGCAAGGGTGCACTTACATTTGTTCCACCACCTGGCATTCTAGCCAATTTTTCAGCATTGATCATGATAGAATCACGTGGATTTAACTCAATCTTTCTTACCGTTTCTGCAAAAGGCATTATCTTTGCCTTAGGGTTTTTTCGCAATACTGCTGCACCCACTAAAGCAGCCACATCAATACAACGTACAGATGTAGTTGCGCCACGACGATAACCTGTTACAGGTGAATGCATTGAAAATGAAACATCAGGACAAACTACTACATTCCCCACTATTTTAGGCACATTTTTTACCGCTATTTCCATTGCATCCTGTAAAGCATTTCTAACCTTCATAGGAACATCTGTGATCGTGGTATTTGAGTAAGCTGCCATTAACTGATAAGGCATCACACTAGCCTTAGCAATACTTCGTGCATCAACCAACTTAGCTGCAATTACATCTACCATTTTCACACGATCAAATACTCCATGACGAGCAAATGTATTCAAGTTTTGTCGTACCATCTGCCATGAACCTTTACGCGCAATAGCAGCCCACTGCTCAGCATTTAAATCCAATGCTGTTAACATTTGAAAAGGTACATCTGGTAATTCAGGTAAATCTTTACCTTTCACACCATCACGTAACGCTTGCTTAAAGTTTTCAAATGTCTGAGTAATAGGTGGTAATTGTGCCTTATCATAATCACGACCAATTAGCCATGCAAACCATGCAGCCCGCCATTCTTCCTGTGGTTTAGGGTGAACCATTTTAACCACATCAGCCAATGTTGGGTTATTACCTATAGAGGCATTCAACAATTGTTTTTCAGACGTATTAAGCAACCAGTTTTGTACTAACTTCTTAGGACGATTACCTAAAGATTTACGTCCAGCAATACCACTACGTATAATTTGTACAAAGTTACGTAGCATTTTTCCGTTATTAATAATGCGACCAAAACATTGATTTAACACTGCCACATCTTTTTGTGCCAATACAGCCGCTAGCAATGCTGGCATATCTTTCATATAACCATCTTCACGAGCATAAATCGCTGTTTTAGCAATAAACGTTGCATCTAAATCCTGTGTTAGTTGTAAAATATCTGCTAATTTTGTTTCAGCACTTGCATAAAAGGTTTGGTTAATACAACCTGTGGCAGCAAGCTGTGCTAATTTATGCTTAGGAGTAAACCCATATGCGCCTCCACCTGCCTCATTAATTGTATTGGTATTAGGAATATTCTTCCCTGGTAATGTTTTAAATATATCTAAGTTGACCATTTCTCTGTTCCTTCATTCAACTTGTTAGAGTTTTCTCTGTATTTGCTATTAGTTAATTACAAGTCTTATGCCAACTTTTTATAAAAAATCTACATAATCATTATCTATTTGATTTTTAAATAATTATTTAACTAAATTAATTACATTTTTCTCTACAGCTTGTTAATAAAACAAAATTCCATATATAAAAAATTATAAATATGTATAATTTCAGATAAAAATTATGCTTAGTTGGTAATCAGATGGAAAAGAAAAAAGTAGTTATAGGATTTTTAGGTACAAAACTAGATGCAGGTTTTGGTATGAAGCGTTGGAACAGATGGCGTCCTACAGTTTCTTTAGTACAAAATGAAAAAACTAGTATTGATCGGCTTGAGTTATTCTATGCAGAACGCTTTACTGATATGGCTAAACGCATTAGCTTAGATATACAATCTCTATCTCCCACAACACAAGTTAATCTTATTCCAATGGAATTAACAAATCCTTGGGATTTTGAAGAAGTCTATGCCAGTGTATTTGATTGGGCGAAACAATACACATTTAATCCAGAACAAGAAGATTACTGGATACATATCACCACTGGCACCCATGTAGCTCAAATATGCATGTTTTTATTAGTAGAAGCTCGCTACATACCAGGAATATTACTACAGAGCTCACCTAATGGTTTAGCGAGCAAAGATCCCACAGGCAAAATAGAATTAATTGATCTTGACTTGTCACGTTACGATAAATTAGCACAGCGTTTTGATGTCGATACACATGACAGTTTAAATTTCTTAAAGCATGGTATTGCCACTCGTAATGCAAAATTTAATAAAGTCATTGCAGAAATTGAACATATCGCTATTCGCTCTAAAGCTCCTGTACTATTAGTAGGTCCAACAGGTGCAGGTAAATCATTTTTAGCTAAACGTATTTATGAACTGAAAAAAGCACGCCATCAAATTAAAGGTGCTTTTGTTGAAGTTAACTGCGCTACTCTCCGTGGAGATGGAGCAACCTCTACATTGTTTGGTCATAAAAAAGGATCATTTACAGGTGCAGTTGCTGATCGTATGGGGCTATTACGAGCGGCTAACAATGGTGTGCTTTTTTTAGATGAGATTGGTGAGCTAGGTGCAGATGAACAAGCCATGTTACTTAAAGCAATTGAAGAAAAGCATTTTCTCCCCTTAGGAAGTGATAGTGAAGTCAGTAGTGACTTTCAATTAATTGCAGGCACCAACCGTGACTTAAGAGATGAGGTAATTGCAGGTAATTTTAGAGAAGATTTATTTGCACGAATTAACCTCTGGACTTATGAGTTACCAAGTTTATGTGAGCGTAATGAAGATATTGAACCCAATATTGATTATTTACTTGAACTTGTCGCTTATGAGCAAGGCGAAGCAGTACACTTTAATCGAGAAGCCAAAGCAAAATTTTTAGAGTTCGCTCAATCCCCTCAAGCATTATGGTGTGGCAATTTTAGAGATTTAACAGCTGCTGTAACACGCATGGCTACCCTTGCCTCTAGTGGAAGAATTACTAGTGATATAGTAGAGGCTGAGATTCAACGTCTTGAATGGATGTGGAAAAAAACTACGCCTGTTGAACAACAATCTCAAATACAACAACAGTTTTGTATCCAACTACTAGGCCAAGAAACTTGGGATACACTAGATTTATTCGATCAATTACAACTACCAAGTGTTATAGAAATATGTAGAAAAAGCCGTAATATGTCAGAGGCGGGTCGTAAACTATTTTATCAGTCACGCCAGCAAAGAGCCACCATCAATGACTCAGATCGTTTACGTAAATATCTACAAAAATTTGGATTAACGTGGGAAATGATACAATAAATTATTGCACCGTTTGCAGAAGAGCAATGAAAATAACTGTATTGAATTATTCAATTACTCCATAAAGTTATATCAATATTCGTAAAAGTTGTTTGACTGTTTAAGCTAACAACGCTTTAATTTATGTTTGTGAATTTAAATTAATCCAAGAGGATAGTGTGTTTAACTGGTCATATATTCATCAAGTTTTACCTACCTTTGAACATGCTCTGTGGCTCACAGTTAAGATATCAGCAGTAGGGATTTTGGCTGCGATTATTATAGGTGCTGTGTGTAGCATTGTTATTTTTTATAGAATAACCGTTGTCTCTGCTATTGCTAAAGGCTATGTAGCTTTTTTCAGAAACACACCACTACTGCTCCATTTATTTTTTATCTATTTTGGTTTACCAAGAGCCTTTAAGATTACACTAAGTTTTGAGGTAACCGCACTTATTGGTTTATCACTGTTAGGCGGCGCCTATATGGCAGAAGCCTTTCGTAGTGGTATTGAGGCTGTGGCTAAATCACAATTTGAGTCAGGGCAAGCAATTGGCTTAAATCGCTTACAAATGATTCGTTATATCGTATTACCGCAAGCTATTTCCTATTGTGTACCTGCATTAGGTGCTAACTGTATTTTTTTATTTAAAGAAACCTCTGTATTTACTGCGATCGCAGGCACTGATATTACCACCATCGCTATTAATTTTATCAGTAATGACGGCCATAGTAATGAAAACTTACTGCTACTAGTGGTTGCTTATCTAATTGTAATATTACCTTTTATTTTGTTACTGTCTTATATTGAAAAGAGGATGCGCCATGCAGAATTTGGGAATTAATATCCTCTTTGATTGGATTACTATTAAACGCCTTTTAGAAGGGCTTTATTTCACTTTAGAAGTTTCTTTTGCCGCTATTATACTTAGCACTTTATTAGGTACACTGTTTGGAATTATTCGTACTTCTAACAAACTGGTAGTGCGTATTATCTTCCGAGTTTATTTAGAAGTCGTAAGAGTTTTACCTACACTAGTATTACTTTATATTCTTTACTATACCTTACCTAGTATATTTAATTTAAATATTGACGGTCGTTTAGTTGGTATACTTGCTTTCACCTTTTGGGGTGCAGCTGAGATGAGTGATATTATTCGTAGTGCTATTATTTCTTTACCTAAACATCAAACAGAATCGGCTTTAGCAATTGGTTTAAATAAAACTCAATTATTCTGCTATGTACTATTGCCCCAAGCTTTAAAACTTGCCGTACCGCCAGCTATTAATTTAGCAGCTAGAATTATTATGACTACCTCTTTACTGGTTTTAATCAGCGTGCAAGACATTACTAAAGTGGGCAAAGAGATTATCGAATATGCCACAATGATAGGTAACGATATGGCACCCTTTTGGATTTATGGGTTTATCTTATTAGTATTCTTTGCTATCTGCTATCCATTATCTAAACTTTCACAACGTTTAACCAAAAGAAAAGGTTGATAAGGTCAGACTTATTATATGATTGACAACATTGAAACACTATTAGCAATAACCGATCTCCATAAACGTTTTGGTGAACGTGAAGTGCTTAAAGGTATTGACCTCTCTGTACAGAAAGGTGAAGTAGTAGCCATACTAGGCCCTTCAGGCTGTGGTAAGTCCACTCTATTACGTTGTTTAAATGGCTTAGAGAACATTCAACAAGGTTCTATTAAATTAGATGATATTGAACTGAACACCCCTACTACCTCATGGATTCAAGTAAGGCAAAAAGTAGGCATGGTTTTTCAAAGCTATGATTTATTTCCTAATATGAATGTGATTGATAATATTTTATTAGGACCATTAAAAGTACAAAAACGTGCCAAAGCAGAAGCAATTCAACAAGCTGATGATTTACTGACTCGGGTAGGTTTAATTGATCGTAAAACAGCGTATCCTAGACAATTATCTGGAGGCCAAAAACAACGTATTGCTATCGTTCGTGCGCTTTGCATGAACCCTGAAATTATGCTTTTTGATGAAGTAACTGCCTCTCTTGATCCAGAAATGGTTAGAGAGGTATTAGAAGTTATTCAAGATTTAGCCAAACAAGGGATGACCATGATTCTAGTTACTCATGAGCTAGGCTTTGCTAGACGTGTGGCTAATAGAATTGTTTTTATGGATCAAGGTAAAATTGTAGAAATGGCAGAACCTGAAGCCTTCTTTATAGATCCTCAAACAGAACGTGCTAAACAATTTTTGACTGTATTTGATTTTTAAGGAGCACTAATGAAACTATTAACTAAAAAAACAACAGGCTTACTCCTCAGCAGTATTTTTTGTTTTGCTTTGACTGCTTGTGGTGATAATGATAAACCTACTGTTGAAACTGATAAAGTACAACCTCCTTCTGCCTCAAGTTTACAAGCTATTAAAGATCGTGGCGAGTTACGTGTAGCAGTATTTAGCGATAAACCACCTTTTGGTTATGTTGATAAACAAGGTAATAGCCAAGGTTATGATATTGAGCTAGCTAAACGCCTTGCCAAAGATTTATTAGGTGACGAAAATAAAGTGAAATTTGTGCTTACTGAAGCACAAAACCGCATTAATGTACTTACCTCTAATAAAGTAGATGTTACCCTAGCTAATTTTACGGTTACACCTGAGCGTGCTAAGCAAGTAGATTTTGCTAAACCTTATATGAAAACAGCGATAGGTGTTGTTTCTCCTAAAACTGGCGCTATTACAGATGTTGAGCAATTAGAAGGTAAAGTGCTGATTGTGAATAAAGGCACTACCGCAGAAACTTATTTTGCTAAACATTACCCTAATATTAAATTGCAAAAATATGACCATAACTCAGAAGCTTTTGCTGCACTTAAGGATGGTCGTGGTGTCGGTCTAGCTCACGATAATACATTACTCTATGCATGGACTAAAAATAATCCTGATTTTGAAGTTGCCTTACATAAGGTAGGTGAAGATGATGTGATTGCACCAGCAGTTAAAAAAGATAATGTAGAGTTATTAAACTGGATCAATGAAGAAATTGGTAAGTTGCAAAATGAAGAGTTCTTCCACAAAGCTTACGATAAAACCGTTAAACCTTTCTATGGTGACAATATCGATCCTAATAATGTGGTAATTGATGCCAGTAACTTAAATATAACTGAAGTTCCTTCCACCAATGATGAAGCAGAAGAAACAGCAGAATAATAGTTTATGTAAACCCATAAAAAAGCGACTCTAAGGTCGCTTTTTTATTTGAAGTAGTACTTATAAATCGAGTATTAACTTATCACCCTTACAACCAGAAACACAGACCATCATTACATCATTAGCTGCCTTCTGACGGGGGCTTAGTACATTATCACGATGCTCAGGCACACCTTCTAACACTTTAGTTTCACAGGCACCGCAAATACCCTGACGACATGCAGTATTTAATAACACGCCAGCCGTTTCTAAAACTTCTAAAAGTGAACCATCTGCTGGCACATCTAAAATCATCCCAGACTTAGCTAACTCTACGACATAAGCATGGCCCTGCTCTGGCTCTATTATTTCTTTCGCCGCAAAATACTCTACATGACTATTATCATAACCTAATTTTTGGCAGGCTGCTTCAAAAGCTTCTAACATCGCCACAGGGCCGCAACAGTAGAAATGTACTTCTTTATCATGCCCTGCTAAATACTGTTCAAGGTTTGGTATGCCAGCTTTTTCGTCATCAAAATGCCATGTAATTTTTACATTTAATTTTTCTAACTCATTTAGATAAGCGGCTTCTTGTCGACTACGTGCACAGTAAATTAACTCTACTGAATTACCTAATGTTAATAAACGCACCAACATACAATAAATAGGTGTAATACCAATACCACCAGCCACTAATACACTGTGATTAGCAGCCTCATCTAAGTTAAAATTATTACGCGGTTTAGAAATCTGTAGCTCTTGCCCTATTCTAAGTTCCTTATGAATATAAGCAGAACCACCTTTACTATTACCATCTAATAAAACACCTAATACATAACAATCTTCGTCATCTGGTGAGTTCAATAATGAATAGCTTCTAACCAAACCATTAGGTAAATGTAAATCAATATGAGATCCAGCTTGAAATGATTGAAACTGTGTACCTTGTGTAGGTGCTAACTCGATACTAATAATATTTTTAGCCTCATAGCGTAAACCACGCACAAAGGCTGTTTGAAAGTCTGACATAATTTTATTTTACCTTTTTTAGCTACTAATAAAGAATCAGAATACTTAGACAAAAATACAAAAACTAATTATGCTTACTAATAACTTACCATTACCTATAAACAGCGTTTATTATACAACTTTAGTACAATATCAGTAACCTTATTCCTCTATCAACGACCCTAAGCGCAATATACTCATGAATATAACGACTATTATTAATAGAGAAATTCCTCCTACTCCTTGGCAATCAGGCGAAAAAATACCGTGGAATGAACCAGCATTTAGTCAACGGATGCTAGCCAATCATCTTTCACAAGAACATGATTGGGCGAGTCGTCGCTTCGAAATCATAGACCAACATATTGCTTGGATTAGTCAACAATTACCAAATAAGCAATCTAAAATACTTGATCTCGGTTGCGGTCCAGGTTTTTATACTCACCGTTTAGCTGAAATGGGTTACCAATGTACTGGGGTTGATTTCTCACCTGCTTCAATTGAACATGGCAAGCAACAAGCTATACAAGATAATCTTAAGATAAATTATATATTAGCTGATATTCGCCACTATCAGCCTACAGAACAATATGATCTTATTATGATGACATTTGGTGAGTTTAATGTCTTTAAAGAATCTGATATAAAACTTTTACTTAACAATATTACTCAATACCTTACGCCAAAGGGTTATCTACTAATTGAAGCACATACTTTTAATGCTATATTAACTTATGGCCAACAAGCAGCTACTTGGCAATCGTATAAGACAGGATTATTTTTAGATTCTCCCCATATTTGTTTAGAAGAACATTTCTGGAACGAACAACAAACAACAGCTACTACTCGCTACTATATAATTGATGCTATAAATAACCAAACCATAGAATATGCTAGCTCCATGAAGGCCTATAGTGATCTAGAATACCAACAACTATTTCAGGAAGTTGGCATGACTCGTATTAACAAGCTAACTCATACTCAATGGCCAACATGTGATATTTTTACCGAAAAACTCCATACTTTTATTTGTCAGAAATAACTATTTAGAAGATTTCCTATGAAAAATAAACTAATTACGTTACTCGTTATTATATTGTTCCCTCTATATAGCATGGCTGATCAATGGGATGATAGTTTTTTACAACTAATTGCAGATAAAAATAATACTCTGCCCTATGATATAGCAGAAGGCTACCAAGTATTTGATATTGACTATGACCTTAAACAACGCATATTTAAAAATCATATTCAAATCACCAAAACAAGCATTACTAAACAAATGATCGAACAAGAATATAATAGAAATATTGCTGAGTTTTGCAAGCTTGAAGATACCCAAGTAATGCTTAACGAAGATATCACTTATCAATTTCTATTTTATAGACAAACAAATGAACCTCCATTTCTTACTATTCATATTGATAAAACCGCTTGTAAATAAGACCTTAACAATAATTAGGATAGTATAAATGCTACAGTAAAGGGACCAAAATGTAACAATATAGTGTATTACAAATAATGAAAGTATAAATTACATGTAAGAATTGAAAAATATGTTATTTAGTGACGTTTTTTGTCATACAAACGATTTAATTGTCATTTTTAAAACGCCTTATTTTTAGTACAGACTTTGAGGTTTATCACATTTTCTTGTGTTTATTGATAATAACTACTTGAAAAATCTACGTTTTAATTTGATTGGCATACTAATTGCTGATAAACAGTAATCTTAATAAAAATTGAGATGCTTATAAAGGGATGCGTCAGCAATTAGGTTTTTGTCAATTGTTTTTCTCTTCTAAGATTTTTTAAAAAATATTCAAGATGTTTTTTAAGATTTCTTTGTACTAAAACTTTGAATAAATTTTTACTTAAATTTCATTGTTATTATAAATAATGAAAAGGATATTTTATTGCCTAAAAAAAGTAAAAATCTAATAACAATAAGTGGTTATTACAAGGACTATGGATTATGTTTGACCCTGCTAATACAACACATTTCTCTATCACTATTGAAGGGCTTGAGAATACTCGCTTACAAGTATTAAGCTTTGAGGGTATTGAATCATTAAACTATTCTTATGCGTTTGAAATAAATTTAGTTAATGACCATATTCGCTATGATATTACTCAACTACTCAATAAGCCTGCCTTTTTAGCATTCAACCCAAATGGTCAAAATGGCGTACATGGTATTATTGATTCCGTTAAACGTGGCTCCATTAGTAACCACTATGCCACCTTTCAAATTATATTAGTACCACGTTTTAAACAGTTAGAAAGAAATGTTGATCAACGTATCTTCCAAAATAAAACCGTACCGCAGATTATTAGTCAAGTTTTAGCTGAATTTGGCATATTAGAAGGTAGTCATCATGAATTTAGGCTAGGCCCTACGCCTTATCCTGAGCGTGAATATTGTGTGCAATATGATGAATCAACCGCTCACTTTATCCATCGTCTCTGCGAAGAGGAAGGAATTCATTTTCATTTTGAACATACTTCTAGCAAGCACTTAATGGTATTTGGTGATTCTCAACCTATCTTCCCTTCTCTAGCTGATGCCATTAGCTATGTTTCTAATACAGGTTTTGTGGCAGATAAACAAGTTATTAAACAATTTGATGTAAGTTTAGCCAGTCATACCAAAAATGCCTCATGGCGTGATTACAACTTTAAGCGTGCTAAAATTCCTGCTGGTAGTGCAGAAGGCAAGCAAAGTAAAAAAGCTAATGAAGCGATTGAACCTGCATTAGAGCATTATGATTACCCTGGTCACTTTGTAGTTAATAAACGAGGCGAACAATTAGCCAATATCGAAATTGAACGCTTAAGAACTAATCATCTAATTGCTGAAGGACAAAGTGATGTTACGTGCCTACATAGTGGTTATTACCTAACTATTGATAAACATCCTAGTACCGATGCAGAAGATCCTTGGCTACTTAATACTATTCGCCACCAAGGCAAGCAACCTCAAGTATTAGAAGCTTTTGGTGGAGAAAGTTCAGCAGCTAGTGCTGTGCCCTCTAAAATTGAAGCCATTATTAACTCACCTGAATTAGATAGCAATCAACTACAATTTACATCTACTAACTTTAATCAAGGTTATCGTAATACATTTGTAGCTACTCCTAGAGAAGTAATATGGCGCCCTGCACGTTTTCATCCTAAACCTAAAGTACTTGGTAACCAAACCGCTGTTGTAACAGGCCCTGCAGGTGAAGAAATTTATTGTGATGAATATGGTCGGGTTAAAGTACAGTTTCATTGGGATCGTCAAGGTAATTACGATGAACATTCAAGCTGCTGGATTCGCGTTACTTCTAGCTGGGCACATGATGGTTATGGAGCAGTAACCATACCCCGTGTAGGTATGGAAGTAATGATCGATTATTTAGAAGGTGATCCTGATCAACCTATTATTACAGGCTGCTTACATAACGGTGTTAACAAAGTTCCTTATGAATTACCAGCCCATAAAACCAAAAGTGTTTTTAAAACCAGCTCCTCTAAAGGTGGTGTTGGTTCTAATGAGCTTAGAATAGAAGATAAAGCAGGTAGTGAACAAATCTTTATCCAAGCGCAAAAAGACTTCGAACAACTCACTAAAAATAACCATACCTTACAGGTTAATAACAATAGTCATCTACAAGTTAATAATGAACACAGTGAAACTATTGTTAAAAACCGCTATACCAAAAATGAAGCTGAAGAACACCACCTCACACAGCTAGACCGTAAAACACAAATTCTAACTAATGACCACCTGACTGTTGCACAAAGCCAACATACAACTATTGGCACTATTTCAACTATAGAAGCAGGCCAAGAGATACATATCAAAGCAGGCATGAACTTAGTAATTGATGGAGGCTTATCGCTAACGTTAAAAGCAGGTGGCCAACATATAGTATTAAATCCTGCTGGTATCTTTACCTCTGTACCTCCTGTTACGGGTGGTTCACCTATGACAGGTACCGCTGCTAATCCATTATTACCACTTAATATTGAAAAAGGTGTAGCTCCTACACTAGCACCTTTTGCACAACGCCATGCCCTGTTACAACTAAAACCCCGTTGTGAAATTTGTGAACAAATGGCGGCTCAAAGTATGGCTAATAACGCTACTCCTAGTATGATACTTGCTAGTTACAATCCAGATGAAAACAGCAACACAACAAATGCTACAACAGAAGATATTTATATTGATAACAATGGTTATATACAAAATGCAAATTTTGTAAAAAATACTATAACTCAACTTGAAAAAGGAAATTTAACAGGTCCAAATGCGATTGTTTTGCACAGAACAGAATCATCTAACCTATCTAGTCCACTCAATTCTGCAAAGTCTTCTGGTATAGGCGCACATTTTATAGTTGATAAAGATGGAACTATTTACCAATTAGCTAGTTTAAATAAGCATACTTATCATGTTGGTAAGATAAAATCAAAAGCCTATGAAAATAAAACTTATACAGCTGAAGAAAAGAAAATTATAGAAAGTAAGCTTTTTGCTACAAATCCTGTAACAAAAAAATTATTGAAATATTCTGATCGAGTTAAGCTATTACATGACTACGAAATAACTAAACAATATCCTATACGCTATCCTTATAATGAGGACTCAGTAGGCATAGAAGTCGTTGCTATGTACCATTCAGCAACAAAAACATGGGACGCAGCAACATCTCCACAACTTACATCAATTGCCAAGATCGTTCAAATATTACAGCAACAATATACTAATTTAACGGATGAAGATATCTATGAACATGACAAAATTTCTTATAAAACAGAAGGTGAAGGTGCTGGTCTCTATAATGGGGCTAGTAATAATAACCAATTGTCAGGCAGAGTATTCCAAGTATGAGATAGAAGTTACTCAAGTAAATCCTGTAACTATTACTTATAAAAAGCACCCTCAACCTTCTGATGAAGCTATGTATCAGGCATGCCAAGAATGGAACTTAACTGCTGAGCAAGTAAGAGAATTTTTTATGCTTAGCAAACACTACAAGGAATCACCTTATAATCTTTTTTATCAGCTTCCCTGTAGTATCACTGGAGAATTACAGTTAGAAGATCAAACTTGGCAATTTACTATTGATGCAGGTGCTACAGGAAAATGGCAAAACACCAATACCGTTCTATATTTTGGTTGTACAGATAATAATTGTGAACCACTAGTACTTATGATGCCTGACAATATGAATCCCTAATAAGGATATTATTTATGATAATGAATCAATATTTCTTAATTGATGGAGCTTTAAGGGAAACAGCTATTAAAGAACTCTATGCAAATTACCAAGGGCTAAAAATAATGCCACTGTATATAGGCACATCTTATTATGATAATTATGATATAGGCCCTATCTTAGTAGGTAATCTTGATCAGTCAAACTTACGTAGCGAAATAGATCAATATGACTGGGCAATTACTGCTTCTATTATAGAAAGCAAACAAGATATAAATACTATTGCTGAACATTTACAAAAGTTTATTGTAGTAGATGATGAGGCAGGTAGTCATGCACTATTTCGTTTTGCTGATCCCTTAATTACTTGGCACTGGCTTAATAGTTATGGAGAACAGGTTCATGCTGAAATTATGGGACCAATTACACAATGGCAAGTGGTAAAACCAATTCCCCATTGGCAGAGCAATAAAACACCACAATGGCAAACATTTACCAAAGCAGAAAATTCTATAAAGCTAACAACACCCATTAATTATTTGCTCCCTCCACAAACGGAAGCACTTAGCAGAGCCAATGATTTTCGTTTTAAAAACCGCTTATATGATTGGCTAAAAAAACATAAAGCTCACGCTTTTGAAAATAAAACAGAAGATCAAATTAGTTATTGGATGGATTACTGCTATGAAGAAGCAGAGGCTTTTAACTTAATTAGTGAGCGTAGCTTTGCTATGTGGTTTGAATTATCTGCTGATTACGGTTATGACTTCGCTACTCGTAATGAAGATAATCCTTATAAGGAATGGTTTATACAAAATCCTAAAGAAAAAGGGTTACCTACAGAAGTTACTATCCAGCATTTTTATGATCATATAGCTTTAATATAAGAATACAGGAAAAGGAATATAATAATGAACGCCAATAATCAGAGTCATTCTTTGAAAACCACATTTTCTCAAACTGCTTATAATGACATAGGAACTTGTCCTAATACAGAAAAAATTGCAATTTTTCCAGTACGGTATGCAATAGACCAAGCAAATCCAAATGATAATGAACCTCATGGCCCAAATAAACTAAGGTATGATCAAAATTATAATGTAGATGATAGGTTTAAAAAATCGGTAATAGAAGAAAATGATATAAGTTATACAATAACCAGTCGGAGCTATACTCTTCGTCAACTAAGAGATGGTTACCTCTATGTATGGGATGAAACTTGCCAATTATTTGATGAATATGAAATTAAAGGATATGAATTTAAATTCATCAAACGTTGGAAAGGTGATCAAAATGATCAGCCAAATGGGCAATATCCTTATTTACTGTATAGTAGTTCAAGCATATTGCATATATCTTATTCGCCTGTAAAATGGACGTATAAAATCCGTAACTATTTATTATTAAATAAAGTATATGGTAGTTCATTTAAAACAATTATAAACTTCAAAGAGTATTTCTCCCAAACTAGCTTAACAGCAAACTATTCATCAAATGACATAATGACTGACATTAATAAGTATTTCGAATTTATATTCGATGAATCAAGTGTTCCTATACCATATAATCACAAACTTACTTATATTCAACCATTAGATAAGATTAACCAGTATGTTGCGGATATAATTGGAACAGACAAACCAACTCTTAAACAAAATGAGAGTAATACCAAATTAAGCTCCTTTGATTTTAAAGATACCAATACCCCAACTGTTCCATATGGAAGTACAATTTATAAAGAAGTAATCTCTGAAGACGACATACTTTCAAAAATACCATCTACAACATCTAGTTATCTTGTAGCCATTGAAGATCCTCTGGCAATAATTGAAGATCTCATAATAAATTTATCCTCATACTCAGACAATGAGTGTGACTATTTAGAAAATAATGACTATAGAATAACTATAGCAAAACAATGCGTAAATATTGTTTGCTCTTCTTTTATACCTTATATTCCTAAAGACGTTCCTTTTTATGAGTATTACTCATATATTCAACATATTGTTAATATTTTAGACAAAAAAACAGATACTTCAAAAATAAAGGAAGAATGGCCTACTATTTATAATCATATATTTTATAAAACAGAATGGAATACTATAGAAAAAGAATGGGAAGAATCAGCAGACAAAAATCGACGAGACCTTGATTTTAATAAAGTATTACAATTTTTAATAGATATGGGGGAAAAAATACAAAAACCAAGATATAACAGAGAAAACGATTTAATAAATTGGCTTAATATTTTAGCAAATGGTACAAGTGTTGTTATCACGGGAACTCGCAGATCAGGGAAAACAAGAAGAAAATATATTAAACTACGAAAAAAAGAAGCTAATAATTTAAATATACAATTAAAAGAAACAAGTCTAGGGAAAGAGTTTGACTATATTATCAATCTTGGCTTGGATGTGACAGATGATAAGCAACTAGAGTTACTCTCAGATATTTCTTTAAATACTTATAAATACTTAATAAGAACTGAAAATGGACAAAAATATCTCAATAAAGAGCATAGTAATCCACAATTTATAGGATTAACTTTATTTGGTTATAACCAAGAAGTGAAGAAAGCAGTAACTAATTTTTTAGAGACTGGATTAAACATCCAAAAAATATCACTTTTAATTTCAGATTTTCTTAAAAGTAAATCTTACAAAGACATGTCTGATTTCGCTAAATTAGCATTTCTAAAAATGTATAAGAATCAAAAAATTAAAGATGCTTTTATAAGCATAGCTACTGCTATTTCAGTAACTAGTACTTCTAAATTTATAAACCAAACACAACAGTTAAGCTATATCTTTATTATGGTTTCTATAGAAAAAAATTCAGGGTACATTAAAGAAAACCCCAATTATAAAAAAGATATGATAAGTTGGGCTAAAAAAACAAACTTAAAAAATACTATCAAATCCCTTGAACAAAACATAAAAAGCCGCCGTTATTCAACTTTGCAAGTAACTTCATGGAAAAAAACCATAGAAGATTTAGAAAAGCAAATATCAAAGATCAAAATAGATAGAAAGCCAGACAGGTTAATCTATATAAAGGGAGAAATAAATATTTCAATATATGTAGAGCAGCGATCTAAAGATATTATCTCAACATCATCGAGTACTTCCCATACAATTAATGATATTGGAATAATGGCAAATGGTGCACTATGTGCTATTGGTTTTGCATTAAATATCTGGAATCTAATAAACGATCTCAATAACAAGGAAATTAAAGATTTTAAAGTAACGACAGATATTATAAATACTGTGAGCTCTTCTGCTTATTGCTATATAGCATTTTTTGAACTAAAAAATGTATCATTATTTAATCTATCTGGGAAATTAGCAGGCATAACTCAAAATATTAATAAAAGAAATTTCATATCAAAACTAGGCCCTATTTCTGGTGGCATAGGCTCAGTTTTTAATGCCATATCCTCTATAGAAGATGCTCAAAATGCTACAGATACAACAGAGCAAGTATGGCTTGCTGTTGCTGCAACAGCAGCATCATTCGAAGTAGTTTTAGGTATTTTAGAAATACTAACTATACTTAGAGTAACACTTCCTTTAGGTCCTACTGGAGCTATCATAGGAATAACTGCTGCTATTATTAGTATTACAGCTATATATATATCTACTATATATCATCGTTCAGATTTACAGCTCTGGCTAAAATATTGTGTATGGGGAAATGATCATAATAATATTAATAAAAAAGAAGAATTAAAAAAGAATAAAGATCTCCCTAATAAATATGGAAATAAAATGAAGGAATTACAAACATTATATAAAATAGTATGCCGTCCAACTGTATTAATGAGAAAAATTCGTAAATCTTCAGATAATCAATTTTTATATAAGGGTTTTTGGCTGGGAATTTACTTACCTCCCCTTGCACTACAAAGCAATACTATTAAAGCAAGTTTATACTTTGATTTTGTGTCACTTGACAATAATAAAGATCCTTTACTTAGAGAAGAAATTGAAATCTACAATGGAAGAGAAATATCTACTTTACCCACAACTATACCTAATCAAAATATCAAAAATGAAACTTATTTGGAAAATGACAACTTTCGCTTTATAAGAATTTGGTTTCCATTTACTCAAGAAAAAGATGTCTTAAATAGTACTATGATTAGTGTTGTTGTATCGCTTATAGATATAAATAATTATACCACTGAATTTGTATTCGATTCTTTTGGTGTTGTTGATGATGAGGGAAGTTTTTTCGAGAACATTATAACAGGTATTACTAAACCTGCCCTTACAGAAGAAATAATTTTAGGAAAATATAAAAAGAACAAAAAGATAACTGATGTAAAAAAAGAACTTCATGGTCGCACTAATAGTTCAAAATTGATAGAATGGGAAGAGTTTATTTACTAAAAATCTATTCAATAAGACCTTACTTACTAAGGTCTTATTAAGAATAAACTACTAAACAAAATAACTCTTAAGCGGTGGAAAACCATTAAACTCGATGGCGCTATAGCTAGTGGTATAAGCACCTGTTGATAGCCAGTAGAGTCTGTCACCTGCTGAAAGATTTAAAGGTAGGCCGTATTTGTAGTTTTCGTACATAATATCGGCGCTATCACAGGTGGGGCCTGCGATAATTACTTCCTCTAGCTCGCCTTTCTTTTCGGTATAGACTGGGTATTTAATGGCTTCATCCATGGTTTCGATTAGGCCTGAGAATTTACCTACATCGGTAAATACCCAACGTTCTACAGCGGTTCTTGATTTGCGTGAAACCATTACTACTTCACTGACTAATACCCCTGCATTGGCTACTAGCGAACGCCCTGGTTCTAGGATAATTTCTGGTAATTCTTCACCAAAATCTTCTTGTAAAAAACGTAAGATTTCTTTGGCATAGATTTCTAGTTCATTGGTTTTTTGTAAGTAGTTGGCAGGAAAGCCACCACCCATATTAATCATTTTTAATTCAATGCCATCTTCTTGCTTAAGGCGCTCAAAGATTACTTTTACTTTAGCAATAGCGCCATCCCATACGTCAATTTCACGTTGTTGCGAACCAACGTGGAAAGATATGCCATAAGGTATTAATCCTAGTTGTTTAGCTAAAATTAGTAAGTCCATTGCCATATCACTTTGGCAACCAAATTTACGGGAAAGTGGCCAGTCGGCAGAGCTAGAACCTTCCGTAAGAATACGTACATAAATTTTTGAACCTGGTGCTGCTTTGGCAATATTACGTAGATCTGATTCTGAATCGGTAGCAAATAAACGCACCCCTTTTTCATAGAAATAACGAATATCTTTGCTCTTTTTAATGGTATTGCCATAGCTTACTTTTTCAGGTGATACACCTTGTGCTAGTACTTTATCTAGTTCATAGATAGAGGCAATATCAAAATGTGAGCCTTTATCATTGAGTAAACGAGTAATTTCTACGGCTGGGTTAGCTTTTACTGCATAGTAGATTTTAGCAAAAGGAAAGTTATTCACTAGCTGATCATAAGCAGTTGCAATAGTCTTGGTATCAATCACAACAAACGGGGTGTCATGTTGTTCAGCACATTCTTTAATGCGTTTAAAAGTCTCTGGCGCATAGTAGTCTTCTACTTTAATAGTAGTCATGGTCATTGTGGGTTACTCCAAATTTATTATTAAGCATTTTTTACTGAATGAACGCCTAATCAGTATCCCCACTTTGGATCGCCTACTTCCCAAGGCATGTCGCCGAAATATATAGTATTAAAACTGCTATCTCTCGTCGTCAGTACTTGAGCCGGATGGATCGTTGCCAGCATGAGCGTTCAGGATGCGAACTTTATTATTTAATTTATTTAAGATCAATAAGAAATTTGTATATTGTTCCTTTTATTTGGAATAATAAATTATTTATTAATAGCTTTTTCTTATAATATTATTTTATATTTATGTGTATATATAGTTATAATATAACATAACAATTCTTATCTATTCTAGGCAATAATATGCGCTATATTTTATTATTAGGTTGTGTTTGCTATTCCTTAGTAATATCAACTGCTATGGCTACTAAATCTTCTGATGAAAAATATGAAGGTATTTTAACTGCCCATGAACATGGTCGAGTACAGTTAAATATAGCTATTAGTGATAATAGATTAGAAATAGGATTAGATACTGCTGCTATTAATTTAGTAGGATTTGAACATATTCCTACAACAGAACATGAGAAAATATTAGCTTCCCAAGTACAGCTACTACTTAATAACCCATCGACACTTTTTGCTATTCCTGCTGCTGCAAAATGTAGCCTTATGGATAAAGAAATTACTAGCCCTATTTTTAATATTCAAACCACCAATAATATTGACCAACAGCATGCACATTTAGATATAGATGCAAATTATAGTTTTACTTGCAATAATATTTCAGCACTAAACCAATTAGATTTAAGTTATTTCTTTAAACATTTTCCCAATACAAATAAGATAACCATTCAATATATTGGTGATAATGGACAAAAAGGAATTGAATTAACCCCTGCAAAACCTGTGTTTAAACTTAAATAATGGCTAATGTAATTGAACTTAAAAATTTACAATTTGCTTGGCCAAAACAGGCTAATTTATTAGATATTGCTGATTTTACATTAGGTTATAATGAAAAAATGTTTTTAAAAGGACCTTCTGGCAGTGGCAAAACTACTTTATTAGGTTTATTAAGTGGTGTTTTGAAACCGAATAAAGGAGTCATTCAATTATTAGGTCAAGACTTATCCCTGCTTTCTTCTGGAGCTAGAGATCAATTCCGTGTTGAGCATATTGGTTATATTTTTCAGCAGTTTAATCTATTACCTTTTTTATCTGTTGAAGAGAATGTACTACTCCCCTGTTATTTTTCTAAACGTAGAACTCAATATGCCAATGAAAGATTTGGTAGTATTCAACAAGCGGCTAAGTCTTTATTAACTGATTTAGGTTTGGATAAAACACTTTTCTTACAACGTGCCGATCAGTTATCAATAGGACAACAACAAAGGGTAGCCGCTGCAAGGGCTTTAATTGGATCACCTGAATTAATTATTGCTGATGAACCCACCTCTGCCCTAGACACTGAGACTAGAGAAAGCTTTATTAAGCTGTTGTTTAGTGAATGTAATAAAACAGGTAGTAGTTTGTTATTTGTAAGTCACGATCAAACGTTAACACCCTTATTTGACCGTTGTCTTTCTCTCTATGATATTAACCAAACCAGTCAAAGTAAGGATACTGTTTAATATGTATTTATTCCGCCTTGCTTTTGCTAGCTTGCGTAATCGATTGTTTACAGCACTTCTTACTATTATGGCAATTGCTTTATCTGTTTGTTTATTATTAGCGGTAGAACGTATAAGAACAGAGGCTAAAATGAGTTTTGCTAGTACTATAGCAGGTACCGATTTAATTGTGGGGGCTCGCTCAGGTTCAGTAAACTTGTTGCTATATTCTGTATTTAGAATTGGTAATGCAACTAATAATATTCATTGGTCTAGCTATCAAGCTATTAGCCATGATCCTCGTGTAGCATGGACAATTCCCCTTTCACTGGGTGACTCTCACCGAGGATATCGTGTGTTAGGCACTGACTTAAACTACTTTAAACACTATCAATTTGGTAATAAACAATCACTTCAATTTGTTGAAGGCAGAGCTTTTGAAGGTATATTTGATGTGGTATTAGGCGCTGAAGTAGCTAAAACATTAAATTACAAGCTGGATGAGAATATTGTATTGGCTCATGGGGTGAGTACGATTAGTTTAGTAAAACATAATGATAAGCCCTTTAGAATAGTAGGTATTCTTAAACAAACAGGAACGCCAGTTGATAGAACAGTACATATAAGTCTACAAGGCATAGAAGCGATTCATATTAATTGGCATAATGGTATGCCAGCTCTTAGCAATCAAAAAGTTTCAGCTGAGCAAGTTCAAGAATTAGATTTACAGCCTAAACAAATTACCGCTTTTTTGCTAGGGGTAAAAAATAAGGTAGCCACTTTCGCTTTACAACGGCAAATTAGTAACTATAAAGCTGAACCATTAATAGCTATTTTACCTGGTGTTGCTTTACAAGAGTTATGGGGTTTAATGAGCACGGCTGAACAGGCGTTATTAATTGTATCGCTTTTTGTAGTACTAACGGGATTAATTGGTATGTTAACCGCTATTTTAACTAGCCTTAATGAACGTCGTCGAGAAATGGCTATTTTACGATCAGTAGGCGCTAAACCTTGGCATATTGCTAGTTTGCTTATAACGGAATCTTTTATTCTGGCTTTTATTGGTATAGTTCTGGGGTTAGCTCTGTTATATGTTGGTATTTTAGCCAGTCAACATTGGATACAGACAAACTATGGTTTGTATATTAGTTTTAATTTACCTAGTGCCTATGAATGGGGATTATTGGCTTGTATTTTACTAGCCGCCATACTAATGGGACTTATTCCTGCTTGGCGCGCTTATCGTCAATCATTATCAGATGGCTTATCTATTAAGGTTTAGGAAAAATATTCCCTAAACCTTAATACTAAATAATTTATGACATTGATGAATAATCAACTGGAAAATCTACATCTAAGAAATCACCAGCTTCGCTACTTGTAGTACGTTTATAGGCATAAACCTCAATCTTACCACCTTTGCGTAAAACAATATCAGCAATTTCACGATATGATTGGTTAAAATCTCTAAACTTATATATATCAATTTTTATGGTATAGCTGATACCTTCATAAACATGGTCTCCATCACTTTGGGTAAGATCTGGCAAGCTGTTCAATAAATCCCTAAATTCATTACCCCCCAATACTTGTAAGTTTAACAGCTCAAATGCTACCTCATAGAGTGGTTTACCCATTTGTTTATGATCTTTGTTTGCACGACCTGCATTATCCACTACTTGTGAGATACGATATTTTATACCATCTAAATCATAACCATTAGAACTATAACCAACAAAAATAAGTTTTTCAAAATCGATACTTGCTTTATATCCTGCCATTTTTCTCTCCTGTAAGTTTTAGGAGATATAATTTTAATGATGTTCATATAGCTATTCCTTTTGTTCCAACCAGAGTTTTATTTGTTATTAATTGCTACTTACACCGCTCTCAATAACTTTATTAGCTAATTAATTTATTTAATAGACTAGTTATTAGATTTCTTCCCCTCTTAAGACTAAAGATAAGGTATAATTTTCTTTACGTTTTTTATAGTTTCCACCTCATAATAATAGAGAAACAACCATGACTGTGATTAAACAAGATGATCTTATTCAAAGTGTAGCCGATGCGCTACAATATATTTCTTATTATCATCCGCTTGATTTTATTGAAGCAATGAAAGAAGCTTATGACCGTGAAGAATCTCCCGCGGCTAAAGATGCTATTGCTCAAATCTTAGTAAACTCAAGAATGTGTGCTACTGGCCACCGACCAATCTGTCAAGATACAGGTATTGTCACTGTATTTGTTAAAGTTGGTATGGATGTGCAATGGGATGGTGCTACCATGAGCGTTGATGAGATGATCAATGAAGGCGTACGTCGTGCTTATACTTGCCCAGATAATGTTTTGCGTGCCTCTATTCTAGCTGACCCAGCAGGTGCTCGTAAAAACACCAAAGATAATACCCCAGCAGTTATTCATTACTCCATAGTGGCTGGTGATAAGGTTGAAGTGGATGTAGCCGCGAAAGGCGGTGGTTCAGAAAATAAAAGTAAAATGGCCATGTTAAACCCTTCAGACTCTATTGTAGACTGGGTGTTAAAAACTGTACCTACTATGGGGGCTGGCTGGTGTCCGCCTGGCATGTTAGGCATTGGTATTGGTGGTACAGCTGAGAAAGCAGCAGTAATGGCTAAACAAGTATTAATGGATCATATTGATATCCATGAATTAAAAGCGCGAGGCGCTCAAAATCGTGTTGAACAATTACGATTAGAGTTATTCGAAAAAGTCAATGAGCTAGGTATTGGTGCTCAAGGTTTAGGCGGTTTGACAACAGTACTTGATGTAAAAATCATGGACTACCCTACCCATGCGGCTTCTTTACCTGTATGCATGATACCTAACTGCGCCGCTACACGACACGCTCACTTTGTATTAGATGGTACTGGTGCAGCTGAATTAAAAGCGCCATCTCTATCTGCCTATCCAGAAGTAGCTTGGGGAGACTCAGGCGCAGCAAGACGCGTCAATTTAGATACATTAAAACCTGAAGATGTTTTACAGTGGAAATCAGGCGAAACTATTTTATTAAGTGGTAAGATGTTAACTGGCCGTGATGCTGCCCATAAACGTATGGTGGATATGTTAAATAATGGTGAGCAATTACCTGTTGATTTAAAAGGTCGTTTTATCTACTACGTTGGCCCTGTTGATCCTGTACGTGATGAAGTAGTTGGTCCTGCTGGCCCTACCACAGCAACACGGATGGATAAGTTTACTCGTCAAATTCTTGAGCAAACTGGTTTATTAGGTATGATTGGTAAATCAGAGCGTGGTCCAGCTGCTATTGATGCAATTAAAGATAACAAAGCTGTATATTTAATGGCCGTAGGCGGTGCAGCTTATTTAGTAGCACAAGCTATTAAAAAAGCTAATGTACTTGCTTTCCCTGAATTAGGAATGGAAGCGATCTATGAGTTTGATGTAGAAGATATGCCAGTTACTGTTGCAGTAGATAGTTCTGGGGTATCTGTTCATAACACTGGCCCTCAGATATGGCACGAAAAGATAATTGAAAAACTCAAGGAAACCAAGTAAAACTGAAAAGGCTTCTTAATAGAAGCCTTTTTACATCTGTATTGAGGAAAACCATTAGTGTATCACTCTATCTTTTATACTTTATTTTCTATTGTTTCTATTATTCTCTTTATCACAGTGCTTCTTTATTATCGTAATATTCTTAAAAGAGCCCGAGAAGACCAATCAAGATTAGAAGCTATTGTAAATACAGCTGTTGATGGAATTATTACAATTAATGAAAATGGATTAATACAGAGCTTTAACAAATCTGCAGAGCGTATTTTTGGCTGGAGCGCAGAGGAAGTTATAGGTCGCAATGTTAATATTCTAATGAATAATCATGATCAACAAAACCATGATCAATATTTACAACATTATCAGAAAACAAAAACCGCTAAAATAATTGGTTCTGGACGAGAACTAATCGCTGTAAAAAAAGATGGAACAAGCTTTCCTATTCGATTGACATTAGGCGAAGCAAAACTATCTGATCACTCAATTTACGTGAGCATTGTTATAGACATGACCCAACGTAAAATCATGGAAAATGCTTTACGTGAAAGTGAACAGCAATTTCGCTCGCTGGTTACTAATATCCCTGGTATTGCATTTCGAATCACTGCCAATTTAGAAAGAAAAGCAGTATTTATTAGTGAGGGTATTACAAAACTCACAGGTTTAAAGATGGAAGATATAACATCTGGTAAAAGATCTTATCTTGAAGTTATTAAACCTGAGTTTATGCCTCTACTAGATGAAACTTTATTAAAAGTCATAGAGACTAAAAAACCCTATACTATAGAATATCAAATAACACACCTCGATGGTCGGGACATTTGGGTTTGGGAAAGTTGCGTATACGTATCTAATGGAGATCAACAATGGATAGATGGAGTTATTTTTGATATTACTGATCGTCATTTAATTGAAGATCAAATACGTAATTCTAGAGATATGGCTGAAAAAAACGCAGCAAATACTTTGGAGTTTTTAGCTAATATAAGTCATGAAATAAGAACACCTCTGAATGCAGTATTTGGTTTTACTCATTTATTAGCTGAAACGCCTCTAAATTCTATTCAAAAACATTATATGGAGTCGGTAACGAGCGCTGCGAATTCTCTATTTTCCTTAATCAATAATGTACTCGATGTAATGAAGCTAGATCGTTCAGCAATGGAGCTAGAAAATATTGACTTTTCTTTAAAAGCCCTATTAGAAGATTGTGTAACCCTTTTTCGACTATCTGCTCAAACAAAAAATCTAAAACTTACCTTAAATTACTCTCCCACTTTGAAAACCTTTTTCAAAGGTGATCCTTTAAGAATACGTCAAATCATTACTAATATTGTCGCTAATGCAATTAAATTTACCAAACAAGGAGAAGTCAGTATTAATGCTTTTATGGATCAAAATAAAGTTCATATAGCGATTAAGGACACAGGTATTGGTATTAGTCCAAGTAATTTAGAAAAAATATTTATGCCTTTCACTCAAGAAGATGCATCAATGTCTCGCCACTTTGGTGGTACTGGCTTAGGAACGACTATTGCCAAACAGTTAACAGAACTTATGCAAGGTGAAATTACTGTAGAAAGCAAACTTAATGTTGGAACAACTTTTCATATAATCCTACCCTTACAAGAAGGAATTTATACAGCTCCAAAGGATAAAGAAATTCAACAAGAATTGCCTTCATTAACTATATTGGCTGTTGACGATATTTCTTATAATCTAGAGCTTCTAGAAATAATTCTAAAAAAAGAAGGCCATACGGTAATATCTAAAACTAATGGTTTTGATGCCATAGAGGCCTTTAAAACAAACCATTTTGACTTAGTATTTATGGATATACAAATGCCTGATCTGGATGGTATTGAAACAACTAGAATAATACGTGAATATGAACACACGCAGAATTTAAAACCAACTCCTATTCTAGCATTCACAGCCAATGTATTAGCACGTGAGCGACAAAATGCTCGTGCAGTAGGAATGAATGGTTTTGTAAAAAAACCATTTGATGCACATGATATAAAAAACGCTATTGCTACTGTATATTTTAATGGTTCCTTAAATGAATATTTTACTAATGATCATCATATTTCAATAGAAACTTCTTTATTACTAATTGATTGGACTAGAGCCATAAGCCTTTGGAACGATAAAGATCACTTAATTAAAATAATTTATAATTTTTTAATAGCTATCCAACAAGAATTAAGCACTTTTGAACTGACTACACAAAACACTGATTTATTTTTCAATATTATGCATAAAGCTAAAGGTGCTTCAGGAAACCTTTGTTTGTCAAAACTTTATAAATGTATATTAAAAATTGAACAACATAAAAATCCATTGGATATACATCAGCTCAATACTTTATTAAAAAGCTTTTTAGAAATTACAGAAGAAACTTTAAGAGAAGTTATTCCTTTGTTACCAACGACTGAACAACCTACAAAATCACCTGTGAATATCACATCTATAGATGATAAAACATTAATATCAGAAATAAGTACAAACTTAACACTAGGCAAAATGGATGATAGCCAAATACAAAGCGTATTTGATATATTGACTGCACATCACCAATATCAAGTTTTATCCCAACTTAAGGAGTTACTTGATAAATTTGAACTTACAAATGCTAGTTTTTTATTAAAAAACTTAATTAAGTAATCTTATGCCTGCTAAAATTTTATTAGTTGATGATGAACCATCTAACCTACAACTATTACGACAAACATTAAAAGATGATTATGAACTATTCTTTGCGAAAGATGGTAAAACATCCTTAGAGCTTGCTGAGCAAAACCAACCTGATCTAATTTTATTAGATGTCCTTATGCCTTTATTGGATGGTTTTGAAACCTGTCGTCAGTTAAAAAACAATCAAAAAACTAAGCATATTCCTGTTATTTTTGTTACCTCTCTTAATGATGCAATCGATGAATCCAAAGGTTTTGAGGTAGGTGGTGTAGATTATATTAGCAAACCTATAAAACCTATTACTGTAAAAGCTAGAATTAAAACACATCTTACCTTAGTAGATATTGCTGAATTACGTAGAACACAATTACAAATAGTGGAATGTCTTGGTCGAGCGGCTGAATATAAAGATGATGATACAGGACAGCATGTATCTCGAATGAGTCGTTATGCAAAAGTGTTAGCAAAAGCAGCAGGTTTTTCAGAAGAGCAAGCGGACTTATTAATGAATGCTGTGCCTATGCATGATATAGGAAAAATAGGTATTCCTGATTCTATCTTGATGAAACAAGCTGCTTTAACGCCAGAAGAATGGGATATTATGCGTACTCATGTAGCTATTGGGGTAGAAATTATTGGTGATGATCCTGCTGAACTTTTTAGGATAGCTAGAACGGTTGCTCAATATCATCATGAGAAATGGGATGGTTCAGGATATCCTCATGGTTTAAAACAACAACAAATTCCTATAGAAGCGAGAATTGTTGCAATTGCTGATGTATTTGATGCGCTTACTAATAACAGACCTTATAAGGCAGCTTGGTCTGTAGAACAGGCAATAGAATATATGTTAGAACAGAAGGAAAAGCATTTTGATCCTGATCTATTATCATTATTTATAGATAATATGCCTGCTATATTAGAAATCAAAGTTAAATTTGCAGATCAAAATTGATCTAAAAGATATGATCTACAACATAAAATCTATCAAAATGCTTTATTAGTAACGATACAATTAGTATACTTCCCTAATAAATAATCAAATATAGTATTACTATACATATTTATTAATTTTATAATCTATAGTCTCTATATTGTTCTAAGGATCATATTAACTATTATGAGCGCACAAAATCCTCCTTTAACTGGACTTCCAAGGCTGTTTGTAGATAATGATATCTTATCAGAAAATGATGTGCGCCAAGCCATGCAACAATCTAAGGTAGAACAATTACCGCTTGTTACTTATTTAGTACAGAATAAAATGGCTAGCGCGAAAAGCATTGCTATACTTATCTCAGAACAACTTGGATTGCCTCTTTTTGATTTAGGCAGTCTACAAATAGATGATGCATTAAAATCTGTAGTTACTGAAAAACTGGCTCGGCAACATCGCGCAATCCCCTTATGGAAACGTGGCAACAGTCTCTTCTTAGGTATTTCTGACCCATCTAATCAGCAAGGCTTGAGAGATATCCAATTTAATACTGGTTTACCTGTTGATGCGATTCTTGTTGAAGAAGATAAATTAAACTCTTTACTTGATCGTTTCTTTGATACTGAAGCAGAACAAGTCTCTGCTGGGCCTTTGCAAAAACCTGGCGTAGGGGATGATGAAAAAGAAGACGAAGCTGTGGTTAATTTTGTTAATCAAATGCTATTGAATGCTATACGTAGCGGTGCATCTGACTTACATTTTGAACCTTATGAAAAAAGTTATAGAGTACGTTTCCGCAGTGACGGTATCCTACAAATAAAATCTCGCCCTCCTATTGAATTAGCACCTCGTATTGCAGCACGTTTAAAAGTAATGTCTGATATGGATATTTCTGAACGTAGAAAGCCTCAAGATGGACGGATTAAATTAAAAGTATCAGAAAGAAAATCTATTGACTTCCGGGTTAATACTTGCCCTACACTCTGGGGTGAAAAAATAGTATTACGTATACTAGATTCCTCTAGCGCCCAAATGGGTATTGATTCACTTGGTTATGAACCTGACCAAAAAGCACTCTATTTAGAAGCCTTAAGTCACCCTCAAGGTATGATTTTAGTTACAGGACCAACAGGTTCTGGTAAAACTGTATCTCTCTATACGGGCTTAAATATCCTTAATACTCCCGATATTAATATCTCCACAGCAGAAGATCCTGTTGAAATTAACTTAGAAGGGATAAATCAAGTAAACGTTAATCCCAAACAGGGAATGGATTTCGCCGCAGCATTACGGGCATTCTTACGTCAGGATCCTGATGTTATCATGGTGGGTGAGATCCGTGACCTTGAAACTGCTGAAATTGCGATTAAAGCAGCACAAACAGGTCATATGGTAATGTCTACACTGCATACCAATAGTGCTCCTGAAACATTAACTCGTTTGATGAATATGGGTGTCGCTTCATTTAATATTGCAACCTCTGTTAACTTAATTATTGCGCAACGATTGGCTAGGCGTTTATGCCCACATTGTAAACAGGAAATGGAAATTCCTCATGAAGCTTTAATAAAAGCAGGATTTCCTCAAGATAAAATCGGCAACTTCACTGTTTATGGCCCTTTAGGTTGTGATCGTTGTAACAATGGTTACAAAGGTCGTGTGGGTATTTATGAAGTAGTAAAAATAACCCCTGCGTTACAACGTATTATTATGTCTGAAGGTAATGCTATTGAAATTGCTGATGAGGCAAGAAAAGAAGGTTTTCCTGATTTAAGAGCTTCTGGCCTCAAAAAAGTAATGGATGGTTTAACTAGTTTAGAAGAGGTAAATCGTGTTACATCGGATTAATAATCTGATAGGTAACAATTAAATTTTTGATATTCATCATATTTTGACTATCGAATAAATATTCAACTTCTATAGCTTGTAAGTTATGGTAGAATTAATACAGTAATTTATAGTTGTAATAATGGATTGATTATAAAGGATTTGACTTTTAAAAAGTCAAAATACTTGTAAAAAGAGGTGCTCATGGCGCAAGTAGCAAAAACACGTACTTATTTATGGAAAGGTGTAGATAAATCTGGTAACAAACTTAAAGGGGAATTAAATGCAACAGACCCTACCGTTATCAAAGCCATTCTCCGTAAACAGGGTATTACTGCTAAACAGATTAATCGAAAATTAGAGCTTAATATAGGCGGTAAAATCAAGCCTATTGATATTGCTATTTTTACTCGCCAAATGGCCACCATGATGAAAGCTGGTGTTCCTATGATACAAGCACTTGAGATTATTGCTGAGGGCGCTGAAAAACCTAAAATACGTGACCTACTAGATAATATTAAACAAGAGGTAGCATCAGGTAATAGTTTTACTTCATCTTTAAGAAAACGTCCTTTATATTTTGATGAGCTTTTTTGTAGTCTTATTGAAGCAGGTGAAAAATCTGGTACATTAGAAACCTTATTAGATCGAGTTGCTAGCTATAAAGAAAAAAGTGAATCATTAAAGAAAAAAGTTAAAAAAGCTATGATATATCCAGCAGCTATTCTAATTGTAGCTGTTGTTGTATCTGCCATCCTGTTAGTCAAAGTAGTGCCTCAGTTTGCTGCTATTTTCCAAAGTTTTGGAGCTGATTTACCTTGGTTAACTCAACAAGTTGTTGACTTATCAGAATACTTACAGTCTGATGGTTGGAAAGTACTTATCGCAATATTCGTTATTGGTTTCGTAATCAAAGAAGGCTATAAACGCTCTCCTGCTTTCCGTGACCTTATTGATAGAGGTCTATTACGTATCCCTATAGTGGGATCTATTATCTATAATTCTGCTGTTGCCCGTTTCACTCGTACATTATCTACTACTTTTGCTGCTGGTGTACCTCTTGTAGAAGCCTTAGATTCAGTAGCAGGCGCTACAGGTAATATTGTCTATAAAAAAGCAGTACTTAAAATTAAACAAGAAGTTTCTACTGGTAGACAACTTAATTTTGCTATGCGTGGTAGTAATGTATTCCCTCCATTAGCTATACAGTTAACTGCCATTGGTGAAGAGTCAGGTTCATTAGATAGTATGCTTGGTAAAGCAGCCAATTTTTATGAGGAAGCTGTAGATAATATTGTTGATAGTTTATCTGCACTGATGGAACCAATGATTATGGCTGTGTTAGGGGTTATTATTGGTACATTAATTATTGCTATGTACTTACCAATTTTCCAAATGGGTCAAGTTGTATAATATTAATGACTGTTTTTACCGAATTTCCTTTATTATTTATTTTTGCCTCCCTACTAATAGGTTTATTAGTAGGGAGTTTTCTTAATGTGGTTATTTATCGTCTGCCTAAGATGATGATCAATGCTTGGCAACAGGAAGCCCGTGAAATTCTTCAGCTACCTCAACCTACTGAGCCACACACCAAGTTTAATCTTTTTTTGCCCTGCTCCACTTGCCCTTATTGTGGTCATAAAATAACTGCTATAGAAAATATACCTATCATCAGTTACCTAATATTAAGAGGTCGTTGTAGAGGTTGTAAAGCATCTATTAGCAAACGCTATCCGCTTATTGAATTATGTTCAGGTATTCTGTCTGGTTGGATTGCTTGGTATTTTGGTTTCTCTGTGGAAGCCTTATTACTAATCTTTTTAACATGGGGGCTAATAGCAATGAGCATGATCGATATCGATCATCAACTATTACCTGATTCGTTAGTATTACCCTTATTATGGATAGGTATTCTTGCTAACACCTATGGTGTATTTCCTGATATCAGTATAAACAGTGCTATTTTAGGTGCTGTCATTGGCTATATGTCCCTATGGTCTGTAAATGCCCTCTTTAAGCTACTACGTGGCTATGATGGCATGGGTCATGGTGACTTTAAACTACTTGCGCTCTTTGGTGCTTGGGGTGGCTATCAAATTTTACCTGTAGTTATACTACTATCCGCTGCAGCTGGTGCAGTAATAGGTATCATTGGTGTATTATTATTCGCAGGTAAGAATAAGATGCCCTATGGCCCCTATTTAGCTATAGCAGGTTGGATTGCCTTAATTTGGGGGCAGGATATTGTGGCTGCCTATTTAAAATTTTCAGGTCTTAATTAACCTTCTCTCTTATTTATTAGGGATATTAATTTATATTAGTGTCCTTTACTATATCTTTTATTATTTATTAACAAGAGATCAACAACAGTGAAAAGTTGGACACTGGGTATTACAGGTGGTATAGGCAGTGGTAAAACTGCTGTAACTCAATTATTTGTTGATAAAGGAATTGAGGCTATCGACGCTGATCAAGCTGCCCGTTGGGTAGTGAGCAAAGGAAAACCTGCCCTAACAAAAATAGAACAACATTTTGGTTCAGAGATTTTATTAGCGGATGGTAATTTAAATCGTGCACTATTGCGCCAACAAATTTTTCAAAATCCACAACAGCGTAAATGGCTTGAAAATCTATTACACCCTATTATTCGCCAAGAGATTTGCCAATTTTTAGAAAACTCTAGCTCACCTTATAATATTTTAGTTTCACCTCTCCTTATAGAATCGAAACAATATGAACTCGTTAATCGAGTTTTGGTTATTGATACCAGTGAATCAATACAAATTAGTCGTAGCATGCAGCGAGATAATAACTCCGAACAACAAATTAAAGCTATTATGCAAACTCAACTTAGTAGAAATGAACGTCTTCATTATGCTGATGATATAATAGTTAATGATCAAGATATATCTCATTTAGAACAACAAGTAGAGCAATTACATCAATTTTATCTAACACTCTGTAAGAATTAAGTTTATGAAAAAACATCCCATTGTTAACTGTCCAACATGCCAGAAATCACTTACTTATAGTAGCAATAATCCCTATCGTCCTTTTTGTTCTAAACGTTGTAAGCTCATAGATTTAGGTGCATGGGCAGCAGAAGAACATAGCATTGCAGGGCAAGAATTAATCAGTGATGAGTTTATTTCAGAAGAAGAATTAGCAGAAATAATGTCTAAAAAGTTACATTAGTGCATTAAAAAACCCTGCTAAAGCAGGGTTTTTTAATAACTTATAAGCAATTATTCTTGTACTGGAATATCAGATACAGTAGGAGCTGAATTTTCAGCAGCAATTGCATCCTTAATAGATAACTTGATACGTCCACGATTGTCGACATCAATAACCATAACTTTAACTATTTGGCCTTCTTTTAATACATCTGTCACTTTCTCAATACGTTGGTCACTAATTTGTGAAATATGTACTAGACCATCTTTACCAGGTAAAATATTGACAAAAGCACCAAAATCAACAATACGTTCTACTTTACCATCATAGATCTTACCTACCTCAGCCTCTGCAGTAATACCTAATACACGTTGTTGAGCCATTTCAGCTGCTTCTTTTGTTTCACCAAAGATTTTGATTACACCGTTATCATCAATATCAATAGAAGCCTTTGTTTCTTCACAAATACCACGTATAACTGCACCACCTTTACCAATCACATCACGAATCTTATCAGGATCAATCTTGAAGGTAAGCATAGTAGGCGCATTAGAAGACAACTCACGGGACTCACTAATTACTTCATTCATTTGCTTAAGAATATGTAAACGAGCTTCTAACGCTTGGTTTAAGGCAATTTCCATAATTTCTTCAGTGATACCATTAATCTTGATATCCATTTGTAGCGCTGTAACACCTTGAGCAGTACCCGCTACTTTAAAGTCCATATCACCTAAATGGTCTTCATCACCTAAAATATCAGTTAATACTGCAAATTTATCACCTTCTTTTACTAAGCCCATAGCAATACCAGCAACAGGGGCGCGTAATGGAACACCAGCATCCATTAATGATAAAGAGGCACCACAAACCGAAGCCATAGAACTAGAACCATTAGACTCAGTAATCTCAGAAACTACACGTATTGTATAAGGGAAATCAGCTTCATTAGGTAATACTGCTTGTACACCACGACGTGCTAAACGGCCATGACCGATTTCACGACGCCCTACACCACCCATACGACCACACTCGCCTACAGAGTAAGGAGGGAAGTTATAATGCAACATAAATGCATCACGTTGCTCACCTTCTAAAGAATCTAGTAGTTGTGAATCGCGCGCAGTACCTAATGTTGTTACCACCAAAGCTTGTGTTTCACCACGGGTAAATAAAGCAGAACCATGAGTTTTACTTAACACGCCTGTTTGGATATTTAATGGACGTACTGTACGTGTATCACGGCCATCGATACGTGGCTGACCATCAACAATATTCTCACGAACAATTCGGTATTCTAATAGACCAAAAATATTTTTAACTTCTTGCTCAGAAGGCTGGCCTTCTTCACTACCAGCAAATTTAGCAACCGCTTGCTCACGTAAAGTATCTAGTGCAGCATAACGTTCTTGTTTTGCAGTAATGGTATAAGCTTTAGAAATAGCTTCACCTAACTCTGCTTTCAGCGCATTAATTAAAGCAGTATTTTCTACAGGTGCTTGCCATTCAATTACTGGCTTATTCACCGCAGCTGCAAACTCCTTAATCGCCTTAATTACTGCTTGCAATTCTTGATGAGCAAATAACACGCCACCAAGCATTTGATCTTCTGTTAATTCCTTAGCTTCAGATTCAACCATTAATACAGCAGTTTCTGTACCAGCAACTACCATGTCTAAATGTGAAGCTTGTAATTGTTCATAAGTAGGATTTAATAAATAACCAGAATCAATATGAAAACCTACACGTGCTGCACCTATAGGGCCTTCAAAAGGAATTCCTGAAATGGCTAAAGCAGCTGAAGTACCTATCATAGCAGCGATATCTGGATCAGACTTTTTATTAGTAGAAAGCACTGTACAAATTACTTGTACTTCGTTAACAAAACCTTCTGGAAATAATGGACGAATAGGACGATCAATTAAACGAGAAGTTAATGTTTCTTTTTCTGAAGGGCGGCTTTCACGCTTCAAAAAACCGCCAGGTATACGTCCAGCGGCATAAGTTTTTTCTTGATAATGAACAGATAATGGGAAGAAATCTTGCCCTTCTGTTGCATTTTTAGCAGCAACTACAGTTACTAATACACTTAAATCATTATCAATAGTAACTAACACTGCACCATTTGCCTGACGTGCAATACGACCTGTTTCTAAAGTTACCGTTGATTGACCAAATTGAAATTGTTTTTTAACCGGATTTAGCACGGTATATTCCTTCTTTATTTAACTTACATAATATGAAATTTGTTGATAAACTGGGAGTTGGACCCTAACTTATCAAATAAAAAATCTACTCTTAAAACAGAAAGCTGGAAGCAGCATAATCTGGTTTCCAGCTTTCTTGCACCTTAGCGGCGAAGTCCCAAACTAGCAATTAACGCTGCGTAACGTTCAGTATCCTTAGATTTTAAGTATTCTTGAAGTTTACGACGTTGGTTAACCATGCGAATAAGACCACGACGTGAGTGATGATCCTTTGCATTAGCTTTAAAGTGATCGCTCAACTTGTTAATATTTGCTGTTAATAAAGCAATTTGAACTTCTGGAGAGCCAGTATCACTCGCGCCACGCGCATATTGCTTAACGATTTGAGCTTTTTCTTCTACTGTAAGTGCCATATTTTATTACCTTTTGAAAGCAGACCAGGGAAATACCCTGTGTTATTGATAAGAGGATTAACCGTGTCTGCTAACAGCCATCCTCTAAAGGTATTAATCCACTAATACCTTATTCGCAAAAAACTTTAATTCAGCCCGTTATTATAACAGCTATTAGCTATTTTGTATCAAACGTTTTGGCGCTAGACGACCATCATTAGCCACTTCACCAATACCAATAAAGCGACCTTGATGATCACGTACGCGTATATAAGTATTTAAAGGGGCTTCTGGCACACGAACTGGCTGTCCATGTAACCAGTAATAGCTAGTATGTTCTGTTAACTCTAAGCTAGGCCAGTGCAATAGCCCTGCATCAACTGGTAACAAAAATTGATCAAGGGCTTCACTGCCTGATTTATCTTGCAATTCAATCAATGTTGTTAAATCAATAGCTTGTTCTAGATGAAAAGGGCCTGCCTCAGTACGGCAAAGTACGGCTACATGTGCACCACAGCCTAATGCCTGACCAATATCTTCTACGAGCGTGCGAATATAGGTACCTTTACTGCAAGAAACCACTAAGCGAGCTTTATCACCTTCAAAAGATAATAGCTCTAACTCATCAATAGTAATTTGACGAGGCTCTCTATCAATTATCTCCCCTGCCCTAGCTAATTTATAAAGAGGTTGCCCATCTTTTTTAATAGCAGAATACATAGGGGGAATCTGGGTAATTTCCCCTCTAAAACGCGGTAATACAGCTAATAAATCTTGCTCTGTACAGTTTACTGGCTTTTGTTCCAATATTTGCCCTTCAGCATCCCCTGTCGCCGTAGTAATCCCAAGCTGCATAACTACTTCATAGCGCTTATCAGCATTCAATAAGTATTGAGAAAACTTAGTGGCTTCACCAAAACAAATAGGTAACACACCTGTTGCCAATGGATCTAAACTACCTGTGTGACCTGCCTTATTGGCATTAAATAACCAACGTACCTTCTGCAAAGCCGCATTGGAACTAAACGTTAAAGGTTTATTTAAGATTAATACACCATCTACAGATCTACGCTTACGCTTTACTTGACTCACTCCTCATCATCTCCTTGACGATGTTTACGATCCTCAGCAAGTGCTTTATCTATTAATGCTGACATAGTACTGCCTCGAACAATACTTTCGTCATAAACGAAATGTAATTGAGGAATAGTACGTAATTTCATTGCTTTACCTAACAAGCTACGTAAATAACCACTGGCATTACTTAATATCTCTAAACTTAATGCAATATCATCTTCTGCATTTTTACCCATCACGGTGATATATACTTTTGCATGCCCTAAATCACGTGCCACATTAACAGCCGTAATAGTAACAATTCCTAAACGTGGATCTTTAATTTCACGTTGAATTAACAAGGCTAATTCACGCTGCATTTGATCACCTACACGCTGAGTTCGGCTATATTCTTTTGCCATAATTTTTAACTTAATCCTAGCTTTACGAACTATTTACTATAAAAATAATTCAAGCAATCTAAATAAATAAGTTCCCCATAATGAAATCACTATGGAGAACTTAGTTGGTAATGCTATTTATTAAAGTGAACGAGCAACTTGAACTTTTTCAAATACTTCAATTTTATCACCCACTTTAACATCATTATAGCTCTTAACGCCGATACCACACTCCATACCAGCACGTACTTCAGCCACATCATCTTTAAAGCGACGTAATGACTCTAACTCACCTTCAAAAATAACCACGTCATCACGTAATACACGGATTGGACGATTACGATGTACCAAACCTTCAGTAACCATACAACCAGCAATTGCACCAAATTTAGGCGAGCGGAATACATCACGTACCTCAGCAATACCAAGAATATTTTCACGAACATCACTGCCCAACATACCTGATAATGCTTTCTTAACATCTTCAATAATGTCATAAATAACATTGTAGTAACGTAAGTCTAAGCCTTCTGACTCAACAATTTTACGTGCGCCCGCATCAGCACGAACATTAAAGCCAAAAATTACCGCATTAGAGGCTAAGGCTAAGTTAGCATCACTTTCTGTAATACCACCTACCCCAGTACCAACTACACGTACTTGTACTTCATCATTGCCTAAATCAGTTAAAGATGACTGTAATGCTTCTAAAGAACCGCGTACATCCGCTTTCAACACAATATTAAGGCTCTTCTTCTCATCTTGTCCCATATTGTCAAAGATATTCTCTAACTTCGCTGAATGCTGACGAGCTAATTTAACTTCACGGAATTTACCTTGACGGAATAAAGCCACTTCACGTGCTTTCTTCTCATCAGGTACTACATTCACTTCATCACCTGCATCTGGTGTTCCATCCAGTCCTAATACTTCTACGGGAATGGAAGGACCTGCTTCTTTAATAGGTTTACCATTTTCGTCTAACATAGCACGTACACGACCATAGTTAACACCTACGAGGATCATATCGCCTTGGTGTAAGGTACCATTTTGTACTAAAATAGTAGCAACAGGGCCACGACCCTTATCAAGACGTGACTCAATAACAATACCCTGTGCAGGCGCACTTGGTACAGCTGTTAATTCCAATAGTTCAGCTTGTAATAATACTGATTCTAATAAAGTATCAATATTAGTACCTTGCTTAGCTGATACAGGAATAAATTGAGTATCACCACCCCAATCTTCTGGGATAACATCACGACCCGCTAATTCATTTTTAATACGATCTAAATCAGCTTCTGGTTTATCAATTTTGTTAATCGCTACAACAATAGGCACACCTGCTGCTTTAGCATGCTGAATCGCTTCTTCAGTTTGAGGCATCACGCCATCATCAGCTGCAACCACAAGAATAACAATATCAGTTGCTTGTGCACCACGAGCACGCATTGCAGTAAATGCAGCATGGCCTGGGGTATCCAAGAAAGTAATCATGCCACGATCTGTTTCTACATGGTAGGCACCAATATGCTGCGTAATGCCACCTGCTTCACCCGTAGCCACTTTAGTACGACGGATATAGTCAAGTAACGAGGTTTTACCATGGTCAACGTGTCCCATTACCGTCACAACAGGAGCACGATGAATAGCTTCACCTTCAAATTTTAATGACTCTGCTAATTGATCTTCTAAAGCATTATTGTTAATTAACTTAACAGTATGCCCCATTTCCTCACCAACTAATTGTGCAGTATCACGGTCTAACACTTGATTAATGGTGACAGGCGAACCCATCTTAAACATGAGTTTAACAACTTCTGCGCCTTTTACAGCCATTTGTTGAGCTAATTCTGCTACAGTGATAGTTTCACCAATACATACTTCGCGCACTATAGGTCCTGTTGGTGCTTGGAAACCATGCTGATTCTCTGCAGCACGTTTCTTTTGTTTATTTTTACCACGGCTACCACCACGGCGAGCATATCCACCTTCTTCATCCTCATCACTAATGGCATGAAGATTACGTGGTGCACTTATTTTAGCAGGTTTTGCAGCCGCTGCTTTACGATCACGACGTTCTTCTTCCTCATCACGGCCTCTAGAAGCTCGACGAGGTTCTTCGCGTAATACTACTTTCTCTTTTTTAACCTTATTTTTAGTCTTAGCAGATTCTGCTTCTTGCGCTGTTGCTGTAGGTTGAGGTTTATTTTCAACAGGAACAGGTGCTGCTTTATCTGCCTCATTAGTATCTGTTTTACGACGCACTTCAACTGTAACAGTGTTAGAGCTAGGTATTCTAACTGGATCTACTTTAACCTTTTCTGGCACTTCTTTTTTCTTAGTTGCTTCAACAACAGGCTCTTTCACTTTCTCTGCTGGCTGAACCACAGGTTTTTCTTCTTTAGCCTTAGGCGAAACAGTTTCTTTGGTTGTAGCAGGCTGCTTAGCTTGTTTAGCTTCTTCTTTTGAGTTTTTAGAAGCTTCTTTAGCTTTAGTTTCCTTAGCTTTTGGTTCTACCGAATTTTCTACAACCTGTTTAGTTTCCTTGGCAACAGCTGCTTTTGGCTGTTTTTGTGCAGCCTTCTCAGCTACTACAGGTTCCTCTACAGGTTGTTCAGATACATCACGTTTAACAAAGGTTTTCTTCTTACGATGTTCTACCTTAACCGTTTTAGAACCTGCTTTAATCTGCTCAGTGGTTTTACGTTTTAACGTTATTTTTTTAGGTGCATCAGTTTTTGCTTTATCACCACTTAAATAAGTTAATAGTTGTTGCTTTTCTTTATCTGATACTTTCTGATCAGCACTTGTATGTGGTAATCCTGCTTCTTTCATTTGTTGTAGCAAACGATCTACAGGAGCTTTAACACTTGCTGCCAATTCTTTTACTGTAACCTGTGTCATTTCTCTCTCCTCAAGCCTATTAACCATTCACTGCGCTACTCAAACCAATGAGCACGAGCAATCATGATTAACTCTCCTGCACGCTCTTCATTCATCCCTGTAATTTCGACTAAGTCGTCAACACTTTGTTCAGCCAAGTCTTCACGAGTAATAATGCCATTTATAGCTAGCTGTCTAGCCAATTCCTCATCCATACCTTCTAATGCTAAAAGATCTTCTGCTGGCTTTGCAGAGGCTAATTTTTCCTCAGTAGCAATAGCTCTAGTTAATAAGCGATCTTTAGCACGATTTCTTAATTCACTTACAATTTCTTCATCAAAACCATCGATACTTAGCATCTCTTCCATGGGTACATAAGCAACTTCTTCTAAGGTAGTGAATCCTTCCTCCACTAATAATTGAGCTAGCTCTTCATCAACATCTAACTCGTCAATAAACGCTTGCAGAATATCCCCTGTTTCTGCTTGTTGTTTGTCCTGAATCTCTTCTTCAGTCATTACATTTAAAGTCCAACTGGTTAGTTGGCTTGCTAAACGTACATTTTGACCGCCACGACCAATTGCTTGTGCTAGATTTTCTTCAGCAACCGCAATATCCATTGTATGAGTATCTTCATCAACAATAATGGTTACTACCTCAGCAGGAGCCATTGCATTAATTACATATTGTGCTGGATTTTCATTCCATAACACGATATCAACACGCTCACCCCCTAACTCACCAGATACAGCCTGTACACGTGAACCACGCATACCAATACACGCACCTTGTGGATCAATACGTTTATCTTTAGAACGTACCGCTAATTTAGCGCGCGAACCTGGATCACGAGAAGCACCCATTACTTCGATTAAGCCTTCTGAAATTTCAGGTACTTCAATACGGAATAACTCTACAATCATTTCAGGTGCTGTACGGGATAAAATAAGCTGTGGTCCACGATGCTCAGTGCGAATCTCTTTTAATAACGCACGAACTCTCATGCCAACTCTGAAAATTTCACGAGGTATTACTTGGTCACGAGGTAAAATAGCTTCTGCATTATTCCCTAAATCTAAAATAATACTTTCTCTGGTTACTTTTTTAACAGTGCCAGAGATTATTGAACCTAAGTGTTCACGATAAGCATCAACCATCTGCGCACGTTCAGCTTCTCTTACCTTTTGCACTATAACTTGTTTTGCCGTTTGTGCAGCAATGCGGCCAAATTCTACAGAATCAATTTTTTCTTCAATAACATCATCAATTTCTGTATCAAAACCTTTTTCTTTTGCTTCTTCTACTGTTAATTCAGCAGCAGGATTAACCTGATCTATTTCATCAACAATATGCCATTGACGATAAGTCTCATAATTACCAGTACGTGGATCAATTTCCACACGCACCTCAATATCATCCTCATAAGACTTTTTAGTCACAGTAGCTAATGCGATTTCTAATGCCTCAAAAATAACACTTGGTGGCACACCTTTTTCATTTGATACTGACTCAACAACCAATAATACTTCTTTACTCATTTCTCTGCCTCATCCCATCCTTAATAACTGTTAACTATTGCTAATCAAAATTTGGCTCAATATTAGCCTTTTCTATTAGTTCTATTGGTAATAGATACTCTTGATTATCAACACGTAATACTATTTGTTGGTCCTCAATACCTTGTAAACTTCCATTAAAATTACGTCTACCTTCAAAAGCACTGCGTAACTTAACTTTTAGCTGTTCACCTATATATTGCGCATATTGCTCTAAGGTAAACAATGGTCGATCCATTCCAGGTGAAGAAACCTCCAAGGTATACTCATAAGGAATAGGATCCTCTACATCTAATATTGCACTGACCTGCTTACTGACTTTTTCACAATCTTCCACACCAATTCCGTTAGCATGATCAATAAACACTCTAAGCAAGGAGTGCTTACCTTGTGAAATAAATTCAACTCCCCAACACTGATAACCTAAAGACTCAATGACTGGAGCTAGCAGCGTCTGTAATTGTTCTAATCTAGTAGACACTTTCGCCTCCAATAAAAAATGGGCGTATAGCCCATTCTTATAATTAATTTCAACACTGTAATAACAAAAAACCCCATAATTGGGGCTTCTTAAAAACTGGTTGCGGGGGCTGGATTTGAACCAACGACCTTCGGGTTATGAGCCCGACGAGCTACCAAGCTGCTCCACCCCGCGTCAAAGTGGGGCAATGATATAGAAAAATAACACATGCGTCAAGTAAAAACACCGTTTAATTTTTATTAAATACTATTTCACAGCAATTTGATAAGATTTTTTATTACTTTAAATTATTATAATCATGTAAACTAACTGTAACCTTTACTCACTATACCTTAGGTAAATATTTTATGTCTAAAACTGTTCATGAAAATTTAATTGATTTACAGTATAAATTAAACCATGCTAAAACAAATAATAGTGCTGACAAAGAAGAAATAGAACGTTTAGCTGAAGAAATTAACCATCAACTTGAACTTGAAAAACTTGGTCAACAGCCTGATATTAATTTAGTAGAAGAGTTGGGATTAGCTGTAGGAGAATTTGAAGCAGAATACCCTACTCTATCAGCAGCCTTAAGAAATATTATGATTACATTACAAAATATTGGTATTTAACTATTCCAATTTAATAATAAGGCAGTTTTATTACTGCCTTACTAATCGACTATTAACATAGTCAATCTGCTTCAGACTACGGCAAGGATTAATATCTAAGCCTCCACGCCTTACATAACGTCCTATTACTATCAGTTGTTCTGGGTTCAATAAATTATTCAAGTCTAAGAAAATACGCTCTATACATTGTTCGTGAAAATCAGCATGTTGTCGAAAACTAATAATATACTGTAACAAACTACTATGATCTAATTGTTTAGCAGCTTTATAAGTTATTGATAAAGATGCCCAATCAGGTTGCCCTGTCACAGGACAATTCGACTTTAATAAATGAGTATATAGACTTTCCTCTACTTCTTTATCATGGGTTTTTAATAAAGTTGCTGTAGGGTGGTTATATTGACCGATCTTGATATCAAGATCATCTATACAATTGCCTTGTAGATTACTAAGGCCAAATTTAGTAAACGCTTCTAGTGTATATAAATTAACAGCAACAGCGGTTCCTGCTGCTGCTGAAAGATCTCTAATTAATACCTGCTTTACAGCATTCTCTGATACAAATTCAGTTTGATTAAAACTGTTCAAATACAGCTTAAAGGATTTGGACTCGATAATAGCAGGTGAGTTGGCAGGTATAATAAACTCAGCTATCATAACTTTTGGTTTACCCGAAGGCGTTAACCATGATAGTTCGTAACTATTCCAAATATCAACACCCCAATAAGGCAAAGTATCAGCTGTTAAACCTAATTCTTGCCATTTAACTCTACGTGCTATTGGAAATAGCAAATCTGGCTGATATTGATCAATATATTGATTCGCTTTGCCTAGAGGTGATTCTTCAGCTAGATGATAACTCATAATTAATTAGCTAATTCTTGTTTAATACTTGCAAAGGTACGTACCCAAGGTTTACTTTCTTGAATAGCTGCAGGTAACTTTTTAATTGCCTCTTGCGCAGCAGAACGACTCGTAAATTCACCTTGAGTAATTACATAATCAATTTTATCTGCTCTTAAGCGTTTAAAATATTGGTAACTACCTGATTGTTTACGAATAAAATCTTGTGCTGCCTTTTCATTACTAGCCACACTAACTTGAATTGTATAGTTGGTTGCTGTTTTGCCACGATACCATTCATTACCCTGCGCAACAGTCGTTGCTGTTTGCTGTGGTTTGGTTTGTTGTTGTGGCTTATTAACAACTGGACTAGAAGTAGTTTGACTTGGACTGGCTACAGTGGTTGTAGGCTCAGTTACTGTAGGAGGAGATAACATGGCATTGTCAACAACTGGTGTATCATTATTTGACGATTGATCGTTAGATGGCGCAACCTCTGTTGATAATGGAATATCTTGTGTTACTTGTCCAGAACCCGTTTCACTAGGTAAATCTGCATAATGGCTGGCGACAATAGTAGGTTCTTGCTCGGTAGAGGGTGATTTTGAAAATAATAAAATAGCCACTAGAGCAATTGCAATTACTCCTACTATTGCTAAATGTTTTTTTGGTAATATTAACTTAGGTTTTGTTGTTTTTACTTCTCTTGTTGTATCTGCTGCATAAAAGGCAACATCATCCTCGCCTTCATCAATATTATTGAATAAATCAGGTCCATCATGATGTTGCATATTTTCAATCAATACATCTCTCGCCACCTGATTAATAACACCAGGCCAGCCTCCTGATTTTGTATAAATCTCCAATAATTGCTCATCAGTAAATATACTTAACTCTTGGCCTGCACCCTCTAAACGTAATAAAAGATACTCTTTAGTTTCTTCCAATGTGTAAGGCGTTAATGGTAAATTAAAGGTAACCTCTTTAACCAATGAAGAATGTTCTAATTGGTCTAATAAATTTGGTCTGGCGAATAAAAATAAATGTAAGCTTACTAAATGTTCATTCGCTAAATTCAATAATAGTTGGATGACATTTTCTGATAATTGGTCTGCATCATCTATCATAAAATATAGGCTGATACTTTGCTCTGATAACTTACTTATTTGCTCTATAACAGCTGCTACTGTATTATCTGTTGCTTGTAACTCTTCTGCTAACAAAGCTAAAACATCTGAAACTTTTTCACAATCTGCTGCTGACACATTAATAATTTTTATAGTATCTTTATTAACACTTGCTATCAATGCTTGTCTGAGCAATGTTTTGCCGCTACCTTTTGGGCCTGTTATCAATAACATCAACTGGCTATGGCGTGCTAAATGATGCAACTGCCCTAAAATAGTTTTACGCTGAGCAGGGAAAAATTTAAAGTTAGGAACCCTAGCAGCAAAAGGATCATGATCTAACTGATAATAACTTAAAAAAGGTTCATCTGCCCGTAACGTATTCATTGATTTAGTCCGTCAATATAGAGTCAAGCAATTGTTGATAATTCGTAGATAGTATAGCATTCAGTATATCACTAGCAAATTCACTTGTTACTACTGCCTCACCTATTTTTTGTAATAAAACAAGACGTATTTGTCCATCTAAGGTTTTTTTATCTATTCGCATGTATTTTAGAAAATCATTCACTTTCATATTAGCAGGTGGAACAACAGGTAAACCCGCTTTAGCTAATAATTTAATTCCTCTATCACGATCTTGTATTGATAACCAACCTAGTTGCATCGACATTTCTAAAGCCATTACCGTACCTGCTGCAACCGCCTCGCCATGCAACCAATTACCATATCCCTGATGAGTCTCAATAGCATGACCAAAAGTATGACCTAAATTTAGAGTAGCTCGAATACCTGACTCTGTCTCATCCATAGCGACTACGCGCGCTTTAATCTTACAAGACCATTCAATCGCTTTGATTAAGCTTTCGGTTTCCAAATTTTTTAGTTGTTCAATATTTAATTCTAACCAGTCAAAAAAATCTTTATCTGCTATCAAACCATATTTAATAACTTCTGCCAAACCTGCGGACAGTTCTCTTGCAGATAATGTATGCAGGGTATTTATATCAATAATAACTGACTTAGGCTGATAAAATGCTCCTATCATATTCTTGCCTAAATCATGATTAATACCAGTTTTTCCACCTACTGAAGAGTCAACTTGAGATAATAATGTGGTAGGTACTTGAATAAAATTAACTCCGCGTTGATAACAAGCAGCTGCAAAACCTGTCATATCACCAATAACACCACCACCCAAAGCAATTAAAGTAACTTTACGGGTACACTCAGCTTTAAGCAGACCATCAAAAATTAGTTGCAACGTCTGCCAATTTTTATATTTTTCGCCATCTGGTAATACTACAGTTTCATATTGATAATCTACTAGTCGAGATAATAAGTTGCCTAGATATAGAGGTGCTACTGTTTCATTAGTAACCACTACCACTTGGCTACCCTTAATATAAGGTTCCAATAATGTTTTTTGAAATAAGTTTTCACCAATAAAAATAGGATAGCTACGATCACCTAACTCTACTTGTAACCTATGCATATTAAATTCCAGATAAATAATAGAAGTAATTGTGTAGAACTTTACTACAAACCTAAGGTTTCTAAAATATGTTGGATTAAAAAACGTGGATGACGCTCATCAGTTGTTATAATAATATGAGCTACTTGACGATATAGTGGATCCCTTATAGTCATAAGTTCTTGTAAAACTTTTTTAGGATCTGCCACTTGTAGTAGTGGTCTCTGTTTATCTTTTGCTGTTCGCGATATTTGTTGTTCAACTGATGCGTGTAAATAAATAACGGTTGTTTTCTCCGCTAGTACTTGTCGTGTTTGTTCACGAAGAATTGCACCACCGCCTGTAGCTAAAACAAAACCTTCATTATCTTCATTACAAATTTCTGTAATAATATTTTGTTCTCTATCTCTAAATCCCTTTTCACCTTCTACATCGAAAATCCATGAAATACTAGCACCTGAGCGTGCTTCTATCTCACGATCTGAATCAATAAAAGGTAAATTAAGCTCTCTAGAAAGTAGGCGCCCAATGGTGCTTTTACCAGCTCCCATTGGGCCTACTAAAGTTAGACATTCTGACAACGTATTATCTCGAAGCAAATGCCTTATTATCAATAATACGAGGAGTTATAAAAATTAATAACTCTTGTTTAGTATTTGATACGCTATCTCGACGGAATAAACGTCCCATCACAGGTAAATCACCTAAGAAAGGAACTTTTTCAGTGATTTTACTTTGGTCATTTTGGAATACACCACCTAATACAATAGTTTCACCATCAGAGACCAATACTTTAGCATTAACTTCATTTTTATTAATAGGTGGAACACCTTGGTATCTCTGTGACTCGTTAACAGAGTCTTTAGTTACAACAACTGCCATCATAATTTGATTATCTGGAGTAATTTGTGGTGTAACTTCTAAAGAAAGCAATGCCTCTTTAAATGAAGTAGAAGTAGCACCACTTGAAGATGCCTCTTGATAAGGCACTTCCTGACCTTTCATAATGCGTGCTGTCTCTTTATCTGAAGTAGTTACTTTAGGTTGAGAAATTACTTCACCTTGTCCTGATCTCTGCATAGCATTCAGCTTTAAGTCAATCATCACATTAGAACTCAAAAAGCCAATACCAAAACCAGAAGTAGCATCTGCTGCACCTAAATCAACTACTGGCGCTGCAAGTGTACGAATATAACCATCACCATCATTAGTAAACATTGTACCAAGATTACCAAACTCTGTACTAGAACCTGTCGAATTTTTACGACCATCAGCACCACCATAACTTTGCCAATTACCTGATTTTGAGCCAAAATCTGCTCCCCATCGAACACCTAAATTTTTTGCAAAATCAACATTGGCCTCAACAATACGGGCTTCAATTTGTACTTGACGCACAGGACGATCTAACTGAGCAATAATACGCCTTAACTCTTCTAAGCGCTCTTCTGTTTGATAAGCAATAATAGTGTTAGTACGCTTATCAACAGTTAAAGAGCCTCGATCATTGGTGGTCATATTCGCACTATAATTACCCATACCAGATGCATTTTGACCAGCTTGAATACTATTAGTCTGTGACATAGTAGCTTGGAATAATGCAATAATACTTGTTGCATCAGCATAATTAACTGGGATAATCTCACGACGTAAAGGTTGTGTTGCTTTAAGTGTTTGTTCAGCATCAAACATTCTACGGGCAGATTCAGCTAACTCATCAGCAGGTGCAATAATAAGAATATTTCCTTCTTGACGCTTAGCAAGACCTCTTGTACGCATGATAATATCTAAAGCCTGATCCCATGGTACATTTTGTAAACGTAAAGTAATATTACCTCTAACAGAATCAGTAGCCACTAAATTTAATTTAGTAAAGTCTGCTAAAATTTGTAATACACTTCTTACTTCAATATCTTGGAAATTTAAAGATAGCGTATCACCTTTGAAAATACCCTGATCCTCTAAACGACGCTGTTTTTCTTCAACAGATACATGCTTGACACTAACCGTCAATTCATCATTAGCTTGGAAAACTAAATAGTCATAGTTACCTTTAGGTTCAATAGTAATACTAGAACCATCTGATTTAGCTGTTGAGTTAATAAATTGTACTGGTGTAGCGAAATCCTTAACATCTAAACGTACACGCAATGACTCAGGTAATTGTGTTTTAGGGAAATTAAGAACTATTTTACCTCCCCTTTCTTGTACATCAGGACTAATTGTACTGTTTGAAAGCTTAACAACAATATTACCTTCACCATTATCACCACGTCTGAAATCAATATTCTCAATAGCATTTCCAATAGATGCAACAGATTTTGTAGTAACTGGTGTAACAGTATTTGTCGATTTAGTAGGCAATGTAGATACTGTATTTGTTGGAACTATTGGTGAAGTTGAAACACTATCGCCCAATACAATAAAAATATTATTACCCTCTGCACGAGTTGTGTAAGGCACTAATGTATTTAAACCTACTACCAATCGTGTTACATTTTTAGCTTCAACAACTGTTAGATTTCTAACATTGCCGATTCCAACAGTTCTCCTTTTTTCACCTAGTAGGCTCGAAACACCTGGCAAATCAAGCGCAATACGTGCCGGCTGATCAATTGTATAACCCTTTGGAGCCGTCACTGGTTCATCAAACACTAATTTAAGTTCTACCCGTTCACCAGGTAAAGACACAACATCCATATCTTTTAAATTAGCAGCATATAACATTGATGGAATAGCCATACTTAATAAAGCTATACTCAAACGCATTAAAGAAACATTCATTACTTTTTTCCGTTGTTCAATTGGGGTATTCTTTTTCATCTGTAACATCCTTAAGATTAATTTTTAAGCTCTAAGATATAAGTTTTTTCTCGGCAACCTTCGTTACCATCAGAAATTTTCTCAAGAACTTCAAGTCCAAAATCATTAATAGAGACTACTTGACCATGATTTACACCAATGTAATCTCCTACTCTTATGCGATGAATACCTCCAGCACCACGCAATAAGGCATAATGCTCTTTGTCATTTTCAATTGTACCTACCATAATAAATGATCCTATATCAAAACCTTCTAAATACTGTTTCGGTCTTGTTAAATCAGGCATAAGACACTTACTAAGATCTTCACGGATTGGATCTGGTTGAATAATAGCATCTTGACTTTGAAAAGGATCTCTCATAAAAGTAGCTGTATATGAAAAAGGTAAATAAGGCTTTGGTTCAGGCAATGGCTCAATTGCCCTCGCAGGTCTAGCTTTAACACGGTCAACATATTCTTCTAAATCAACAACACCTGAGTTTCCACAACCTACCAATACGCTTGTTAAAACACCAAGAAATAGAATGCGCTTAAATATTATCATTTCACATCCTCACGGTAACGGTATGTTTTTGCTAAAACATCAATTGTTAATTTAGAAGAATCCCCCACTGCATCTGGTTTTATTGTGAAATCATTTAATGTAACAATTCTAGGCAATGCAGCAACCTTTGTAGCAAAATTAGCAAATGCATGATAATTACCTGTTACAGTAATTTGTACAGGCAACTCCACATAAAAAGGCTGTCTTACCTCTTTTTGCAATCTAATCTGTTTAAACTCTAAACCACTAGTTAAGCCAGCTTTAGTGACATCCTCAATCAAACCTGGAACTTCAGTTTCAGCAGGTAGTTGCTTAAGTAAACCACTAAATGATTCCTCAATAGCATCCATTTGAGCCTTATAAGCATTTAAACTAGCTGACTGAGCAGCTTTTGTTTCAAAATCTGCTTTTAATTTTGGCTCTTCGTTCCTTGCTTTATCCAAAGAAGCACGTATATCACTTAATACAAATTGATAGCCTAAAATACAGACTATGATTAGTACTAAAAAACAGGCAAGAACCATTATAGGTAGAGGCCATGTTCCAGGACTTTTTAGATCTAAGTTATTTAAATCTAAACTTTTTAAATTAAAACTCATTGTGAAACTCCCCCATCCTTTGGTTCACTTTGATCAACTAACAAAGTAAAACTTGCTGTTTTGTCGTTTGGATCTTTTTGATTAATTTGACTAATTACTGTCAAATTAGGATTAGCCAACCATGGTGAGTTTTCAAAATTACGCATTAATTGCGAAACACGATTATTAGAAACTGTCATACCTTGAATAGTTATTTGTTTATTCTTTTTGGATACTGAAGTATAAAAAACACCCTCTGGTAATGTACGAACAAATTGATCTAATAATCTTGCTAAAATTTGACGATTTGATTGTAAATCTTGAATAATCTTCATCCGTGATAATAATTCAGATTTTTTAGACTTTAAATCCTCAATTATTTTAAGATTATTATTCATCACTGTAATTTGCTCTTGTAAATAACGGTTACGTAAATTTTGATTTTCAACCTGCAATTCAAAATACTTATTTGCAATGTAAACCAAAATAACACCCACCACTATTGCAATAGCCACAGCTATAAAAAACTGACGTTTGCGCTCTTCCCGTAGCTGCTCACGCCATGGTAATAAATTAATACGTACCATTAGTCAAAACTCCTCATTGCTAAGCCACAAGCAATCATCAAGGATGGTGCATCCTGTGCTAATACAGATGCATTAATTTTTGATGATGTTTTCATTTCTGCAAAAGGATTAGCCATCTCTGTTGGGATGTTTAATTTATCTTGAATATAACTTGGTAATTGCTGAATTCTTGCACCACCACCTGCTAGAACTATACCGTCAATAGTATTATATTGTCCTGTAGCAAAGAAAAACTGTAACGAACGCGCTATTTGATCAGATATTTGATCCATAAACCCTTGCAATACTGCTTGCTCATAATCTTCTGGCAACTCTCCTCTTTTCTTCGCCCGCTCGGCATCAAGGAAAGTTAGCCCGTAATGCCTTTGAATTTCTTCAGTAAGCTGCCGACCACCAAACATTTGCTCACGATTATAAATAATATGACCATTATGGATAATATTAAAGCTGAGCATTGATGACCCAATATCAACAACAGCAACGGGTGAAACAGATCCAGCTTTTTTCACCATAGGGATAAGTGCTGCCGCTCGTTCCATAGCATAAGACTCAAGATCAACAACACCTGCAGATAATCCTGTGAAGGCCAATACTGCTTCTCTTGTTTCAATACTTTCTTTACGACAAGCAGCTAATAAAACCTCTTCTTTAGAATCATCATTAGGTGATGATGTTCCTAAACGAGCAAAATCAATAGCTACTTCATCTAAAGGATAAGGGATATATTGATCAGCTTCTAACTGCAGTTGTACCTCTACATCAGCATCACTCATTCCTTTTGTAACCTCAACAACACGAGTAATCACAGATGAGCCGCCCACGGCTACTACCGCAGACGTTGCCTTAACCTTAGCAGCTTTAACTGCTTTCTCTAAGACTTTACCAACTGCTTCAATATCATGGATATTTCTATCAGAAACAACGCCTAATGGCAGTTCTTCGACAGCATACCCATTTAATATATAAGAAGCTCCTGACTGATCTAAGTCCACCACTCTAACTGAGCTAGCACCTATATCAATCCCCAATAACTTTTTTACTTTCTTTTTAAATAGCACGATGTTTTTCCCTATCTACATCCGCAACTTACGGAAAATTACTCTGTACATACTATATACTATATATAAATATCAAATTTTACTACTCAATTCATAGTTATCTTTACATAAAAAAGCTATAATATGTCGCAAGTGTTGTTCTAACTCAATAATTTTAACAAAATATTATTATTATTTGCTAGGAATTTCTTAATTTTGATTCGTTTATATAAATTTATTTGGTGGTCTTTTATAACATTAATTTGTACAGTTCCACTCGTAATCAGTGGCGCAGCTCTTTATTTAAGCCACAATTTACCATCTATTGAGTCGATACGTCACATAGAGTTACAAATACCATTACGCGTTTACAGTGCAGATAATAAATTAATTGCTGAATTTGGTGAAATGCGACGCTCACCTATTGCTTACAAAGATATTCCGCCTAATTTTATCAACGCTTTATTAGCAGCAGAAGATGATAACTTTAAAAATCACTATGGTATTGATCTTAAAAGTTTATTACGCGCCATACTGGAACTAGCGACCACTGGTCATAAACAATCAGGTGGTAGCACCATTACTATGCAGGTTGCAAGAAACTATTTTTTATCAAGCGAACAGACCTATATACGTAAAGCCAGAGAAATTCTATTGGCTTTAAAATTAGAACAAGAATTGACTAAAGAAGAAATTTTAGAGTTATACCTTAATAAAATATTTTTAGGCTACCGCTCTTATGGAATTGAAGCCGCCTCTCAAGTTTATTATGGAAAATCTGTTAAAGAGTTATCATTAGCGCAAATGGCTACCATAGCGGGTCTTCCCAAAGCACCATCTGCTAATAATCCTATAATTAATCCAAAACGTAGTCTAGAAAGAAGAAACTGGATTCTTGCAAGAATGCATCATTTAGGCATGATTAGTAAAACAGACTATGAAAAAGCTAAAGCTGAACCAGAAACAGCAAAGCGTCATGATGCTATTCCTGAACTGGCCGCACCTTATATAGCTGAAATAATACGTCTAGAAATGGTTGAAAAATATGGTGATGCAGCCTATACAGATGGTTATCAAGTAACTGCTACTATCTCTTCACCTTTACAAGAAGCTGCCAATCAAGCTTTACGTAAAGGTTTATTAGAATATGATAAACGCCATGGCTACCGTGGTGCAGAACAATCGGCATTACCACCAGAAAACTGGTTAAATACAATCAAAGAGCAAAAATCTATTGGATACTTAGAACCTGCGATAGTAACAGCTATTGATGATCAAAATATTATTGTATTTACTCAACAAAACCAACAAGAGACTGTTGCGTGGGAGACAATGAAGTGGGCAAGACCTTATCTATCCAACAATAGTATGGGTCCCCCGCCTAAGGCTCCTAAAGATATCGTCAATGTTGGGGATTTAATCCGTGTACAAAGAGACCAACAAGGAACTTTATATTTTAGTCAAATACCCAAAGCTGAATCTGCTTTAGTTTCTTTAAATTCACAAACAGGTGCTGTTGAAGCGTTAGTGGGTGGCTTTTCATTTGATCAAAGTAACTATAATCGTGTAACCCAAGCTAAGCGTCAACCTGGCTCTAGTTTTAAACCTTTTATTTATAGTGCTGCATTAGATGCAGGATTCACTGCTGCAAGTAAGATTAATGATGCACCTATTGTTGTAGAAGATGGCTCTGACAAGAAGAAATGGAAACCAAAAAATGATGGTAATAAATTTTTAGGGCCTATTAGTTTAAGAGAAGGTTTATACCGCTCTAGAAACTTAGTGACGATTCGTTTATTACAAAGTGTAGGTATAGATAATACATTAGACTATATTGAGAAATTTGGTTTTGCTAAAGAAAGTTTGCCTCCTTCTCTTTCGCTCGCTTTAGGCTCTGCTGATGTATCACCCATGCAAATTGCACGCGCATGGACTGTATTTGCTAGTGGCGGCTACAAACTCTACCCTTATGTTATTGATGAAATCAAAGACCGTAACAATAACATTATTTTTACAGCTGCACCTCCAGCTATTCCAGAAACAAACCAAACCATAGCTGAAGTAAGTGAGTATAAAGCTGAACTTATACCTATGGAGAAAGATGATCAGTTAAAGACTATACCTAATATAGCAGAGTCGGTTATTGATAAACGCACAGCTTATATTATGAATAGTATCTTACAAGATGTAATTAGACGAGGTACAGGTACTAGAGCTTTAGTGTTAAAACGTATTGATTTAGCGGGCAAAACAGGAACCACTAATGACACTAAAGATACTTGGTTTACGGGTTACAATGGTGATTATACTACAGTCGTTTGGGTGGGTTTCGATAAACCTGATACCTTAGGTCGTCGTGAGTATGGTGGTACCTTGGCGCTTCCAATTTGGATTGACTTTATGCAAGTAGCATTAAAAGATAAACCTAATAAGACAATGCCTAAACCTGCTGGTATTGTACAACTTAAAATTGATGCTGATACTGGCCGTCTAGCTTCTGATTACTCACAACATACTTATACAGAAATATTTAAGAAAGAAGATGCTATTAAAGGGGATAATTCTTCTGGACTTCCTATGTCTAGCGATGATGTAGCACCAATGGAACTATTCTAACACGTGGAAAAGGGCTTATTTAAATCAATCAATAAGCCTTTTTGTATTACTGTAAGTTAATTCTATTTGTTAACTTGCCTTGATTATAATGTTCTTCTTTTATTTTATTGCCATATTTATCCCAAAAAATCCATATCCCTTCTTTTTTACCATTCTTATAGTTTCCTTCCGAACGCTTAGTTTCGGCATCATCTAACCAAAATGTTTTCCATACACCTTCTCTTTTATCATTTTTATAGTAACCCAGCATTTCTCTTTTTCCCCTATCATCCCAAGAAACCCAAGTCCCCTCCTTTTTACCATTCACCAACATAACTTGCGACTTCAAATGGCCATTTTCATCCCAAACTAACCAAATATTCCTATCCATCTTATTGCCATTCAAACTACTTAATTTACTTTTTTGATCTTCTTTTATATCAGATAAAACAGCCTCTAAACGTCCATTTTTATAGAAGGTTTCATTCATATTAGAACCATCTATATTCCACATACGCCACAAACCCTCTAACTTGCCTAACTTATACATGCCTTCGGCATTTTTTTGTCCTGTATCAAACCAACGTGTCCACAGACCATCTTTTTTACCACTGATATAATTTCCATCTTGCATTTTAATACCATTCTCATACCACATCGTATAAGTACCTGTAATGCTTAACTCAGACTCAGGCATAGTGTAATAAACATAAGGAATGCGTGTTACATCCTCCATCTTTTCAATCACAAATGGATCTGTCGCTTTATTATTAGAGTCTTTATATAACTCTTGCACAAGAAATCCATCAGCTACTTTTTTTAAAAAAAGACGATAAACCCTGTAATTAAATAATGCAGTATCATGGCTACTATCAGTTTCTGCAACAATTTGTCCTTCTTGCCATGGAAAAATAGAACTTGCTCCTTCTTTTTGTTCTGCTTGAACAATAGAAACTGAAAAAAAGACTACTATAAACAATGTTATTATCTTATTCATTGCAAAATATCTATTGGCTGTGGAGCATTTTAAATTTAATAATTAATCGCTATTAAACACAAGTATAACCTATAGCGGTAATGTTATAATTAATTTTATTTATTAATCAAGAGTAATTATTACATGCAGATTTGGATTGATGCAGATGCTTGCCCCAAAGTTGCCAAAGAATTAGTTTATAAATTTGCTCATAAACGTAACTTGCAAGTCACTTTAGTAGCAGGACAAGCACAAAATAAACCCATTTTTAATTGGGTAAGTCTTGTTATTGTACCAACAGGCATGGATGCTGCTGATGACTATTTAGTAGACAACTCTCAACCCAACGATCTCGTGATATGTAGCGATATCCCTTTGGCAGATAGATTAATAAAAAAGCAAGTCGCTGTACTTGACCCAAAAGGCAAAGAATTTACCCCTAATAACATGTCCAACAAACTAGCAATGCGTAATTTATTTACAGAACTAAGAGATCAAGGTCAAATTAATTCCCAACAAGCAAGTTACAGTGACAAAGACAAACAACAATTTGCCAATAGTCTCGATCGTATTCTTACTCGACTAAAGAATCAAGCAAAGTAAATATAGCTACTACCATACCTCACTACTGATAGATACGTTATAATTAATTTAATTTTTTATTTATTAATCGGTTTATTAATGGACACTCAAAACACCCCTATTGTTACCGTTATTATCTCCTCCTATAATCACGCGCACTATATTGAAGAAACTATTAATAGTGTCATTAATCAAACCTACCCTAATATCGAGCTACTGGTTATTGATGATGGCTCATCAGACAATAGTGTTGAGTTATTAACAAAACTTCAAAAACAACATGGTTTTGATTTACTCATTCAAGAAAACAAAGGACTATCAAAAACTTTAAATGAAGCAATTGCTAGAGCGAAAGGTGAGCTAATTGTACCTTTTGGCTCAGACGATATTATGCTAGCTGATCGTATCGCTACCCAAGTTAACTACATTTGGGATAAACCAGAAGTAGGCATTTGTGCTTCCAATATGGATATTATTGATAGTGATGGAAATCTTTTTCCAGAAAAAGAACAAAAACATCGCCACATTCCTTTTCGTCGCCTAGATTTTGATGATGTTTTTCTCGATAGAAAACCAGGTGCCATGGCTGCAACACTAATGCTACGTAAAGAAGCACTAATCAAAATAGGTGGCTTTGATCCAGAAATTAGATTGGAAGACTTATATATTATGCTTGCGATTACTAAAGCGGGCTATTTTATGGATGTGCTTCCGCAAGTGCTTTCTCTCTATCGTAAGCATCCAACAAATACCTACAAAAACTTACCCTTTATGTTTGATTACAGTTGTAAAACCTATGCACGTTTTAAAGACAGCCCACATTACCAAGATGTACTAATGAAAATGTGTAATTCAATGTTCTTAAAAAGTGCTTCAAGAGATAAACAATTGGCTAAACGGATACTTAAGCAAATACCTTGGAAATACTGGAATAAAAAGACTTTTCGAGGACTACTACGGTTATGGTTTAGCTAAAGAATAGCCAATAAAAAAGGGAATATAAACTACTCCCTTTTTATTATTAATCCATTAAAATTTTCTTTAGATAATCACCATAACTCGTTTTACACAACTGTTCAGCTCTTTTCTCAAGTTGCTCAGTCGTTATCCAATCTTTTTGATAAGCTATTTCTTCTAAACACGCAATTTTAGCATCTTGGCGTTTTTCTAAAGTATATACATATTGACTGGCTTCTAATAATGAATCGTGTGTACCGCTGTCTAACCAAGCAAAACCACGCCCTAACAACTGTACATCTAAGGACTGCTGTTCAAGATATACACAATTAACATCGGTTATCTCTAATTCCCCTCTTACTGAGGGTTTAATATTTTTAGCAATATCTATGACTTGATTATCATAAAAATAAAGCCCTGTTACTGCATAATGAGACTTTGGCTTTTTAGGCTTCTCTTCAATACTTAATACCTTACCATCTTTGTCAAACTCTACTACACCAAAACGCTCTGGATCAGATACATGATAACCAAATACAGTGGCCCCTGTTTGCTTTTGATTAGCTTGTTTTAAACCAACAGAAAAATTAGCACCATGAAAGATATTATCACCTAGAATTAAACAACTAGGATCATTACCTAAAAACGACTCACCAATAATAAAGGCTTGTGCTAAGCCATCTGGAGAAGGTTGTGCTGCATATTGAATATTTAACCCCCACTCACTGCCATCACCAAAAATTCTTTCAAAACCTGGTAAATCTGTAGGCGTAGAGATGATTAAAATATCCTGAATATCAGCTAACATTAAGGTAGCCATTGGATAGTAAATCATTGGTTTATCATAAATGGGTAACAGTTGCTTAGAAACACCTAAAGTAATCGGATGTAGTCTTGTTCCAGAGCCACCTGCTAAAATAATACCTTTTCTTTTTCCCATGTTTAATTCCACGCTATAAATTTGTTAGCTAATTTAAATTTCTATTATATAAGACTAAGCACATAATTAACAAAAAACCGCCTTTATAAGGCGGTTTTAAACACAACTAAACCATTAAATCTTAGCACTTAACTCTTTAATCTCATGATTTAATATATGATCATTCTCTGAATAATCCACAGGACAATCAATTAAATGCACACCAGGTTCATGTAAGCATTTTTGCACTAAAGGGGCAAACTCTGCTGCACTATTTACTCTATGTCCCATAGCGCCATAACTTTCTGCATATTTTACAAAATCTGGATTACCATAGGTTAAACCAAAATCATTAAACGCCATATTGGATTGCTTCCAACGGATCATACCATAAGCATCATCACGTAAAATAATCACCACAATATGTAAACCTAACCGTACAGCTGTTTCTAACTCTTGACTATTCATCATAAAACCACCATCACCACATACGGAAACAATAGGTTTATCTGGATGAACAAGACGTGCTGCCATAGCAGAAGGTAACCCTGCCCCCATAGTAGCTAAAGCATTATCTAGTAATACTGTATTGGGCATATGGGCTTTATAATTACGGGCAAACCAGAGTTTATAAACGCCATTATCTAACGTCACAATACCATCTGCTGGCATAATTTTGCGTAAATCAGCAACTAAACGCTGTGGATAAATGGGGAAACGATCATCATCAGCGCCTACTTTTAAATGCGCTTCATTCGCCTCACGAATAGCCAATAAACGAGAGAAATCCCATGTAGGTTGGACAATTATTTCTTGTTTAATTTGCCAAATAGCATTAGCAATATCACCTACCACTTCAATTTGTGGGAAGTAAACAGGATCTACTTCCGCGGAACGGAAGTTAATATGGATAACCTCTGTGCCACCACGTACCATAAAGAAAGGTGGTTTTTCAATAACATCATGTCCAACATTAATAATAAGGTCAGCAGACTCTAACGCTCTATGAACAAAGTCACCTGAAGACAATGCCGCATTACCTAGGAAGCGAGGATGACTTTCATCTACCACACCTTTACCCATTTGCGTTGTTACAAAAGGAATACCTGTCTTTTCAATTAATTGGTATAAAACACGCGCTGTCATTTTACGATTAGCGCCAGCACCGATTACTAACACTGGACTTTTAGCAGTTTCCATTTTAGAAACAGCAGCACGAATAGCTTTTTCTTCCGCTAATGGACGACGCGTCAAACTGGCAGGAATAGGAGTATTATCCGTTTCATCTGCTGCTACATCTTCTGGTAATTCTAAGTGAACAGCACCAGGTTTTTCTTCTTCAGCTAAGCGAACAGCCTCACGTATCCGTGATGGAATATTATCAGCGGAAGCTAATTGATGGGTAAATTTAGTCAATGGTGACATCATGCCCACCACATCCAAAATCTGGAAACGACCTTGTTTAGAACGTCTAATAGGTTTCTGTCCAGTAATCATCAACAAAGGCATACCACCTAAATAAGCATACGCACCCGCCGTAACTAAATTGGTTGCACCTGGACCTAAAGTTGATAAACAGACCCCCACTTTACCTGTTAAACGACCATAGGTCGCCGCCATAAACCCTGCTGATTGCTCATGACGCGTTAAAATAAGTTGAATTTGCTCTGAGCGAGATAAGGAATCTAATAAATCTAGATTTTCCTCACCAGGAATACCAAAAATATATTTAACGCCTTCACTTTCAAGGCATTGCACAACAAGATCAGAGGCTTTAGTCATCAGTTACTACCTTTGTAAAATTTGCACAGCAGAATGATAAAAAACAAATTAGTTAATAAAAATCAGTAAAGCATACAATAATGCAACAGCTTTATCCATTTGTCTATATTTAAACAACTTTATATCATGGTATAGAGTGCTTTACTACCAAAGAGTTCGATAAAAAATTTGGTTTAACTAGGATTTATATTTTTCATCACTTATACTAAATAAATCTTATTGAATAAAGTTAGTTAATGACTAAACCCGCAATGTATAAATTTATTTACTACTGCCTAGTATTGATTACTACTAGTTTACCTCTTTTAGCAACCACTACACCTTCAGAGCGACTTACCTCTAATACTCAAACTCATGCAATAAAAGTAGGCGATACTGTTGCTAATAATGATTTTCTATATCGAAAAATTATAGAAATTACAGCAGAAGGATACTATAAGGTTCAAAATTTCTATAAACAAATTGATAGTAAACAATCTGATATTTTTGTTATCAAAGAAACGAAAAATCTTAATTATTTCCAACCATTGAACTACTACAATTTACAAAACCTTATTTTTGATGGCCCTCTCACTTTATGGTCTATCAATGGTCATAAAGCACTAGAGATTACAGTCAGTAATGGCAATGCAGAAGGTTTATTTAAAAGTTATGACGGTACTAACGGTAATATAGAAATTGAAGGCAACTATAAACTAGGCAGACCTGAAGGGCTTTGGCAATATTGGGATCTGGATGGAAATATAGAAAAACAAATCTATTATAAGGCGGGTGTTATACAGTGGCAAAAAGACAGCATTAATATAAAAGGAATCTAATTAAATGTCTGACCAATACCCACAAATCCATACTATAAAAAAAAGAATCTATTTTTGGCCTCCAATACTTGTAGGTACAGCAAGTGCACTCATTATATTTACTGTATTACTTTATTTTAGTTGGCTAAATGTCATAACCTGCTTAATTATTCCTATTATGAGCGGCTTTATTACCTTAGCGATTGCTAACCCTTTAGTCCGAGCAGATAAAATCTGTCAAATTTTTCTGCCTTGGGCATCTTTAGTATTCCTGATTCCTTTTGCTTATTGGAAATTAAAAATACTTATCTTATTGGTTTTTCCAATAGCTAGCTTAGGTGGTTGGTTAGCAGGACAGCTATTTACTAAAATTCGTCAGTATTATGATCAGTAAATAAAAAATATTTTCATATTATATTTTTATGATATTATAAAAACGTCAAGTTAGAAAAGTGTGATATGAATACTATACAAGACAAAGCTAATACTGCTGCTAATTTTTTAAAAGGAATTGCTAACCCTCATCGGTTATTAATTCTTTGTTTATTAGCAGAAGGCGAAAAAAATGTAACAAGCTTAGTAGAGACTACAGGAATACCTCAAACCTCTATTTCGCAGCACTTAGCAAAACTAAAGCAAGAAAAAATAGTTACTTTTAGACGCGATCATAGAGTGCTGTATTATTCTATATGCAATGAAGCCGTAACTAAGATTATGGATGTACTTTATCAAACATTTTGTAAGGAGTAACACTATGACTACTAATATTTCCCCAAAACAGGCAGAAGAAATGTTAAAAGCAGGTGATGCCATTTTAGTTGACGTGCGCGATAACGATATGTTTCAGGCGGAACATATTGTTTATGCAAGTTCAGTACCTGTCGAACAACTTAATCAACCACAACTACAAGCATTAGCAACACAACCTAAGAAAATTATCTTTCAATGTATGAGGGGCATAAAATCTCAACAAGCCAGTGATTTGGCAAAAGATTTAGGTGATAGAGTATATAATATGGAAGGTGGCCTTATTGCTTGGAAAGAAGCAGGATTACCTACCCTATTAGCTACTAATACAAATGCCTCTAAAATGTCATTAGTGAGGCAAATGCAAATTACTCTGGGTATTGTTTTACTGTTAATTTTCCTAATTCCATTCTTAACAGGATTTCTTGGTTTCCTACTCTATTTAATTCCAGTTATTGGTATTGTTCTGATTGCAGCAGGTTTTGTGGGCTGTTGTCCACTAATGAAGATTCTAGGTCAAATGCCTTGGAATAAATAAAATATATAAAAGGAGTAATCGTCAATTACTCCTTTTTAATTTTATTAGAATGCTATATAAACAACGGGCTTTACACTATCTCGCTCATTATGACCATACTTATATTTAGTAGCATCTAACCAATCACTAATTAATATTTATAGTCAATTATTACTTTGTAGACTTATCGCTCTCAAGGATTAACTACTTGATTAGCCACTTGTTAATCAATCACTTGTTGCTTATTAAGTGCTATCTACTTAATACCCAATAAAGCTTTGTTTTCATAATATCCTTATCTTTATTTTTAACCATTGCTATCACTTTTTTTGTTAAAATGACTTTCCTTTATCTTAACCCCTTTTTGATAGACAATTTCTTTATCTTTACTACCATCTTCTTTCCAATAAGTCCAAATACCATCCTGTAAATCGTTAATATAATTACCTTCAGCCCACTTTTTTCCTTCTGCATAATAAGTCCATAATCCAATACGATGATTAGCAGAATATTCTCCTTCAGAAACTTTTTCCCCTTTACTACCCCATGCTATCCACAAGCCATTTAACAAACCATTTTTATAACTTCCTAATGTGTGCTGTTGACCATTCTCATACCATTTCTTATAAGACCCACTTAACACATTATTTATATAATCAACTTGTGATTTTACTCGACCATTGGCATGCCACTCTGTCCACTGACCAGCCTTTTTACCGTTATCATATTGGCCTTTTAATTTTAATATACCACTGTCATACCAAGCCTGTATGACACCATCTAATACACCTTTTTCATTATAAAAAGATTGATATTGTTTTTGTCCATTTTTATACCAAGTAACATAAGGCCCCTCAATACTTCTTAGAAAGCCTACTTGCTTCAACTCATAAATATTATGGATTAATACAGGGTCAGATTGCTTTTTATTAGTATCTGTAAAGAAATCTTGAACCACAAAACTATTATTATCCTCTATTTTTACTATCTTTCTGTAATAGCCATTTATATCAATTTTATCGACAGCTACCCAATACTGGTTAAAATAACCGACTATCATTCCCTCCTTTAAAGAAGCGACAAAAATCTGACTTGGTGTTAGATACTCCTGTTCAGGAGCAACATCATTTGTTATTATTGATGTCTGTTGTTCACTATCTTGAGCAAATCCGACATTCACTATACTTATTAACAATAACAGTTTTAGTGATAAAAAATACTTTATATACTGCCTCACTGTAACCATAACCTTTTCATTATCCAAAAAATATTCTGATTATAATACAGTATAGCAATTGAATTAATAATCTAACCTAGCTAATTCAACTAAATTTTAAGTAAAAATAGCTATTTATCACAAAACACACTAAAATAATTACCCACTTCTTAATATACTTATCAAATTTAGTAATATTCTCTTCATTACATAATAGTTGACTAAAATAGTAGGAAATAGCATAATAGCTTTATATTTATTGATATTGAGGCAAATTAATGCGCTTAACAACTAAAGGCCGTTATGCAGTTACTGCAATGCTCGACCTTGCTATCAATGCTGAACATAATCCAGTCTCACTAGCAGATATTTCTGAAAGACAAGATATATCGTTATCCTATCTTGAACAATTATTTGCTAAACTACGCCGCTATGAACTTGTAACTAGTGTAAGAGGCCCTGGTGGTGGATATCAGTTAGCCCGCAATATGAATAGTATTGATATTGCAGAAGTCATTGATGCAGTTAATGAAACAGTAGATGCTACACGCTGCCAAGGCCATGCTGGTTGTAACTCTGGAGATATTTGCCTAACCCATCATTTATGGCAAGGTCTAAGCCAACAAATACATGATTTTTTAAGTGGTATTACATTAGCTGATCTTGTAAATAAACGTGAAATTCGCGACGTTGCACGTAGACAAAATGAACGACAACAAACAGCCTATACACTTAATAGTAATAAAATAGAAACATCTTTTTTAGAATAAGATGATTTCTTCCGTGAGGAAAAACTGATGAGCTCGCCAATTTATTTAGATTATTCTGCCACTACCCCTGTTGATCCACGTGTTGCAAAAAAAATGATCGACTGCTTAACAATGGAAGGGAATTTTGGTAATCCTGCTTCTCGTTCTCATATTTTTGGTTGGAAAGCAGAAGAAGCCGTTGAAAATGCACGTCGTCAAGTAGCAGATGTAATAGGCGCAGATCCCCGCGAGATTGTTTGGACTTCAGGTGCAACTGAAGCAGATAACTTAGCTATTAAGGGTGCTGCCCATTTTTATGCAAGTAAAGGTAAACATCTTATTACTTCAAAGATTGAACACAAAGCTGTACTAGATACTATGCGTCAATTAGAACGTGAAGGCTTTGAAGTTACTTACTTAACCCCTACAGAGCAAGGTGAAATTACTGTAGACATGGTAAAAGAAGCATTACGAGAAGACACCATCCTTGTATCAATCATGCATGTGAATAACGAAATTGGTACCATCAATGATATTGCTGCCATTGGTGAACTAACTCGCTCCAAAGGCGTGTTATTTCATGTAGACGCCGCTCAATCAGTAGGCAAACTAGCCATTGATTTAGAAAATCTAAAAGTTGATTTAATGTCAATCTGCGCCCATAAAATCTATGGCCCAAAAGGCATCGGCGCACTCTATGTACAACGTAAACCAAGAGTAAGAATTGAAGCGCAAATTCATGGTGGTGGACACGAACGTGGTATGCGCTCAGGTACCCTCCCAACACACCAAATCGTCGGTATGGGAGAAGCACTACACCTTGCTAAGTTAGAAATGCAAAAAGATAATGAACACGCTAAACAACTACGTGATAGGTTCTACAGCCAAGTAAATCAATTAGAAGAAGTTTATGTAAATGGTTCTTTAGAAAATAGTGTTCCAAACCTTCTTAATCTAAGTTTTAACTACGTTGAAGGTGAATCACTTATGATGTCTTTAAAAGACTTGGCCGTATCATCAGGCTCAGCTTGTACATCAGCCTCACTAGAGCCTTCCTATGTACTTCGTGCATTAGGTCGTAATGATGAGCTTGCCCATAGCTCTATTCGATTTGGTTTTGGCCGTTTTACTACTGAACAAGAAGTTGACTTAGCCGCTCAAAAAGTATGTGAAGCAGTTACTAAACTCCGAGAACTATCACCACTTTGGGATATGTACAAAGATGGCGTAGATATCTCCAAAATAGAATGGCAAGCTCACTAATTATAAAGACTTATTACCGTATTAACCGATTTGAGGAATAAAACAATGGCCTATAGCGATAAAGTAATCGACCATTATGAAAACCCACGTAATGTAGGTAAAATGGATGCTGAAGATCCTAATGTAGGGACTGGCATGGTAGGCGCCCCTGCCTGTGGTGACGTAATGCGTTTGCAAATCAAAGTCAATGACCAAGGGATTATTGAAGATGCTAAATTCAAAACCTATGGTTGTGGTAGTGCTATCGCCTCTAGTTCATTAGCAACTGAATGGATGAAAGGCAAAACCCTAGACGAAGCAGGTAGCATTAAAAACACTCAGTTAGCTGAAGAATTGGCATTACCGCCAGTAAAAATTCACTGCTCAGTTCTAGCAGAAGATGCTATTAAAGCAGCTATAACTGATTATAAAACCAAAAAAGGTATGGTTTAATCCATCTTATTTGGTAAGGAGATTTTATGGCAATCACTATGACCCCTGCAGCCGCTAAGCATATAGAAAACGCTTTAGCTAATCGCGGTAAAGGTATTGGTATTCGTTTAGGGGTGCGTACAACAGGCTGTTCAGGTATGGCTTATGTACTTGAGTTTGTTGATGAAACCGACCAAAATGATATTGTTTTTGATAATTTTGGTGTTAAAGTGGTTGTCGACCCTAAAAGTTTAATTTACATTGACGGAACAGAACTTGATTTCGTTCGAGAAGGCCTAAATGAAGGATTTAAATTCAACAACCCTAACGTGCGCGGCGAATGCGGATGTGGAGAAAGCTTCAACGTCTGAAGAATGTAGTGGTGATAAACCCTGCTACTTCGCACTATTAGATTTAAAGCCACATTTTGATATCAATCTAAATGATCTTGCTGAGCGCTATCGTAAAAAGGCTGCGTCAGCACATCCTGATCGTTTTGTGGCAGCTAGTGAGAGAGAAAAACGTTTAGCATTAGAACATTCTGCTAATCTAAATGAAGCCTATCAAATTCTAAAAACGCCTTCACAACGTGCTCGTTATTTACTCAGTTTAAAAGGTAGTAATATACCGTTAGAAACAACCGTACAAGACCCTGAATTCCTTATGCAGCAAATGCAATGGCATGAAGAGCTAGATGAACTGAGAGAACAAGCTGATTTTAAGCAATTAAATAACTTCAAAACACGTATTAAACAAACACAAGCGGACTTAGAAGCAGAGTTTAATAAATATTGGCAAGATCACCAATATTATTTACATGCTGAACAGCTTGTTAGACGCATGCAGTTTATGGACAAATTAGCCTTGTCTGTAAAACAGCTAGAAGAACACTTAGACGATTAACCTAAACCATTAAGAAGTATACATGTCCTTATTGCAAATAGCAGAACCAGGTCAAAGCCCTAAGCCGCATCAGAAAAAATTAGCTGTTGGTATCGATTTAGGTACTACCAACTCATTAGTTGCCAGTGTATTAAGTGGTATTCCTACAGCATTAAAAGATCTAGAAAATAATGTTATTTTACCTTCTGTAGTTCATTACCTACCAAATCAAATAGAAGTAGGTAAAACAGCTCAAGCCGCAGCAACCAAAGACCCTCTAAACACCATTGCTTCAGTTAAACGTCTTATGGGGCGAGGCATCAACGATGTAAAACAATTAGGAGATCAACTCCCCTATCGTTTTACACAAGGTGAATCTAATATGCCGTTTATTGAAACGGTACAAGGCTCCAAAAGCCCTGTAGAAATTTCTGCTGAAATTTTAAAAGCACTAAAACATCGTGCTGAACAAAGTTTAGGAGGTTCACTAGTAGGTGCAGTTATTACAGTACCTGCCTATTTTGATGATGGACAGCGACAAGCAACTAAAGATGCTGCTCGTTTAGCTGGACTTACAGTTCTGCGTCTACTAAATGAACCTACTGCAGCGGCTGTTGCCTATGGTTTAGATAAGCAAGCTGAAGGCATTATCGCTATCTATGACCTAGGTGGTGGCACATTTGATATTTCTATTTTACGCCTTGCCAAAGGTGTATTTGAAGTTTTATCAACAGGTGGTGACAGCTCGCTAGGTGGTGATGATTTCGATCACCTCATTGCTGATTGGATTATTACCGAAGCCAACCTTTCCAATGATCTATCCCCTGCTGAACAAAAAGTATTGTTAAAGATTGCTTGCACAGCAAAAGAATCACTAACTGAAAACCAGCAAACCACTGTTAGCTATAAAAACTGGCAAAGTAGTTTTACTCGCGAACAATTTAATAATTTAATTGCACCATTAGTTGAACGAACCCTCAAAGCCTGTCGACGTGCTGTACGTGATGCAGATATTAGCCTTGATGACATTAGTAATGTCGTTATGGTGGGTGGCTCCACCAGAGTTCCTCTTGTTCGAGAACAAGTAGGTGAACTATTTGGTACACAACCTCTCACAGATATTGATCCTGACCAAGTTGTTGCATTAGGTGCTGCTGTACAAGCAGATGCGCTTGTTGGTAATCGTAATGATGATGACCAACTGTTACTTCTCGATGTTATCCCCCTCTCATTGGGACTTGAAACAATGGGAGGACTAATGGAAAAAGTTATACCTAGAAACACCACTATCCCCGTTGCTAGAGCACAAGACTTTACCACCTATAAAGATGGTCAAACGGCAATGATGATTCACGTACTTCAAGGTGAACGAGAACTAGTTGCTGACTGCCGCTCTTTAGCACGTTTTGAACTTCGTGGTTTCCCCCCAATGGTTGCTGGTGCCGCTAAAATACGTGTTACTTTTCAAGTAGATGCTGATGGCTTATTAGCCGTATCAGCACAAGAACTTACCAGTGGTGCCCATGCAGCAATCCAAGTTAAACCATCCTATGGTTTAACAGATGGTGAAATCGCACGTATGCTGCAAGACTCCTTTGAGTACGCGGAGAACGATAAAAAACAACGTAGCCTACGCGAAGCCCAAGTAGAAGCAAACCAATTAGTAGAAATTACTGAAGCTGCATTACTAGCTGATGGTAAAGAACTTCTTAACCCTACAGAATATCAAGAAATAACTAAACATGTAGCAGAGTTAAAGAAAGTCGTTGATACTAATGATCTACTAACAATTGATAAATATACTCAAAAACTCTCAACAGCTACTGACTCTTTTGCAGCAAAACGAATGAATGCTACTGTTAAACAAGCATTAACTGGTCGTAGCCTTAATGAAATAGACAGTGAATAACCATAGGATAATTTTATGCCTACCCTTACTTTTTTACCTAATGAAGAACATTGCCCAGAAGGTGCAGTAATTGAAGCAGAAACTGGGGAAACCATTATTGAGGCTGCTCTACGTAATGGTATAGAAATTGAACATGCCTGCGAAATGTCCTGTGCTTGTACTACCTGCCATGTCATTGTACGTGATGGTTTTGATAGTTTAGAACCTTCTGATGAATTAGAAGACGATATGCTTGATAAAGCATGGGGACTCGAACCTGATTCTCGTCTCTCTTGCCAAGCTGTGGTAGGCGATGAAGATTTGATTGTAGAAATTCCTCGCTATACCATTAATCAAGTTTCAGAAAACCACTAACAAGGTAGCCTAAAAATGATTCTTAAATGGACAGATGTACAAGAAATAGCTATACAACTCACTGACACCTATCCTTCTGTAAATCCACTCACTATAAACTTTGTTGAATTACGTCAAAAAGTAATGGATTTACCCGAATTTAATGATGATCCTAATCGCTGTGGTGAAAAAGTATTAGAAGCTATCCAAAGTGCTTGGATAGAAGAACTAGAATAATAACTTTTTATTTTCCATTAATTTATTCAGTTGTGATAAATATAATGGCAATTATTACCAATAAGTTAGCCTAATGAAATCAAAAACCCTAAAACAACTAATACTTCATTTTATAAATTCAATTTATTTTATACACCCCTAAAGGGGTTAAAACCTATTAAAAATTATATTTAATACTATCAAAGCCCAATAGATAACTTTCGAATTAAATTAAATCTTTTTCTTAAAAATAACTATCCACAAAAACTGTGGATAACTCTGTTAATATTATTTGAAAATATATGGCTATCCCTACTGAACACTGCTTTTGCTACAAATTGCTCACTTTTCAATTAAAAAATAAATTTATTAAAATCAATAACTTATACAAAACAAACTTACTCAAAATTTTTATCAATAAAAATGCACTGAGTTTCCAGTAAGTGTGCATAAGTCAAGTTAATTCTTTTTATTTTTTAAATCATTAGTCGATAAAAATAACATATAAAAGACGCACAGCAGAAGATTTTATCAACCATCAGATATAATAAAATATGATTAGATTTCTTAAATTCTGTTATTCAATAGAATTAATTATTCAAACTGATCAAAGTAATATTCATTATTTAATAATATTACTCTCAAACTTTAATATTATTAATTATCAACTCATAGTTAGATTAGAAAGGATGTCATATACAAGAAACAAAAAAACCTTAATAGAAATCTATTAAGGTTTTTTATTTGGTGGAGCCGGGGGGATTTGAACCCCCGTCCGCCAGCACTCCGCTATCGGTTCTACATGCTTAGCCTTATCTACTGAATTGACCCATTGCCGCCCGATAGGCAGGGTGCGCTGGGCTAGCTATATAAATTTTAGTCACGCCGCCTATAGCAAACTTTGTGACGATCCTGTTCTATCTGACAGATGGTTTGGGTTTACAGGCATCCCCTAGCATCTGCTAGCTGATTAAGCAGCTAGAGCGTAGTTGTCGTCGTTGGCAACTATAAATTTGTAGCAACTAATTTACGAGGTTTGCTACCAGCTCGACATGCCCCTCAAGTTTCATCACCAGCGTCGAATCCTAATCGACCCCAAAGGGAAACCTTAGGTGGTAAATATTATACAATACCTCTTACCCTTGAGTCGATATAAATTAAAACTGGCTAATAATTTCTTTTAGGTAATTATCGTTTGAATCTGTTGACTTGAGCTATTATAGCCTTCAAATAAAAGATAGTTTTATAAGCCAAAAATCTCACTACTTTAATGGGAAAACTCTTTCTTTTAATAGTCATTTGCGCTTCTTTTTGTGCCGCTTTTCTCTCTCTTTCAAGTACACTTGACGATAAATCTTTAGGATGATCTACAAAATTAGCTAAGTAGATATTAGCAATAATTGTATTTTTTACCAAATATTCCCAATCATCTGCCAATAAAAACACAGCACTAGATAAATCAATGAGTTTTTTAGCTAATTTGGCACTTATAAAATAACAACAAGTTCGACAAACATACTGCTCACTATTAATAATTTTAGAGAATTTTTGCTTGCCTATATAAAAAAAGCTAAAAATACTTTTAGCCACTAGTATATTAGCTGATATACCATTTTGCCCACCCATTAAATACAAATTATCATTAACAGATTCAAACCGACAATTATCAAAATTAATATAAAAATCCTGCATCCGATGATCTAGAATGACATCATCCTCTAAAATACAAGCCCAATTTTGTTTCCTTTCTAACATCAATTGATATACTTTCAAGTGACTAAAAGTACATCCAACTTCACCAGGTGCGGGCTTATAACCTCTTTCAAGAGCTTCACCTGCTAAATTTAATTGTGAAATAAATTCTTTAGGCAAATCTTTGCCATAAACAGCATCAACAAATTCAAAAGTAACTTGTAAACTATTCAATTTATTTTCAATAATTTTTCGCTTTTCTACATCATGTTTCAGAGAAACAACATAAATAGGTAACATATAACCACATCTCACTCATCTAGAAAATGTGTAAAATCCATGTCATTCGTCCATCTATCATAATATGCTTTATTTTTACCATAGTTATTATCAATTACTGTAGAAGATGTACCAACTAAACAAGATAAAATATGTGCATGTAATCTTGATGTAATGACTTCATCGTAACTCGAAAATAATTTTGCATATTTATAAGCTAATTTTTTGGAATGTTTATGCCATATATTAAATACCGCATCATCTATAAAATCTAGCTTCAGCCTTTTATTTGCTCGCATAAACTTATACATAATAATTAATAATTTATGATCTTTTTTTGTTAATAGATCTTCCCAATCATAAATATTAGCTGTTTTAATTTTATTTCTAAGCTCTTCCTGAAGAGGATTCAGCTCTATATCTTTTCTAAAAAAATAAAATGTACCAATGCCTGCTTTCTTATCAATAGGTAATGTTTCATACAGTTGATGTGCCATATCTGGAATTAAGTATGTATGCGGTGAGAAACTTTTAAATAATTCGTAAGTTGGGTCATCTCGCGCTAATAACACAACATTATTATGTTTTAAGAAGATTTGCCTTGATTTTTCTAAATTAACCTGTTCTGCAAAGAAAGCTGTTTGAGGCAAAATTATAATTCTGTTATTTGGAAATGATTCTATGATTTTTTCTCTGAGATTATGATGCAATCCATATATATCTCCAAAATTTCCACCACCATGACATAGGATAGTAGTTTTAGACGTTATAAGTTTGTTTAATTTCAAAATATCTAAGTTATGAGCATTTAAGTTTTTTCTGACTTTAACTTTGTATTTTTTAAAAAACTCTATAGTTCCCACAAATATTAAAAGATCCCCAACATTATGATGTAATGGATAATCTATATATACTACATCAGCTTTATCTTCAATAAAATCGAGTATTATACGCAAACTATTCTTTAAACCTATCATCTTCTCATTGATCATATTAGAAATTAGCCTAAACACGTTAGTTTGAACAGTATCATTACTGAAAAACGAATAATCTACAATCATTTTTACTATATAATTTATAACATTAGTTAAAAAATAAACTGTTGGATTATTGCCAGATGTTCAATAATTTAAAAACTAACTATATAAAAATTAACAAATAATTATTTATACAAATTTTCACAGATAATCTATTATAAAAATACTTTATCTATATTAACTTACTTTTCCACTTGAACTATTATAAATAAACTTAAATTTGCTAACTATTCGTTAATGACAAAAAACATTATAATTAAACTCAATAAACTAAAGGTTATTTAATATGAAATTAGGAAGTTGGCTATTCAATAGTAATAAAAAGCGTAACATTAAGATTATTGAAGAAATAATAAATGGAAAATTAACTTATTTATCTAAAAATAAATTAATTGCTATAGCTAATACTTGTGAAGAAATCGAAAAGGAAAAAGTAGAAGGTATATTTTTAGAAGCAGGTTGTGCATTAGGAGGAAGCGCTATATTGATTGCTTCATTAAAGAAAAAAGAAACACCACTTTATTTATATGATGTTTTTGACACCATCCCACCACCAAGTGAAAAAGATCCTGAAGAAATCCATGAAAGGTATGAAATTATTAAATCAGGAAAATCAACAGGAATAGATGGAGACAAATATTATGGATATATTGATAATCTACAGGATTTAGTTAGAAATAATTTATCTAAATATAATTGTGAATGTACTCAAAATAACATTCATTTAATTAAAGGGTTATTACAAGACACAATGCAACTAGACCAACCGATTGCGTTCGCACACATAGATGTAGACTGGTATGACCCTGTAAAAACATGTCTTGAACGAATATTTCCTAAACTATCTATTGGTGGAAGTATCATTATCGATGATTACTTTGACTGGAGCGGATGTAAGAAAGCAGTTGATGAGTATCTTACAAAAATAAATGGTAAATTCAAACAGGATTCTTCAGCAGGAAATATGAAAATAAAGAAAATTAAAAATTAGTCCATATTTACTACTCTTATTTAAACTCTATAATTACTTATGATAATTATTAAGTTATAAATAACTAAAATAAATACTTTCTTAAAATATCTATTTCTTATCTTTTAATAGGGTTTATAAAAATATTTAAATGCTATCACATGCCTATATGATATATGCAAAAAAAATCAACTATTAAAAGAAATTTGATATTGCATAATATTATTAATGAAGATATATCAGAATGGTGAAGAGTTGGAATGGCCAGGAGACGCAGGAAGACGAGGAGAGGTCAGGAGAGGTGGGTGGGTTGGGAGGTGTATAAGAGACAGAACATATTTACAATGAACGGAAAAATAATAGGTTTTATCTGGCTTAAAAAACTAAAGCCACAGATTTTTTTTATAAGATACATCCCTAGAGGATATGTAATAAGGATACGTGGAATAGCTAAAGCTAATAATGTTATATAAAGCTCTGAATTCCTTGTAAAAAAAACAGCACATACAGTAATAATTGCTGAAGTAAGAGAAAGAAATAGAAAATCTTTTGATCTTCCTAAAGCTTTAATAGCCACCCCCACAAAGATCCTACTATACATAATACCATACATTACTGCAATAATCTGAACAATAGGTGTTATTGCTATCCATTTTTCACCTAGAATAACAGGTACCCAATAATTACTTGTTAATGCCATGCCAAAAAAAGCAGGCAAAGAAATCAGATTAAAGTAATACGTTGATGCTTGAAAAGCATATAACAATTTACTTTTATCATGTTGGATGGATGAGAAAATGGGTAATGCTATCCTAATAATACTTGTATTTAAAATATTCAAAATAATATCTGTTAACTTTGTACCCATATTATAGAAACCAAGTGCCGCACTTCCATGAAAAACTGCAATTAATAGCCCAAACACTTTAGAAACAACACTCCATAGAACATTCTCAACCATTACAAAGAAACCAAATTTTGTAATCGCTATAAATCTTTTTTTGTTAAAAAAAAATTTTCTAGGTATTAGATGCTTAGAGGCATACAAAATTAATAAGGTAGCTATGCAAGTTTGCACCAAATTTGCGTAAACTATACTCCAAAGCCCAAAATTTGAAAAAGCTAAAGGAATTGCTACTATAAAAAAAACTATACGCGAAATAATGGCTCTATGCGCGAAAACTTTCATTTCTAAATCCCTTATAAGTAAAGCAGTTGGGACTATTGAAAGCATAAATAAGAAAGAATTAACAGCTTCGAAATATAGGATATAAGATAAAATTTTATTATTTATAAAAGAAAAATAAACGCCAATTATAATACACATTAAACAACATAAAATTGATAAAAAAATGCTTCCAGTCCAAATAGTCTGAATATCCTTTTTAACTAATAGTTTACGCTGAATAATTGCCTCATTTAAACCAAGACTCAAAATAATTTGCAATAATCCTACAATAAATTGCGCTGTTGCTATTTGTCCATAATCATTTGGGGCAAGAACCCTAGCAAGAAATAAAATTGAAAATATACTTAAAACTGTTGATAATAAAGTTTCTATAGAAGACCAAATAGTAGCTTTCTTGATTTTTTTAGTATTAACCAAATGAATGATCTTCCTTAATAATCAAATTGTATATTTTAACTTTAATTTTTTATACAACAAGGCTTTCTCATACCTATTAACTAAAAACTTAATTATATATTTTACCTTAAACAATTGACTGATAAACCTGCATAGTTTCTCTAGCGCACTGTTCCCATGTAAACAGACTAACTCGTTGCTGTCCTCTTTGAACTAACTCCCGTCTATAGCTATCATTATAAACCACATTTTCTATAGCAGAACTCATTTGTTCAGTACTATGAGGATCAAAAAAACTAGCTGCATCGCCAATTACTTCTGGCATTGAACTAATATTACTACTTATCACTGGACAATCATTAATCATTGCCTCCAATGGAGGAATGCCAAAGCCCTCATATAAAGATGGATAAACAAAAGCTGTAGCTCCCTGATATAATGCCGCCAATAAATCATCATCCCCTATAATATGCTTCACCTGATTCTCATTTAACCCTAAAGAAGCCATTAAATTTTTTTCACTCGTTGAGAAACTATTACTTCCAAATGCAACAATAGTAAAATCTTTTTTTAAACGCTCTGAGCAAGCAAACGCTTTTAATAAGCCATTAAAATTTTTATATCCACCTCTGTGTCCTACATACAATAAATAAGGCTTTTGGTGATTACTTATCATAGTGACATTTCTTTTTACTTGCTCCATACCCAGATGAACTACAGAAATTTTAGATTCAGGTATACCCAATATGTTTATTAAGTCTTGTTTAGTATTATTAGACACACAAATAATATGCTGGGATCTATCAACAGCATATTTTTTTAATATACTAGTATTATCTCGGCTATGAAAAGAATCTTTAAATAGCTCATGAATCATATCATGTACAGTAACCACTGTAGGACAATTAGTAGGATTTGAACTTTTCTTAGAGTAGTAAGTTTCGTGAATAATTTTCGGCTGCCAAATTTTGATTTTTTTTCTTGTAATAAAACGATTATATGCCATAAAAAAACGAGTTGTTTTTTTAGGAAATTTGACTATATACCTTCCCTCCTGAATATCATTAGAAAGATCAGCTCCAAAAACATTATAATGAAAGTTAGCAAAAACTTTCACATCATGACCAAACAGATGAATATTTTTTGCTAGATTAGCAATATACCTTGATATACCGCCATAACGCTGCATTGAAAAAATCTGGTGATCAAAAGCTATTTTCATTGATAATCCAATATATAGACTTTATTGTTTCAGGTATTCAGCTATAGAAAAGGGATGAAATATCATCCCTTTATTTCACTTCTGAAGAACTTAACCTTGGCGCTCAGGATCTATTACTTCCTTAGAATCTTTAGCGATAGATTCTATACTAGAAAAGTCAGAAAACTCTTCCTTTACAACATTACTACCATTTACTTTCTCAAGCTCTTGCTGACGGCGCTTAATTTCACGAGGATCATTTGGAGCTCGTCCTACAGTACGTGCAGGTGCAACCTGCTCCACTACCTTTTCTAACTCAATTGTTGCAGCTGGCTTAAGAGAATCAACACTGGCTAATGGAGCAGCCTGCTCAATAGGCGATTGTGGTTTAACAGCTTCTACTTCATTATTAATTACAGGATCTTTAGCAGATTGTACTCGTTCTACCACTTCATCTTTAACTATACTAGATGGTTGCTCAAACTTCTGAACTTCCTTAGTAGTTTCAGTAACAACAGCAATTTCTCTTGATACAGGTAATTCTAGCTTCTCTTGTTGCTGCTTAAACTCAATTGACTGCTGAGCTTTTTCAACAATATTAGCTGTATTATCTTGTGTATTAGTAGATTGTTTCTCTATCTCAACTTGTGGACTTTCCGTTTCTACTGCTTCATTACGTTGTTCACGTTGACGATCATTTCTCGGATTACGACGGCGTTGGCCTCTCGCTCTACGACGAGGACGTTCGTCATTCTCTACAGTATTCTCATCATTTTTTACTACTATTTCTTCTGACTTATCTATAGTCTCAGGCTCAATAGTCTCTTTAACTCGATCATTATTTTGATTACGACGGTTAGGACGTTCCTGTTTAGGTTTACGCTCTTCATCTTTATCTTTATCTTTAGTAGAAGTATTTCTATCTTCTCTAGAGTTATTCTGCTGCGTGTCACGACGGTTATTACGACGCTGTTGGTTACGGTTGTCATTTTGCTGACGACGACCATTACGATCACTATTAGTAGTCTTTTCAGCCTTTTGAGTTATTTCTTCAACAGGTTCTTCTTTAACTGAAAATAAACTGACCAATGATTTTACTAAACTTCTTAAACCACCAACCTTTTTCTCAGCCTCTGGCGCTGGTTGTTTTGGCGCAATTGTTTTTACCATTGCTTCTTGGCGAATTAATGCTTTAGAAGAGCTCGCATGATTATGGTCATCTTCAGCCTCGGCATGATGAATTTCATAACTTAATTCATTAAATTGTGCATCAGGGCTATCTGTTCTTAATCGTTGAACCTCAAAGTTAGGGGTTTCTAAATGATCATTAGGAACAATCACGATTCTAACTTGGCTACGTAACTCAATCTTAGTAATCGCATTACGTTTTTCGTTTAATAAAAATGCTGCAACAGGAATAGGTACTTGTGCTCTTACTTCAGCAGTAGACTCTTTTAAAGTTTCTTCTTCAATCAAACGTAAAATAGCTAATGCAATAGATTCAATATCACGAATAGTACCTTGACCATTACAGCGTGGACAGGTTACGCCACTTGTTTCACGTAATGATGGACGTAACCTTTGGCGTGACATTTCTAAAAGACCAAACTTAGAAATAGAACCTACTTGAACACGTGCACGGTCTGCTTTTAGAGCTTCTGTCATACGTTCTTCAACCGCACGACGGTTCTTTGAAGGTGTCATATCGATAAAATCGATGACAATCAATCCACCAATATCCCTTAATCTAAATTGACGAGCAATTTCATCAGCTGCTTCTAAGTTGGTTTGTAAAGCTGTTTCTTCAATATCACTACCGCGCGTTGCACGTGCAGAGTTAATATCAATAGAAACCAATGCTTCTGTTGGGTCAATAACAATAGAACCACCAGAAGGTAAGCGCACTTCACGCTGAAAAGCTGTTTCAATTTGGCTTTCAATTTGATAACGGTTAAATAAAGGAACGGGATCTTGATAAAGCTTCACTTTATTTTTGTATTGAGGAATTACCTGACTAATAAAGTTTAATGCTTCTTCATAAGCATCCACTGTATCAATTAATACTTCACCAATATCTTGACGTAAATAATCACGAATAGTACGAATAATAACGTTACTTTCTTGATAAATTAAAAATGGTGCGGGACTACTATCAGCTGCTTCTTTAATCGCAGCCCATAATTGTAATAAATAATCTAAATCCCACTGTAACTCTTCAATACTACGACCTAAACCTGCTGTACGAACAATCAGTCCCATATCAGGTGGTGTTTGTAAAGCATTGAGGATTTCTTTAAGCTCTGATCTTTCATCGCCTTCAATACGACGTGAAATACCACCAGCGCTTGGGTTATTTGGCATTAATACAAGATAACGACCAGCCAAGCTAATAAAAGTAGTTAACGCAGCACCTTTATTGCCACGCTCTTCTTTTTCAACTTGTACAATAACTTCTTGCCCTTCCTGCAGTAAATCTTTGATACTGGGGCGACCACCATTATTATCAGGCGTATTTATGAAATATTCGCGAGAAATTTCTTTAAGGGGTAAAAAACCTTGACGACCAGAACCAAAATCAACAAAAGCCGCTTCTAGACTTGGTTGAATAGCCGCTATACGGCCTTTATAAATATTAGCTTTCTTTTGTTCACGAGCACCAGACTCGATATCTAAATCAAATAGACGTTGACCGTCCACAAGCGCTACACGTAACTCTTCAGGCTGAGTTGCGTTAATCAGCATTCTTTTCATATTGTACCATCTGTTTCCATGCGAACAGAAACACTTGGGCACACAACGCTCAAGGCCATTGTTTGGGGCGCGCTAAAGTGGTATACCACCTTCGTGTCTAGCGTGACTAACAAATTATAGTTAATCCGCGACCGCGTCTCCTGTTTTTGTCGTTACAAAAACATATAGTAGCAGGAGGAGGAATCTATTTAGTAAGGCGGATGCTATGGCATCTATTTCTATAAACTACACTCTTACTTTATAGTGCATCTCCACCCAACATGTTCCATGATAAATCGGGTGCCGCGTTCAGTATTTTCGCCCGCGGGTTATTACTTTATTAAAACCATCATTATTTTTCATAATGGTTTTAGCCATATTTCCAGAACTTTTATCAGATCAATTTTTTTACTGATTGGTAGTCTGAACCAACATATAATTTTTCACATATTACTAAACAATTATTAGCTAATGCTCTACTTTGCAGACATTTTATAACCACAATGAAATAAAATAAGGTCTCAATATCTGTATATTTGTTTCTCTGTAAACAAATAATTCTGCAACAAGCTATATAATTATAAATAAACTTTGTAATGCTTAAAATAGTTCCCATTAATAATTCAATGGGCGGATTAAATGGCACTATTTTAATGCCATATTTTAGTTATTCCTTATAAAACTTCTTTTAAGCTAATAAAAATCACACACACCTTTTATAGGTTCGCTGAATATAACAGTTAATATGCTATTCTTCAATGAAAATAAATTATATTTATGAGTTAATTATTATCAATTTTAAACTTATATAATACATAAATAATCATATCATTATGTGAATAAAACTACTAACTATGAAAAAATATGAAATTAAAGCAGAAACAGTCTGGAATTTGGATAAAAAATATGCGAAAGAAGATATACCTTTTTATAGAAGGCCATATTGTGCAGTACAAGACATTTTGGGGGTAAGAGCTATTACACCAGAGACTGATGAAGCTAAACTTATAAAAGAAGCTTATAAAAAACTAATTCCTGAAGTATCAACAAATTGGTCTGGATATGGTGTTGGTATTATTGCATCAATGGATCAAGTTAGAAAATTCATACTCCCTATAGTTTTTGGGCAAGTGAACATATCAATTTATAAAGGCATAGGCTTTACTGATGAACATACATGGTGGATATGGTGTCGATTTAATAAAGAAACTGCTGAAAATAGTAAACAATCATTTATAAATATTTATGACTTTGCTTATGGTGTAAATGCTCTGAGCGACAAACAAAATGAAGCTCATACCTTTTGGGAGCAAGCTACATCTAATCTAGAAGTTATCGCTGATTCATTAGTAAATACCTATAGAACAAACTCCATTTTACAGCCTATTTGCATGGCCGCTGAATTGGCAATGAAAGGTACATTATCATATTTAGGACTATCTAAAGATGAATTAAAACATAAATATGGTCATTCTCACAAAAAACTAGCTAAAGCAATGATTAAGAAGAAACCACATAGTGATGATAAAAAATTATTAGCAATAATAAACCGTTTACCTGACTATATAGAAACTCGTTACGATGATAGCAATATGAGCAGATTAGAAATAGTAAATTTGGCCTTAGATATTCAATTTATTGTAGCTTCTGCTCTAAGACGTATTAGCGGTATTGAAATAGAAAAAGGAATGGTTAGTAAGTAAACTCTTATGCTGTCAAAAACCTTAATTTAAGGTAAAATATACATCTTTCGTCTTATCCCTTTTATTGAGATTATCTGACAATGCTGATTCTGCGTGGTACACCTGCTCTTTCTTCATTCCGTCATGGAAAATTAGTAAACCAATTACAAGCTGCTGCCCCTCATGTAACAGCAGTTTATGCTGAATTTATGCATTTTGCTGATACCACAACAGAATTATCAGCAGACCATAAACAAGTTCTAGAACGCCTATTAAAATATGGTCCTGCTGCAAAAGTTGAAGAACCAAAGGGGCAACTTTATCTTGTAATACCCCGTTTTGGTACTATTTCACCTTGGTCAAGTAAAGCGACTGATATTGCTCATAATTGTGGTTTAGATAATATTATCCGTATAGAACGTGGTATTGCTTACTATATTGAAGGTAAGTTATCAGCAGCTGAACAACAAACAATTAACCGTATTCTGCATGATCGAATGACTCAACAAGTACTAACTAACATCAATGATGCAGATAAACTATTTAACCATGCAGAGCCTCGCCCTCTTACCTCAGTAGATATACTAGATAAAGGTCGAGTTGCACTAGTAGAAGCTAACCAACAATTAGGCTTAGCTCTAGCAGAAGATGAAATCGATTACTTGTTAAATGCCTTTACAGAGTTAAAACGTAATCCTAATGATGTTGAGCTAATGATGTTTGCTCAAGCAAACTCAGAACATTGTCGCCATAAAATCTTCAATGCTAGTTGGGATATTGATGGTGAAGCCCAACAGAAAAGCCTGTTTGGCATGATTAAAAATACCTATGATATGGGACATGAAGGTGTATTATCCGCTTATAAAGACAATGCATCAGTGATTGAAGGCTTTACTGCTGGCCGTTTTTTCCCTAATCCAGAATCAAAAATATATGCAGTCAAGCAAGAGCCTGTACATATTTTAATGAAGGTCGAAACCCATAACCACCCTACTGCGATTGCCCCCTTCCCTGGTGCTTCCACAGGTTCAGGCGGTGAAATTCGTGATGAAGGCGCTACAGGTCGTGGCGCAAAACCTAAAGCAGGTTTAACAGGCTTTACAGTTTCTAATCTAAATATTCCTAACTTTATTCAACCTTGGGAAAAACCATACGGTAAACCAGAGCGTATTGTGAGCGCTTTAGATATTATGATCGAAGGCCCCTTGGGTGGCGCAGCTTTTAATAATGAATTTGGTCGCCCTGCACTAAATGGCTATTTTCGTACTTTTGAACAAACTGTAAACACCCCTAATGGTGAGGAAGTACGTGGTTATCATAAACCTATTATGCTAGCAGGTGGCTTAGGTAATATCCGTGCAGAACACGTACAAAAAGCTGAAATCAGTATTGGTGCAAAACTTATTGTACTCGGTGGCCCAGCTATGCTTATTGGCTTAGGTGGTGGCGCTGCTTCCTCTATGGCTACGGGTGCAAGTTCAGCCGATTTAGATTTTGCTTCAGTACAACGTGATAACCCAGAAATGGAACGTCGTTGCCAAGAAGTAATAGACCGTTGCTGGCAATTAGGTGAAAACAATCCTATTAAATTTATCCATGATGTAGGGGCAGGTGGTCTTTCTAATGCCTTACCTGAATTAATCAACGATGGCGGTCGTGGCGGTAAATTTGAATTACGCAATGTGCCTAATGCCGAACCTAATATGACACCTTTAGAAATTTGGTGTAATGAATCACAAGAACGCTATGTAATGTCAGTGGATGCTGTTGATTTCGAACGTTTCAAAGAAATTTGTGAAAGGGAACGTTGCCCCTTTGCAGTAGTAGGTGAAGCGATTGAAGATCACCAACTTACAGTACACGACAACCACTTTAATAATAACCCCGTAGATATGCCATTACAAGTATTGCTTGGCAAACCACCACGTATGCATCGCACAGCCCAACGTGAGAAGATAGCAGGTGATAACTTTACAACGCAGGGTATTGAATTAAAGGAAGCTATTAGCCGAGTATTACACCACCCTACTGTAGCCAGTAAAAGCTTCCTTATTGCTATTGGCGACCGTACTATTACAGGTTTAGTAGCCCGTGACCAATTTATTGGCCCTTGGCAAGTACCTGTAGCAGATTGTGCGGTTACAGCTACTAGCTTCGATGTATATACTGGTGAAGCAATGGCAATGGGGGAAAGAACGCCTTTAGCCTTATTAGATGCGCCTGCCTCTGGTCGTATGGCTGTGGCTGAAAGTATTACTAATATTGCTGCTGCACGTATTGAAAAACTAGCAGATATTAAACTATCTGCTAACTGGATGGCAGCGGCAGGTCATGCAGGTGAAGATGCTCGTCTTTATGACACGGTAAAAGCTGTGGGCATGGAATTATGCCCTGAATTAGGTATTACTATTCCAGTGGGTAAAGACTCCATGTCGATGAAAACTCGCTGGTCGGATAATGGACAAGAAAAAAGCGTAACTTCGCCACTTTCCTTAGTAATTTCTGCCTTCGCACCTGTTCAAGATATTCGTCAAACATTAACCCCTGAACTGCGTTTAGATCAAGGCGATACAGATCTTATCTTAATCGACTTAAGTCGTGGTCAAAACCGCCTAGGTGCTTCTATTCTTACCCAAGTATATAGCCAACTAGGTCAAGAAGTACCTGACTTAGATGATGCAGAAGACTTAAAAGCCTTCTTTGCCATTATTCAAGGTTTAAATGCTGACAATAAATTATTGGCTTATCATGATCGTTCGGACGGTGGATTATTAGCTACTGTCTTAGAAATGGCCTTTGCTGGTCACTGTGGTTTAAATATTCAATTAGATCCACTCGTTGAAAGTACAGATGATGTATTAGCAGCACTTTTCAATGAAGAACTAGGTGCTGTTATCCAAGTTCGCCAAGAAGATACAGAGGAGATACTTGCTCACTTTAGTGGTGCAGGTTTAGAAGATGCTGTATCAGTAATTGGACAACCAACTAAACAACAAAATATTCATTTTAGCTTGGAAGGTAACTCACTGTTTAATGAAAGCCGTGCTAATTTACAACAGCAATGGTCAGCAACCAGTTATCAAATTCAGCGTTTAAGAAATAATGTAGAATGTGCTGACCAAGAATTTGCAATCATTGCAGATGATAATAATCCTGGTTTACAAGTAAACCTTACTTATGATCTACAACAAAATATTGCTGCCCCTTATATTAATAAAGGTACTCGTCCCCAAATAGCTATTTTACGTGAACAAGGGGTTAATGGTCAGGTAGAAATGGCAGCAGCTTTTGATCGTGCTGGCTTTGCTGCTGTTGATGTACATATGAGTGATATCCTAGCAGGTCGTGTAAACCTTAATGATTTTAAAGGTATTGTAGCATGTGGTGGTTTCTCTTATGGTGATGTATTAGGAGCTGGTGAAGGTTGGGCTAAATCAATTTTATTTAATAGTCAGGCTAGAGAAGCATTTACAACTTTCTTTAATCGTTATGATACCTTTACATTAGGTGTATGTAATGGTTGCCAAATGCTTTCTAATCTACATGAATTAATCCCTGGCACTGAATTATGGCCACACTTTGTACGCAATAAATCAGAACAGTTTGAAGCCCGTGTAGCGATGGTAGAGGTACAAGACTCTCCTTCTATCTTCTTGCAAGGAATGGCAGGTACTAAAATGCCTATTGCTATTGCTCATGGTGAGGGTTATGCAGAGTTTGCCAATCAACAAGCACTATCTAAAGCTGATCAGTCTGGGTTAGTAGCATTACGTTATATTGATAATTATGGTAAAGCTACAGAGCAATACCCAGCCAATCCTAATAGTTCACCACTAGGTATTACAGGGTTATGTAATACAGATGGTCGAGTAACTATTATGATGCCTCATCCAGAGCGTGTCTTTAGAACAGTTCAAAACTCTTGGTATCCTGATAAATCTAAAGAAGATGCAGGCTGGATCAGAATATTCCAAAATGCTCGTGTTTGGGTAAACTAATTATCAAAAAGAAAAAGCCAAGCAATAGCTTGGCTTTTTTATTAATTAATGGCTTTACTGTGTTTCAGATTGAACTGTTGGCTGTGCAGGTTGTAACTTATTTAATATATTAATAGCTTCTTGATCACCCTGCTCTGCTGCTTTCTTTAATAACTCGATAGCTTTTTCTGGGTTCTTTTCAATACCATCAACACCAGCCATATACAGTATAGCTAAGTAGTATTGAGCAGGTGCATAACCTTGTTTTGCAGATTTTTCATACCATACAGAAGCCTCTTTCTCACTTTCCTTAAGACCTGCTTTACCTTCTGTATACATTTGTCCTAAATGATATTGGCCTTTGGCATCACCTTGTTCAGCAGCTTTTCTAAACCAATCTAGAGCTACTGCATCATTCTTTTTACCAGATAAGCCAAAATAATAGACTTTACCTAAATCTACTTGTGCTGGTGCATACCCAAGATTAGCCGATTGGGTCAGTAAATCAGCTATCTTTTGTTGATTGGCTTTAGCACTTTTAGAATCATTCATATATTGAATAGCTTGATCATAAAGTGCTTTTGCTTGCTCTTTATTATCCACTACTTGAGTTTCAGATACTGCTTGTGCCATTACATAGGAAATTTGTGAAGTTCCTACAGTGACCAAACCTAAACAAAGAATACCTGTAGTGAGATATCGTGAACAAGAACCGCTTATTTTCATGCCTAATGCATCCTTAGTAGCCAAAAGTATTAGATAGATAGTGTACCCTTTTTTTTAAAAGAGTTAATCGAGTTTTTTAATCAATTTATTTCTATACATTTATATATCTGTTAGCTCGAATTGCCTTACAGTAATATTATTAAATATCATAAACATCAAGCTATCATCTGAATATTTAGCACTATACGCGCCTGTGTAATTAAATAAACGCATGGCTATAGAAGTGTATTGCCAAGCTCTTATATCAGAACAAATAAGGGATTGTTTTAATAACTCTGTATAAGCGTGCTGTTTTGCAAAATTTTGTACTGCTTTTGCTGCTTGTTGAAGATTAGGTTCTACCTGCGGATTATCCCATGCCCAAGTAAAAGTACTATTATCTAATGTATAAATTCCTACTACTTGTACAGGCGCACTAATTTCTATACCTACTGTATCACTATTGAAATAAAAATAGATTTTTTCTTGTTGTTGATCAATATTCCAATAGTTACAACGTTCAATACTCCAAGTATCAATATGGAACTGAGTTGCTACTTCTACTGCTTGCATACTACTTTTGATATATTCTTCCAATACTGGATTCTTTTCAAAAGTATCAATCATGTATCATTCCTTACTAATTAATCCTAGCATTTTAGAGTAGCATTAAATACCCAATAACAACAGTCAAATCATTAATAAGTTACTGGATAATACACTGTTCTACTTAATAGGAAGTAGAACAGTAACTATTAAGTTTAATGGGCTGTCCAACCACCATCCACAGAAATCATTGAACCTGTAATAGAGTTAGCTGTATTACTGCATAAAAAACTAGCAATACCTGCTACCTCTTCAACTTTAACAAACTGCTTATTAGGTTGCTCACCCAATAAAACCTCTTTAATTACCTGTTCCTTAGTCATATTATGGGTTTTCATTTGATCTGGAATTTGTGACTCAACTAATGGTGTTAATACATAACCTGGACAAATAGCATTGACCGAAACACCATATTCAGCAGCTTCTAAAGCAACTGTCTTAGTCAGTCCTGCAAGACCATGTTTGGCTGCTACATAAGCCGATTTAAAGGGTGAAGCAATTAAAGCATGGGCAGAAGCAATATTTATAATCCGTCCCCATTTATTTTTCTTCATAATGGGTAATGCATGTTTGATCGTATGAAAACTAGCGGTTAAGTTAAGCGCAATAATAGTATCCCACTTTTCCGCAGGGAATTCATCAATAGGCGCTACATGCTGAACGCCCGCATTATTTACTAAAATATCTAAGCTACCAAATAACTTATAGGTTTGCTCAATCATTATTTGAATTTCATCTGGCTTTGTTAAGTCAGCACCCATATAGGCTACTTTTACGCCATAGTCTTGTTGAATCTGTTGTACCAGTTTATTTATATCTTCCTCCTTACCAAAACCATTTAACACAATATTAGCACCTTGTGCTGCTAAGTCCTCCGCAATAGCTTTACCAATTCCACTGGTTGAACCTGTTACTAACGCTACTTTATTTTTTAACATTATTTTTTCCTTTATCTGTTTAAATAGTAAAAGTGCATCATATCTATTATTTGTAGAACCCAAAATTGTTTTTTAATGACCTTTAACACTATGCAAAGTTATTAATTAATTATTTTCTACCAATATTTTGGCCATTTTCTTTTGCCTACATTATTGACTAATACAGCTATTAATACCAATACAATACTACCCATTAATACAGGAATAATAAGAAAACTCCAACCAACATTTCCCATCATAATGATTAAAATAGGGTCTGCGCCCGCAGGAGCATGTAATGTACGAGTCAATTGCATTAGCACAATCGCCACACCAACAGCAACACCTAACTCAATAGGGCTCACGCCTATATATTTTAAAAAAACGATTCCAACTAAGCTAGATAGTAAATGGCCACCTATTACATTTCTTGGTTGAGCTAATGGGCTATCTGGTGCTGCAAATAATAGTACACAACTAGCCCCAAAAGGAGCCATCAATAATGGAGCATCTTGCCATGTACCTAAAATACCAATACACCCTATTCCTAATAAACCTCCTATAAAGCCAACTATCATTTGATAATAATTAGATTTGTCAGGAAGATTTCCACCTCCTCTTACCTTACTTACAATACTTTTTATCATATTAAATACCTTTATCATGAATATACAGATCTGTACACTATACAGATCTGTATAGTATTATTTTTATAATTCATTTACAATTGATATTTACTATTGAAATAAACCTTCCATAAGAAAAGAAACTATGAATAAACAACAAACTATTATTAATACTGCCTTATCCCTGTTTTCAAAATATGGTTATCATAGTATTGGCGTTGATAGGATTAGAGATGAAGCAAAAGTTTCCAAAATGACTATGTATAAATACTTTCCTAGCAAAGAAATCTTAATAGAAAATGTTCTAATGAGTAGAGATAAAGATTTTCGTCAACAATGGCAACAAACTATTAATGATAAAAATAGTTATATTGAAAAATTAAAGGCGCTATTCGATTGGCATCAGCAATGGTTTCAACAAAAGAATTTTTATGGTTGTTTATTCATCAAAGCTAATGAAGAGTTTCCAGAACACCCCTCTATTCAACAGCTTGTACAAAAACATAAACAATACTTACAAAAACTAATTGAAGATATATTAATTGAAGGTAAAATTGATCAAGCTGTTAACTTAGCTGCACATATTACTACCATTTTAGAAGGACTTATTATAAGTAATAATATATTTAAGCAACAGCAAACTATAGAATCTCATTGGCAATATATCAAAAACCTGATCACTATTGTACAAGAGCAAAGATAAATGTTTAATTAATAACAGAAAATGATAATTATAATTCTCTTTGTTTCTGTAACCAAGGTGGTAGATGAAACATTAAAAAAAGGCCAAGTAATGCGATAGCGAAATATAAAAAACCCCGCAACTTATAGCCTAATAACCCTATATTATTAACACCTAGAAACACAATAGCAGACAATAACACTGCTAATATAGTAAGCCCGATTGAGCTCTTGAATAAGGAATTAAAACCTGAGGTTTTAATAAACAAATAAAGTTGTAAAACTACACAAACTAAAATTATCAATACAATTCTTGGCTCCAATTCTGCTATGACATTATAAGCAAGAATAGGAGCCAATACGGATTGGTTGATGGTAGGGAAAATAACCAGTAAGGTTATCCATATTCCTCCCACCCACAGAGATTGTAAAAATGCCCAAGCAAATCGCTCGACACTATTTAATCTCTTATTAGACATGCTTCACTTCAATTATTTCATACTCCACTTCACCACTGGGAATACGAATTAATACTACTTCACCTTCTTCTTTACCGATAATGGCTCTAGCAATAGGTGAGCTTACTGATATTTTACCCTCTTTAATATCTGCCTCATCATCACCCACAATTTGGTATACCGTAGATTCATTGGTATCCATATTGATAATCTCTACTGTGGAACCAAAAATTACTTTACCTGAATGAGGAATAAGTGAAATATCAATGATATGAGCATTGGATAATTTCGCTTCAATATCCCTAATACGAGCTTCTACCATACCCTGCTGCTCTCGTGCAGCATGGTATTCAGCATTCTCTTTTAAATCCCCCAACTCACGGGCTTCACCAATGGCTTTACTAAGCTCTGGACGACGTTCAGTCTTTAAATACTTTAATTCTTCTTCAAGGGCTTTTGCACCTTGCACAGTCATTGGAAACTTGGTCATGTGTTAAACTATTCCTGCATGTAGGTCTTGCAAGCGACGCACATTCTTCTCAACACCAAATTTTAGTGCTTCACAAACCGCTTGTCCGCCTGCAATAGTAGTAGTAATACAAACTTTATGTTGTAATGCATTACGTCTAATTGAGTAAGAGTCTGCAATGGATTGACGACCTTCTGTTGTATTAATGATTAAATCAATTTCACCATTTTTAATCATATCTACAATATGTGGACGCCCCTCAGTTACCTTATTAATACGTTTAACAGGTAATCCTGCGCTCTCTATTACTTTAGCAGTACCAGATGTTGACACGATTTCAAAGCCTAATTCGACTAAGTCGCGCGCAACACTGGTTACAATGAGTTTGTCTTCTTCACGAACACTCAAAAATGCTCGGCCTCCCTCACTGGGTAGTATTTCACTCGCGCCTGCTTGGGCTTTTGCAAAAGCCTCAGCAAAACTATCACCGACCCCCATTACTTCACCTGTAGATTTCATTTCTGGTCCTAAAATAGGATCCACACCAGGAAACTTAGCAAATGGGAATACGGCTTCTTTAACACTAAAATACTTAGGAATAATTTCCTCAGTAAAACCTATTTCTTTTAATTTCTTACCTGCCATCACTCTCGCCGCTATTTTAGCCAGCGATGTACCAATACACTTAGATACAAAAGGTACGGTACGAGAAGCACGAGGATTTACTTCTAATACATAAATCTTATCAGCTTGTAAGGCTAATTGGACATTCATTAAACCAATCACCCCTAACTCTAAAGCCATTGCTTTTACTTGCTTACGAATTTCATCTTGTACTTCTTTAGACAGTGAATAAGGTGGTAAGGAACAGGCAGAGTCACCAGAATGGACACCTGCTTGCTCAATATGCTGCATAATGGCACCAATCACTACATCTTCACCATCACAAATAGCATCCACATCAATTTCAATCGCACAATTTAAGAAATGATCTAATAATACAGGGCTGTCATTAGAGACTTGTACAGCCTCGCGCATATAGCGTTTTAATTCATCTGTATCATAAACAATTTCCATTGCACGCCCACCTAGTACATAGGATGGGCGGACTACCAATGGATAGCCTATTTTTTCGGCACCATCAATCGCTTCTTGCTCACTACGTGCAGTTGTATTTGGCGGTTGTAAAAGATTTAAACGCTCTACCATCTGTTGGAAACGCTCACGGTCTTCAGCACGGTCAATCGAATCAGGGCTTGTACCAATAATAGGCACACCTGCTTCCTCCAAAGCTCGGCAAATTTTTAATGGTGTTTGACCACCATATTGCACAATCACCCCTTTAGGCTTTTCTACACGTACAATTTCTAATACATCTTCAAGGGTAACAGGCTCAAAATATAAACGATCAGAAGTATCATAGTCAGTAGACACCGTCTCAGGGTTACAGTTAACCATAATAGTTTCGTAACCATCTTCACGCATAGCTAATGCTGCATGGACACAACAGTAGTCAAACTCAATGCCTTGCCCAATACGGTTAGGACCACCACCTAATACCATTATCTTGTCACGGCTAGACGGATTAGCCTCACACTCTTCTTCATAAGTAGAGTACATATAAGCTGTATCAGTTGCAAACTCAGCAGCACAAGTATCTACACGCTTATAAACAGGTAATACTTGTAACTTATGACGATGAGCACGCAATGCTTTCTCACTAACTCCTAATAACTTAGCTAAACGAGCATCTGAAAAACCTTTGCGTTTTAATTTACGCATCATTGGCTTATCAAGTGTTGCCAAGCCAAGAGTTTTAACCTGTTCTTCTAATTTAATAATTTCTTCGATTTGTACTAAAAACCAAAGATCAATCTTGGTTAAATCAAAAATTCTTTCAATCGAATAACCTGCACGCATAGCATCCGCTATATACCAAATACGGTCAGCACCAGGTACTGTTAATTCACGATTTAAGATACTTTCAACTTCTGGGGCAGATAAATCTACTTTAGGGTCAAAACCATTAGCACCCACCTCTAAACCGCGTAATGCCTTCTGCACAGATTCTTGGAAAGTACGGCCAATAGCCATCACTTCCCCTACCGATTTCATTTGTGTAGTTAAGCGTGCATCTGCTTTTGGAAATTTTTCAAAAGCAAAACGAGGTACTTTAGTTACCACATAATCAATAGCAGGCTCAAAGGAAGCAGGCGTTCTGCCACCTGTAATATCATTTTGTAATTCATCTAAGGTATAACCCACTGCTAACTTCGCCGCTACTTTCGCAATTGGGAAGCCTGTTGCCTTAGAAGCCAAAGCAGAAGAACGCGATACCCGTGGATTCATCTCAATAACCACCATACGGCCTGTATTTGGACAAATACCAAACTGTACGTTAGAGCCACCTGTTTCAACACCAATTTCACGCAATACTGCTAATGAAGCATTACGCATAATTTGGTATTCTTTATCAGTTAAGGTTTGTGCAGGGGCAACGGTAATCGAGTCACCTGTATGGACACCCATAGGGTCAAAGTTCTCAATAGAACAAACAATGATGCAGTTATCTTTTTTATCCCGCACCACTTCCATTTCATATTCTTTCCAACCAATTAATGACTCATCAATCAATAATTCATTGGTTGGCGATAAATCCAAACCTCTTGTACAAATTTCTTCAAATTCTTCGCGGTTATAGGCAATACCACCACCTGTACCACCCATAGTAAACGATGGACGAATAATACAAGGAAAACCAACTTGTTCTAATACACCATAGGCTTCATCAAGAGTATGAGCAATACCAGAACGTGGGCATTCTAAACCAATCGCTTTCATCGCTTGGTCAAAACGTGAACGATCTTCTGCCTTATCAATGGTATCCGCATTAGCCCCAATCATTTCTACACCAAACTTAGTTAGCACGCCATGACGTTCTAAATCTAGGGCACAATTAAGTGCTGTCTGGCCACCCATAGTCGGTAATAAGGCATCAGGTTGTTCTTTTTCAATAATTTTAGCGACAGTTTGCCATTTAATGGGCTCAATATAAGTAGCATCAGCCATCGCTGGGTCAGTCATAATCGTAGCAGGGTTAGAGTTCACTAAGATAACTCGATACCCCTCTTCTTTTAGAGCCTTACATGCTTGTGCGCCAGAGTAATCAAACTCGCAAGCCTGACCGATAACAATAGGGCCTGCACCAAGGATAAGGATACTCTTTATATCTGTACGTTTTGGCATGGTTCTCTCGTGCTTCTCAATTAATCTAACTTAGGCAGTGGCAAGTCTAACGCCAAAGCCAACAAATAAAAACCCAACACTGGCAGTAGCAGTAGCGGCTAAACGTTTTCTCTTATGAAACCACATCGCTAAAGATACACCAGCAAAAATTAAAAATGATAAATAAATAAAACTACAGGCTTGTAAAGTTAAGCCTAAGATTAAAAATGATAAACCTGTATGGGCATAATTAGGGTCTACAAACTGTATAAAAAAGGCGATACAAAATAAAATAGCTTTCGGATTAGATAAGCTTAATAATAATGCTTTCTTAAAAGGGCTTGTAACACTGGTCTTAACCGTCACATCATCTTCAATCTCTGCATTAGCAGACTTATGAAATTTATGCCAAGCACCTTTTAACATCATAAAGCCTAGATAGCATAGATAAAGCGCACCTAATCCCTTAATGATTAAAAATAACACAGGCCATGTTTTAAGTAATGAAGCCATTCCTAATGCTGAGGCTGTCATTAATATGGCATCACCTAAGAATACCGCACAAGCAGCCTGATATCCCTTAGATACACCACTTTGTGCAGCAGTTGCCAATACGAACAAAGAATTAGGGCCAGGCAATAAAATAACACCTATAGTTGCCACTAAAAATGTCCAATAATTAATAACACCTAAACTTTCAAACATTGTTATGCCTTAACGATTAACCGCCATATTCGCTACGAAACGATCAAACAAAGGAGCTACATCATGTGGTCCTGGACTAGCTTCTGGATGGCCTTGGAAACTAAACGCTTGCTTATCTATGCGCTCAATACCTTGTAACGTGCCATCAAATAATGATTTATGGGTAGCCCTAATATTTTTGGGTAATGTACCTTCATCTACAGCAAAACCATGGTTCTGACTGGTTATCATTACTACACCCGTTTTTAAATCTTGTACAGGATGATTAGCACCATGATGACCATGAGGCATTTTTACTGTTTTAGCCCCAGAGGCTAAAGCCAGTAGTTGATGACCTAAACAAATACCAAAAATAGGAATATTATGTTCTTCCAATAACTCACGAATTGCTTTAATAGCATAATCACAAGCAGCAGGATCACCAGGGCCGTTGGCTAAAAATATTCCATCAGGATTTAATGCCAATACTTCTTGTGCAGTGGTTTGAGCAGGTACTACCGTAATACGACAACCACGTGCAGTGAGCATTCTTAAAATATTAAATTTAACGCCATAATCGTACGCTACAACATGGTAAGGCAAATCACTAGCAGGAATTTCTGGACAACTATCTGTTTCTAAGTTCCATACACTGGTACGCCACTCATAAGCTTCTTTGACGCTTACTACTTTGGCCAAATCCATTCCCTGCATACCAGGGAAACTACGCGCCAAATCTAAAGCTCTTTCTGGTGTTGCATCTGCACCTGTTAAAATACAACCATTCTGTGAACCCTTCTCACGCAAAATCCGTGTTAAACGACGGGTATCTATTTCCGCAATAGCGACTACATTATTTTCTTTTAAATAATCAGGTAAACTTTGCTTATTACGCCAATTACTTGCCAATAAAGGTAAATCACGAATTACTAACCCAGCAGCCCAAACTTGACCAGCCTCAGCATCCTCAGCCGTTGTGCCTGTATTACCAATATGCGGATAGGTCAAAGTAACAATTTGTTGAGCATATGAAGGGTCAGTTAAAATCTCCTGATAACCTGTCATGGCTGTATTAAAAACAACCTCGCCAATGGTTTGCCCATCAGCACCTATAGACTCACCGTAAAAAACACTGCCATCGGCAAGAGCTAGTATGGCTGGCGTAGACAAAGGAACCTCCAATATAGAATTTAGGCGCGTGTAAAGAAACGGGATGCCCGTGCAAACCGTCATCCCGTTATGAATTCTTTAAAATATACGCTGGTTTTTTAGTTGATACACTAAACGCATATTGTACGATAAACCAACCAAATAACCAAGTTAAAAGTCATAATAAAAACATGCGCTATACTTTACTTTTTGTTGTTAGGCTTTCTCTTAATCATTAATAATTTTTGAATATCCTCAAAGTAGCTCATATCAGTAATTTCTATCATTAGCCATTTACCATCATGGTAAGTAGTAGCCTCATCATATTGTTGCTGAATACTCAAGCTAAACTCACTACGGATTTGTTCAAATTTTTCCCGTTCGGCTTTACCAAAAATAACCATAAAACCAAAATTATTTTCTCGTGGATATAAAGCACATAATGTTTTACTACTACGACGAAACTTTAATTCATACTTTGCAGCTTTACCTCCCTTATTCCATAGAGTACCCATCAGGTAATGCTGATTAATAAAGTCAATTATATTGAGCCATGTTTGATAACAAACGCTGCCTAATAACAGTTGTATTTCTGGCTCTGTGGGTATTTTATCCAACATAGTAAATTCCTTTTTTGATTTTGCATAAATAATAAAAAAGGCAATTGCATCATCATACAATTGCCCTCTATAAGTGTTATTGGTTTAGATCATTTAAACCATCCAACAGGAGCAACCAAAGACTCCCCAGAAGCTTTTTAAATCATCGGTAGGCGAATTAGTACCCCATGATTTAATATGGCTATGACCGTGTACACCACAGTTATTACTACAACCACAAGCCATATTCTGTAATTGATAACGTTGTGCTTGTTGTTGATAACCCCATGCTGCATAACCTTTATAGGTATTAACGGGTGACCAATCTGGCATAGCTGGAGGCGGTGGTGTATCTAAGGAAGCAAAATCACCTGCTGCATAAACTACTTTACCGCCTACTATGGTTAAATCAGATACAATATGGCTGATCTCATCTTCACTGCATTTAAAATAATCTCTATCAGGCACAATTAAATCAGCCAACTGGCCTTTTTCAATACGACCCTTATTACCTTCCTCATTAGAGAACCACGTAACATTTTCAGTCCACATCCGTAATGCAGTTTCACGATCTAAACAATTAGCCTGTGGATAAATACGTAAACCACCCACAGTTTTACCTGTTACCATCCATGCTAAAGATACCCATGGATTGTAAGAGGCAACTCGAGTAGCATCAGTGCCTGCTGAAATAGCTACCCCTTTATCCATTATTTTTGTAATGGGCGGAGTAGCCTCTGCTGCTTTCTGCCCATAGCGTTCGACAAAGTATTCACCTTGATAGGCCATACGATGCTGTACTGCAATACCACCACCTAAAGCAGCAATACGATCAATTGATTTATCAGAGATTGTTTCAGCATGATCAAAGAACCAATTTAAGCCTTTAAAGGGTGTCTCTTCATTTACTTTCTCAAAAACATTCAAGGCACGCTCAATGGTTTCATCGTAGGTAGCATGCATGCGCCAAGGCCAACGGTTTTGCGCTAGCACTCGAACTACATCTTCTAATTCACCTTCCATTTCTGCTGGCATATCTGGTCGAGGTTGACGGAAATCTTCAAAATCAGCTGCAGAAAACACAAGCATTTCACCGCCACCATTTAGGCGGAAATAATCATCACCTTGTTTGTATTTTGCAGTTTGGGTCCAATTAAGGAAATCTTCTTTTTCCTCTTGGGGCTTTTGCGTAAACAGATTATAAGCAATGCGAACCGTTAATAGATCTTCTTTTGCTAATCTCTCAATCACTGCATAATCATCTGGATAGTTTTGGAAACCACCACCTGCATCAATCGCGCCAGTAACTCCTAAACGGTTTAACTCACGCATAAAGTGCCTAGTGGAGTTTATTTGATAATCCATTGGTAATTTAGGGCCTTTAGCCAATGTTGCATAAAGAATACCCGCATTAGGTTTAGCTAATAATAAGCCTGTTGGATTACCTTTAGCATCACGCACTATCTCTCCCCCAGGAGGATTAGGTGTATTTTTGGTATAACCTACAACACGCAATGCTGCTGCATTTAACAATGCTCGATCATAAAGATGTAAAATAAATACTGGCGTATCAGGCGCAACTGCATTCAACTCTTCAATAGTAGGTAAGCGTTTTTCAGCAAATTGATGTTCTGTAAAACCACCTACGACCCTTACCCATTGCGGAGGTGGCGTAATAGCCACTTGTTGTTTTAACATTGCCATTGCATCTGCGAGGCTAGGAACACCATCCCAACGCAACTCCATATTAAAATTCAAGCCACCACGGATAATATGTAGATGATTATCAATTAAGCCAGGCAGTACAGAGCGCCCTTGTAGATCAATAAGCTGAGTATTAGAACTGGCTAATGGAATGATTTCCTCATCTAGGCCAACAGCTAGAAACCGACCCTCTTTAATAGCTACTGCTTTAGCTACAGGTTTAGTAGGATCTAATGTGGTAAATTGACCATTATGAAGGATGATCTCTGGATTACTTTCTGTAGCCATTACAAATTCTCCAAAATAACAACTTAATAAAAAACATTTATCAATGATCAGTTAATTATTAAGCTGCATTATTTATTTATGACAATTCGAATACTAATATCTCACTAGGCTTAACCGCTTCAATAGTTACCTTTTGCTCATCAGCAATGGCAATTCCATCACTTGTATGGGCGTGGGTACTATTAACTATAATTTCACCAGAAATTACTTGTATCCAAACTTTATCGTGCTTTTCAGGAATAATATATTCATGCCGTTCATCTTGTTCTAACTTCCAGCGCCACAATTGCATATCTTGGAAAACTTTTAACGAATCATCACGTGCATCAGGTGATAAAATTAGTTGTTTACCTACTTTTGAAGCAAAATTACGAGTTTCATAGCGTGGTTGTAATCTTTCTTTATCAGGAATTATCCAAATTTGATAAAAATGTAATAATTCATCAGCGGAAGGGTTATATTCTGAATGATGCAAACCTGTTCCAGCGCTCATAATTTGGAACTCACCTGCTTTAACTTGTTCTTTGTGTCCCATACTATCTTGATGCTCAATTGCTCCTTGTAGAACATAAGAAAGAATTTCCATATTTTTATGAGGATGCTTACCAAACCCCTTATCTGGCTGCACACGGTCCTCATTAATAACCCTTATCGTAGCAAATCCCATAAAATTAGGATCATAATAGTCAGCAAAAGAGAATGTATGATAGCTTTCAAGCCAACCGTGATTAGCGTAACCCCTTGCTTCAGCTTCACGGAGATAAATCATATAGCCTCCTAAACTGTCATCCTGAATGTTTATAAAGATGACAGATAGTTATCCTATTCAATAGCATAATGAAAGGAAAAAGTTATAGTTAAATAAAACACTTATAAAAAAACCTTATGACTCAACAATACGTTGTGGTGCTTTATGAACCAAAGTGTATGCATAATCGACACCCATACCATAAGCACCACTATGTTCACGCACTAAACTCATAACCTCATCATAAGTTTCTTTACGAGCCCAATCACGTTGGTATTCAAGCAATACTTGTTGCCACGTTACAGGCACCGCTCCTGCCTGTACCATTCTGTCAATAGAACGCTCATGGGCATCTACACTAGTACCACCAGAAGTATCAGTTACCACATACACTTCATAACCAGCGTCTAATGCCATCAATGCTGGGAATGTTAAACAAACCTCAGTCCACAATGCAGAAATAATTAATTTTTGGCGACCAGTTGCTTTTACTGCTTCAACAAATTTTTTGTCTTCCCAAGAGTTCATTGAGGTACGCTCAATAGGTTTTACATTTGGATGAACAGCTAATAATTCTGGCCAAATATAACCACTGAAGCTCTCTGTCTCAACGGAAGTATAGATAGTAGGTACATTAAAAATTCTGCCTGCTTTAGCCAGAGCCACTACATTATTTTTAAGCTGTTGACGATCAATGTTAGCCACTCCAAAAGCCATTTGAGGCTGATGATCAATAAAAATTAATGTAGAGTTTTTTGGATCAATTAATTCACGAATACTCATATTAGCTACCTATATCTATGTAATATTGATTTAGCAATCTTATCAGCACATTTAACTGGAAATATCCGACCCACAAATATTGTTCCAATTTCTAAACTGATAATGACAAATTAACATGCACAATAAATAACTTCTTTACGACTTAAGGTGTAAATAGACTCACTTAATTCACAGAGGACAAAATGTGATATATAAATTACATAAACTTATAAAACAAATACTACCTTTTGATTTATAAGAATTTATTTATTTATAACAATAAATAAAATGCTGAATAACCAATACTTTTAGATAATCTGCTAATGTCTACTGTAAAACACTCAGTAACAAATTATGAGGGGACTAGCTATTTATCTTTTTTTGCTTAATAATTATTTTTTTAAAAATAGAGCTATTAAATTTTATTATGCATATTCATATTCTTGGTATTTGTGGCACTTTTATGGGTTCTCTAGCAGTCTTAGCCAAAGAACTTGGTTATAAAGTAACAGGCAGTGATGCCAATGTTTATCCTCCTATGAGTACACAATTAGAGTCACAAGGTATTGAATTATTACAAGGCTATTTGCCTGAGCACCTACAGCCTGCTCCTGACTTAGTAATAGTTGGAAATACGATGAAGCGTGGAAATCCTGCCATCGAATATATGCTTAATCAAAATCTAACTTATACTTCTGGTCCACAATGGCTAGCTGAACATGTCTTACAAACTCGTCATGTACTCGCTGTAGCAGGTACACATGGTAAAACTAGTACCAGTAGTATGCTAGCTTGGGTATTGGAAGCAGCAGGGTTAAAACCTGGTTTTTTAATTGGCGGCGTCCCCCAAAATTTTGCAGTTTCTGCTCGATTGGGTGATTCTAAGTATTTTGTTATTGAGGCAGATGAGTACGATTGTGCTTTTTTTGATAAACGCTCAAAATTTGTTCATTACCACCCAAGAACAGCCATTTTAAATAATTTAGAATATGATCATGCTGATATTTTTGCTGATTTAGCTGCTATTGAAAAACAATTTCACCACCTTGTAAGAACAATTCCTAGTGAAGGGCTGATTATTTACCCTACCACTGAACAAGCTTTACAAAGAGTAATAGACATGGGCTGTTGGACACCCATTCAAACAACTGAAAAAGGTAACTGGCAAGCAAAACTATTAACAGACGATGGTGCAAATTTTGAAGTTTATTTCGATAAACAATTATGTGGCACTGTATCTTGGTCAATGACAGGTCAACACAATGTTAATAATGCGTTAGCTTGTATTGCTGCCGCCAATCATGTAGGTGTTGAACCCAAACAAGCTATACAGGCTTTAGCACAATTTAAAAATGCTAAACGCCGTATGGAAAAAATAGCAGAAATTAATGGCATTACGCTCTATGATGATTTCGCACACCATCCAACCGCTATTGCTACAACACTAGATGGTTTACGTAAACATATTGGTCATGCACAGCTTATTGCTATTATTGAACCACGCTCCAACTCCATGAAACTAGGGGCGCACCGTACAGGATTAGCAGAAAGTGTTGCACAAGCAGATCAAGCTATTTGGTATGCACCCTCTAATTTAGGTTGGGATTTAGCTGCCAGTGTTAAACAATCAGCTATACCAACCACTGTTTGTGATTCATTAGAAGCTATTATTGATACTGTTAAGCAACAAGCAAAATCAGGAGCACATATTGTTATTATGAGTAATGGTGGTTTTGGTGGTATTCACCAAAAACTTGCTAAAGCATTAGCTGAATAATACTATTATAAGAAACTAGCTATAGGTTAGTTTCTTGCGCCCTATAAATAATATATTGTTATTTTTCTAAGATAAACTTAATAGCTATACCAAATACCAGCTTCACAAACCACTTTACCTGTAAGCTCTAAATCAGTAAGCTCAATCAACACATCTTCAAAAGGTAAATTCAAACTTGCTGCTAATGCTTCACTGGTTTGGGGAGCAGCTCGTAAACTGGTTAATAAAGGGTTATCAACAACCGTTGTTTCTTCTACTATCTCTTCAGGCTCTGCAACAGCAATATTTTTCCATCCCTGTAATGCTTCTAATATATGATCTACTGTTTCAACAAGGGTTGCTCCCTCTCTAATAAGTTGATGACAACCTTTTACAGCAGGATAATGAATTGAACCAGGTATAGCAAAAACCTCTCGTCCCTGTTCAGCCGCTAATTTTGCAGTAATTAACGAACCACTTGATAATGTAGCTTCCACCACTAATGTACCTAACGACAAACCACTAATAATTCGATTACGTCTTGGAAAATTGGCTGCTTGAGGGGCTGCATTTAATGGAAACTCTGAAATCAATGCCCCTCCATTTATTACCATATCATTTGCTAATTTTTTATGACTCGCTGGATACATATGATGCAGTCCACAGCCCAATACACCTATCGTTAAACCTTGCGCTGCCAAAGCGCCTGCATGAGCAGCGCCATCTATCCCTAATGCTAAGCCACTAGTAATAGTAAAACCGCCACTAGCTAAGCTTTTAGCAAACTGAAATGTGGTATCTAAACCAGGTTTACTTGCATGGCGACTTCCCACTATGGCCAACTGTGGAGTCTCTAAAATATTAGGATTACCCTTTATAAAAAGTACAGGAGGAAAATCAGCAATTTCTTTTAATAAGGCAGGATATTCCGCGGAATCCCAAAATAATACATAGTGATTATCCTGCTCTAGCCAGTCTAAAGATTTATAAATACTTTCTTTACCTAAATTAATATTGATAGACTGACAACTACTTGGTAAATTGGCTCTTACCCAAGCACTTTGAGAGGCTAATGCCTCTGTAACTGAACCGAAATAATCAATCAGTTGTAAAAAACGTTTACTGCCTATTTTAGGCAAACTGTGTAATATAAGACGAGCTTCTAATTCTTCAAAGGATAAACTAACTTCCATACATGTTATCCTACTACTTATTGGTTTTTTATGATAAATAGATAACTAATTGAAAAAACTAGTTATCTATCCAAAGTTAAAGCAGCTTAATCACAAGTACCTACAGAATTTTCTCCACAAACTTTACCATTGATCCAAGTAGCCCCTGCCAATTTTGCATTAGTAAAATCAGCATTGGTTATCTCTGCGCCCATTAAATTCGCTTTTGTTAAATCAGCATTTTTAAAATTAACATTAGTTAACTGAGCATCACTTAAATCAGTATTTCTTAGATTTGCGCTTGATAAGTCGGCATTAGTAAAATTAATACCTGCTAACTTCTTACCTGAGAAATCTTTGCCCACTAAAGAAGCATTAATATAGCTAATATCTAGCGCTTTATTACCTGCATTATCTATATTAGAACTACCTTTTTTACCAATCACAGGTATTGAACCATCACCTTTTGTTGATAATTTTCCTTGTTTATTAGAGGGGGTATTAGAACCATCTGTACCACTAGTGACTGATCCATCTGGTGTTTGTATCTCAATTGCGCCATCTTTACCTATATCTAATGATGACTGAGCTTGAGCGGAAAGAGGCAATAAAACCGCTACACAGAATATATAAGATAGTAATTTCATCTTTCTCTCCAAAATTAATAATACAAAAACAAAAAAGAGAGATTAAATCTCTCTTTTTTTAAGCCTGATAAATTATTGCGGATTTCTTAGCTTATCCCCAACACTTAATGGAAGATTAGCTGACAATACAATACCATAACTTAACTTATCATAAACACGGAATACCATTAATAAACCCGCTTCTTCATCTGGTAACTTAACGTCTCCACCAGCAACTTGGTCTTTCACTGTTTCGCCTAAACGATATACAGATAATACATTACCAATTTCAATACCGTCCCTACTACCTTTGTTTATAATAACAATATCTGTTTGACCAACTTGTGTTACGCCGCGAGGAACATCAACAATTTCACCACTGATCAATGTTTTTGGTGGGCTTGGTTGGAAATTAGCGTCAATATTACGTGCTTCTGTTGCAAATATACGATCACCATTACGCACTTCTTGTGTGGTTCTGATTAAGCGTAATGTCGCTACTTCACCTTGCTGAGCAATTAAGGTAGCTGTAGCTACTTCGTCTGCATTAACACCTAATAATTCATTCGTTTTAGGGTCTTTAAACTCTTTTGCTTGACGATAAATACCAAAGCCTGTTTCACCAGCAGGTAATTTACCTCTTACATAGACTTTACTACCCGCTCCACTCACTACACTACCATTTTCTCCACCTACCACATAAGGCATAGTTTCAAATGCTTTTGCGCTGGGCATTACTCGATTTTTCAATAAAAACGAGTTAATTGATTGTAGTGGAATAGTAGGAATGGCATCCATCCCTGCCTCTACCCGCACTGTAGGAGATAACTTCACTGTACCTCTTGATGCGCCACGATTTACTGTTAATCTAGGTTTACCATTTACATAAGTTAACGTTAATGTATCACCTGGATAAATCAAATTAGGATTTTTAATAGAAGGATTAACATGCCAAATTTCTTTCCAAAGCCATGGCTTTGCTAAGAAACGACCTGAAATATCCCACAAAGTATCCCCTTTTACAACCGTGTAAGTTGTAGGATGGTTCTCTTTCAGTTCAACTTGTTGAGCCTGTACTAACACACTAGAAGCTAGTAAACCAAGGGCGAGTAATAATTTCCTCATGCCATGCATTCCTTTATCATCACTAAATTTGTAAAATTACAACAGAAAACATTTAGTCTATAGTGTAAACTGTTCTGGTATTATAAAGCTATTTCTTAAACTTTCTATAATGAAATCTATTGTACTATGTCAATTTTAACCATACTTGAATTTCCTGATCCACGTTTACGTACTGTTGCAGAGCCTATTGATACGGTTGATGCTAACCTTCAAAAATTTATTGATGACATGTTTGAAACCATGTACGAAGCACCAGGTATAGGTTTAGCTGCAACACAAGTAAACTTCCATAAACGTCTTATTGTAATCGATATTACTGAGGATCGTACACATCCTTTAGTATTTATTAACCCAAAAATTGAAATTTTGTCAGAAGATCCACATACTTACAAAGAAGGTTGCCTTTCTGTACCAGGATTTTATGAAGAAGTTGAAAGACCTGAACGAGTTAAAGTAAATGCCTTAGATCGTGATGGAAAACCCTTTGAAATGATCTGTGAAGATTTATTAGCTGTTTGTATTCAGCATGAATGTGATCATCTTGATGGCAAACTTTTTGTAGATTATATTTCATCATTAAAGCGCAATCGTATTGCTAACAAGCTAGAAAAACAGCACAAACTTGAAAAAAGAGGGCGTTCTGAGTAATGACTACCCCTCTTAAAATTATTTTTGCTGGCACTCCAGAATTTGCTGCAATTCATTTAGACAATATTATTAAGCAAAATAAATATCAATTAGTTGCTGTTTATACTCAGCCAGATCGTCCTGCTGGACGTGGCAAAAAATTAATGGCTAGCCCTGTAAAAATATTAGCAGAACAACATGGCATTGCTGTCTTCCAACCTGCCACCTTAAAAACCATTGAGGCACAGCAGCAACTGGCTGAATTACAACCTGATTTAATGGTAGTAGTAGCCTATGGGCTTATTTTGCCGCAAGCAGTGCTTGATATACCCAAGTTAGGTTGTATTAATAGCCATGCTTCTTTATTACCTCGTTGGCGAGGAGCTGCACCTATTCAAAGGGCTATCCAAGCAGGCGATAAAGAAAGTGGTGTAACAGTGATGCAAATGGAAGCAGGTTTAGATACTGGACCTATGTTACTTAAAGCAACCACCCCTATCACTCAACAAGATACAGGCGGTAGTTTACACGATCAACTAGCTAAATTAGGTTCTAGCGCTATTATTGAAGCTATTGATGGTTTAGCTAATCATACACTGAAAGGTGAGCAACAAGATGATACCCTAGCCACTTATGCTCATAAACTTAACAAAGAAGAAGCACAAATTGATTGGACAAAATCAGCGGTTGAACTGGCAAATACAGTAAGAGCATTTAATCCTTGGCCTATCTGTCATACTTTAATTCAAGGGCAATCTGTAAAAATATTAGAAGCAAAAGTAGTTGATTTACAAGGTACAGCAGGCAAAATACTTGAAATCTCTAAACAAGGATTAATTGTAGCCTGTGGTCTACAAGCATTATGCCTAACTAAGCTACAACTAGCTAATAGTAAACCACTGCCTTTTTGGGATGTCTACAATGGTCACAAAGACCTGTTTGATAATACTCAGGAATTGGGAAAATGAACCCTCGACTGGCTGCCTGTAAAGCATTAACACCTGTACTACAGAATAAAGCCTCTCTTGCAAGCACCCTACCTATACAGTTAGCCTTAGTAGAGGAAACAAATAAAGCACTTGTTCAAGAGTTAACGCTAGGTACAGCACGCTGGCAACCCCGCTTAGAATTATTACTTAATAAACTACTGGAAAAACCTCTTAAAAACTCAGATAAAGATATAGAAGCCCTACTTTATATTGGCCTCTACCAACTTCTTTATATGCGAACACCTGCTCATGCTGCTATTAATGAAACCGTTAGCTGTGTTACAACACTAAAAAAGCTATGGGCAAAAGGTTTAGTCAACGCAGTCCTCAGGAATTGCCAAAGAGAAAGCGCCGATATTTTTACTAGCTTAGCTAAGGATCCAGTAGAGTTTACAGCCCACCCACGCTGGCTACAAAAACGTCTTAAGCAAGATTGGCCTGATAATTGGCAAGCTATCTGTGAAGCTAACAATATCCACCCCCCAATGACACTTAGGGTGAATACAAGACATACCACAAGAGAAAACTACTTAAACCTATTAAACGAAGCCAATCTTCAAGCTACTCCCTGCTCATATAGTACAGAGGGAATACAACTGCTTACACCCTGCCCTGTCAACCAACTACCTTATTTTGTAGAAGGCTGGCTTAGCGTACAAGATGAAGCTGCCCAATTGGCAGCCCATCTACTTGAATTAAAACCTCAACAGCGTGTATTAGACGCCTGTTGTGCCCCTGGTGGTAAAACTTGCCATATTTTAGAATTACAACCTCAACTAATAGAAGTAGTGGCTATTGATGCTGAAAGTAGTCGTTTAGAACGCGTTACTGAGAACCTACAACGTCTAAATTTGCAAGCAACCCTAAAAGTAGCTGATGGTCGTGATACAGCAAATTGGTGGGATAGCAAACCCTTTGATCGTATTTTACTAGACGCGCCATGCTCTGCCACAGGAGTTATACGTCGTCACCCTGATATTAAACTAACCCGTAAAGAGCAGGATATAACGCCCTTAGCAACATTACAGCGAGAATTATTAACGGCTATTTGGCCAACACTAGCTGTTGGCGGAATACTGGTATACGCTACTTGCTCAGTTATACCTGAAGAAAATACTGAGAACATCCAAAAATTCCTTGCTGATCATTCAAATGCCAGAGAACTGGATATAGGAAATATAGGGTTTAAACAACCCTGTGGCCGTCAACTATTCCCACAAATTGATGGTCATGATGGTTTTTACTACGCTAAACTGATTAAAATTGCGAAATAATTATGTTAATTACTTCTGTTCAACCCAATGAACTTATTACTCTTTTAGAAATATGGGAAGCTTCAGTACGAGCTACTCACCACTTTCTAACAGAACAAGCAATACAAGAACTGAAACCACAGGTTTTAAATGATTATCTGCCAATGGTGACACTATTCTGTAGTCGTACTGATAACCAAAAAATCACAGGTTTTGCTGGAATACATGATAATAAATTAGAAATGCTATTTATAGATCCCTCTTATAGAGGACTAGGATTGGGTAAAGCCCTATTAAAACATGCAATTGAGCATTTTCAAGTTAAACAGCTTGAGGTTAATGAACAAAATCCACAAGCCATAGCATTTTATCAAAAACAAGGTTTTGAAGTTGTTGGTCGTTCACCTTTAGATGGACAAGGAAATCCATATCCTTTGTTACATATGCGGATTATAACTAATTAATTTTATTAAAAAGTCAACTTATAACCTTTAAATTTTAATTATATTGATTAGATATATTAACTGAACCTTAATATATGACTTTGTTGTCTTTACTTATTGTAATATCTAGATACAATTAGCAATACTAATTATTTGTATTATTATCATGGAGTAACATCATGCAGGACCAAGGGCAAAATCCTTATCAACCACCTTCTACTAACAGTATCAATACTGAATCCGTTGAATTAGGTACAAAACGCACTATTGAACAAGCATTAGCCAGTGGCTATGATTTTAGTATTGGGGATATTATTTCTAAAGCTTGGCAACAAGTTAATGGCGTAAAATTAACTTTCTTTTTAGCATTTCTAATTATATTTGCTATCAGTTTTGTTATTGGTTTAATTTTAGGCTTTTTACCTCCTAAAATAGGAGGGCCGCTAAACTTCTTTGTTAATATTGCTATTAATGCTCTTTCAGCAGGGTTTATTGTGTTAGCATTAAAACGTCTGAGAGGTCAACAAATAAATCTTAAAGAAGATTTCTTCTCTATTCTTCCTATTTTTAGCGTTATAATTCTTGCATGCTTATTAACGACATTACTAACATCAATAGGAATGTTATTATTGCTTATTCCTGGTATCTATTTGGCTGTTGCATATTGCCTTACAAGTTGGATTATTGTTGATAACCCTGGTGTTTCAGCATGGCAAGCAATGGAAGCATCTCGTAAAATTATTACACAACGTTGGTTTAAAGTTTTTGGATTAATGATTGTTTTAGGGATTATTGTAGGGATTTCAGCTATTCCATTTGGTATTGGTTTAATTTGGACTTTCCCTTTACTTATGCTTTCAATAGGTACATTATACCGAACTATTTTCGAAGTATAAGTAATAGCACATTACTCATATACCACGAAAAAAAGCTCTTCATTTGAAGAGCTTTCTTATTTTAATCCCTATCAATAAATCTTGAACGCGGCGTTGCCATAGGGATAATATCGCCATCTAATGGTAAAAACTCCCCTAAGCTATCATCAAAAGCTTTAATCTCACCTGTTTCAATATCATAAACCCAACCATGAATAAACAGGTTTCCACCAGCCAAACGAGAAGCCACAGAAGGATGAGTACGTAAATGCTCCAATTGCAAAACCACATTTTCTTCAGTTAATACATCTAAAGTATCTTCATTTAAACAACCGCAATTTTCTCGCACCACAGTACGCGCAGTTTCTGCATAACGTAACCAAGCACGAACTGTAGGCATTGATTCTAATACACCTTCGTTAATAACTGCGCGCATAGCCCCACAATCAGAATGCCCACAGACAATAATATGCTGTACATTTAAAGCCATTACTGCGTATTCAATCGCTGTAGAAACACCACCATTATTTTGACCATAGGGTGGCACTACATTTCCCACATTACGGGTAATAAATAAATCACCAGGGGAACTTTGAGTAATTAATTCAGGAACCACCCTAGAGTCCGCACAAGTGATAAACATTGCGCGTGGCGACTGAGCACCAGCAAGCTTTTTAAATAATTCTCGCTGCTCTGGGAATGCTTCTTTTCTAAAACGCTTAAAGCCCTCAACAATTTGAGCTAACGCCTCTGTTGCAGACTCTCTTGGAGGTAAAGATTTTCTAGAATAACTTCTTTTACGCATAACTCTCTCTATTTACTTATCTGATACTAACCAAACCAATGAAGCCATTCGTCCTGTTATATTTTGGCGTCGATAAGAATAAAACTGCTCACCACTTACCGTACAAAAATCACCTCCAAAAACAGCAGTAACGCCTTTAGCTTCTAAACGTAAACGTGCTAGCTGATATATATCAGCTAAATAACGATCTTGATTACCACTAACTACAAATGCCTGCTCAGCTAAAGTACTACAAGCTATAAAAGCCTCTCTCACTTCTGAACCTACTTCAAAGTTATTAGGGCCAATAGCAGGGCCTAACCAAACTAATAATTGGTCAGCAGCAACGGGTAATGAATCTATGGTTGCTTCCAATATACCATTTAATAAACCTCGCCAACCTGCATGTGCAGCGGCCACATAATCGCCTTTTTTATCACAAAACAACACTGGCAAACAATCCGCTGTCATTACTACACAGGCCATATCTTTTTCATCAGTCCAACTTGCATCAGCATTTAGGACCTTTGAGGCATCGGCCTTAACAGCTAAAATACTATGGGTCTGCTCTAACCAAGCGGCTTTTTTATAACCTAAAGTTTGTTGTACCCTTCTTCTATTTTCAACAACAGAAGCAGGTTCATCACCGACATGTAACCCCAAATTTAATGAACTATAATTACCTGTACTCACACCTCCTACACGTGTTGTTACACAACTTTTAACATGTGCAGGTACTGGCCAATCAGGTTTAATCCATAATTCATCAATTGCTGGCATTACTTCTCCTCAAATGATTGGCTATCTTGCCGCAATAAACTTAACATCCATACCATATCCTCAGGTAATTCAGATTCCCAACGGATACGTTTACCCGTAGTAGGATGATCTAACTCTAAGAAACGGGCATGCAAAGCTTGTCGAGGAAATTCTTTTAAACTTTGTATTAATGTTGGATTAGAAGCGGGGGGAATGCGGAAGCGTCCACCATAAACAGGATCACCTAACAAAGGAAAATTAATATGTGCCATATGTACTCTAATTTGATGAGTACGTCCCGTTTCTAACTGAACTCGAATATGGGTATAAGCCCTGAAACGCTCTAACACACGATAATGGGTAACTGCTTTCTTACCATCAGCCACTACTGCCATTTTTTGACGTTGCACCCCATGTCTATTAATCGGTGCATCCACTGTTCCACCAGAAGTCACGACCCCAGCTACAATTGCTTCATAAATACGGCTAACACTACGTGCTTGTAACTGGTCTACGAGCTTTGTCTGTGCTTCTATTGTCTTGGCTACAACCATTAAACCTGTAGTATCTTTATCTAAACGGTGAACAATACCTGCTCGAGGTACATTTTGTAATTCAGGCGCATGATAAAGTAAAGCATTTAATAATGTACCCTCATAATGACCTGCGGCTGGATGAACAACTAAACCAGCGGGCTTATTTATAACCAATAAAGCTTCATCTTCATATACGACGTTTAGCTTAATATTTTGTGCTACCCAGTCTCCCTGAGCTTCCTGCTCAGCATTTAATGATAATAGCGCACCACTAAAAACTGTATCTTTTGGTTTCAATACTGCACCATTCACGGTTAACTTACCTTCCTTAATCCAAGTAGCTAATCGAGAACGAGAATAATCACTAAATAATTGCGCAGCTATTTGGTCAAGGCGTTGCCCACCTAATTCAGCAGGGACTTGTGCAGTTAGTTCTATTTTGGTTGAATTCATAAAAAAAATAATTATAGTCTTTGGTTTAAAGCTCAGCTTATGGTTAAATAGGAAAAATTTATCCTAACCGTTATAATAGTCATCATAGCAAGACTATATTAATAGCAACAGTATTTTTAAGAGAACACTATCACCATGCGTGTGAAACATTTACTAGTTATTTCACTATTTATCCTAATTAGTGCTTGTTCAAGCTCTAACAAAGTAGATGAAAGTCTTACTGAGATACAATTATACCAACAAGCGCAAAAAGATCTTAGTGATAAAAATTTTAGTGCAGCTATTGCTAAACTAAAAGCACTAGAATCTCGTTATCCATTTGGTCGTTATGCGGAACAAGCTCAGCTTGAGCTTATTTATGGCTATTATAGAATATCTGATGCAGAAGCAACACGCGACTCAGCAAACCGCTTTATTCGTTTACATCCAGATCATCCTAATGTTGACTACGCTTATTATATGAAAGGGCTAGCCTCTTTCGAACAAGATCAAAGCTTTTTAGCCCGTTTCTTACCATTAGATATGACCACTCGTGACCCTGGTGCAGCTAGGGACTCTTATAATGAATTTGCACAACTCACCAGATACTTCCCTAACAGTCGTTATGCGCCTGATGCTAAAGCCAGAATGGTATATTTACGCAACCTATTAGCAGCTTATGAAGTACATGTAGCTTATTATAATTTAGATAGACAAGCTTATATTGGTGCAGCTAGACGTGGCGCCTATATTGTTGAAAACTTTAATGGCACACCATCAACAGGCGATGGTTTAGCTATTATGGTTGAAGCTTACCAAAGAATGGGAATGAATGATCTTGCTAACGCAAGCTTAGAAACATTAAAATTAAATTATCCCAGACACCCTACTATTGCCAGTGGCAGCTTCAAACCTGTAGTAAAAGAACTACAAGATCGTGACTGGTTTACCCGTACAATCGCTCGTTGGGTAGGTAGTAACAATGATCCGCTACCACCTGGACAAACACGTGCAAACGAAGACCTAGAAAAACGTTATAAAGATGCACTTGAAGAAATACCAAAAGAAATCAAAGAAAGTACCAACTAATTATAAAGGGCAGTTTAACTGCCCTTTTATTTAAGAATTTCTAACTATCCACTTTTAAAGAGCGTTTTGTATAAATATCATAACGACTGCTTTTTCCTTGTAACTGATAACTTGGGCTAATACCTTCTATAATAGGGGCTTTACGTGGACGTTTAACCACTACCCGATGACTAGCTAATGCTAATGCAGTTGCTAATAATTGTGCTGCATCCAAGTCATCCCCCACTAATGGACGGAATAAACGCATTTCTTTTTTAACTAATGCTGATTTATCACGGTGAGGAAACATAGGATCGACATATACCACTTGTGGAATAGGCCTTTGCCAATTTTTCATTAGATCAATTGCATTACCTTTTATTAATGTCATTTGTTGTGCAATAGAACAAATTTCACTGTCCTGTAAAGCTCGTCGCAAGCCATCTTCTAATAATGCTGCAATAATAGGTTGTCGCTCAATTAAAGTTATTTCACAACCTAAACTAGCTAAAACAAAAGCATCTTTCCCTAAACCTGCTGTAGCATCTAACACACTAGGCGTAATATTACCCTGTATGCCAACTGCTTTAGCAATCATTTGCCCTTTTCCACCGCCAAATTTACGACGATGGGCTACAGCGCCTTCTACAAAATCAACTTTTAACGCACTTATATTTTTTTCAGTTAAACACTGTAACTGCAACCCGTACTCACCTAATTGAAGGGCAAAATCTGCCTCTCCTTCCGCTGCTAAAGAAAGCTCTGAAGCCAATGCTATTGCCTGCTGTTGCCAATCAGCAGACATAGCTTCAACACGAATAACAGTTTGTTTTAAATCAGTTACCATTAAAAAATATTTGCCTTATTGCTAAAAAAGAACTTATATACACAGTATCTATAAGGGAGGAATTAAGTTTAACATGTCCACTAATGACTTTCAGAATTTAGCCAACCCAAAAGACTATTATTTTAGATACTGTAAGAGAAATTGAAAATGTCTGAAACTATTAATCAATTAGTATTTGATGAATATTTACTTGATACCCCTGTGGGTAAACTTATTATCTGGTTGGATAAGCAAAATATCCTGCAATTTATTGGTTGGGGTGAGTTTAAAGAGGAAACGCTCCAACAACTCGCACGCTATTACCAAGTTAAACAAATTACCTTACAGCCGTCATCACGTCCTAATACAGTGATTCAAACCATTGAAAACTACTTTAAAGGCGATATTAAAGGTATTGATTCATTAGCAGTGGCGAATTTTGGTACAGATTTTCAAAAACAGGTATGGCAAGTTTTGCGCACTATTCCTGCAGGCAGTACTATTAGCTATGGTGAATTAGCGAAACAAATTGGTAAACCGTTAGCAAGTCGCGCAGTTGGGATGGCCAACCACTGTAACCCCATCGCCATTGTAGTACCTTGCCACCGTGTTATTGGTAAAAATAATAAACTAACAGGTTATGCAGGCGGAATAGAACGTAAACAATGGCTACTCGACCATGAATGCTATCATATAACCTTAGTTTAAGTTATTTAAGATTATTACTTTGGCAATACGCTTTAGCAAACTGAATTGCGTTGTTTATAGCTGCTTTAGCCTGTGGGCTATTTTTCCAACACGTTGCATTTAGCATTGCTGCTGCTTGCTTAGTAATATCTTCAGCATTGGCAGTAGATAAGATAGATAATGAATCTATCCCCATTTGTTCTAACCGTTGAATAACAGTGTTACCTACGCCTTTCACTGTTAATAATGCAGATTTCTCAATATCTGAAAATGGCAAATTCCTCTCCTTAGCCTGTAGCAACCTTTCTATACTAGTATAACTATAATAAATCTATAGCAAAAAGTCAGATTATGCTATGATTTACCCTTTAATTCATGCTTATAGTGCTTTATCACAAGATTTTATAATTCAGGATCCTACCATGTCTGAAGAACTGCAAACACAAATTTCCGCTAATGATGAAAAAAGCTGGAAATTATTGGAAAAAACCCTACAAGCGAGTCTTATTGAACAACGCCGTTCAAGACGTTGGGGGATATTTTTTAAACTATTAACGTTCTTTTATCTCTTTATATTAATAGCTATTGCTATGGGTGCTTTTAAAGGTGATATCAGTACATCAACATCACACACTGCTGTTATTGATTTACGCGGTATGATCGCCGATCAAACAGATGCTAGTGCTGATAATCTAGTAACTGGATTAAGAGCCGCTTTCAAAGACTCTAACACTAAGGCAGTCATTATACGTATTAATAGCCCAGGTGGCACTCCTGTTCAAGCAGGTTATGTATACGATGAGATTAAACGTTTACGCGCGCTCTATCCACAAATTAAAGTGTATGCGGTGATTACCGATTTAGGCGCTTCAGGTGCATACTATATTGCCAGTGCTGCCGATGAAATTTATGCAGATAAAGCGAGTTTAGTTGGCTCCATTGGTGTAACTGCCGCTGGTTTTGGTTTTGTTGATGCCATGCATAAATTAGGTATTGAGCGTCGTGCTTATACTTCTGGTGAGCATAAGGCGTTCTTAGATCCATTCCAACCGATGAATAAAGAAGAAACAGAGTTTTGGAAAAATACCCTGAACACAGTACACCTACAATTTATCAACCAAGTAAAAGCAGGTCGTGGTGATCGCTTAAAAGATAAAGAACACCCTGAGTTATTCTCTGGCCTTATTTGGTCTGGCGAACAAGCTAAAGAACTTGGTTTAATCGATGGCTTTGGCAGTACCAGTTATGTGGCTCGTGAGATTGTGGGTGAAGAGAACCTTAAAAACTTTACTGTACAAGATAGCCCATTTGATCGCTTTGCTAAAAAACTTGGTGCTAGTGCTGCTAAGGAAATAGGCACTGCGGCTGGTTTACAAGGTGTTAAATTACAATAATATCACACAGGTAATGTTGCCATTACCTGTTACTTTTTTCTTTTGTTAAAAACAGGAGTAAGCCATTATGTCTGGCAATACCATTGGCAAATTATTTACAGTCACTACCGCAGGCGAAAGTCATGGCCCTGCATTAATGGCTATTGTTGATGGTTGCCCTCCTGGATTGCCCCTTGCAGAAGCGGACTTACAAAAAGATTTAGACCGTCGTCGTCCTGGTAGTAGTAAATTTACTACCCAACGCCAAGAAGCTGACCAAGTAGAAATTTTATCAGGTGTTTTTGAAGGGATTACCACAGGCTGCCCTATTGGTTTATTAATTCGTAATACTGATCAAAAATCAAAAGACTATACTGCTATTAAAGATATATTTCGCCCTGCCCACGCTGATTACACTTACTACCATAAATACGGTATTCGTGATTACCGTGGTGGTGGCCGTTCCTCTGCTCGTGAAACAGCAATGCGTGTTGCAGCAGGCGCAATTGCTAAGAAATATCTGGCTACTAAAGGTATTACCATTCGTGGCTATATGAGTCAACTAGGCCCTATTGAAATTCCTTTTAAAAGCTGGGATGCAGTTAATGCTGAAGGTAATCATTTTTTTGCGGCTGATCTTGATAAATTGCCAGAGTTAGAAAGCTATATGGAGCAATTACGCCGTGACCAAGACTCCGTAGGTGCTAAAATTACAGTAGTTGCAGAAGGTGTTCCTGTAGCATTAGGTGAACCTATTTTTGATCGCTTAGATGCAGAACTTGCTTATGCGCTAATGGGTATTAACGCCGTCAAAGGCGTAGAAATAGGTGCAGGTTTTAAAAGTGTTACACAACGTGGTACTGAGCATAGAGATGAACTAAGCAAAGAGGGTTTTCTATCCAATAATGCAGGTGGTATTCTCGGTGGTATTTCTTCAGGCCAACCCATCGTAGCTAATCTGGCGTTAAAGCCTACACCTAGCATCACTACCCCTGGCCATTCTATGGATACTCATGGTAATGAAATTGAGGTTATCACCAAAGGTCGCCACGACCCTTGTGTCGGGATCCGTGCCACCCCTATTGCAGAAGCCATGATGGCTATTGTATTGATGGATCATTATCTTAGAAATCGTGGCCAAAATGCAGATGTAAAACTTCCCTAAATTTATTATCCATAAGTAATAAATGCTTATGGATAAAGTTATTGTATTAATAGTTAATCTACTCTTTATTCGTGCATGATCCTTTATTTTTAAAACGATTGGTTGCTTTAAATATATAATCAGTTCCCTTGTTAAGATAAATTACTGTTTTAAATTTAGCCTTATTTAAGTTTAACTAATTGCTTGCGATATACCCAAGGTGGAATAGGATTTGATTGAGACCATAAACCTGTTTTATTTGCTTTAGCCTTAGCCTCTAATAGAGGTAAATTATAATCCTGATTATAGTTGGTATATACCCAAGCCATCCCTAACCTAACCATTTCTTGATTAATATTTAGTTCATCTAATTTAATAATAGCAACCATACGCTGATATTGATCTTTATCTACCTGAATAACAGTTACTACTTTATTTTTAATCATATCTGCTAATACTTTCTTAGCTTTTGCGCCAAAAGCTTGACCTGTTTCTGGTGCATCAATTCCTGCTAAACGAATACGAATGGACTGATTTACGACCAATACATCTATGGTATCACCATCAATCACATGAATAACTTCTGCTGTAAAACTATTCTCAGAAATCTGGTAATAATAAAAACCTACAGCTATTAATAAAATAACTATGCAAATAATTGGATTATGTTGTAGTCGTTTAAATAAGGGTAATTTTCTTTTCACAGAACTGAACAAATGATGAAGTAACAAATAAAATAATTGAACTATCAAACTTTATATGGGGTCAATCATTGTACAATGATTATGTTAGTTTTTATTAACACTATTTTTATATAAAACACATTGATTAAATAACTAAAACGGTAATGGTCTATGAAGTACTTACTACTATTAATCAGCACTTTTTTATTTTCAAATATCGCATTGGCCAATGGCAATGCTGTTAAGCTATGCACAGATATGTTAAAACAGCGACAAGAACAGGCAGGCACACCTAACAAAATCACTGACAAACAGGCAAATACCTATTGTCAATGTATTGTTCCTAAGCTGGAAAAACTGCAAGCGGCATCCATGCCTTCGCAACAAGAATTAAATAATCTTTATAACCAATGTATGACTAAGGCTGGTATTAAACCTACTAAATAACAAGGTTTACGACTTACCTTTAACAAATTTAATGATACTTACTGAAGCCTTTGATTCTATCTGTTCAAAGGCATCAATCATTAGCGTTAAAGCACCTTGCTCACCAAAACCACCTGAGCCTGCACCAATAATTGGAAATGCTACTGAGTTAATTTGCCGATCATTGACTATTTGCATTGCAGAAAAAACTGATTGCTGAATTGAATAACGAGTAGCACGCCAAAACATATTAATACCTGCCACATGAATAATTGCTTTATAAGGCAACTTTCCTGATCCAGTGATTACAGCATGACCTAACTTTATTGGACCCATTTTTCCCAACTCAAAAAAGGGACCATAACCTGCCTGTTTCTTAATAGCACCTGATACACCCTGCGGTAATAAAAGCCACCATGGGATAATATTTCTATTCCAGGCATTCACAATCACCTCAACAGGCTGTTGTAATAAATCACCTTCAATAATACTGACCTGCATTAATTATTTTCCCTTGCTTTATAGCTATGATGTTCGTTTTAGATTAACGTATTTAAAGAAAATTAAGAACCTTTTAAAAAATAAAATATCTAATAGTTAAATGCATTGTTTTTTGTAAAAAGTATTAAAAAAACTTTTGTTAATGATAATTATCTGAGATAATGAGAATAATTCTTATTATTCTTTTCTAAATTAAATTGGATGAATATGTTAAACGTATCTAGTCGTCGCTTTTCACTTGTTAAACAATTGATTCTAATTACCACGCTGTGTTTTACTTCTTTGAGTTTCGCGCAACAAGCATCTCCCACAACACAGCATGAACATCAAGTAGAACAAAGCACCACTGTTCCAACAACAGAACAAGCAACCACTAATACAGCTGACAATGAAGATACTCAAACAGCATTAACTCCAACAGTTATTTCAGAAAACTCGCAACAAGCAACACCTTCTTTAGATCATGACCTTTCTCCTTGGGGCATGTATCAAAATGCAGATATAGTTGTTAAAGCAGTGATGATAGGCCTATTATTGGCCTCACTTGCCACATGGACTATCTTTATCGCTAAGCTTTTTGAATTACTTACTGCTAAAAAACGTTTACGGCAAGAAATGGCTGCCTTAAGAAATACCAAAAACTTAAAACAAGCCAATGAAGTAGCCAATACATTTTCTAAAAATAGCCTTGCCACTTCATTGATTGACGATCTGCAAGAAGAACTCGAACTATCTGCTGACTCTACCAGCCATGAAGGCATTAAAGAACGTGCGGCTTTCCGCCAAGATCGCTTAGTCGCAGCTAGTGGTCGCAAAATGAATGCAGGCACAAGTATCCTCGCTACTATTGGTGCTGTATCTCCCTTTATCGGTTTATTTGGTACTGTATGGGGAATCATGAATAGCTTTATTGGTATCGCTAAATCGCAAACGACTAATCTCGCTGTAGTTGCTCCTGGTATTGCAGAAGCTTTATTAGCAACAGCGATGGGGTTAGTAGCAGCTATTCCTGCGGTAATTATTTACAATGTATTTACACGCTCTATTAGCCATTACAAAGTAATGGTCAGCGATATTTCAGCCCATGCTTTATTACTGTTAAGCCGTGACTTAGACCGTAAAAGCCATACTGCTTCTACTGCTACCACACGCTCCAATGTAACAAAGATAGGCTAATAAACATGGCAATCAATTTAAAAGAAGGTAGCGACGAAAATACCGAAATGAGTGAAATTAATGTCACTCCTTTTATTGACGTCATGCTAGTACTGTTAATTATCTTTATGGTAGCAGCTCCGCTTGCTACTGTGGATATTAAAGTGGATTTACCAGCGTCAACAGCAATACCACAACCTCGACCAGAACAACCCATTGTATTAACCTTAAAAGCAGATCGACAACTGTATTTAGGTAATGAGTTGATTGTTAATCCAGACCTTTTAGCCAGAGAACTTGAGAAGCAAACCAAAGGTAATAAAGAAACTACTATTTTTTTCCAAGCTGATAAAACAGTTAACTATGAAGATCTTATTAATGTGATGAATGACCTTAGAAAAACAGGCTATTTAAAAATTGGATTAGTAGGTTTAGAGGCTATGGGGAATAATGAGTAGTAACTCTATAGCAAATACTTCACGTTGGTTAATTGCTTTTATTATCGTTGTAGCACTGCATATTGGTCTTGCTACTGCCTTAATGTTAGGTTGGAATCCTTCACCACCAGCACAACCACCTATACCTGCAGCTGTTATGTTAGAGCTTGCGCCATTACCTGAAGCACCTAATAATACGCCTCAGGAAAATCCAGCGCCTGTTGAACAAGTGGCATCTGATCCAACACCAGTTGAACCAGAACCTATCCAAGAACCTGATCCAATACCTGTTCCAGAGCCTGTAGAAGCTCCTAAGCCGAAAATGGTTATTCAAAAGAAACCAGAACCGAAACCAATTAAAAAGCCTGTTGAAAAACCAGTCGAAAAACCTATTGAGAAACCCAAAGAAATTACTGAAGATATAAGACCCAAAGCTGAAGTAACCACTAACTCCTCAACGGTTAGCGACCGTGTATCTGATCGAGTAGCAGCTCCTGTTACCACCACCTCCACACGCCCTTCAAAAGCACAAATTACATGGCAGTCTCAATTATTTAGTCGCATTGGCCGTTACAAACGCTACCCTCGTGAAGCTAGAAGTAGACACCAAGAAGGTACAGTTACCGTCAACTTTACAATCGATACACAAGGTAAAGTGTTAGCTAAACATATTACTAAAAGTTCTGGTTATCCCGCGTTAGATCAAGAAGTATTAGATCTTTTAGAAAGAGCGCAACCACTACCCAAACCACCTGCAGAGGTAATGAATGGTAGTAATTCTAAAGCAATCGCTATTCCCATTGATTTCAATCTAAAAAAAGATAGATAAATAGTTAACTTATTCTTTTTATAAACACTGGCTAAACATAATAATTAGAGGATTCTATACAATCTAGAATCCTCTATAATTATTTAAAATAAACACTTACTTATTTGTTATATTCTATAACTATAACCTAAGTTAAGTTGCTTCTGATTAAATCTACCACCTTTAGCATATTCTGCATCCATATAGATATTGTGGTTTTTGTTTAGGTTGATACTGCCCCCTATACCACCACTACGCCAATTCCCTTTAAAACTATAATTATGTTTATTTGCATTAAGCTTATAGGAAGTACTGCCATCCATTTCTCTGGTAAAGTTACCTTTTAAATAAACATTAACAGGGACTTCTCCACCTGTTTGGTAACCTAAGTTAAGACCAACGCGTCCTTGAGTAGTGTTGTAGTCCTTTAATTTTACTGTCAGACCATTGCTAGCACTGATTTTATCACTATCTTGATAACCATAGGTAACTTGCGCCTGTGGTTCTAAATAAACTCCTTGTTTAGTTTGGTTGAGCATAAAGCGTTTGCCTACTTCTAAGGAAACTGCATAGCCTTGTGTTTTACCAGTACCTTTTACTCGCATATTGGCTGTATCATTAACACTGAAGTGATTTCGAGTATTGTTGTATTTCGCCAAGCCATCCACATAGATACCATTGTCATGATAATAAGTTGCATAGATACCCGCATGGTAGTTTTTTAGTGTTCCTGAACCACCATCGTAGTTAGGATTACCTTGGGTAAAACCTACTACCCCCCCTAGTATTAAGTCAGCATTGGTTAACTCCACTTTTGTATCGATACCACCTTGGGTACCTGCATAGGCCATATCAAAACCACGTGCCCCTTGTCCACTAAATGAATTTAATTTGCCACCATAACCTCTTATCCAGAAGCCTGTATTAGTCTTTTCTGGTTGATTACGTAGATCACCTAGGCGTTGTAACAGGGTTTGGTTTTCGATATAGTTAGAGAGATAACCTGTATTAAAGAAACCGACACCTGCACTAGCTGAAGTGGTAAGCGCCCTACCGAGATCTCCTATACTACGCAGTACCCAATTATTTCCATCTTTAAATAGCTGATAGCGATAACCTCCTGCCTCAACTAAATTTGTTAATGAGAAATTGCTGGCACCATCAGGGGTTTGAACTACTGTATGTACCTCTGTACCATCCGTAAGGCTAGCACCATTATTAGCAATAGAAAGTGTATGAGAACCTGAACTGCTGTCATTTACCACCAATAAATCACCCGTTAAACTACCCACATCAGCTTGCATAATAAAATTACCTGCACCTGATAAATTATTAGTAGTTAATGTTATAGGGGTAGTTGCTGAACTAGCGTTGAATTGTACAAAGCCATTGGTATTATCCATTGAACCTATACTGTTATCTTCATCAAATATCCAACGGCCACCACTAGTTAAATTAATTTCTTGAACATACCTTGTGTTACCGTTATAAATTGAATTTTCGTTGATTGATATATAAATTTTATCATTATCTAATATCTGCGATCTAATAATACCAGTGACTACAGAACCATTATATAAATTAAGATAAGCCGTAGAAGCTTGCAAAGTAACTAGAGCTGCATCAGTAGAACTTGTTAGCGTTGAGTTATAAAGATTGATAACATTCCCTACCCCTGTAGTACGTACAGCACTGTCCTCTGCTATAAGAGTACTATCTGTAATATTTAGGATATTAGAACCATTTTCTAATTCAAACACATATGCATTATCTCCTGTAGTACGAAGGGTTGAATTGTTTATGGTCGCAGTACTCCTTTGCATTAAAATTCCATAGGAACTAGCACCAGAAGTTTGTAGATTAACATTATCTAAATAAATATCTGAACCACCAAATACCCTCATACCTATACCATTGTTACCAGAGGTAGTAATTGAAGTATTAGTAAGTTTGATAGTTGCACCATCTCCTAGTATTCCAAAACTTGATGTACCTGTAGTAATAATCTGTGAATTATTCATTTCCAAGTACGAACCATCATCAATATATGCACCTCTTCCAGACCCCCCTGATGTATTAATTATTACATTATCGGCTATGATTTTAGACACTTCGCCAGTATTAGCACCTGAGTTTATAGAATAAAGAACAAAAGAGTTTGTAGAATTATTGGTAATATTGACATCTTTTAATTCAACCCGCCCACCATCTTGAGCAAATGCTGCGCCAGTACCTGTAGAGTCTATAGTAATATTTGTTCCTTCTACAGTAACTGTTGAAACTCCACTAGCACTGTCCCCTTTAGCATGTATAGCATATGAATGAGTAGCCCCATTAACTCCTGATGTCGTAGTTGGCGCATTAATATTGATGTCACTGTCTGTTATAGATATTTTCCCACCATTTTCTGCAAAAGCGCCAGCAGCATAGCTATGGGTAGAGGATAAATTTAAATCCGAACCAATAATTTCTGAACCATTGGCAACAAGAGCAGAATTACCAGTATTTTGGCCAGTTGAAGAATAAGTTTGGCCATTAAGGGTATGTTGTGCCCCATCATTAGCCACGTAGTTAGCGGCATAACAAAAGCTATTAACTAAAATAATATTAATAGCCAATGTTGAAAATACAAATTTCCTACTATTTAAAATTCTCATAAGAATCTATCCTCGTGTATCTTTACAAAAAAAATTAACGCGCGGATTAATGACTCTCAAACTATTAATCCTTATAAATATGCTTAATAAATTAAAAATACAAAAACTCAGTTAAATATCTTTAACCCACCAAGAGTAAAACTAATTTTTTAGAACAATCAGTTAAACTGACTGTAATAGATAGCTGAGTTTTTGCACTCAACACACAGGTAAATCCTTTTTACTTATTATTATTCTGGTATCAAAATAATCTTATTATTCAATGCATTGAATTTGCAATATCACCCAGCCTAAATGGTTCAAAATATGAGATACATCAAATAACAGACAATTATTAGCAGAAAAATCTAATTATTTAGTCTATTAAGCAAAAAAAAATGTAAGTTTTAGTTAGTTGATTAAGGTCATAAACCCCATTTTTTTGATCTGTTATAAGAAATTTTTAGTGAAAAAAGCGTTACTGCTCCTAGCTCTTTAGTCTAAAGAGAACAAAAATACGCTATTTTGAAGGAATAATTTGTGAACTTTTTTATTTTTCTTGTTAGCTAACAGTGAAATAAAAAAATAGAATTTGATCTAATAGAAAATAAAAACAATGGTACTATAATGCTTATTATCATTATCTATTTAATCATATAGTCAGAATAAGTGAGTTAATCTCCCATTAATGGATAATGTTGTGCACTCAAAATATTGAGAGGTAAAACAATTAGTCTATGCAAAGAAACTTCTTCTCCATCAATAAATGTAGCCATGACGAGCAAAAACTGCTTAAAGCATTGCGGGCAATAAATTGGCAAGGTAATTGGCCTACCCAAGCTGGTTTTTTACTAGAAGAAATAGGAATTTTTTCTGTTCATGCGTTTCCTTTTGCTCGCTTAGTTCAAGCGATATTAACGACTAACCCAAATTTTAACCTGCTTGGGCCAGACTCTCCTTTTGTATCAAAAGACGAAATAGAACTGTTATCAGCATTAGGCCATGCGGCAAGAAGTATAAAAAGTAAATCTGTAGCGATTACCCCTTTATTACCTACAGATGTTCAAACACTACTCGATATTTGTGGTGAAGAATTGCGATTAGCAAAAGTAAATATCAAACCAAGAGCCGTTCTAAAATCTTTTAAAGAGTTAGTGGCTAAATCTACCAAGCAAGCTAGTCATCATTTTCCCCACCTACTAACTAAAGTAGTAAGAACCGAACAACTAACGCCCACTTTTCGTCGTGTTGTTTTAACAGGCGAAGATTTAGAGAATTTTACCGTAGAGTATCCAGCTCAATGGGTAAAAGTCTTTTTACCTAATAGTAAGATGACTGGCAGAGCCTATACCATTCGTTCTTTTGATAAAGCTAAACAACAATTAACATTAGATATTGCTATTAACCATCATGGTTTAATTTCCTCTTGGGCAAAAAAAGCTAAAATAGGTGATGAAATTTATATAGCAGGTCCAAGAGGCGGGTTCCGCGATTTAGAAATAGATTCTTGGTTATTATTATTAGCTGATGAAACAGGTATTCCCTCTATTTCTGTTATTCTTGAGCAACTTCCTGCGCATTTAAAGGTCTATGCTTATATAGAAGCAACCAATAAGCAAGAGCAACAACAGCTAACAACAAAAGCTGATGCGACTATTCATTGGGTATTTAAAGACTCTCAAAAGGAAGATCTAAAAACTATTTTAAAATCTAATGATTTGCCAACTACTCAAGGGCATGCTTGGATTGCAGCTGAAGCCTCAGTGATTCGCAATATCCGTATTCAATTACTCAAAGAACGGGGTTTTCACTTAGGCAATATACAAACCACAGGTTATTGGAAATTGGGTGAAAAAGACCACAAAGACTTAGCCGCTATTTTATAGTAGCTTTTTCAACAATGAGTTATTAACTTAGCCAATATTTACTAATTACCCCTTATTGATGTTAGATTAATTTTATGAGTGATTTACCTTTACAACAAATAATTGAACAACTGGAACGTATTGCCAATAGTTTAGCCAATGCCTTTCCACCACCTCCTGTTTACACTATTCGTGATGATGTAATCGCCTATTTATGGGAACATCGCTTTTACAATGGTATTGAGCAACCTACTCTTATTCCAGTAGAAGAACCTAACCTTATCGCTTTTGAAGATTTACAAAATATCGATCGCCAAAAAGGTTTAATTGAACAAAACACCCGCCAATTTGTAGAAGGTTTACCTGCTAATAATGTATTGCTGACAGGCGCAAGAGGAACAGGCAAAAGTTCACTGATAAAAGCCTGTCTTAATGCTTTCCATCAGCAAGGTTTACGACTTATTGAAGTAGATAAAGAACACTTAATGGATCTACCACAAATCATCTCTATGACCCGTGGCCGTCCAGAGCGTTTTATTATTTTTTGTGATGATATTTCTTTTGAAGAAGGCGAAACAGGCTATAAAGGCTTAAAAACTGTATTAGATGGTTCAATCGCAGGTAAATCTGATAATACCCTAATATATGCCACCTCTAATCGTAAACACCTTATGCCTGAGCGTATTGATGATAACCTAAGTTATCGTACTGATAATAATGGTGAAATTCATCCTGGGGAAGTGATTGAGGAAAAAGTCTCACTTTCTGAACGCTTTGGCTTATGGATCTCTATCTATGGCTTTAATCAAGAACAATATCTGACTGCTGTGACGCAGTGGTTAAAACGCTATAACATCGATATGACTGGCAATCAAGATATTGAAAAAGAAGCTATTCGCTGGGCTACCTATCGTGGCTCTCGTTCTGGTCGTATTGCAGCACAATTTGCTAAAGATTATGCAGGGCGTATTCAATCTACAAAATAGCTAAACACTATGGAAACTGGCATTACGCCAGTTTTCCGTTATTCAATCGATACTTATTATAAACAGGATAAGCATATTGCATAATCAAATAAGGCTTGTGTTCTTCTGGGCAAGCATCTAAACGTTTTTGCCATTCATGCTTAGCTTTTTCGATCTTTTCTACTGGGAACAAGCTCTCAATAGCAGGAATGTTTATTGTTTGATCTGCCTTATCCCACATTGCATAAGCCAAATAATGTACAGGAAATAGATGATAATTACCTAAAATCTGTTGATCTATTAAATCTGCTAACTCCTTAGCATCTTCAAAACCATTGTTTATACGCTTACCAAAATGAACATGTACATCCCCTTTATAACCCGTAATGCCTAATGCAATACTACGGTCATCTTCACCAACAGCTTTGGTATACTTACCTTCTGTCGCCTTAATATAAAGCTCACGTGCTTTCATTAAATCGCAAGGGTCATATTCATAACTAATAGAAATAGGTAATAGATTTAAGCTAGCTATTACCTCAACAAAATTCTCTTCCTTACGGCTTATATGCAACATTTTCAATAAGGCTGAATCTGTTTCATCATTACCATCTTTAGCCCGCCCTTCCGCCTGTGCAATCCAAATAGATTCATGGTCATGTAAGATAGAATGATTAATATAGGCCGATAACTGCTGATAAGCGGCTAACTTTTCTTTACGTCCTGTTACCGAACGCTGTACCACAAAGCTTTTATTTAAACGCATCAAATCAGCTACATATTGCTTTTGTAGTAAGTTATCACCAATAGCGATACGTGGCGTACCCATACCAATTAAATGTAAGGCATAGTTAGTCAGCGTAGGATCCATTACGATATCACGGTGATTCGCCATAAATAGATACTTACATTGAGTATCTACATTTTCTCCACCAGAATAGGTAAAGCGCTCAATACTGGAAGAAATAGAATGCTCTACATAGTCAGCTATTTTTAACTGTAAATCGCGTACACTATGAATTTTTGAGAGATAATTCTTTAATTTGCGAGCAATAAAAGGACGTAATAACCATCCAAATGAACTGCTTAAGTGGGGGAAACGGAACTTTAATACGGTATTAATAAACTCATTATCCTTTGATAGCCTCTCAATTACAGCAGGTACTTCATCATCATGGTAAGGACGAATGGTATTAAACTGTCCCATATTGCTCTCTACTACTCTCTATTGGTTTAATTTATTAAAGGAATAAAAAAAATTAACATTTATAATAAATTTGGATCGGTTATTATAAGGCTATTTGATATTCACGCCTATAGTCCATATATAATATAGATTATACCTTATATCCTAACCTTACATTAAGCTATCTGAAATAATTTATCCTAAACGAGTGTATTATGACTTCTGCCCTAAACATCAGACAGTTAACCAAAGTCTATAACAATGGCTTTCAAGCCCTTAAAGGGATTGATTTAGATGTTGCCCAAGGCGACTTTTTTGCGCTTCTTGGCCCTAATGGTGCTGGAAAATCCACCACCATTGGTATTTTATCTTCTTTAGTTAATAAAACCAGTGGTTCCATTAAAGTGTTTGGTCATGACTATGACACTGATCTGTTTAATTTAAAACGCCATCTTGGCGTTGTACCACAAGAATTTAATTTTAACCAGTTTGAAAAATGCTTTGACGTTATTATCACCCAAGCAGGTTATTATGGTGTTCCTGCTAAAGTAGCTAAAGAGCGCGCTGAATTCTACTTTACTGAATTGGGGCTATGGGATAAAAAAGATGTTACTGTGCGTATGTTATCTGGTGGTATGAAGCGTCGTTTAATGATTGTTCGCGCACTGATTCATGAACCAAAACTACTTATTCTGGATGAGCCTACTGCAGGGGTAGATATTGAGCTACGTCGTTCCATGTGGGGATTTTTAACCAAACTCAACCAAAAACGGGGCATGACTATCATCCTCACCACTCACTATCTTGAAGAAGCTGAACAACTATGCCGCAACATCGCCATTATTAACCATGGTGAAATTGTAAAAAATACCAGTATGCGTTCACTACTCAGTACCCTAAGTGAAGAGACGGTTATTTTAGACCTAGCCAAACCTTTAACAACGCGACCTACGTTACAAGGTTATGATTGCAGATTAGCTGATAACCAAACACTTGAAGTAGTAGTTAAGCACAACCAAGGCATTAATGAATTATTTAATCAATTGAGTATGCAAGGCATTCTAGTGTCTAGCATGAGAAACAAGAACAATCGATTAGAAGAATTATTTATAGCCTTAGTGGAAAATAACGAGAAAGTAAAAGTATCATGAATATCCAACTTGCAACCAATTTAATAGCCTTACGCACTATCGTAAGCCGCGAAATACACCGTTTTATGCGGATATGGGCACAAACACTATTACCACCAGCCATTACCATGGCTTTATACTTTATTATCTTTGGTAAACTTATTGGCAGTCGTATTGGTGATATGGGTGGATTTGACTATATCCAATATATAGTACCTGGCCTGATTATGATGTCAGTAATTACTAACTCTTACAGTAATGTGGTATCTAGCTTCTTTGGTGCTAAATTCCACCGTTCTATTGAAGAGCTACTTGTCTCACCTGTTTCACCCCATACTATTTTAGTGGGTTATATTACAGGGGGTATTTTAAGAGGCTTGGCTGTTGGTTTTATTGTATCCATTTTATCGTTGTTTTTTACTAAACTACATATTAATCATCTGGGTATTACGATATTAGTAGTAGTGCTCACGGCTACAGTATTTTCTTTAGCGGGCTTTATTAATGCTGTTTATGCAAGAAATTTTGATGATATTTCTATCGTTCCTACCTTTGTACTAACCCCCCTAACCTACCTAGGTGGCGTTTTTTACTCTATTAATTTACTGCCTGAGTTCTGGCAATCTGTATCCTTAATTAATCCTATTTTACATATGGTTAACGCTTTTCGTTATGGCATCTTAGGGGTATCAGATATTAATATATTTATTGCTATTGGCTTTTTATTAGTGGCTACTTTGGTGCTCTATAGCTTAAGCCTTTATTTACTTAAAACAGGTAAAGGACTACGTCAATAATAAGGAACTATATGAAAGATACTATTACACACTTAGCCCAACATCTAGGCAAACAGCTAAAAAAACAGCAAGCCCAAGTAACTACTGCTGAGTCTTGTACGGGTGGTGGTATTGCTGAAGCGATTACGCGTATTTCTGGTAGTTCGAATTGGTTTGAAGCAGGTTATATCACCTATTCCAACAAACAAAAAACATTGATGTTAAATGTACCCCATCAACTGTTTGATAGCGTAGGCGCTGTCAGTGAAGAAGTAGTTACAGCTATGGTAGCAGGTGCTATCGCTAAAAGTAATGCTCAATATGGCGTCGCTGTTAGCGGTATAGCAGGCCCTACAGGCGGTACTGAACATCATCCTGTTGGTATGGTATGGTTTGCTTGGCATGGTAATAATCAATGCTACACCCATTGCGCTCAATTTAAAGGTAATAGAGAGAATATTCGTGAGCAAACCATACAGTTAGCGCTACATGGTTTGATACGATTAACTCAACAAAAAACACCTGTTGAAAGTTAAAAAGTGCTTTAGTTATACCCTAGCACTATGAAATAATAGTCGCCAAATTTTAGTGTTAAACAGACACTAATAATGAGCTTTCTTATATGAATGAGGATTGATGATGGAAGAGAATAAAAAGCGTGCACTAGCGGCTGCTTTAACACAGATTGAACGGCAATTCGGTAAAGGTGCTGTAATGCGCATGGGTGACCAAGAGCGCCAAGCTATTCCTGCCATTTCTACTGGTTCATTAGGGTTAGATATTGCACTTGGTATTGGTGGTTTACCTAAAGGCCGTATTGTTGAGATTTATGGCCCTGAATCTTCGGGTAAAACTACCTTAACCTTATCAGTCATTGCTGAAGCACAGAAGCAAGGTTGTGTATGTGCTTTCGTAGACGCTGAACATGCATTAGACCCAGAATATGCAGGTAAATTAGGGGTTAATGTTGACGACCTTTATGTTGCTCAGCCAGATACAGGTGAGCAAGCATTAGAAATTACCGATATGCTTGTACGTTCAAACGCTGTTGATGTGATTATTGTTGACTCAGTAGCCGCCCTTGTACCTAAAGCTGAGATTGAAGGTGAAATGGGTGACTCACATATGGGCTTACAAGCGCGTTTAATGTCACAAGCACTACGTAAAATTACGGGTAATATTAAAACCGCTAACTGTTTAGTTATCTTTATTAACCAAATTCGTATGAAGATTGGGGTTATGTTTGGTAACCCTGAAACAACTACAGGTGGTAACGCGCTGAAATTCTATGCATCGGTACGTTTAGATATTCGTCGTACAGGTTCAGTAAAAGAAGGTGATGAAGTTACGGGTAGTGAAACACGGGTTAAAGTGGTTAAAAATAAAGTGGCTCCTCCTTTCCGCCAAGCTGAATTCCAAATCCTTTATGGTAAAGGCATTTATCGTACAGGTGAAATTATTGATCTTGGTGTTCAACTTGGACTTATTGAAAAAGCAGGCGCTTGGTATAGTTATGATGGAAAGAAAATTGGTCAAGGTAAAGCCAATGCTTCTAAATTCTTAGAAGAAAATCCAGAGATCACCAAAACACTAGAAACAACTATTCGTGAAAAATTATTAAGCCAACCAGTACCTATTACTGAAAGTGATGATACTGCCGCTGACGAGTAATCAATGGCTGTTTTAGATACGCCCATAGCTATCCGCAAGGTAGCTATGGATATCTTAGCGATGCGTGAGCATGGTCGTATTGAATTAAAGCGTAAACTGTTACGTAAAGGCGCCCTCCCTGAACTGATCGATGCAGTACTCGATCAACTTACCGAAGATAAACTCCTCTCTGAACACCGCTACTTAGAATCCTATATTCGAAGCCACGCCAACAATGGATATGGACCATTACGTATCCAGCAAGAACTAATGGAACGTGGACTTAACAAAGCTGATATTAGTCAAGCCTTACAAGAGGCTGGTTACGATTGGCAAGAACAACTTGAAGAACTGTGGCAGCGTAAATTCGGCTCACCACCCAAAGATGCTAAAGAAAAAGCTAAACAAGGGCGTTTTTTGCTTTATCGTGGCTTTTATATGGACGCTATTTCAAAACTAATAAATCGAAAATAGTTGCTAGTCTAAACTAATCCTTGTTAATAAATCTCACTAACTGCTTATCATGTAGTTTAGATAATGTTAGTAAAGCCAAGATAGCGCCAATAAAGGCACAAAACATATCTTTCTGTGTATCCCAAATATCGCCTTGGCTACCTAAAAATGAGTCTGCATCTTCGCCTATAATCTCAGCAGCAGCCCACTCAATTAACTCATAGCTAGCACTAATGCCTAATATTCCAAAAACTATAATTGTAAATAACCATTTACCTGACTTTAATGGTGATGTTCTAAGTAATAATTCCCTAACTAATATAGCAGGGATAAAACCTTGAGCTAAATGGCCTAGCTTATCGTAATTATTTCGGGACTGATTAAATACTTCCTTGATCCAATCAAATAAAGGTACTTCTGCATAGGTATAATGACCACCCACCATTAAAATAACGCATTCAATCCATATTAATAGATATAAAAGAGGGGTAAGCTCAAATTTCTTATAGGTTGCACAGCATAAAATAATTGCAATAAATACAGGTAATGTTTCCAACCACCAAGTAAGCCTTTCTTTAGGATTTATACCAGACCAAACTAATATCGCTATACATGATATTAACAATACTAATAAAAAAACTTTATTATTCATGATTTAACCTTAAGGTAGTAAACCCTCTTTTGATACTTAATAATACAATATCTGATAGGTTACAACTAAATCGTTATATAAGACAGTGTTAAAAAAATGCTAAAATTACCCCCTTTTTATATTTATTAATACACTACTCTCTATATTCTTTATGCCTGATAATACTACCTCCTCTGCAAACTCCAAGTTCTGGCAAGCATGGTTACCTGTGATTGCTTTATCTTTTGCTGCCTTTATTTTTAATACCACAGAGTTTGTACCCGTCGGCTTATTACCTAGCATTGCCGAAAGTTTTAATATGGATGTATCACACACTGGGCTACTGATTACGGGATATGCTTGGGTAGTTACCCTAATGTCGCTACCCCTCACCATCCTTACTGCCAGAATTGAAAGACGCTTACTATTAATTATTTTATTTATTCTATTTATAACTAGCCATATACTCGCTTGGCTTGCTTGGAGCTTTGCTTCATTAATGGTTGCCCGTATTGGTATCGCCTGTGCCCATGCTGTATTTTGGGCCATTACAGTACCATTAGCGGCCCGTATTGCCCCTTTTCATAAAAGAGCTAAAGCCTTAAGTTTTATTGTGACTGGCTCATCATTAGCAACGGTATTAGGTGTTCCTATTGGAACTATTATTGGTCAACATACAGGTTGGCGTGTTACTTTTCTATGTATTGCCATTATTGCTTTTATAGTAATGATAATATTAATTTGGCTATTGCCTAAATTACCTAGTAATAATGCTGGCTCATTAAAAAGCCTACCTTCATTAATGAAACGCCCTGCTCTTATCAATGTTTATGTTTTAACAGCCATTATAGTAACTGGACATTTTACTGCTTATACCTATATTACTCCCTTTATGACAGAAGTAGGCGGTTTTAGTAAAAACTTTGTGGTATTTTTATTATTATGTATTGGGGGGGCAGGTATTCTTGGCAGTATTATTTTTACTAAAAAATCACCCCACTATCCTATTGGGTTAATTTTGGGCTCAATAACTATTTTACTTATCAGTCTATTACTATTAACTGCTAGCACCTATAGCCATTATACTACTGCGATACTATGTATCATTTGGGGCAGTGTAATGACTATAATTGCCCTTTCACTACAAACCAAAGTACTGGATATTGCGCCTGATGCTTCGGATGTTGCTATTTCTATGTTCTCAGGTATTTTTAATATTGGTATTGGCGGTGGGGCATTGGTTGGAAGTATTGTATTAGCACAAACCAGCACTTCTTATGTTGGCTATGCTGGAGCTATTTTTGTGTTTATGGCTTTCGCTATATTTTGCCTTATTTCTAGACGCCATTGGTTACAAAAAACAGCAACGCCAATAGAAACAAACTAAATATTAACTACAGATTTATTTATACGTTAACACTGCTTTAGCTTATTTTCTAATATCAGCTAGCATTTTTATATTTATATAGCTACTTTGGTAACAACAATAAATTTTTCAGATCACCAATATCATAAAATAATTTAGGCAAAAAAAATGGAGAAGCCTAAACCTCTCCACCATAGAGACACTATGAAAATTAATAATTACATATTAGGATAAACTGGACCACCGCCACCCTCAGGTGGTGTCCACGTGATATTCTGTGCAGGATCTTTAATATCACAGGTTTTACAATGCACACAGTTAGCAGCGTTAATTTGGAAACGCTTAGAACCATCATCATTTTCAACCACTTCATATACTCCAGCAGGGCAATAACGCTGTGCAGGCTCTGCATATTCAGGTAAGTTTTTCTTAATGGGTATCTCAGCATCTGCCAATTTTAAGTGACAAGGTTGATTTTCTTCATGGGTAGTATTTGATAAAAATACTGAAGATAAACGATCAAAGGTAATTACCCCATCTGGCTTAGGATAATCAATTTTTTGTGATTCACTTGCTTTGTTAAGGGTATTAAAATCCTGACGTGTATCATGCAAAGTAAAAGGTAACTTACCAGCAAAAATATTTTGGTCGATAAAACTAAATGCACCACCCCAGAATGTACCGAATTTATGCATAGCAGGGCCAAAGTTACGTGAGCGATATAACTCATCATATACCCAACTATTTTTAAATAATTCAGGATAAGCAGTTAATTCATCTCCTGCACGACCAGCTACTAAAGCCTCAAAAGTGGCCTCTGCTGCTAACATTCCAGATTTCATTGCAGTGTGGCTGCCTTTAATTTTAGAGAAATTTAAAGTCCCTAAATCACAGCCAATTAAAGCACCACCTGGGAAAATCATCTTAGGTAGAGAGTTTAAGCCACCTTTTACAACAGCACGTGCACCATAACAAATACGTTTACCACCTTCTAAATATTGGCGAATAACGGGGTGCAATTTATGCCTTTGGAATTCTTCAAAGGGAGATAAGTAAGGATTTTCATACGATAAATCAATAATTAATCCAACCACTACTTGATTATTTTCAATATGGTATAAGAACGAGCCACCTGGGCTTGCCTTGGTTAATGGCCAACCAGTGGTATGTACCACTAAACCTTCTTCATGTTTAGCAGGATCAATTTCCCATAGCTCTTTAATACCAATACCATAATGTTGTGGATCAGAATCAGCATCTAACTTGTAATGCTTAATTAGTTCTTTACCAAGATGACCACGGCAGCCTTCTGCAAATAAAGTATATTTACCACGTAACTCCATACCAGGTGTATATAAACCATCTTTAGGGTTACCTTCTTTATCAACCCCCATATCACCTGTTAAGATACCGCATACTTTATTTTGATCATCTATTAATAATTCTTGTGCAGCAAAGCCAGGGTATACTTCCACGCCTAATGCTTCCGCTTGTTCAGCTAACCAACGGCAAAGATTACCTAAAGAAATAATATAGTTGCCATGATTGCGCATTGTTTTAGGCACAAATGCATCTGGAATTTTTTTAGAATCTTTATCACTGGTAAAGAAATAAATATCATCACGTTTAACATGGGTCTTTAAAGGTGCACCTTTTTCTTTCCAATCTGGAAATAATTCTTGCAAAGCATGAGGTTCAAATACCGCACCTGATAAGATGTGGGCACCTACCTCTACCCCTTTCTCCACCACACAAACGCTAATTTCTTGGTTTGCTTCTATTGCTTTTTGTTTTAAACGGCATGCAGCAGAAAGTCCTGCAGGACCTGCCCCAACAATTACAACATCAAATTCCATGAATTCACGTTCCACAATATTCTCCTCACAGCTTTTCTTATTTACCGTTTAGTAATTAGGCCGTTTATCAACAAACAATGTTATTTTGACTAAAATTTACTAAACCCTTTACTAATATGTCTTATTCTATCAATAAATTTTACTAATATAACTTATATTCTTAAATTAATTAAATATAACGAGTTTCATGATGCGAAATCAAATACCGCTTTACAAGATATTATAGCATTATAATTTAACCTTGCTTATTAAAAAATACAGATTTTTTACAATAATCATTACAAATTTAAGATATATATCAATTAATCAGTAGGTCTTCAGTCATCTAAATTAGCTACAACACTCTATCAAATATTGTTGGTTTTATACTTATTATTTTTGCAGACTTTAGTAATAATAAACAATAGCCTACCCCTTCATACTACAACATATTGTGCTACTATATTTTTAAAATAACCTTTTCTTAGCTATTCTCTATTACAATATAAGTAATTTCTCTAATGAATGTTTATAAATGATGGATACTCTTACTCTATTATGGTTAGTTATTATTGCTACTGGTTTATTATTTTTTGTCCTTAGTAGCATTATTTGGGCATTATATAAACAGCTTACTGATGCTAATTCGCAGCTACAAACCTTACAACAACAGCAGCAAGATTATCACATTCAAGCTGAAAACTTTAAAACTCAAAATACTCAGTTGAGAGAACATAATTTAGAGCTAAAAGCTAACAATCAAGAACTACAAACTAAATTTGAACATTTGCAGACACGTCATAGTCAACTTTCTAATCAATATACTCAAATAAACACCACGCTAAAGCAAAAAGAGGAACACTTTGTTGAACAAATAAAATTATTTAATGAAAATCGGCAACAATTAAAATTGGAATTTGAACAATTAGCCTCTCAAATTTTTGATGCTAAAGGCAAAAGCTTTACTGAACAAAGCCAACAATCACTGCAATCATTATTAACACCCTTTCGTGAGCAAATAGCAGGTTTTCGGCATAAGGTTGAAGAAATTCATCATGCAGAAACCATTCAAAAAACAGAATTAACCCAAGAGTTAAAACACTTAAAAGAACTCAATCTACAAATTACCCAAGAAACCCATGAGTTAACTGTTGCCTTAAAAGGTGATAAAAAAATGCAGGGGAATTGGGGTGAACTGATTTTAGAAAATATATTGGAACAAGCAGGACTACAGCCCAATAAAGACTTTAGCTTACAAAAGCGAATTTATTCTGAAGAAGGTGAAGCACAAGTTCCTGATGTAATCATTAATCTTCCTCAACAAAAACATCTAGTCATTGATGCTAAAGTTTCACTTAATGCTTATATTAAAACAATCAATGCTACATCAGACGAGCTGCAACAATCAGCTCTAAAGGAACATATTAAAGCTATCAGTCAACGTATTAAAGAATTATCAGAACGTTTTTACTATAAATCAGCCGATATTAATTCACCTGAATTAGTAATTATGTTTATCCCTATTGAACCTGCTTTTATTACAGCCTTTAAGAGTGATGAAACGTTACTACAAAAGGCCATTGATCAAAATATATTAGTAGCTACGCCTACTACTTTGCTTGCTTGCCTAACTATTGTTAGACAATTATGGCGACTAGAGAATCAAAGTCGTAATACGCTTGAGCTTGCTAATACAGCCAGTAGGGTCTATGACAAACTGCGTAATTTCTTAACCAATATGGATAAAATAGAAAAAAGCTTAATAAATGCGCAAGACAGTTATCAAGAGGCTAAAAAGCAACTGATGGATGGTAGAGGTAATCTAGTAAGCTTGGTTAATAATTTTGTCGAATTAGGGGTTACTGTAAAAAATGAAATCAGTGAAGAATGGCAAGAAAAAGCAGCACTTGGGATAGAGGTTCCCGAAAAACCTCAATAAATATTCATCATTAAAAAGGCCACACTAAGTGGCCTTTTTTATAAATTTAAAAACGCTATTAAAACTTATCAAACACAAAGGTATAAGTCGCAATCACACGATTTTCATCTAAATCATTGGATGCACCAGAGCGGAAAGTTGCATTCATCCATGCTAACTCAAGATCTTTTAAAGGGCCTGATTGGATTTTGTAGGCAACTTTAAAATCACGCTCCCACTCCCTTTCCTTTTTACCATAATTAGCACCAGCACGAGTATCGTAAACATGGCTACCTTTTAAGTATTTAATAGAAGCAGTTAAACCTGGTACACCTATATCAGCAAAGTTAAAGCTGTATTGGCCAAACCAAGTACGTTGCCCTGCACTTAGGAATTTACCAATTTGGCTATCAGTCCATAAGTAGGCTGTAGAACCACCCGCCCCAGACCAAGCAGTACCCTGATTTAAGAATGGAAAGTTACTGTCCCCAGAAAGACTTTGATAACCGCCAGTAAGCGCATGTCCTTTAACAGCATAAGTTAATGCCACGCTCCATGTTTGGTTATCTACCTCACCATTATTATTATAACCTTTGATACGATAGCCTTGGCCTCTACCTGAAGTACTCGCATTTTTACCATCAGAGTCACTGTAGAAATAACGTACATCTGTGGTTAAACTACCAACAGGTAGCGCTAAACCATAGTTTAGCCCTAAGAAGTGTTGTTTATAAAACTCTTTTAAATTGCCATAGTAATATTGTAGTTTTAAATCTTTGGTTACTCGGTAATCTACACCACCAAAATAAAACTTATTACTCGCTATACCCGTACTAGCACCATCTACAGACATTGGTTGATTATCAGTAGAGGCACGACCTTTAACATGTTCTAACTTACCACCCACAAAGGTAAAATCTTTCAACTCATTGGAGGTAATCATACCGCCATCAAAGGTTTGTGGTAATAAACGGCCATTATTACCCACTGCAACAGGCATATTAGGTATGAATGTTCCGTATTTTGCTTCTGTTTTAGAGATACGAATTTTAGGTGCTACCCCAAAACTGCCAAAACTATTTTCCGCTTTTCCATTGCGTTTTAATGGAAACATAGTGCCAGGGGTACGATCAATATTAGCTTTACCTGCACGCCCACCACTGTCTAAACGAAAACCAAACATAGCTAAGGCATCAATACCTACACCTACTGTGCCCTGTGTAAAACCCGATTTGTAATCAAGGATAAATCCTTGCCCCCATTCACGTGATTGGCCAGCATAATTATCACGATTGTTATTATCATAATAATAATTTTTAGCCGTAATTGTTAATGTACTGTCCTCTAAGAAACCATGCTCTTCTGCCATAGCATTCAAAGGGAAATAAAATGTTGTGGTACAAGCTGTGGTCAATATGAGTAGCTTTTTCATAATAAAAATGTCCTACTATAGGCTTTGCATGGATAACATAATTTTTAATACAACTTCACGAACATATATCCTATTATTATAAGAAATATTTTGTAAATAATTATTTTGAATATGAATATAACTGGATGAGCACCTTTTAAGCAATTAATAAATTAATTTATTACGGCATATTACTTATTTTAATTTATGCCTAACATAATATAATAACAATTAACCTATTTATCTAAGTATTTCTTATTAGCCAATAGTCTTATAAGCATATTTTATTAACTATTTTTAACTAATTACTATTACTTAACAGTGCACTTATCAGGAATCATATGAAATTTACTGGATCATCTCAATACATTGCTACAGCAGACTTACAGCTTGCTGTCAATGCGGCTACTACCCTCGAACGGCCTTTACTAATTAAGGGCGAACCTGGTACAGGTAAAACTGTATTAGCCGAACAATTAGCTGAAGCTTTTAATGCGCAACTGATTAGTTGGAATATAAAATCCACTACCAAAGCTCACCAAGGTCTTTATGAGTATGATGCAGTGAGCCGTCTTAGAGACTCTCAATTAGGTGTTGAAAAAGTCTACGACATAGCTAATTACATAAAAAAAGGAAAGTTATGGGAAGCCTTTGAAAGCGAAGAAAAGGTTATTCTGCTTATTGATGAAATTGATAAAGCGGATATTGAATTCCCTAATGATCTCTTACAAGAACTGGATAAGATGGAGTTCTATGTTTATGAACTAGATAAAACCATTAAAGCTAAGCAGCGCCCTATTATCATTATCACTTCTAATAATGAAAAAGAATTACCTGATGCTTTTTTAAGACGTTGTTTCTTCCACTATATTGCTTTCCCTGATCGTAATACCTTACAAAAAATCATTGATGTCCATTATCCAAATATCACCCAAGAGTTAGTAAGCGAAGCTTTAGAAGTATTTTTTGATATTCGTGCCATTCCAAACCTTAAGAAAAAACCTTCTACATCAGAGTTAATTGACTGGTTAAAACTATTGATGGCTGAACAAATTGATATTACAACCCTACGTGAACGTGATCCTGCAAAATCTTTACCACCAATGGCAGGCGCATTACTGAAAAATGAGCAAGATATCCACTTGCTTGAACGTTTAAGTTTTATGAGCCGCCGTCATAGGGATTAAGCTATGTTACTTAACCTCTTTAATGAACTACGTGTAGCTAAGGTTCCTGTTTCATTACGAGAGCTATTAGACTTAATTAATGCCCTAAAACACCATATTACTTTTGCAGATATGGAGGAGTTTTATTATCTAGCACGTAGTATTTTAGTTAAAGATGAACGCTATTTTGATAAGTTTGATCGTGCCTTTGCCGCTTACTTTAAAGGTATAAACCAAGTCGATGTTGAAACATTAACTGCCGCTATTCCTGATGAATGGCTACGTAAAGAGTTAGAACGAAACCTAAGCGAGGCTGATAAAGCACAAATTGAAGCATTAGGTGGCTTAGATAAACTTATTGAAACCTTAAAAAAACGCCTAGAAGAACAAAAAGAACGTCATCAAGGGGGTAATAAATGGATTGGTACAGGTGGCACTAGCCCATTTGGATCAGGCGGTTATAACCCTGAAGGCATTCGCATTGGTGATGCAGGTGAACGACAAGGGCGTGCGGTAAAAGTATGGGAAAAAAGAGAATACCAGAATCTTGATGACCAAGTAGAAATTGGTAGCCGTACCATTAAACTTGCCCTACGTCGCTTACGCAAATTTGCCCGTACAGGTGCTAGTGAAGAACTTGACATTGATAATACCATTGAAGCCACCGCCAAAGATGGTGGACTACTCAATATCCGCATGAAGCCAGAACGTCACAATGCTGTCAAACTGCTATTGTTATTTGATATTGGTGGTTCAATGGATATGCATGTTGAAATGTGCCAAGAGTTATTCTCAGCGTGTCGTTTAGAATTTAAATACCTTGAGTATTTCTATTTCCACAATTTTATTTATGAAAATGTTTGGCAAGATAACCATCGACGTCATAATAATCGTATCCCCACATGGGATATTCTGCATAAATACGGTCCAGACTATAAAGTAATCTTTGTGGGCGATGCTGCAATGGGGCCCTATGAAATAAACTATATTGGTGGCAGTGTTGAACACTATAATGAAGAACCTGGTAGTGCTTGGATGCAACGGTTTATTGAACATTATCGTAAAGTTATCTGGCTTAACCCTTACCCTCAACATGCTTGGCAATACACTCGCTCAATTGATATGGTTAAAGGATTGGTTAATAACCATATGTACCCTTTAACCTTAGAAGGATTAGAAGCAGGTATTAGCTATTTAAGTAAATAGCTAATCTTCCAATAACTTATTTAAAATCAATAAATAATCATATTTTTACAACAACTAATTATTCCATTATGTTATTTATATATGAATAAATAGCACTTTTAAGCATAAGCAGAAACTGTTATCTTGTGACACCTTAAACTAAACCTACACACTATCCAATTGTGTAGGAAAAATATCTACTTGATAGCTATGCAGCCTGTTGTTGGAATTTAAATGTATATTTATGATGAATATGATCAGAAAATTGTAGACGAACGCGTTAAACAATTTCGTGATCAAACAAACCGCTATTTAGCAGGTGATTTAACAGAAGACGAATATCGCCCGCTACGCTTACAAAATGGTGTCTATATTCAACGTTATGCACCTATGTTGCGAATAGCTGTGCCTTATGGCTTATTATCTTCTAAACAATTACGCAAATTAGCCAGCATTGCGCGTAACTATGATAAAGGTTATGCACATGTTTCTACTCGTCAAAATTTTCAATTTAACTGGCCTGAATTAGAGGATATACCAGATATTCTCGCTGAACTTGCTAGCGTACAAATGCATGCTATACAAACCAGTGGTAACTGTATTCGTAATACCACCACTGACCAATTCGCTGGGGTTGCTAAAGATGAAGTAATCGACCCACGCGCTTGGTGTGAAATCATACGTCAATGGTCAACCTTTCATCCTGAATTCCATCATTTGCCACGTAAATTCAAAATTGCTGTAAATGGTGCTAAACAAGATCGAGCAGTAATTGAAGTGCATGATATTGGTCTTGAAGCCATCCGTAATTCAGAAGGTGAACTTGGCTTTAAAGTTTATGTGGGTGGTGGTCTAGGACGTACTCCAATTATTGGTTCATTGATTAATGAATTTTTACCTTGGCCGCATTTACTCACTTATCTTGATGCTATTGTGCGCGTTTATAATCGTTATGGACGTCGTGATAACAAATATAAAGCACGTATTAAAATTTTAGTCAAAGCCTTAACACCTGAAGTATTTGCAGAAAAAGTGGCCGCTGAATGGGCGCACTCTAAAGATGGTCCAGTGACTTTAACTGAAGCAGAAGTAAATCGCATTAGCGGTCACTTTGTAGCCCCTGCTTATAAGCAACTAACAGATATTGATTTCAAAGAATTAGACCAACAACACCCTGGTTTTGCCCGTTGGAGACAGCAAAATACCCGTCCCCATAAACAAACAGGTTATATTGCCGTTACGTTATCATTAAAAGCTACCGCCACGCCTCCTGGCGATATTAGCGATAAACAACTGGATGCTGCTGCTGATCTTGCAGACCAATATAGCTTTGGAGAAGCAAGAACAACTCACCAGCAAAATATAGTACTTGCCGATGTTGAACAAAATAAACTGTTTGAGCTTTGGCAACAAATGCGAGAGTTAGGTTTTGCTACACCAAATATTGGTATGCTTACTAATATTATTTCTTGCCCTGGTGGAGACTTTTGCTCACTAGCTAATGCTAAGTCTATTCCTGTGGCAGAAGCTATACAACGCCGTTTTGATAACCTCGATTATTTATTTGATATAGGCGAATTAGATCTTAATATCTCTGGATGTATGAATGCTTGTTCCCACCACCATATTGGGCATATTGGTATTTTAGGCGTCGATAAAAAAGGCCAAGAGTTTTATCAAATATCTTTAGGTGGTAATACAGGTTATAACACGGCTTTAGGCAGTGTATTAGGCCCTTCTTTTGCACAAGAAGAAATACCTGATGTGATAGAAAAGATTATTCAACTCTATCTTGCACAACGACACCCTGATGAACGTTTTATAGATACTTATCAACGTCTAGGTATGGAACCTTTCAAGGAGCATGTTTATGCAAAAAATAATTAAAGATGCTCAAATAGTCAATGATAATTGGCATTTGTTAGCTAATGATATTAGCCTTGAAGATATTGCTAACTGTGATGATGTTATTGTGCCTCTTAATTTATGGCAAGAACATAAACAATTGCTACAAAAACGTGATGGCCAAACTGCTGTGTGGCTAGACTCATCACAGGAAATTGAAGTACTAGCCGATGATTTAGCAACACTACCCCTTATAGCCCTAGAGTTTCCTGCATTTACGGATGGGCGCCACTACTCTAGCGCACGTATTTTACGTGATCGCTATCAATATAAAGGGGAAGTACGTGCCATTGGTGATGTATTAAAAGACCAATTATTTGCTATGCAACGTTGTGGTTTTAATGCCTTTGCTGTAAAAGCGGATAAAGACATTGAAAACGCTTTATTAAGTTTAAATGACTTTACAGAAACTTACCAAGGTGCAACAGATCAGCCTTTACCATTATTTAGAAGACGCTGATACTATTCGCTATTTTCTAGTTACCCATACTAGAAAATAGCTTCTTTTTAAATTTACTTATGCCAAACCTCTATAGTGTACGCAGGTTTATCATCCTCTGCCGCAAAGCTTTGTGTTTCCACTTTATGCCACCTACTCTCATCAAAGTTAGGAAACCAAGCATCTCCCTCTGGCTTAAGATGAACACGGGTTAAATATAATTTATCCACAACATTCGTAGCTAAAGCCATCGTATAAAGCTGTGCGCCACCTATCAGCATCATTTCAGAAACCTGTTGTGTAGTAGCCCATTCATTTGCACGTTGTATAGCTTTTTCTAAAGTTGGATAAACCTCTGCTCCATCTGCTATAAAATCTGTTTGTCGACTTATTACGATATTTAATCGATTAGGCAAAGGTCGCCCTAAAGACTCCCATGTTTTACGCCCCATAATAATGGGTTTTCCTGTAGTAACCGCTTTAAAATGCTTTAAATCAGCAGGTAAATGCCAAGGTAATTGGTTATTAATACCAATGATATGATTATCTGCTAATGCTACTATAATTGATAAAGGCAACATAACATCTTATATCCATTAACAAAGTGATACATAAGTATACCTGATAAACCACTTTATATTCGTTTTAAGCCAAATTTATCATTGTTTAATAATCTAAAAATGTTTAATAATACAGCAAAGATACTTCTAAAAACTTAGGAAACTACAGCATGAAACAGTCTGCCATTGCTATATGGGAAGGATCAAGAGCTGAAGGAAAAGGTGTAACAACTACACAAAGCAAACAAATCTACAATACGCCTTATTCATTTGTATCTCATTTTGATGATGGCCATAAACAAGCTACTAATCCTGCCGAATTGATAGCAGCCGCTCATGCTGATTGTTTTACGTTAATGCTAACTGAATTACTTGAAAAAACTGACTTAGTTGCAGACTATATTGAAACTAGCGCAGAAGTGACCATAGATTTTGATTCATCGACCATGACTCACTCTCATCTAACTGTAAAAGCTCGAATACCTAACATAAGTAAAGACCAATTTGCAGAAATGGCAATAACTGCTGCTAAAACATGCCCTGTAAGCAGATTATTAAAAGCCGAAATTAGTGTGGATTACGAATTAATTTAACAAATTAAGCTAAATACCCAAACAACCATCAAACATTTATGAGTTATTACGGTATCTACTACCTATATAATCAAGGTTATCTGCTATAATATTTAAAAAACCTCACTGACAGAAGGGTACTACTATGCAACAAAATCAATTAAAACAAGCTGCTGCTCAAACTGCCATGTCCTACCTGATGCCTAAATTAGAAAGAAACAGCATTATTGGCATTGGAACAGGTTCTACAACTAACTATTTCATCGATTTACTAGCTAATCATAAAATGGATTTTGAAGGTGCTGTTGCCAGTTCAGAACAATCTGCAGAACGGTTAAAAAAACATGGTATCCCAGTTTATGATTTAAACAGTGTCGCTGAATTAGAGTTTTATATTGATGGTGCAGATGAAGTTAATCGCTATCTCGAATTAATTAAAGGGGGTGGCGGAGCATTAACTCGAGAAAAAATTATCGCTGCTGTTGCCAAAAATTTTATCTGTATCGCTGATGAAAGTAAGTTTGTTGATACACTAGGTGCGTTCCCTCTTCCTATTGAAGTCATCCCCATGGCCCGTAGTTACGTGGCCAGAGAAATCGTTAAATTAGGTGGCGACCCAATTTACCGCGAAGGCTTTATTACCGATAATGGTAATGTGATACTTGATGTACACAACCTAACTATCAACAAAGCCAAAGATTTAGAAATGAAACTTAATGATATTACAGGTGTTGTTTGTAATGGACTATTTGTTAAAAGACCTGCTGATTTATTATTCTTAGGAACACAAGATAAAGGTGTTCAATTGCTTACAGCCTAATACTGTTATTATTGCTTGCTATGCAGTCCCATAGCAAGCAATGTGATTTTCTATTTATTGTCAGAATCCAAAGTTTGTATCTTACCACCTTTAGCAAGAAACTCCTGCATAGCACGCTCTAACGCATCACGTTCTTTTTGCTTTGCCTCTATACTAGGCAACTCTTCCTCTTCAGCGGCTGGTTTACCTACCTTTTTATTGCTTGTAGGTATCTCATCTTGCTCATTAATGTCTTCTGCCTCATCACTATCAGGACCATTATAAGCGTCTACAGCCTCATCTTCTTGTTCTTCAATATCATCGTCACTTTCTTGTTCTAAATCATCATCAATCATAAGCACCCCATTAATCACGTGAATTTTCTAATAATATAAAATAATTTGAGTCATTTCTTCAATAAAATAGTTCAATTTTATATAAAATAATTTTCTGAAATAGAAACGCCCAGCAAACACTGGGCGTTTTCACATATCACGCGTTAATTATTATAGGTTATAACCACGTTCATTATGCGATGAAAGATCTAAACCAATTACCTCTTCTTCCTCTGTTACACGCAATCCCATTAATTTATCAATAATAAATAAAATAACAAAGGTAACAATAGCTGTATAAGTAATGGTGACGATGACACTTAGTGTTTGTATCCAGACTTGGTGAGCTATATTAGTAACACCTGCATCAAAACCACCCAGCATAGGTGCTGCAAAAACGCCTGTTAATATAGCACCTACGATACCGCCGATACCATGCACACCAAAGGCATCCAGAGAATCATCATAGCCTAATTTACGTTTTAGCGTAGTAGCACAGAAGAAACAAATAACACCAGAGGCTAAGCCAATTACCAATGCACCCGCAGGACCTGCTGTACCAGCCGCAGGTGTAATAGCTACTAAGCCAGCCACTACCCCAGAAGCAATACCTAAGGCACTTGGTTTGCCATGAATAATCCATTCACAAGCCATCCATGCTAACGCTGCTGCGGCAGTAGCAATTTGCGTAACTAACATCGCCATACCAGCAGAGGTGTCTGCGGCACCTGCTGAGCCAGCGTTGAAACCAAACCAGCCAACCCATAACATTGCTGCGCCTACTAAAGTAAAGGGTAAATTATGGGGCGCCATAGCTGATGATGGATAACCTTTACGCTTACCAAGCATTAAACAAGCTACCAAACCAGCAACACCTGCATTAATATGCACCACTGTACCACCAGCGAAATCAATTACTCCCCATTCATGCATAAGGCCACCATCGCCACCCCATACCATATGAGCAATAGGCGCATACACTAAAGTAAACCAGCAACCCATAAACACTAACATAGCAGAAAACTTCATCCGCTCAGCAAAAGCACCGACAATAAGTACTGGGGTTAATATGGCAAAGGTTAATTGAAAGGTAATCCACACACTTTCTGGATAAGTACCATTTAAGCTATCATGGCCTAATTGCTTTAAGAATAAATTATCTAAACTGCCCACAAATGAATTGAAGTTAGTGACACCTGCCTCCATTCCTGCTGTACTAAAAGCAATACTATAGCCATAAATAAACCATAGAATGGTCACCAATGCTGTTACAGCAAATGATTGCATCATCACTGATAGAATATTTTTAGCGCGAACCATACCGCCATAAAATAAAGCAAGGCCAGGAATAGTCATAAAAAGAACAAGTGCTGTTGAGATAAGCATCCAGGCAGTATCGCCACTATCGAGCTTTGTGGTTTCTTGTGCCATGGCAATGGGAGTGGCTAACGCCAATAGGCAAGCCATTCCGAATAATTTACGGAAAGATAACATGGGGGTTTCTCCTGCACTGACAATTACTTAGATAGCATCATTATCTGTTTCACCAGTTCTGATGCGAATGGCTTGCTCTAAAGCTGTTACAAAAATCTTACCATCACCAATTTTGCCTGTGTTGGCAGCTTTACTAATTGCTTCAATCACAGCATCAAGCTGGTCATCGGCAACACCTATTTCAATTTTTACCTTCGGTAAAAAATCAACCACATATTCTGCACCACGGTAAAGTTCAGTATGGCCTTTTTGACGACCAAAGCCCTTTACCTCAGTAACAGTAATACCTTGGACACCAATCTCAGATAGTGATTCTCTTACATCATCTAACTTGAATGGCTTAATAATCGCAGTTACTAATTTCATTCAAACTCTCCTCTGGCTAGATAAACCGTACAGGAGAGAAACCCCGCTGTACAGTTTATCCTATATATGCACTTGTTTAGTACTTAAAAAATTAAAAACTAAGTAAAAGTTACTTGTTAATTGGTCTATTGCAGAAAGCTTGCCAATAAATAATATTTCCTACACAATATACAAGACATTGATTATTAATATATTTTTTATGTCTGCTGATAAATTTTGCATCTTCTTGGTGCAATATAAAGAATCAAAACTAGTTATTTTGGTGCGTCATTATGTAAACTTAAAATTTACAGTGATCTATTTATTGTGAATAGGTATATTACTGACAAAGAAAATTAGAGGAGAAAAACAATGGCTCTTGCTCAACTGATTAATTGTGAAAAACTAGCTAAACATTTAAATGATAAAAATCTAATAATTTTTGATTGCCGATTTTCACTTGAGGATACAAGTTATGGTGAGCAGTCCTATCAAGCAGGCCATATTCCTAATGCCGTTTTTATTGATTTAGATAAAGACCTTTCTAGCCCCGTTATAAAAGGCAAAACCAGTCGTCATCCTTTACCTGATCCCAATCTACTAATAGAAAAACTAGCCCAATGTGGTTTAAATAATGATAGTAAAGTGGTTATTTATGATAATGGCCCTAGCCCGTTTGCTAGTAAAATGTGGTGGTCATTAGTTTGGTTAGGGAAAAGAGATAATGTGTTCCTATTAGATGGCGGTTTTAAAGCATGGCAAGCAGCAGGTTTACCTATTACGAGTGATAAATCGCCAGTCCATATTGGTAACTTTATAGGCCAACCTGATGATACTTTGTTAATTAATGCCAATGACTTAGAGAAAAAGTTAGGTGATGATCAATTAACTCTATTAGATGCTCGAGCATTACCTCGCTTTCGCGGTGAAGTGGAACCAATGGACCCTATTGCTGGTCATATACCTGGTGCAACTTGTGCTAACTTTATGGAAAATTTGGATAATGATGGTCTATTTTTAACTATCCCTAAATTGCAACAACGTTTTCAAACATTAATTAAGGATAAACCTCTTGCTAAAGTGTTTGCTTATTGTGGTTCTGGTGTATCAGCATGCCATAACTTATTTGCTTTATGCCTTGCTGGCTATCCATTAGTTCCTCTTTACGCAGGCTCTTGGAGTGAATGGATTAATGATCCCCAACGCCCTATTGCAACGGGTGATTAATTTAAAGATAATTGATTGTTATTAAGAAATAATACAATACTAAAATTTGCTAGGAATAATGTAATGACACTAATGGCCTTCTTACTAGACTTTTTATTAGGGGCTTGTGTCGGTTTTTTGGGTGCTTTATTTGGAATCGGTGGTGGACTGCTTGTTATTCCAATATTAGTTATTTTCTTTGGTTTCGATCAACAAATGGCGCAAGGTACTGCGCTAATTATGGTAGTACCTAATGTCATATTATCGCTGCGCAACTATCATAAACGCGATAAAATTAATATACGTTATGCGCTTTCGCTAAGTATTCCTAGTTTCTTTCTATCTTTTCTAGGTGCTTATGTAGCACTTACTTTACAAGCCAATAAATTACAAAACATATTTGCTATCTTTATGTTTTGTTTAGCTATCTATTCAATATCACATGCCTTATTCCGCAAAAAGGCCGTTTTAGGAAGTAAAGAATCACCTTACGGATTTATCTGGTTTATTGTATTAGGCGGAACTTGTGGCTTTTTAGGTGGTATTTTTGCAGTAGGCGCAGGTGCTATCGCAACCCCCGTACTTACTTTAGTCTTTGGCCTAGCACAATTAGTTGCACAAAGCCTTGCTTTATCATTAGCACTGCCTAGCTTACTGGCCTCATTATTTATGTATGTACTACATGGGCAAGTTAATTGGGCTGTCGGTATACCCCTTGCATTAGGTGGTTTAACTAGCGTTGGCCTTGGGGTTAGGTTAGCTTATGCATTACCCCCAAAATTATTAAAAATCTTATATGGCTGCTTTTTAATGATATGCGGCCTATTATTATTAATAAAGTAACAAATTATTCCTACTAAAACACTAGGACTTTATAAAAACCGTATAGTAGCGTAAACTAAACACAATAACTTAGGAGTCATTATGTCTAGTATTAATATTACAGAAGCGGCACAGGATTATTTAGCCAGCTTACTTGCTAAACAAGACCATAAAGATGTGGGTATCAGAGTATTTATCACTCAACCAGGTACGCCACAAGCAGAAACATGCATTTCTTATTGTCGTCCTGGTGAAGAAGACCCTTCTGATAGAGTACTTGGTTTAGCTAAATTTACTGCTTGGATTGATGCAGTTAGTGAACCCTTTTTAGAAGATGCAGTAGTAGATTTTGCTGAAGATCGCATGGGTGGACAATTAACGATTAAAGCACCTAATTCTAAAGTACCTATGATTGATGAAAGCAGTCCTCTTAATCAACGTGTTGAATACTATTTACAAACCGAAATTAACCCAGGTCTTGCCAGCCATGGTGGGCATATTAGCCTTATTGATATTGTAGAGGGTAATATTGCTATTTTACAATTTGGTGGTGGCTGTCAAGGTTGTGGTATGGTTGATACTACACTGAAAGAAGGCGTTGAAAAAACCCTACTTGAACGTATTCCAGAACTTACTGCTGTTAGAGATGTAACTGATCATAGCAATAGAGAAAATGCGTATTATTAGGAATATATATGCATTTTGATGAAAATGTGATCAGAAAATGGGCTTATAGTACTGATTTAGATAAAGCTGTTGATCAATTCATTGAAAATGACCAGAGTGGTGATTTATTTGATTATGAAATAGACCGTGTTTGTACTATCGAACTAGTATGGGAGTTTGCAAAAGATCCAAACTGTTTAAAACAGCATTTTTTTCTACATCGGTTGATTGATAGGCTGTGCTCAATTTATCGATTACCTTTTCATACCTTGAAACCATTTAAAAGCTCTCATTTGCTAGGGATTGAAAATAAACAAGATTACCTAGCAAAAGTCGCTAATTATGCAGAAAACTTGTATCGTCATAATATAATTTTAAATGAGATGCTTAACAATGACGATACAGTGATTAAATATATTCGTAATCAAATTTATAACTTTATATGGATTAATCCAGAAGACTCTACATTGTTAGGTAATGAAAAACAAAATCAGCAACCTAGTATTCAGAGCCAATACGAAAAAGCCTATTATAGCAATATCCAAGCACTGCATAAGGCAGTTTCTGAGCTAACAGATAAATAATACTAAGGCTGAAACTTACCAATAAAAATAGCAGGATCAACACGAGCATCATTTAGACTCACATTCCAATGCAAATGTGGCCCTGTTGCCCTTCCAGTAGCACCTACTTTAGCTACTACCTCACCTCTTTTAACCTGTTGCCCAAGTTTTACATCTATAGCGGATAAATGGCAAAACATACTAATTAAACCTTGCCCATGATCGATAAAGATTGTCTTACCATTAAAGAAATAATCACCTATTAAAATAATTTCGCCATCAGCAGGTGCTTTAATGGGAGTACCTTGAGACACAGCTAAGTCTAAACCAGAATGGGGGTTACGCTCTTCACCATTAAAGAAACGCCGTAAACCAAAGGGACTAGATAACCTACCTGTAACAGGTAGATCGAACATCACATTGCTAGGAATTCGATTAGAAAACTGCTGATAAGCTGCTAACTGTAATTTTAATTCTTTAGCTATGCGTTGTTGGTTCTGCTCATTAGGGTTCACTTGTTGCTTATTTTTTAGCTTAATATGTTGTTCCCGATAATCTTTATGAGCCACTGTAAAAGTTACTGTATAACTACCTTGTTGTCCTTTAACAGTAATACTTTCAGTGCCTGCTTTGGTAGTTAAAGGAATCCCTACTACAGCTATCCATTGTTTATTATCTTCATGGAGAACCAACACTGGTTTATTTTTATAATAAACATTAGGCTTAGCCGTTTCTTTATCTAAAGCTATTACTGCAACACCACCTTGCACAGGTTTATTTAACAATCTTGTTATAAAACCTTCTGCATAGCATACAGTGCTCAATAACAAGCTACTAATAAATATAATTGCTCTAATCATCTTATCCTAATACTTATGCTTTAATTTATTTTCTTAGCCAATAATGTAGCAAAACGTAATTTTATTCGTTGACCATTTTCATCTTTTCTATGTAACTCGCCAATATTCTCATTATATTTAATAATTTCCCAACCTTGATAATATTCTTTTAATTCATTTTCTTTAAAGGTAAAAGAAAACGAAACAGGACAGGGAAAATCCTCTGTAGACATTGCAGAAACAATTAAATTATAACCACCTTGATCTGTATGTTGCTGCATATTCTGAATAATAGTAGGTATACGCACTCTTTCTAAAAACATAAGCACTACAGTAGAAAAAATAAAACCATAATTATCCGTAATAGTAGCTTCATTAATATTATAAGGCGCTACCTTAATACCTTGTAGATTTTCTTTAGTAACCACTTCTTGTAAACGATCAATATTTTGATCAACAGCAGTAACATCGAACCCTAATAAATGAAGAAACAAAGAGTTTCTACCACCGCCACAACCTAAATCTAATGCTTTACAGGGTTTAACAATTTTTGCAGCTTCTAAAACTTCAGAATGGGTTTTAGTTAAATCATATTTTTTATGACTATAATCTTCTGCTTTACAATAAAATCCTAATTGGCATTCTAAATCATTTGAACAACTAATTATCTTATGCCATTGTTGAGGTTCTATAAAAGGTGGTTGATTATCAGCAGAAAAACTAAACTGCTCGATCATATCACCTTGTTCCGTTAATATTGCAAACTCTAATGAACCTCGCAATATAGCTAATTTTGCCCATGTTCCTTGTTGAGTATTATGCTTTTCTTTAAATTCTTTAGGTATAGTGGTATTTGTCCAAACTGGCATTTTTTTATAGCAAAATAATCCTTCCATTGCTGCCTCTATTACTGGTATTTATAAAAATAAGACAATAGCTATTTACACAAAAATAGTTGACTACAATTGTAGGTTATTAGGGGTAACTATTCCATTAATTAATTGAAAGAATGGCTTATAAAGCACCTAACATCTTATTATATTTTTAAAAATAAAAAAGCCTGTTAATAAACAGGCTTTTTTACTAAATAAAGAGGAAGTTATTAAACAACTTCTCTTCTATAAACACGTGCATAATAACGTACACCTAGGCAACCAGTTAAGGTACTAACGATAGCGCCTAATAGTAAAGCAATAAATGACCAACAAGCTATTTTAGCAACTGCACTAGCTGCTTGATCTGCTGCTTCAATTGCTTTTACTTTCATATCTTGATAAGTTGCTTTAGCTTCAGCAATTAATTCTTCTGTATCTTGCAGACGTTCTTCAATAGTTTGTTGAAGTTCGGTACGTGCTTCAATATAGTTATCAACAATTTGATTAATTTCATCATCAGAAAGATTAGAATTATTTCTAATTGCTCTAACCACATCTTCACGATCAATTTTACTTGTTACTGTATCAGCTCTTTCTTTTAAAGTTTTTGATAAATTATCAATCACTTTATCAGCATCATCAGGATTAAGCGCTATTTGCTTAACAGCTGATTGTACATCTTTTGCTGATTTTTTAAGTTGGTTTTGTAAGTAATTAGGTTGTAACGCATCAACACCACTATTTTGTAATGCTTGCTTGATGTTTTGTTGAAGTTCTTGGCCAGAAACATCGGTATCGATATTGATACTTTCAAAAATCTTTTCAATACCTTTTGCTGCTGTTGTTACACTGCTGCCTACAACAGAACCAACACCTGAAACTACTGAACCAGTGGCAGAACCTACTGCGCCAATAGTGCTGCCAGCCATTTGAACTGCACTTGATAGCATCATGGAAGTAAGAATAACTGAAACTATTAATGTAGTAGCCCAAACTAAAAAGCCGTGAATTTTGCCTTCAATACCTGCTAATCTACCTGCTACGAAACCACCAGCTGCTAAACTTACTACTACCGTTAGCACTGTCCAAATGAGCATTGTTATACCAACACCCTCAAATGGTTGATCTGACTTAGGAGACAAAACGGCAAATCCAAGACTAGTACCTAATGTAGAAAACAATATAGATACTGCAAGTACTGTTACCAAACCAGCAATGATACTACCCCAAGAAACTCTTTTTGCTTCCGCTTCATACGCTATCATGTTTTCACCCTTAACTTATTTATTAAACTTTAGAAAATACTTACTGAACTAATTGAAAATAATTACTGTTAGATTGAAAGTGAAACAGAATTACTTACAGAGAGTTAAATTAATTCAAGCCTTTTAAATCTAAACAGAAGCAGTTTAACAATATGTGAAGTTAGGCGAATTATACGTTTGGCGCGGTTGTAATAAGACTTTTAGTGAACAATCATGAGTTTATAATCATTTTTATAGGATTCAAAAAGCCATTTAGCATTTTATTATTAAGCGTTTATTATTACTGATTAGCCTACTTTATTAACTAGCAAAGCTAATTACCTTAATTGAGTTGCTTAATACCAGGGTCAATATCCACTTCTCTAATTTTGATATCCGCCCCATCAGGTACATACTCAATGGTAAAATCTGCTTGTTGCTCAACAAAATGCCACTCTCCACAATGGGCAGGCGAATCATTTAATTTTATATCTATATCAGCAGCAGTCTCAACTCGTTGTACTGTAATATCAGCATCACTGTCCACAATCTTAACTTTGCCATAAAGGGGAATATCATTAAAAGTACAACGTTCCTTGTCTATTCCCGCTGCTAGTGTATAAGTGGAAAAATTAGCTAAAATAACCATTAAGCCACTTAATAAGAATAATTTTTTCATTACTTAACCTTCGTTTAATAAAGCAAAATGCTAACTATTTAATTAAAATACTCTTTCAAGGTTTGAATAACTAGTTAAATCAGCTAAATATTATTACAACATCTTATATTATTTATAATAGTGATATGCAAAGATTAAAAGTAATACACATACTACATACGCTATTGCAGTATAAACAATACTATAAATAATAAATCTAATTTTAGTTTCAATATTAAATAAAAATACTGTACAAATAGCTACCAGTATTGTCATCATCACTTCTGCTAACAGTAATCTTTGAAAAACTTCACCCTCAGCTGTATCCGTCTTTATATGATAGTCTGGAATGATTAAATTACTTATAAAAAAAACACAAGCTATTGTGAGTCAAGCTATTGTGAGTAAGAATACAATTATTGCATTTGTATTAAAACTTTTCTTGCTAAGTAAGATTAATGCTCCAATAAAATAAACTATTGCTAATAAAGATTTTATAAACTCGCCATTCTTAAAAAATAAAATCAACGTATAGGCAAAGAAAATATAACAAATAACAATTAAATCATCACTTTTGTATAAGGTTTTTTTCTGTACTAATGAGTTTTTTAACATCACCAATGAAAAAACAACAATTTTCAATGAGATGATTACTCCAATTAGAATTATTGCAAATAGCGTAAGAAATAATAATGCTAGACCTTTTTCCATGTAACTAATCCCTTTAATCTCTATGAAAAGCTTATTGCCAAATAAGCTTTTCAAATAGTCTATTTTTTCTTCAATTGCTTAGCATTTGCAAATAAAGCAGCCATTGCATTATTTACTGGTGGCGTATTTGTCTTAGGTGTTTGTGGTTGATGGGGTTTATTATTACCTCCTCGATGAGCTTGTCTATTACTGCCAGCACCACCTTCTATTTTCTCTCCTGGTGTATCACCTAAACGCATAGATAAGCCTACACGATTACGCGGAATATCCACTTCCATTACTTTAACTTTAACAACATCACCCGCTTTTACTACTTGATAAGGGTCTTTGACAAAATTTTCTGACAAGGCGCTGATATGTACTAAGCCATCTTGATGAACCCCAATATCCACAAATGCGCCAAAGTTAGTTACATTGGTAACCACACCTTCTAAAATCATCCCTAATTTAAGGTCTTTTAATGTTTCTACGCCTTCTTGAAATTCAGCTGTTTTAAACTCTGGACGAGGATCACGGCCAGGTTTATCTAATTCTTTTAAAATATCTGTTACAGTAGGCAAACCAAAGGTTTCATCAGTAAATTTACTAGGGTCTAATTGTTTTAAGAAACTAGAATCACCAATTAAAGATCGAATATCTTTACTGGTTTCTTTCGCAATACGCTCTACCACAGGATAAGCCTCTGGATGCACCGCAGATGAATCAAGTGGATTAGCAGCATTCATTACACGCAAGAAACCTGCTGCTTGTTCAAAGGTTTTTTCACCTAAACGGCTCACCTTTTTTAACTCGTTACGTGTTTTAAAAGCACCATTACTATCGCGATAGCTCACAATATTCTGCGCAATAGTCGTATTTAAACCAGAAATACGTGCTAATAAAGCAGAAGAAGCTGTATTTACATCTACGCCCACTGCGTTTACACAGTCCTCAACCACTGCATCCAAAGAACGTGCTAGTTTAAGTTGTGATACATCATGTTGATACTGACCAACACCAATAGACTTAGGATCAATTTTTACCAGTTCTGCTAATGGATCTTGTAAGCGACGGGCAATAGAAACAGCTCCTCTTAATGATACATCTAACTCAGGAAACTCTTTAGCCGCTAATTCAGAAGCAGAATAAACAGAAGCGCCAGCCTCACTTACCATAATCTTAGTCATTTTTAAGTTAGCGTATTTTTTAATAAGCTCTGCTGCCAACTTATCTGTCTCACGGCTTGCTGTACCATTACCAATAGCGATTAAATCTACATTATGTTTAGCACATAGTTTTGCTAATGCATTAATACTGCCATCCCAATCATTTCTAGGTGCATGGGGATATATAGTACCTGTCTCTAATAATTTACCCGTGGCATCTACCACCGCTACTTTAACGCCTGTTCTTAAACCAGGGTCTAAACCTAAGGTAGCTCTTGGCCCTGCTGGTGCGGCAAGTAATAAATCATGCAGATTACGAGCAAATACACTTATCGCTTCATCTTCTGCCTTCTCCCTTAACTCGCCTAATAAATCGGTTTCTACATGGTTATAAAGCTTAACTTTCCATGTCCAACGTACTACTTCAGACAACCATTTATCCGCTGCTCGGCCTTGCTCTTTAATATTAAACCAATCCGCTATCATTGCTTCACATGGATGACTCTTAGTTTCTTCATCTCCTACAACCAATGAAGCAGATAAAATACCTTCATTACGACCACGGAAAATAGCTAAGGCACGATGCGAAGGTGTCGTTTTTATAGGTTCGTTATGTTCAAAATAATCACTAAACTTAGCACCTTCTTGCTCTTTACCTTCAATAACACGCGCAGCTAAAATGGACTCTTGCTTCATAAAATGACGTAATTTCTCTAAGAGATTAGCATCCTCAGAAAAACGCTCCATTAAGATATATTTAGCGCCATCTAGGGCAGCTTTAACATCAGCTACACCTTTATCATCATTAATAAAATTGGCTGCTTCTGTTTCTGGGTCTTTAGTTGGTTCATTAAATAATAAATCAGCTAGCGGCTCTAAACCCGCTTCAATTGCAATTTGACCTTTAGTACGACGTTTTGGTTTGTAAGGTAGATATAAATCTTCTAAACGAGTTTTAGTATCTGCTTGTTCAATTTCTGCTTTTAATTCTGGGGTAAGCTTACCCTGTTCTTCAATACTAGCTAGAATAGTAGCTCGACGCTCATCTAGCTCTCTTAAGTAACGCAATCTTTCTTCTAATAACCGTAATTGCGTATCATCTAAACTACCTGTTACTTCCTTACGATAACGAGCAATAAAAGGAACTGTTGCTCCCTCATCTAATAAAGCTACAGCAGCAGCTACTTGATTAGGAGATACCTTGCCAGAAGGCAATAAAGATAATTCTTCAGCAATACGATTATTTATACTATTCATAAACTCTCAACAATAACAATCCATAACGGCAAAAAAGGCATTAGTATAACGACCTTAAACCATTATGAAAACTTAACCAAAAAACCAATAACAAATTAAGATAGATGCAACCACACCTACTAAGTCACAGAATAAAGCGCATCCGACTGCATGACGTACGCGCTGAATACCTACTGAACCAAAATAAACTGCTAATACATAGAAAGTTGTTTCCGTGCTTCCTTGCATAGTAGCCGCCACTAACGCGGGAAAACTATCAACACCATAATGTTGCATAGTCTCTATCATCATACCCCTAGCACCACTGCCAGAAAAGGGTTTTACTAGTGCTGTAGGTAAAGCATCTACAAAACGTGTATCTGTACCAAAAAAATGAAATAATTGACGAATTAACTCTAAAAAATAATCCAATGCGCCAGAAGCCCTTAATACCCCTATAGCACAAAGCATTGCCACTAAATAAGGTAATAAATTTTTAGCTACTTCAAAGGCTTCTTTGGCTCCTTCAATAAAAGCATCATAAACAGGTACTTTACGATAAGCACCTACAGATAAAAACAACAGAATAATACCAAACAGCGTAATATTACCCACTAGGGAAGAAAAAGTAGCTAATGATGTATTCTCTAGCCATAAAAAGTGAATTAATTGATTGATTAAATAATAACTGGTAGTCGTTAAACCAACTGAAATACAAACAAATACCCCTATAAAGAAGCCTATTCCTGCAAACCATAACAAAACAATAGGATCAAGTAACCTTAACCGCTGCATAAAGGCTACACTTAATAAACCTGCTAAGGTAGAAGCACTGGTAGCTAATAAGATCGGTAAAAACACCATGGTTGGATCAGGCGCATCGTATTTCGCTCTAAAAATAAAAATAGTTATTGGTAATAAAGTTAACGATGAAGCATTTAATACCAAAAATAAAATTTGCGCATTAGTAGCCACTGTTTTAACAGGATTTAATTCCTGTAAGGACTTCATTGCCTTAAGCCCAATAGGGGTAGCAGCATTATCTAGTCCTAATGCATTGGCTGTAAAATTTAAGGTGATTAAACCAATAGCTGGATGTCCCTTAGGAACTTCTGGCATTAAACGTTGAAATAAAGGGCCTAGTAATTTAGCTAATATTTCAATAAGCCCTGCTTTTTCTGCTATTTTTAACAACCCCATCCATAGAGTTAATGTGCCAAATAGCACAATCATAATATCAACAGAGGTTTTAGCCATTTCAAAAAGGCTTGCCACCATATCAGCAAATACATCAACATCGCCACCTAAAAGGCGAATTACTGCTGCAATAGCCGCAATAACAAAAAAACCTAGCCACAGGTAATTAAGCATTAGGCATCCCTTACAAAGAGAAATATTGAAAGTTATTTATAAAAGAAATGATTATCGCATGTTTTAGTTTGGCTGTAATGATTAGCCAAAAAACTTTACATATTTAATTGTAAGTTCTCTATAACAAATAGCTTAACAAATAGTGTTATGATTTTATAATCATAAAGGGAGCATATATTCTTACTCCCTAATCCATGCAATTAATTATTTAGCTGTTTGCTGATTAGTCATTACTTTTGCAGGCTTTAACATATAACACGTTTTACCTACAGACTCTGCATAATCTTCACCTTTTTTCAAAGGTGCTAAATTACCTTGATCGCCTTTTGTCCACCACTGCCAATCTTCGCCCGCATAACGTGCACCATCAGCAGAAACCACTGCTTTAAGTAATTTTAATTCTCCACCGTAATTAAGAATAGCGGTATCCTTATCTGGATAAGCTGCTTCAAAGCGCTCACCATCTTCACACTGATAAATAGTAGTTTCTGAAGCATAAACTGTAAAACAACATAAAACGCCTAAAGTTACAGCTACTGATTTAAATAATTTCATTATTACACCTCTTTATAAAAATCTTTTGTTATTACAGTGGCAGTTAAACACAGAAAAAACAATCACTCTTTAGCATAATATGTGTATCAAATACTTTTGTTTAAATTAACTAGTAAATTTAACCATAGAAAATTAACATGATCTATTTAGTGGATCATTAATTGAATTACAAGTGAGAATATAATGAGATTAATACCTATTTTACTATTATCATTATTGTTAACGGGTTGTTATACACCTGTTACCGTACAGCAAATGTTAGAAGATACAGAAAATTATCAACTTCCACATTTAATTAAAGCTGATCAAGGAATGATCTACGTTGTCAGACCTGGTTCTCTTTATACTCTATTCAAATATAACGTATTCTTAGATGGTAAAGAAGCAAACAGCCAAGTAGGCTATAACCGTGGCAATCAATATATCTATTTTTATGTAGAACCAGGTGAACATACAGTAGCCTCAAAAGCTGAAAACTGGGGAGAAGTTTCTTTTACAATTAAAGCGGGTGAAACAATCTATATTATTCAAGATGCAAGTTTTGGTTTTTTATTTGGTAGAAACGCTGTGTATAAAATAAACCCAGTGGAAGCAAAATATTACATTAAGCATAGCGAGCTAGGAACTCTTACTAAAGCTGTTGAGTGAATCACGAAAACGCTCAAAATAACATAACAATGACCTTGGCAAGCAAAAAGATGTATACTTTAACAATTTTAAAGTTACATCTAATTAAGTCATTAAATAAATACAATGTTTTTAAAATAGTTATAACATTGTTTATTAAAAATTAGCGAGCATTTAGCCTGATTAATTGTTTGGAGAATAACGATGTCTACCTCAAAAATAACTCCACCTGATGTCATACTTCCACCAGGAGAATCCGCCATTTTTATGGTGTTTAACTTAGTTAATACTGAAACCACTGTTGACCAAGTAAAGGACGTATGCGGCAGCCTTGCAGCATTAGTAAGAAGCTTGAGAAAGCGTGAGCCTGATGGACAAGGTAGTTGTGTTATGGGATTTGGCGCTGAAGCTTGGGGTAAATTATTTCCAGAACAACCTTATCCTAAAGAGTTAAAGCCTTTCCAAGCCATTAAGGGCGATAAGCATACTGCACCCTCAACACCCGGCGACATCTATTTTCATATTCGCGCAAGACGTATGGATATTTGTTTTGAACTAGCCTCTGAAATTTGTACTTTATTAGATGGTGCAGTTGTGTCTGTTGATGAAACCCACGGCTTCCGTTATTTTGATGGGCGTACTATTATTGGTTTTGTTGATGGTACTGAAAATCCTGAAGGTGAAAATGCCTATACCTTTTCTACAATAGGCGATGAAGACAAATACTTTAGTGGCGGTAGTTATGCCTTTGTTCAGAAATATTTACATAATATGAAAGAGTGGAACGGTATTTCCATTGAAGAACAGGAAAAAGTTATTGGCCGTAGAAAACTTAATGACATTGAACTGTCAGACGAAGAAAAACCTGCTAATGCACATAACGCTGTTACCAATATTGCAGATGATGAAGGTAATGAACTAAAGGTAATGCGTGCCAATATGCCTTTTGCCAATCCTTCTAAAGGTGAATATGGTACTTACTTTATTGGCTATGCAAGTACTTTTACCACTACAGAACGTATGTTACGCAATATGTTTATTGGTGAGCCAGTGGGTAATTATGATCGTTTACTCGATTTTAGCACACCTATTACAGGCACTTTATTCTTTATTCCTTCCCCTAGTTTGCTTTCAGAACTAGGCGGTGGTGACGACTAAAGTTTAGCTATTACAAACGGAACACAACTTGTTAAAATGCCAGATATATTTTTATATCTGGCATTTTTATAGATCATAATAAAACTTTTATTGTTATTATCTATCTATATTAATAATGAGTAATTATCCTTTTTGAGTTTTGCTATGACTATCGTAAAAAAATACATCTTCTATGCTTTTATCTTTTTTGTTATTTCTATTGTATTAAATGCAAATGCAGCTACTTTTAGCCAAACCGAAGCAAGTACTGGTTTAAAAAGCATGTTAAATCAGGCGGCAAAAACGGCAATTAATGAACTAGGCACCCAAGGCGGCTTTAGCAATAACCCTGATGTTAAAATTGAACTACCTGGAAAGTTAGGTTCAACTGCTAAAATGCTTAAAATGTTCGGTTTGGGAGATCAACTTAGCCAATTAGAAGATGGTATGAATGCTGCGGCTGAGGCAGCTATTCCAGAAGCACAACAAATGCTTTTAAATAGTATTCAACAAATGACTTTTGCTGATGCAAAGGCTATTGTAACAGGCGGTGATCAATCAGCAACCGCGTATCTTGAAAAAACGAATCGCACTCAATTATTCAATAAGTTTCTACCTAAAGTAAAAACGATTACTGCGCAGTCTTCATTATCCTCACAATACGATAATGTATTGCAAAAAGCAGCTGCTTTTGGTGTAGCAGACGATGATTTAAAAATCGAAAATTACGTCACCAATAAAGCATTAGATGGTTTGTTTAAAGTGATTGGTGAACAAGAAAGCCATCTGCGCAATAATCCTACAGAGGTTGCCACAAGCGCAGCTAAAAAGATTTTTGAATCATTAATTAAATAATAAGCAAATAAAAAAGCCACTGTAAGTAGTGGCTTTTTTATTACTTTACTAGTTATAGTTCTAAATGTTGTGATGTAGTTACATCGCTTTTCCATAAACAAGATAAAGTTTTATTAAATACTGCAAGATCACCTGTTGTTCTAAAATCAACCGTTGGCTGATTAGAAATATCTGCTAATTTATCTAATTGGGTAAGTGTCTTTTGTAAATGACGTGTTACTGCCTCCCCTGTATCAATAAGCTGAATATCAGCAGGAAGTAGCTCCAGTAACAAAGGTCGTAAAAAAGGATAATGAGTACAGCCTAAAATAATAGTATCACAACCATTATCTAGCATCGGTTGCAAATATTGGTTTAATAGCTGACGCGTTTCATTTCCCGCTAAATCACCTAACTCGATACGTTCCACTAAGCCAGGACAAGGCTGAGCAAATACCGTTACATCACTAGCAAAACGATCCAACAAGGCGGCAAACTTGGCACTTTTTAAAGTACCACTGGTTGCCAATACACCCACTTTTCCAGAGCGAGTTGCTTGGCTAGCCGGTTTAACAGCAGGTTCCATAGCAATCAATGGTAAATCAGGATACTTTTCTCGTAATACAGTTGCAGCTGCTGCTGTTGCAGTATTGCACGCAATAACCATTGCTTTTACTGACTGAGCAATAAAATAATCAGTAATTTTTACACAACGCTCTACAATAAATGCTGCCTCTTTTTCTCCATAAGGTACATATTGGGTATCAGCTAAATAGAGTAAGCTCTCATTAGGTAAATGCTGATGAATAGCCGTTAATACAGATAGACCACCTACCCCAGAATCAAAAACTCCAATGGCTTGATTATTTGCCATATTGCTCACCACATACTTTACAAGCAGGATCTTTCAACACTTTTAATTCTCGAAACTCACTATTTAAACCATTAAATATAATTAATCGTCCTACTAATGAACGACCAAAACTGAGTAATAGCTTTATTGTTTCTAACGCTTGCATGCTACCAATCACACCTACCATAGGACCTAACACACCTGCTTCACTACAGGTAAGTTGCTCATCCCCTCCTTCACCATAGAGACAATGGTAACAAGGGCTTGTTTTCTGGTTGGGATCAAAAGCTGTTATTTGCCCTTGCAAACGAATTGCAGCACCACTAATAACTGCTTTTTTCTTTAATACACTAGTACGATTAATTAAATCCCGTATTAAAAAATTATCTGTACAATCTAAAACAATATCTGCTTGCTCAAATAAACCACTAATATTATCTTCATTAATAGCTTCCACCACTGTTTCTATAGCAATGGCTGGATTTAATGCCATTAGTCGCTGTTTAGCAGCAATTACTTTTTGTTGCTTAAGCTGATCTGTACTGTAAATTACTTGGCGTTGTAAATTAGTGAGATCTACTTGGTCAAAATCGGCCAAAATTAGCTGACCTACACCTGCTGCTGCCAGATATAAAGCAACAGGCGCCCCCAAACCGCCCATACCAATGATTAACACACGGCTTTGTTTTAATTTTAATTGGCCTGCCACATCTACTTCAGCTAATAAAACTTGTCGACTGTAGCGTAGTAACTCTTCATCTGTCAGCATCATAACCACTGCCCTCCAGTTACTCGCTCATTACCACCTAAATCATAATAAGTACTGATATTTGTAAAGCCACGCTCTGCCAATAACTCTTGTACTGTTTTAGCTTGCTGATAACCATGTTCAAAAAATAACCAGCCATTTTCTAATAAATAGTCTGGAGCTTGTTGAATAATTTTTCGTATATCGTCTAAACCATCTTTGCCCGAAATCAATGCTGTCTTTGGTTCAAATCGTACATCCCCTTCAACTAAATGAGGGTCATCACTAGCAATATAGGGAGGGTTGCTCACAATAATATTAAACTGTTGACCTATTAAGTGGCTAAACCAATTACTTTGTATAAACTCAACATTAGTAAGCTTTAATCTTGCAAGATTTTTTTCTGCTAACTGGATGGCCGCTTCAATAAAATCTACACCCACAACCTGAGTTAGTGGCCGCTCGCTTGCTATAGCTAAGGCAATAGCGCCTGTTCCCGTGCCTAAGTCTAGGATATGCAGTACTTTATCTTTAGGCGTATGATTTAAACAGGTTTCTACCAATAGCTCGGTATCTGGCCGAGGAATAAGCGTCTGTTTACCTACTTGTAAATCTAAAGACCAAAACCCTTGTTCACCTAAAATATAGGCAATAGGTTCACCTTGTAGCCTTTTTTGCAAATAATCATTAAATAAAGTAAGTGTTTGTTGATCTACTAACTTTTCAGGCCATGTATGCAAATAACTGGTTGGTTTATTTAAAGCAGCCGCTAATAATAACTCCACATCTAAACGCTCTGTTGGAGAGTTTGGTAATCGACTACCTTTTAATAACTGTTGAATACTAATCATAAATTGCTTATTAAGTTTTTACTAATGCAAAACGAGCTATATATTTAGCAAGCATTGGCCCTGTTAAAATAACAGCAAATAACCGTAATGTTTGCATGGCCATCACTAACCCAACATCGGCATGAACATCTATAGCGACTACTGACAAAGAATCCAATCCACCTGGACTCGTTGCCAGATAAGCAGATAAATAATCTACCCCTAACCACCAACTGACCCCTAAGGCAGAAATACCACAAAGAATAACTAATAATAACGACGCTATAATCATAATAGGCATAGCATACATAACATAACGCAAGGTATCACGATCAAATCCTAAGCCTATATATGCACCCATAACACCATAAGCAATGGCAATCATCCAGTGGGGTATCAATAAATCCACTATACCTACTAATTGTAATACAGTCCCCAACAACATAGGAACTAATAAAAAGCCAGCAGGAATATAACGTCCTAAGTTGACACCTACTACTAATACAACCATAGTAATTAAAAAATTAATTACTATACTCTGATCCCATTGTATAACAACTGGCTGAATAGTTTCATAACCACCCACCGTAGCACCAAATATATGCCCAACTAATGCTGCCATTAGCACTACACAAATAACTCGAATATATTGCATGGTTGCCACTACACGCGCATCAGCACCATACTCCTCTGCCATAGCTACCATGGTAGCCGCACCACCAGGTGAAGTGCCCCAAGCAGCTGTAGAGCCAGGCAAGCCACCATAGCGCACACTTAAGATACCTACTAATATACTTAGGATTAACGTAACAATAGTAGCTACTAGCATTACATGCCATATTTGCAATATTTCTATTAAGATTCCCATGGTCATAGCATGACCAATTAAACAACCGATGATTCCCTGACTAAACTTAAAATATACTTTAGGCATTCTAATTTTTGTACCACTTACCCCCATTAATATGGCACATAGCATAGGACCAAGCAGTAATGCAGCAGGAACAGCAATTTTTTCTAGTAACCAACCAGAAAGACCTGCCATTACAATAAAAAATAACCATTGCACTACTGATAAATGAGTGGCTGACATTAATTTTTTTATAGCCATGAAGTACTTTTCTTCTAAATTTCAAACATTTTATTAACAAACAATCCAGTAAACTTTACAGGTAATAGTGGGCAAATGTTTAACTTAACCTTAAGACATATCAAGAAAATCAATATAATATGGGTTATTATAAGAGATTTATTAAACACTGTTTGATTATTATTTATTTCATTAGTTTTAACTTTACATGTTCAAAAATGAATAAATTATGTTACATGTATTGATATACTATTACTTTAGATGAATATTAATTAACAAAAATCCATTTTCTAGGTGCTATATAGTGAATTTTAGTGATTAAAATAACTAAAATGAGAGGAAATACTACGTATTAACACTATTTATATAGTATTATTAGAAAAATTTTTTTTAAGAACTCGTAAAAGTTTGGTTTCAAGGGATTATACTATGGTAAAAGTTCATAAGTTGGTTGCTGCTATTGCTACTACCATTACTTTATCTACAACAAGTGCATACGCTCTAAATATGGGTGAGATTTCTTGGAAATCATCCTATGGTCAACCATTAAATGCCAGAATCGAACTATCTGATGCGGCTGGTTTAAGAGCAGCTGATATTAGACCTAGTTTAGCAAGCCCAGATGATTTTGCTAAATCTGGTCTTGATCGTACCTCTGAACTTTCAAACCTAACGTTTAAAACAGTTCTTGGTGAGAATGGTAAAGGCTATATTCAAATTAACTCTACTAAACCAATAAAAGAACCTTATCTAAACTTTTTACTTGATGTAAATTGGCAAGGCAATAAAATATCCAGAGAATATACTATATTAATGGATCTGCCTATCTCAGGTAATGCTAACACTACTGTTGCAAAACCTGTTACTAGTAGCCCAGTAACTACACCAAAACCAGTTTCCCAACCAACTATTAAGGGTGACACTTATTTAACAGCACGTGGTGATACCCTTTGGTCTGTTGCTGACAAGTTAAGAGGTAATAGTTCAGCAGCCAAAACCGCTACAGCCATTTATAAGAAAAACCCTAAAGCATTTATTAATGGTAATGCTAACCATTTATTAGCAGGTTATACATTAAAAGCACCTACTAGCAAAGAAATCAATGCAATTTCTGTAGCTGAGGCAACTGCTTTCCTTCAATCAACTAAATCGCCTACAGCTGTGACTGCTACAAAAACAGATGTCACCCCTACACAACCAGTTACCGTAGATAATAAGCAGGCTGAGCAATTACAAACCCAATTAGAAAGTTCTAAGCAAGCACTTGATAATGCACGCCAAGAGAATGATGATCTAAGTACTCAGTTAGAGCAACTTCAAGCAGAGATTAGTCGTTTAGAGGAACTTTCCAAACAAAAAGATTCTCAAATAGAAGAAGTTAAAACAAAGTTAGATCAATCTTCTACTAAACCAGTTGTTGTTGATGAAACAAAGGTTGACGAAGATGCAGCTAAAAAGGCTGCGGAGGAAGCCGCTGCTAAAAAAGCCGCTGAGGAAGCTGCAGCACAAAAAGCTGCTCAAGAAGCTGCTGCTAAGCAAGCCGCCGCACAAAAAGCCGCCCAAGAAGCTGCTGCTAGAAAAGCTGCCGAGCAAGCTGCAGCACAACAGCCTGCTCAGCAACCTAAAGCTCCTACGCCAGTTACACAAGATACAACACCAGAACCATCTTTTATTTCATCACTGCTTGGCAACCAACTGCTATTAATGGCTGGCGGTGGAGGTCTACTACTTATCTGTATAGTTGCCTTATTATTACGTCGTAAAAAAGCTGCCAATGATGATGCTACTGTAGTTGATTTAAGTAATGTAACATTAGATGATGATGACTTAAACGATTCAGAACAAGTTGATACACCTGCTATTTCTAGCACTGAGACTCAACCATTAAATAGTCCACTTTCTCAACTTGGTGAGGGAATGGGTACTGTTGATAAAGCTGATATCTATCTAGCTTACAACCATTATGACGAAGCAAAAGAATTATTAGTTAATGCATTACAAGAAGATCCTACTAATACTGAATATCGTCTAAAATTAATGGAAGTTTATGCAGAACAAGGTGATGTAGCTAATTTTGAAACAGAAGAACAAGAACTAATCTTATTAGATCCGCTTGCTCAACATAAGATAGATACTTTAAAAGAAAAATATCCAACACTAGCGGGTTCACAGTTTAACTTCTCTTCTCCAACTACTTTGGAAGAGTCCCCAGTCACTGATATTGAACCGCCTGTAGAAACTGTTTTTGATGTTTCTACCGCAGAGGAACTATCAGATAATAAAGAACCTGAAGTAACAGATATTAGTTTTGATTTTGATACTCTATCTACCCCTACTACAGAAGAAGCACCTGATATTACACAAGATATCGCTGAGCCTGAAGTAGAACAAGAAGTTATTTATGAACCAGATCCAACACGCGAAGTAGATGAAAACTTTGAGTTAGAAAAGATAACTCCAGACTCTACAGAGCAAGAAAAACCAATATTTGATGCACATTTAGATGAGGAAACCTTTAGTTCAGACTCACCTATTTTTGACTTTGAAAAAGAAGAAGCACCACAAGAAGAACCTAAAGAAGAGGATTTTAAATTTGATTTAGGTTTTAACAGTGACTCTGAACCACCTTTAGAAATAACTGATACACCTCAAACAACAGTTGAAGAAAATGTTGATGAGATGGAAGAAATTATTGAAAAGGATCAGGTTACTACTAAATTAGAATTAGTTAACGCTTATATAGATATGGGTGATACTGAAGGTGCCCATGATTTATTAGAAGAAATCATGCGTGAAGGTAATGATAGTCAACAAGCTGAAGCTAGATCATTATTAGCCTCTATTGGCGGTGACAATCAATCTTCAACAACCGATGATTCAACAGCACCTATAGAATCTCCTGCTATTCAAGAAAATGAAGTTGTGAAAGATGAAGAACCTTCTATCTCCTTAGTTGATTCTGCTGTTGATACAAAAACTTCACTTGCTGAGTTAGACCTTGGCTTTGAGCTTCCACCAGAAGATGAAGTATCTACTAAACTAGAATTAGCAAATGCTTATATTGAAATGGGTGATAGTAGCGGTGCTAAAGATATTTTAGAAGAAGTGCTAAAAGAAGGGACTGCTGAACAAATACAACAAGCAGAACAGTTATTAGCTTCACTTAAATAAACCATGACAGAAAAGAGTAGTAACTCGAATGCGGCAGCCGAAATGGCTGCCGCAAACGTTTCCAGAATAGCACTTGGTATTGAATATAATGGTTCACGCTATCGTGGTTTTCAACGCCAATTAGAGGGTATACCCAGTATCCAAGAAACCTTAGAACTAGCGTTAAGCACAGTTGCTAACAGTCCTATTACTGTTTCTGTTGCTGGTCGTACAGATGCTTGTGTACATGCCAGTGGCCAAGTAGTACATTTTGATACACATGTAAGCAGACCTATGAATGCATGGGTTATGGGTACCATTGCTAATCTTCCGAAAGATATTAGCGTAACATGGGCAAAAGTAGTACCAGAGCATTTTCATGCTCGCTATAAAGCATTTGCTAGGCGTTATCGTTATGTTATCTATAATGACCCTATACGCCCTGCTCATCTGTCTGAGGAAGTTACATGGAATTTTCGTCCTTTAGATATTGATAAAATGCAGCAAGCAGCCAATTACTTTACCGGTACCCATGACTTCACCTCCTTTCGCGCAGTGCAATGCCAAGCTAAATCACCTATTAAAACAATTTATCATTTTAAAGTAATAAAATTTGGCAAATTGATTATTTTAGATGTTTGTGCAGATGCGTTTTTACATCATATGGTGCGCAATTTTGCAGGACTGCTAATGACCATTGGTGCAGGTGAACGCGATATTAGTTGGGCAAAAGAAGCCTTAGAAGCCAAAGATAGAACTAAGGCAGGTGTCACTGCCCCACCTTACGGATTGTATCTAGTTAATGTTGAATACCCAGAAGAATTTGATATACCCAAACGCTTTATAGGACCGCATTTCTTGTCAGGTTTGGAAATCTAATTACTAAAAGCTTATTGCTGTGGGTAAGCTTTTATTAGCCAATCATCGCCTACCGCTATTATATCCTTAATATCAAGCGATATAGCCTCTGACATTGATTGCAAAGGTAAGTCTAACAATGGTCTTGCCGAAGAACCTAGTAGCTTACTGGCCATAAAAATTTGATATTCATCCACCAGTTTTGCTTGAGTAAAAGCGCCTGCTAAAGTTGCACCTGCCTCAACTAATAATTCATTTACTGCATAATCTTTAGCCAGTTTTTTTAATAACTCTTGTAAATCAATATATCCTTGCTGATTGCAAGGTAACTGCATCCAATATTGCTCATCTTTTAATAGTTCTGGTTTAGGCAAACTAGATACTGTTAACGAATAAGGGTATTGATAAAAAGCCTTATCAAAAGATACTCGCCCCTTACTATCAATAAGCACTCTTAAGGGAACTCTCTTTAAAGCTAAATCTGTTAATGTGTTGTTTAACCCTAATTCTTCTGCTCGCACTGTTAGCTTTGCATTATCAAATATTACTGTATCAGCTCCAGTAATAATCGCGCTACTTTGCGCCCTTAAACGCTGCACCTCGCTACGAGCAGCCGCTCCAGTAATCCATTGACTTTCACCACTATACATCGCGGTACGGCCATCTAAACTCATCGCTAACTTAACCGTAACATAGGGTAGACCGAAACGCATACGTTTAATAAAACCTTTATTTAAGGTTTCTGCTTCTTGCTCTAATACACCACAAATGACTTCGATACCTGCTGCATGTAATTTTGCAATGCCTTTTCCAGCCACTTGTGGATTCGGGTCTTGCATAGCAATTACAACTTTGCCAATATCTGCATTTATCAAAGCATCTGCACAAGGTGGTGTTCTACCAAAATAACTACAAGGCTCTAATGTAACATAAGCTGTTGCACCTTTAGCTTTTTCCGCTGCTTCTCGTAAAGCAAACACCTCAGCATGTGGCCCCCCTGTCTTTTGGTGCCAACCTTGCCCAACCAGTTGATTATCAGCAACAATAACACAACCAACACGCGGATTAGGATGAGTGGAATAAATACCTTGACGAGCTAACTGTAATGCTTTGCTCATCCATAACTGATGATTATTCATTATGCTTATCAGTATTTTGTGAAAGACGCTCTACCTCATCACGGAAAGCTTTGATATCTTGGAAGCTACGGTATACAGAAGCAAAGCGAATATAAGCAACTTCATCTAGCCCCTTTAATTCCTCCATGACCAGCTCTCCAACTTTCAATGAACTAATTTCACGCTCACCTGATGCCCTAAGCTTATGTTTAATTCTTGCTAATGCTTCTTCTAATAACTCCATGCTTACAGGTCGTTTTTCTAATGCCCTGAGCATACCCGCGCGTAATTTATCCTCATTAAAAGGTTGACGCGTTCCATCTTGTTTAATTATCCGCGGCATAACTAATTCTGCTGTTTCAAACGTTGTAAAGCGTTCACCACATTCAATACATTCACGTCTGCGTCTAACTTGATCTCCCTCAGCCACTAAACGTGAATCAATCACTTTTGTATCATGAGTACCACAAAATGGACAATGCATAATAGGCCTTCCCAGTGAATATAAGATCCTAGAAAAAGTTTTAGTTATTGTACTGTATTACTTGTAGCATTTTTATTCTTTATTAACTATTTTGCAATCTATTTAATCAATATCATTGAGTAATTTAATTAACTCAGGTAGTGTTATGCAATTTCTATGGACTGATTTTCTATATTGAGTACGTTATGTCAAATAAATTAGAACAACTTCGCCAAATTACTACTGTTGTTGCAGATACAGGGGATATGGAAGCAATTGCCCGTTTAAAACCTGTAGATGCTACCACCAACCCATCATTATTATTAAAAGCAGCTGCTTTACCACAGTATCAGCAACAACTAAATCAAGTAAAACAAAAAGCCAAACAAGATCTTGCTGTTGCTTGCGATACATTTGCAGTACTAGTGGGCAAAGAAATACTAAACGTTATTCCAGGTAAAATTTCCACCGAAGTAGATGCTAGACTGTCTTTTGATAGCCAAGCAACTATTGATAGAGCCAAAAAACTTATTGATATTTACCATCAGCAAGGTATTAATAAAGAACGTGTGTTAATTAAAATTGCCGCCACATGGGAAGGTATTCAAGCAGCCAAACAACTTGAAAAAGAAGGTATTCAAACCAACTTAACCCTATTATTTTCATTTGCTCAAGCAGTTGCATGTGCAGAGGCTGGTGTTTTCTTAATTTCACCTTTTGTTGGTAGAATTTATGACTGGTATAAAAAAGCTGAAAACCGTGACTTTACAGCAGTAGAAGATCCTGGCGTACAATCTGTTAGTCGTATTTATCACTACTATAAACAGTACCAATACGCCACCATTGTGATGGGTGCTAGTTTCCGTAATATAGGCCAGATTGAACAACTAGCAGGTTGTGATCGTTTAACTATTAGTCCAGACTTGTTAGAGAAGTTAGCACAAGATAATAATAAGCTTCCTCGTATATTATCGCCAGAACAAGGAACTCAGGAAAATCAGCAAAGTCTCTCAGAAAGCCAATATCGCTGGAATATGAATGAAGATGCAATGGCTACAGAAAAGCTCGCAGAAGGTATTCGTGCTTTTGCCAGAGACCAAGAAAAACTTGAGAAATTATTAGCTGATTGATATTTACTCTAATAACTATCTACTCATTTTATACAGTATTCTATTATTGCTAAATGAGAGATAGTTATTTTTATTTATATCATTAATGATAAATCTATTAAGTTTTAAATATTTTGTAATTTTTGGGCAGACCATGCGCCAATAATACAGCCTACTGCTAAGGTCATTAATACCACATCAAGGCTTGTCCATGAGCTTAATGCAGCGAGTATTGAGCCTAATATCAATACTAGAATTCCCGTAATAGTATTAGATAACGCAATATAAAGTGCCCTACTTTCTCCATCTCCCATATTTATAATATAGGTTTTACGGCCTATACCAATGCCTGTTTCACCAATCACCACAAAACCATAAGCGAACGCATAAGGCCACACTGTACTGCTCAGGGACTCTGGTAAATAACCAAATAAAGTAATCATAAAACAAATAACAGCTACTATTAAACCACTGTCACGCATAACATTACGACTAGAATGGTCAGCATATTTACCCCAAAAAGGGCTAGCTAGCATCGTTGCTATACCAGAGATTAACACTAAAATACCTAAACTACCTAGATTAGCACCACTGTGATTTCTACCTAAAATAGCTATATAGGGTAAGGCTAGTGCACTAGAAAGAAGTAATGAACGACTAATATTAAAATGTAAAAACTGTTTATCTGTTTTTAATAACTCCCATACTCTCACTAAACTACTCTTTTCTTTTAGTTCTTGTTCTATTTCACTTTCAGGTTCAACTAAACGAGCACAAAAAATAATATCTACAGCCCATCCTAAAGTAGCTAGTAATAATAATCCTGCCACTATGGGTCTACCAGGTTGATTAGTCAGTAACACTAATATCACACCTGCAACAAGCGTAATCCCTCCTGCAATGCTAGTACTCCACCCCATTAAATGACCACGACTTTCTTTATCAATTGTTTTAGCCATTACATCTTTACTGGTAATTGAGGTAACACCTCTAGCCAAAGAAAGAATAGTTAATACTACAAGTACTAATACAGCCCCCCAGAAACCCTCTCCTGTAATGGCCAATATTATTAATGCCACACCACATAGCGTTAATACTATACAAGCATTAAACCATACCCATTTACGAATTTTTTTAACCCTTAAAACACTGGCCACAATTAATTGTGGTAATAAGGCACCTGCTTCACGAATAGGTACTAATAAACTCACCACCCATAAGGGGGCATGCATAGCACTTAATAGCCAAGGCAAAATAAGTCGGGGGCTAATTAAAGAGTCAGCTAATTTATTGCCTAAAGAAATCCATAAATGGCTAAAGAAATTACGCTGTAAGATCTCTTGATTTTTGCTATGACTGTTTTGTTGTTGATCTTGTTTATTGCCACTCAAATAGTTATACAAACGTGTTGATAAATGTTTCTGTGACATTAACCTTACCTGTTTAAGATACTTTAGTTATCAATTCCCACTCGGTAATTATTTGCATTGCCTGTTCAGTATTATCACCACAAATAATAGGCTCTGCTTGAAAAGCCGAACACACTAGAGGGCGCTCTGAACTACCAAATAATTGACAAAGATTTTGCTCATTAAGCTGTACACAGCGAACACCTGCAGGTTTACCATCAGGCATTCCTGGAATAGGAGAAGAAATAGAAGGAGCTATACAACAAGCCCCGCAACCCAAACGACATTCCATAAAAAATATTATCAACTATCTAAACAAAAAACCCCATTCACACACTATGAATGGGGTTATTTATAACACTAATCTTTAAATTTGCCTATAACGCGTTAGTCAACTCAGGTACTAACTCAAACAAATCCCCCACCAAGCCATAATCAGCTACTTGGAAAATAGGTGCTTCTTCGTCTTTGTTGATAGCAACAATTACTTTGGAGTCTTTCATACCCGCCAAATGTTGAATAGCGCCTGAAATACCAACAGCAATGTAGAGTTCTGGGGCTACAATTTTACCTGTCTGACCTACTTGCAGGTCGTTAGGTACATAGCCAGCGTCTACTGCCGCACGTGAAGCACCTACCGCTGCATTTAGTTTGTCTGCTAACGCATAGAGAAGTTGGAAGTTGTCGCCATTTTGTAGGCCACGACCACCTGATATGATGACTTTGGCTGCAGTTAGTTCTGGACGGTCTGATTTGGCCAGTTCTTCGTTGATAAAGCTGGATACGCCTGCATCAGTTGCTTCGCTGATGGTTTCTATGGCTGCACTACCACCTTCAGCAGATACCGCATCAAAACCTGTAGAGCGTACAGTAATCACTTTGATGTTGGCTGTGGTTTGTACGGTAGCAATGGCGTTTCCTGCATAGATAGGACGCTTGAAGGTATCTGGACTTTCTACAGCGATGATTTCTGAGATTTGGTCTACGTCTAGTAGAGCTGCTACGCGTGGTAGGTAGTTTTTACCATCGGTAGTGGCTGGTGCTAGGATATGGCTGTAGTTGTTGGCTAGGCCTACAATAAGTTTGGCTACATTTTCAGGTAGCATATGACCATAGGCTGCGTTGTCTGCTAACAGGACTTTGCTTACACCTTGTACTTTGGCTGCTGCGTCAGCTACGGGTTGGGCATTTTGGCCTGCTACGAGTAGGTGGATGTCGCCACCAATAGCTTGGGCTGCTGCTACGGTGTTTAGGGTGGCTGGGTTGAGTGTTGTGTTGTTGTGTTCTGCTATAACAAGGATTGTCATTAGATCACCTTCGCTTCGTTCTTTAGTTTGTCTACAAGTTCTGCTACTGAGCTTACTTTGATGCCTGCTTTACGTGCCGCAGGTGCTTCTACTTTTAAGGTGGTGACTGTGTTGTTGACAGTGATACCTAGGTCAGCAGGGCTGGTAGTTTCTAATGGCTTTTTCTTGGCTTTCATGATGTTGGGCAAGGAGGCGTAGCGTGGTTCGTTTAGTCGTAGGTCGGTAGTGACTACGGCGGGTAGGGTGAGTGCTACGGTTTGTAAACCACCATCGATTTCACGGGTAAGGTTGATTTTGTCGCCTACTATTTCTAGTTTGGAGGCAAAGGTACCTTGTGAGTAACCACCAAGGGCAGCTAGCATTTGACCAGTTTGGTTGTTGTCGGTATCGATGGCTTGTTTGCCGAGGATGATGAGTTGTGGTTGTTCTTTGTCAACGATAGCTTTGAGTATTTTGGCTACGTTTAGGGAGCTTAGGTTGTCTTCAGCTTCTACTAGGATGGCACGATCAACACCTAGCGCTAGGGCGGTACGAAGTTGTTCTTGTGCCGCTGCTGGACCTACGGATACGGCTATTACTTCGCTGGCTATGCCTTTTTCTTTTAAACGTATTGCTTCTTCTACGGCAATTTCGCAAAAGGGGTTCATTGACATTTTGACATTGGCTAGGTCAACTCCGGTATTGTCTGCTTTAACACGGACTTTTACGTTGTAGTCAACCACTCGTTTAACTGCTACAAGTACCTTCATGGGGGTCCTCTTTATCTTCTGCTGTGGGTGAAAATTAGCCTACTAATGATAGACATATAAAGATATTGTATAAAATATTATAACTATATGAGATAAGGTAGTTTAACGTGAAAGGGGTATTTGTACTAGTTAATTGACCCCAGTTAGGTACTTTATTTAATAGCTTATTATGTAAAATAACCGCTCTTTACATGACTTTATTATAATTTTTTAACTATTATGATAACATTTAACAAGAATTACATACTATAATCATAGAATTGCCTTAATCTATTGGAAAGACACAATGAAAGCATCTGATAAAACCATAGAACGTATTTATAATGCTGCTGAACAATTATTCGCAGAAAGAGGTTTCACTGAAACATCATTACGCTCTATTACTGCTGAAGCAGAAGTTAATTTAGCAGCGGTAAATTATCACTTTGGTTCAAAAGAAGGTCTTATTAAAGCCATTTTTTCAAGATATTTAACCCAGTTTTGCTCTGAACTTGAAAAGAAATTAGATTATTATGAGTCAAAACAAAATGCTACTCCTTCCACTGAAGAACTGTTAAGTATCTTTATGGAGTTAATTGTATCTATAAAAACACATAGCTCTAAAGGCGTAGTAACCTTTATGCGGCTATTTAGCAATGCGTTATTGCAAAAGCAACTATTTTTACATGAATATATGACCAATGACTTTGGCATTGTATTCTATCGTTTTGGGCTTATGTTAAGAAAGGCAGCCCATAATGATAATATTTCTGAAGTAGAATGGTTTTGGCGGCTACATTTTAGTTTAGGGACTATTTTACTTAATATCGCTAGTATGGAATATTTTAAAACATTAATGAAAAAAGAATTTAAAACTTCCATCAAAATATCACAAGTTATTCAGTTAATGGCACCTTATATTACGGCTGGATTATTGGCTGCACCTGTATTAAAAGATGAAACATTAGTCAATGCAAAATATGATATTTCTAAGCTAACAGAGAACTAATGTTAGACCAACTTTTTATTTCCGTTGCTGATCAAAAACTGTATGGTTTTAAACAAGGAAAGTTAGCTTTAACCATGCCAGTATCTACTGCATTAAAAGGTACTGGACAGTTACAAAATAGTAATTGTACACCACTTGGTAAACACTATATTAGAGCCAAAATTGGTGCTGAATTACCGATTAACGCTGTGCTACTTGGACGACGCTGGACAGGCGAAATTTGGTCACCAGAACTTGCGCAACAGCACCCTCATAGAGATTGGATATTAACCCGTATCCTATGGCTTAGTGGTTGTCAATTAGGTTTCAATCGATTAAGTAATGTTGACACCTTCCGCCGTTATATCTATTTGCATGGCGCACCAGATACTGAACCTATGGGTATCCCACTCTCTCACGGCTGCATTAGATTACGTAATACTGATATAATTAAACTCTTTGAGTTAGTTCCTATTCACTGTCCTGTAGAGATCAGTGAACAACCCTACACAGAATAAGGCATCCTATGCAAGGCTCATTAATGGTTGATATTGAAGGTCTTTGGTTAACGGCTGAAGATCGTCAATTTTTAAAACACCCTGAAATCGGTGGCTTAATATTATTTACACGCAATACCGAAGACCCTAAACAAGTAAGAGAACTGTGTGCTTCCATACATGCTATTCGCCCTGATCTAATTTTAGCGATTGATCAAGAAGGTGGGCGCGTGCAACGACTACGTCAAAATATGCTAGCATTACCCGCTATGGGCAGCTTTATTGATCATCCTAATGCACTGGAGCTTGCTAACTACTGTGGTTGGCTGATGGCTACAGAAGTACTAGCTATAGGCCTTGATATTAGCTTTGCCCCTGTATTAGATATTAACTACAATAGAAATCAAGTCATTGGTAAACGCGCATTTGCTAATAATCCAGAGAAAGTAACAGAATTAGCCAGCGCTTTTATTGCAGGTATGCAAAAAGCAGGTATGCAAGCCACGGGTAAACACTTCCCTGGACATGGCTGGGTAACAGGTGACTCTCATTTTGTTATTCCAGAAGATGAGCGTTCTTTAGATGAAATCAGAAAAACTGATTTAATCCCTTTCACAAAGTTATCGCAACAATTAGTGGGCATCATGCCTGCACATATCATCTACAGCCAAGTAGATAATAAACCTGCAGGTTTTTCTGAATATTGGATACAAACTATCTTACGCCAAGAACTACAGTTTAAAGGCATTATTTTTAGCGATGATCTATCCATGGCAGGAGCTCATGCAGTGGGTAATATTGATAATCGTGTAACCGCTGCTTTTGGTGCAGGTTGTGATATGGCTTTAGTCTGCAATGATCGAGCAATGGCAGAAGAGGCTTTAGTTATAACTCAACAACTAAATATAACCCCTAGCCAAAAACTAGCCATGATGAAAACTAAGGTAACGCCTAGTACGGATTATAAAGCCCAACCAGCTTGGTTAGAAGCAATACAAACATTACAACAAGCTCAATTACTCGTTTAATTATATTAGCCATAAAAAAAGGTAATCATTTGATTACCTTTTTTATTTATAGACTAATAATCACGCTTTAGAATCGGTAATTAACATTTAATTGTCCCTGATACTGATCAAATTTATTACGCCCCCATTGCCCACCCACTTGAGCTGAAACATTAAAGCGATTAGTTATATTACCTTGTAGCCCCAATTTAGCTTCAAAACGATTTTTAGGCATTCCATCACGTAACTCTGTACCATTAAATTCTAACTGATTTTTAGTTGTATTATTAATCCAATTAACTTCCACAAAGGGTTCAATGGCTTGCTTACGCTCAACATCCCGTCCATGCAAACGCACGCCCACCCTCGACATTAAACCACTTCCTTTATTATCTGTAACCCATAACTCATTGTGTCTATCATATAAATTATCAGTATCATAATAATGGTAGGTTAACTGTGCTTGTGGTGTTGCAATCCACTGTGTTGTATGTTGTTGGCCTAATACCACACCATATCCAACTTCTAGTGAGTTACTCCATACATTGCTGTTGTATTTTTTATTGCCTGAAACCTCTTTTCCTTTAGTCTCATTGCGGAACCAACCATATTGTGTCCAAGTATCCACATATAAACCTAATGCGGAATCGTCATTTTGGAACCAACTAGCATAAGCGCCCACATTGTAGCCCTTAACAGTGGAATCCGCTTTGATACGTGTAGCGCGTGATGTACTGGTATTTTTATAATCACCATAACCAGCCATAACCCCCACATGCAAATTGCCCTCATTTAAACGCCAAACACCTAGATCACCACCCAATTGCATAATATACATACGGTCTCTATTACTAATACTATCGTGTATACTATGTCGGCTGCCATGAGTCATTTTAGTGCGTAACCACAAGCTATTTAATTGTGAAGTATCCGCTGCCACATCTGACGATGAAGCTAATAAACGATCGCGTAGTTGTTGGTTAAACATCTCGGTTGCAGCCACTTGATTAGCCAAATAAGCTCCCACAATAGGATTAAAAGCATTTGGCATATTCCTTAAGTACCAACTATAAGCATTAGCAGCTCCACCTTGATAAAGGCCATACTGATAAATACCATTGACCAGAGGACGTCCCAAAGCAAAAGCATTACTAGAAGAGTTACCATTAACCTGTACTACTTCTATACCATCCCCTGCTAAAAAACCATAGGAACTACCTGCAGTAGGTGTAATAAACACTCTAGTTGCACCGTTGGCTCCTGTTACCACATTATCTAGAATAAGCTTATCACTTACCCCTGCTGTAGCCACGATATTGGTATTTATATATAAAGAACCACCATTAGAGACAAAATTACCGTTTCCTAGACCATCACCAATTGTTAATGTATTACCTGCCAAATTATTTTGGCCTGTTCTTAAATCAATTATTCCGTTATGATTAAAATTAACAAGACCCGTTAAAGTGGCATGACTGGTAGTGCCTGTATTATTCTTCTCTGACAGTGCCAATACACCTGCATTATTAAATGTACCATTTGTTCCAAAACTACTAACACTGCTTCCTTTGGTTCCACTACTAAAATCCTGTAAATCAAACAAGCCATTATTATTGAAAGTAACAGTATTACCTGACAGCTCAACATAACCTGTGATCAAATTATTATTATTTATTGTAGTACTGCCAGAGGTGCTTCTACCAAAAATAGCTTGATCATTGGTTGCGCTAATAATACCATTATTATTTAGTACCTGATTTCCCAATGCGCTTGTCATATAAACTGCTGCACCTACCCTGTCTCCCCCATGAACATAAATACCTTCTGCAATATTAATGTTATTATCACCTAACCCTGCTTGGCTATAAATAGCATATGAAGTATTACTACCTTGTGCCATGATATTAGATTTAATATTTAACGTGGCAGTACTTGTAGCGGTAGAAAAAATACCATAGCTATTTACACCTTCAGCAGTAATGGAACCTAAGTTTTCAACTTCTACCACATCTCCAATTGCTGATATACCATAAGCACTACCAGCGGTTGAAGTAGCAATAATCTCTGATTGTGTATTAATTATAATAGAACCACCACCTCCTGTATTAGCATTTATAGCATAGCTTGTTGCATTACCATTTGACACAGCTATAATTTGCCCACCTGCATCATGTTCTTGTATGGTAATATTATCACTTCCACCATTAAAGCCTGCATCAATAGCTGCAACATAATTAGAACTACCCGTTGCCTTGATGCTATTGACCCCGAAAAGTTGAATATCAATTGTTGCGGCACCATTTGTAGAATACGCTAATATTCCTGTTGAAAAATTAGTTCCTGTCCCTGTAACATCTATATTTACATCTTCTAAATTTAGCAGATGGGATTGTCCACTACTATGCGATTCTGATATGACACCTATCGTGTTTGCAGGATTACTACCTGTAGACACTAATTTAATAGTTGAATTACTAATACTAGTTGTTAATATAGCGCCAGTACTATAAGAACCCGTTCTAACTGCATGTGAAACACTATTCTGATTTAAATCAACAATACTATTTGTTAGCGTTAAGGTTACATTACCAAGATTATTACCAAGTCTTGGATCACCTACTATAACCCCTCCTCCTGAAACAGATGTATCAGCAATAGTGGTTATAGTTTTATTATCCACCACTAAATTTGTACCCGTTGGAGCTTGGTAGGCAGGATCTAAAGCAAAGATAGGTTTTATTGTGAAAATAAGGGAAACACTTAACAGCAACTTCCCTTTAGAACATTTGGCAAACATAATATTATTCCATTAACAACATTATAAGGTTTTTTCTATTATAATTAATCATAGAAAAATTTGTATCAAATATACTCAGTTTTAAGTCTTATTGCAAAAATATAACTAATATGCTAATTATTTAATAAATTCATTAACCTATCATTAGCTGGCTGATAACCTTGGCTAGCTGCTTTTTGAAACCACGCTTTAGCTAATGACATATTTTTATTTATTCCATCTCCTTTTTGATACATATCACCCAACAAAAACATTGCTACTACCCTATTCTGTTTAGTGGCCAACTCATACCAATATATAGCCTGCTGACTATCCTTTGCAACGCCTTGTCCATAACGGTATAAACTACCTAAAATAACCATTGCACCACCATCATTTAGATCAGCAGCACGTTTAAACCAGTAAAGTGCTTCTTCGTTATTTTTATCAATGTCTTCACCCAATAAATAAAGCCAACCTAAATTAATCTGAGCTTCAATATAATTTTGTGCGGCTGCTTTACGATACCAATAGATTGCACGAGCTTTATTTTGAGCAGTACCTATGCCTTTTTCAAACATATTCGCCAAGTGAAACTCAGCTTTAGCATTACCTTGCCATGCACTTCTCTCATACCAATAAACTGCCTGACCATTATCTCTAGGTACAATCCAACCATATTGATAATGCCAACCTAATAAAAATTGTTTTTCAGCATTTCCTTGCTCAGCACCATTAACAATATCATTTTTATAATCAATACTTTTTATAGTTTGAGAAACACAACCTTGCAACACCAATAAGCAGCAAAGTAATAAACAGCTTCTAATCCATAATTTACTAAAAAGATTATTTTTCATCTGGAATAATAAGCCTACTGTTATCTATAATTGATGGTTAATTTAACTTATTTTACACGGCAAAGTGTAATAAATTTAGTACAATAACCCTTTTAACTTGATGGAAATAACGGCAAACACCATGACAACCCGTAAAATACTTGTTACCAGTGCCTTACCCTATGCCAATGGTTCAATACATTTAGGTCACTTAGTTGAATATATTCAAACTGATATTTGGGTTCGTTTTCAAAAAATGCGTGGTCATCAAGCTATTTATGTGTGTGCTGATGACGCTCATGGGTCAGCCATTATGTTACGTGCTGAAAAGGAAGGGATTACTCCAGAACAATTAATTGATAACGTTCGTGCAGAACACAGCAAAGACTTTGCTGATTTCTTTGTAGCATTTGATAATTTTTACTCAACCCATAGCCCTGAGAATAAAGAACTATCAGAAAAGATTTATTTACAGCTAAAAGAAAATAATCATATAGCTGCTCGCCCAGTAACCCAGTATTTTGACCCTGAAAAGAAAATGTTCTTAGCCGATCGTTTTATTAAAGGCACATGTCCTCGTTGTGGCGCAGAAGATCAATACGGTGACAACTGTGAAAAATGCAGTGCAACTTATGATGCAACGGAATTAAAAAATCCAAGATCCACTATCTCTGGCGCTATCCCAGTACTTAAAGAATCAATGCATTTCTTCTTTAAATTACCAGATTTCACAGAAATGCTTAAAACTTGGACACGCAGTGGTACTCTGCAAGAATCTGTTGCTAATAAATTAGCTGAATGGTTAGATGCTGGTTTACAAGAGTGGGATATTTCTCGTGATGCTCCTTATTTTGGTTTTGAAATTCCTGGTGAACCAAATAAGTTTTTCTATGTATGGCTAGATGCACCTATTGGCTATATGGCTAGCTTATTAAACTTATGCAAACAACATCCACAACTAGATTTTGATAGTTTTTGGAAAAAAGATTCTGAGGCAGAGGTTTACCATTTTATTGGTAAAGATATTGTTAACTTCCACGCCCTATTTTGGCCTGCAATGCTAGAAGGTGCAGGTTATCGCAAACCTACTGCGATTAATGTCCATGGCTACCTAACCGTTAATGGCTCAAAAATGTCCAAGTCAAGAGGGACATTTATTAAAGCTCGCACCTACTTAGACCACTTACAACCAGAATACTTACGCTATTACTACGCAAGTAAGCTTACGCGTACTGTGGATGATCTGGATTTAAGCCTTGAAGATTTTATTCAAAAGGTAAACTCAGATTTAGTGGGCAAAGTAGTTAATATTGCGAGTCGTTGTGCTGGTTTTATTGCCCGTGGTAATAATGGCATATTAGTAGAAGCCAATCCTGCTCCACAATTATGGCAAGCCTTCCAAGATACTATTCCAACAATTGCAGAAGCTTATGAAGCACGTGACTTTAACAAAGCAATGCGTGAAATTATGGCGTTAGCAGACCAAGCTAACGCGTGGATTGCTGACAAAGCACCTTGGGCTTTAAATAAACAAGAAGGTAAACAACAAGAAGTACAGGAGATTTGTGCATTAGGTATTAATCTATTCCGTTTATTAGTGCTTACTTTAAAACCTGTATTACCTGAATTAGCTAATAAAGCAGAAGCTTATTTAAATATTGAGCCTTTAATATGGGCTGATTATCAAACGCCTTTAGCTAATCATCAACTTAATGAGTTTAAACCCTTAATGACACGTATTGAACAAGATCAAGTGAATGCCATGGTAGAAGCCTCTAAAGAAGACCTAAAAGCAGAAAGTGCGCCTAAAGGCAATGGCGAGTTAACAAAAGACCCATTAGCCCCTGAAATTGAATATGATGCTTTTGCTGCAGTAGATATGCGTGTGGCAAAAATTATCAAAGCACAACATGTAGAAGGTGCAGATAAACTATTACAATTAACCTTGGATATTGGTGACCAACAACGTAATGTCTTTGCAGGGATTAAAAGTGCTTATAAAGACCCCAGTAAATTAGAAGGTCGTTTAACAGTAATGGTAGCCAATCTAAAACCAAGAAAAATGCGTTTTGGTATGTCGGAAGGTATGGTAATGGCTGCTGGTCCTGGTGGTGAAGAAATTTACTTACTAAGTCCAGATAGCGGTGCAATACCAGGGCAAAGGGTTAAATAGCCATTATAATTATTACCCCTCAACTCATCATTAAAGTAAAACAAATATGCCCTCTTGTTGAGGGCATTTTATTTTAGTATGCTTAAAACACAACTAGTAAAAGGAGTTATGCGTGAAAAAGATTATATTATTTATTGCTCTTTTATATAGTAGTTTTGTTATTGCTAATGAATGTAAAATAGTTTCGCAAGAGTTAAAGTATCAACAATCAAAAGAACTTACCTTTAACAATAGATTATTGAATAAGTTATCCTTTGATGTTCCACCACCCAAGCAAATGCTTTATGGTTCTGATTCCCCTATATTAATCTATGATAAAAATAAATATATTGGCTTTCAATTAATTCCAGAAAGTTTTGGAGATAAAGAAAAAAGAGCGGAACAATTATTTAATAAATGGGAGTTTCCATGCAATACACCAGTTATTGAATTAATAACTAAGGATTATCAAATATTAATCATTGATGATGAGTTTAAAGCAGCTAACAAAATATATAAAAGTGTTTTCTTTATTAATGATAAGAAAGATTATTATTATTTAATAGACTTTACAGGATTTACTGATTCAGAGATAAAACGAATTTTATCCACTATAAAACAGGGAGAGTAAGTATGTCACAATTAGTTGATTTATATACCACTGAAAATATGCATAAAATATTATCTAAGTGGTATGGACAAGCAGCTAAACAATGGAATATAAGCGAAGACCTTGTATTATTAGTTTATCAAATGGTAGCTGATAGCAAATCCTGTACCACAACATTCAATTATGTTCCTAGACCGTCTGGTCCTATAGGGACTGCAAGATCATTAACATCTGTAGCAATTAGTGAAATCAAAAGTGTAATAAAAAACCTTGCAGATGATGAACATGCAATTGCGTGTTTAAAAACTATAGCATGGAAGAAGCGTTCACAGGTTACAATGGCTAGAGATGGTATTTAATCAAGAAGTAAGAAAATAGAATCATTTCCCCTAATAATAAAAAGTATCAGCAAATAATATGAATCCAACCTACACCCTCTCCCAACTCCGCCAAATAGAACAAACTGCCGATAAAGCAGGGATTGATTTAATGCAGCGTGCTGCACGCTCTACTGCTGATTGGGTGAATATCCACTACCCCACTTCTAGCCATATATTAATTGCTGTAGGTACAGGAAATAATGGAGGGGATGCTTTATGGGCGGGGTTAAATTTACACTCGCGAGATTATCAAATTACGCTTTTTATTCCAGAGCAAGTGGCAAGCCCTGCTGCTTTAAAAGCCTTAGCGCTATGCCATATTAATAAGCTACCTGAAATTACTCATTTAGATCAGTTAACAACTCAACCTACACTAATAATAGATGGCTTATTTGGTATTGGTCTTAATCGACCACTGTCTAATAACTGGCAACAGGTTATAAATCAATTAAATGCTTTTAATTTACCCACGTTAGCTTTGGATACTCCATCAGGCCTAGATAGTTATACAGGTACAATTTATGGTGCAGCAATTAAGGCAACAACAACGCTAACTTTTTTAGGTGATAAGCCAGCTTTGCACACAGAGCAAGGAAAAAAACTAGCAGGGGAAGTAATTGTTGATATTTTAGATTTACCGAAAAACATGATTCCCACCTAACTTTCAAATAAAAATAAGGGCAATACTTGTAAAGTATTACCCTTAAGATTAGTACAATAATAAATTAACGATTAAATGTATTTACTAAATCATTATACTTAGCTTGTACATTTTGTACTGTACCCGTAGTGTGTTTAGCGGTACTAGGATTTGATGATCTAACAGGCTTATTATCACGCACACCTCTATAACGTTCTTTGGCCAATTTATTAAAATCTTTTGCCGCACTAATAACTGATCGAAGTTTTGAATCAGTCATCATGCCTAATTTTTTCATAGCGTCTTTATTGTTTGGATCATCATAATAATCTGAAGCGGCATCTACAGTTTTACTATACTGATCAATTAACTCTTTTGCCTGATCTACAGAAAAATTGTCTTGATACAATAAATTAGCTATTTTCTTAGATTGAACCATAATGGATAGTCGATAGTAATTAGCATTCTTACCTTGTTGCTTTTCAATTTCTGCTAATTGTTCAACTTGTCTTTTATCATTTTCTACATCAATCAAAGCAGCAAATGTGTTGGCACTTATTAAATATTGCTTAGCACTGCTAGCAAATGGCGTATGAAGCTCTTTACCTTTTTTAAACTCATCATCTTTATAGTCTTTTTGATCGTAGTAACTATAAAGCTCATCGATTAATTTACCTACAGTTTCTGCATCGTTAGCAAAAGCCACAGCCGCTTTATCTAAATCAGTAACAGGGGCTAATGCAGCCACATCAGTAATTTTGGTTTTACACTCAGTAATACCTTTCAAATCAACACTGTATAACCCATATACATTTCTTTCTTTACCTGTTGGGCCTTGTTCCATATCTTTAACCCAACCAGTATAACGATTAATAGAATTATCTATTCTTCTTGATGAGTTATAGCATTTAATATAAACACCAAGTTTTTTATCTAAATTTTCGGCTGAAGAACCAGATTTTTGTTTAGAAGATGAAGCAGAAGAGGCTGTTGATTTTGTTGCCCCATTAGTGGTTGATGCTTTTTTATCATCTCCACCACCACAACCATAAAGCATTACTGCAACTAAAGCACTACCTATTAATAGATTAGTTTTACTAATTCGTCCCTTGTTCATATTAATTACCTTATTAATTCAACAAATTAAATCCGTTATAAAATATAACAAGTTGTATTTTAGCAGCCTATCAATAATGGTTTAGTGCTGTTAGTCACATTTATGGTTTAATAATTATCCCTCAATTTCTATCAGTAACTCACCTTGGTTAACGGCATCGCCACCCTTAATATAAATGGCTTTAACAACGCCATCGATAGGGGCTTGAATTTCTGTTTCCATTTTCATTGCTTCAGTAATAAAGAGTGCTTGACCTTTTTTAACAGTATCACCCTCTTTTACTAATACATCCACAACCGTACCCGTCATACCAACCGATACATCACCCTCTTTAGAAGCCTGCTTACGACCACCAGAAGCACTCTCACCAGAAACTAATTGCTCAAATACAACCTCTTGCGGAATACCATCTACCGTTAAGTAGAAGTGGCGTTTTCCCTTAGCCTTAGCACTAGCACCCTTAATATCAATGCGGTAACTTTCACCATGTACATCCACCACAAACTCACTTACACCTTCACTAGATACAGCAGCACCTGCACTACCTGCGCTAGGAATAGGCAATAACTCTTCTGGTTTTAAAGTGCCAGCAGCACGTTCTTCTAAATATTTACGACCAATATCAGGGAACATAGCATAAGTTAATACATCTTCTTCAGAAGTAGCTAAATCACCAATTTCAGTTCTTAACTGCTCCATCTCTGGTTCTAAATAATCAGCAGGGCGTGTAGTAATCACAAATGAATTACCAATTGCTTGGAAGCGTAACTCCTCGTTAATTTCTCCTGGTGCTTTACCATAACGACCTTCTAAATAAAGTTTAACTTCATTCGTAATGGTCTTATAACGCTCACCAGAAAGCACATTAAATAACGCCTGAGTACCCACAATTTGTGAAGTTGGCGTTACTAATGGAGGATAACCTAAATCCTTACGCACCCTTGGAATTTCCTCAAATAAATCATTAATACGATTTAAAGCACCTTGCTCACGCATTTGGTTAGCAAGATTAGAAATCATACCGCCAGGCACTTGATTTGCTTGTACACGTGTATCAACCCCAGTAAATGGGCTTTCAAATTGGTGATATTTTTTACGCACTTCGTAGAAATACATACCAATTTCTTGAATTAGTTCCAAGTCTAAACCAGTGTCATAAGGCGTATCACGTAAAGCCGCCACCATTGACTCGGTAGCAGGATGGCTCGTACCCCATGCCATACTAGAAATTGCGGTATCAATATGATCAGCGCCATTCTCAATCGCTTTTAACTGACACATAGTAGATAAACCAGCCGTATCATGGGAATGGATAAACACTGGTAAATCTAAAGCCTCTTTTAATGCTTTGACTAAATCACCTGTCACAAAAGGTGTAAGTAAGCCAGCCATATCTTTAATAGCTATCGACTGCACACCCATATCAGCCATTTGTTTTGCTTGCTCTACAAAAGACTCAATAGTATGCACAGGGCTAGTGGTATAACTAATAGTACCTTGTGCGTGCTTACCTGCTTTATTGACAGCATCAATAGCTGCTTGCAGATTACGCACATCATTCATCGCATCAAAAATACGGAATACATCGATACCATTTTCTGCTGCTTTGGCTACAAAGGCTTGCACCACATCATCACTATAATGACGATAGCCTAATAAATTCTGACCCCGTAGCAACATTTGCAAACGGGTATTAGGTAACGCTTTTCTTAATTGGCGTAAACGCTCCCAAGGGTCTTCTTTTAAAAACCGTACACAAACATCAAAGGTAGCACCACCCCATACTTCTAAAGACCAGTAACCTACTTTATCTAACTTATCACAAATAGGTAACATATCCTCAGTGCGAAAACGAGTTGCTAATAAAGACTGATGGGCATCACGAAGGATAGTATCTGTTATAAGAATTTTTTTAGTCATTTATATCTACCTTGCTGTTATAAACCAGTATAAGCAGCAATAGCTGCAGAGATTGCTATTGCTAATTCTTCAGGTCTGCGTTTACTTGAGTATTCACTCAACTCAGGATGAGAATCAACAAAGCTAGTATTAAAATGGCCTGATCTAAAATCAGGGTGTTTTAAAATTTCTTGGTAATAAGTGGCTGTGGTTTTAACCCCTTGCAAGCGCATATCATCTAAAGCACGTGCGCCCCTATTAACAGCCTCTTCCCAAGTTAACGCCCACACCACTAATTTAAGACACATCGAGTCATAATAAGGTGGCACAGTATAGCCTGTATAAATAGCTGTATCTGTTCTTACACCAGGGCCACCAGGCGCATAATAATGGCTTACTCTACCAAAGGTTGGTAAGAAATTATTTTTCGGGTCTTCCGCATTAATACGGAACTGCAAGGCATAACCTCTAAACTTAACATCTTCCTGCCTAACCGATAAAGGTTCACCAGCAGCAATTCTAATTTGCTCTCTGACAATATCAATACCCGTAATTTCTTCAGTAATAGTATGCTCTACCTGAACACGGGTATTCATTTCCATAAAATAGAAATTGTTATCTGACAGCAAAAACTCCACTGTGCCTGCATTTTCATAGCCTACTGCCTGCGCAGCACGCACCGCTAAGCCACCAATATATTGGCGTTGTGCTTCTAATAACTGAGGGCTAGGCGCTATCTCAATCAACTTCTGATTACGACGTTGAATCGAACAATCGCGCTCATATAAATGAATCACATTGCCATGGCTATCAGCCAAAATTTGTACTTCAATATGACAAGGATTAATAATGCATTTCTCTAAAAACACCTCAGCACTACCAAAGGCTTTCGTAGCTTCAGAAATTACGCGAGAATAATTTTGCTTTAACTCCTCAGGGTTATTACAGCGACGAATACCTCGCCCACCACCACCAGAGGTTGCCTTTAACATAATTGGATAGCCAACCCTTTCAGCTTCCCTTAAAGCCTCATCTACATCCTTAAGATTACCCTCTGTACCAGGGGTACAAGGAACACCAGCTTTAATCATAGCATTACGCGCTTGGGTTTTATCGCCCATTAGCTGAATAACCTCAGGCGAAGGGCCAATAAAACGGATTCCCTTTGCCGCACAGCATCTAGCTAACTCAGGATTTTCTGATAAAAAGCCATACCCTGGGTGTAATGCATCACAACCAGCTTCAACTGCAAGATCAACTAATTTTTGGGGATTTAAATAACCTTCTAAAGGTTCTTCGCCAATATTATAAGCCTCATCAGCACGTTTTACGTGCAATGCATGACGATCAGCCTCACTATAAACAGCTACCGAACCAATGCCCATTTCGGCACAGGCTCTGATAATCCGTACAGCGATCTCTCCCCTATTAGCAATTAGGATTTTTTTTATCACATAGACTCCCATGCACTTATTGTTATAAAAAGATGTAATAATTTAACTGATTAATAAATACAGGTACAATTAAACTTTGTAATAATTACAAGTTTTATAGAGAGAAGTCAGTTTTTATATACATTAACTAATAATTTTAATTATATAAACTAACTGATATAGAGGGAAAAATAAAACCACACAAATACAGAAAATACCTGTGTGGCTTATATTTGAACTTATAATTCTTTAATAGTTAAAACATCATCTTTATTAATAGTGTTGTCTTTACCATCTAATTGTTGGAATCTATAGAAACCTGCATCAGCATCTAATTTTGGTTTGTCAGTTGTTTGAATTTGACGACCGTCTTTTAATGTAATAACAGAGGGTGTTGAACAACCTGCTAAAACACCTAAACTTCCAACTAATAATAAAGCAATTAATGCTTTCAATTTCATAGGTAATACCCCTTTAATAAAAAATATACTTAATCTAACTGCATTTCTTTCGATATACTCCCCATTATAAAGTTCATTCTTTTTAACATCCTCACTACCTTAGTCTATAACATTCACTTTCTATTCTTCGCCAACCAAAATATGATAGGCTAAACACCATTCAATACTAATACACTGGAATAATAACCATGCTAGAACCTTTGATTCTTGACCCACCTGCTCCTGTTGATTCAGCTATTATTTGGCTACATGGCTTAGGCGCCAATAAATATGACTTTCAACCTGTAGCACAAATACTCCAGCAACAACTACTGCGCAATACGCGTTTTATACTGCCACAAGCACCAAGCAGACCTGTAAGTTTAAACATGGGAATGTCCATGCCTTCATGGTATGACATTAGCAACCTAACAATACCCAGAGAAATAAACCTAACAGAGTTAGAAGAATCAGCACAAAGTGTTATAGAACTAATAGAAGCACAACGTAAACAAGGTATAGCACTAAACCGCATTATCCTTGCAGGTTTCTCCCAAGGCGGTGCAGTAGTTATGCATACAGCTTATATTGCCTACCCTGAAAATGTAGGTGGCGTACTGGCGCTTTCCACATATGCCCCTACCTTCACCACAGAAACAACCTTTGCAGAAGGTAAACAAGCGATCCCCTCACTGCACCTACATGGCACAGAAGATAATGTAGTTGATATTAGCCTCGGCAAAGCCGCCTATGACTTCTTACAAAATAATGGTATTAGCGCCTCATGGCACGACTACCCAATGATGCACGAAGTCTGTAATGAAGAAATATCAGATATAGCCAAATGGCTACATGAAAAACTAATTAAATAACACCCCCCACTAAAGCGTTAACAATTTTGCATAACGCTTTAGTGACAGCTAACATACAACCTCTCTAAATACTATTATAAATACTTACTTTATATAACAATGAAACAAAGCAATCCTACAGTTACACGACCTACTAATATTTGTCCTAAAAAATATTGTTACTTCTTTCAAGCATCAAATAGCTACTATGCCTATGGCAAATTGGGGAGTTAATACTTATTGCTAAGTGGTTATTAAACCAATATATAGTGTAAAACTCGCTACTTTTTATTATAATACTGTCGGTGGGCTGTGTATTAAACACCGTAAGGTGTTCCAAATGTGAAAGTATGTGGCGACCAAACTATAGACAGTCCCACCATTTTTTATTGAAAAACACTTAAGAAGAGAAATTAAGAAAGGCTAGATATCTAGCCTTCTTTTGCCATACTTATGATTCTTATTTTAAATTTTATAAATTATAATTCTTAGAAATTTTGTGTATTTTATATAAATAAACTACTACTCCCCCTCTTTAATAACTTCCCATCTTTTTTCTAAACTAAAATATATATATTGACTTACGGTTTTACATACACAATATGAGCAAAGCTAAACATCACTATTTGCTTATGTTGGTATCTTACAATACTAACGCTAGTAATGTAATTACAAAAAGCTTAAATAACTCATAGCACTCATAATAAAAACTCATGTTTGAATTTATTATCAATAAATATATACACTTATAGAAATCAACCAACATAATTACAAACAAAATAAATTACTAAAAATAAAAATATCCGCCAAAATACGAACTAAACAAATCAATAAAATAACTTGCTAGGCTTATAAGGTAAGGCTAAACTAAAAGAGCTATAGCAAAATCTATAGTATGGGCTTGGCGGCCCATTAAACCCAAGGCCGCAACTAGGTTTCTAGTCTGCGGGCGGCATGGCTCTGTCTGAATTTTTATGGCGGGCTGTGTACGGGACTTCCTTCGGGAAGTGCCGATTCCTTGGGTTTTCGGTCCGCCAACCTGTGCACAGTTCCGCCTCCCAACCTCTTAAATCGGGAGGCCAAAACAAGGATACAGGAGTAAAACCGATGACCAGCAAAAACAACCAACCCTATTTTATCGCCCTAAACACCTCTTCACAAAGCAATAGTGAAAGTGTACTTTATTACGATGCCAACGCCTCACTAGATGCCATCTACGAATGCGCAACAGCTAGGTTACACGCGGTAATCAACCTACTAGAAAACCTCTACGAACTAAAAACCCAAGAAAGCACCGTAACCGCCGTTGCCTCTGTAACCTCTCTACTCCTAAACGACGCCACCACCCTGCTAGAATCCCTAGAACCTATCGCTATGGAGCTAAGAAAACAGAAATAAAAAAAGGCTAGCGTTGCTAGCCTTCTTAATCATTAAAAACTAGAATGGTAACTTATTTATCATGTATTAAGTAAAAGGATTTTAATATGCGCTTTATATTATCTATTCCACTAATTGATTCAGAAACCCCACTAGAAATCGATTTAGACTCAGGGAAGATATTATATATCTTGGGAGCAAATGGTACTGGTAAGTCCAGTCTACTATATAAGTTTAATCAAGATCATAAAAACAATGCATATCGTATTTCAGCTATCCGTCGTACATGGCTCAACTCAGAAAATTTAAATCTTTCACCTTCTCAAGTTAAAACCTATAAAAAAGATATAATGGATAGAAGTACATGGGAGGATAGAAGATGGAAAATAGATTTTGACGGAGAGAGGCCGCAATTAGCACTTTATGATCTCGTGGAAGCTGAACATAAATACGATAGAGAAATTAGTAAGGCAGTAAAAGAAAATGACCTAAATAACGCTAAAAAGATTGCAACAAATACTATAAGCAAACTTCAATTAATTAATGATCTATTACAACTATCTAACATTCCTGTAACAATTGATCTGAATGGGAGCAACCTTTTCGCTAGAAAAATTAACCATAATGCTTTATATAGTATTGCTAAACTTTCTGATGGTGAACGTAATGCCATTTTGTTAGCTGCTGAAATATTAACAGCCCCAGAAAATGCCATATTACTTATAGATGAACCTGAACGACACTTACATCGTTCAATTATTACACCTTTGTTAGCAAATTTATTTGAGCAGCGCCCTGATTGTTCATTTGTAATATCTACTCATGATATTACTCTTCCATCAGACAATAAGTTTTCATCTATTCTTTTAATTAGAAATTGTACTTACCAAAAAGAACAAAATAAAGATGTTATAAAATGGCATGCAAATTATATATCCTCAACAATTGAAATAGAAGATACAATAAAACAAGACATCTTAGGAGCAAGAGAAAAAATCATTTTTATTGAAGGTAATAATCAAGAAAGCTTAGATAAACCTCTATACAGTTTAATTTTTCCTAATACTTCAATCATTCCTAAGATATCTTGTATAGATGTTATACATTCTGTAAACGCTATAAGAGACACAGAAGGACTTAATTGGATAAAAGCTTTTGGTATTATAGACCATGATAGAAGGCCGCAGAATGAAATTGAAGAATTCAAAGAAAAGGGAATTTATGCCTTAAATGTACATACTATAGAATCTATTTATTACCACCCTAAACTACAAAAGATAGTTGCTAAATTTCGATCAGAATTAGATAACTCAGATTCGAGTATATCATTAGAAGAGGCAAAAAAACTCACCATTAAAGCAGTCAAAGAAAGTAAGGATTATTTAATCAAAAGAGTTGCTGAGAAAAAAATCAGAAATGAGTTTGAAAAATTAAAACCTACAAAAAAAAATATAGCTTGGGACAAAGAATATGCTACTAAATCAATTGATGTACCTTCCTACTATACTAATGAAGAAAAAATTATAGATGATGCTATTCAACAACAAAATATAGAATTATTAATTACTCAATATCCGTTACGTGAAACAAGAGCATTAGACTTAATCGCATCATCACTAAAATTCAGTAATAGAAAAGATTATGAACAATGCCTGCTTACTTGCCTAACAAAAGATTCTAAGGCTATGGACTTCACGAGAACATTATTTAATACATTATATAATGATATATACCAAGAAAAATAACTTTAATATATGATGAGGGCTATCCCATCCCTCATCATACCAAATAAGCTAACTCCCCATCCGCCAAGTAGTGCCGCCTTTACCATCTTCGATAATTACTCCCATCGTGGTAAGTTCATCACGAATACGGTCGGACTCTGCCCAGTTTTTATTGGCGCGAGCTTCTAGGCGAGCATTAATAAGTGCTTCAATCTTAGCCACATCTACATCGGTATTAGCGGTTGTACCTTGTAAGAAGTCATCGGCTGATAATTGTAATATACCTAGTAAACCAGCTAGTTGTTTTAGTTGCGCAGCTAGACCAGCCGCTGCTTGTAGATCATTATCTTTTAGGCGGTTAATTTCGCGCACCATATCAAACAGTACTGAACAGGCTTCTGGGGTATTAAAGTCGTCATTCATGGCGTTAGTAAAGCGTTCTATATAGGCTTCACCGCCAGCAGGTTGTGCTTCTGGTAAGCCTTTTAGTGCTAAATAGAAACGCTCTAATGCGCCACGGGCTTCTTTTAGGTTATCTTCTGAGTAGTTGATTGGGCTACGGTAATGGCTAGCGACTAGTAGATAGCGCACGACTTCGGCAGGGTATTTTGCTAGCACTTCGCGAATGGTAAAGAAGTTGCCTAGTGATTTAGACATTTTCTCGCCATCTACTCGCACTGCTCCTGCATGCATCCATGTTTCAGCATAGGTTTTACCTGTGGCTGCTTCGCTTTGAGCGATTTCATTTTCATGGTGAGGGAATACTAGATCAGGGCCACCGCCATGTATATCAAAGGTTTCCCCTAGACAGCAGGTAGACATTACTGAACATTCAATATGCCAACCTGGGCGACCTTCTCCCCAAGGGGATGTCCAACTGGGTTCACCTGCTTTAGCGCCTTTCCAAAGTACAAAGTCGACTGGGTCTTGTTTAGCTTCGTCTACTTCTACCCTTGCACCACTGCGTAAATCTTCTACTTTTTTGCGAGAGAGTTTGCCATAGTCTTTAAATTTACCCACACGGTAATAGACATCGCCATTGTTGGCGGCATAGGCGTAATCTTTTTCCACTAAATTGCCAATCATTTTATGCATACCCTCAATATAGTCGGTAGCACGTGGCTCTATATCTGGTGGTAATACACTGAGTTTGGCTTCATCCTCGTGCATGGCATCAATCATACGGGCGGTTAATGCTGTAAAGGGTTCACCATTTTCATGAGCACGGTTGATAATTTTATCGTCAATATCTGTGATATTACGTACATAGGTTACATCATAGCCTAGGTAGCGTAACCAACGGGTGACTACATCAAAGGCTACCATTACTCTTGCATGGCCTATATGGCAGTAGTCATAGACTGTCATACCACATACATACATACGCACTTGGTTATCTTTTAATGGTTTAAAAGGCTGTTTGGTTTTACTAAGTGTATTGTAGATAGAGAGTGCCATTATTGCCCCCATGAATCACGCAGGGTAATAGTACGGTTAAATACTAGACTTTCTGGCTTGCTATCTTTGTTATCTAAACAGAAGTAACCTTCACGTTCAAATTGGAAGCGATCTTCTAAAGTTGCTTGCACTAATGAAGGTTCTGCTCGACAGCCTTTTAACACTACTAAAGAATCTGGGTTGATATTTTCTAAGAAACTACCCTCTTCTTGTTCCGTTTTATTTGGGTTGGCTGTTTTAAAGAGACGATCATATAAACGCACTTCACATTCGATACTTTCTTTAGCAGGCACCCAATGGATAACACCTTTTACCTTACGGCCTTCTGGATTTTTGCCAAGGGTATCTGGATCATAAGTGCAGTGCAGTTCTATTACATTGCCGTTTTGATCTTTAATAGCTTTTTCTGCTTTGATAACATAGCTACCACGTAGTCTTACCTCGCCTTCTGGCACTAGACGTTTGTAACCTTTTGGTGGGTTTTCGTCATAGTCACCTTGGTCGATATAGATTTCACGGGCAAAAGGCAATTGGCGTTTACCTAGTTCTTCTATTTTAGGATGACGCGAAAGCTCTAAGATTTCTTGTTTATCTTCTGGGTAGTTGGTAATTACTACTTTTAGTGGTTTTAGTACACACATAGCACGCGGTGCATTGGCGTCTAAGTCTTCACGAATACAAAACTCTAAAACACCCATATCTACGACTGCATCAGCACGACCTACGCCTATACGCTCACAGAAGTCACGAATTGAAGCAGGGGTATAACCACGACGACGGAAAGCAGAAATAGTAGACATACGTGGGTCGTCCCAACCATCTACATGACCTTCTTCTACTAGCAGTTTAAGCTTACGTTTACTGGTAATAGTGTAGTTTAAATTTAACCGTGCAAACTCATATTGGTGCGGTGTTGCTGGCACGGGTAAGTTTGCTAAAAACCATTCGTACAGCGGACGATGGTCTTCAAACTCTAGGGTACATACTGAATGTGTGATACCTTCAATTGCGTCTGATTGGCCATGAGTAAAGTCATAGCTTGGGTAGATACACCATTTATTACCTGTTTGGTGGTGTTCTGCATGGCGAATACGGTATAGGATTGGATCACGCATATTCATATTGGGTGAGGCCATATCAATTTTAGCTCTTAAGGCTTTTTCACCGTCTTTAAATTCGCCTGCCTTCATTCTGGCAAATAAATCTAAGTTTTCTTCTACACTACGATCACGATAAGGGCTATTTCTACCCGCCTCACGCAATGTACCACGGTATTCACGTGCTTCTTCTGGTGAAAGATCACATACATAGGCTTTGCCTGCTTTGATTAAGTCAATCGCCCATGCATGGAGTTGATCAAAATAATCTGAGGCATAGCGCACTTCACCTGTCCAATGAAAGCCTAACCATTCCACATCGTATTTAATGGCATCAATAAATTCTTGCTCTTCTTTAGTTGGGTTGGTGTCATCAAAACGTAAATGACAATCACCACCAAACTCTTTAGCTAAACCAAAATTTAAGCAAATAGCTTTAGCATGGCCTATATGTAAATAGCCATTAGGCTCTGGCGGAAAACGGGTAATCACTTTCTGGCAACGCCCTGCTTCCAAATCAGCCTTAACTATTTGACGAATAAAATTATTTGCAGATGCTGTTGTTTCTGAATTGCTCATATATTCCTAACCATAGCGATAAAATAAAGGACTGCTAATATGCAGCCATTAAAATTAACTGAACTGTTTATGATACCTAAAGTAACCTATTAAGGGGAGTTTTATTTGTAGGAAATTACTGTCTTTTTTAATTTATAGCGCAGTAGATTATTTATGAATTAAACAGCTATTAGTCTAGTAATTCGTTATTAATAAATCTGTTAGCTAGCTACCTGTTATACCGTTAAATACTAATCTGGCAGAACCAGTAATCACAATATTTAAAAAGCCTAACATTACTGCAAACATTAAAAAATTACTGCCTGGTATTTTTAATACATTCATACAAATTGAGATAGAAACAAGCATTGAGATTAACAGCGCAATAAGTGCGTTGTTGGCAAAAAGAATTAACGAGGTAATTTTTACAAACGTAGTAACAATACTTAATATAAAACACTTTAAGTAATTAGACTCTTCTGCCTCGGCAAATTCAGCAGCCCAATGTAAAGGAAAAATATAGATAACTAAAAAGAAAATAGCTTCTAACACAACATCGTTCCTTAGTTTATCAAGCAAAGTGTTGGTGAATGTAAAAATTTATACAAACACATAATATAGTTACTTTTATATTAAAGTTTTTTTCTTAATTATTACTTAATTTAGTACTTACTAACTATCTTATCTTTTACCTGATAAAGTAACAGAAACTGAATCAGAATAGCGCAGTGCTTGTGGTTTATCCACTTCTACTTCTACATATTGCACTTCTTTATATTCCATTATTAAGTCTACTAGTTCTTGCGTTAGTCGTTCTAATAATGCAAAACGATTATTTTCCACATGATTAATAATTGCTTTAGTAATAGTACGATAATTTAATGCATATTCTATTTCATTTTCTTGTACCGCTGCTTGGGCTGAATAGAAAATGGTGAGGTTAATAATAACATCTTGACGGTTATTGATTTCTTCTTCTTTAATTCCGATAAATGTTCGTAACCGTAGATTTTTAACTCGAATTTTTGCAGTACCCACATCAAGTATTGGCATATAGGCTCCCCTTTGTTCACTAATTATTATTTGCTAGTATAAAAGGCTTTCACTATGATGAACAGCATTCTACTTATAGACTATGTAGTCTATAGCGTAAAACTACTCATGATAGTAAAGTATTTTAAATAATAATAGAGGTTGTTATGAACTCCGCTGCAGTTGTTTTAATCACTAGTAAAGTTACTAAAAGCTTACATGCCAATATTGAAAATAACTATAAAACTTATCATTTATGGGAACAACCCGATCAACAAGCATTTCTCGAACAACATGGACACGAGATTACTGCTGTAGCCACCAGCGCTGTTTATGGAGCCAGCACCACATTAATGAGCGCACTGCCTAACCTTAAGATAGTGGTTAGTTATGGTGTAGGTTACGATGCACTGGATATTAATTACGCTAAACAGCATGGTATTTGTGTAACGAATACCCCTGATGTGCTTAATGATTGTGTTGCTGATACTGCTCTTGCTCTATTACTTGATTGCGCTCGTTATATTAGTTATTCAGATCGTTATATTCGGTCTGGGCAATGGAAAAGCAGGTCTGTAAGGCTTGGCCATAAAATAGGTGATAAAACCTGTGGTATTGTGGGGTTAGGTCGTATTGGTAAAGCCATTGCTAAACGGGCTGAAGCCTTTGATATGAAAATTGCCTATTATGGCCGCCATCAGCAATCTGATGTAAATTACGATTACTATAATGACTTGCAAGCATTAGCTAAAGCCAGCGACTTTTTAGTACTGGCGTTACCTGCTACAAATGAAACCAATCATATTATTAATGAGCAAGTGTTAGCTGCCTTAGGGGCTAAAGGGTTTTTAATTAATATTGCTAGAGGTTCTGTAGTAGATGAGCAAGCATTAGTTAAAGCACTGCAACAAGGTGTTATTGCTGGTGCAGGCTTAGATGTTTTTGAGCATGAGCCTAATACCCCAAAAGAGCTTTGGCAAATGGATAATGTAGTGATGACACCCCATATCGGTAGCTCAACCTATGAAACACGAGAAGCAATGAGTGATTTAGTTTTTGCTAACTTAACAAGTTTTTTAGAGGGTAAAGGCGCTATCACTCCTGTGGTCTAGAGTCAATTATAGCTATTTTCCTATTTTTTAGACGAGGCGAATGACTGAAGACAGTACAAATAGTACGGCTAAGTCATTCAACAAAGTATAAAAACTAGTGGGATAGCTATATTAAATAGGGCGGCGACCTGCTAAGGCGTGAGATAATGTTCCCCCATCTACCAACTCTAATTCACCACCTAGAGGAACACCATGGGCAATACGGGAAACGGTTAAGCCTTTAGGTGCTAATAACTGAGCAATATAATGAGCTGTTGCTTCACCTTCTACTGTTGAGTTAGTGGCTAAAATAATTTCTTCAAACTCAGCATTTTCAATACGTTTCAGTAATTCAGGAATACCTATCGCTTCTGGCCCTAAACCATCTAAGGGTGATAAATGGCCTTTTAAGACAAAATAACGACCTTGATAACCCGTTTGCTCAATAGCAAATACATCCAGCGGCCCTTCAACTATGCATAATAATTTATCATCACGGTTAGGTGAAGCACATTGTGGACAAAGCTCTTCTTCACTTAAGGTATGGCAAAGTTTGCAATAGCCTACTTTATCCATTGCTAGGTTTAATGCATCTGCTAATTTCAAAGCACCTTGTCGATTACGCTCTAACAATTGCAAAGCCATACGTTGCGCACTCTTTTTACCCACACCAGGCAAAATACGCAATGACTCAATAAGCTGATTAATAAGGGGGCTAAAACTCATGATTCTCTTATAACTGAGCTAATAATTATTAGCTCAGCAGTAATAAATAACTAATTAGAAAGGCATTTTAAAGCCTGGTGGTAATTGCATGCCTGCGGTCATACCAGCCATTTGTTGCTGGGTATTTTGCTCTACTTTGCGGACAGCATCATTAATAGCGGCTGCAATTAAATCTTCTAATACTTCTTTTTCTTCTGTCATTAAGCTAGGATCAATGGTCACTCGCTTAACATCATGACGACCTGTCATCACAATAGACACTAAACCAGCACCTGATTGCCCCGTTACTTCAGCATTAGCTAACTCTTCCTGCATCTTCTGCATTTTTTCTTGCATTTCTTGCGCTTGTTTCATTAAAGCGCCCATTCCACCTTTTAACATTGGAGATACTCCTTAATTTATTAATCTTAATTGTGCATTATTATAAGCGGTTATACTGCTTTTATAAATTACTTATCTAGTTACTTTACTTCGTTTTATTACAAAGGCTTAATACTTTCTTCATCCAGTTTTGCTGAGAACTTATCCATTAACTGTTGGAGAATAGGATCTTCTAAAATAGCTCGCTCTGCAGCCTTTTGTAATTCTATTTTTTTACGTTGCTCTCTTTGCGCTGGTGTTTCTTGCGCAGGTTTTTCAATGATAATTTTCAAATTAACGTTATGGCCTAAATAGGTATTAATGGCCTCGCTAATTCTTTTTTTCTGATTATCGCTAAACAATGCTTGCTGTGTAGGATCTAACTGTAGAACCCATTGCTGATTGTCTTTACTGATCAAACTACAGTTTGAAGCAATACTGGCAGTAATACCACTTAATTTAAGCGCAGCAAATAGCTCTATCCACTCAGCAGCTAATCCTGTAGCTGGCGGAGGTAAACTATCTAGTAAATCTATTTTGTCTGCTATGTTTGTTGTTACATCTGACTCAACAAAACCTTGATCTAAAAACGACTGGTACTCATCAATAGACAGATATTCATCTTCACTTTCTGTAGCATTATCTTCTTGCTCATCTATTAGAGAAGGAGCAACTACTTTTGGTTGTGTAGTCTGCTGCTCTACTTCTATCTTCGCGGGCGTTGTTATTGCTGGCTTTTCTAAGAGTGGCTCAGGACTACTAATTATTGGCTGTGGTTTAGTTTCTGCATCAACAGCTACTGGTACTTCCTGTACATCCTTTTTTAACTCAGGTTCTACTGCTTTAGCAACAACTTGCTCCGTTTGCTGAGTGGCTTTAACATTATCTAGTGTTTTTTTTTCTGCTGTTTCAGGTATCTGTTCAGAAACCTGAGCTACTTCAATTTTTTTTAATGGGGTAATTGGAGCGCGCTCCGCATTAGCAGGACGGAATGCTAACATTCTTAGCAATACCATCTCAAAACCTTGCTGACTGCTAGCAGCTAGCGGTAAATCACGACGCCCTACCAAGCCCACTTGATAATAAAACTGTACGTCTTCAGCAGGTAACGCTTGTGCTAACGCTATAATTTGTTCTTTATCGCCTATACTGTCATCAACCGCATCAGGCAATATCTGCGCAATTGCAATGCGATGTAAAACGTTTAATAACTCCGCTAATACATCTATCCAGTCAGGGCTTTGCTCTGCTAATTGCTTAATAATAACTAATAGCTGTTTAGCATCACCTTCTAATAATGCAAATAACAACTCGTACACTTGATTTTGATCGAGAGTACCTAGCATATCCCTTACATCAGCTGTATTTACTTTTTCACCACCAAAAGCAATGGCTTGATCCGTTAAGCTCATTGCGTCACGCATAGAGCCTTGAGCAGACCTACCTAATAACCACAACGCTTCTTTTTCATAAGGTATTTTTTCTGCCTCTAAGACATGTGCAAGGTGTTCCACAATACGATCAGCAGCAATGTTTTTAAGTGCAAACTGCAAGCAACGTGACAAAATAGTTACAGGTAATTTCTGTGGATCAGTGGTTGCTAATAAAAATTTTACATGAGGAGGCGGTTCTTCCAAAGTTTTAAGTAAAGCATTAAAACTATGAGATGATAACATATGCACCTCATCGATTAAGTAAACCTTAAAACGCCCTCTAGTTGGTGCATATTGAATATTTTCTAATAACTCACGGGTATCTTCTACCTTGGTGCGACTTGCTCCATCCACCTCAATTAGGTCAATAAAACGCCCTTCATCAATTTCTACGCAGGTAGCACAAATGCCACAAGGCGTTGAACTTACACCTTGTTCACAATTTAAACACTTGGTAAGGATACGGGAAATAGTGGTTTTACCAACACCCCTAGTACCCGTAAATAAGTAGGCATGGTGTAACCTACCTGTATCTAATGCATTAATCAACGCACGTAATACATGGGTTTGCCCAACCATTTCGTGAAAATTATGCGGCCGCCATTTGCGAGCAAGAACTTGATAACTCATATGGATGATTCTAATAAGTACTCAATAGTAAATAACAATGAATTATAAAGGTATAAGACAATAAGTAGAAAGGATTAATTTCATTACTAAGAAAGTTAAAGCATAAAGAATATACAAACTATTTAATAAAAAAAGCCGAAGACTTTTATATTCTTCGGCTATAAAGCCTTAGTTGGCTTAAAACTCTAAACGATAACCAACCTTAATACTTTTGTTATTAAATTTATTACCTTTGGCATAATCAACTTCTGCATAGACATTATGCTTTTTATTAATTCTTGCATTGATTCCTACACCATTATCCCACCAGCCACCATCAAATTTGTAAGTATCATGAGTAGAGGCAACACCATTAAACGAATAACCAGTTTTACCATCAAACTCTTTTACATAACCCGTTTTGAAATAAACATCAATGGGTGTTTTACCTTCATTAATACTGTAGCCGACAATGGCACTGGCTCGTCCTAAAATAGAATCAAAGTCATCTAATTTAGTTTTTAAACCATTACTAGAATGAATTTTGGTGCTATTTTGATGTGAATAAGTTAATTGTGCCTGAGGTTCAACATACCAACCTACTTTAGCTTGATCAATATAGAAACGTTTGCCTGTTTCAATACCCAAAGTATAACCTCTAGTAGTACCATCACCCTTAACTTGATAACCAACACCTGTCTGTGTATTGAAATCATTTTTCATTACTGTGTATTTAGCTATAGCATCTACATAAAAATCATTTTGGGTTTTATAAGTACCATAAAATCCCACATGATAACTTTTAGTATCGCCATGACCTATATCATAATCAGCTTTTGCTGTGGCTGTACCAACCATAATACCTGCATAAAGATCATCACCATTAATCGTAAAACGTCTATCTAAACCTGCTTGCAGACCATGATAATCCATATCAAAACTGGAGAATTTGCCACTAAATGAACTCATACGTCCAGCAAATCCTCTCATCCAGAAATCCCAATCATTATCTCGTGATTGACGCAATTCTCCCATACGATGTAGTAACGTCTGTGTTTCTGCATAATTTAACAAGTAATTAATATTTAGAATATTAACTGAACGATCTGCTGTATTCGTTAATGTAGTTGGAACTGCGCGTGCAGCTCCTAAATACCAATGGTTTGCATCTTCAGCATAGTTAGTATCCCCTTTACCTAAGTAATATTTATAAGCACCTATATCAACATACTGGCCTGCATTTTTTAATATAAATGTAGCATTACCATCTGTGGTTTCAACCACTTTTAAACGTTCAGTACCATCTACAGTAGCAGAACCATTATAATAATCGGTGACAGTAATAAGATGATTACCAGAAGAAGCACCTGTAACCCTTAATAAATCACCAATATTGTTAGCTCCTAAACCCGTACCAATCACATCAGTACGCATTTGGAAATGCCCATTGCCACTTAAATTATCTGCGGTTAAGACTACCCTATTGCTGGAATCTACGGCTGTAGCTTGATTACCTAAAATAACATTAGCATAATTACTTAATGACAAATCAGTTACTTGTGAATTCTTACTCATTTGCCAAGTGCTATTAGCGCCTGCAATATTAAGGTTTAACACACTACCTGTATCTGTAATTGTAGTATTACCTTCAAAGTAAGAGTTATCAGTCATACGTAAGTCAATTTTACCTTCTCTATCAACTTTCATATCACCAATTACATAGAACTTAGCAGCGGTTTGTGTACTGGTATCTGTATTATAGGAGGAAATAACAGAATCCGCTCCACTGGCATAGATAGAAAGACTATTTTTCGTAGGGTCTACTATAATGGAGGTATCGCCTAGTAAATCAACCTTTCCACCTGCATAGTTTACAACATTGTTGTTATTAGTATTTGTAACTGAACCATCCATAGCTACAATACCATGAGCACTTGTTCCTGTTGTTGTGATAGTAGTACTACCTAACTGTATATGGCCTGTTTTATTAGCATAAACAGCATAGGCATTATTACCCTTAGTAGATATTTGACTATTATTACCAATAGTTACTTTAGCAGTTCCTGATGGATTACCTTCTGTTTCGCGATCTCGATTGCCTGCATAAACAGCGTATCCTGAAGCAGATGAATTATTAGTTCCACTTCCTGCAGTCTGAATAATAGCGTTATCACCTACATTAATTAAGTTATTACCAGATCTTGATAAATTAGCACGAACAGCTACACCAGAATTAGAATAAATCTCGCTATTGTCACCTGTGTTAACTGTCGAGTTACTGGTAATAGTTACATTAATTGCATCACCTGATACACCATTTGCTTTTACAATTAATTTGCCATTAACTGTTAAGCCACCATTACCTTGTGTTCTAATAGCGTCGGTAGCAACCCAACCACTGCTAGTTACAGTTAAATTATTAGCTGTCATTTGTGATGAGGCATAAATACCTACACCTTTGACATCAGGTGAAGTCCCAAAATTTAAACCCGTATTATTAATAACAACATTTGTATAGTTAAGGCGACTGCCATCCCATACTGCATATTGACCACTACAAGTATTAGTGTCGGTCACAGCATTGTATGTACAACTAGCACTATCAGACCAAACCACTGAACTACTTAAGCCAAATGTGAAAAATATATGAGAATATAAAACAACTTTTGAGTACTTCATAATTACTCCTTCTCCTCCTCTCCCTTTACTACATAAAAAGGTCAACGCAATAAGTATCATCCATTAAACTTAAGTAGCGTTTAACTACTTAAAAGGACACTTATATAATACGGTTATAAATTAGTGTTATATTTACCCCTAATCCTATTAGAGCGCCTATAAACACTAGCGTCAATTGACATATTTTGTTAGTTTTTACCCAAAAAAAGATTTATCAGACAATACTTTTCACTCAAGAAAATGTGTTATTTTTAGTATATTTTTAACTTTCTGATTCTACTTGTATTTATTCACTAAATTTGATTTTCCTTAGCAAAAATTCAATAGCCATTACAAACATATAAAAGAAAAAATTAAGGGTATCAAATATCATTTTTGTGATGTAGCTCACACTAAGTAATTAATAAGCAAACTATTTTTATAATTTTCCTACATATCTATATAAACAAAAAACACATCAAACCCTTTAATAACTATCCAGCTTTTTGATTTTTATGTGTATGATGTGCCCCTGTTATGAAAATTATTGATTTGTAGAGAGTCACTAACCATGAATACACATTACCCAACTATTGCTGATGTAATTGGCAACACGCCTTTAGTGAGATTACAACGGCTAGCAGGTAATACTAGCAATACCATTTTAGTCAAATTAGAAGGCAATAATCCTGCTGGTTCTGTAAAAGATCGGCCTGCACTATCTATGATTAACCTAGCCGAACAACGTGGCGCGATTAAACAAGGGGACACATTAATTGAAGCTACCTCTGGTAATACAGGCATTGCATTGGCTATGGCAGCCGCAATTAAAGGCTATAAAATGGTGCTTATTATGCCTGATAATATGAGTGCTGAGCGCAAAGCAGCGATGACGGCTTATGGTGCTGAGTTAGTAACCGTTACAAAAGAGATCGGCATGGAAGGTGCTAGAGATTTAGCATTAGAAATGCAAGCCAAAGGTGAAGGTATTGTACTTAATCAGTTTGCCAATACTGATAACCCACAAGCTCATTATGTAGGTACTGGCCCAGAAATCTGGCAACAAACGCAAGGTAAGATTACTCATTTTGTTAGTGCTATGGGTACAACAGGTACTATTATGGGCGTTTCTCGTTATCTTAAAGAGCAAAACCCTGCTGTTCAAATCGTTGGTTTACAACCTAAAGAAGGCGCTTCTATTCCTGGTATTCGTCGCTGGAACCCTGAATATTTACCCAAAATATTTGAAGCCAATCGTGTAGACCGTATTATTGATATGGAACAACGAGAAGCAGAAGACACTATGCGTCGTTTAGCACGTGAGGAAGGCATTTTTTGTGGTGTATCATCAGGTGGAGCTGTTGCAGGTGCATTGCGCTTAGCTAAAGAAGTGGAAAATGCAACTATTGTTGCTATAATCTGTGATCGTGGTGATCGCTACCTATCAACAGGTATTTATGACGAACCTCAAGCATGAGTAAACAAAACCAAGGTTTGCGCTTTCAAAGCAACCGTAAACCAAGCAATAGTAAGACTATTCCTGTAGGTAAAAAACAAACCTTAACCATTGACCGACTCTCTCATGATGGGCGGGGTATTACTACCTTGCACAATAAAACATGGTTTGTAGCAGGTGCCCTACCCTCTGAACAAGTGAATGTAAGGGTAGTTTCAAGCCAAAGCAAATGGGTAAATGCTAAATGTGAGCAAGTAATTACCCTTTCAGCTATACGTCAAACTCCCCCATGCCAATATGCAGGAATTTGTGGAGGTTGTGAGTTACAACATATTTCCTACGAACAACAAATACAGTTCAAACAAAATACTGTTATTGAGCAATTGCAACGAATAGCGAATATTACATTACAAGATTGGCAAGCACCTTTAATTAATAAACCTTTTGCTTATCGTCGTCGAGCGCGCATTGCCACTCGCTTTAACGAACAAACTAAACAATTAGAAATAGGCTTTAGGGCGGCTTTTAGTCAACAAATCGTTGCTATTAACAATTGTCTGGTATTAACTGAATCGCTTAACCAGTTATTACAACAATTACCTGATTGTTTAACGCAACTAACAGCACCTCGTCATATTGGCCATATAGAATTATTTTCTGGCAATCAGTATGCTCTACTGGTTCGCCATACAGCACCACTAACTGATAAAGATATTAATACGCTACATACTTTTTGCCAAACCCAACAATGCCAATTATGGTTGCAGGGTAAAGCTTTCCCTATGCCTTACCAAACTGATTTATCTTTAAGCTACCACTTAATAGCTAATCAACAGTCCCTTAAACTAAACTATCGTATGGGAGACTTTATACAGGTAAATGCTGAAATTAATCAGGCCATGGTGCAACAAGCATTAGATTGGCTACAAATACAAGCTAACGAATCAGTATTAGATCTTTTTTGTGGATTGGGTAACTTCACCCTTCCATTAGCAAAACAAGCTAAGCAGGTAATTGCTGTTGAAGCTGTTGAAGGAATGGTAGATTTAGCTAAAGAAAATGCCAAACAAAACAATATCGACAATGCCTTATTCTATAAAGCTGATCTTACACAACCTATTGCTGGCCAAATATGGGCTCAAGAGAAGTTTGCTGCTGTATTATTAGATCCACCCAGAGATGGAGCAATGGAAATAATAAAACAGATGAAAAAATTAGATACAAATCGTTTACTCTATGTTTCTTGTAATCCAGCCACCTTAGCAAGGGACGCCAAACTATTGATAGAACAAGGTTATCAAATTAAAAAAGCAGGTATAATAGATATGTTTCCACAAACCTCACATTGTGAAGTCATGGTATTGTTTGAGCGATAATAGCAATCTTAGTACAATAGTAAATTACGCAGTTTCTTAAAGAACACCCTATAAGGTAGTTTCATGGTACAAGTTAAAGCACATCAATCTATTAATGAAGATGGTAGTATCAATTTAGATGCTTGGCTAGAACATATTAATGCCATGGTTTCGGGCTTAGATATTGCTACTTTACGCAAAGTCTGTGAATATGTGTCCAACGTTGTTAACACCAGTAAGCCAACCCATAAAGGTTGGAATGAAGATATTTCTTGTTTTCATGTTGGCTTAGATATCGCAGAAATTTTAGCTGATTTAAACCTTGACCAAGAAACATTAACCGCCGCTATTATCTATCGTGCAGTACGTGAAAATTATATTACCTTAGAACAAGTACAAGAAAAGTTTGGTGTAACTGTTGCTAAATTGATTGAGGGTGTGCTACGCATGGCTGCTATTAGCTTTGCTAACAACCCCGTAGAATCTGATATGCTAAGCCCACAAACACAAGTAGAAAACCTACGCAAAATGCTTGTGGCAATGATTGATGATGTGCGAGTAGCTCTTATAAAACTGGCAGAACGTACTTGTGCCATTCGTGCGGTAAAAAATGCTGATAATGCACGTAAAATAAAAGTTGCCCGTGAAGTGGCTGATATTTATGCTCCTCTTGCTCACCGTTTAGGCATTGGTCATATTAAATGGGAATTGGAAGACCTTTCATTCCGTTATTTAGAGCCAGAGCAATATAAACAAATCGCTACCCTACTACATGAGCGTCGTTTAGATCGCGAACAATATATCGCTGATGTTATGCAGCAACTTCGTGAAAAACTGGAAGAAGCCAATATCAAAGCTGATATCAGTGGTAGAGCTAAACATATCTACTCAATTTGGCGAAAAATGCAGCGTAAAGGGTTAAAATTTAGCCAAATTTATGATGTGCGTGCAGTACGAGTATTAGTACCTGAATTAGCCGACTGTTACACCACCTTAGGGATTGTACATACCTTATGGCGTCATATTCCTAAAGAATTTGATGACTATATAGCCAACCCAAAAGAAAATGGCTATCGTTCATTACATACAGCAGTAATTGGTCCTGAAGGAAAAGTGCTAGAAGTACAAATCCGTACCCAAACCATGCATGAAGAAGCTGAGTTAGGGGTTTGTGCCCATTGGCGTTATAAAGGAACTGATGTTAAAAGCAAATCTGATCATTATGAGGAAAAGATTGCATGGTTACGTCAAGTTTTAGAGTGGCAAGAAGAACTTGGCGACTTTATGGGAATTGCAGACCAATTAAGGTTGGATACTGAACCTGATCGCGTCTATGTCTTTACCCCTGAGGGCCATGCAGTTGATCTACCGAAAGGCGCTACTCCGTTAGATTTTGCTTATCGTGTGCATACCGAAGTAGGACATCGTTGCCGAGGAGCTAAAATAGATGGTCGTATCGTACCGCTTAACTACAATCTTAAAACAGGTGAACAAGTTGAAATTATAACCAGTAAAGAAGGGGGCCCTAGTCGTGACTGGTTAAATCCTAACTTAGGCTATATCAACACTTCTAAAGCACGTGCCAAAATTATTCACTGGTTTAAACTACAAGACCGTGATCAAAACGTTGCTGCGGGTAAGAGCATGATTGAACGTGAATTATCACGGCTAGCCTTACACCATGTTAATTTTGAAAAACTGGCAGAAAAAGCGAATGTAAGAAATGCTGAAGACCTTTTTGCTGGACTTGGTGCTGGTGATTTACGTTTAGCCCATATCGTAAACCTTGCCCATCAATTAATAGAGCCTACCAGTAATGAAGTTGAACAACTGGAATTGATTCAACGTCGCCCTAGCAAGATTGGTAATAACCCTGGCGAAATTCAAATTCAAGGTGTGGGTAATCTGATGACTCAGATGGCTAACTGTTGCCATCCTCTACCTGGTGATGCCGTTATTGGTTATATTACCGTAGGGCGTGGTGTAACTATCCATCGTCAAGACTGCCCTAATGCTCTACAACTAGCCAGTCGTGAACCTGAACGCATGATCCAAGTAGATTGGGGTCCTGTACCCGCTAAGACCTACCCTGTGGATGTTCAAATCAAAGCCTATGATCGTTCAGGTTTATTACGTGATATATCACAATTATTATTAAATGAAAAAATTAATGCACTGGCAGTCAATACGTTATCAAATAAAGAAGATAATACCGCCTCTATGAGATTAACCATTGAGATTACTGGTTTAGATGCATTGGGTAGACTATTAAGCCGTATTTCTCAGTTACCTAATATTATCGAAGTTAAACGTAGTTTAAATGGCTAATATATTATAACTTATTCTTACTAACCGTTTATTTGTCTGAAAAAAGAGCTATAAACAGATTATAAATTTCTTAATAGCTACTACTAGCATCATCAAATCTACGACGATATGTATTCTTTGCTTGATTCATACAACCAGGTGTACTATCAGCAGTAGATTTAAATAGTTTACCTGCTGCATATTTGCCTAACTCAGTTAGCGGTTTCTTCCCTGGTGCCAAAGGGCGAGGAACCCAAGCCATTGCATTATTACAATCACCAACTTCAGCTATATATTCCAATAGCACATTTGCAACCGCTTCATTAATCTGCCAATTTTTTACAACATGGTAACCATAAAGATTAACCAAGGTTTGCCTAACATCATCGCGCATACTTTCGTCCATAAATAATGTCCCTTATTTTTTATTTTTTTTATGTATTGTTGATAATAGTTGATCTATTTCCTTATTGGTGAACCCTTTAAAACCTATCATATAAACTTCTTTTGGTTCACCCAATATAAAGGTATCAATAGTACTTTTATCACTAAAAGAATTGTGGTACTTAGTTCTAATCACATCGTAATCAATATTATTAATTTGATAACTAATTAACTCATTCTCACATAAACGCTGTAACCTAATAATAGCGTTAATTTCACTGTTGTTTTTCGCTTGCTTTGGCAATATTCCAAAAGCCTCTTTAAAAACCACTACAGGATCATAATCTGCCTCACGCCCATCAATTAGCATATTGGTAGAAAATGTTAGGTATATGGTTTTATCTTGTTCATACTTAAAAATTAAATTATCGTTGAAATAACCTATATCTTTAGGTGGTGGAAGCTCAATAATAAACCCCGCAAAAAAAACGGGAGTGTTAGTGCTTTTTTGATAGGTTAATGTTTGTTTATTAATGGGAGGCTTACATACGTGCTGATTATTAGCTAGTGCTAAAATAGGCATACAGCAAACTATTAGAAAATAAATTATTTTTCTCATAAAAATCCCTGTTTATCTTTATCAACTTACCTTGTTGCTACCATAGATAGTTAATTTATTTTTGTCAAATTTGTACAAAACTGTGTAAAACAGCTATACCTGCATGGGTAGGGTTTTACTGAAAAAGCTCACATCAATGAAAACTAATAATTACATTATTCTTAAAATAAGTAATACTTATCCACCCTTTTAACACGATTTAATTTGTTAATATTTAAATCGTGTTAAATAACAGAGAGTTAATTACTTCTCACCAATCCAACCTTCTAGCATATCTGAGAACTCATCCGCATGCTCCTCTTCTTGCTCTAGAATACTTTCAAGAATACGTTTTGTAGTAGTATCAGCATTACCAATATAGTTAATCATCTCTCTATAACTATCAACAGCTATCCGTTCCGCAATTAGATTTTCTTTAACCATATCTTTTAAGGTTACACCCTCTTGATATTCTGCGTGTGAACGTTTAGTTAAAGTATCTGGATTTAAATCAGGCTCACCACCTAATTGTACGATACGCTCAGATAGCATATCAGCGTGTTCTTGCTCTTGCTTAGCATGTTCAAGAAACTCACCTTTAACTGCATCTGCAAGCATACCTGCAGCCATATAATAATGGCGATAGTAACGTAAAATACATACCCATTCGGTAGCTAAAGCAGCATTTAACAGTTCAATAACTTTTTTACGGTCTAATGTATAGGATTCAGTAACTGCACCATCTTCAATATTTTTTCTAGCGTTGGCACGTAATTCTTCTGTTGAAGTAAACTGAAAATATTCTCTATCTTGCGACATGGTAAATCTCCTCTTAATTTTAGAGTATGAATAAATTTCACACTTTTTTACTTATATCTATTAGGCTATTAATACGATTTTTAGGTAGATTTCTTTAAGACAACTCAATAAAGTTAACTACAACAAAATCTTATAAGTTATAACTTTTAAATATAGTAAAGACTAATACTAGCCAGAGGTACTATCATTAAGTCTAACAATTAAGGGCTATTTGCAAGAGAATATTTATTAATTAGCTTGTTTCAAAAACACGATCAACACCTGTACTGGATACACCTTGTTCGTACAGTATTTCATCATAAAGACGGCCGTCTTCTAAATAATATTGCCAAAAGCCTATTTGCAATCCTTGTGAATAACTGCCTTGTACTGATTTAGCACCATTTTCATGCCAACTTGTATAACTACCTGTTAACTTACCCTGCTTATAAAAGCATTCTTTTTCTTGTTGTCCTGACTCATACCACTCCAAGCATGGGCCTTTTTCTATGCCATGCTCATAAGTCAATTGGGTTTTAAGTTGACCGTTTTCATACCAATATTGAACTGAACCATTTAAGCTGTCTTGATAATATTGGCCTTCTCTTTCCTTTTGGCCATTTTTGTACCAGCATGCTCCACGACCATGAAAACACCCTTCGTGGTAAGGAATTATCTGATCTTTCTGACCATTGTCGTACCAAAGCCGCCAATAACCCTCTTCAAGGCCATCAACATAAGGAGCTTCTAAGGCAATTTTGCCATTTTCATGCCACTCTAACCAAACAATATCTTCTACAGGTGTTCCTTCATCAAAATAAACAGCAACACGTTGCTCTGTTAAAGGGTGACAAGATTGACAAAAGCCATGCTTAACACCCGCATCATAATGATCTTCTGTTTTTAACTTCCCGTTCCTGTACCAACTGCGCCAAGCACCATGACGTTCTCCTTGTTGATAATAACCTTCAGTTTGTTTTTCACCATCTTCATACCACGCTTGATACACACCTTGGGAAATATCTCGCACATAGCATTGTTGTTGTTCTTTTTGGCCATTTTCGTAATAAGTAACCCACCAACCTTCACGCTCACCCTCATGAAAATAGCCTTCAATGCATTTATTACCTGTTTCATACCACGTAATAAATATGCCCTCTTCTAATCCTTTTTGATAATGCTTTTCCGTAGATTTCTGACCATTCTCGTAATAAGATGACCAGACACCTGCACGCATACCTTGCTCTAAAGCACCCTCAAGTACTAATCGACCTTCATCAATTACTTTATGCTCACCATGTAGCCAACCTTCCTGGTAATGTGATTCAATATAGGAGTTCTCATCATCAGGCCAATATTTTCGCCAACAACCTTGTTTATGGTTATCTAAAAAATATCCTTCGCCAGCCTTTTGACCATGGATATACCAACTATTCCACTGACCATTACGCTTGCCAGCTTGGTAATTAACCTGTTGTTCTTTCGCACCTGTTTTATAATAAAGGGTTAGCAGTCCATCTATAGGCAATAACTCATAATCAAAACTAACTGGAATAACAGATTTGTTACCCATGATTAAAAAAGGATCTGTACGTTTTTCACCTGACACATAAAAATCTTGCACCAAGCAACCCTCAGTACTTCTTTCAATTAACTGGCGAGTAAAAGATTTAACAGCAGCAAGATGGAGTATTTTGGAGGTCATGAATTAGGTTCAGTACTAGTAACAGCTAAAGTGAAATATCAACCTTATACTATACATCAGTTAGTCATGATTATCGAATAATATGCGAGTTATTATTCTCACAAAATATTAAATCAGTGGTTGCTTTATCTTATTGAATGGACTCAATAGGTTTTTCAACATCATCTCTGCTTGATAAATTGCATCTGCATTAACTTTATCACTCGCTACAACCTGTTCTAGTAGAGCCTCTACCCGTTCGCTCTCACGCTCAGAAATACTATAAAGTTGAGCAAGTAATAAGGCTGCATTATCATCACCTTTTGCCAAAGCCAACTCTAAATAATGCTTGTAGCGCAAAATATCATGGGTATGGCGATAAGCAATAGCAAGGTTAAGATTGCTTGTAAAACAGCCACTTTCTATCGCCCTCACATACCATTTGATAGCATCTGTAATATTGACAACCACCCCTATCCCATAAAGATAAATACCACCTAAAATATCCATCGCTTTAGCACAACCATCAGCCGCTAATTGCTCAAGCAACTTGCGCGCTTTTTTATATTTTTGGCGATCTAGACATTCAGTTACTTTAGCTAATTGCTTTATTACTTTTTTTGAGTCCTGTTGATAATTAGTGGGGTATTTTATTTTCTTAACCACAGGCTTAACGGATTTAAATAAACCCGCAAAACTTTCTAATTTTTCTTCTTTTTCCAAATTGTTTAAAATTTTTTGTGCCTGTTCAATTTCATCCTGATAAGTATTATCACGGGTTACTACCAATAGTAATAACGATTGCACTTGTAAACGTTCTTGAGTGGATACACTGTATAACTTTGCTAAGTTAAATGCAGCACTATCATCCCCTTGCGCCATCGCTTTTTCTAAATAATATTTATAGCGTTGCATATCGCCTAATTGACGATAGGTAATGGCTAAATTAGTTGTATTTTCACCTTGCTTGATCGCTTCTAAATCCCAGTAAATGGATTTTTTATATTGTTTTCTAACATACTCACCATTGTGGTACATCATGGCTAACGCATTCATTGCATGAACATTGCCTTCATTAGCTAACTCACTAAATAAACGATAAGCTTTTTTATAATTCCCCATATCACTGGCTTTACTGGCCTCGTCTAAGCGGTCATATTTTTTAATCATTGTATGCTCCTAGTATATTCAGTGAGGACACGTTGTAAATTTTCAGGCAAGGGATTATTACGGCAAGCTTCAACAGTATAAATATTGGTGATATTAGTATAACAAGGCCAGTCTTGTTGTGGCATTTGATGTACATCATAAGTAATTGCAATTAAACCATTTTTTACATCTTTGCTTGGTGTGTCACTACGCATAACAGCAGTAATAAAACAGGTATTAGACTGTTCATCTGCTAAAAAACGGATAGTTTTAACATATTCGTGGGCTTCTACCTGAGCAATAAGCTGTTGTTTATCTGCCATGGTGGGACAACGTTTATATTTTTGATAAAAGCTGATAAGTGGCTGCTGATATTGTTTAATTAATTGGTAAGCTTGTTGTGTTTCTAATGCCGGGCGTTTTTGATAGTGCAAAATAACCTGGGATAATATTTTATGGCTAGCAATAAATAGCACAACAAAAATAACCCAAAATCCAATAATAAATAGCGTACGTTTTTTAATCAATTTCACCATTATTACACTAATTGTTACCTATTACCATTAACTTAATATTGTATTATCTATTAGCTATTAAATAAATTATACTAATAATTCATTAATGTAATATTGGATCTAGAAATATGCCTTGGTATGGTTGGATAATTCTCTTTTTAGCCCTTTCTGCTATAATTAGTCCACTATTTTCTTTGTTAAAATCAAACAAAAAAATTCAACTCACTGAAGAACAAAAAAAGCGTATTCGCGAACGTAATGTTAAATGGGATGAAATGGAAAAAAAAGACAAAGAGTAACCTAGTCTTTGCTTTTTAATTTACAAGACAAAAATAATTTTTTACAACTCTGGTAGGTCTTATATGTATTCTTATACTGCTCGTCCATCATTATTAGCAAATCGTACTATTGTTATCACTGGTGCTGGACAAGGTATAGGAAAGGCTCTTGCATTAAATTGTGCAGCACTGGGAGCAAAGGTTATATTACTGGCAAGAACAGCCAGTAAATTGGATGCAGTGAGTAAACAAATAATAGAACAAGGTTATTTATCGCCTATTATTATTCCCTTTGATCTAGCTACAGCTAAAGAGCAAGATTATATGCAGTTAGCTAAGCAACTAGCTGATCAAGTCAATCAATTAGATGGCTTAGTTAATAATGCTGCTATTGCCGCTGACTTAAAACCATTTACAGCGCTATCTATTGAAGAGTTTCAACAAATTATGGAAGTTAATGTAAATGCCACTTTTGCATTAACTAAATATTTACTTCCTCTTTTACAAAAAGCACCTGATGCTTCTATCATTTTTACCTCAAGCGCTGTTGGTCGTAAAGGACGTGCGCTATGGAGTGCTTATGCTAGTTCCAAATTTGCTATAGAAGGGCTTATGCAATGCGTGGCAGAGGAATTAAAAGATACTACAATTAGAACAAATAGTGTTAATCCTGGTGCAACTAGAACAGCGATGCGTGCCCATGTTTATCCACAGGAAACTGTAACTGATAATCCACTACCAGAACAAATAATGCCTGTTTATCTTTACCTTTTAGGCCCTGATAGTATAGGTGTTAACGGTCAAGCACTTAATGCACAATAATTTATATAATGACTAAACAAACTGCTTTAATTCAAATGCATATCGCTGCCATTTTATTTGGTGTGTCTGGCATTTTTGGCAATCTTATTGCCAGCGACTCATTTGTTATTAGTATGGGTCGCTCTATTTTTGCTATTTTTGCCATGACATTACTTAGCTTGCATTTCCGTTATATACCTTGGCGTATTCCATTAAAAGCTTTTTATAGTCTAGTGGTGGCAGGTATTTTATTAGCCGCCCATTGGGTTACCTTTTTCTATGCCATTAAAGTAGGCAATGTGGCAATGGCTACTTTAGGTTTTGCTTGTTTTCCTGCTTGTGTAGCTTTATTTGAAATGTTGTTTTTTAAAGACAAAATCACCAAAGTAGAATATTGTTTACTGTTTTGTGTTTCTGCTGGTCTTATTATGGTTACACCCTCTTTTGATTTAAGTGATGGTGGTACCATGGGACTTATTTGGGGAACAATTTCAGGTATTCTTTATGGTGCAAGTGTTGTTATTAATCGCTACACGCTAAAACTCACAACAGGTGTGCAAATTTGTTGGTGGCAATGTCTGGTTGTATTTGTAATCTTATTTCCTTTTACGGTGACTAGCTTACCTGCTGTCTCACAAATGGATTGGTTATGGATTGCATGTTTAGGATTATTGTGTACAGGGCTATCTTATTATCTTTTTATCAGCAGCCTAACCGCTATTAATGCCAAAACAGCTTCAATCATTATTGCCTTAGAACCTGTCTATGCTATTGTTGGGGCATGGATATTATTTAGTGAGCAACCGACCATTAGAACAATTATTGGTGGTTTAGTGATTATCTTAGCAGTGATTTGGGCTGGTTTACAGAAACAAGCAACCACTACAAAATTAGTGACTGAATAAAATAAGGTAGGAAATAATCCTACCTTTATTATACATATAGCTGTTGCAATACAATTTTAAACGAGGCAAATGACTGAAGTTACTACAACTAGTACAGCAAAGTCATTTAACGATGTATAAAAATGCAGATTAATAACTATAATTAGTGCTGATGACCGCCTTCACCATGAATATGACCATGTTCTAACTCTTCAGCAGTAGCTTCACGTACATCTGCTACTTTAACTTTAAAGTTTAAACGTTGGCCTGCTAGTGGGTGATTACCATCTACCGTTACATCGTCACCTTCAATATCACGTATAACAACTACTTGCATACCACCATCTGGAGCTGATGCATGGAACTGCATACCTGGCTCTAATTGCTCAACACCTTGGAAAGCACTACGAGGTACTACCGCCACTAAATCAACAGAATATTCGCCATAGCCATCTTCAGGTTCAACTTGTACATCCAATTCATCGCCTGCTTTTTTTCCTACAAGGGCACTTTCTAAACCTGGGATAATATTATTAAAACCATGCAAGTAAGCTAGCGGTGGATGTCCTTCTGAACTATCTAAAACATCACCTGCATCGTTAGTTAATGTGTATTCAATATATACTGCTTTTTTAGGTTCAATTTGCATGGTCTATTGGCCTTTCTTTTCAAAATTTAAAATAAACGTTAATCTTACATTGCTTAGTTAAAGATATCGACTAAAAAATAGTTAAAATTGTATATATATAAGTATTTTGCTTTCTAATAAAAATTCAAATAAAACCCTAATGCCATGATATTTAATGATTTAATATTTTTTAATGGCAATTAACTATTCAATTGAAAATAAAGCCATAAAACTAATGAACAATTGAAGTTTTTTTTACACTAATCAATATAACTACTAAACAATCTTATTTAAAGTTACTTAATTTACCCACATCAACTATAATGTGACCCGTTTTAATTATTGTATAAACAACAGGTAAAAATGTATGACCTCGCGTAATATTTTAGTCATTAATTGTGGTAGTTCTTCTCTAAAATTTGCTTTAGTAAACCCTAAACAAAGCGAATTTGCTATTTCAGGTTTAGCAGAACGTTTAAATACACCTGAAGCTATTGTTACTTGGAAGACAGGTAGTGACAAAAACAGTTTAATGATCCCTAACGGTGATCACAAAACAGCCCTTTCACAAATTATGCCCCGTGTACAAGAGGTTTGCCAAGGTGAGTTAGATGGTATTGGGCATCGGGTGGTACATGGTGGTAGACATTTCACTGCACCTCACAAAATTACGCCACAAGTTATTTCTGAAATAGAACGTATATCTCCCCTAGCACCATTACATAACCCACCTGCCTTACAAGGTATGCGTGCTGCATTAGAGGTATATCCTGATTTATTACAAGTAGTGGTATTTGATACAGCATTCCACCAAACAATGCCAGATCATGCTTTCCGCTATTGTATACCCGAAGAATATTATACTAAACATAATATCCGTCGTTATGGTTTCCATGGCACCAGCCATCGTTATGTAAGTCAGCAAGCAGCTGATTTTTGTGATTTAAACGCAGGCGATAGTTATTGGCTGTCAGCCCATTTAGGTAATGGTTGTTCTACTTGTGCTATTGCTAATGGACAAAGCTTAGATACCAGTATGGGGCTAACCCCTCAAGAAGGTGTATGCATGGGTACCCGCAGTGGTGATGTAGATCCTGGTTTACATGGTCACTTAGTACGTATCTTAAATATGACTGTTGATGAAGTTGATAATCTACTTACTAAACAAAGTGGTTTATTAGGCTTATCGGGGCTTTCTAATGATATGCGTTCTTTAGAAGAAGCTAGAAGCCGTGGCCATAAAGGCGCTACGATGGCAATTGAAGTTTTCTGCTATCGCTTAGCTAAATCATTGGCTAGCATGGCTTGTGCTTTACCCTGTATTGATGGTCTTATTTTTACAGGTGGTATTGGTGAAAACTCACCATTAATTAGAGCGCGTACTGTATCTTGGTTAAAATTATTAGGTTTTGCAATTGAAAGCGAAGCTAATGCTAAATTTGTGCGTGGTAAAGCGGGCTTAATTAGCCAACCAAATACACCACGTATCATTGTTATGCCGACCAATGAAGAACGTCAAATAGCATTGGATACGCTTTTATTTGTAGAAGATAAGTAATAATAGGATAGATTATATATGCATGCTTTTTTTGTAACTTCTACAAATTTTGGTGTTGGTCTTACTTCTATTAGCTTAGGCCTTATTCGAGCACTAGAAAATAAAGGATTAAAAGTTGGTTTTTGTAAACCAATTGCCCAACATCATGATAGAGAACAGTTACCAGATTACTCTTCTGAACTAATTGAAAAAACAGTTGGTATAAAGTCACCTAAGCCCCTTTCAAGAAATTATGTTGAACAGCGTTTAAGTAATGATCAATTAGATATACTGTTAGAAGATGCTATTAATCTATTTCAGCAAGCCTCTATTGATAAAGATGTGATAGTAATCGAAGGCATGGTACCTACTCTGCAATCAAACTATGCTACATTTATTAATGCAGCACTGGCTAAAAGTTTGAATGCAGATATTATTATGGTGGCGGCTCCTGAAGAAGAGCATGAAACTACAGAAGAGTTTATTGATGCTATCGAAATTCAAGCCCATGCCTTTGGTGGTCCACGTAACAAAAAACTAATAGGTGTAATACTTAATAAAATTAAAGCGCTTGAAGGCCCTGATGCATTTAAAGAGCATTTACAAAACGCTGCACCACAGCTATTTAAAGACGACTTTAAAATATTAGGCTGTAATCCTTGGCGTGAAGAATTAAATGCACCACGTTTACAAGATATAGCTAAACAGCTTAATGCCCAAATAATCAATAAAGGCGAACTTGATACACGTCGTGTTCACAAAATTGTGCTTTGTGCCAGAGCTGTACCTGATACTATCCCACTGTTTGAACCTGGTGTTTTGATTGTTACGCCTGGTGATCGTGATGATATTATCATGGCAACCAGTTTAGCGGCCATGAACGGTATTCCACTGGCAGGTTTAATACTATGTAGTAACTTTGAACCTGATAAACGGATTATGACCCTTTGTAAAGCAGCATTAGAAGGTGGCTTACCTGTTCTTTCTGTTAAAACAGGTTCCTATGATACTGCCACTAACTTATCACATATAGATAAAAGTATTGCTGTAGACGACCAAGATCGTGCTAAGCAAGTAACTGAATTTATTGCTGAACAGTTAGATGAAGAATGGTTATTTCAACGTTGTGGTGTTATTCAAGAAGCTCGTTTATCACCACCCGCTTTTCGTTATCAATTGGTTAAACGCGCGCAAGAAGCCAATAAGCGCATTGTTTTACCTGAAGGCAATGAGCCAAGAACTATTCAAGCTGCAATTATCTGTCACCAACGTAACATTGCACGTTGTGTACTTTTAGCAAAACCTGAAGAAGTTAATAATGTAGCGAAAGGCTTAGGCTTACAATTACCTGATAGCTTAGAGATTATTGATCCTGATAGTATCCGCCAAAACTATGTAGCACCTTTAGTAGAATTACGTAAAAATAAAGGTATGACCCCTTTAATTGCTGAACAATCGCTAGGTGATTCCGTTGTATTAGGTACTATGATGCTTGCTACTGATGACGTAGACGGATTAGTATCAGGCGCTGTTAATACCACAGCTAATACAGTACGCCCTGCGTTACAATTGATTAAAACATCTCCTGAATACAATTTAGTATCTTCTGTATTCTTTATGCTTTTACCTGACCAAGTCTTAGTCTATGGTGATTGTGCTATCAACCCTGACCCTAGCGCTGAACAGCTAGCTGATATTGCTATTCAAAGTGCCGAATCAGCTGCCGCTTTTGGTATCACTCCACGGGTTGCCATGATCAGTTATTCTACAGGTTCTTCTGGAGGTGGTGAAGATGTGGAAAAAGTTAGGCTAGCTACTGAGCTTGCCAAACAGAAACGCCCTGATTTATTGATTGATGGTCCACTGCAATACGATGCGGCAGCCATTGAAAGTGTCGGTAAGCAAAAAGCACCTGATAGCCTAGTTGCAGGTAAAGCCACCGTATTTATTTTCCCAGATTTAAATACAGGTAATACTACTTATAAAGCAGTACAACGTAGTGCGCAAGTAATTAGTGTTGGCCCAATGTTACAAGGCTTAAGAAAACCTGTTAATGATTTATCCAGAGGTGCTTTAGTAGAGGATATTGTATTCACTATTGCGCTCACTGCCATTCAAGCAAATAGTAAAAAATAGGTTTTTGATATTAAATTTATAGGGAGCTAGCGTTTCTAGCTCCTCCTTATGTTATCAATTGATTGTTTTTTATCAACAAACTCACAATTTAAAATCATGTTCTAAGCGAAATTTGTGGAGTATAATGATTTAAATAATTAGCCTATCAATAATAAAACCCAGAGGAGATTGATTAACGTGACTTTTATGCCGTGGACGAAAGAGTTAGAAACTGGTATTCCTCAGATTGATGAGCAACACAAGTGGTTGGTAGATCTTACCAATAAACTTTATGAATCAATGAGCAATGATGGCCAAATCGACTCTGCAGAAATTGGTAATATTTTAGAGCAATTAGTGGACTATACCATTAACCATTTTATTGCTGAAGAAACATTGTTTGCTAATTTGGACTATCCTGAAACAACTAGCCATGTTAAACAACACAATATGTTTACTCATAAAGTATATAGTCTTTTAGAGAGACATGAAGCTGGTGATGACAGTGTGGCTAGTATTGAAACATTAGAGTTACTTAAAAATTGGCTAACTAATCACATTATGAAAACAGATAAAGATTACATTGAATTTTTTCGTGAGAAAAATGTTGTTTAATATTTTTAGAAGGGGATTAGTTAATCCCCTTTTTTTATCTTTGTTCTAATGCACTATTTTGTTGAGTTAACCCTTCTTGTACAAACCTTGCCATCCATTCTGCTACCACAACACCTTGATGTTCTGCAGATAAGCTACTGATAGCTTTAGCATATAACTCTTTCCCTAATTGCTCTTCTCTACTATCAAATATAGCTTTGGCATAATTTACAACAAACTCAGGATGCCCTTGAAAACATAAAACCTGCTTTCCTATAGTAAATGCAGCATTTGGACAAAAATCACTCTTTGCAACTAATGTAGCGGATTCTGGTAATAAGGTTACTTGATCTTGATGACTGATTAATAACGTCAATTTATCTAATGCAGGTGTCATCCAATCAGCTTTATGGTTGACATCGTAATGGTGAGAGCCTACTCCCCAGCCTTGTATAGCACGCTCTACCTTACCACCGAATACTAATGCCAGTAATTGATGGCCAAAGCATACGCCCAATAAAATCTTTCCTTGATCAAATAAATTTTTCACATAAACTTTTAATGTTTCTATCCAAGGATCATTAGCAAAAGAATCCGCTTTACTACCCGTAATTAGATAAGCATCCCATTGTTCATCTGCACTTGGGTAATCCCCATTAACAACATTGTATACTTTACATTCAACAGCAATAGGTTGCGTAGAAAACATTTTCTCAAACATCGCACCATAACCATGATACTCTGCCACTAGCTCAGGCCGAATAAAGTCTGTTTCCAAAATACAAATTCTTAAAACCATTTCTAATACAACCTCGTCTTACCAACAACAATATATACCTTTCCTTTTTAAATTATACATTATAAAAAATACTTTTTTTATAGCACTTAGTTCTATCTATAGAATTTCTAAATCGTTTAATTGTTTATTATTATGCGTAAATTAAAGACAAAAAAAAGCCAGCAGTAAAACTGCTGGCTTTTAATTAATTCAATTAAGAATTAATTACCAACTGTGCAGCAAACATTGTAGTTGTTTGTGCTAGTAATGCTGTTTACAGTACCTTTGTAACCAGTTACTTTAACGTGAATTGTTTTGAATACAAAGAAATCATCTACAGTTACTTCGTAACGTGGAGAGATTAATACATCACCATTAACTGGAGCTAATGCATTGTAAGCAGCAGCTGATTGAACTTGTGGAGTTTTGTCTAATGGGTTAGCAGGTAATAAACCACCACCAGTAATGCCATCATAACCTACGCCATCAGCAAAATTGCTGTCGCCACCAAAAGCGATGAAACCGAATAAAACGTTTAAGCTAGACTCACCAGTTACTTTCTCACCAACTTTGATGTCAGCACGTAATTCATTAGTAACTAAACGTGGGCTTAAAGTAGCACTTGGTTTGTTAGTGTTAAAGCTATGGCAACCAGCAGCAACTACTACAGCACCTGCTAATGCAGCAAATTTAATAGACTTAAGCATATTTTTTCCTTTCATACGAATTTTAGAATTTTATTCCAATTGAAATACAGTTCCGCAAATAATAACGGTAGCAAAATCCTACCATTATAACTACATTATGTACAGTCCTTGAGCTAAAAAGTATATCAAAATTTAAGCTCCAATTAAGATTACTAATAATATAGCTGGCTAAATGATAACATTGTTATATTTTTCAGCAAATATTTGTTAGCCTAGCTAATGCTCGAAAGATAATATTTTGTGATATTTATCAAAATATTTCAGCAATGATTCATTTATCTCCCTTCTATAAAACTAAATTATGATTTTTTGCATTAAAGGTTTAATAATGCTATTGCCAATCTATTTAATAATGATTACTATTAGCAAATAAGTAATATCTAAATTTTCATGCTTTATGTAGTACCTAACTTATTATTTAACTCGCTTGTTATTTGAGTTTAATATATGGAGATATTTATGCGTTCTTTATTTATTCTACCCGCTATTTTACTTTGTACTACTTCTATCAGCATGGCTAAGGAATACCCTGTTGGTAAACCACAGCAATGTGGTGGAATGGAAATTGCGGCTGTTTATTTACAACCCATTGAAATGGATCCTCCAGGAATGATGCGTCCTGCCAAAGATTCAGATGTTCATTTAGAAGCAGACATAACCGCATTGGAAGATAACCAAAATGGTTTCCAAGAAGGTAGTTGGATTCCTTACTTACAAGTTAATTTTGTATTAACTAAAGTAGGCAGTACTGAAAAAGTAGAAGGTACTTTCCACCCTATGGTTGCTAATGACGGTCCACATTATGGTGATAATGTTAAATTATTAGGCCCTGGCAAATACAATTTAAAATTTACTATCTTACCTCCAGGTAAAAATAGCATGTTTGGCCGTCACACCGATAAAGAAACGGGCGTAGCACCTTGGTTTGAAAAGTGTGAAACAAGTTATGATTTTGTTTATGCAGGTATAGGCAAAAAAGGTGGTTATTAGTAACTCTATATTTATCTTAAAGTTTTCTTTAAGTAAAAGCCAATCACTCACTTGATTGGCTTTTTGCGTTTCAAATTTTGTGAGACAAGCTATGTTAACTAGAAAATTTCTTACCCTTATTGCCTTATTGTTTATCACTGTTACTGCTATAGCTGCACCATTACCCACCTATGAAATAACTATTAAAGATGGTGTCTTTTCCCCAAGCTCAATTGAAGTACCTGCTAAACAACGTTTTAAAATTATTATCAAAAATATTGGTAGTGGCCCTGCTGAGTTTGAAAACTTATCAATGCGTGTAGAAAAAGTATTAGCTGCAGGCGTTAGCTCTTTTGTGGTTATTCATCCGTTAAAACCAGGTTCTTATCATTTTATAGATGAATTTCATCTGGATATGGCTGGTTTCACCATCAATGTTAAATAACCTATTCTGCTAGGAGTTACAATTTAAAATGTGGCAAGCTCTATTTATTGTTTGGCGAGAAAGCGTTGAAGCATTACTAGTAATAGGAATTTTATATGCTTGGATTAACCATCAAGCAAATTCTGGTCATACTAAAAAAATGCTATGGATAGGCACAGCATTAGGTATCTTATTTGCCTGTGCATTAGCGGTTGGCTTTACTTTAGCAGGCGAATGGTTTTCTGGTACAGGTGGTGATTGGTTTCAAGTTATTATGATGGCCGTAGCCAGTATTCTGATTTTTCAGATGGTAATTTGGATGCAGAAGAATGGCCGTGCAATGAAAAAGAACTTAGAAACAGAGGCAGCACAAAGTTTTGCTCAGCGTGGTGGCATTGGCATTTTACTGCTAGCCATGTTAGCAATTGCCCGTGAAGGCTCTGAAATTGTTATTTTCCTTTATAGCAATTTTGCTGCTGCACAAGGTACAGCATTCTGGTTACTGACATTAGGCAGTATTGCAGGCTTTATCTTAGGCTATGCAACCTTTATGTTATTGCAGCTTACCAGCCATATTATCTCATGGCGGGTATTTTTTAATGTGAGTGCCGTTATCTTATTATTGTTAGGTGGTGCTTTATTAATGTCAGCCTTAGATAAATCAAGTGGTCTTATCATTGATATGCTTGCCAATGCTGATGCCCCTGAGTGGAGCTATACGTTCTTTGATCCTGTATGGGATAGTTCTTTTATCCTATCAGACACCACCACTATGGGTAGTTTCATCGCAAGTATAACGGGTTATCGTGCACAACCTATGTTATTAGGTATAATTCTAATCCCTCTTTATTGGATTATTGCTATTATATGGACACAATACAATAACCGTATTAAGCAATAAATTTGTAGGACAGATATTATGAGTAGTTTACCTGTCACCCCCCTTTCCAAACTTGGCGATGCTATGCGCCGCTATGGGGGAGTTATTCGAGGTATACAATGGTTTATTATTCTGTTCTATCTTGTGCTATTAACTATTCCTGCTTTTCTGTCATTACCACCTGATAAAGCAAGGGCACTAAACAACATCTCGCTATTTGCTCAGTTTGTATTTTGGGGTATTTGGTGGCCTTTTGTACTAGTCTCTATGGTATTATTTGGTCGAGCATGGTGCGGTATTTTTTGCCCTGAGGGTGCATTAGCTGAATGGGCTAGTAAGCATGGTAAAAATAAAGGTGTTCCTAATTGGCTTAAATGGAATGGCTGGCCTGCTATAGCCTTTGCTCTAACTACCCTTTATGGACAAATGATTAGTGTTTACGACTATGCAAAACCTGCCTTGCTTATTCTAGGTGGTTCTACCGTAGCCGCAGTGGGAATAGGACTTCTATACGGGCGTAACAAACGGGTTTGGTGTAGATACCTTTGCCCTGTTAGTGGCGTATTTTCTTTACTTGCAAGGTTAGCACCTGTCCATTTCAAAGTTGACGAAAAACGCTGGCAAGAAAACCCACAGCCTCATTTACCTGTACCTAACTGTGCCCCTTTAATAGATATACGTAGAATGCATGGTGCTTCAGCATGCCATGCTTGTGGTCGCTGTAGTGGGCAACGAGATGCGGTGAGACTATCTATCCGTTCAGTTAATGAGGAAGTGGTAGATTATGGGCAAGAAGAATCAAATCCGTGGTTAATCCATCTTTTATTATATGGTATTCTCGGTTTAGCTATTGGCGCCTTCACTTGGACGGTAAGTCCGTGGTTTATTTATGCTAAGCAGACTATTGCAGAATGGTTAGTAATGCATGACATCTTCTGGCCACTTAATCAAAATACGCCTTGGTGGTTGTTTACCCATTATCCAGAAAATAACGATGCCTTTAACTGGGTAGATGGTTTTTGTGTAGTTGCTTATATTGTTGGCCATGGCATTGGGCTAGGTGCTGTATTTAGTTTAATCATGCATCTTGCCAGTAAAATCGCTAATAAAGGAAAAACTTTCTATACACATATTTGTTTAGCATTAATCCCTATTGGCGGTGTTGGTCTATTTCTTGGTTTAACAGCAACTACTGTTAAACTGGTTAGACAAAATGGTTTTGCTATTACATGGGTACAAGATATGCGCTTACTCTTATTAGTGGGCGCTTTAGTGTGGAGTTTGGTATTAGCTTGGAAAGTACTTAATAGACAACAAGTCTTTGGCTTTAAACGTTTAGCTGTTTTAATCTGTTTTAGTAGTATTTGTGCTTTTGTACTTTATAATTGGTATTTAATGTTCTGGGGTTGGAGCGATGCCCGTCTCATTAAAGCATCTACCATTCAACTGGCTTCACATATTGCCTTGTTTATTCTTGCTTTTATTATAGTAAAACTAATTATATCAAAATTATTGACAAAAAATCCTTCCTCTAAACAAACCTCATTACATTAATAGGGATGGACAATTGGTATTACGCTAATTGTCCTATTGTTTTATTCTATTCATTCTCCTTAATATACCTTTTATCACCCTTTTAAGAGTATCGCGTTAACTATTACCAAAGAAAATAGCTAGGCTAAGTCATTATTTCTTGAACGATATAGTACGCTGCTTCTTTAAATAAATTAGGAGTCTACCATTATGTTTACAATTACCACTGCTGAAACAAATGATATCCCTGCAATAACCAAACTACTACAGAAATATGAGCAGAATGAAAATGGCGGCCTATTTAGTAATTTTTCACTAAAAAAGACCACTGCAATGGTGAATGAAGCACTTACTGTAGTGATTGCTTGCCATGACTCTAAAGTAATAGGCGTAGTGTTTGCTGCACCTCCCCAAGAAGATTTACCACCCATTATTCAAGCTATGTTAGCCGTTCATCCGATTACAGCAGATAACTACCTTTATGGGCCTGTTTGTATTGATGAAGAGTTTCGCAACCAAGGTGTTATTGAATTAATGTATCAAAAATTACAACAGCTATTGCCTGAGTTTCATCCTCTACTTTTTATAGGAGAGGACAATATAGAATCTATCCATGCCCATCAAAAATTAGGACTTACTGAAAAAGCCAAATTTATCTTTAATGGACAACAGTTCTTAATCTTTAGTGACTAACCCTTTTAAGAAGTAATGACTCTTACAGGTATAACTGAACTACTATGGATATGTACTGTTATTAACGATGATATACATTGACTTTCTCTGCTAGAAAAGATCAAATAACCATATCGACACTAACAACTGTTTGAATAGTTGAACATCTTTTATAGATAGAGACTCTACACCATGAAAACTGAAATAAAAAAACCGTTATTAATAGTCATCATCATTGTAGTCCTTCTAATTGTGGGTTATCTAGCATGGACACAACTAACAACTAAAGATTTTGGTGAAGGCTTTGTCAATGGTAATGGTCGTATAGAAGCTACGGAAATTAATGTTTCTACGAAATTGGCTGCACGTATTGAAAAAATACTAGTACAAGAAGGTGACTTTGTCGAAAAAGGACAACCTTTAGTAATTATGCAAACCGATGTGTTAGAACAGCAACTTAATGAAGCTAGAGCACAATTACAACAAGCTATTAGTAATGAAGTAAATGCTAAAGCACAGCTTGCGTTAAAAATGAGTGATAAAGCTGCTATTGAAGCTGTTGTACTACAACGTAAAAGTGACCTAGATTTAGCTAATAGACGGCTTAAACGTTCTACACCCTTACACCGTAGTGGTGCTGTTTCCGCGCAAATATATGATGACGATCTAGCCTCTGTTAACAGTGCAAAAGCTGCAGTTACTGCTGCTGAAGCACAAGTGGCTGTAGCAGAAGCAGCTATTCAAGCAGCTGAAGCCAATGTTACTAGCGCCAGCTATGCCAGCAAAGCTGCCCAAGCAACTATTGATCGTATTCAGGCAGATATTAATGACAGCACATTAATTGCTACAGTTCATGGCCGTGTGCAATATAAAATCTCCCAAGTCGGTGAAGTATTAGGGGGAGGCGGAAAGGTACTTAATGTAGTGGATCTAAATGATGTTTACCTTACTTTCTTTTTACCTGAAACAGTAGCAGGTAAAGTCAGACTGGGTGATGAAGTCAGAATGGTGTTAGATGTATTCCCAGACCTAGCAATCCCTGCTTATGTGTCCTATGTAGCTAGTGTTGCACAATTTACACCTAAAACCGTAGAAACAAAAAGTGAACGTCAAAAACTCATGTTCCGAGTTAAAGCGCAAATTAAACCAGAACTTTTAAACTGTTATTTAGAACAAATTAAAACAGGTGTACCAGGAGTCGCTTGGTTAAAATTAGATAAACAAGCGGCATGGCCAGCTGAATTATCTAATTTAGTACCCATGTGTAATAAAGATTAGGGGCTTAATATGGCCAACCCTATTGATTTTTCACAGACTGTCGTACACGTGGCAAATGTCTCACTGCGTTATGGCAAAACATTAGCACTCGATAATGTTAGTTTAGATATACCTGCTCAATGCATGGTAGGGTTAATTGGCCCAGATGGTGTGGGTAAATCTAGCTTATTATCTTTAATTTCTGGTGCCCATGTTATTCAACAAGGCACTGTTGAAGCACTAAATGGAGATATGCGTAGCAAACAGCATCGTACTCAAGTTTGCTCACGTATTGCCTATATGCCACAAGGATTAGGCAAAAATTTATACCCAACATTATCTGTTGAAGAGAACCTACAATTTTTTGCGCGCTTATTTGGTCATAATGCAGCAGAACGTCGTCGTAGAATTGACGAGCTTACCAAAAGTACTGGCCTCTACCCTTTTTTAGATAGACCTGCTGGCAAACTCTCTGGCGGTATGAAACAAAAGCTTGGCTTATGTTCTGCCTTAATTCATGATCCAGATTTACTCATACTAGATGAACCTACCACAGGTGTTGACCCTCTATCCCGTGCTCAATTCTGGGATATGATCAATAATATCCGTAAGCAACGACCACAAATGAGTGTTATTGTAGCCACGGCCTATATGGACGAAGCAGAACGCTTTGATTGGTTAGTAGCAATGGATGCTGGTAAAATACTTGCAACGGGCACACCTACTGAAATATTACAAAAGACCCAGCAAGAGTCATTAGAAGCAGCCTTTATTGAATTAATGCCAGAAGAAAAAAAACAAGGCTATAAACCTGTTGTTATTCCTCCTTTGCAAATTGATCAAAACACCCCCATTGCTATTGAGGCTAAAGGGCTTACCCAACGTTTTGGTAAGTTTGTAGCGGTAGATCATGTTAATTTTAGAATTGCCCAAGGAGAAATATTTGGTTTCCTAGGCTCCAATGGTTGTGGCAAATCCACTACCATGAAAATGCTAACAGGATTATTACCTGCTACTGAGGGGCAAGCATGGTTATTTGGTAATGAAATTGATGCCCATGATCTTAACACCCGTAAACGTTTAGGCTACATGTCGCAAGCATTCTCCTTATATAGCGAACTTACAGTTGAACAGAACCTTGTGTTACATGCGCGGTTATTTGGTGTTGCTGAAGATAAAATACCAAACCGTGTCAATGAAATGTTGCAGCGCTTTGGTCTAGAAAATGTAGGAGATAGCTTACCTGATAATATTCCGTTAGGTGTACGTCAACGCTTATCGTTGGCAGTTGCGGTTATTCATGATCCTGATATTTTAATTCTGGATGAACCTACCTCAGGTGTGGATCCAATTGCCCGTGATAATTTTTGGCATTTATTGGTAGAGTTATCTCGTAAAGATAATGTGACGATCTTTATCACTACTCACTTTATGAACGAAGCAGAACGATGTGATCGCATGTCACTTATGCATGCAGGAAAAGTGTTGGATAGCGATACTCCTGCTAAGTTGATGGAAAAACGCCATGCAGCAACACTTGAACAAGCCTTTATAGAATATCTATTAGATGCAGGTGCAGGTACTTCAACAGCTGAGATAGAAACAACCTCTGCTACTACAGAACCTACAACTCAACAAACGAGTAGCAATCATAAACCTCCCAGTGTTTTTAGTTTAAACCGTCTGATCGGTTGTATGTGGCGCGAATCGCTTGAATTACGACGTGACCCTATTAGAGCAACCCTAGCGTTATTAGGTGCCGCCATACTTATGCTAGTAATGGGTTATGGTATTACTTTGGACGTAGAAAATCTAAGATTTGCGGTACTCGACCAAGATCAAACTGGCCTAAGTCAAAACTATACATTAAATATTGCAGGTTCTCGCTACTTTATAGAACAACCACCACTTGCTAGCCATCAAGAAATGGATCAACGCATGCGCAGGGGTGATATTAACCTTGCGGTAGAAATTCCACCTAACTTTGCAAAAAAAATAGAACGTGGCGATCAAGCAGAGGTTGGTGTATGGATTGATGGTGCTATGCCAATGCGTGCAGAAACTATTCGCGGTTATGTACAAGGGCTGCATTTAGGTTGGCTGGCAGAGCAAGCTAGAGAACGACAAGGTTACGATACCATCAGTAATGCCAGTATAGAAACACGTTATCGCTATAACCCTGATGTTAAAAGTTTACCCGCCATGGTGCCTGCGGTCATTCCTATCCTATTATTGATGTTGCCAGCTATGGTTTCGGCATTATCAGTTGTGCGTGAAAAAGAACTAGGCTCAATCCTTAATCTGTATGTAACCCCTATGTCACGGGTAGAATTTTTAATTGGTAAGCAAATACCCTATATCCTGCTTTCCATGCTAAGTTTTTTCCTATTAGTAATTATGGCTTTAACTATCTTTAATGTACCCATTAAAGGCAGTTTCTTAACACTCTGTTTTGCTATATTCCTATATTGTATAGTAGCCACTAGTTATGGCTTACTTGCTTCAACCATAACCCGTAGCCAAGTGGCTGTTATTTTCTTAACGGTAATTTTAACTTTAGTACCTGCTATTCAATTTGCTGGCGTAATCAATCCAGTATCCTCTTTGCAAGGCGGAGGAAGGTTAATTGGTGAATACTTCCCTACTACCTACATGCTATTAATTACCCGTGGCATATTTAACAAAGCACTGACTTTTTCAGATTTATATACTTCAATTAATATGCTACTGGCCATGATTCCTGTGTTATTAGGCATTAGTATTTTATTACTGAAAAAACAGGAAAGCTGATCTATGCAAAAGTTTACTAACATTTATCGGCTAGGTATCAAAGAGTTATGGGGGTTAGCCCGTGACCCTGTAATGCTGATTTTAATTGTGTATTGTTTTACAGCCTCTATCTATACAGCAGCTACAGCTGTGCCTGATTCTTTAAACTTAGCTTCAGTAGCGGTGGTTGATGAGGATGATTCACCCCTATCTAGACAAATTATTGGTGCTTTCTATCCACCCCTCTTTAATAAACCTGCTAAGATTTCTTTAAACGAAATGGACCCAGGCATGGATGAAGATAAATATACCTTTGTCCTCAATATCCCACCAAACTTTCAACGAGATGTACTAAAAGGAGATTCTCCTACTATTCAGCTTAATGTTGATGCCACAAGAATGAGTCAAGCATTTACAGGCAATGGCTATATCCAACAAATTGTTATAGATGAAGTGAATGAATTTGTTAAGCGTTACCGTAGTTCCGATATTTTGCCTGTTAATTTAGAAGTACATACTAGTTTTAATCCAAACCTGACGCAATCATGGTTTAGCTCGGTTACAGAAATCATTAATATGGTTACTACCCTATCGATTATTTTAACAGGTGCAGCCCTTATGAGGGAGCGTGAGCATGGTACTATTGAACATCTGCTTGCCATGCCTGTTACTCCTTTTGAAATTATGACGTCAAAAGTTTGGTCAATGGGGTTAGTGGTACTGATCGCTACTGCTTGCTCATTACTGCTTATTGTAGAGGGTGCATTAAAAGTACCTATTACTGGCTCTAAATGGTTATTTTTATGGGGTGCTGTGCTGCATCTATTTGCTACCACCTCCATGGGTATTTTCTTGGCAACAGTTGCTCGTAGCATGGCACAGTTTGGTATGTTATTAATGTTAATTTTATTACCATTACAAATGTTATCGGGTGGTAGTACTCCTCGCGAAAGTATGCCAGAACTGGTTCAGACAATTATGTTAATCGCACCTACCACTCATTTTGTAGAATTAGGTCAAGCCATCTTATACCGTGGTGCAGGTCTTGAAACTGTTTGGAAACCTTTTTTATGGCTAATTACATTAGGTACAGGTTTCTTTATTTTTGCACTGACTCGTTTTAGAAAAACCATTACTCAAATGACCTAATATAATTTATTAAAGTTGATGTTAAATAATACCTATTGGAAATAAAAATACATGTTTTTAAATATCCATTTACATATCATCATGTAATTACCTTACCTTGTCGAATAATAGTTAATTAACGTCTTATATCTCCATACCTTAGGGTATAACTTAACTACCATGAACAATATACCTTGTAGATTTTTGTTGTTTATACCTTCGTGGCATTGTGTCTAACTACTAATTGCTCAATAAATAGTAAATATACCGTTTAATTTTACTCTTTTGGAGGTAACAATGAGCAAGCAAGTAGCCGTATTAATTACTAATGAATTTGAAGATTCAGAATTCACTTCTCCTGCTGAAGCTATCAGAGCAGCTGGTCATAAAATTATAACTATTGAAAAACAAGCAGGAAACACAGTAACAGGTAAACATGATACTAAAGTGACCATTGATAAATCTATTGATGAGGTTAAACCAGAAGAGTTTGATGCGTTATTAATCCCTGGTGGTTTTTCACCTGATTCATTACGTGGCGATGATCGCTTTGTAAACTTCACCAAAGATTTTGCTAGCACTAACAAGCCTATTTTTGCAATTTGTCATGGTCCCCAATTAATGATTAATGCAGGCATTGTTAAAGGTAAAAAAATGACCACAGTAAAACCTGTGGTGATTGATTTAAAAAATGCTGGGGCTGATTTTCATGATGAATCAGTAGTAATTGATAACGATACTATTGTTACTAGTCGTACCCCTGATGATTTACCTGATTTCAACCGTGAAATCGTTAGAATTTTAAATAAGTAATATTTAACGAAATCCCCTTAGTTTTTGCACTGTACCCCAAAAGTTGGTTATAAAACCCACTTTAAAGGTACAGCGCAAATTTTAGAAGCTCGTTTAGTTATCCTTTAACACAAACGACTTGTTTTAAAGTATGCAATACTTCTACAAGTTCACTTTGAGCTTCCATCACAGCATCAATATCTTTATAAGCCATAGGAATTTCATCAATCACATCTTCATCTTTTCGGCATTCTACATGGGCAGTTGCCTTAATTTGATCAGCGACTGTAAACATTTTCTTAGCCTTAGTTCGGCTCATCGTACGTCCTGCGCCATGACTACAAGAACAAAACGCTTCCTCATTGCCTAAACCCCGAACAATATAACTTTTTGCTCCCATAGACCCAGGAATAATTCCTAATTGCCCTTTATGAGCAGATACTGCACCTTTACGAGTAACTAATACCTCTAGCCCAAAGTGTTGCTCTTTTTGCACATAATTATGATGACAGTTCACCGCTTCTAAATGTGTCTCAAATGGTTTAGTAATGATCGTTCTAACTGCTTTAATAACATTTAGCATCATTAACTCACGATTTAAGCGTGCAAAATCTTGAGCCCAGCTTACTGCTTCAACATAATCATCATAATGTTTAGTTCCTTCTTTTAAATAAGCCAAATCTTTATTGGGCAAATTAGCAAGGTGTTCTCTCATATCTTCTTGCGCTAATTCAATAAACAATCTACCAATAGCGTTTCCTACACCACGTGAACCACTATGTAACATAAACCATACATGTTCGGCTTCATCTAAGCAGACTTCAATAAAATGATTACCTGTTCCTAAAGTACCTAAATGTAGACGATTATTAGTATCCGCTAGTTTAGGGTATTTATCTGTAATTACTTTAAATCGACCAGCTAAAAACTGCCATGAGTTATCCACTTCAATTGGAGCATTAGACCAAGCGCCTCTATCATTACCTCCAGTTGTTCTTCCATGTGGTACAGCCTTTTCAATGGCTGTTCTAATCCCCAATAAATTATCTGGTAAATCACTGGCCATCAATGAAGTACGTGCAGCAATCATTCCACAACCTATATCAACACCCACTGCAGCTGGAATAATAGCGCCAACTGTAGGAATAACACTACCAATCGTAGAACCTTTCCCTAAATGCACATCTGGCATAACTGCAAGATGTTTAAAAATAAAGGGCATTTTGGCAGTATCCATTAGTTGTTGACGCGCATCATCTTCCACAGGTACACCTTGTGTCCACATTTTAATCGGCTTCCCATTGGCAACTTCTAATAAATTATATGTTTTCTTTTCCATCTTTATTTCCTACTAATTAATACGTTACAAACCACTTAATATTTGCCAAGGTTATAGGGTGCAGTGACTAGGGGCGATGAAATATTCGTGCTCTACCAACTGAGCTACCTTTTGTTCGCAAAAGAAAGGGATTCGAACCCCCGACAACGACATTACAAGTGTAATTCCATCAAGCACTCACTACAAAACTGCTAATTGGTTTAGGATCTTAACAAAATCACAAACCAATTAAATAAATTCGCGACAAGAAATAATGAGATATTTACTGTGCTTGCTCTACCTTTTGAGCTACTCCCACATTGGTAAAGGAGATGGGGTCTTGAACCCACAATCTAGCAGTTAGCTATGTAATTTCATCATTATTCGCCAAATTTATTTACACAATCTATATTGCAGAAGTTGTGCCAATCCTTATAAAAAAATAATAAGACATTGAAAAATAAAATTATTTACTTATCAAGAAGATTATTTAAACAAAAATATTTATTATAAGCCCCTTAAATAAATATAATATTTTATAATGTTATATCTATTATTATATAAATAGTTAGCTCTTAAAAAATATCTGAAAGCCTTGCAAATACGTTTACAAAATATTAGAATGTGCGCCTATTTTGTTAAAGCAAAGGTTTAAAGATTCAATTTTGCTTAACTTCATCGACTTATACAAGTTAGTTTGTTAGAAGGTTTTGTCCCCTTCGTCTAGTGGTTAGGACATCGCCCTTTCACGGCGGTAACAGGGGTTCGAGTCCCCTAGGGGACGCCACTTATGTTAATCTAGGCAGCTAGTTTCTAGCTGCCTTTTTTATTGCCAAAATTTTAGTATGATTTCGCTTAGTGTTACTTTTTTAGAATTTCTAGCAGTTTATTTTGGCTGGCTTTGTTTTCCAGTTATTATCCTTTGCATTTATTTAATAAAAAAGCGTCGTTATAAAAAATCTAGTTTTCTAATACTTATACTAAGTCTAGCATTCTTTTGGGCTCATTATATTGAACCACAAATTATTCTTGTAAAAGAAACGACTATTGCAAAATTAGGCTTTAATGCTGATGTTATCTTAATCGCTGATCTGCACTTAGGCTATTATAAAGATCAACACTATTTACAACGTATCATTGATAAAATTAATAACATTCCCGCTGATTACGTGGTGATAGCAGGAGACTTTTTATATAAAAGTGATGAAAAATACTACAACACTCACTTTGCACCCTTAGCAAAAATAAATAAACCCGTTTATGCGGTACGTGGTAACCACGATTATCGATATATTAATAGAAATCTTCCCAAAGTTTTAGAAAACTATAATGTTAAAATCATTGAAGATAAAATTATTGATTTGAACAGTTACCAATTGGCAGGTTTAAAAGATCGGGTTGAATCTTTTGATGATACTGACTTTCTTAAAAAAGCAGCAAAAAATAAACCTACTCTAGTGATCGCCCATAATCCAGACAGTAGTGATAAATTGTCTGCTTACAATGTCCCATTACTACTAGCAGGACACACCCATTGTGGACAAGTGCGTATACCTCTTAGCAACAAACTTATAGTAAAAACACGCTATGGTTTAGTATGTGGATACTATGATGCAAGTATTACAGGCACTCCTGTCTTTGTAACAGCAGGCGTTGGTGAAAATAATTTACCATTACGGCTCTTTAATCCACCAACTATTGATGTCCTGCACCTTCGTTATTAATCCTTTTTGCTAAAAAGGCCTTTTACTGAACGAATGCCTGATAACACGCCATCTTTAACTTTAGATGATATCTCAGTTAATTTATCCGTCAAAGCGCCTTCATCTTCTTCAACTTCTTCTACCCGCTCAGGAGGTGGCCATTTTAGATAGATAGGCCCTTCATATAACCTAGAAGCTTTCTCTATAGCTGGCAATAGTTGCTGACAGATTTTTTCTGCGCGTGTATTAAAAGGAAAATAACTATATATAATTTGTTCCCTTAATAAACTTATAATTTCTTGATAACTTGTTTTATCCTTATTCAATATTGCAATAATAGATAAGTGGGGAAGTTCTCGTTTTACCTGACTTAAAAATATTGTTTCATGATCTTCAAGAATATTAGTTCGTTCAAAGAAATAAATAACTACTTTAACAATCGTAGTTTCCAAAACCTTAATAGCTGCATTTCTATCTTCAGCCCGAATAAACAAAGCCTTATCTTTATAGCTCGCTTTTATTTCTTCAAACATTTCATCACTACTGCATTTAACTAATACGGGATTAGCTGAAGCAGGAATTGTTTTAGTGACGGCAATTTCTTTATCAAAATTTGGTGAATTTTGTTGTAATCTTGCTGCTGCATTCGCCATACTACCTGATTGCTCAAGATAAAGTTCTAAGGCAGCATTAACAAACTCTATTAAACGACTATCTTCAAAAGGTTTTTTAATCAGTTTGAAAACATCTCCTTTTTCTAAAGAGAGCTTAGCCTTACCAAAATCTAAAGATCCTGCTAATAAAATTCTACTAGTATTAGGTGCCATTTTTTTTACTTTAAGTAAGAAATCAACACCTGAAATATCTATATTAGGTAGCGCTTGATCACTAATAACCAAGGCTATTTTTTTAGTACTAATAATTTTAAACGCATCTTTTGGATTTGTTACACAATAAACATCATATTGTGGTTTTAATATCGAACTTAGGGCACTCATTGCTTTAACATCGACATCAAATATAACTATTTTTAGTTTTTGACTGCTTTCGACCTTGGCAAGTATTTCTTGAAGGTTAGCATCTAAATTACTATTATCTTTGCCCACTTCCTCAGGTTGTTTTTTTCGTTTATGAAAATCAAAAACCTGTGAGGATTCTTGCTCTGATTGATTCATATATTAATACCTTCAATCTCATTTTTTCTAGAAAATTAAGCAATATTTAACACTGACTCAACTTTCTATCACTAATAAATAACTAGTAGTCTATTGTAACCCCTATATTGCCTATAGCCAACTTTAGAGGAATAAATAAATAAAAGAAAAATCAAATAAATACTTAAAAAGCCTTAATGGAGGTTAATTATTTTAGATATTCATTGTGCTATATCAAAAGGACATACAACACAGCAAACAAATAATTGTACCCAAAACATTGAAAACTAACTTATTGAGTATTCACCTCTATTAAAGTGAATACTCATTGTGTGGTCGTTATCCTTCTAGCTTTTTCTTAAGTAATTCATTTACTTGTTGTGGATTAGCTTTACCTTTAGAAGCTTTCATCGCCTGCCCAACAAAGAAGCCAAACATTTTTTTGCGTTTGTTTTCATCACCCGCACGATATTCTTCCACATCCTTAACAAGGCCAGCTAACATTTCATCCAAAATAGACTCAATAGCACCAGAATCGGTAACTTGTTTTAATCCCTTGACTTCAATCACTTGATCAGCAGTACCCTCGCCAGCAGCCATGGCTTCAAATACTGTTTTAGCAATCTTACCAGAAATAGTATTATCCTTAATACGCACCAATAGCCCACCTAATAATTCAGCTGAAATAGGGGATTCTGTGATATCTAAATTATCTTTATTTAATAAACTCGCTAACTCTCCCATTACCCAGTTTGCGGCTAACTTAGCATCGCCACAAATACTGTGTACCTGTTCAAAATAATCAGCTAACTCTCTACTTGCTGTTAGTACAGTAGCATCATAAGCTGATAAAGCAAACTGTTGCTGTAAACGCTGACGTTTTTGATTTGGTAATTCTGGTAATTGAGCACGAACTTCTTCAATTAACTCATCATCTAATACCACAGGGAGTAAATCAGGGTCAGGGAAATAACGGTAATCATTCGCCTCTTCCTTACTACGCATAGAACGGGTTTCATCTTTTACAGGATCATAAAGACGGGTTTCTTGAACGATTTGTCCACCATCCTCCAAGATTTCGATTTGCCGCTGTGCTTCATAATTTATAGCCCTTTCCACATTACGGAAAGAGTTAACATTTTTAATTTCACAGCGCGTGCCATATTCAGTTTTACCTTTAGGTCTAACTGAAACGTTACAGTCACAACGTAACGACCCCTCAGCCATATTACCATCACAGATATCCAAATAACGGACGAGTGCATGAATAGCTTTAGCATACGCTACTGCTTCTTTAGCACTGCGCATATCAGGCTCAGAGACTATTTCCAATAAGGGAGTACCTGCACGGTTTAAATCAATACCTGTCATTCCTTGAAAATCTTCATGTAAACTTTTACCCGCATCTTCTTCTAAATGAGCACGAGTAACGCCTACCGATTTGACTGTACCATCTTCTAAAGCGATTTCTAGATGTCCCTTACCAACAATAGGTAATTCAAACTGGCTGATTTGATACCCTTTTGGTAAATCAGGATAAAAATAGTTTTTACGAGCAAACACACTGGTTTTACCGATATGTGCATCTATTGCTAAACCAAATTTAACAGCTTTTCTGACCGCTTGCCCATTAAGAACTGGTAACACTCCTGGCATACCTAAATCGATCAAACTTGCCTGCGTATTAGGTTCTGCACCAAAGGTGGTACTACTCCCTGAAAAAATCTTTGAATTCGTTGAAAGTTGAGCGTGAATTTCTAGCCCAATCACCATTTCCCATTGCATCAGTTAAACTCCTTAGAAGCCAGTAGGGACTTGACGATGCCAGTCAGTCACTTGTTGATATTGATGGGCAATATTCAGTAAACGACCTTCTTCAAAATAAGGTGCTAATAATTGTCCACCTACAGGTAAACCATCTGCGAAGCCAATTGGCATAGATAAAGCAGGTAATCCCGCTAAGTTAGCAGTAATGGTATACACATCTTCTAAATATTGAGCCACTGGATCACCAGCCTTTTCACCTATTTTCCATGCTGGATTTGGTGTAGTAGGGCTGAAAATCACATCTACTTCATTAAAGGCTTGCATAAAATCGTTTTTAATCAAACGACGGATTTTTTGTGCTTGTAAATAGTAAGCATCATAATAACCTGCTGATAGGGCATAAGTACCTACCATAATACGACGTCTTACCTCTGCTCCAAAACCTTCTGTTCTTGAGCGCGTATACATGTCTTGCAAGTCTTTTGGATTTTCACAACGATAACCAAAACGCGCCCCATCAAAACGAGAAAGATTTGAAGAAGCTTCCGCAGGCGCAATAACGTAATAGGCAGGAATAGCTTGCTCCATATTTGCAAGACTAATTTCTTTAACCACTGCGCCCAATTTTTCTAACTCTTTAACAGCAGTATCAACCAAGCTAGCAATACGAGAATCCAACCCTGCGCCAAAAAATTCTTTGGGTAAGCCTACTTTTAAACCTGTTAACTTTTTATCCAAGTCTGCATAATAGTCTGGTACAGCTTCACTCATGCAAGTAGAGTCTTTAGGGTCAAAGCCAGCCATCGCTTGTAGTAATAAAGCACAATCTTCTGCTGTTCTGGCAATAGGGCCACCTTGATCAAGGCTAGAAGCATAAGCAATCATACCCCAGCGAGAAACTCGACCATAAGTAGGTTTAATGCCTGTTACGCCTGTTAAAGCAGCAGGCTGGCGAATAGAACCACCTGTATCTGTACCCGTAGTAGCAGGTACTAATCTAGCCGCCACTGCTACGGCTGAACCACCACTTGAGCCACCAGGAACACGACTAGTATCCCAAGGATTTTTAACCGCACCATAGTAACTAGACTCATTGGATGAACCCATGGCAAATTCATCAAGGTTAGTTTTGCCTAAAGTAACACAACCAGCATTAATTAATTTTTGCACAACTGTTGCATTATAAGGTGCAAAAAAGTTATCTAGCATTTTAGAGCCACAGCTAGTACGCACACCTTCTGTACAAAATAAATCTTTATGAGCAATAGGTACACCTAATAACTCATGATATTTACCTTGAGCACGTCTTTCATCAGCAGCTTTCGCTTGCTCAAGTGCTAATTGTTCTGTCACCGTAATAAAACTGTTTAATTGTGGGTCTAACTGCTTAATTCTTTCTAATAAATAGCTCGTAATTTCTACAGAGCTAAACTCTTTGGCTATTAATGCCTTAGAAATATCGGACAAGGTTAATTGATGCATTACTATTTGCCTTAATTATTCAATAACTTTAGGTACAAGGTAAAGCCCATCACTTACAGCAGGGGCAATTGTCTGATAATCGTCACGGTGATTTTCTTCTGTCACCATATCTGGGCGTAACCGCTGAGTTGCTTCTAATGGATGTGCTAATGGTTCCACTCCATTGGTATTAACGGCCTGCATACGATCAATTAATTTCAAAATATTATTTAAGGTCGTTGTCGTTTCCGCCAAATCATTATCATTTAGCTTCAAGGCCGCTAACTGGGCAATTTTTTCAACATCTGTTTGCTCAAGTGCCATTAATATCTCCAGCTATATATAATTTTTTTTAAATGGGATACAATTTCCCCATGTATAAATTACACAAAAACCATTACAATTTATCACAATACTGATTTTCGCTAAATCTATTCCTTAATCATCATGGAATAAATTTCGTTTTACAATTGTTGATCTATTGTACAGATTATTCTTTTTAATTAAAAACTAGAGTTCTTACTTTTATGTTTAACGTCTTCAAAAAGTTACGTGGTTTCTTTTCCAGTGACCTATCAATTGATTTAGGCACAGCTAATACACTGGTTTATATTCGTGATCGTGGTATTGTTTTAAATGAACCTTCTGTTGTAGCAATTCGTCATCAAGGTAATCAAAAAACTATTGTTGCTGTTGGTACTGAAGCAAAACAAATGCTTGGTCGTACTCCAGGTAATATTTCTGCTATCCGTCCAATGAAAGATGGTGTTATTGCCGACTTTGAAGTATGTGAAAGTATGCTTGAATACTTTATCAATAAAGTACATGAAAAAAGTTTATTACCTCCCAGCCCTCGTATTTTAATCTGTGTTCCTTGTAAATCTACTCAAGTGGAAAGACGTACTATTCGCGACGCAGCATTACACGCTGGCGCACGTGAAGCTTATTTAATTGAAGAGCCTATGGCTGCCGCTATTGGTGCAGGTTTACCAGTAGAAGAAGCGCGTGGTTCTATGGTTATTGATATCGGTGGTGGTACTACTGAAATCGCTCTTATTTCATTAAATGGCGTGGTGTATGCCGAATCTGTGCGCTTAGGTGGTGACCGTTTTGATGAAGCCATCGTGACCTATGTACGTCGTAACTATGGCAGCCTTATTGGTGAGTCTACTGCGGAACATATTAAACAGCAAATTGGTTCTGCTTTCCCTGACCCTAACGGTGAAATTCGTGAAATTGAAGTAAGAGGCCGTAACCTAGCCGAAGGTATCCCACGTTCTTTCACACTTACTTCAGCTGAAGTGCTAGAAGCTTTACAAGAATCTTTAGCTACTATTGTACAAGCTGTAAAAAGTGCTTTAGAACAGTCTCCTCCAGAACTAGCCTCCGATATTGCTGAGCGTGGCTTGGTGTTAACAGGTGGTGGCGCATTATTACGTGATTTAGATAAATTAATCTCTCAAGAGACTGGTCTTCCTGTTATTGTGGCAGAGGATCCACTCACTTGTGTAGCTCGAGGTGGTGGTAAATTATTAGAAATGATAGATCGTCATGCAATGGATCTATTATCTACTAATCCTTAATCTAACATGTAGATATATTTTTCAACAAAAATATATCTACACTATTCCATCAGTAGAGCTATACTCTCTATCTATTTTATAGAGGGGGATTATTATTAAATCTTTATTCCCTAGGGGACTTTCCAAAAGATTTAAAGCCATAGCATTGTCTATTTTGGCTATAGTTGCTATGGTTATAGACGCTCGCTTTGAAGTTCTTACACCTGTACGCAATAAAATAGGTATAGTCACCTCTCAACTGTATGCTGTTACTAATATCCCTAATAAAATATGGGGTACTATTCAAGAACAATTTTCAAGTCACAGTGAATTGCTGGCTGAAAATGAACGTTTAAAAGCACAATCCTTATTATTAGAACAAAAACTACAAAAATTAGCCTCGCTTACAGAGCAAAATGTCCGTTTAAGGGAATTATTAAACTCTACTAGTTTAGTTGATGAAAAAGCGGTAGTTAGTGAACTTATAGGTATTGATCCAAACCCTAGCACCTTCCGTTATTTAATTGATAAAGGCAGTAGTGATGGCGTTTTTATAGGGCAAGCCATATTAGATGCCAAAGGTATTATGGGTCAAGTAGTTGATGTTATGCCTCATAGTGCATGGGTATTGCTGATCACTGATAATAATCATAGTATCCCTATTATGGTCAATCGTAATGGTTTACGAGCGATTGCCACAGGCACAGGTGAAGATTTACTAGAAATTCGCTATGTGCCCAATAATGAAGATATTCAAGTTAATGATCTTTTAGTAAGCTCTGGTTTAGGTGGCAACTTCCCTGCTGGTTACCCTGTAGCTATTGTTTCTAAAATTGAACATGATAACGGTACGCCCTTTGCCACTGTTTACGCCAAACCAACTGCGGCGCTTAATCGTAGCCGCTATGTATTATTAATATTTACTTCACGGCAAATACTCGATAATAATCATGACACTGATACGTCAGAATCCCAACAAACACCTGTACAGGAAGAGATAACGCCATGACAGCACATCATCTTAGAGGTGGCTGGGTTATTTGGACCAGTGTACTTGTTGCTTTATTACTAAGCATTACACCTCTTCCTCAAGCCCTTAATGCCTTTCGCCCATTGTGGGTTGCTTTAGTATTTATTTATTGGTCCTTATTCCTACCCCATCGAGTGAGCATGGTAGCCGCCTTTATTTTTGGTGTACTACTAGATGTTATGGTAAACAGTTTACTAGGTCAAAATTCGCTTGTTTTAGTGTTAACTGTGTATTTTAGCTTACTCTTTCAACATAAAATTAGACCACAACCTATTCTCAGACAAACCATAATGATCTCTGTTATATTAATATTAGGGCAATTAATTCAACTATGGATTAATGTTTTAACAGGGATTTATCCGAGTAATTTCAGTATTTTTGATTATATCTTCCCTATTATCACCAGTGCTATTATATGGCCATGGTTAGCTGCAGCGTTAAGAGCTTTACGGATAAGAATGGGGATTAACTAATGACTACCCTTTATCTTGCCTCAGCATCCCCCCGTCGGCAAGCACTGCTAAAGCAAATAGGTTTAACCTTTTCAATTATTAACACTGATATAGACGAAACACCGTATAACAATGAATTACCAGCAGACTATGTACAGCGTTTAGCTATTGCTAAAGCTAAAGCAGCTTTTACCCTACTATCTGACCAACAACAGCAAACAGCTTGTATCTTAGCAGCCGATACCACTGTTAGTATAAACAACAAAATTCTTGGCAAACCGCACTCACAACAACAAGCTATAGCCATGTTAGCTGAGTTATCCAATAAAACTCATAAAGTTTTTACCGCAATCACTTTATACTATCAAAATCAATTTATTAATCAGGTTATTACCACTGAGGTAACCATGCGCGCCATCTCTGAAGAAGAGGCTATAGCTTATTGGCAGACAGGGGAACCTAACGATAAAGCAGGTGGATATGCTATTCAAGGACTAGCAGCTATGTTTATAGAAAAGATACAAGGTGATTACTATTCTGTGGTTGGTTTGCCACTATTTGCAACGACTCAATTATTAAAGCAAGTTGGTATTTATCCACTCAATAAAGAATAATGAATAGGACAACTCATGAGCACTGAGATTTTTATAAATGTCACCCCCATGGAAACGAGAGTTGCTTTTGTAGAAAACAGTATTCTACAAGAAGTATATATGGAGCGTACCCTTAAACGAGGTATTGTTGGTAATATTTATAAAGGTCAAGTTATTCGTGTACTGCCTGGAATGCAGGCGGCCTTTGTGGATATAGGTTTAGATAAAGCTGCTTTTATTCATGTCGCAGAGCTTACTAACCGTGAAATTGACCAACCACAAGAAGAAGACATTACCAAACTATTGAAAGAAGGTCAGCATCTACTGGTACAAGTTACCAAAGATCCCATAGGAACCAAAGGTGCCCGCTTAACAACCCAACTGTCCCTACCATCGCATTATCTCGTATATATGCCACAAACAGAACATATTGGCATTTCCCTTCGTATCGAAGATGAACTTGAACGAGAACGCCTTAAACAATTGGTTACTGAATGCATTAAAGAAGAATCACAAATAGAGGGCGGTTTTATTATTCGTACTGCTGCTGAAGGTATTACTAAAGCAGAATTATTAACAGATATTCGTTATCTCAATAAACTATGGAGTCAAGTTAAAAGCAATATTGTCAAAGCTCAAGCCTCTTCATTGATCTATGAAGATTTACCTCTAAATCTACGTATAGTACGTGATTTTATGAATCCTACTATTCATAGAGTATATATAGACTCCCAAGAAACTTTCCAAAAAGCTGAACAATTTTTGCAAGAGTTTCTGCCTGAGCTTAGTGATCGTCTAAAACTCTATATGAATGACCCTCCTCTTTTCGATATTTACGGCATAGAGCAAGAACTACAAAAAGCGATTGAAAGAAAAGTATCTCTTAAATCAGGTGGTTACTTAGTCATTGATAACACAGAAGCAATGACAACCATAGACGTCAATACAGGTGGCTTTGTAGGGCATAAGAACCTTGAAGAAACTATTTTCAAAACCAATCTTGAGGCTGCCACAGCTATCGCTCGCCAACTAAGACTACGTAATTTAGGCGGTATTATTATAATTGACTTTATTGATATGGAAATTGAAGAACACCGCGATCAAGTCTTACAAACACTACAAAAAGAGCTAGAAAAAGATCACTCCAAAACCAATGTACTTGGATTTACAGAACTTGGACTCGTTCAAATGACACGCAAACGTACCCGTGAAAATCTTGAGCAAACCCTCTGTGAGCCTTGTTTTCAGTGTCATGGTAAAGGTACCTTAAAAACTTCAGAAACAGTTTGTTATGAAATTTTTAGAGAAATCATGAGAATTGCTAGGGCTTACCCCACTAATCGTTATTTAATACTCGCTAACCAAAAAATTGTTGATCGCTTACTTGATGAAGAATCTAACAATGTGGCAGATCTTGAAACATTGATTGGCAAAACCATTAGTTTTCAAGTAGAAAATCTCTACACACAAGATCAATATGATGTTGTACCACAATAATGGCATAAACAATGACGCAGAGTAATCCAAAAATCACAACTAAAGTACGCAAGCTAATTACTAGCTGCTTATTGTTGTTATTGGTACTCGTAACCCTGTACGTCAGTATTGCTAGGCAGCTAGTTGTTTGGGTAAGTGACTATAAGTTTCACCTACAAAACAAACTTTCTGAAACTTTACATACCCCTGTAACTATCGGTGAGCTAAAAGGTAGTTGGGACATTTTTTCCCCTACCCTAACTGCTTATAATGTTCACATTGGCGACCATGAGCAAAAACTAGAAGTTGATCAACTAACACTTGAAATCGACGTTCCACAAACCATTTTAAATTGGCAAGTGCGCATCGCTACTGCCCATGGTGAAAATTTAAAACTACAAATCCGTGAAAATAAACCTGATATCTGGTCAATAGGTGGTATCCCTAGACAAAAAGACCCTATTACACCTGAGATAGTACTCACACAACTGCAACGCTTTACCAAAATATCTATTAATAATAGTACAATTAGTGTCCATCCTTACCGCTACCCTACCCGTACCTTTACCCATGTAAATGCTACTTTAACTCATTTCACTGATGAAAAAATGCGCTTAGATGGCATACTCTATGTGAATGATGATAAGCCTCTTATTCTTTCAACAACAGCTACTATAGTCCCTGAAGATTGGCAGAATTTAAAGGGTACATTGTACGCTGATATTCCTTATCTTGATTGGCATACATGGTTACCTGAAGAAATCGAATTACCACAAGAGCTGAAAAAATTAACCATAGGCGGTCAACTGTGGGCTACTATAAAAAATGGTCAATTACGCTCAGCCACTATAGATACTAAAAATAGCCAATTAGTTGTTCAGCAAGAGAAGAGTCAAGCTGTCGCAATTAAAGACCTTACCATGCAAGCATGGTTTGATGCTTATCGACAAGAATATATAGGATTGCAGGTTAAAGACTTATCTTTTACCCTTGATAAAACCCCGTTCACAGGTCTTGATCTGCTATTAACCCGTCATACAGTTGATAATCAACAACAATGGAACGCTCAGGCAAACAGCATTAATATTGAGCAATTTATTCCTCCAGTACTAGCACTAGCCCCTCTTTCTAAAGAGATACAAGAAGCAATTAATACAGTATCTCCTAAAGGGATTATTCAAAATTTAAATATACAATGGCTACCTGAAAAACCACTGATTGAAAGTTTAAGTTTTATAGCTGATGTTAAAGATCTATCTTTTAACCCTTATAAAGATACGGTAGGTGCAGGTAACATTACTGGAAAAATTCAGGGAGGTATTAATAGCGGCCACCTTGATCTTGATGCAGATGACTTTTCACTTTTTATTGCAAAGATATACAGCAAGCCTTGGCTCTACAAGCATGCCAAAACCACCCTCAATTGGTCATTCGATGGTAATATTGTCAGCATTTTTAGTCATCTAATGCAACTTAAAGGTGATGAAGGCGATTTAGCTGGTGATATGATGATTCGTCTTCATCCCTATGATGGTATTAAAGACTACATGGATTTACGGGTTAATATTACCAATGGTGATGCTAGCTATACCTCAAAATATATTCCTTCAAAAGCAGATATTGATCCTGAATTAGTACATTGGTTAAATACAGGGATCAAAAGTGGTGATATTGAGACAGGCTTTTTCCAATATCAAGGTTCACTCGATAAAAGAACACCTGCCACAGCGCATAGTTTATTACTGTATATGAAGCCTAAAAATGCTGAAATTAATTACCAAGCACCATGGCTACCTATCAAACAAGTCGATGGTGAGGTTTTCGTAGAACCTTCTGGGGTACGCATACTAGCCGACAAAGGGGTTATTAGTAACAGCCAATTAACTGATATTAAAATCAATATTCCCCATGTGGCTAATCCAAAAATTACCCATCTCTATTTAGCGGCTAATATTAATAGTACACTTGATGACACACTACATGTATTAAAAAGTGCTCCCCCTGAAATATCTCATGTATTTAACGAATGGCAAGGTTCGGGTAAGCTAACAGGCAATTTAAAATTAGATATTCCTTTCAAAAAACATCATCAGCCAGTTGTTATTACTAGCTTTACTACAAAAGGGGCACAATTAAATCTACAACATCCTATCCCACCCTTAACCAATATATCAGGTAGCTTCCATTATGACAGCACTCAAGGCTTAAGCAGCCAATCAGTTAGTGCGTTTGCTTTAGGTAACCCTGTTACTGGTACTATCACAGCTAAAGGCAGTCATGGTGAACCGCTTTCTTATATAAAGCTGAAAGGTAATATTGATATTATCAAACTGGCCGATTGGTATCTTATGCCGCATAAAAAATGGCCTTTTTCAGGAAAAGCACCTTATGACTTAGAAATTTGGATAGGAGAAAATAATCAATTAAAAGTTTCTTCTAATCTACAAGGAATTGCTTTAGATCTTCCTGCTCCTTTTACAAAATCAGTCCAACAAGAGCAGAACTTCACCTACCAAATGGATTTTGGCAAACAGCAAAATACACGACTACAATTCAACTATAGCTCTATTATTAGCGCTGCCATTAATATGGATGAAAGCCAGCAAAATATGCAGGGTGAATTATTAATAAATCAAGGAAAAGCTGATTTTTCAACTAAAAAAGGACTGCAAGTTCGTGGCAATCTAAGCCAAGTAAATCTCGAACAGTGGAAAAAACTTTACGACAACTATTTATCAAACTATACATCCAAACAGAATAATAAAATAACCAGTGTTAATACTAATACACTACGAAGTATAGATCTGCGTATAGGCAAGGTTACAGGTTTCAACCTTCCTTCCCAACAAGCTGCTCTCTATTTACAACCAACAGGTGAGCAAGGTTGGAGGCTTGATATTGACAGCCCATCAATAGCAGGGCGCGTTACAGCTCCACAAGTTAACAACCTGCCCTATTATGTTGATTTGAAATATTTAAAAGTACCCAAAACGCTTGTTAGCTCATTAAAAGAACAAAATCCTATCAATAACTTTAGTGCAGATAATATCCCTGATCTAAACCTATCTATTCATCAATTATTTTTAGATGAGGAATTAATTGGTACTGTTAATTTTAACAACCACACCTCTAAAAGAGGATTAACCATTTCAAATATTGCTCTAAATCTTAAAGGGTTACATGTTAATGGAGATTTAGATTGGCAAATAGGCAAACAAACTTCTTTTAATGGAACACTATCAGGAAAAAATCTCGAAGAGATTTTAGCTAGTTGGGATATAAAACCCAGTGTTACTGCTAAATCTTTTAAAGTAGCGATTAATGGCTCATGGCTTGGTACACCTGCCGACTTTTCCCCAGAACACTTCAATGGAACGCTAGCACCAGAATTAAAATCTGGTCGTTTACTGAGTGTTGATGGATCTTCCACTAATATATTACGTATTTTTGGTATTCTTAATTCAGAAGCCATCAGCCGACGCTTACGTTTAGATTTTACCGACCTCTATAAAACTGGACTTACTTACGACAGTATTAAAGGTGAATTTAAAGGTAATAATGGTGTGCTCCAAATTGACAAACCTTTTGTGTTTGAAGGGCCTTCTATGATTATGTCCATGACTGGACATATTAATCTGCAAAACCAACAAGTAGATGCTAATCTTAAAGTGGGTATTCCCTTAGGTTCTAATATTTCTATCGCTACCCTAGCGGTTGCGCCACCAGTTGGTGGAGCGATGCTGATAGTAGATTACTTTCTTGGCAATGAACTGATGAAATTAGTAGCAGTTAACTACAGTATTCAAGGTAATTGGAACAATCCTACCATCACCTTAGGAAGCCATTAACCATCTTTAATTATTATAAGCTAATCTTTACCGTTTATCTTACTAATCACATCTTCAATAGACTTATTCTACTCATAAAAAAACCCGCTATAAAGCGGGTTTTCTTTGTAACTAAGCGATTATTACTCAGCAGCTTGCTGTTGAGTTTGCTTAGCCAATTTTTCTTTAATACGAGCTGCTTTACCAGAAAGCTCACGTAAGTAGTAAAGTTTCGCTTTACGCACATCACCACGACGTTTAACAGTAATACTATCAACGATTGGGCTATATGTTTGGAAAGTACGTTCTACACCAACACCACTAGAAATTTTACGAACAGTAAATGCACTGTTTAAACCACGGTTACGCTTACCAATTACAACGCCTTCAAAAGCCTGTAAACGTGTACGCTCACCTTCTACCACACGCACTTGTACAACTACTGTGTCACCTGGCGCAAATGCAGGAATTTCTTTGTTCATTTGTTCAGCTTCTAGCTGAGCAATAATTTTATTCGTCATGTTAATGCTCCTAAGGTTGCCAACTGGCTAACCATCGATACGTTTACTATCGTTCTGTTGGTCGAGGTATTCAGCCAACAGCTGTTGTTCTTCTCCAGAAAGCGAGCGGCTATCCAGAAGATCAGCCCGACGTTGCCAAGTTCGCCCTAAAGCTTGTTGTAAACGCCAGCGCCGGATGTGTTCATGGTTACCACTAAGTAGTACCGCTGGAACACGTTGCTCATTATATACTTCAGGTCGTGTATAATGAGGATAATCTAGCAAGCCATTCATAAATGAATCTTGCTCTGCCGATTCATTACACCCCAATGCACCTGGTAACTGACGTGTAATGGCATCTATCATTACCATAGCAGGTAACTCACCGCCTGATAATACATAGTCACCAATCGACCATTCTTCATCCACAAAGCTTTCTATAAACCGTTCATCAATACCTTCATAGCGACCTGCTATCAATATTAATGCTTGTTCCTTAGCTAGCTGTTGCACAGCTACCTGTGTTAGCTTATTACCTTGTGGTGATAAATAAATTACTTTTGTTGTTGGTGGTACATGTTTTTTTGCTTCTAATAACGCCGCTTCAAGCGGTGCTATTTTCATTACCATACCTGGTCCACCACCAAAGGGACGATCATCAACCGTATGATGACGATCATGGGTATAGCTTCTAGGATTATGACAATTTAGGGTCATTAGTCCTTGTTTTACAGCACGACCTGTAATGCCATGGCCAGTAATAGCCTCAAACATTTCAGGAAAAAGGGTGATGAGTTCAAATTGCATGGCCAGTTGCCTGTTTGTTAAAACTCTGCATCCCAATCAACTTGAAGTTCACCTGCTGTTAGATCAACATTCAATACACATTGATCTATATAAGGGAGCAACCGCTCTCTATCATCAATACTATTAACACAAGGTTTAACCACTAATACATCATTAGCCCCTGTTTCTAACAGGTGATCAACTTGACCTAACAATTGGCCTTGTTGCGTAATGACTTTTAAGCCTTGTAATTGGTACCAATAATACTCGTCACTTGCCAGTTCAGGTAACTCATCACGATAAACACAAATTTCAGAATCTATCAAACTTCTAGCTTCATCTCGATCAGTTAGCCCTTGTAATTCGGCTACGAGCACTTTGCCTTGTATACGACCACTTAGTAGTTTAACTGTGGTTTGTTCATTTTCCCTACGTAATATCCAGTTCTTATAATCTAGAATGTTATCAATAGGGTCGGTAAATGAATAAACCTTTACTGCACCACGAATACCATGTACAGAAACAATCTTACCTAATACAACTAACTCTTTCTCAAGCATGACAATGCTATTGATTAAGCAGCAGTTTTAGCAGCTTCCTTTAATAAGCTAGCAACGCGATCAGAAATTTGTGCACCTTGGCTTTTCCAGTAAGCAACACGCTCTTGATCAACGTTTAATCTTACTTCACCACCAGCAGCGATTGGGTTAAAGAAACCTACACGCTCAATGAAACGACCATCACGTGCATTACGGCTGTCAGTTACAGAAATATAATAAAAAGGACGCTTTTTAGAGCCGCCACGTGCTAAACGAATAGTTACCATGAAGATATTATTCCTAAATTAGTTAATTATGTAAAAATACATAGCATATAAAAGGTGGCATATTTTATAGGAAGTTGAGATTTTTGCAAATGGCTTTTTCAATTCATTCACAAAAATCTCATTCTTTTATTAATTCCACCGAATTAACAATGAGTTAAAAACGACGACCAGCACTACCTTTTGGTAATACATTGCTCAAACCACGAGCCATTTTCGCTAAGCCGCCCTTACCCATTACTTTTTTCATCATTTTTTGCATTTGTTTATGCTGCTTGATTAACCGACCAACATCTTGCACTTGAGTACCAGAACCCTGTGCAATACGACGTTTACGAGAACCATTGATAAGCTCAGGATCTCTACGTTCTGCCATGGTCATCGAGTTAATAATCGCTTCCATTTGCACAAACTGCTTATCAGCAACATCTTGCTTATCAGCCATCGCTGCTAAATTAACGCCACCCATCATAGGTAATTTATCCATTAAACTACCTAAACCACCCATATTTTTCATTTGGCGTAGTTGATCGCGGAAGTCTTCTAAATCAAAACCTTTACCTTTTTTGATTTTACGCGTTAATTTTTCAGCTTTTTCTTTATCTAATTTTTGTTCAGCTTGTTCAATTAAGCTGAGCATATCACCCATACCTAAAATACGGGTGGCAACACGTTCAGGATGGAAAGGTTCTAACGCCTCTGTTTTTTCTCCCATCCCCAAGAACTTGATAGGTTTACCCGTAATAGCACGTACAGATAAAGCTGCACCGCCACGTGCATCACCATCTACCTTGGTAAGAATTACCCCTGTTAAAGGTAACGCATCATTAAAGGCTTTTGCTGTATTAGCAGCATCCTGTCCTGTCATGGCATCAACCACAAACAACGTCTCTACAGGATTTATGGCAGCATGAAGGCTTTTAATCTCACCCATCATTTCTTCATCAATATGAAGACGACCTGCTGTATCCACTAATACAACATCAATAAATTTTAACTTAGCTTCTGCAATAGCCGCTTTAGCAATATCTACTGGTTTTTGCTCGGTGGTAGAAGGGAAAAAAGTTACCTCTACTTCATTGGCTAGTGTCTCAAGCTGTTTAATCGCTGCTGGGCGATAAACGTCAGCAGAAACCACTAATACTGTTTTTTTCTTACGCTCTTTTAAGAAACGGGCTAATTTTGCAACTGTAGTTGTCTTACCAGCCCCTTGCAAACCAGCCATTAAAATTACAGCAGGAGGCGTAGCATTAAGCGTTAAATCTTCATTAGCTGAGCCCATTAACTGTTCTAATTCAGCCTGTACGATCTTAACAAAAGCCTGACCTGGAGATAGGTTCTTTAATACCTCAGTACCAATTGCCTTCTCTTTAACTTTTTCTATAAAGTCTTTTACAACAGGCAATGCCACATCAGCTTCTAATAAAGCCATCCTTACTTCACGTAAAGTACCTTGAATATTTTCTTCAGTTAGCTTTGCCTGCCCAGTTATATGACGAAGTGTCTTGGAAAGGCGTTCGGTTAAATTATCAAACATGAAACTCGTCCAGTGATGCCAAACATATAAACGACTATTATAGTAGGTAATTACTAATTGCTGAAAGCATTATCTTGAACTTATTAATAAGTTGTGATCAATTTTACAACTTTCTTATGGTTATTTAGGAAAATATTGCTTTTGAGTTTAATCAATTTTTTAGTATTTAATTTATAAAAAATACACGATCAATTTTTTTTAAATAATTTATTTGTTATTAATTTTATTAATATTTTTAACAAAACATGGATTATATAAATCGCCATATCATTACTATGCAAAATATGCATATCACATACACTATTTGCATATCATAAAAATAAACATATAATGCATTCCCTTTCTTTAAAACTTTTATAAAAGCAATTAAAAATAAATCACTAGGATTAAGTTATGAGTAAACATGAAACATCTGCCTTAGGAATGGCCCATCAACAAATAGATAAAATCGCTTCTTTTCTTAAATTAGATCCTGCCATTCATACTATTTTAAGAGAGCCACAACGTTGTTTAGAAGTATCTATCCCAGTTACTATGGATGATGGATCCGTACAACTTTTCAAAGGCTTTCGCTCCATGCACTGCAATGCTATAGGTCCTGGTAAAGGAGGTATTCGCTACCATCCTGATGTTTCAATGGATGAAGTTAAGGCGTTATCAATTTGGATGACATTTAAATGCGGTGTGTTGAATTTACCATATGGGGGAGGTAAAGGCGGCATCATTGTAGATCCTAAAAAGCTTTCTAAAGGTGAGTTAGAACGTTTAACCCGTGGTTATATTCAAGCGATAGCACCTGTAATAGGTGAGCTAGAGGATATTCCTGCACCTGATGTAAATACTAATCCAAAAATTATGGGCTGGATGGTTGATGAATATATCAAAATCCGTGGCAACCACTTTGGTGTATTAACAGGTAAACCTCTTGTATTAGGTGGTTCTGAAGGTCGTGTGGCGGCTACAGGTAAAGGAACAAGTATTGTTGTAAGAGAACTATTACAAAGACTTGATATTAATATTAAGGGAGCAACCGTTGCTATTCAAGGCTATGGTAATGCAGGCTCTTTTACTGCACATTTCCTACACGAGTTAGGTGCAAAAATTATTGCAGTTAGTAATAGTAACGGTGGTATCTATAATCAAAATGGTTTAGATCCTAATAATTTAGACCAAGCCATCGCTGATAATAAAACACTTCAAACACTTGAAGGTGTAACTCAAATATCCAATGCAGAACTACTTGAGTTAGAGTGTGATGTTCTAGTACCTGCGGCATTAGAGAATCAAATTACTGAGGACAATGCTAACAACATTAAGGCAAAAGTGATTGCAGAAGCCGCTAATGGCCCTGTTAGCCCAGAAGCAGACGAAATTCTGCAAGCTAGGGGGATTGTTGTAGCTCCCGATATTCTTACTAATGCAGGTGGTGTAACTGTTTCTTACTTTGAATGGGTACAAAATCGCTTTGGTTTATACTGGACTGAAAAAGAAGTTAACGATCGTTTAGAAGAAGCAATGGTTCGTTCTTTCAACAATGTATGGAACATGTACCAGAACCATAACCAAGCAGCTACTTTACGTATGGCGGCTTATATGGTTTCTATTGATCGTCTTGCAAAAGCTATTAAAGCACGTGGCTGGGTAAAATAATTATCCTACTCACTTTTAAAAAGGCTACTTAATAGTAGCCTTTTTTATTTACTCAACTTATTTCTAAATAGCTAATTAGCTATAAGTTAAACATAACAACCACTAACAAACGTGTAAAATGAGATTACTATTTACAAACTAATCACTATAATAGCCCTTTTCAAATACCACCAAAGGTAGTAGTTAGCCTGTATGACTCGGCAAACAATACGCAGTATTTCCTACATTGTCGGTTTTTTTCTTGTTGCACTCTCAGTTAGCATGTTAGTGCCACTGGCTACTTCTTTTATTTTTGAACACACCGCCAACGATATTGCTGCCTTTTTCTGGTCTTCCCTCGTTACCTTTTTTGCTGGCTTTTTAATGATTAAGCAAAAAGGGTCACTACAAATACAATTACGTCCAAGAGATATGTATTTTCTTACCGCCAGTAGTTGGATTGTAGTGTGCATATTTGCAGCATTACCGATGACCATGATTAGTCATATTAGCTATACCGATGCTTTTTTTGAAGCAATGTCTGGTATTACTACAACGGGCGCGACTGTTTTATCTGGCTTAGACAATGCAGCACCTGCATTATTAATGTGGCGCTCTATGCTACATTGGATTGGTGGTATTGGCTTCATCGTCATGGCAGTAGCCGTTTTACCTATGTTACGTATTGGTGGTATGAGACTGTTCCAAACCGAATCTTCTGATTGGTCAGAAAAGGTCTTACCCCGCTCCCATGTTATTGCCAAATATATCCTTGTTATCTATGTATGTTTTACTATGGTAGGCATCTTAGCCTTCTGGTTAGCAGGTATGCCTGTGTTTGACGCTGTCAACCACGCCATGAGTTCAATTGCCACAGGTGGATTTTCAACTTCTGATGCATCCTTAGGCAAATTCTTACCCGCTACCCACTGGATTGCTATTATTCTTATGCTGTTAGGTAGCTTACCGTTTACCCTCTATGTAAGTACACTACGTGGCAATTACACAGCATTATTTAAAGATGAACAGGTGCGTGGCTTTATCACTATTCTAGTGATTAGTTGTGTAATGCTGAGTTTCTGGTTCTGGAAAAACAGTGGTAATTCATTTATTGATTCGGTGCGCATTGCTTCAGTGAGTGTAGTTTCTGTTATCACTACCACTGGTTTTGCTGTAAATGATTATAGTCAATGGGGTAGCTTTGCCATGATTATTTTCTTTTACCTTACCTTTTTAGGGGGTTGTTCTGGGTCAACAACAGGTGGTCTAAAAACTTTCCGCTTTCAAGTTACCTTAAGATTACTATCTGCCAACTTAAAACAACTTATTCATCCTCGTGCAGTGATTCCACAAAAGTATAATGGTCATAACCTTGATGAAGAAATTGTTCGTTCTATTTTAACCTTTACATTCTTTTTTGCTTTTATTATCGCTATTATTGCTTTATTCTTGGCCTTTCTAGGCTATGATATGGTGACTGCATTAAGTGCGGCAGTAGCTACCGTCTGTAACGTTGGGCCTGGACTCGGTGAAATTGTGGGCCCTGCAGGCAACTTCTCCACATTACCTGATATAGCTAAATGGGTACTTTCTTTTGGTATGTTATTAGGTCGGTTAGAAATTATTACTATTTTAGTATTGCTAACACCTAGCTTTTGGCGTTATTAATGTAACTTGTATTACCCAAAATTCCATCTATTGAATTTTAAAGATAATACCCCATCTATATAACAATAATCTTAGATACGGATACGTTATGACTGACAAAAATCAAGCGGATGAAGTAATTATAGAAGCAGAACATACGCAGCCAAGCAAGCAAATCGCTGTGCCTACGCCTTCTTACCCTGAAAAACTATATATTATTCCTATTCATAATAGGCCATTTTTCCCTGCCCAAGTATTACCTATCTTAGTCAATGAGGACCCTTGGGAAAAAACGCTGCGTCGAGTGGCAAAAACAGAACACCACTACGTTGCTATTTTCTACACAGAGGAGCCTTTTGATGAGAACTTTAATATAGAAAGCTTACCTCAATGTGGCACTTTAGTAAAAATTCACCATGTAAGCAAAGAAGACGATAAATTACAATTTGTTGCGCAAGGTATTACGCGTGTTAAAATTAAGGGCTTCTTAAGCCATAAGCCACCTTATTTAGCAGAAGTTGAGTATCCTAAAAATATAGAAGACTCTAGCAATGAAGTAAGAGCCTATGGCATGGCTGTTATTAATGCCATCAAAGAACTACTACCACTCAATCCTTTATACAGTGAAGAGTTAAAGAACTATCTTAATCGTTTTAGTCCTAATGAGCCCTCTCCTTTAACTGATTTCGCTGCTGCTCTTACTACTGCACCTGCCCCAGAATTACAGCAAGTATTAGATACCATTCCTATTTTAAGGCGAATGGAAAAAGTGCTTCCGTTACTACGTAAAGAAGTAGAAGTTGCTCACATACAAAATAAACTATCGATTGAAGTAAACGAAAAGATCAGTAAAAATCAACGTGATTTTTTCTTAAGAGAACAGCTTAAAATTATCCAACGTGAACTAGGTATCACTAAAGATGATAAAAGTGCCGATGCAGATGAATTTAAAGCGCGTTTAAAAGATAAAGTTCTACCTGAGCAGGCGCAAAAACGCATCGATGAAGAGTTGCATAAACTATCTTTATTAGAAACGGGTTCACCTGAATACGCTGTTACACGCAACTATCTTGATTGGGCTACTGCTTTACCTTGGAGTATAATGGGTAAGGATAAGCTAGACCTTAAGCATGCTCAAAAAGTACTGGATAAACATCATGCAGGTTTAGAAGATGTTAAAAATCGTATTTTAGAGTTTTTAGCGATAGGAGCTTATAAAGGTGAAATTAATGGCTCCATTATTCTCCTGGTTGGCCCACCTGGTGTGGGTAAAACTAGTATTGGTAAATCTATTGCTGAATCATTAGGTCGTCCGTTTTATCGCTTTAGTTTAGGTGGTATGCGAGATGAGGCAGAGATTAAAGGACATCGTCGTACCTACATAGGTGCACAGCCTGGTAAACTTGTACAAGCATTAAAAGAAGTACAAGTTATCAATCCCGTCATTATGTTGGACGAAATTGATAAGTTGGGTCAAGGCTATCAAGGTGATCCTGCTTCTGCGTTATTAGAAACATTAGATCCAGAACAAAATATTAACTTCTTAGACCATTACCTTGATTTAAGACTCGACTTATCTAAAGTACTGTTTGTTTGTACCGCAAATACTCTAGATTCTATTCCAGGGCCGTTATTAGACCGTATGGAGGTGATAAGCCTTGCTGGTTATATCACTGAAGAAAAGCTAGCCATTGCTAAAAAACATCTATGGCCTAAGCAATTAGCTAAAGCGGGAGTACCCAAAGGAAAGATCACCATCACTGACAGTGCTTTAAAAGCTATTATTGAAGGTTATGCGCGTGAAGCAGGTGTTCGCCAATTAGAAAAACGTTTAGCTAAAGTTATTCGTAAAAGTGTTGTGAGTCTGCTAAAACAACCTGAGCTTACTATCAAAATCACCCATAAAAACCTCGAGCCACTATTGGGTATGCCCATTTTCCATAATGAACAAGTTTTATCTGGTGTAGGTATTATTACTGGATTAGCTTGGACAAGTATGGGAGGAGCTACCTTGCCCATTGAAGCAACCTGTGTACATACCTTGAATAGAGGTTTTAAACTAACAGGGCAATTAGGTGATGTAATGAAAGAATCCGCTGAAATTGCCTACAGCTATATTACTTCTCATTTAAATGAATATAAGGCAAACTCCGAGTTTTTTGATAAAGCCTTTGTTCACTTGCATGTTCCAGAAGGTGCAACACCTAAAGATGGTCCTAGTGCGGGGGTTACTATGGCAAGCGCACTGCTATCACTCGCCCGTAACCAAGCCCCTAAAAAAGGGATAGCAATGACAGGAGAATTAACCTTAACTGGCCAAGTTTTGGCTATTGGTGGTGTGAGAGAAAAAGTGATTGCAGCTCGTCGGCAAAAGATCATGGAGCTTATATTGCCTGAGGCTAATCGAGGACATTATGAAGAACTTCCAGATTATTTAAAACAAGGATTAACTATCCACTTTGTTAAAACCTATAAAGATGTAGCGAAGGTATTATTCAGTTAATAATTTATTACATTTTTATTGATCTACAGAATACAAAAGTTACGATCTGTTGGTTAAGATAAGCGCTACTTTAATATGGCTTATCTTAACCTCTATGATCAAAAGAATAATATTTCGTTTAATAACTACGGCATTACTCACCTTTTCTTTAGGTGCTTGTACCACCATTTCAACCACTAAAACGATTACTAATAAGAATTATCAGTCACTGTGTAATCCTCTCACTTTAAAAAAGAACCAAGAATTTAATGTTGTTCTACCTAGCAGTGCTTATAGCGGTTATAAATGGCAACTTGAGAATAATGCAGCCACTATTTTACAACTTGAGAAAAGTCATATCATAAATGATGAAAACCCAGAAAACCGCCTACATAGACAAGAAACTATCTGGAAATTCAAAGCAATTGATGCAGGCACAGAAACCCTCTCGTTTATTTATCAACTAGATTGGGATAGCAATATAGAAGATAATCAACGCATACAATGTGAAATTAAAGTGAACAACAATTAAATTATTGTATTTTATCTTTCGAAATATGGTATAAATGAAACATATATCTTTCGAATCGAAATATACAAATGCCACAACGTAATACCCAACAACGCCGCAATTATATTATTGATCAAATAACTTCAAGAGGAGAAGTATCTGTTGAACAACTATCCGCAGAATTTAACACCTCCGAAGTCACCATTAGAAAAGACCTGAATGTCCTTGAAAATGAGGGTAAATTACTAAGGCGTTATGGTGGCGCTGTTCGTCTCCCTAGTCATACCACAGAATTATTAGTTTCCCAATATAAACAAGCTATTGCCCAACTAGCCAGTCAACTTATCAAAAACAATAGTCGCATTGTTATTGATAGTGGTAATACTACATCAGCCCTTGTTCCCTTGCTTGCAGAGAAAAAAAATCTGCTGGTAATGACCAATTCATTAAAAGTAGCTAATCAACTACTTACCTTAGAACCAGAACCTACCTTATTAATGCCGGGTGGTACATGGGATCCAATTTCTGAATCTTTTCAAGGAAAAATTGCTGAACAAGTATTGGAATATTATGACTTTGACCAACTTTTTATTGGTGCAGATGGTTTAGATTTAGCGCATGGAACAACAAGTTTTCATGAATTATTAACACTATCACGAGCGATGGCAAAGAATGCCCATCAAGTTATAGTTATGCTAGAAGCTGATAAAATTGGCCGTAAGATACCAAATATTGAATTAACATGGGATCAGATAGATATTCTTATCACTGATGACCGTTTAGATAAAACTATCCAAAAACAAATCACAAAATGTGGTGTACAACTTCTATGTGCTACGCTACCAGACTCAGAGGATATTTAACATGTGTGGAATTGTAGGTGCTATTGCTGAGCGTAATGTTACCGCACTTTTAATTGAAGGATTAAAACGATTGGAATATCGTGGCTATGACAGTGCTGGATTAGCTATTATTGATAATAAACAAAATCTGCAAAGAGTTCGTCGCACAGGTAAAGTTAACCAACTTGCACAAGCATTACAACAAGACCCTAGCTTTACTGGCAAAGTGGGAATTGCCCATACACGTTGGGCTACTCACGGTGCACCTACTGAACAAAACGCTCACCCACACTTTTCACATAATCAAGTATCTATCGTACATAATGGTATTATAGAAAATCATGAACATTTAAGAGAACGTCTTATCAGTCTTGGTTATCAGTTTACTTCACAAACGGATACAGAAGTTATTGCTCACCTACTGCATTATAAACTAACAGAAATTGGAGATCTAACCGCTGCCATTAAAGCAACTGTTAAAGAACTACATGGTGCTTATGGTTTAGCAGCTATGTGTGTACAACAGCCCGACCGTATTGTTGCCGCTCGAAGCGGTAGCCCATTAGTTATTGGTCTGGGTATAGGCGAGAACTTTTTAGCCTCTGACCAGTTAGCATTAAGACAAGTTACTGATCGTTTTATTTACCTAGAAGAAGGTGATATTGCTGAAATAACCCGTGATACAGTCAAATTATGGGATCAACAAGGGCGAGAAGTCCACCGCGAGATTATAGCAGCCCAAGAAAATGCTGAAGCAGCGGATAAAGGCGAATTTCGTCATTTTATGATGAAAGAAATTTATGAGCAACCAACCGTCATACAAACAACGCTTAATGGTCGGATTACTGACAATGAAGTCAATATACAAAGCTTTGGTCCTAATGCAGAACAACTTTTTACACAACTTAAAAATATACAAATTGTTGCCTGCGGTACTAGCTATCATGCTGGCTTAGTGGCTCGTTATTGGTTAGAAGCGTTGGTTGGCATTCCATGCCAAGTAGAAGTAGCCAGTGAATTCCGCTATCGTCGAGTAGCTGTACAACCTGATACATTATTTATTACTATCTCCCAATCAGGTGAAACAGCAGATACCTTAGCCGCCTTACGTAATGCTTTTGCTGAAACATATGCCTCAGGTAACTATTTAGATAGCTTAACCATTTGCAACAACCCTACCAGTTCTCTTGTTAGAGAGTCAGGTTTAACATTACTTACTAAAGCAGGGCCAGAAATTGGTGTAGCCTCTACTAAAGCTTTTACAACGCAACTAACTGCTTTATTACTACTAACAATTGCGCTAGGCAAAGCGCGAAAAACACTTAAGCCTGAATTAGAAGAAACATTAGTAAAAGAACTAAGACGTTTGCCCAGTCGTATTGATGAAGCATTAGCCGCCAATAAGACCATTGAAAAGATAGCTGAATGTTTTTCAGAAAAACACCATGCACTTTTCTTAGGTAGGGGCGCTCAATATCCAGTAGCAATGGAAGGGGCTTTAAAGTTAAAAGAAATTTCCTATATTCATGCTGAATCTTACCCTGCAGGTGAATTAAAACATGGTCCATTGGCACTCGTTGACGCTGATATGCCTGTTATTACAGTTGCCCCTAATAATGAACTAGTAGAAAAACTGAAATCAAATTTACAAGAAGTACGTGCTCGTGGTGGTGAACTTTTTGTATTTGCTGATGAAACCATTGATATCAAAGAAGATCCATTTACTCATGTGGTGAATATGCCCCATATCCATGATGTATTATCACCCATTCTCTATACTATTCCACTACAGCTTCTTTCTTATTATGTTGCTATTTTAAAAGGAACCGATGTAGATCAGCCTCGCAACCTAGCCAAAAGTGTCACAGTAGAATAAGTATTGTAGGATCATTAAATAAAAAAGGGATTAACTGATAACCAGTGAATCCCTTTTTTTTACAGCTATCTATTAAAACCTATAATTTATACCCGCTTTTATAGCATTATTTTCTAATTTATTACCAAACTGTCCCTGATAATTAATACCTATTGTCGTGTTTGGTGATAAATTGTATTCAGCTCCTAGTTCAGCAATAACTGCATCTCGAGTAATAGGCGCGCCATTGATATTAAAATAATCACTGCCCTTAAATTTCAGATCAGTATCGGCCTTAAGGTTACCAAAAGCGTGCTGCCAGCCTGTGCCTAAAACTAATTTTACTTTATCTGTAGCTTTAAATTTAGCTCTAAAGCCTGTTGTAGAAAAAGTAACCTGGTTTTCGCCACTGCCTTTTAACGCAGTAACATTATTACCTTCATTAAGACGAGTAGTTACATAAACATGTGCCACATTCAAATAAGGTTCAACCTGTAGCTGATTAGTAACATTAACATTTTTACTTAACTCAACAAAACCTTGCACTAAATGTCCATGATAACTATCTTGATTTTTCTCTTTAATATTACCCACTTCAACACGGCGATCAGTACGAAGATTTAAATAGGCATAATCTAATCCCGTTCTTAAACTAATACCATGATCAAATTCTTTACCTAAGTAAGCGGCAACATGATAACTATCAATTTCTGCATTACTACGACGTCCTTTATTGAGATCAATATTATTATGCTGATAACCTAACGCTAAACCAAATTGAGTGGTTTCATCGAAGGCTTTGTCATAACCGACCATCATTCCAAATACGTTATTGCCTAGCTTAGCAGCATTATTATCACTACGTAAGTTTTCTGTAGCACCCCATGTAGCTAGCCATAGACCTGCCCCTTTCGTTTCAAAACGATCTAATAAGTGTTCATTAATAGCATCTCTTACATAGCGATCATTTATCAAAGCTGCTTGAGCACTTGCATGAATTTCACCACTCAAATTATCATAAGCATTACGTGCTCCTAAAGCACTCATTGACAATATCTCGGTGACAATTGGATGGGTAGCAGGCAAAGTAGATATACCTTTTGCCGTTTGCTTTTGATTACGAGTAATAGCTATGTCTGCAAAGCCTCTACCATTACGCGTTAAAATTAAATTAACCTGATTTAACACACTATAATCTAAAGAAGCGTTTAAGAAAGCTAAATCTACAGTCACCCCATCAAATCTATCTGTAGCGGTCAGATTATTATCTGCCTCTAAAATAGTGTATAAGGTGTTTGCCTGCCATGTTCCTGCGCCAGCCTTAACAACTACTGTGCCACCATTAATAGTTGCTGTTCCTGTACCACTAGTGCCTGTTGCTGTTACTTTAATTAAGTCATTATTATTATCAGGATTGGCTTGAGCTATATAAGTTGAACCACTTGCAAAAGTTATATCCCCTACAGTCAAGGTACCTAATGAATTATTACCGGGTGAGATTGCAGCCCCACTATTAACTGTTACTCTACCTTTTACTATACCATGACCACTTAATGTGCCACTATTAACATCTACCGTGCCATTAATAGTAGTACCGTCATTAGTAGCACCTACTATTAAATTACCATCTGTAATACTCCAGTTAGTTCTAACATTCGTAGCGGTGGTGTTGCTAAGTATCCAATCATAACTACCTTGCTTCTCAAAAGTAGAATTATTCCAGCCAGTACCTGTAATTTGGCTAAGATCTAGGGTATTACCTACACTGTCTTGTGTAGCATTGACAATAAAAGTCTGGTTACCTGAAATAGCATATATTTCACCTATAAAAACTCCACCACTATGTAGCTCTATTATATTGCCACTAGTCCCTAGTTGTACGGCTATAGGATTTGCTCCACCCGTACCACCAGCTATAGTTCCTGCATTGATTAAATGAATTGTAGTATTACTATCAACAAATACACCCTTACCACCATTTCCTGATACTGCATTACCACCCTGAATGATACCTGTGTTTTCAATTAAAACAGTACCATTGCTATTGGTTGTATAAATACCATGGCCTGCTCTATTACTTCCTAGTGAATTACCACCAGAGATAAAACCACTGTTTTGAATACTAGCTGAGCTATTAGATTCAATAGCAATACCTGCGCCACCTCTACCATTAGCATTACCATAGATATCATCACCAGCTATAATATTTCCTGTATTAATAATTGTGCCTACATTAGCATTACTAAATAAATACAGGCCATTGCTGCCCATGCGAGCGTTTCCACCCAATATATCCCCATTATTGGTAAGCGTTGTGATATTTATGTTTTCTAGAATGATGCCATTACCGCCACCAGCACCTGCTGCAGAACTATCAGCTCCTTCACCACCTTGTAAAGTACCATTATTAGTTAAACTATTTAAACCGATACCACTGCTATTATCAATTTCTAAGCCATGACCACCGCCTGTGCTATAACCTTTTCCACCCACATAACTAGTTGTGTTATCGATAACGCTATCAGCATTGGTGCCACCATCTATAGTAAGTAGAAAACCATTACCACCTACACCGAATGTTGGTGTTGCATCACCTCCCTGCCATAATCCTTGCGTTAAATTATTATCTGCTGCACCTACCACACCATCAGCAGCAAAAACTGAAGAATTTAATGATATAGTAAGTGTTAAAAAGCAAATAGCATACTTCATGTTCATCCGAGATACCTCCTCCCTATAACTTCAGAAAATCAAAGGAATATATTTTCCTTTCTTCTTTCAAAACTGAACAATTTGCCAATTTTGAAAAAAATAATTTCCCCCCATGTTGTTAAAACATAGATTGTATTGTTCACCAAAACTATGAATGTGGCACATAATAAAAAATTTTTCAGAAAACATTTAGCTTTGGTTAAGCTATATTCATGAAAAACTAAGTTTTTATTCCAATTTGTGACATACTTAACTTTTTATAGGACTAAAAACAGATGAAAAATGCATAAGAAACAGTTGGCCTCTTATGCATTTTAAGTGATTAATTTGTTGTTATTATTTGAGGATTAGGTTTGAAAAAGATGATATCACTACGTTGTAAATTGCTTAAGCTAGGATTATCTTTATTCAACTCAACTTCTAAAAAATCCTTTTGATTAGTAGGTTTAATCGTAACTCGCGTAATCGCCCCTAAAGGTCTAACATCAAATACTTCTGCCTCAAAAAAACCGACTTCTTGTTGTGAAGAAATAATGACCTCATGAGGTCTAAAAAGTATTTCCTTATCTCCTAAAGTGAAACTATTTGAATCCCCCAAGAAATGATATACAAAGTCATTGGCAGGTTTATCATATAATTCTGCTGGTGAACCTACTTGCTCAATAACCCCTTTATTCATTACCACAATACGATCTGAAACCTCCATTGCTTCTTCTTGATCGTGGGTTACAAATACACTGGTTAAATGAATTTCATCATGTAAACGCGCTAACCAACGACGTAACTCTTTACGAACTTTCGCATCTAATGCACCAAAAGGTTCATCCAATAATAATACTTTTGGCTCAACCGCTAAGGCACGCGCCAAAGCAATACGCTGCCTCTGTCCACCAGAGAGCTGATCAGGGTAGCGATCACCTAACCAATCAAGCTGTACCATTTGCAATAGATAATGTACTTTTTCTTTAATTATTTTTTCAGAAGGACGTTCACTACGTGCCTTCATTCTTAAACCAAAAGCCACATTATCAAATACTGTCATATGGCGGAACAAAGCATAGTGCTGAAACACAAACCCCACATTACGATCGCGTACATCGTGGCCACTAACATCTTCACCATGAAAAATAATGCTGCCTGTATCGGGTGTTTCTAAACCTGCAATAATGCGCAATAAACTTGTTTTACCACACCCTGAAGGCCCTAGTAAAGCAACTAACTCACCACTTTTAATTTCTAAATTAATATTATTTAATGCCCTAAAATTACCAAAGTTTTTAGTAACATTTTCAACCGTTATACTCATACAGCAGGACCCTCTGGACGTTGACGAGAGCGATTCAAGCGCGATTCACTCCATTGACGAAGCAATAACACTACCAATGCCATCATTAATAATAAGATAGCTACACTAAATGCAGCAACAATATTGTATTCGTTATAAAGAATTTCGATATGTAACGGTAAGGTATTGGTATAACCACGAATATGACCAGATACCACAGATACAGCACCAAACTCACCCATCGCTCGCGCTGTACACAACACCACACCGTATAACAATGCCCACTTAATATTAGGTAAGGTGATATACCAAAAAATTTTAAAACCACTAGCACCCAGTAAGCGAGCAGCCTCTTCTTCTTGTGTACCTTGCTCTTGCATTAACGGAATAAGTGAACGCGCCACAAAAGGAAAAGTCACAAAAATAGTAGCTAACACAATACCAGGTACGGCATACACTATTTGGATATCATGTTCATTAAAAAAATCGGCAAAATAACTTTGTGCACCGAACAATAGAACATAAATAAGACCAGCGACCACAGGTGAAATTGAAAAAGGTAAATCTATTAAAGTAACTAATATACTTTTACCCCAGAATTCATATTTAGTGACACACCATGCAGCAGCAATACCAAATACAATGTTCAATGGTACAGAAATGCCTGTTGCTACTAATGTTAGTTTAAAGGCTGAGATAGCATCAGGCTCTTTAATGGCAATCCAGAACTCTCCTAAGCCTTTAGCTAAACCTTGCGAAACAACTGCCCATAAGGGTAAAAGTAACACTAAAATAAAAATTAACCACGCCAATATAATTAAAATAAGGGCTGGCCATGAAAACTTATCGGTGTATTTATTACGAATCATCACTTTATCCTATGCCCTTACTGCATTAAATAATTTCAAAAATATATTTAAAATATAAGTAGGTTTTAAATAACGTTGGATTAGGTTAATAACTAATAACATAGCAAAAGAGATAATCAGCATTAAAACACCAATTGCCGTAGCACCTATATAATCAAACTGATCCAACTTAGACATAATCAATAAAGGCAATATTTCTGTTTTAAAAGGGATATTAGCAGAGATAAAAACAACTGACCCGTACTCACCTATTCCTCTTGCCAACGCTAAAGAAAAGCCTGTTAGCCAAGCAGGAAATAGAATAGGAAAGATAACAAATAAAAAGGTTTGAAATGTATTTGCCCCTAAACTACGGGAGGCTTCTTCTACTTCACGTGGAATATCCTTAATCACAGGTTGCACAGTACGTACTGCAAAAGGTAATGTCACAAACACTAATGCTAAGGTAATACCTATAGGTGTATAAGCCACTTTAAAAGGCAATAATGAACCTATTAAACCTTGCGGAGCGTATAAAGTAGTTAATGCAATACCTGCTACAGCGGTAGGCAAAGCAAACGGTAGATCAACCATTGCATCAATTAACTTACGCCCTGGAAAAGTATAACGCACCAATACCCATGCTAATAAACTACCAATAATAGAAACAATAAAAGCAGACAGTAAAGAAGTATAAAGAGATAACTTTAAGGCTGATTGTAATTGTCTACTATTAAGAATAGCCCATAATTGTTCCATGGTAATTTGGCTAGCATAAAAAAACATACCAGCCAGTGGAATCAATACAATAAGAGAAAGCCACATTAGGGTATAACCTAATGTGAGCCCGAAACCTGGAATAACTGATTTTTGACGAAAAGACATTACTTACATAATCCAACTATCAATGGTTTATTTCACTATAAATTTGGTCAAATATACCGTTATCATTAAAAAATTTAGGTTGCACAACACCCCAACCACCAAACTCTTCGTCAATAGTTACTAACTTTAACGCAGGGAACTGATCTTTAAATTCTGCTGCTATTTTTTCATTACGAGGACGATAAAAATTTTCAGCAATAATACGTTGCGCAGGTTCACTGTACAAATATTCTAAATACGCAGTAGCTTGTTTACGTGTACCTTTTCGATCTACATTAGCGTCGACTACAGCAACGGGTGGCTCAGCAAGAATTGATACAGAAGGAGTCACAATCTCTAATTGATCACCGCCTTCTTCTTTTAAAGAAAGGTAGGCTTCATTTTCCCAAGCGATAAGCACATCACCTAAACCACGTTGCACAAAAGTAACGGTTGAACCTCTAGCGCCTGTATCTAGTACAGGGGTATTAGCAAAAATCTTTTTGACAAAATCACGGGCTTGCTCATCACTGCCATATTTATGTTTAGCATAAGCCCAAGCCGCTAAAAAATTCCAACGCGCGCCACCTGATGTTTTGGGGTTTGGTGTAATAACTTGGACGCCATTTTTAACTAAATCATCCCAATCTTTAATATTTTTAGGGTTACCTTTACGTACTAAAAATACAATTGTTGAGGTGTAAGGAGTACTGTTATTAGGTAATCTTGTTTGCCAATCTTTATGGATTAAAGGTTGTTTTAAATTAACTGCCTCAATATCACCTGCTAACGCTAAAGTCACTACATCGGCTCGTAAGCCATCAATAACTGCCCTTGCTTGCTTACCTGAACCACCATGGGAGTTTTTAATGGTGAGCGTTTCACCTGTTGTTTCTTTCCAATGCTTTTTAAATGCTTCGTTATAAGACTGATAAAGCTCACGGGTTGGATCGTAAGACACATTAAGCAACTCAGCAGCTATTACTTGAGTTGTTAATAATACTCCCACAACACCTGCAATTGTTTTCTTTAAAGTAGACATAATGGCCTCTTCCCAATTTAGTTTAGATAGTTGGGTAGCATTCTAACGAGCTTTTTTTATTCTTAAAAAGAATTTTTAATAAGGTGCTTATGCAATTATGGAATATATAAACTTATTTGTTATTTTTTTAATCAACAAAAAAGGCAGAATAAAATCTGCCTTTTTATTAAGTTAGCATAACTTATTTAATACCTGCATCTGCTTTTAATGCATCTGCTTTATCAGTACGTTCCCAAGTAAAGGTAGTAAATGTATCATCACCTACTGTTTTTTGTTGTGGAATACGTCCAAAGTGACCATAGGCCGCTGTTTCTTGATACATTGGATGCAATAAATCTAACATTTTAGTAATCGCATAGGGGCGAAGATCAAAGTGCTGACGAACTAGTTGCACAATCCTATCATCACTAATTTTACCTGTACCAAATGTATTTATTGAGATTGAAGTTGGTTGTGCCACGCCAATAGCATAAGATACCTGAATTTCACAACGATCTGCCAACCCAGCAGCTACGATGTTTTTAGCCACATAACGACCTGCATAGGCAGCACTACGATCTACTTTTGAAGGATCTTTACCAGAGAATGCACCACCACCATGGCGCGCCATACCACCATAACTATCCACAATAATTTTACGACCTGTTAAACCACAGTCACCCACTGGTCCACCAATAATAAATTGACCTGTTGGATTAATATGGAATTGGGTATCTTTATGTAATAGTTCTGCTGGAATAACGTGTTTAACAATCAATTCCATGACTGCTTCTTGAATATCTTTTTGTGAGACATCAGGATTATGTTGGGTAGACAGTACAATTGCGTCGATACCCACCACCTTGCCATTCTCATAGCGACAGGTAACTTGTGATTTAGCATCTGGGCGAAGCCAAGGTAATAAACCACTTTTACGTGCTTCTGATTGACGTTCAACTAGACGATGAGAGAAACAAATAGGCGCTGGCATTAATACATCAGACTCATTGCTCGCATAGCCAAACATTAAACCTTGGTCACCTGCACCTTGATCTTCTGGTTTCTGTCTATCTACACCTTGTGCAATATCAACTGACTGCTTACCAATTACATTAAGTACGCCACAAGTCGCACCATCAAATCCAACATCTGATGAGGTATAACCAATATCACAAATAACACGACGAACTAACTCTTCTAAATCCACCCAAGCATTTGTGGAAATTTCACCAGCAATAATTGCCACACCTGTTTTTACTAAAGTTTCACAAGCCACACGTGCAAGTTTATCTTGAGCAATAATAGCATCTAATATCGCATCAGAAATCTGATCTGCAATTTTATCTGGATGACCCTCAGAAACTGACTCTGAAGTAAAGAGTGCATATTCACTCATCACAAAACTCCTCTTGTAAAATAATATAACTGATCACTTTATTACTAAAGAATCGCTAAACAGCACAAAAGCATCTTATCTGTAGTTGAAAACCATTACGTAAACCAATATATAGGCTTTCGTCTGGCTTAAACCCTGCACTACTAGCCCAATGAGTTAATTCATCTGGCTCAAAACCTAACCATAAATCACCACAGGTTTTAGTAACCCAGTCTTGTTCGTGATGGCATAATTCTGCCACTAATAAATTACCTGATTCTTTTAAACAACTTTTAAAATGTTGGAAAGCATCAGCTGGTGCTGGTAAGTGATGTAACACCATATTAGCCACTATACAATCTAACGGGTTAGTTAGCTGTAGCTTAGTAGCATCTGCCTTCTTTAGAATAACATTAGGCAGCTTTTGTTGCTGACAATATTGCTCTGCTAATTGTAGCATTTCCGCATTATTATCAACTGCAATTACTTCTTTAAAGCGCTTAGCCAGTAATGGTAAAAATTTGCCATCACCAGGCCCCACCTCTAAAGCAATAGCCTCTTTATTAAAACCTTTACTATCAATAATCTTTAAAACATTATCTTGATAATGTTTTAGGTCAACAATCACATCTTGCTGATCTAAACCATCGCCTTTTGCAAGATTAGTAAAGAAAATTCGACTAGCCTCTGCTCTTTCAGCATAAATAATATTGAGGTTGTGTTGCAGTTCGTCTGGTATGGCTAATCCATCAATTTCATCCAATAGGCTTTGATGAAATCTACTCAAAGAGTGCTCTACAGAAAGTGTTCTACGATAAAATATAGTATTTCCTTCACGCCTAGTTACCACTAGGCCTGCTTGCAATAACACCTTTAAATGATGGCTCATTCCTGACTGTGTGGTATTAAACAACTGGGTAAGCTCTAAAACACCAAACGAATTATGCAATAAAACCCTTAACACCATAACTCGCAGCGGTTCACTCACTGCTTTACAGAGATTGGCAAAATTATCAATAGTTAGGTTAGAAGCTGTCATAGCTGCGCAGTCTACCCAGAAAATCACAAAACAACAAGTCTATATCAATTTTTTTTGATATAGATTTATTTTTTTAACTGAGTATAGTCTATTAGAAGACTATCAGCAGGTTTCTCATGAAAGGAAATATTAGTATCAAATACTATATTTACTAGTTCTGCTATCATGATGGCGGTTAATCCCCATATCTTAAATTGATGGTATTGATAACAAGGGATATACCACTCAATATTTAAATAATCAATACGGTGAGTAACAATGCGTGGATCCTCTCTAAAATAGCTCAAGGGCACCGTAAAAATTAATGCTATTTCATCTAAATTAGCTTCGTAAGAAAGAGAATCGTCAACAAAACCGACATAAGGCTTAACTTTTAAAAGATTTTTAGAAATTAATGTTGGTAAAGAACCTATAATCTCTACATTATCAGGTAATAAGGCTATTTCTTCTTGTGACTCACGCAAAGCTGTATGTAATAAACTTGTATCCTCAGGATCTCGCTTGCCTCCTGGAAAAGCTACTTCTCCACGATGTGATGTTAACCTATCAGAACGTAATGTTAAAAGTAGTTCTGGTTGCTCTTTTTTAATAATAGGTATTAATACAGCTGCTTCTTGCAAAGAACTGGGAAACAAAGGAGAACTTGGTTGATAAAGCTTCAGGCGTTTTTCAATATCTTGCCACATAACCTTACTTCCTCATACCTGTAAAATATCAGCTAATGATAAAAGAGGCTCTTTATTTAAAATAGGTAATCGGAACCCTTTACAACCATCATTAACTAACTGTTCTTTATTATGTTTAGTTAATCGCTTTATTTCACTTTCTCTTTTTAAAGCATGGGACTTAGACTCACACTGCTCAATATAAACTAATGCTAACGGTTTACTTGTAGAAAAAAACTTAGCTCCTAGCCCGTGACAATGTTTATAAAACCTAGCTACAGGGTCATTACTACTACCACAATAAAGCTTGCCATGCTCAGTACGTACTAAGTAAACATACCAAATCTGTTCAATTTTGACTACGTCTATCACTAATTGTTTGCCACACACCAAAACCAATAAAATAAAGGCCTGAAATCCACCATAATATCAACGTCCACGTTTTAAAATCACCATACTGTGCGATTAAAAAACCACTGGTCACTAACCATATTAAACTAAATAGTATATTTAATACCATTGCTTTACGAACCCTAAAAGGATGTAAAAACTTAACAGGTATAACTGACAGTACAGCGAGTCCTATAATGGCCAAAAATGTTAAAAAAGCTGGTGGATTAATGACTACAAAATATAAGGCGACAATATTCCATGTAGCAGGAAAGCCAACAAAATAATTATCCTCACTTTTCATATTTACATTACAAAAACAGAAAAAGGATGATAATAAAATAATGGCTATGGATACTATTTTTGTGCCATAAGGTAAGGGTATAAAATAATAAATGAAGATAGCAGGTACAAAAACATAGGTTAAATAATCAATGATTAAATCTAATATGCTGCCATCAAATTCTGGTACTTGATTTTTCACATCATAACGACGTGCTAATGTGCCATCAATACCATCAATTAATAAAGTAACCCCCATCCATACAAAAAACATTTGTGGACTACCATCCAAAATAGCCAGCAGTGCTAATAAACCAAATACTACACCACTGGCAGTAAATGCATGAACACCCCAAGCTTTAAGCTTCTTTATATCCATTAGCACAATAACTATTTCCTGAATAGATTAAGGATTTGCCTTAACTTGACGAATGAGCCCTTCTTGACAAACGGATGCTACTAATTTGCCATCTTGGGTAAAAATTTCCGCACGAACTAAACCACGAGCATCACCCGCCCAAGGGCTATACATAGAATAAAGCATCCATTCATTCATCTTAGGTTGGCTATGAAACCAAATGCTATGGTCGACACTCGCCACTTCCATATCTAAATCCATAAATCCTTTACCATGAGGCAATAGACTCGTCGTTAGTAAATTAAAATCAGAAGTATAGGCTAATAGATAACGATGTAATGAAGCAATATCTGGTACATCACCATCAGCTTTAAACCATACTTGACGAATAGCTGGACCTTTTTTTGGTGCAAAAGGATTAAAGTCTGAAACTGGTCTTATTTCTATAGGACGACCACGCTTTACTCTTTCTAACACTCTTTCTGGCAACGTTTCCATTTGCCTAGAAATTAAACTAGCTTCATTTTCTAGACCTTCAGGTCCTGGTACATCTGGCATTTGTTCTTGATGTTCAAAACCCGTTTCGGGATCATGAAATGATGCACTACAAAAAAAGATTGTTTTACCCTTCTGAATCGCAGTTACCCGTCTAGAACTAAAACTTTTACCATCTCTAACTCGGTCAACAGTAAATACGATAGGTATAGAGGGATCACCACGGCGTAAAAAATAGCCATGTAGTGAATGCGCAACTCGCTCCTTAGGAACGGTATAACTAGCCGCCGATAATGCTTGACCTAATACTTGCCCACCAAATAATTGACGAAACCCTAAATCTTGGCTTTGACCACGGTAAATATTTTCTTCTATAGGTTCTAAGTTTAATAAAGTAATTAACTCACCCAATAACTGATTACTCATTATTATAATGCCTCTTTATTGAAACAAACTCACCAACATGCCTATTACTGTGATGAAGATAACTTTCTACAATTTAATTCTTTTTTGACAATACGTAATCCCTGAAGGTTTGGTATATTATTAAACTCTTTAAAATAATTACATACCATTGGTACCATAGTAGGATAAGCTCTAGCTAGTGCATGGGATAACTTATCTAAATCACCTATTTGTCCAGATAATAACGATAACTGTATTTTATTTGCAATAACTGGCGCATATGGACGCCATGCCAGCATTTCATCAGTTACTCTTTGCTGGTAAGCAAAATCATTCACTGTAGGGGACAAATTAGCAAACTCTTGTAGCTGTACCTCACGTCCCCAGAGTAAATCTCTTGTAGCAGATTTAAATTTGTTATAATCACCTTTATCAAATACCGCTACCTTATTATTGTAGAAAAAGCTTTTTGCATAAGTATTTAATGAACTGTTAGCAATAACAACAAATACTCCTGCAATGGCTATCCAAAATACGCTAGTTATTATTTTAGGTATAAATAATTTTATATCTTTTGATAATAAAGGAACTAAAACCAAAATAATCAATGGTACAAATTGCATACGCCACATTACATACTCTAGCATAGAGTTAATAAAATACACTAAGAATATTGTGAGTACTAACCACCACTGTAAAGTTTTAGGTGCTTTCCAAAAACAAAAAACTATATAAGCCAATAAGGCTAATAACGCTAGCAAACCTATTAAACCAAACTCAGTCATTATTTGTGTAAATAGATTATGACTATGTAATGTTAAATCACCAATAATAGTGTAATTAGGATCATTCACTCCAACCCAAAAGCCATGAACAGCATAGTTACCAAATCCCACCCCTATCAAAGGTGACTGTTTAACCATAGCAAACGCTTTGCTTATTTCAGATAAACGGAATGATTCACTAGCCGCAGAACGGTTTAAGGAGCTGGCGATATTGCTTGTTGCAACTTGCGTTGTGTCATCATTGAATAGCTGTAGAACAACAGGTAAAAAATAATAGATTAAAGCACCTACCATAAGAGCAACTAAGCAAATAATAAACTTTAAGTAAGTTTTATCTTTGCTTTTAACTAAACAGAACACAGCTGTAATGCATGCCAGTACCAGATAAACCAATACCGCCCTAGAACCACTACCTAACAATACAAAGCCGAACAATAAGGCAAAAACAATCACCACCACAATATGGAATATATTACGGAAAGCCAAATAGCATAGTGCTAAAAAAGCGACCATCATATAAATAGCAAATTGATTTGATTGTGCAATAAAGCCTATAAGGCGATCACTCATTGGCACCATCCAATAATCAATACCTGCTAAACGATATTGAATAGCAATGGCACCTAATGCTTCAACTACTCCGCCTATAAACAGTATAAAAGCTAAATAATCATAATATTGGGTTTCATTGTTATGTGCTAATTGAATAGCTAACAGAGCTGTTAGGATAACAACGACACTATAAATAACTAATGTAGCTTTATCTGACAAACTGCTATTTTGTACCACTGTTAATAAACAAAGGACAGCAAAAAAGCCAACTAAACAACCTACTAAAGGAGAAACAAGCAAATGACTTTGCTTAACGTTATTAATTCCTAATATGAACACAGCACATATTACAACAGCTGAGCAGGCAATAAAAAATGGCCAAAAATCACCCAAAGGAGCGTAATGGATAAATACACAAAAAGGAGCTACTGTAATTAATAACAAAGTAACTAATAAATCCTTTCTCAACGTCAAAATAACTTTCTCCTTAAAATACTCATAAACCATAAGTTAAGCCATTACAAAATAACAGATAATATTATCAATCCACTCAACTTATTGTGATAAATCGCTTTATTAGCGTGTAAGTATAATCAAGATAATTCACAGATACTATTGTTTGTTTAATCTTCTGGCTTTATTATTGATTACTTATAAGGTTGATTTACACAGATTGAAGGTAAAGCGTTATGTTAAAAATAGGTATTATTGGAGGAACAGGTTATACAGGTGTAGAACTGCTACGCTTACTTGCTGCCCATCCAGAAGCAGAAGTGGTAGCTATCACCTCTCGTTCTGAAGAAGGTATCCATGTAGCAGATATGTATCCTAACCTACGAGACCACTATAGCAACCTTACTTTTACAGCACCTGACACCCAAAAATTAGCCGCTTGTGATGTTGTTTTCTTTGCAACCCCTCATGGAGTAGCCCATTCTTTAGCAGGTGAACTATTAGAGGCTGGCACTAAAGTTATTGATTTATCTGCTGATTTTCGCATCAAAGACATTGCTGAATGGGAAAAGTGGTATGGCCAACCCCATGGTGCACCTACCCTAGTAAAAGAAGCAGTGTATGGTTTACCAGAAGTTAATCGTGAACAAATTAAAACAGCTCGTTTAATTGCTGTACCTGGTTGTTATCCTACCGCAACACAATTAGGTTTTTTACCTTTATTAGAGGAAGGCATTGCTGATACCTCACAACTAATTGCAGACTGCAAGTCTGGTGTCAGTGGTGCTGGACGCTCTGCTAAAATAGGCTCATTATTTTGTGAATCGACTGAAAATATGATGGCCTATAGTGTTAGTGGTCATCGTCACTTACCAGAAATAAAGCAAGGGCTAGAATTAGCTGCACAACAACCTATTAACCTTACTTTTGTTCCTCACTTGACACCTATGATAAGGGGTATTCATGCCACCCTCTATGTGAAAGTTAAGGATCATTTTACAGATTTACAGAAATTATTTGAGCAACGCTTTGCTAATGAACCATTTGTTGATGTATTACCCGCAGGTAGCCATCCTCAAACGCGTAGTGTAAAAGGTGCGAATATGTGTCGAATTGCTGTTCATCGTCCACAAAATAGTGATTTAGTAGTTATTTTATCAGTCATTGATAACCTTGTTAAAGGTGCGTCAGGACAAGCCATTCAAAATATGAATATCCTGTTTGGTTTAGACGAAACATTAGGTTTAACACACACAGCATTAATGCCATAATTATGAATAACAATACTACCCCATCTAACCCAAATCAACTTTGGTTTGGGTTACAGCTTTCTACGATTATTATCGTTATATTATTAATTATTATCGCGAGTTATTACACAGGTAAATTAGTTGCTAATAATGCTTCTAATACTGCTAATAGTGACTCATTAAAACAGTATAAATTGCTTGAAGTGCAATTAAATAGCACTAAAACGCGCCTATCGATGGCAGAAAATACCAATAAAATTAATGCACAAACCCTTGAACAAACGCGTCAGACTATTCTACAGTTAGAGCAACAAATTTATCAGCAGCAAAAAGATATTATTTCTTATAAAGCCATTATCTCAAAACAAAAAATTACCAATCCATTGGTTTTTAGAGATTTAATTATTCAGGCAACGGAACAACCGCAAACTTTTCGCTATAAATTAATATTAACTCGTTTAGATCAAGCCAATATACTATTAAAAGGCTCACTGCATATTGATATTATTGGAACAACCAATAACCAACCTCACACCATATCATTAGCAGCAGTGACCACAGCAACAGATCATAAAAAAGATAATATTCCTTTTTCATTTAGATATATGGCAATGATTCCAGATACTAATGAATTTGGTGAGATGACATTACCAGAGGATTTCATACCCAAAACCATTAAAATAACAGCCTATCTAACTGATGAAACAAAACCTACTAGCCATACTTTCGGTTGGACAGTACAACCCCTTCCCATCAAAGATGTAGAACCTCCAAATAGTTAATAGTTTGTCATCAAATAATAATTGACTGTTTCAGTGGGTTAATAAGATAATAATTAGGTATTTTATTTATATTGGTATTTTTATTAGCTAAAAATACCAAGGAGACATCAAAAAAAATGAGTATAGAAACATTTACTCCTAGTTCTATTCAATTCACTGAAAGTGCGGCTAACAAAGTAAAATCATTAGTTGAAGAAGAAGGCAATGCACGCCTTAAATTACGTGTTTTTGTAACAGGTGGTGGTTGTTCTGGCTTTGAATATGGTTTTACATTTGACGAAGAAACAGCTGAAGATGATACGCTTATAGAACGAAATGGTGTAAATCTAGTTATTGACCCTATGAGTTTCCAATACTTATCAGGTGCAGAAATTGACTATGAAGAAGGCCTACAAGGCTCTCGCTTTGTGGTAAAAAACAATCCACATGCCGTAACAACCTGTGGTTGTGGTTCATCTTTCTCTATCGCTTAATTAGAAAGATGACCACAAATACACCTTTTTACTTGGATTGTGCTAACGACTCCATATGTTGTAATAACAAAGCTGCTTGAGTACGTGTTCGCACTCCCAACTTACGAAATATAGCTGTAATATGTGCTTTGACTGTTGCTTCTGATACATCTAGATCATAAGCAATTTGCTTATTTAATAAGCCATCACACACCATCGTTAATACTCTAAACTGTTGAGGGGTTAAACTAGCTAGTTTAGCACTGGTCTCTTTAGCTTCCTCTTCCATACCATCATCCGTATTTTCAGGATAAGGCCACCAAGTATCTCCATCTAATACTTGTTGAATTGCCTTCTGAATGGTTTCTAATGGACTAGATTTAGGAATAAAGCCTACAGCACCAAACTCCCTAGAACGATTGACAATAGACGGTTCTTCTTGAGCAGAAATGATAACTACAGGAATTTTAGGATATTGGCCGCGTAATAATACCAATCCAGAAAAGCCATAAGCGCCTGGCATATTCAGATCGAGTAATACTAAATCCCAATCAGACTTATCCGTTAAACTTTTCTCTAAATTAGAAATAGTATCCACTTCCACCAATTTAGTATCAGAGCCCAAGCCTAACACTAGGGTATGACGCAGGGCATTTCTAAACAGCGGATGGTCATCTGCAATTAAGATATCATATTTGTTCACGTGCTATCTTCCTATGTTTTAATTATGATTACTGACTGTACAATTTAACTATATTTTCATAAATAACACTAGCGAATCATCATATTTTCAGGCAAAGTTATTCGTTTTGTATAAATGGAACATCATGCAAACCGATAAACTCCGTGCCAATATTCTAATGCTAATCACTGCCATGATTTGGGGAAGCACATTCCTTGGACAAAATGTCGCTATGAACTACATGGGTGCGCTAACTTTTTCAGGAGTACGTTTTCTTTTAGGTACCTTAACCCTCTTACCTATTATCATCTTTTATCTAAAAAAAAATAAACTTACATTATTACAAATATTTTCAAAACGAACTATTATAGGCGGATTCTTACTAGGAATCATATTAACCATAGGTATCAACTTACAACAAATTGGCATTAAATATACTACTATTACTAATGCAGGGTTTATTACGGGTCTTTATGTCATTCTAGTTCCTATACTTGGTCTAATAATTGGTCAGAAAACAGGGCTAGGCATATGGATTGGTGCCATATTAGCGGTTATTGGTATGGCTCTACTTACCATAACAGATCATCTTACTATGGGTTTTGGTGACTTAATTACATTAAGCAGCGCATTTGCATGGGGACTTCATGTATTAATTGCTGGTTTACTAGTCAGTCGTTATGATCCAATTGCTGTTGCTTTTATGCAGTGTTTAGTTTGCTCAATATTTAGTTTATTGCTGGCAATCCCTTTCGAAGGATTACAAATCAGTTTCACTCAACCAGCATTATTGGCTATTTTCTTTACAGGGATTGTTTCAGTTGCCATTAGTTTTACCCTACAACTCATTGCTCAGAAAGATGCAGTTCCATCACATGCTGCTGTTATCTTATCTTTAGAAGCCGTATTTGCTGCTATTTTTGGTGCGCTATTTTTAGATGAATCATTAACAACTCGTGGCTATATCGGCTGTATATTAATGTTTATAGGGATGATTATTGCGCAAATTTGGCCAACAAAAAAACAACCATCAGCAACGAACAATAGCTAAGACTGCATTTGAAATGTTAAGGCTTGCTGATGTAATAAATCATCTACACTAATTTTTCTACACTCACGCGCAGCCAAATAATGTTGTGTAAAAACATCTAACCATGTATTTAGTGCAGAAGCTGCGAGACTTTCATTTGCTAATTCTAAACAAAGCGCAGCTACTTCTGCAGTACATAAATGCATATTATTGGTAGAGCGCCGCAACTGATAACGTGAATATTGTTCAGGCGTTAAACTTAAAACAGGTAAATTATCTAAATAAGGGCTTTTACGAAACATCTTTCTAGCTTCGGGCCAAGTACCATCTAATAAAATAAATAAGGGCTTTTTTGTTGTTGTTTCAATTAGCTGTTGATGAACTCGATCTGGTGTAGCATATTCGCCTGGAAATACCACATACGGCTGCCAACTATCATCATCCAGTAAGTCTATAACTGCCTGCATATCACCTACTCGAGTCCAGCTAAAAGCATATGTATCTTGCACAATATCAGCGATTAACCAACCTGTATTACTTGGTTTAAAAGGTTCGCTATCATACATCAGTAAACAAACACCTACTGCCGTATTAACCTTGGGTTGCCAATTACAAATACAATAATTCTCGTCAAGACGACAACGCTGACAACGCTTAACTAGATTACCCCTTGCTAAAAAAGGACGAGTACTAATCGCTTTTCGAATAGCGCGTAATTTAGCTACCGCATGTGGATATTCTGTCATTTAATAAGGAGAACGATTATCGAGTTGTTGTTGCATTTTTTGTAGCTGATTATCTACTTTATTCTGCAATGCTTCTAATTGTTGTTTGCTATCATTATTAGTAGCAACATTATCTAGTTGACTACGTAATAACAATAAATCATCTTGAACGCTTTTAAGCGTTTGCGATCCATTTTGTTTTTTTAATCCATCAACATCATTGGTTAAACGAGTGATTGTTGGTTGCATCTTTTTAAATTCAGCTATTTCATTTTGCAACTGTTTTACTTGCTCTATTTGATTAGTAGTCTTAGCTAATGCCACTAATTGCTCTTCTAACTTAGCTAAACGCTTTTCTTGAGTTTCTTGTTTAGTGGTAATTGTTTGCTGTGTTTCTAAAACACGATTTAATTGAGTGACTAATTGCTTATTCTGCGCACGAATATTTTCAAGCTGATTTTTAGTGACTGTTTGTTGACTATTAAACTGTTCTGTAATGGCTTGCAATCGGCCCATATTATTTTCTGTAATTGTAGAGGTGGTATGTGTTTTCTCATCTAATTGGTATCTCACATCATCTGCTGCCTGCTTAAATACCCAGAACAATACAACCATACCAATAGAATAGACTACAAACAAGAACAACAACATATAAACAACGGTTCTATTTGATAATCTAGACAGTTTTGTACTCCTTGCTCTATCGCGTGAATCATGATCAGTATTCTCAAACTGGTCATGCTCATCCAATGTTAAACTTGGTACATCAATAGGTTCATCTTTAAGATCATTACGCATAAATCACTTCAAAACCGCAAAAATTACAAGGTGGCTTAGTATACTCTAGTTAAATAAATAAAAAATACTTAGCTAATAGTGTGTAATAAATTTATTAAGATTTAAAACGACTCATAATAACCTTTTCTAACTCAATTATGATAAAAATTACTACACTTAACAGTAAAATAATTCCCCAATACAATAAAGGCAAAGGCTCTGTTGAAAAAATCCGATTCATAAAGGGTAAATAAGTAATTGCCAATTGCAATACTATCAACGCCCCTGTCGCACCCCAAAGCCATTTATTCTGAAAAATCGTCTTATCAAAAGGAAATTTTGTTTGGAAACGGCAATTAAACATATATACCCACTGCCCAGCGACTAATGTCTGTAAAATAATGGTACGCACAAGATTCACATTGTCATATTTACTGGCTAAATAACTTTCTAAGATAAAGGCACTGGTTGCTAATAAAATACCAACAAAGATGATTCGCCAAATGGCATAGCCATCTAAAATAGAGGCCTTGGCATTACGTGGTGGTCGTGACATAACATTAGGCTCAGCTAACTCAGCAGCTAGCCCAAAAGAAAGGGTGATGGAAGTTGCCATATTCATCCACAAAATTTGTAGCGGTGTTAAGGGTATTCCCATACCCAATATAATGGCTATAACAACAATTAACCCCTGCGCGAGATTACTGGGTAAAATAAAATAGGTTGTTTTCTTAAGGTTATCATAGACTCTTCTGCCTTCTTTAACAGCATTAGCAATGGTGGCAAAATTATCATCTGCCAGCACCATATCAGCCGCTTCTTTGGTAACAGTAGTTCCTTTAATACCCATCGCTATGCCAACTTCGGCTTGTTTAAGTGCAGGCGCATCATTAACTCCATCCCCTGTCATGCCTACTATCTCATCGCTTGCTTGCAATGCTCGCACCAAACGCAGCTTATGTTCAGGACTGGTACGGGCAAATACATCATATTGTTCAGCAATCGCAATTAAAGCTTGATCATCTATTTGCTCTAACTCTTGCCCTGTAATCACATCCTTACCATTTCCAATATTTAGCATAGCACCGATAGCCATTGCTGTTTCTGGATGGTCTCCTGTAATCATTTTGACCTTTATACCTGCGCTCTGACATTGCCTTATTGCTTCGATAGCCTCCGAACGAGGCGGATCCATAATTCCAGCAACCCCAAGAAATACCATTCCCTCTTGTACATGGCTATGTTCTAACTTAACCACTGGTTCTGCTTGTTCTTTGTAAGCTACTCCTAGCATACGTAGCCCTTTACGAGCATACATAGCTATTTCATTATCCCAGTAATCTTGATTGAAACGCTCTACACCTTGCGCAGTTAATTGTTTATCACACAGTTTAAACAACACATCAGGTGCGCCAGTTAGAAAGATAAATATGTTATCTCCTACTCGATTACAGGTAGACATATACTTATACAATGAATCAAAGGGTATTTTACTAATCCTTTCATTCTCAACTTGAATACCTGATTTAAGCGCTAATACTTTTAAAGCCGCTTCTGTGGGACCACCAATAATATGCCAGTGCCCATGACTATCTTGATTAAGCTCACTGTCATTACATAGCAAAGCAGCCTGTAAAAAACGACTCAACAAAATATCTTGGTTAAGATCAACTTGTTGTAACGAAGCTTCATTAAAAATATCACCCACAGGCTCATAACCATTTCCTGTTACTTGATATTCCGCATCAGCTAAAATGATATTTTCTACCACCATTTCATTCATCGTTAACGTACCTGTTTTATCAGAACAGATAACCGTTACAGCACCTAATGTTTCTACAGTGGGAATTTTGCGAATAATGGCCTTTTTGCGTGCCATATTCTGTACACCAATCGATAGAATAATCGAAATAATAGCAGGCAAACCTTCGGGAACAGCAGCCACTGCCAAGCTAATCAGGGCAATTAATAATTCCCCCAATGAAATGTTGTGTAAGAAATAACCAAAAACAAAAAGAATAATGATAAGCCCTACAATCGCATAAAGAATATTCTTAGCTAACTGATCCATCTGCTGTAATAAGGGGGTACGTAAGCTGGTTGTTTCATCCATCATCCGATTGATTAAACCAAGTTGCGTTTGACTACCAGTCGCAACAACAACACCTATGGCTGTACCAGCACTAACTGTTGTACCAGAGAAAGCCATATTTAACTGATCACCCAATAAAGACTCTTGTGTTATCAGATCCGCTTGTTTAGTAATCGCTATAGACTCCCCTGTCAAAATAGCTTCTTCAACCTGCAAGTTGTGCACATCAATTAAACGTAAATCAGCAGGAATCTTCACTCCTGGTTTTAAAGAGACAATATCACCTGGCACCAACCCTGTTGCATCAATTTCTTGGACAACACCACCGCGAATCACGGTTGCAGTATTAGATAACATACCCTGAATACTTTTTAATGACTGTTCAGCACTATTTTCCTGAATAAATCCAATCAATGCATTAATAACAGTGACCCCAAGAATAACAGCTGTATCTATCCAATGCCCCATAATGGAGGTAATAACTGCTGCCACCAGCAAAATATAAATTAGGGTATCATTAAAATGGGCTAAAAAACGTAGTATAGGATGCTTAGACTTTTTCTCGGGTAGGCTATTTTTACCATATTCTTGCAATAAATCATCCACTTGACTTATAGCTAGCCCCTGTTTAGAAGTATTGAGTCGTTGCACGACTTCTTCTGTTTCAATTTGATACCATGTCTTATCAGTATTTTGTTGAGTCATTTTTTTCATAAATACCAATCTATCAAGCACTCTGTTTATGATTAAATTATACGTTTTTTGTTACCTTGCATATTTGAATTATTAGTTAGATTGATCAATATGCCAATAACCAATTGTATTAATAGAAAAAATACATCTAATAAATTGTAACCCTATATGTAACCTAATTACTTATTAATTAGCTTTATAACAATTAAGGTTATTGATTAATTAGTGTAAGTCTGTAAACTTATAAACACTCTTGTCGGGGCGCCTTTTGGCTGAGATTGGCAGTTGCCTTGTCCCGTTGAACCTGATCAGGATAATACCTGCGGAGGGAACAAGTAAATACAATGACATGGATTTTTTCAATCTATTGGTTGTATGCTTGCCTTGCTCACTTTTCAGGTTCACCTCCATGATTAACAATAAACGATAGGTGGTGACCATAATGCAAAAAACTTCTATAAACCCTTTAAGTCAATCAGCGCAAGTTGATACTAACTCCGTACAGCCTTTTCCCAACTCACAGAAAATTTACGTACAAGGTTCAAAAGCAGATATTAAAGTTCCCATGAGAGAAATCTCTCTGGCAGAAACACCCACTGCATCAGGCAATGAATATAATCCGCCTGTTACTGTTTATGATACTTCAGGCCCTTATACAGATCCAACTATCAGCATAGATATTCGTAAAGGATTAGCAAATATTCGCTCAACATGGCTAGAGCGTCGTCAAGATACTGAGCAATTAACCACCCTTAGCTCACAATTTAGTCTACAACGATTAGCTAATGCTGAATTACAAGCTATGCGCTTTGGGCTTAGTCGTACACCTAGAAAAGCTAAATCAGGCCAAAATGTAACCCAAATGCACTATGCTCGAAAAGGTATTATCACTGATGAAATGGAGTTTGTAGCGATTCGCGAAAATTTAAAGCTGCAACAACAGTTAGAAGCTGGCGTTTATAATAATCAACATGCAGGGCAAAGTTTTGGCGCCAGCATTCCAAAACAAATAACACCTGAATTTGTGCGTCAAGAAATCGCCCGTGGCAGAGCCATTATCCCTGCCAATATTAATCATGTTGAATTAGAACCGATGATTATTGGCCGTAACTTTTTAGTAAAAATCAACGGTAATATTGGCAATAGTGCATTAGGCTCTTCTATTGAAGAAGAAGTGGCAAAACTAACATGGGGGATTCGTTGGGGTGCTGACACCATTATGGATCTTTCTACAGGTAAATACATTCATGAAACCCGTGAATGGATCATTCGCAACAGCCCAGTACCTATTGGTACTGTACCAATCTACCAAGCGCTAGAAAAAGTAGATGGAATAGCAGAAGATTTAACATGGGAGCTATTTAGAGATACCTTAATTGAACAAGCCGAACAAGGGGTTGATTACTTTACCATTCATGCAGGTTTAAGGTTACATCATATCCCATTAACAGCGAAACGCTTAACAGGCATTGTTTCCCGTGGCGGCTCTATTATGGCCAAATGGTGTCTTGCCCATCACCAAGAGAACTTTCTTTATACTCACTTTAAAGATATTTGTGAGATCATGAAAGCCTACGATGTTAGCTTCTCATTAGGTGACGGTTTGCGTCCAGGTTCTGTGGCAGACGCAAATGATGCAGCTCAATTTGGTGAACTGGAAACACTAGGCGAATTAACTAAAATTGCATGGCAACATGATATACAAACGATTATCGAAGGGCCTGGTCATATCCCTATGCATTTAATTAAAGAAAATATGGATAAACAATTAGCCTGCTGTGATGAAGCGCCTTTTTATACGTTAGGCCCACTGGTTACTGATATTGCCCCTGCATACGATCATATCACCTCTGGTATAGGGGCTGCCATGATTGGTTGGTATGGCTGTGCAATGCTTTGCTATGTTACCCCTAAAGAACACTTAGGATTACCCAATAAAGAAGATGTAAAAACAGGTATTATTACTTATAAAATTGCAGCTCATGCAGCCGATTTAGCGAAGGGTCATCCTGGTGCACAAATAAGAGATAATGCATTATCTAAGGCTCGTTTTGAGTTCCGTTGGCAAGATCAATTTAATTTAGCATTAGACCCTGATACTGCTAGAAGTTTTCATGATGAAACCTTGCCTAAAGATTCTGCTAAAGTGGCTCACTTTTGTTCGATGTGTGGCCCTAAATTCTGCTCTATGAAAATCACTAAAGAAGTGCGTGATTATGCTGCTAAACAGGAAACAATTGCAGTGACAGAAATAGAACAGAAAATGCAGGAAAAGTCCGCAGAGTTTAAACAACAAGGTGGCAAAATTTATTCAGAAATTTAATACGTCCCATTATGAAAGAGAGGGATAACCCTCTCTTTCATGCTATTAATCAGTAGCGATTAAAACCATAGTCAAACCTAAATTAAAAATTATCTGTTTTTCTCATTAGAACTTTCTTTATTTACATTAATAGAAATATATTCAGCGCTAAATAATCTAAAAAGCTAATCTTTAGACTGTTATAATTTAAGTTTAACTATTTAATATCACTCACAATGAGGAGATAAAATTGAATATTGGTGAAATCTCAGCAAAACGCTTTACCACTAAACACTATGATAGCAGTAAGAAAATCCCTGAGGATCAACTAAAGCAACTACTTACTGTGCTACGTAATAGTCCTTCTTCAGTAAACTCACAACCATGGCATTTTTTTGTAATTAGTAGTACAGAAGGCAAACAAAAAATCCTACCTGGTGTAAGTGATTTTAATCATCCACGTATTACAGATGCTTCTCATGTAGTCGTATTCTGCGCAAAAACTTCAATGCCAGAAGAACATTTACAGGCTATTTTGGCTCAAGAAGATAAAGATGGCCGATTTGCCAATGAAGAGGTTAAGAAAGCTAACGATGGCGGTCGCCACTTTTTCGTAGGTTTGAATAATAATACACCAGAGCAATTATTTAATTGGGAAAGTAAACAAGTTTATATTGCTTTAGGCAACTTAATGTTAGCAGCGGCTACCTTAGGTATAGACTCAACACCCATTGAAGGCTTCGATCAACAAAAACTAGATGAAGTATTAGCCTTAAAAGAAAAAGGGCTTTCTAGTGTAGTTATAGCCAGTCTTGGTTATCATGCAGCCGATGACTTTAATAGTAAATTACCTAAGTCTCGCTTCCCTGAAGAAAAAATCTTCACTTTTATGTAATACCTAAATAAGCCACTTTAAAAGTGGCTTATTATTATTCCCTTAATAAATCCTCTTTTCATTATTATTCTAACCCCTGCACTTAAATAGCTTCTGAACTTAGCCCCAATAAAAATTTATCAATCCAAACATATCTTTATAGAGAATGATATTCAATATCTATTGAAAACAATAATAATTATCATTTAAAATACACGCTTTTTATTACTCTTCAAAATTCAAGGTAAGGTTACCCTCCTCATGTCTTGTGTTATCAATTCAGTAACTAGGCTTCAAAACAGCTCTATAACAAAGGGAATTTTATTAGGAATACTTATTCAGCCCTTTTTATGGGGAGGTATAGCTAAAGCTGAACAACAGATTCTATTAGAAAACACCACAGACACTTCTGCAGATACATTACAAATGGATACCTTTACCATCAGCGCAGATGCTTCTTCTAGCGGTTTAAGCGAAGCGTATACAGGTGGACAAATAGCTCGTGGTGCTCGTATGGGCATTTTGGGTAATCAAGATATGATGGATTCCTCATTTGTAAGCACAGCTTATACCTCTAAAATGATCCAAGATACACAGGCCCGTAGTGTTGCTGATGTGGTACGCAATGATCCTAGTGTACAGGTGGCGCGAGGCTTTGGTAACTTTCAAGAAGTTTATGTAATACGTGGTTTTCCTATTTATTCAGACGATATGATGTATAACGGACTATACGGCATATTACCCCGCCAATTTGTAGCCACTGAACTTGTAGAACGGGTTGAAGTATTTCGTGGTGCTAATGCTTTTTTAAATGGTGCTGCCCCTGGTGGAAGTGGTATAGGTGGCGCCATCAATCTATTACCCAAAAGAGCAGGTAATGAGCCATTGACCAGATTATCCTCTGGTATTGAGAGTGGTGGCCAATGGTATACAGCTACTGATATTAGTAGACGCTTAGGTGACGAACAACAATTAGGCATTCGATTAAACGCTGCTCGCCATAAAGGTGAAACCAGTATTGAAGATGAACACCGTAAACTTGATGTGTTTTCATTAGGACTGGATTATCGAATTGATAATATTAGACTCTCCAGTGACTTTGGTTATCAAGATCAACGTCTTGATGATCCTCGCCCAAGTGTAACACCAACAGGCAATGGCGTCCCCAGTGTACCAAATGCCAAAGATAACTTTGCACAACCTTGGACTTACTCTATGGAGCGCCAAACATTTGGTACTTTCCGTGGCGAGTGGGATTTACTGGATAATGTGACTGGTTGGGCAGCAGTAGGTATGCGTAAAGGAACTGAACACAGTATTTTATCGGGTCCAACGGCACAAGAAGATGGCTCCTTTAGCGCCAGACGTTCTACTTTCACACGGGAAGACTCAGTTTTTTCAGGAGATATAGGGTTAATGGGCAACTTTATGACAGGCCCTATTTCCCATCAGTGGGCTGTCTCCCACAATCGTTATAACTTACGTTCTCGTAATGCTTATGCTTGGTCATCTGCATCAATCACAGGTAATATCTATAATCCTATTGGCAGTAGTATGCCTACCGATAACTCTATTGTTGGTGGTGATCTATCAGCGCCCCATGTGACTGATCGTACAGAGATGATGAGTACAGCCATAGTGGATACATTGGGTTTCTTTGAAGATCAATTTTTAGTAACAGTAGGTGCGCGTCGTCAAAATTTAAAGGTCAAAAGCTATAACTATAATACAGGTGACAGAGCTTCATCCTATGATGAAAGTGTTACTACACCTATGTATGGGGTGGTGTATAAATTTAACCCTGAAATTTCTTTATATGCCAACCATATTGAAGGTTTGACTAAGGGTGATGTTGCTCCTTCTATTAGTGGGGGCACTCCTGTTGTTAATGCAGGAGAAGCATTAGCGCCTTACCGCTCCAGACAAACTGAGTTTGGTGTTAAATACGATGGTGGCAATATAGGCGGTAGTTTATCTTTCTTTACCACTAAAAAACCTTTTAGCATGGTTGAAAATGGCTATTTTACGGCAGGCGGTAAACAGCGCAACAGAGGCATCGAGTTAATGTTATTTGGCGAGCCTATAACAGGGGTTAGATTATTAGGCGGTGTAACTTATATAGAAGCCAAACAAATCAAAGTAGCGGATGATACCACTAAAAATAAAAAGGTAATTGGTGTTCCAAAATACAGGGCAAATCTTAATGCTGAATGGGATATTCCTTATGTTGAAGGATTAGCTGTTAATAGTCAGCTTATGTACACCGATAAACAATATGTTAATGCAAGCAATACGTTACATGTTCCTTCATGGACAAGAATGGATTTAGGTGCACGTTATCAAATCAATATAGGTAAACAAAAAGTAACCCTTAGAGGCAAAGTAGAAAATATTGCAAACCGTAAATACTGGGCTTCTGTAGGCGGTTTCGCAGGTGCTAACTATTTAACCATGGGTAACCCTCGTACTTATATGCTTTCTGTTGATGTAGATTTTTAATCAGCTATGAAAATACATCAACAAAGCTTAACTAAATACCGTATAACGGTAGCTATTAGATGTCTTATTGCTATTGCTGGAGGCTATGCACTAGCCGCTACAAGTAATATTTTTCTGGCATTATATTTACCACTTACACCTTCAGAAGCCGTCATAACGTCTAACTTATTATGTTTAGTTATCCTTTGTATAGCTGTCTGCTGGGTATTTAGTGTTGATAAGAATTGGAAAGCATTATTAGGTGTATTGTTACCCACCCTATTATGTTTGTTATTTAACAGCCTTCATCAATCAGGTAGCGTTTAATGAAAGAAGGTTTTAGACAATCACAAGCTTGGTTACATACGTGGTCTGGCCTAATAGTAGGCTGGCTATTGTTTATGATCTTTGCCACAGGAACACTCAGTTTTTTTCGGGAAGAAATTACCTATTGGATGCAACCAGAGTTACACGCCATCTCGTTACCTAAAGATGAAAATCAAGCTGTACTACTAGAAAGAGTTTTCAAACAACTCACCCCTCAAATAGAAGAGGCTTCTTTTTTAGCTATTACCTTACCATCAGATCGCAATCCTACTTTAAAAGTTAATTGGTTTGCTTCTAAACAACGAGGTAACTTGGTATTTGATCCAACAACAGGTGAAGTTATTAAACCAAGAGCAACTGTGGGGGGTAATTTTTATTACCGCATGCATTATCAATTATGGTATTTATCCCCTTTTACAGGACGTCTTATTATTTGTGCAGTAACACTCTGTATGTTAATTGCACTTATCACAGGCATTATTACTCATAAAAAGATATTTAAAGACTTCTTTGTGCTGCGTACTGGTAAAGGACAACGCTCTTGGTTGGATGGTCATATTATTAGTGGCGTAATAGCATTACCTTTTCATTTAATGATAACCTTTAGTGGGCTGATTATTTTAATTGGCTTCTTTATGCCTTGGGGTAATGATGCAGTCTATGGCCAGCAACGAGGTAAAATATATCAGGAAGCATTTAACATCCCAGATTTTGGTGAGCCAATCAGTGGTATTAAACAGCCTATGCCATCAATTAGCTTACTGCTTGAACAATTCTATAAGCTATATCCAAACCAACAGCTTAGCTTTATAACCATTTATCGCCCCAATCAAACCAATAGTAAAATTGTACTCACTACGGATACTGCAAATACTGTTAATCCACTGGGTTTAGTTTTTAACACCCAAGCTGAAATAGTAACTGAAGTCAAAGCTAATGGCCCCGCAGCCGCTACTCAAAATACCCTCAGCTCACTTCATCGTGGTCACTATGCTAATTATGGGTTACGTTGGTTATACTTCTTATCAGGTATTGCAGGCTGTTTTATGACTGCCAGTGGTTTGATTTTGTGGTCTATCAAAAAACAAGCAAGATTGAAAAAAGCATCCCCTAATAAACAATCTTTCAGCCATCGTCTAGTACAAATACTCAATGTTACAACCATCGCTGGCTTGTGTGTCGCACTACCGAGTGTGTTATTAGCAAATCGTTTATTACCTACGCTACTAGCGCAACGTCAAAGATGGGAAGCACATATTTTTTTCATTATATGGGGGCTTACCTTACTCTATAGTATTATTCGACCCTATAAAAAAGCATGGTATGAACTTTTTGCATTAGCCACTATGACTTGTTTAGCCATTCCTATCATTAATGCACTAACCACTACAGACTCATTATTAACGTCTATCGCTCAAGGTAATTGGCAGCTAGCCAGTGTTGAATTAATAGCAATTACTTTTGCTCTATTATTTGCATGGTTAAGTTATATGATTTTTTATCACAAACATTCCCTTAATAATCATAAAGTATATGCAAACCTTAACCCTAAACAACTTGTGATGGATAAATAACAAATGGTTTTGATGTTATTTTTAATTATTTTTTTGGGGCTTAGCTATCTGTGTATGGGGATTAAAAAGCATTATATACAAGCCTTGGCTAGTACTCTGCACCATAATAATATTAGCGCCATTAGTGTAGGCTGTTTATTATTAGTAATAGCGCTTGTAGTTGCTATAAAACACTTAGGTGTTGGTATGGGTATTGTTTATTACCTAGGTTTTATAACATTAACTCATTTGTTGGTGATTATATTAATCTGCTACTTACCCAAGCAACTAAGCATAATCACTGGTTTTTATTGGCTATTTAAACAACAACCTATACCACCCCATACATCATAGTTAGTGTTTTTAATAAACAACTAATCATAAAAAGCCCTACAAAATTACTTTTATAGGGCTGTATATTTTTAGTATTTTCAATAACTAACTATTAATAATTAGACGCCATACTCTTCACGGTATTTTTTAACGGATGGTAAATACTCTTTAAGCGTTTTATCTTCACTTAAGTATTGTAAAATCATATCTAAAGTAACAATACTTAGAACGGGCATTCTAAAATCATTTTCAATTTCTTGAATAGCTGACAACTCACCCTTGCCTCGCTCTTGACGATCTAACGCAATAATCACGCCTGCTGTAATCGCTTTTTCGGCTTTCACAATCTGCATTACTTCACGGATAGCAGTTCCTGCTGTCATCACATCATCAATAATTAATACATCACCTTTTAGCGGAGCGCCAACCAATACACCACCTTCACCATGATCTTTAGCTTCTTTACGATTAAAACACCAAGGATAATCTTGCTCATAATCCTCTGCTAACGAAATAGCTGTGGCAATAGCCAGTGGCACACCTTTATAAGCGGGGCCAAATAACACATCAAACTCTAAACCACTTTCAACAATAGCCGCTGCATAGAACTGCCCCAAACGAGAAATAGCTAAACCACTATTAAACAACCCTGCATTAAAAAAATAAGGACTCACTCGACCTGATTTTAAAGTAAATTCACCAAACTTTAATACACCTTGTTCGATAGCAAATTGAATAAAATCCCGCTGATAATCTTGCATGCTTCACCCGATAATAAACCAATAATGATAATGACAAAAAATTTGTGCTATTTTAACGATAATTACCGTGATCGTCTTCGTTAATTCACAAAACTTGACAACAACTGAATAAAAACCCTGATAATCTTTTGTTTTCTTTGCAATTTGCTTGTATAAAGCATAAAATACGCGCCCTAGATGGATACTCATTGATACCCCTCAGCTATCGAGAAACATCTTTTGCTGTAAGATTTAGGCAATTGGTTTATTTTTTTAGATATCTTTTCTCTATTTCATATTACGTTGTATAACCTAATTTGCCCTAGAGCATAAATTAGGCTTATTTTGATGAATTTACCTAAAAAAATATACCTAACTGGAGTATGATACCCATTAGTTTTTGAAGAGGTCATTTTATATTATGCGAGTTGTTAGTGTTAATGTTAACGGTATTAAAGCTGCTGCTGAACTAGGCTTATTTGACTGGCTCAGAGAGCAAGCTGCAGATGTTATTTGTTTGCAAGACACTCGTACAACCAACAGAGAGATGGAAGCACCTGAGTTTCAATTAGAAGGCTTTAACCTATTCACCTGTGATTCTTTCGAACCAGAAAAAGGTGGTGTAGCTATCTACTCTCGCTTGCAACCTAAAGCAGTAATTTTTGGTTTAGGCTTTCCAGAAGCTGACCATTTTGGACGTTATTTACAATTAGATTTTGATAAAGTCAGTATTTCTTCTCTACTCCTTCCATTTGGACGTGAAAGTGAAGAGCAATTGGATGAAAAATTCTCGTTTATGGAGAATTTTACTGAACACCTTATTAAACAGCGTCGTAAACGCCGTGAATATATTTATTGTGCTTCCCTTTATATTGCCTATCAAAAATTAGATGTTAAAAACTGGCGTGATTGCCAATCATTACCTGGCTTTTTAACAGATGAACGTATTTGGCTAGACGATATCTTTGCAGATCTTGGCTATGTTGACGCAATGAGAGAGCTTACTCGCGAAACTGATTTATTTAGCTGGTGGCCTGATAGCGAACAAGCCGAAGCACTTAATTTTGGTTGGCGTTTTGATTATCAACTACTAACCCCTGGTTTACGTCGTATTGTTAGAAACTTTAACTTATCTCGTCAGCCTCGCTTTTCACAACATGCGCCTTTAACAATAGATTATAACTGGACGCTTGAAATATAGGTTTTATTGTTGATTCATTTGCAGTTCGATTTTAATGGCAAAAGCTTAACCTTTTGCCATCCTCTCCAAATCATTCAAACTCACCAACTTGATCAAGTTATTAGCTGTTTTCATCAGCTACAAACGGCCATTAAACAAGGCTACTATATAGCAGGTTATGTCTCATATGAGGCCGCTGCTGCATTTACTCCTTATTTTACTACTCACCCTAAAGGCGATATGCCTTTATTGTGGTTTGGGGTATTCGAAAAACCCATTGAAAAAGCCCAACTATTTACTCAGTATGCACAAACAACAGTTGCTGGTTGGCAAATAGATACCTCTCGTAGTGATTACCAACAAGCTATACAAACGATCCATCATGAAATTAGTAAAGGTAATGTTTATCAAGTGAACTATACTGTTCGTTTAAATACAGCGTTTAATCCCGCTGAAAGTTATGCTTACTACCAAAAAATTCACCAAGCCCAACAGGCTAGTTATAGTGCCTATTTGGATATGGGAGAATTTCAGCTGTTATCAGCTTCTCCAGAGCTTTTTTTCCATTGGCAGCAAGGTACTATCACCACTAAACCTATGAAAGGTACTATTGCTAGAGGAAAAACATTAGCTGAAGATAAATTACAAACAGAAACCTTAGCCAACTCTACAAAAGATCAAGCTGAAAATTTAATGATTGTAGATTTACTACGCAATGATCTAAGTAAAATAGCCAATTTAGACTCCATAACAGTACCTAAATTATTTACTATTGAAAAGTATCCTACCGTGCTACAAATGACTTCAACCATTACCGCACAAACAAAACCTAGCACCACGTTATTTGATATATTTAAAGCCTTATTTCCCTGTGGTTCAATTACAGGAGCGCCTAAAGCTAGCGCCATGGAAGTTATAAAACAACTAGAGGCCACAGCAAGGGAAGCTTATTGTGGAGCCATCGGTTTTGTAACACCCGATAATGAGGCCACATTTAATGTAGCTATCCGTACTATAAAAGTAGATACCAGTAAAAGAATTGCTAGCTATGGTGTGGGTGGAGGTATTACATGGGATTCCACGGCAAGTAATGAATATAAAGAAGTACTTACCAAGGCTAAAGTATTAACTACACAGCATTTTCCACAACAGTTATTAGAAAGTTTATTATTGGTGGATGGTAAATACTTTTTACTTTCGCTACATTTAAAACGTCTAAAAAACTCTGCTAATTATTTTAATTTCTCTTTTAGTTATCAGCAAATTACTGTTCGTCTGCAACAACTCGCAGCAACCTATGCTAATGGCTATTACAAAGTACGATTACTATTAAATAGCATAGGTCAGATCGACTGTGAAGCAACTACACTCTTTTTAGACACTGCCCCTCTACAAGCTAGATGGTCAGATACCATTATGAACAGTCAAAATATTTTGCTTTACCATAAAACCACAAGTAGAGATTTTTTTCCTAAAGTAAAGCCTGAATACGAATGTTTAATGACCAATGAAAAAGGCGAAGTAACTGAATTTGTTAATGGTAATCTGGTTATTTTAAGCAATGGAAAATGGCTAACACCACCTATTAGTAGTGGTTTATTAGCTGGTACACTCAGACAATGGTTACTTAATAAAAAATATATAACTGAACAAATACTCTATAAAAAAGATATTCAACAAGCACAACAAATACTCTTTATTAACAGTGTACGTGGTGCTAGAAAAGTTATCTTAAGCTAAAGCTTGCCATTTTGCTTTTGTTAAACGGTATAAACAGTGTCTGAGTAATGGCGAGTCTGCAGGTAAAGCAGGATGATCAAACTCCTCTGAAAACTCAAACCCTAATTTTTTCATTACCCTTTGAGAACGTTGGTTTTGTAGGGTAGTAAAAGATACTATCTCATCTAAAGCTAACTCTTCAAAACCAAATTCCAACGCAGCTTGTGCTGCTTCTGGTGCATAACCATTGCCCCAGAATTTGGTCGCTAAACGCCAAGCCACTTCTACACAGGGGGAAAAAGGTAGCTCAGCTATAGGTTTATGTAACCCAACAAAGCCTATAAACTCACCAGTAGCTTTTAATTCAACGGCCCAAATTCCCCACCCTTGTTTGTCTATAAGCTGTCGAATTTTATCAGCCATTGCGTCACTACTTGCCCTATCTAGAGTACTGGGAAAATACTCCATTACTTTTGGGTCTGCGCTTAACTGGCTAAAAAAAGGCTGATAATCTTTATCTTGCCATTGGCGTAATTTCAAACGCTTAGTAATAGGTTCTATTAGCATTTTGTTATAACCTTAATTTTTTGTTATCAATACTAAGGCTATCACTAATTTATCTTAACAGACAATAAGAGATGTTTCTTTTATGGAAACATCTCTTAATAACAATAGCTAATCGTCATCCACTTGTCGGTCATTAATAGGTTGTACTGATCTGTTATTATGATGACCCATTAATTTTTCAAACTGCTGTATTTGTTCCTTGGACACTTCTACAGAATGCTTCAACACTATCCAATTCACCCCTTCTGTACAAGGTGGTGTAGTTAAAGAACCCTCAAAGTGATAATAACTTTTCTCTTTAGGTAAAAATTTATTAATATCAAAAGGATCTTCAACAGTCACCACTTGGTTCTGCTGCGGTGAAACCATCTGCCATGCCTTCGCTAACTCAGTATTATTTTTACCTTCTTGGGCCATAACAGCTAATACTAATAAATTACCTTGTTTATCTGCGTGTACAAAATGAACTTCTAAAGGAAAGGATTGATTGTGTATTAAGTTTTCACTGGGTGTATGAAAGTGAAACTGTTTTAAGTAATATTTATTATCTTTATAAATTAAATAGTCATCATCACTCTTAATAATTACCTGTACAGTATGACCGTTATTCACAATTTCTTCTGACGTTAACGCATAATAAAAACTAAGGTTTTCGTGATGTACTTTTTTAGAATCAACAATATTAATAGGTGATTGATGTTTGCCTACTTTGCAGGTGGTAAAATCAGTAGATAACTCGCCCCAATGCTCTGGAGAAACTTTTCCCTCATATCCCCATTGTTCATCGGCTAATACAAAACCGCTCACAAATAGAGCAACCAATAATATACATAAACCTATCTTCATGATAATTTCCTTGGGTAAAAATATTTTTGTGAAATATTAGAAAAAATAGGTTTTATTTTGTTCAGGCAAAAAATAACAACAATTAAAAGTAGTTAAGTAATTGTTCAGAATATTTATATATTAAAAACAATAATTTTATACCTTATGCTTCTCTGACAATAAAGCTAGGGAATAAACTAGCTAAATAATCCCATAGTTGTTGTTTTTCTAACGGTGGAAGGGTTACAGCTAATTCAGCATCTAACATATGCTTATGTCGTGCTACCTGTACTACGAATTTCTCAACACCTTCCGCTCGTAATTTATTAGCTAGATGCTTTAACTTCTCAATAGTAAATAAATGCCAATGAACAGTGGTACGCACCTCATAGTTTGTACCACTGTTTAATAAATGCTTTAAACTTAACCAATTTGCTTCACCACTTCCTTGCACACAAGTAATTTGCTGATGATCTACGGGTAAGGCCTTAATATCAAAACCAACCCAGTCAACTTTACTCACCACCTGTTCAAATAGTTTTGGTTTAATCCCTGCACTGTGTAATCCTACTAAATAGCCCATTGCCTTTACTTGTTCAATACATTGCAACAAACTCCGTTGCAATGTGGGTTCTCCCCCACTAAAAACAACACCTTCCAGTAGTCCTTTACGTTTTTCTAAGAAACTTATAATACCTTGCCAAGCTATTTCATTAATTGCTCTGGGTGGTATAAGATTAACATTATGACAATAACGACAACGCCAAGCACAACCTTGACAAAAAATAACACATGCTAAATGATTGGGATAATCTAATGTAGTTAATGGCACAAAGCCACCAACATGCAGGTTAGGGTATAACTCAATGGGAGTAATAGAGTTGGCTATTGAGGGATGAGTTAAAGCGCTCATTCTTACTCCCACGAGTTAATTCTGTTAATTATTGATGACAATTTTTACCAGCTGCACACTCAGTAAAGTGTTGACGCTCTTTATGCTCTGACTGCTTACCTAAATTAAACGCGCTCACTGGACGATGATAACCCATTACTCGCGTCCACACTTCACAACGTTGTCTTTGCTCTATGGGTAATTGCTCTTTAGTCATATAATACCTCTTAAAAAAATAAGTTTATTGCTTAGCAGCTACTACAACTTTTTGCTACTTCAGCACTTTGTTGCTGTAATAAAGTTTCATCACATTTTGGACAATATTCATGTTCGCCTGCCAAATAACCATGCACAGGACAAATTGAAAACGTTGGTGTAACTGTTAAATAAGGCAATCTAAATTTAGTTAATGCATTACGTACTAATTTTTTACAAGCCTCTGCTGAAGAAACTTGTTCAGCCATGTATAAATGCAATACTGTGCCACCTGTATATTTAGTCTGTAAATCATCCTGCATTTCTAATGCATAAAACGGATCATCCGTAATTCCTACAGGCAACTGTGATGAATTTGTATAATAAGGTGCTTCTGCTGTACCTGCTTGTAAAATATTAGGGAAACGTTTCTTATCCTCTTTAGCAAAACGATAAGTAGTTCCTTCTGCAGGTGTCGCTTCAAGATTATATAAATGAGTAGTTTGTTCTTGGAACTCTACCAGCTTAGCACGAACATGATCTAAAAACTCAACAGCAAACTTATGCCCTTGTTCTGTATGGACACCTTCAGCATCATCCGTAAAATTACGAATCATCTCATGAATACCATTGACTCCAATCGTTGAGAAATGATTACGTAAAGTACCTAAATAACGTTTAGTGTAAGGATATAAACCATTATCCATATGCCGCTGAATAACCTTACGTTTTACTTCTAAACTATCACGAGATAACTCTAAAAGCTCATCTAAACGTTGATATAGTGCTTGCTTATTACCTTTATATAAGTGACCTAAACGCGCACAATTTAAAGTAACAACCCCCAGTGATCCTGTTTGTTCCGCTGAACCAAATAAACCATTACCTCGCTTTAACAACTCACGTACATCTAATTGCAAACGACAACACATTGAACGCACTAAATTAGGGGCAAGATCAGAGTTTAAAAAATTCTGGAAATAAGGTAATCCATATCGAGCAGTCATTTCAAACAAACGCGTAGCATTTTTACTTTCCCAAGGGAAATCATGGGTAATATTGTAAGTAGGTATAGGGAAGGTAAAGATTCGCCCATAGGCATCACCTGCTTGCATAACCTCAATGTAAGCACGATTAATCATATCCATTTCTGCTTGCAAATCACCATAAGTGAATGGCATTTCTTCACCACCAATCACAGGCACTTGCTCAAGTAAATCTTCTGGACAGACCCAATCAAAGGTTAAATTAGTAAAAGGCGTTTGTGTACCCCAACGAGAAGGCACATTTAAATTATAAATAAACTCTTGAATAGACTGACGAACCTTATCATAACTTAAATTATCCTTACGAATAAAAGCAGCTAAATAAGTATCAAATGAACTAAATGCTTGCGCCCCTGCCCATTCATTTTGCAAGGTTCCCAGAAAATTAACCATTTGCCCTAATGCACTAGACAAATGCTTTGGTGGAGCTGCCTCTACACGCCCTGGTACACCATTAAAACCTTCAAATAATAAAGTACGTAATGACCAACCAGCACAATAACCTGCTAACATATCCAAATCGTGAATATGTAAATCACCTACCCTATGAGCCTCACCTATTTCTGGTGCATAAACCTCATCTAACCAATAATTAGCTGTAATCTTCCCAGATACATTTAAAATTAATCCACCCAATGAATAACCTTGATTAGCATTTGCTCTTACTCGCCAATCTTCCTGATTTAAGTACTCATTCATTGAAGCAGATACATCAACTACAGTTTTATGATCTTGTCTTAAACGATTATGTTGCTCACGATAAACAATATAAGCACGCATCGTATTGAAATATCCTGCTTCCATTAACGTGCGCTCAACATAGTCCTGTACAGATTCAATATTTAATAAATCATTCCCTGAGATTTTTTCTAATACTTTTACAGTTACCTGATAAGCTATTGATTCATCAAACTCACCTGTAGCCTTACCTGCTTTTGCTACAGCATTTTCTATTTTCTTAGCATCAAAAATGGCAATATGACCATCACGTTTACGAATATTACTAGGAAGTCTGAGCTGCTGATCATTCATGGGAATAAACTCTATATATAGCTGTCTTTTATACACATCCCTTATTTTACAATCATAATTTTACCCTTTCATTACAACTTTCTATACTCCACCTCTCAGCACCCTTTTTATTATTTTTCTTATAAAAATTCAGTTTTCTTGCAATCATTAAATGCTGTAAATCCTATTTACTATTCTGACTTAAAAGTCTCAATAACTAAAAAGCCCCCTATCTTTATAAGATCAGGGGGCTTTGATTTAGGAGCTTGAGGATGACCTACTCTCACATGGGGAGACCCCACACTACCATTGGCGATACGTCGTTTCACTACTGAGTTCGAGAAGGATTCAGGTGGTTCCAACGCTCTATTTTCCTCAAGCAATTCTTTATGGTGTAAGTAGTTTGGTTATTTATACTCATCACCTAAATTAGATATGCTTGTTGCAAAGTATTTGATTAATTAACGTTTGTGTCTACTCTTAGCTTCGGCAAACGAACTCATTTGCTCATTTTCAACTTTTACTTTATGTCTTTCTTCGATTCTTAACCAAATAACTTGGGGTTATATAGTCAAGCCTCTCGGGCAATTAGTATTGGTTAGCTCAACGTATCACTACGCTTACACACCCAACCTATCAACGTTGTAGTCTTCAACGGCCCTTTAGGGGGATTAAATCCCCAGTGAGATCTCATCTTGAGGCAAGTTTCCCGCTTAGATGCTTTCAGCGGTTATCTCTTCCGAACATAGCTACCCGGCAATGCCACTGGCGTGACAACCGGAACACCAGAGGTTCGTCCACTCCGGTCCTCTCGTACTAGGAGCAGCCCCTCTCAAATCTCAAACGTCCACGGCAGATAGGGACCGAACTGTCTCACGACGTTCTAAACCCAGCTCGCGTACCACTTTAAATGGCGAACAGCCATACCCTTGGGACCGGCTTCAGCCCCAGGATGTGATGAGCCGACATCGAGGTGCCAAACACCGCCGTCGATATGAACTCTTGGGCGGTATCAGCCTGTTATCCCCGGAGTACCTTTTATCCGTTGAGCGATGGCCCTTCCATACAGAACCACCGGATCACTAAGACCTACTTTCGTACCTGCTCGACTTGTCTGTCTCGCAGTCAAGCGCGCTTTTGCCTTTATACTCTTAGCGTGATTTCCGACCACGCCGAGCGCACCTTCGTACTCCTCCGTTACTCTTTAGGAGGAGACCGCCCCAGTCAAACTGCCCACCATACACTGTCCTCAACCCGGATTACGGGCCAGAGTTAGAACCTCAAACATGTCAGGGTGGTATTTCAAGGTCGGCTCCACTTAAACTAGCGTCTAAGCTTCTAAGCCTCCCACCTATCCTACACAAACAGGTTCAAAGTCCAGTGCAAAGCTACAGTAAAGGTTCACGGGGTCTTTCCGTCTAGCCGCGGATACACTGCATCTTCACAGCGATTTCAATTTCACTGAGTCTCGGGTGGAGACAGCGCCGCCATCATTACGCCATTCGTGCAGGTCGGAACTTACCCGACAAGGAATTTCGCTACCTTAGGACCGTTATAGTTACGGCCGCCGTTTACCGGGGCTTCGATCAAGAGCTTCGCCTAAGCTAACCCCATCAATTAACCTTCCGGCACCGGGCAGGCGTCACACCCTATACGTCCACTTTCGTGTTTGCAGAGTGCTGTGTTTTTAATAAACAGTTGCAGCGGCCTGGTATCTTCGACTGGCTTCAGCTCCATTCGCAAGGAACTTCACCTACCACCAGCGCACCTTCTCCCGAAGTTACGGTGCCATTTTGCCTAGTTCCTTCACCCGAGTTCTCTCAAGCGCCTTGGTATTCTCTACCTGACCACCTGTGTCGGTTTGGGGTACGGTTCCTAATAACATAAGTTTAGAAGCTTTTCTTGGAAGCATGGCATCAATCACTCTCCATTTAAAATAAATGAATCGTCATCAGTTCTCAGTAATAATCTCCCGGATTTGCCTAAGAGATCTACCTACAGCCTTTCAAGTGGACAACCAACGCCACTCTGATTTAGCCTACTCCGTCCCTCCATCACTGTTATTAGAAGTATAGGAATATTAACCTATTTCCCATCGACTACGCTTTTCAGCCTCGCCTTAGGGGCCGACTAACCCTGCTTCGATTAACGTATCGCAGGAAACCTTGGTCTTTCGGCGTGGATGTTTTTCACACCCATTGTCGTTACTCATGTCAGCATTCGCACTTGTGATACCTCCAGCCAACTTCTCAATTGACCTTCACAGGCGTACACAACGCTCCTCTACCGCTCATCATAAGATGAACCCGTAGCTTCGGTATTTGGTTTGAGCCCCGTTACATCTTCCGCGCAGGCCGACTCGACTAGTGAGCTATTACGCTTTCTTTAAAGGATGGCTGCTTCTAAGCCAACCTCCTAGCTGTCTATGCCTTCCCACATCGTTTCCCACTTAACCAAAATTTTGGGACCTTAGCTGACGGTCTGGGTTGTTTCCCTTTTCACGACGGACGTTAGCACCCGCCGTGTGTCTCCCATGCTAAAACTTTCTGGTATTCGGAGTTTGCATCGGGTTGGTAAGTCGGGATGACCCCCTAGCCGAAACAGTGCTCTACCCCCAGAAGTTATACATGAGGCGCTACCTAAATAGCTTTCGAGGAGAACCAGCTATCTCCAAGCTTGATTAGCCTTTCACTCCGATCCACAGGTCATCCGCTAACTTTTCAACGGTAGTCGGTTCGGTCCTCCAGTCAGTGTTACCTAACCTTCAACCTGCCCATGGATAGATCGCTTGGTTTCGGGTCTATACACAGCAACTAGGCGCCCTATTAAGACTCGCTTTCGCTACGCCTCCCCTATTCGGTTAAGCTTGCTACTGTATATAAGTCGCTGACCCATTATACAAAAGGTACGCAGTCACGGAACAAGTCCGCTCCCACTGCTTGTACGCATACGGTTTCAGGTTCTATTTCACTCCCCTACTCGGGGTTCTTTTCGCCTTTCCCTCACGGTACTGGTTCACTATCGGTCAGTCAGTAGTATTTAGCCTTGGAGGATGGTCCCCCCGTCTTCAGTCAAGGTTTCTCGTGCCCCGACCTACTTTTTGTGTACTTAGATCCACATGTGCATTTTCGTGTACGAGACTATCACTCTCTATGGTTGGCTTTCCCACGCCATTCCACTAATACTCATGCTTCTGAACACTGGCTGCACCCCGTTCGCTCGCCACTACTTGGGGTATCTCGGTTGATTTCTTTTCCTCAGGGTACTTAGATGTTTCAGTTCCCCTGGTTCGCTTCTCAGTACCTATGTATTCAGTACTGGATAACTGAGGTTCTCTCAGTTGGGTTTCCCCATTCAGACATTTACGGATCAATGCTTTGTACCCAGCTCCCCGTAACTTTTCGCAGGTATCACGTCTTTCTTCGCCTCTGACTGCCAAGGCATCCACCGTATGCGCTTATTCACTTGACTATATAACCCTAAATTATCTAGTAATCTAATGCTACACAACCAAAGAATCGACATTTGTTTCGCCGAAAATTTGCGCTTGAGTTCGCAATATTTTCACCTCAGCATTAATAATTAGACCAGTAATTATTAATTAATCTTTACTTCTTTGCATATCTAATTTGTTAAAGAACAGTCTAACTTTAAAAGTTAGAAGGTAAGTCTCTTTATTTAAAAGAATTAGCTTCTAGCTTTTTGTTTCGATTAGGTATCTGGTGGAGCCAAGGAGGATCGAACTCCTGACCTCCTGCGTGCAAGGCAGGCGCTCTCCCAGCTGAGCTATGGCCCCTTCATTTGGTGGGTCTGGTAGGACTTGAACCTACGACCCCACGCTTATCAAGCGTGTGCTCTAACCAGCTGAGCTACAGACCCTAATCTGTTAACTTCTCAGGCCTTCGCCCAATTCGTTCTTCGCAATCATAAATCAAGTAATTCGTGTGGGTATTTGTAGTACCAGCTTTCGTTTAAGGAGGTGATCCAGCCGCAGGTTCCCCTACGGCTACCTTGTTACGACTTCACCCCAGTCATGAATCACTCCGTGGTAACCGGCCTCACGAGGTTAGCCTAGCTACTTCTGGAGCAACCCACTCCCATGGTGTGACGGGCGGTGTGTACAAGGCCCGGGAACGTATTCACCGCGACATTCTGATTCGCGATTACTAGCGATTCCGACTTCATGAAGTCGAGTTGCAGACTTCAATCCGGACTACGATTGGTTTTCTGAGATTAGCTCCGCTTCACAGCTTGGCAACCCTCTGTACCAACCATTGTAGCACGTGTGTAGCCCTGGCCGTAAGGGCCATGATGACTTGACGTCATCCCCACCTTCCTCCGGTTTGTCACCGGCAGTCTCCTTAAAGTGCCCACCTTTACGTGCTGGTAACTAAGGATAAGGGTTGCGCTCGTTACGGGACTTAACCCAACATCTCACGACACGAGCTGACGACAGCCATGCAGCACCTGTGTTCCGATTCCCGAAGGCACTCTCGCATCTCTGCAAGATTCCGGACATGTCAAGGCCAGGTAAGGTTCTTCGCGTTGCGTCGAATTAAACCACATGCTCCACCGCTTGTGCGGGCCCCCGTCAATTCATTTGAGTTTTAATCTTGCGACCGTACTCCCCAGGCGGTCAACTTACTGCGTTAGCTGCGCCACTAAAGCCTCAAGGACTCCAACGGCTAGTTGACATCGTTTACAGCGTGGACTACCAGGGTATCTAATCCTGTTTGCTCCCCACGCTTTCGCACCTCAGTGTCAGTATCAGTCCAGTTAGTCGCCTTCGCCACTGGTGTTCCTTCCTATATCTACGCATTTCACCGCTACACAGGAAATTCCACTAACCTCTACCGTACTCTAGTCAGTCAGTTTTGGATGCAGTTCCCAGGTTGAGCCCGGGGATTTCACATCCAACTTGACAAACCACCTACGCGCGCTTTACGCCCAGTTATTCCGATTAACGCTTGCACCCTTCGTATTACCGCGGCTGCTGGCACGAAGTTAGCCGGTGCTTATTCTGTTGCTAACGTCAAAAGTAGTTCGTTACACTACCCCTTCCTCACAACTTAAAGTGCTTTACAATCCGAAGACCTTCTTCACACACGCGGCATGGCTGGATCAGGGTTGCCCCCATTGTCCAATATTCCCCACTGCTGCCTCCCGTAGGAGTCTGGGCCGTGTCTCAGTCCCAGTGTGGCTGATCATCCTCTCAGACCAGCTACAGATCGTCGCCTTGGTGGGCCTTTACCCCACCAACTAGCTAATCTGATCTAGGCTCATCCATTAGCGGTACAATTAAGCACCTTTCCCCCGTAGGGCGTATGCGGTATTAGCGCGAGTTTCCCCGCGTTGTCCCCCTCTAATGGGCAGATTCCTAGACTTTACTCACCCGTCCGCCGCTCGTCAGCATCCCGAAAGACCTGTTACCGCCCGACTTGCATGTGTTAGGCCTGCCGCCAGCGTTCAATCTGAGCCATGATCAAACTCTTCAGTTTTAAATCTTTTGCTTCATAAGAAGCCAAAACGGCTCAGTAATCTAAAAACTCATTCATGACGAGTTATTTATATTACTGATAATTCTTACCAGTACTACAAACACCCACACGATTTACTTGATTTATATTGTTAAAGAACTTGTATCTTTGGAGCTTTACTCTTCAGATGAGGCGCGCATTCTACGCCTTTTAATCTCTTTGTCAATGTCTTTTTTAAGATATTTTCGATTTATTTTTAACTGCAAAATTAACCAAAAGTCTATAAATAATAACAAAGGGATCAAAATTATATAGATTTACTTAGCTTTGTCAATTAATTTGATTGTTTTTTTGACTAGGGCTGACTAGTTTAACTATTGACTCATTGGGGTCTCTAGACTTTCCTTGTTCATTTAATTGTTTTAGATAATCATCCCATATATTTTTCTGTTCTGTGGCTAATTTATATAAATATTCCCATGTATAAAGCCCTGTATCATGACCATCATCAAACGTTAATTTAAGAGCATATTGTCCAGCAGGCTCTATTTTAATGAGTTTCACCTCTTTTTTGCCGTATTGCAGAATAGGGTTACCATGCCCCTGTACTTCAGCTGACGGTGAGTTTACTCTTAAATATTCAGCAGATAGTTGATAGAGCTGGCCTTGATAAGCCAGCTCTAGTAGGTTAGATGTTTTTTTTAACTTAATAGTTTCTGGGATTTGCATGATAAGTCCTACAGCTGTACTTTAACTTGCTGTGATACATGCTTTGCTTTATTAATAGCCTGCTCTATAGTTGTTGCCTTTGCAAGTGCTACTCCCATTCTTCTTTGACCAGATACTTCTGGTTTACCAAATAAGCGTAAATCTGTTAATGGTTCACTGAGTGCTTGTTCTAAGTTAGAAAAACTCACTTGTTTAGACTCCCCTTCAATTAAGATAACTGATGAAGCAGAGGGGTCATATTGTTCAATATAAGGAATAGGTAGTCCCAATATGGCACGGGCATGCAGCGCAAATTCGGATAAATTTTGTGAAATTAAAGTAACCATGCCAGTGTCGTGGGGTCTTGGTGAAACTTCACTAAACCATACCTGATCGCCTTTGATAAACAATTCAACACCAAATACCCCCCTACCACCTAAAGCTTCAGTTACTTTGGTAGCAATTTCTTTAGAAAGTGATAAGGCTGTTTCTGTCATTGGTTGTGGTTGCCAAGACTCTCTATAGTCTCCTTTTTCTTGTCGATGACCAATTGGCTCACAGAAGGACACACCATTAATGTGACGAACAGTAAGTAAGGTAATTTCATAATCAAAATCTATAAAACCTTCAATAATTACATTACCACCACCTGCTCTGCCTCCTTCTTGAGCATATTTCCAAGCAGTATCAATATCAGCTTCACTGCGAATTAAGGATTGTCCTTTCCCAGACGAACTCATAACAGGCTTAACAATACAAGGAAAACCTAACTCTTTTATAGCTTGTTTATATTCATTTTCATTGGTAGCAAAGCAATAAGGTGAAGTAGGTAATTTTAATTCTTCAGCTACTAAACGACGTATACCTTCTCTATTCATAGTAAGTTGGGTAGCTCGAGCTGTAGGAATAATGTTATAGCCTTCTTTTTCTAACGCCACTAATGTATCTGTAGCAATGGCCTCAATCTCTGGCACTATATAATGAGGTTTTTCTTGTGCTATTACTTTTCTTAATGCTTCTCCATCTAACATGCTGATGACATGGCTACGATGAGCAACCTGCATAGCAGGTGCATTTGCATAACGATCGACAGCTATTACTTCACAACCTAAGCGCTGTAGTTCGATGACTACTTCTTTTCCTAATTCTCCAGAACCACAAAGCAAAACTTTAGTGGCTGTAGCTGATAATGGAGTACCAAGTGTTAGCATAGGTTAGCCTCATTGTAGGTAAGTTTTTAATAATGTATATATTGCCATATAATGATGAGCTTACCTAGTAGCGAAATAAAATAGGAATTGGCATGTTTAATTTTGATCAAGTTATTAACCGAGCGAATACAGATAGTCTTAAATGGCAAAAATATGCTGCTAGAGATATTATTCCGCTATGGATAGCTGATACTGATTTTCTTTCACCACCTTCTATTATGAAAGCATTACAAGAGCGTGTTGCAGAAGGCGTTTATGGCTACGGTGGACAGCCAAAAGAATTAGCTAAGGTTTTTATCAATTGGGCTGATAAGCACTATAATTGGCAAATACGACCTGAATGGCTAGTCTTTTTACCAGGATTAGTAACAGGTTTAAACATTAGTTTACGTGCCTTTACCAATGACTCAGAGTCTAGCATCTGTCCTTTTCCTATTTACCCTCCTTTTATGGCAGCAGCTAAGCATCTGAATCGTAAGCAATATTATGCTAATTTAGTAAATAAAAATAATCGTTGGGTTATGGATTTGAATGCGCTTGAAAATAAATTAGATGGCCACGAAAAATTACTAATGCTCTGCAACCCTCAAAATCCTGGTGGTACTGTTTACAGTCATGAGGAGTTATTAGAGCAACTTGCGTTTGCTAAGCAACATAATCTAATCGTTTGTAGTGATGAAATACACTGTGACCTTTTATTAGAACCTAATTTAAAACATATTCCTTTTGCTTCCCTTAATGATGAGGCAGCTAACTGTTCTATTACTTTAATGGCACCCTCTAAAACTTTTAATATTGCTGGGCTTGGTGCATCTATTGCTGTTATCCCTAATCCCCAACTCCGTCAAAAATTTATGCAAACAATGGAGGATATAGTTCCCCATTTAAATATTTTGGCTTATACCGCTGCAATTGCAGCCTATACAGATACAAGTGGCTGGTTAGCAGAACAATTAGCATATCTACGAAATAATAGAGATTATCTCTATCAACAAATTAATAGTATTGAAGGCTTGAAATTATTACCCATCGAGGCTAGCTATTTAGCATGGATTGATGCCACCCAACTCCCCATTGAGAATCCTCATCGTCTTTTTGAAGAAGCTGGTGTTGGTTTATCAGACGGTAATGATTTTGGTTGTGATAAATTTTTACGGCTTAACTTTGGCTGTCCAAGAATATTATTAGAACAAGCTATTGAGCGAATGAAAATAGCTTGCTCTAAACTGCATAATCAATAATAAGCCATTTGCTTAGCTATGATATTAATAAGTGACTGCATTTTATCATCTAACTCTTGCTTGTTAGGCTTGTCTGACTTACTGGGTACAGTGAGATAAAAAGTAAAGGTTATATAATCACCTTGCTGGGTATAAAAATGAAATAACTGGAATTTGCCTGATACGTACTCATAGTAACCTTCTTTAGCCCATGAAAAGGCATTATACCAAGAAGATTTACTATCATTAAAAACCTGTACCGCCGTTTTAGATTTACTAGATTGCAAATCTTTCTTATAAATTTCATATGCGTTATTTTGTTTGTACACTAAAATCTCAAGCAAATTTTTTTCATTAAAGTTAGCACCTGCTCTCACTAGCACATTACAGCCTGGTCTAAGATATTGATCAGCTCTGATAACCACAACATCATCTACATCAAATAACGTAGCAACTGCCTGTTTGTTAAAGTGAGCAACCATATCAAGACAAACATCGAATTCGGTGCGTTCAGTTTTTTGAGCATATATCACTGTTGAGAAAAGTATAAAAAAAACAGAACAAATAAAACTATTAAATTTTTTCTTTTAATCATTTTTTACTCTCTCCATGCCTAAACTATAAGACAATATTATTAGTTATGCGGTGAATGCTAACGCCTATCAAAAACTATTATAAACTAATAGCTTCTATTAATTATTAATATAGGTAGATATTTTGGTAAGCACTTCTGTTTGCATTAAATTATTGATCTTCTTTTACTAGTGTATTTTTATTGTTATAGACAAAAATGTTTATCCACTTCTTTAAAGGGAACTTCCTCTATACTTTTCCAACGCCAATTCGGCTTATTGTCTTTATCGATTAATCTTGCCCTAACACCTTCAATAAAGTCCTTTCTCTTACAGCAGTTTTGGCTAATCACTAAATCCATTTCTAGTACTTCAGTAATTGAGCAATGTGATAAACGTTTTAATTGCTCCCAAATTAACCATGCTGTCATCGGGCAACCATTAGCAAGAGTTGTAGCTGCCTGCGTTAAAATTTCATCATTACTATCTTGTAAGTTAATAATCGCATTACATATGCTTGGTAAATCAGGTTGATCTAAAGCTTCTTTAATAATCTTTAATCTTGGCTGCCAAACAGCATTGGGTAGTTGTGAAAGTGCTTGTTGCTCAAGTGACTTCAATAACTGCTGTAACTGTTGCTCCGCATTACATGCCCAACTAATTTGTTGAAAGCTCTGTAATAAATCGTTTTTCTGTTCATTTAATAAAAAACGATCTGCCCAACCAAAATACAAAGCATCATTAGCATTTAATTGACTAGCTGTTAGCGCAAAAAACAACCCCATTTTTTGTGGCATACGAGATAAAAACCAAGCAGCGCCTACATCTGGAAATAAACCGATATTAATTTCAGGCATTGCTAATTTGCTTGTTGGAGTAACTATTCGAGTTGAACAACCCTGTAGCAGTCCCATTCCACCACCTAATACATAACCTTCTCCCCAACCTATAATAGGTTTAGGATAATGATGGATAAAGGCATCTAATTGGTACTCTTGGGAAAAGAACCTGTGAGCAACTTCGTCAGGCTCACCTAAATGCTGACAACATGATTCAACAATTTGCCTAACATCGCCACCTGCACAAAAAGCTTTAGCAGAAGAACTATGTAAGAAAACACAAGCTAGTTTAGTATCGATAGCCCATTTTTCTAACTGCTGATACATAGCTTTGGTTATTTGATAGTTTAGTGCATTAAGGTTTTTAGGTGAGTTTAAAGTAATTACACCTATTTTATAGTTATCTAAACAAGGTAATTCTTCAAAATGTACAGGCATTTTCTATACCTCTATTTTCTCTATAATTAGGTGTATTTAACTTAAATTAATGTCTTAATAACTCTACTATACAAGCATAATCTGCTGATGATGAACCTGATACACTAATATCCTGTCCACCTGATGTGATTAATGTATCATAACGACTTAACGTTTGCGCAGAGCCACCTGTTATAACCGTTACTTGTGGAGCTGCTGAAAAAACTAACACTGTGTCGGCCATAGAGTTGAACGTTTGAGGTTCATTACCAACCTGACACCATTGGTAAGCCCCAGTATAAAGCTCATTGTTATACAGAAGGCTTAAATCTTTTACTGGGCCTGCAAGTAAATTTACATTCGTGACACTACCCGCTTCTAAACGCACTAGATCATAAGTCTTTAAAGTATTTTCATACTGGCCATTAATTACTACATTAGCAGCCGCACCCTCTAACACAGAAAATATTCTGATAAAGCCATTAAAGGGTGATAACGTGCCGCCTTGTACATCTTCCATTGCTAAACGCCAATCAAAAACCTCTTTACTGGGAGAATCTTCATTTCTAGCAATTTCTGTACTGATACCAGAAGTACATGGCCAATCCATTTGTTGATAATCTTTTAATTTTTTGATTGTTCCCATTGTTTTCTATTCTCTGTTTTATTTATTAAATAAAGCCAATAATCTCAGCTCTTTTTTAAATACTTACATGGTTTACAGGCTAATTATACTAACTCTTTATTAACATTTTCTTAAGTAATAATATCAGTTGACAATTATTATATGTTTACACAAACAATATTTTGATAAAATTCAAGTTATCAATTATTTTCTAATTTTTCCTGCTAAATAAAATAATCAATATTTTTTAAAAATAAAAGGGGCCACCATTATGTACATTGCTATGAATCGTTTTAAAATTAAGCAAGGTGAAGAGCAACGCTTTATTAATATTTGGCAAAATCGTGATAGCCATTTAAAAGAAGTACCTGGATTTATTAAATTTAATCTTTTACAAGGTTCTACTCAAGATGGTTACACATTATTTGCTTCCCATGCAGAGTGGCAGTCAGAAGAAGCTTTTAAAAACTGGACACACTCAGAAGCATTTCGTAAAGCACATGCCAATGCTGGCGATCCAAGTACCCGTGAAATTTACTTAGGTCCACCACAGTTAGAATGCTTTACTGCTGTTATATAACTATTTATTAGTGATTGCTATTAAATAAATCAGCCATTACAAGTAAATATTTTGTAGAATGAATAACTACCTTACCTGATTATTAATAAATCACTAATGACCAATCAACTACCCTTTGCCCTAAATTTCCCTTTACAGGGGAGTCAACTGATCGAGGCCAGTGCTGGAACAGGTAAAACGTTTACCATTTCTACATTGTACTTACGGTTGGTACTAGGGCATGGCAGTGAAAAAACTAAATTCAGACGACCATTACTGCCGCCTGAAATATTGGTCATGACCTTTACTGAGGCGGCAACCCAAGAATTACGTGATCGTATTCGTACACGTTTAACAGAAGCGGCTCGTTACTTTCGTGATGAACTAGCCCAGCCTGATGAAATACTAATTAGTTTACGTAATGACTATTTAGAAATGGAATGGCCTACCTGTGCCCAGCAATTAGAAATTGCTGCACAGTGGATGGATGAAGCAGCAGTATCCACCATCCACTCATGGTGTCAACGGATGCTTAAAGAGCATGCATTTGACAGTGGTAATTTATTCCGCCAGCATTTAGAGCCAGACCATAGTGAATTACTTGCTAATGTTATTCGTGATTATTGGCGTATCTTTTGTTATCCATTAACAGGCATTGCCTTTGATTGGGTAAGAGAAAATTGGCAAACGCCAAAAAATTTACAGAATCAACTCTCTGATTTATTAATAGCAGACTTACCAGCACAGACAATGCCACCTGCTGAACTATTAGAACAACAACTTAATTTACGTCAGCAAAAAATTATTGAATTAAAACAACCTTGGGCTGAGTGGGCAGAACAACTTCGATTGATTTGTGATGAAGCCATTGCAAAAAAACAAGTAGATGGACGTAAATTACAAAAACGTTTTTATGACGGTTGGTGTAATAAGCTTAAACAATGGGCAACAGATCAACAACAAATAGAACTTGATCTGGGTGTAGGATTTGAACGGCTATCCACAGAAGGTTTTGCTGAAATTTGGAAACAAGGCTCACCTCCCAATCACCCTGCTTTAGAAGCAATGCCTGAATTAGTCATCGCATTAAATAATCTGCCTAATCCAACCTTAGCTGTGTTAACTCATGCCGTACAATGGGTGAAACAACGTTTTGAACAAGAGAAAGTACGCCGTGCTGAAATTGGTTTTGATGATTTATTAACTCGCTTAGATGATGCATTACAACGACCTTCAGGCAACCGATTAGCTAAACTTATTCGACAACAGTTTCCTGTAGCAATGGTTGACGAATTTCAAGATACAGACCCTATCCAATATCGTATTCTGTCTAAAGTTTATTTAGAACAAGAAGAAGATGTAGGGCTATTTTTAATTGGTGACCCCAAGCAGGCTATTTATGCTTTCCGTGGAGCTGACATATATACTTATTTGCAAGCTCGCCAACATATTGAAAAACGTTTACACCAATTAGATACTAACTACCGCTCTAGTCAAGCGATGGTAACTGCCACTAATTGTTTATTTGATTATGCGGAACAGCACAACGCTACAGGTGCTTTTCACTTTAAAACAGCACAGCATAATCCTTTACCTTTTTACCCTGTTAAAGCACAAGGCAAAAAAGACGCTTTCGTTATTAATAATCAACAACAAGCTGCTTTAAACTTTTGGTATCAACCTAGCGATGCACCTATTAGCATAACAGAATATTACAATCATTTTGCTGCAAGTTGTGCCAGTGAAATTGTCCGTTTATTAAATCTAGGTCAACAAAATAAAGCAGGCTTTCAACAACAAGGTTATTTATTACCACTGCGCCCTTCTGATATTGCTATATTAGTTCGTAGTGGTAAAGAAGCAAAAGCAATACGTGATGCACTAGCTGCTCGTAATGTGCGAAGTGTTTATTTATCTGACAAAGATTCTGTATTAGACACACTAGAAGCACAAGATTTATTACGCTGGTTAGAGGCCTGTGGTCAACCAGAAAATGAGCCCCTATTGAGAGCCGCTTTAGCAACTGCAACCCTTGATCTAACCTTACAAGAATTAGACAGCTACAATCAAAATGAAAATATTTGGGAACAACGTATTTTACAATTTCGTTTCTATAAAGAATTGTGGAACACGCAAGGGGTACTCCCCATGTTACGTCGCTTCTTGCAAGACTTTAAACTACCACAACGGTTATTAAGTAATTACCAAGAAGGCGAAAGAAAGCTCACCAACTTATTACACCTCGCCGAACTATTACAACAAGCCGCTACTGAGTTAGATGGCGAGCAAGCATTGATTCGTTATTTAGCTGAACGTCTTACTGAAAACAAAAAACAAAGTGATGAATATATAGTGCGTCTTGAAAGTGATGAACAGCTTGTTAAAGTCATTACAATTCATAAATCCAAAGGTTTAGAATACCCATTAGTATTTTTACCCTTTATTTGTTCATTTAAAGCAGTAAATGGAAATTTTTTACCTATTCGCTATCACGATGAACAAGGTAATTTACAACTTTCCTTACATAGAAATACCAAAATTATTAATCAAGCAGATAAAGAACGTTTAGCCGAAGATTTACGTTTATTATATGTAGCACTAACACGCGCTAAATATAACTGTTGGCTCGGTATTGCTGATTTAAAATATGGCAACAATAAAGCTTCTGTATTACACCTTTCTGCTATTGGCTACTTATTAAATAATGGCTTACCTTTCACCGAGTCTGGTCATGTACAAAGCTGCTTAGAAAAATTTGCAGAAGATTGCCCAAGTATACAAGTACAACTATTACCAGAAAGTAACCCACAACGCTTTAATGAACAACAGCTAACCGTTATAAAACCTCAAGCGCGAGAAATGGCCAGAAATATTCCTCGCTTTTGGTGGATCTCCTCTTATAGCTCATTACGTTTAGCTTCAGCCACTATAGAACAAGCGTCAATAGAGTCGCTAGCTATCCCAGAAACAGCCGCTAATCAAAATCTATTTGATGACGACACCAGTAGCTTCTTAAGCAATGTACCCATTAGCCATGATATTCATGGATTTCCTAGAGGCGCATTAGCAGGTTCTTTTCTCCATAGCATACTGGATTGGGCTGCTAATAGAGGCTTTACTGAAGTGGCAAACAACCCAGCCGAAAGCAGAGACTTTATTGCAAGACGTTGTAATATTCGCGGTTGGGAACACTGGATTGATATATTACAGGACTGGTTACAAGGTTTTATTAGACAACAACTACCGTTATTTAATAGAACCAGTTGTCTGCTTGAGATTACTCACTATCTTTCAGAAATGGAGTTTATGTTCGCTAGCCATTGGCTTAATCTTGAACAATTAGATACCTTAGTAAAAAGCTATATTTTACCTAATCAAATTCGCCCACCTTTAGAAAAAGGTATGCTTAATGGCATGTTTAAAGGCTTTATTGATTTAACATTTGCACAAGATAATCGTTACTATATTGCTGACTACAAATCTAATTGGCTAGGAGAAAATAACCAAGCCTACACACAATCAGCGATGAATGAGGCCATGCTTAGCCACCGTTATGATTTACAACTGGTACTTTATCAATTAGCCCTACACCGTCAGCTTAAGGCTCGTTTAGCTGATTATAATTATGAACAACATACAGGCGGCGTACTCTATTTATTTTTACGTGGTTATCAAAGTGAAACAGGTGGTATATTTTATGAACGTGTGCCTTTTGAACTGATTGATAAACTAGATAATCTATTTAGCAATAATGCTAAGGAGCGAGCATGAACCCCTTGCTGCCGATTAGCCAACAACAGCTTGAACAAACTGAACAATGGCTAACTTTACGGCCATTAACCTCTACTACAGATATGCTGATAGTGCTACAGCTATGGGTAACAGCAGGTTGGCTTCGCCCATTAGATCATGCTTTTGCAGCTTTCTTAGCAGAACAATCGCCAAATACTGAACCTAGTGTATTATTAGCCGCAGCATTAACCAGTTATCAATTAAGTCATGGTCATGTATGTTTAGATTTAGCACTAACCCTACAACATCCTGAACTGTCTTTATCCTTAAGTTATAGCTATCAACAACAACCTTGGTATCCAGTTCAGTTATTAGCACAACTTAATCTTACTGATTGGCAACAAGCCATTATCAACAGTGATTTAACTTCACAAGGTGAAAGCCAAACCCCTATGGTTTGGCAAGAAGGTAGGTTGTACTTGTGGCGCTACTGGTACTATGAGAAATTGCTAAGCAGCCATATTAAGCAACGTTTAAATACCCAACTAGACATACCTGATGATTTATCCACTAGATTAAATGAACTGTTCAAAGATAATAACGAATCACCAGATTGGCAAAAAATAGCTTGTGCTATTGCTACGCGAACCGCTTTTAGTATTATTACTGGCGGGCCAGGCACAGGTAAAACAACCACTGTTATTCGCCTATTAGCATTATTACAAACTCCTGCGGTGAAAGCAGGTAAACCGCTAAATATTCAACTAGCTGCGCCCACAGGCAAGGCAGCCGCACGCCTAACAGAATCTATTGGGAAACAAGTTGCTTCATTAACGATTGATGATGATGTAAGAAACTATATTCCAGTTACTGTAAGTACCTTACATCGTTTGCTAGGCAGTCGCCCCGATACACGCCATTTTATACATAATAAAACCAATCCATTGGCTTTAGATATTCTTATTATTGATGAAGCCTCCATGATCGATTTAGAGCTTTTTGCCCATCTATTAGAAGCACTACCTAGCCATGCACGATTAATTTTATTAGGTGACAAAGACCAATTAGCCTCTGTAGAAGCAGGGGCAGTATTAGGTGATTTATGCCGAAATGCAGAACTAGGTTTATATAACCCACAAACAGTTAACTGGTTAACTGCAATAACAGGTGAACAATTAAATAATGTACATTTACAGCTAGGTAGTAATGAGCAAAATCCATTAGCACAACAAACCGTTATGTTACGCCACTCGCGACGCTTTGCTAGTGATAGTGGAATTGGTCAACTAGCAAAATGGGTAAATGCAGGTAATATTAAACAAGCCCGTCAACTATTAACACAAACTCTCCCTGATCTGGGGCATTTAACTATTAACCAACCCAAAGACCCTAACTTTGAAAAATTTATTTTAACAGGGAGCGACGTGCAGGATGGTTATAGTCATTATTTAACCGTTTTAAAAAAGCAACGACCTGATGCTAATATTCCAGTCTATGATCCTGCATGGAAAAAATGGGCTAATCAAGTATTAACTGCCTTTAATCAATTTCAATTACTAGCCGTATTACGCGAAGGACAATGGGGTATTAATCAATTAAATAATACCATTGCTTATATACTGTATCGCTATAGCTATATTTCTCATTTTGAAGGCTGGTATGAAGGTCGCCCGGTGCTGATGACACACAATGACTATGCGCTAGGTTTAATGAATGGTGATATTGGTATTACTCTCGCTTTTCCTATAGAAAATGCACCTGAACAAACGGTATTAAAAGTAGTATTTCCCTACAACGACGGAACTCAAAATTTGCGAGAAGTATTACCTAGCCGTTTAAGTTCAGCGGAAACAGTTTTTGCCATGACTGTGCATAAATCACAAGGCTCAGAGTTTTCTCATACCGCACTAATACTACCCGATCATCTTAACCCCGTTTTAAGCCGCGAACTACTTTATACTGCCATCACCCGCGCTCGCCATAAATTTACACTAATTGAAAGCGAACAGCGTATTTTTGATGAAACCATTAAAAGACTAACTGTGCGATTAAGTGGTCTAAAATTTTAATAAAAAAGCCAATTAGATAATTGGCTTTTTTAAATTATGATTTTATTGCAGAGACATGTTTAGACTTCACAAAAAGATAATATGCAATAACAAGTAATACAACCCAAATAATACCTACATATAAAGCAACTCTTGTCTCTTTAAAGAAACCTAATAACACCACTACAAACACCATAAATAGCGTTGTTAAAATAGGAGCGATGGGCCAGAAAGGTATTGGAAATTTCAGTTCAGCTACTTCTTGCTTAGTCATTTTACGACGCATCATTAGATGAGAACATAAAATCATCAGCCATACCCATACCGTAGCAAAAGTAGCAATTGAAGCGATTAATACAAAAACACTTTTAGGAATTAGATAGTTTAGATAAACCCCAATACCTAAAGTAATAGATAAAACAATAGCAGTTACCCAAGGCACACCATGTTTATTAATACGTAAAAAGGCACTAGGTGCTTGTTTATTTTGTGCCATACCATACATGACACGACCTGCACCAAAAATATCACTATTAATCGCTGAAACAGCCGCCACAATAACTACTACATTCAAAATATGCGGTGCATAAGGAATACCTAACTTTTCAAAAATAGTCACAAACGGACTACCTGACAAACCTATTTCATTCCAAGGAAACAGCGACATTAAAATAAATAGCGTAAATACATAGAAAAATAAAATTCTAAAAGGAACTGCATTAATGGCTTTAGGAATAGATTTTTCTGGGTTATCTGCTTCGCTAGAAGTTACACCTATAACTTCTACTCCACCAAAAGCAAACATAACAATAGCTAGAGAAGCAATAACACCTTCAAGACCATTAGGCATAAAGCCACCATGCTCCCATAAGTTACTAACGCCTATTGGATAACCAAAATTAGTGCCTACTAATAATAAAATACCACCACCTACAATCATCGCAATAATGGCTAGCACTTTAATTAAGCAAAGCCAAAATTCCATTTCACCAAAAGCTTTTACATGAAATAAATTTATACCGCCAATAACTAGAATAATAGCTAATGCCCATATCCATTGATCCACATGGGGGAACCATAACTTCATATAAATACCAAAAGCAGTCACATCCGCAATACAGACGACTATCATTTCAAAGGTATAGGTCCAACCTGTTATAAACCCAGCCATAGGGCCTAGGTATTTAGTGGCATAATGACTAAAGGAACCTGAAACTGGGTCACGTACAGCCATTTCTCCTAACGCTCGCATCATGATAAAAACAGCAGCGCCACCAATAAAATAAGCTAATAAGACAGCAGGGCCAGCCATTTGAATAGCTTTGGCAGAGCCATAGAACAAACCCGTACCAATGGCAGAACCGAGCGCAATAAATAAAATATGACGAGCTGTTAAGCCACGTGCTAACTGGGTGGATTGGTTAGACATTCATATTATCCTAAAACAGTCGCTAATAATTAAGCGCGTTATAATATCATTTATCTAACCAATTCTCTTGATATAGTTTATGAATACTAAATAAATTTAAGGGAGCTAATGCTCCCTTAAACTGTATGTTTTAATTGATATTAAGCAGATCAACCTAAGTGAGTACCCCCTGTTATGCCATAAACCTCAGCAGTAACATAGCTAGATTCTTGGGACGCTAAAAATACATAAACACCTGCCAATTCCACTGGTTGCCCTGCACGGCCAATTGGGGTAGATTTACCAAACTCTGGAATATTTTCTTGTAGCTGTCCGCCTGCTATTTGTAAAGCTGTCCAAATTGGGCCAGGTGCTACACTATTAACACGAATCCCTTTAGGAGCAAGCTGTTTAGCTAAGCCTCTGGTAAAGTTTAAAATAGCTGCTTTAGTGGATGCATAATCCAATAAAAATAAATCAGGCTGATAAGCTTCAATTGAAGATGTAGTGATAATAGTTGCTCCTTTTGGTAGGTGAGGCAATGCAGCTTTCACCGTCCAAAACATTGAGAATACATTAGTTTCATAAGTTTCACGGAGCTGCTCAGTGGAAAGATCCATAATATCTTCCACTGCCTGTTGTTTACCTGCAACCAATGCTAAAATATCGAGTCCACCTAACTCTTGTCTGGCTTTATCAACCATTTGTTTGTTAAAGGCTTCATCAGTTAAATCACCAGGAATTAAAACCGCTTTGCGACCTTCCGCTTCTATTAATTTCGCCACTTCTTCAGCATCGCTTTGTTCGCTAGGTAAATAGTTAAGCGCAACATCAGCACCTTCACGGGCATATGCAATTGCTGCTGCTCTACCAATACCTGAATCACTACCTGTTACTAATGCCTTACGACCTACTAAACGATTATGTCCTTTATAGGTTTTTTCACCACAATCTGGAATGGGTTGCATTTTAGCTTGCAGACCTGGTTCTTGCTGTTCCTGTTGTGGCATTTCACCTGTAAAAAACTGTTTAGTTGGATCTTGCATTTTGTAAATATCTTTATCTGACATGATGACACTCCAAATATCTAAAAATAAAAAAGAATTCTGTAACCTTTAGCTATAGTTAGATTTTTAACTTAACATCTAAATTTTATGTCGACCTATACGACCTTTGGTCACTTACATCAGTAAACCTTTACAAAAAATAACAACCAACAAAATAGGCTAACAATAAGATTTTGTTGGTTAATAAATTAGTATTAGAAGTGATTATGTAAGCCATAAACGTATTAAACTGGTTATTATTAAATTGCTAATGAAGTGATCGTTATGTCTACTAAAACTGTAAAAAGTATTCTTGATATTCATGCTCATTTAGGTGAGTGTCCCACTTGGTCTTCTACCGAGCAAGTACTCTATTTTACGGATATCCTTTCGCAAGCTATCCACCGTTTTGATCCCAAAACAGAAGAACACTCCATTATTCCCACCCATGAACATGTAGGGTGTTTTGGTTTAAGAGAAAAAGGTGGTTTTATAGCTGCGATGCGTTCAGGTATTTTCTTACTTGATAGTGAAGGTAAAGTGACCCAAAAAATTGCTGAAAATCCAACTGATACTGAAGATAGCCGTTTTAATGATGGTAGGGTTGATCCTTGGGGTCGTTTCTGGTGTGGTACAGTATGGGAAACTGATAATGCCCCTCATGCAAAACTTTGTTGTGTTGACACTAACCTAAACTTTTCAATTGTGGTTGAGGGATTAACTACCTCTAATGGGCTTGCTTTTAGCCCTGATAAAAAATGGATGTTTTATTCAGATACCCCTAATCATGTTATCTACCGTCAGCCGCTTAATCCTGACAACGGCACTATTATAGGTGGACCTGAAATCTTTCATCGCTTTGATCGCAATAATTATCAAGGACAACCCGATGGTGCTGCTTTTGATAGTGAAGGTAACTATTGGTCAGCACAATTTGGTGATGGACTTATCGTAAAACTATCACCACAAAGTGAAATACTTGAACAGATTGAATTACCTGTGAAATGGCCTACGATGGTAGCGTTTGGTGGTGATGAATTAAAGACACTATTTATAACCTCTTCACGAGAAGATCTGACAGCCAAACAATTGAATAATAATCCGCAATCAGGAAATTTATTTGCTACTAAAATTAATGTGGTTGGCAATAAAGAACCTCTCTTCAAAGGTTAATAAATAGCTAATTCAAAAAATATTAGAAAATAAAAATATGCTACGTTATATTAACTAATCAAATTTAGTTAATATAACGAGCATTAGAATGAACTGGCAAGACTTACACCATAGCCAACTTACTTGTGAACAACTCTATCAGATCTTAAAACTGCGTAATGAAGTATTTATTGTAGAACAGAATTGTGTATATCCAGATATTGATGGCCAAGATTTAATGGCTGAAAATCGGCATATTATGGCTTGGCAAGATAATCAATTATGTGCCTATGCTCGTATTCTAAATCATCATAATTACTTATCAATAGGTCGAGTTATCACAGTACCCAATGCCAGAGGCTCTGGTATTGGTTATAAATTATTAGAACAAGCCATCAATAGCTGCAAAAAACATTGGGCAAAGGATTTAGCTATCTACTTATCAGCACAAGCCCACCTACAAAAATTTTATAGCTCTTTTGGTTTTATAGCTGAGGGAGATGTTTATGATGAGGATGGAATACCTCATATAAAAATGGTTTTAAAAAGTTAGTCTGAAACTAAAAAATAACTGCCCTGTTATTCAAAAATAATCATAAAATATGCTGGTACAATAATAAATATATAACAAGAAGGCTATAAATATGGATGGAAGCTACTTTCTAACTAAAAAAGAATATCTTCATCATAAATTGATAATGATTTGTGCTTGTTTTGCTCTTCCTTTACTTTTTTACTATGATGGTGATATAGATATAATTACTGCTGTTATAATTCATATTTTTATCTGTAGTTACTTATTATTTAGTTACTCTAGAATTAAAGAAATATATATTGAAAATGGCAACCTAATAATCATAGGTAAAAAGGGTGAAATTACTACGCCTATAACAAATATAAGAAATATACATGAAGTTGGCTTATTTTCCTCTGGCACTCCAGCTTTAACAAGAGTTAGCGTATATGATGCCATAATTGAATTAAAAACTAACTCTATTTACGGTAAAAAAATATACTGTTGTGTTAAAGGATTAAATAAATCATCCAACCCCATTGGCGATGTGATGAAATATATTAATGAAGAACAAAGAAAGGTAAAAGAAGAAACTAATAAACAATAGGCAAGGGATTAGCCTTGCCTATTAAATAACTGTTATGCCGCTTTTCCATTAGCTATTTGCATAGCGCGATTTACTGCACTAAATAACGCATGAAAACTAGCAGTAGTGATATTTTCATTAATGCCAATACCATGTAATGGGCGTTGTCCTTCCATACGAATTTCAATATAAGCTGCTGCATTAGCTGTACTACCTGCACCTATAGCATGCTCATTATAATCCATGATTTCTACTTTAACGGGTAAGGCTGAAACCACTGCTTCTAATGGACCTTTACCAGAACCTTGCCAATGTTCAACTTTACCGCCAACATTAACTTCTAAATCAACCGTACTAATATCATTCTCTTCTTGTAAGCGATGCTTTATTAATTGAAACGGTTGATGAGCTTGTAAATACTCAGTATTTAATAAGTCATAAATCTGTTTAGCCGTCATTTCTAACCCTAAACGATCAGTTTCTTTCTGTACTACTTGGCTAAACTCAATCTGCATACGACGTGGTAAGCTAATACCATATTCTTGTTCCAATAAGTAAGTAATACCACCTTTACCTGATTGGCTATTTACCCGAATAACTGCGTCATAGCTACGACCAATATCACTTGGATCAATCGGTAAATAAGGTACTTCCCAATATATATCCTCAGTTTGAGCAGCAAATCCTTTACGGATAGCATCTTGGTGTGAACCAGAGAATGCAGTATGTACTAAATCACCCACATAAGGATGACGAGGATGTACTGTCATTTGATTACATTCTTCAACCACTTTACGTACAGCATCAATATCAGAAAAGTCTAATTTAGGATCAACACCTTGTGTATACATATTTAACGCCAAGGTAACAATATCCACATTACCTGTACGCTCACCATTACCAAATAAACAGCCTTCAACACGGTCAGCGCCAGCTAACAAACCTAATTCTGTGGCTGCAATTCCTGTACCACGGTCATTATGGCAATGCACACTCACTAATACACTGTCACGATGATTAACATGACGACAGAACCATTCTATTTGATCCGCATACACATTAGGCATAGAGCTTTCTACAGTAGCAGGCAAATTCAAAATGACTTTTTTCTCAGGAGTTGGTTGCCAAACATCCAACACAGCATTACAAATTTCTACAGAAAAGGGTAACTCCGCCATACTGAATGTTTCTGGTGAAAACTCAAATACCCACTCAGTTTCTGGTTGCTGCGCTGCCAACTCATTAAATAATTTTGCAGAGTTAACTGCTGTTTGAATAATAGATTCTTTATCTTGTTTAAAAACAATACGACGGAATGAAGGAGAAACAGCCACATAAAAGTGTACAATCGCTTTTTTCACCCCACGTAATGATTCAAACGTACGACGAATCAACTCCTCACGTGCTTGAGTTAATACTTGAATATAAACATCAGCAGGAATATGATTATTTTCAATCAACTCACGCACAAAATCATAATCTGTTTGTGAAGCTGAGGGAAAAGCCACTTCAATTTCTTTAAGACCAACACCCACTAAAGTTTTAAACAACTTCATCTTTTTATCAGCATCCATTGGCTCAATCAATGATTGATTACCATCACGCAAATCTGAGCTACTCCAAATAGGCGCTTTATCAATAGTTTTTGATGGCCATGTACGATCTGGGATATCCACCATAGGAAATGCACGATATTTATGGGCTGGTATTTGTTGCATAGACATAATTAAAATTCCTTCAAAATACTTATCAAATTAGTGAGTTCTTAAATAGTTTTGGTTTTATTTTTAGCAGAACTGACTAAGTCGCTGCGCAACTAAATTAAGGCAGCAATATTGGCGATAAAGTATCAATGTTTGATATGTTTTCATGCGCATACCATAAAATAATTAAAATATAATTGCAAACATCTTTTAAAATTTAGCAGAATAACTTATTTAATAGATATATAAGCAATTTAACAAAAGATAACTCAATTAAGTAGCAATAAAATAAACTTTATAACTGCTGCATTATGTCGCTTGATGAAAGCAGCCATTAACCTATAATGTAACATATTATATCGGGATAATGGGGTTATGCGGTTATTTAGTCGCAAAGCAAAACAGCACTACCTAACCTGTCTTGGTCTATTTGCAGTATTAATGCTCACTATTGGGCCTGTTACCTCGCAAATATTGGCCATGGTTTCTTTTGCCTCTCATTCTACAACCATGTCTCAACATGAGGCAATGGATCACTCTAATCACCATAACCCTACCAACACAGACCAAACAGAGTCACAAACCAACCATCACCAAATGAACTTGTGTGGTTATTGTGATTTACTCCATACACCTGTTCTAACTACCAATGTAACAGTTGCCTTACAAGCTCCCGTTATACATCAATATATCACACCTTATTTTTTCAGTGATATCTTCTCACCCCTGTATAATAGCCCTTTGAGCCGTGCTCCTCCTTCTTTATTTATATAACTTATCTATAAAAACATATTATCTTGCAGTGTAAGTAGTCCTTTTGTTTAAGGATAAAAATTGGTTATTTGCTGGATAGATATTACTTTAAATTAAGAAGGATAAAGTGTTATGGCTATGTTTCGCAATAAGCATGCTTATCTAGCATGTGTTATTACGATTTTATCTGTAGGATTAGGTTATAAACCTGCCTATGCAAATGAATCAGATAAAAATAAGCAAAAAAATAATTCAGATATTACCTTAGATACCATTGTAATAACTGCTGCGCCTCAAACTTCCCCACTCACTGTAGTTACAGATCCTAAACAACCTCGTCAGCCAGTGCCAGCCAGTGATGGAGCTGATTACCTAAAAACAATTCCCGGTTTTTCTGTAGTGCGTAAAGGTGGTTCTAATGGCGATCCTGTTTTTCGTGGTATGTTTGGCTCTCGCCTTAATATCTTAACCAATGGAGGAACAATTTTAGGAGGCTGTGGTGGACGAATGGATACCCCTACCTCTTATATTTCTCCCGAAACCTACGATCGTATTACCCTTATTAAAGGCCCACAAACCGTAATTTGGGGACCAACTGGTTCTGCTGGTACTATCTTATTCGAACGTGATCCACATCGTTTTCATGAGCTAGGCGGACATGTTAATGGTAGTATATTGGTGGGTACTGATGGGCGCTTCGATAAGAACCTAGATGCCGTTGGCGGTAATCAATATGGCTATCTTCGCTTTACGGGTAATCAATCTAAAGCAGGTGACTACCATGATGGTGATGGTAATCGTATTCACTCCAAATGGAGTAAATGGAATGGCGATATTGCTGTAGGCATAACACCTGATCAAGATACTCTATTAGAACTAACCGCAGGTCGTGGCAACGGTGAAGCCCGTTATGCAGATCGTACGATGGATGGCTCTAGATTTCTAAGAGAATCCTATGGTGCTCGTTTTGAAAAGTCCAATATAGGTGAAGTACTGGATAAGGTAGAAGCACAAATCTATTACAACTATATTAATCATGTGATGGATAATTTTCGTTTACGTCATATGAATCTCCCTTCAAGCTGGATGGAATCTAATCCTGATCGTCGCACTATGGGTGGTAAAGTAAATGCTACTTGGGAATGGACCGATTTTAAATTACAAGCAGGGATAGATGGCAAACGCGATACTCATCGATCAAAAAATAGACAAATGATGTTAACAACAGATGGTTGGACTAAAAACGCCTATATTAGTAACTATGGTGCTTTTAGTGAACTAACTTGGTACACCACTGAACAAAGTAGATTTATCACAGGTGCGAGAGTCGATCACTATAGAGCCAGAGCGGAACAACTAAGTAAAGAAAGAACCAAAACCTTGCCTAGTGGTTTTATGCGTTTTGAATATGACTTAGCAGATTCACCAACTACCCTTTATGCTGGTATTGGTCATACTCAGCGTTTTCCAGACTATTGGGAGCTATTTAGTGGTGCCAATAAAAATACAGCATTTAAAAAGCTAGCTCCTGAGAAAACAACTCAAATCGATTTTGGCTTACAGTACAACAATGAACGCCTAAGTGCTTGGGCATCTGGTTATGTAGGCTGGGTAGGTGACTATATTATCTTCACTCAACAAGGTGCTGCTAATAATGTAAGCAATGTTGATGCTCGCATTATGGGTGGTGAATTAGGAGCTACCTACAAGCTCACAGATCATTGGACAACCGATGCAAGCCTTGCCTATTCATGGGGTAAAAATAGTAGTGATGGCCGCGCCCTTCCACAAATCCCTCCTTTAGAAGTAAGGTTAGGACTTAACTACCAATATGATAAGTGGTCGGCTGATGCATTAATGCGTATTGTTGACTCCCAAAGCCGTGTTGCTACCAACCAAGGTAATGTTATTGGTAAAGACTTTGGTAAAAGCTCTGGGTTTGGTATTTTCTCCTTTAACGGAGGCTACCAAATCAATAAAAACTTAAAATTAACCGCAGGTGTAGATAATTTATTTGATCGCTATTATGTAGAACATCTAAACAGAGGTGGCGCCAATATGTTTGGTTTTACAGCAGATCAGCAAATACCCGAACCAGGTCGAACAGTCTGGACAAAACTAAGTTTCGACTTCTAACTCAAACCTAAAGGTTAGTAATGATATTACTAACCTTTTTTATCTTAAAATAATCTACAAATGTTTCGCGACTACGGCCCAACCTAACAAATAATAAAATAGCTGTATTTTTCTATACTTTCGTCGTGTTTACCGCCCTCTTATAAGCCATTTATAGTAATCGCAATGGCACAAAGTTTGCTATTTAAAATAATAATGACTCAATTTTAGAAATATAAAAAGGTGCTTTTATGCGTTTACTAAAAACTTCCCTTGCTGTACTAACGATCTCTGCATTAGGCTTATCTTCCGTAGCCTTAGCTGACTCTGCTACACTCAATAAAATTAAAGAAACTAACACAATATTACTAGGCCATCGCGAATCTTCTGTTCCTTTCTCGTATTATGACAATAATCAAAATGTAATTGGCTATTCACAAGAAATTGAAATGAAAATAGTTAATGCTATTAAAGCTAAACTTAACCTGCCAGACCTAAAAACAAAAATGTTGCCTGTAACCTCTGCAAACCGTATTACTTTGCTCCAAAATGGTTCAATTGATATCGAATGTGGTTCAACTACCCATAATAAAGAACGTGCTCAACAAGTAGGCTTCTCTAATACTATCTTTATTATTGGTACACGTTTAATGACTAAAAACAACTCAGGTATTAAAGACTTTCCTGACCTAGCAGGTAAAAATGTTGTTACTACCGCAGGCACAACTTCAGAGCGTATTCTGCAAAAAATGGATAATGATAAAGACATGAATATGAACATAATTAGTGCCAAAGATCATGGTGAAGCATTCCTTATGTTACAGTCTGGAAGAGCAGTAGCCTTTATGATGGATGATGCATTATTATTCGGTGAAAGAGCTAAAGCTAGAAACCCAGAAGATTGGGTAGTAGTTGGAAAACCACAGTCCTATGAAGCTTATGGTTGCATCGTACGTAAAGACGATCCAGAGTTCAAAGCTATCGCAGATGAAACCATCGCAAAACTGATGACCTCAGGAGAAATTAATACTATTTATGATAAATGGTTTAATAAACCTATTCCACCTAAAAACTTAAATCTTGAATTTCCACTCTCAGAAAAAATGCAGGCTCTCTTCAAAGCACCCAACGATAAACCTTTCGAATAACAAAAATTAAATAGGCTTAGTAACACTACTAAGCCTAACATAATTATTATAAGAGAATTAATCATGACTAATTATAGTTGGAATTGGAGTGTGTTCTTCCAAAGCGTCCCTTCAGGCGATGCTACCTATATTGATTGGATTATTGCAGGCTTAATTGGAACCATCGTACTTTCTATTACAGCATGGATACTTGCACTAATAATGGGCGGTATCATAGGTACCTTACGCACTGTCAAAAATCCTATTATCTCAAGCATTGCTAGCGGCTATATTGAACTATTTAGAGATATCCCTCTTTTGGTGCAATTATTTATCTGGTTTTTTGTTATACCTGAATTTTTACCTCAAACAGCCAGAGATGCTCTGTTTCAAATGCCGCCTCTTTATTCCCAGTTTCTAACTGCTTGGATATGCCTAGGACTATTTACCTCTGCACGTATCGCAGAACAAGTAAGAACAGGTATTCAAGCTGTACCAGATGGACAAACAGCGGCAGGTTTAGCCTTAGGGTTTACCACTTTACAAATATATTTCACCGTTCGAATCCCCCAAGCTATTCGAATTATTATGCCAGCCCTGACCTCAGAGTTTCTAAATATTTTTAAAAACTCCTCTGTAGCCACTACCATTGGCTTTATCGAACTATCTCGACAAGCTCAACAACTAGTTGATTACACTGCACAACCCTATGAAGCCTTTATAGTAATTACAGCCCTATACATGCTCGTCAACATTATCGTTATGTTACTAATGCATAAGCTAGAGAAAAAATTACAAATACCTGGTTATATAACAGGAGACAAATAATGTACGAGTTTGATTGGAATGTAATATACGATGCGCGCCATCTATTATTAAAAGGAATGATAACCACCCTAGAAATTACAGCTGTAGCTATTGTTGCAGGTATTATTTTAGGCACACTATTAGCCTTAGCTCGCCTAAATGACAGCAAAACCTTTCTAGGAAAAAGCATAGCATTACTCGCCAAAAGTTACGTAAACCTGTTTCGCTCTATTCCCCTAATCATGGTACTACTCTGGTTCTACCTGATTGTTCCAGGATTACTACGAAACCTACTAGATGACCCTACATTAGATATCCGCTTTCTTTCTGCACTAATCGGTTTTACCCTATTTGAAGCCGCTTTCTACTCAGAAATTATACGCTCAGGTATTCAAAGTATCTCTAAAGGTCAAATCAATGCTAGCTATGCGCTAGGCTTTACCAAACTACAAACCATGCGAATAGTTGTATTACCCCAAGCTTTTCGCAAAATGATCCCAATCCTACTAACCCAAGCAATTATTCTTTTCCAAGATACCTCACTGGTATATGTCATTGGCTTATCCGACTTCTTTAGCACCGCCTACAAAGTGGGAGATCGTGATGGTAGATTAGTAGAATTAATTCTATTTGCAGGTTTTGTATATTTTATTATTTGTTTTATTGCGTCAAAACTAGTAAGACGCCTAAGTAGAAAAGTGAGACTTTCATGATAACCGTTAACAAAATAAATAAATACTATGGCAGTTTCCACGTACTTAAAGACTGCTCAACAGATGTTAAAAAAGGTGAAGTAGTCGTTATTTGTGGCCCTTCTGGCTCAGGTAAATCAACCTTTATAAAAACGATTAATGCCTTAGAAGAAATACAATCAGGTGAAATAATCATCGATAATATTAAAGTTAATGATCCACAAACCAACCTACCCAAACTTCGCTCCAAAGTTGGTATGGTATTCCAACACTTTGAACTATTTCCCCATATGACCATTATTGATAATCTTATCACCCCACAAATAAAAATACTCAACCGTACCAAACAACAAGCAGTCAACAAAGCAAACACTCTACTTACACGGGTAGGCCTAAAAGATCATGCTCACAAACACCCAAGCCAACTATCAGGTGGTCAACAGCAACGGGTAGCCATTGCCAGAGCTTTATGTATGGATCCTATCTGCATGCTATTTGATGAACCTACTTCCGCCTTAGATCCAGAAATGATTAATGAAGTACTTGATGTAATGGTTGAACTAGCCAAAGAAGGTATGACCATGTTAGTAGTAACCCATGAAATGGGCTTCGCTAAAAAAGTAGCCAATCGAGTTATCTTTATGGATCAAGGACAAATTTTAGAAGACAGCCCCAAAGAACAATTTTTTAATACCCCCTCAACCAATAGAGCAAAACAATTTCTTGAAAATATTCTTTGCCATTAAATAACTATATTGTCCTTCAAGGTAACTTACTACTTGAAGGACAACTCATTAACTCCATATAAATCACAAACGTACAATACAAAAACACTTAACCTTTATAAACTTACAAATAACAAGCAATAAAAAATAAGGTTTATAATGGAAATTTTCATATACGCGTTTGCTATCACCTATACCCCAGGCCCAGTAAATATTACCAGTTTAATAGCTGGCTTAAATAACTACACCAAACAATCTATAAAATTCTGCTTAGGGGTTAGTATAGCCATGTTTATAACATTTATTATTTTAGGCTATTTAGGCGAACTATTTATTACTCCAAAATTACTTCCCTATATTTCTTTAATAGGCAGTTGTTATATCCTCTACTTATCAATCAAAATATTAAAAAACACCATTTCCTTTGATAAAAGTAACTTAACGATTAAGTTAAATTTTTGGAGTGGTTTAATAATGCAATTTCTAAACCCCAAAAATATAACAGCTGTTATCCCTATCACAACCATCATGTTTCCAACATCCAATATTATAGGTATAAAAATTCTAATCGTATCCTTATGCATTTCCCTCTTTGGGGGTGGAGCACCTTTAGCTTATTCAATAATAGGCAGCATTATTAAAAATAAAATAACCAATCATCATTACTTCAGTTTATTTAATAAAATGATGGGTATACTATTATTTATATCAGGTATATTTATGTTCTATGACTTTTACAAATATATTGTCAATTAGGAACTTTAACAAATGAAAAAACAAACATGGATAAAAAGACCTAATACCAGTCACAATATAGAATATATAGAAGCTTTCTTCGCCACTGGTGGCTATAGCCCCCATAGGCACGATACCTATGCGATTGGTATTACATTATCAGGAGTACAAAGTTTTCATTATAGAGGTTCTACCAAACATAGCCTGCCTGGTCATGCTATGATCCTACACCCTGATGAAATACATGACGGTTTTGCTGGTACTGAACTCGGTTTTCAATACCATATGCTCTATATTAAACCAGAACAAATACAACAAATATTAAAAGGCAAACCTTTACCTTTTATTAAGGAAGGAATATCAAAAAATCCTCAACTATTTATGGCTATTTACAACCTTATTAAAGCCATAAATCTTCAAGAAGATTTAGCAATTCAAGACGCACTGTATGATTTAGCCAATATGCTTGATAAATCATCTAGTAAATTCCACACTTCCAACAAAATTATTGACTATAAAAGTGCACTACTCGCCAAAGAATATATGGCCGATAATATGACCAATCCACTAACACTAGATGAAATAGCTCAACAAGTAAATAAAGACAAATGGAGTCTCTCTCGAGACTTTCGCTTACTTTTTGGAACAAGTCCCCATCGCTATATTACGATGAGACGCTTAGAATTTACCAAATCACTACTTATAAAAGGCGAAAGTTTTACAAATAGCGCAATCCATGCAGGTTTCTTTGACCAAAGCCATATGATACGCCACTTTAAAAAAACCTTTGGCTTATCCCCAGCACAATGGCTGAAAATTATTCATAAATAGAAAACTAAATCAAAAAAGAAAGTAATTATAAAAATTAAATAAAATTATTTATACTTAAAATCTGCTTGAAATAATCAAGTAGCATATAAAAGATATTAAATTTTCTTTAAAAGTTATAGCAAATATTCCCAATTACAATCTAGGACATAGACTAATTATTCTAAACATATTTGGCTTTAAACCTTTTATTTTTATTTAAATACCTTCAAATTTTTCAACCATTTCATTATTATTTTTTATATTCATGTATTTAATTATCTGTTGGTTAATTGAAGCTAATTCGATCACTGAGTTTTTATGACCACTTTGTAACAATTCACCAGTTATTAAAGTAAGGATGTATGGGTCTATTACCCTTTGAAATATTAAACTGCCATCTTCATTTGTATACCAACTAATCATCCTAATATTTCTTAATGCTTCATCTTTTGCATATTGAAATTTTGTATACCTAGTAATCACCAATCCTGTGTATATCCCTGTAATTATACTCAATACAATACTAATCAATAATTCATATACCATATTATTTACCTAATCTTTAATAATTTTGATGAAAAATATAATATATTAGCAAATTAATTGTAATAGAATATAAAAAGCCCCCTATCTTTATAAGATCAGGGGGCTTTGATTTAGGAGCTTGAGGATGACCTACTCTCACATGGGGAGACCCCACACTACCATTGGCGATACGTCGTTTCACTACTGAGTTCGAGAAGGATTCAGGTGGTTCCAACGCTCTATTTTCCTCAAGCAATTCTTTATGGTGTAAGTAGTTTGGTTATTTATACTCATCACCTAAATTAGATATGCTTGTTGCAAAGTATTTGATTAATTAACGTTTGTGTCTACTCTTAGCTTCGGCAAACGAACTCATTTGCTCATTTTCAACTTTTACTTTATGTCTTTCTTCGATTCTTAACCAAATAACTTGGGGTTATATAGTCAAGCCTCTCGGGCAATTAGTATTGGTTAGCTCAACGTATCACTACGCTTACACACCCAACCTATCAACGTTGTAGTCTTCAACGGCCCTTTAGGGGATTAAATCCCCAGTGAGATCTCATCTTGAGGCAAGTTTCCCGCTTAGATGCTTTCAGCGGTTATCTCTTCCGAACATAGCTACCCGGCAATGCCACTGGCGTGACAACCGGAACACCAGAGGTTCGTCCACTCCGGTCCTCTCGTACTAGGAGCAGCCCCTCTCAAATCTCAAACGTCCACGGCAGATAGGGACCGAACTGTCTCACGACGTTCTAAACCCAGCTCGCGTACCACTTTAAATGGCGAACAGCCATACCCTTGGGACCGGCTTCAGCCCTAGGATGTGATGAGCCGACATCGAGGTGCCAAACACCGCCGTCGATATGAACTCTTGGGCGGTATCAGCCTGTTATCCCCGGAGTACCTTTTATCCGTTGAGCGATGGCCCTTCCATACAGAACCACCGGATCACTAAGACCTACTTTCGTACCTGCTCGACTTGTCTGTCTCGCAGTCAAGCGCGCTTTTGCCTTTATACTCTTAGCGTGATTTCCGACCACGCCGAGCGCACCTTCGTACTCCTCCGTTACTCTTTAGGAGGAGACCGCCCCAGTCAAACTGCCCACCATACACTGTCCTCAACCCGGATTACGGGCCAGAGTTAGAACCTCAAACATGTCAGGGTGGTATTTCAAGGTCGGCTCCACTTAAACTAGCGTCTAAGCTTCTAAGCCTCCCACCTATCCTACACAAACAGGTTCAAAGTCCAGTGCAAAGCTACAGTAAAGGTTCATGGGGTCTTTCCGTCTAGCCGCGGATACACTGCATCTTCACAGCGATTTCAATTTCACTGAGTCTCGGGTGGAGACAGCGCCGCCATCATTACGCCATTCGTGCAGGTCGGAACTTACCCGACAAGGAATTTCGCTACCTTAGGACCGTTATAGTTACGGCCGCCGTTTACCGGGGCTTCGATCAAGAGCTTCGCCTAAGCTAACCCCATCAATTAACCTTCCGGCACCGGGCAGGCGTCACACCCTATACGTCCACTTTCGTGTTTGCAGAGTGCTGTGTTTTTAATAAACAGTTGCAGCGGCCTGGTATCTTCGACTGGCTTCAGCTCCATTCGCAAGGAACTTCACCTACCACCAGCGCACCTTCTCCCGAAGTTACGGTGCCATTTTGCCTAGTTCCTTCACCCGAGTTCTCTCAAGCGCCTTGGTATTCTCTACCTGACCACCTGTGTCGGTTTGGGGTACGGTTCCTAATAACATAAGTTTAGAAGCTTTTCTTGGAAGCATGGCATCAATCACTCTCCATTTAAAATAAATGAATCGTCATCAGTTCTCAGTAATAATCTCCCGGATTTGCCTAAGAGATCTACCTACAGCCTTTCAAGTGGACAACCAACGCCACTCTGATTTAGCCTACTCCGTCCCTCCATCACTGTTATTAGAAGTATAGGAATATTAACCTATTTCCCATCGACTACGCTTTTCAGCCTCGCCTTAGGGGCCGACTAACCCTGCTTCGATTAACGTATCGCAGGAAACCTTGGTCTTTCGGCGTGGATGTTTTTCACACCCATTGTCGTTACTCATGTCAGCATTCGCACTTGTGATACCTCCAGCCAACTTCTCAATTGACCTTCACAGGCGTACACAACGCTCCTCTACCGCTCATCATAAGATGAACCCGTAGCTTCGGTATTTGGTTTGAGCCCCGTTACATCTTCCGCGCAGGCCGACTCGACTAGTGAGCTATTACGCTTTCTTTAAAGGATGGCTGCTTCTAAGCCAACCTCCTAGCTGTCTATGCCTTCCCACATCGTTTCCCACTTAACCAAAATTTTGGGACCTTAGCTGACGGTCTGGGTTGTTTCCCTTTTCACGACGGACGTTAGCACCCGCCGTGTGTCTCCCATGCTAAAACTTTCTGGTATTCGGAGTTTGCATCGGGTTGGTAAGTCGGGATGACCCCTAGCCGAAACAGTGCTCTACCCCCAGAAGTTATACATGAGGCGCTACCTAAATAGCTTTCGAGGAGAACCAGCTATCTCCAAGCTTGATTAGCCTTTCACTCCGATCCACAGGTCATCCGCTAACTTTTCAACGGTAGTCGGTTCGGTCCTCCAGTCAGTGTTACCTAACCTTCAACCTGCCCATGGATAGATCGCTTGGTTTCGGGTCTATACACAGCAACTAGGCGCCCTATTAAGACTCGCTTTCGCTACGCCTCCCTATTCGGTTAAGCTTGCTACTGTATATAAGTCGCTGACCCATTATACAAAGGTACGCAGTCACGGAACAAGTCCGCTCCCACTGCTTGTACGCATACGGTTTCAGGTTCTATTTCACTCCCCTACTCGGGGTTCTTTTCGCCTTTCCCTCACGGTACTGGTTCACTATCGGTCAGTCAGTAGTATTTAGCCTTGGAGGATGGTCCCCCGTCTTCAGTCAAGGTTTCTCGTGCCCCGACCTACTTTTTGTGTACTTAGATCCACATGTGCATTTTCGTGTACGAGACTATCACTCTCTATGGTTGGCTTTCCCACGCCATTCCACTAATACTCATGCTTCTGAACACTGGCTGCACCCCGTTCGCTCGCCACTACTTGGGGTATCTCGGTTGATTTCTTTTCCTCAGGGTACTTAGATGTTTCAGTTCCCTGGTTCGCTTCTCAGTACCTATGTATTCAGTACTGGATAACTGAGGTTCTCTCAGTTGGGTTTCCCCATTCAGACATTTACGGATCAATGCTTTGTACCCAGCTCCCCGTAACTTTTCGCAGGTATCACGTCTTTCTTCGCCTCTGACTGCCAAGGCATCCACCGTATGCGCTTATTCACTTGACTATATAACCCTAAATTATCTAGTAATCTAATGCTACACAACCAAAGAATCGACATTTGTTTCGCCGAAAATTTGCGCTTGAGTTCGCAATATTTTCACCTCAGCATTAATAATTAGACCAGTAATTATTAATTAATCTTTACTTCTTTGCATATCTAATTTGTTAAAGAACAGTCTAACTTTAAAAGTTAGAAGGTAAGTCTCTTTATTTAAAAGAATTAGCTTCTAGCTTTTTGTTTCGATTAGGTATCTGGTGGAGCCAAGGAGGATCGAACTCCTGACCTCCTGCGTGCAAGGCAGGCGCTCTCCCAGCTGAGCTATGGCCCCTTCATTTGGTGGGTCTGGTAGGACTTGAACCTACGACCCCACGCTTATCAAGCGTGTGCTCTAACCAGCTGAGCTACAGACCCTAATCTGTTAACTTCTCAGGCCTTCGCCCAATTCGTTCTTCGCAATCATAAATCAAGTAATTCGTGTGGGTATTTGTAGTACCAGCTTTCGTTTAAGGAGGTGATCCAGCCGCAGGTTCCCCTACGGCTACCTTGTTACGACTTCACCCCAGTCATGAATCACTCCGTGGTAACCGGCCTCACGAGGTTAGCCTAGCTACTTCTGGAGCAACCCACTCCCATGGTGTGACGGGCGGTGTGTACAAGGCCCGGGAACGTATTCACCGCGACATTCTGATTCGCGATTACTAGCGATTCCGACTTCATGAAGTCGAGTTGCAGACTTCAATCCGGACTACGATTGGTTTTCTGAGATTAGCTCCGCTTCACAGCTTGGCAACCCTCTGTACCAACCATTGTAGCACGTGTGTAGCCCTGGCCGTAAGGGCCATGATGACTTGACGTCATCCCCACCTTCCTCCGGTTTGTCACCGGCAGTCTCCTTAAAGTGCCCACCTTTACGTGCTGGTAACTAAGGATAAGGGTTGCGCTCGTTACGGGACTTAACCCAACATCTCACGACACGAGCTGACGACAGCCATGCAGCACCTGTGTTCCGATTCCCGAAGGCACTCTCGCATCTCTGCAAGATTCCGGACATGTCAAGGCCAGGTAAGGTTCTTCGCGTTGCGTCGAATTAAACCACATGCTCCACCGCTTGTGCGGGCCCCGTCAATTCATTTGAGTTTTAATCTTGCGACCGTACTCCCAGGCGGTCAACTTACTGCGTTAGCTGCGCCACTAAAGCCTCAAGGACTCCAACGGCTAGTTGACATCGTTTACAGCGTGGACTACCAGGGTATCTAATCCTGTTTGCTCCCCACGCTTTCGCACCTCAGTGTCAGTATCAGTCCAGTTAGTCGCCTTCGCCACTGGTGTTCCTTCCTATATCTACGCATTTCACCGCTACACAGGAAATTCCACTAACCTCTACCGTACTCTAGTCAGTCAGTTTTGGATGCAGTTCCCAGGTTGAGCCCGGGGATTTCACATCCAACTTGACAAACCACCTACGCGCGCTTTACGCCCAGTTATTCCGATTAACGCTTGCACCCTTCGTATTACCGCGGCTGCTGGCACGAAGTTAGCCGGTGCTTATTCTGTTGCTAACGTCAAAAGTAGTTCGTTACACTACCCCTTCCTCACAACTTAAAGTGCTTTACAATCCGAAGACCTTCTTCACACACGCGGCATGGCTGGATCAGGGTTGCCCCCATTGTCCAATATTCCCCACTGCTGCCTCCCGTAGGAGTCTGGGCCGTGTCTCAGTCCCAGTGTGGCTGATCATCCTCTCAGACCAGCTACAGATCGTCGCCTTGGTGGGCCTTTACCCCACCAACTAGCTAATCTGATCTAGGCTCATCCATTAGCGGTACAATTAAGCACCTTTCCCCGTAGGGCGTATGCGGTATTAGCGCGAGTTTCCCCGCGTTGTCCCCCTCTAATGGGCAGATTCCTAGACTTTACTCACCCGTCCGCCGCTCGTCAGCATCCCGAAAGACCTGTTACCGCCCGACTTGCATGTGTTAGGCCTGCCGCCAGCGTTCAATCTGAGCCATGATCAAACTCTTCAGTTTTAAATCTTTTGCTTCATAAGAAGCCAAAACGGCTCAGTAATCTAAAAACTCATTCATGACGAGTTATTTATATTACTGATAATTCTTACCAGTACTACAAACACCCACACGATTTACTTGATTTATATTGTTAAAGAACAGTGATAGTTTGGTAACCAACTTTTTGCTTACTGCCTATCGAGGACGCGCATTATACGTCATCACAATATACAGTCAATTACTTTTTTTAACTATTTTTAATTAAATTAACAAACCCTGTATTTGCAAGGCATACAAGATGAGTATTTTTATACATATTTATAATTCTTTTATTCTAAGTTCTTTTGGCATAGAAAAAGTAATATTTTCTAACTGTCCATCCAATTCTATTAGGTTGGTCGCCCCCCAGTTTTGTAGTTGTTGAATAACTTCTTGAACTAGTACTTCTGGAGCCGACGCTCCTGCAGTAATACCAATATTGGTGATACCATTAAACCATGCTTGATTTAAATCTTGCACGCCATCTATTAGGTAAGCTTTAGTGCCCATGCGTTCTGCTAACTCACGTAAACGGTTTGAATTAGAACTATTTGGACTTCCTACCACGAGTACTAGATCACATTCAGCAGCTAATGTTTTTACTGCATCTTGCCGATTTTGAGTGGCATAGCATATATCATTTTTACGGGGCCCTTGAATTTCAGAGAACTTTTCTCGTAATGCATCAATCACTTTAGCCGTATCATCCATAGATAAGGTAGTTTGAGTAACATAGGCTAAAGCTGAGGGATTATTAACTTGTAGTTGTTGTACATCTTGTTCATTTTCTACTAGGTAGATTGCGCCACCTTGTCTGGAATCATACTGCCCCATTGTACCTTCAACTTCTGGATGTCCCGCATGGCCTATAAGGATACATTCTTGCCCTTTTTGGCTGTAGCGTACTACTTCCATATGGACTTTGGTTACTAATGGGCAGGTTGCATCAAAAACTTTTAGCCCTCTATTTTCTGCCTCTTTTCTAACTGCTTTGGAAACACCATGCGCACTAAAAATTACAATATTATCATCAGGAACTTGGTCTAGTTCTTCAACAAATACTGCACCACGGGCTTTTAAATTTTCTACTACAAATTTGTTATGGACTACTTCATGACGAACATAGATGGGCGGTTCGAATAGATCAAGTGCACGATTGACAATTTCAATTGCTCTATCAACACCTGCACAAAAACCACGGGGATTAGCCAACTTAATTTGCATAATACATACTGCCTATATTCTATTCGTCATCAAAATCATACATACCTGCTGCTAAATTTTCAAAGCGGGTATATTTACCTAAAAAGGCTAATCTTACTGTGCCAATAGGGCCATTACGTTGTTTGCCTATAATAATTTCTGCTACACCCTTATGCTCGGTTTCTGGATGATAGACTTCATCTCGATAGATAAACATAATAACGTCAGCATCCTGTTCAATAGCACCAGACTCACGTAAATCGGCATTGACTGGTCTTTTATTAGGACGGCTTTCAAGCGAACGATTTAGCTGTGATAGAGCAATCACAGGACAGTTAAATTCTTTAGCTAACGCTTTTAATGAACGAGAAATTTCAGAAATTTCATTGGTTCTATTTTCACCACCACCATTGCCTAGTTGCATTAATTGCAGGTAATCGACCATAATCAAACCTATTTCGCCATGTTCACGTGCTAGGCGACGAGTTCTTGAACGCATTTCTGAAGGACTAATACCCGCGGTATCATCTATAAATAATTTACATTCATTGAGTAGGTTTATTGCTGAAGTCAAACGAGGCCAATCATCTTCATCTAAACGACCTGTTCTAATTTTACCTTGTTCAATATGCCCCAATGAGGAGAGCATTCTCATGGCTAATGATTCAGCAGGCATTTCCAAAGAGTAAACAAGTACGGCTTTATCTGTTCTTAGGGCAGCATTTTCTATTAGGTTCATGGCAAAGGAAGTTTTCCCCATTGAGGGACGACCCGCCACAATAATAAGGTCAGCGGCTTGTAAACCATTGGTTTTTTTATCTAAATCAGCAAAGCCTGTAGAGATACCTGTTAGTGCATTATTGGAATTAAATAACTCATCTATTCGATCAATGGTCTTAGCAAGAATATTATTAATAACTTCAGGGCCACCTGTCTTGGGTCGACCTTCTGCAATTTGGAAAATCATCCGTTCGGCATCATCAAGTATTTCATCGCCTGTACGCCCTTTAGTAACATAGGCACTATCAGCAATATCATTACTGACGCTAATAAGCTGTCGTAATGTGGCTCGCTCTCTTACAATGTGTGCATAAGCTCTAATATTAGCTACTGACGGGATATTACGAGCCAGTTCTGCTAGATAGGTTAAACCACCTACTTGTTCTAATACACCTTCTTTATCTAGTTGCTCTGATAAGGTAACCACATCAAAGGGTTGATTACGCTCAGCTAGTTTTGCAATCGCCCTAAAAATTAAACGATGATCATGACGATAAAAGTCATTATCTGAAACAACATCTTCAACACGATCCCATGTGTTGTTTTCTAACATTATTCCACCTAACACAGCCTGTTCAGCCTCAATAGAATGAGGAGGCACTTTTAAAGCTGCTATTTCTAAATCATGTTGTTCAGGTGTTATATTTGCCATCTGCGCCTACTTTCAAACCATCAAAAAATAAAAAGCACGTTAACGTAAAAACGCTAACGTGCCTATTATATTTTATACTGACTATAAATAAGTAGTATAAATTAGCCAGCTACAACAATTAATTTGATAGTAGCATCTACATCAGAGTGTAGATGTAAATCAATGCTGTATTCACCTACATTACGGATAGTACCATTAGGTAAACGTACTTCGCTCTTATGAACTTCGATACCAGCATTGTTCGTTAAAACTTCAGCAATATCATGAGTACCAATAGAACCAAATAATTTACCTTCATCACCCGCATTGGCAGTGATAGAAATTTCAAGCTCATTTAACTTAGCAGCACGCGCCTGCGCAGCAGCTAATTTGTCAGCAGCTTGTTTTTCAAGCTCAGCACGACGCTCTTCGAATACTTTAATATTCTCTGGCGTAGCCATTGTAGCCTTACCTTGTGGAAGTAAGTAGTTACGGCCATAACCAGATTTTACATTAACCTTGTCACCTAAGTTACCAAGATTTTCAACTTTATCTAATAGGATGACTTCCATTTAAGTCTTACCTCGTCATTTCAATCTTTTCTAGTGTTAGTTAAAACAAATTAGCTTTAATCTAAAACTATAAATAATAGCTAATATTAACTGATAGGGTTAAATATTAACGATCGTGGCCATCAGTATAAGGTAATAAAGCTAAGTAACGAGCACGCTTAATTGCTGTCGCTAATTGACGTTGGTATTTAGCTTTAGTTCCTGTAATACGGCTAGGAACAATTTTACCTGTTTCAGTAATATATGCTTTTAATGTATTTAAATCTTTGTAATCGATCTCTTGCACACCTTCAGCAGTGAAGCGGCAGAACTTACGACGACGGAAAAAACGTGCCATAATAGTGGCTCCTCATTTAATCTGGGAATTACTCTTCGTCAGAAGCGTCAACTTCTTCTAACATATCATCATCTTCTTCAATGTCATCTTGATCTTCAAGAATCACATCATCACGACGACGATCGCCACGAGAGTTGCGGTTTTCTTCAGCCTTAACAATATCAGATTGTTCAGTAATTGCTTCATCACGACGGATGATTAAATTACGAATAACCGCATCGTTATAACGGAAATTGTCTTCAATTTCTGCTAATGCTTTAGCACCACATTCAACATTTAATAACACGTAGTGTGCTTTATGAATATTGTTGATAGAGTAAGCTAGTTGGCGACGGCCCCAGTCTTCATGACGATGAACTTTACCACCATCTTCTTCAATAATTTTTTTATAGCGATCAACCATACCAGGTACTTGTTCACTTTGGTCTGGATGCACTAAAAATACGATTTCGTAATGACGCATAGCTGCTCCTTACGGGTTAATAGCCTGTACTTGTAATCAGCAAGTATCAAGCAAGGAGTTAATTTTCAGTTTCACATGCTCACATATAGAGCAAGGGGCGGGATTATACTAAAATTTATTAAGTACAACAACTAAAAATTTAAGCTATCTAAATAAGGAAGTTATCAAGCAAAATGCTCTAATAAATCATGATGCTTTGGCTTTCTTTTTAAGCGCTCTATACATAACACAATAACCAATTACTGCAGATAAAAAAGAACCTATCAAAATCCCTACTCTATCAATGCCTACATATTCATTATTAGGTGGGAATGATAAACCACCAATAAAGAGGCTCATGGTAAAACCTATACCACACAGTATGCAGATTCCAAAAAGCAGAGACCAATCAGAATCTTTAGGTAGTTTAGCAAAACCTAATTTCACAACAACCCATGTAAAGCCAAAAATACCAATGGTTTTACCCAATAAAAGCCCTAATACTATACCTAATGTAACGGTACTTAATAAATGATCTTGAGTCACCTGAGCAAAAGAAACACCCGCATTAACAAAAGCAAATAAGGGCAAAATTACATAAGAGACCCATGGGCTGAGTGCATGTTCTAATTTAATAAGTGGTGGATGAATATGTTCCGCTTTTGTCATTCTAAGCTTTAAAGGTATAGTAAAGGCTAAGGCAACCCCTGCTATAGTGGCATGAACACCACTTTTGAGTACACAAACCCACAAAATAAAACCAATAATTAAATAAAGACCTATGCTTCTAACTTTCAATAAGTTCAACGTAATCAATACAATTAAACAGATACCTGCCAAGCCTAATGCAGCTACTGATACATCACCCGAATAAAATAATGCAATTACTAGAATAGCCCCAAGGTCATCAATAATAGCCAATGTCATTAAAAACAACTTTAAAGAGATAGGCACAGCTTTTCCCAGTAATGCTAAAATACCTAACGAAAAAGCAATATCGGTTGCCATTGGGATAGCCCAACCACTGTGGGCTTGTGGATCATTATGATTAAATGCCCAATAAATGACAGCAGGCACAATCATCCCACCAAAGGCAGCCACTGTTGGCAAAACCACTTGTGACACTTTTGAGAGTTGGCCTTGTAATGCTTCCCTTTTTACTTCTAAGCCAATGAGTAAAAAGAAGATAGCCATCAATCCATCATTAATCCATAACAATAGGGGCTTATCAATAATCAGTTTATCAATTGCCAACATAACAGGTATATTTAAAAAATTATTATACCAGTCACTAAGCAGACTATTATTAGCTACTAATGCTAAAACTGTAGCAATAATTAATAAGATACCTGATGCCGCTTCCAATCTAAAAAAACTAATAAGTAATTGTTTCATAATAGATTACTAATTATCCTTGACTGATTTATTATTGATATACTAGCGATATAAAGGTCTATTATTATCTAGCAAAGATAATTATAACAAGCAAAAAAATGTTAATACGAGAAAGTTAAGGTAGCAAAAAACCACCTTACTATAAAATGTAAAGACGATAAGATTTGTTTAAAAATTAACGCGCTCGGTAGGTGATACGACCTTTGGAAAGATCATAAGGTGTTAATTCAACACGAACTTTGTCACCTGTCAAAATACGAATATAATTTTTACGCATTTTTCCTGAAATATGTGCAGTCACAACATGACCATTTTCTAACTCTACACGAAACATAGTGTTAGGAAGCGTATCAATAATAGTTCCTTCCATTTCAAAGCTGTCTTCTTTAGACATGCAATAAAACCTCAACTTTAAAAAATAAATAAAATAAAAACCCTAAGTATAACTTGGGCGGTCGCATTCTACCCAAAAAAGACAAGCTATTCCATAAAAAGCAATAAAAAATGCTACTTTTTTACTTATTATTCAGCTTTTGCAAAGGAAACTGTTCAAAAGTTACTGCTTTTAGGCCATTTTTTTGTAATGAACGAATATTTTGATGATCGTTATTATCAGGGGTAGCTACTACACTGCGATAATGCTCAGCAAAGGCCAATAAAGCCTCTTGATCAGTTAATCCCTCTAATATGGCAAGCGCTAATACTTTACAAGAGCCCTCATTTTGCCCTTTGGCATTTTCTACATCACCATTTTTAAAAGCTGTAGGCTGAAAAGTATAATTTTGCTCAATAAAAGCCAATGTATCTGCAAATTGATGGTTAGGATTTTGTAATTGCTGACGGAAATCTGTAACTTTCATGCTTACTCCTATTATAGTTCTCAACTATAATAGAATATTTTATAGATTATTACTTATTTTTATTTACATGGAAGAATATTATGTCTAATGATAATCCTTATACCCCACCTACTAGCCAATCTAGAGCAACTATACAAAATGATAATAAAGATGCTCCAAAAGGAATTGGCGGTTGGCTAATATTAGTAGCTATTATTGTTTGTATAGCTCCATTTCGCATAGCAAATACAATTTATGTAGATATTTATAAGCCTATTTTTACAACGGATGCTTGGTCATTACTTACTGATCCTAATAGTGAACACTATATACCTTTCTTTAAGCATGCCATTACTATAGAGTTTATTATTAATTTATTAATGATTGTCACATGGTTTTTTGTCATCATTTTATTTTTTACGAAGAAAAAACTTTTTAAAGCCGTTTTTATAGGAATATTAGTTGCTACTCCCATAGCTATAATATTTGATTCTATTTTAGTTTCAACCATTATGAACGCTCCTGCATTTGATGCTGAAACAGGCAAAGTTCTTTTCCAAATGTGTTTTGCTGCCATCTTATGGACTAGCTATACATTAAAATCGCAACGAGTTGCTAATACTTTTATTCATTAAAAAACACAAAAACCAATCCTATTATAGATTGGTTTTTATTGTAATAAGATCCGTTTATTATTTAATTGTCTCTAAAATATCAATAAAACTCTCGGCTATATGATATCCCGTGGTTGATTTAACAGTTTGTACTAACTCTTTGGTTAAATATTCTTTAGGTAAACCTTGCTGATCAAAAAACAACGCTATAAACGTATTTAATTCCTTAACAGGTACTTGTTGCTCAATAAAAGTTTTTGCTCGCAAATATTCTAAATTTGGCCAAATACGTATTTGCTGGGTGTCTAATGGTTGAAATTGTGCGTCCATTTCATTTAATACTAAACCTTGTTCAGAAAAATGAGTGTGAGTTAGCGCAGCAGCATATAGTTTATTACTACTAGTAAATGACACTCCCCCTTGTTGCTTTACTCGCCATATTAGGGAAACCCACTCAAACCAATGGCCTGCTTCGTAACTTAATACCTGACCTGATAACGTTACCTTTTCAGCTAATAATTGCTTATCACTTTGCCAAAATCGTTCTGTTATTAACTGCTCTAACTTTATAATAGCTGGCTGCATATAAATCGCATCAGCTTGATAATAAGCAAAGGTTAATGCTTCAAATAAATGCATCGCTGAATTTTGCTCTAGACAATCTAAATCTGCCAAAGGTTTAAAAATATCTACTCCCTTAAATTTTTCCTCAACCAGACTAAAAGTTTCAGCTAAAGCAATAGTATATAAAGGATTATTAGTGGCTTTATAAAGATAACTTTGCGCTAAAATGACAAAAGCATAGCTATATAAATTAGCCTCTTTATTATTATTTAACTGCTGTAACCATTTATCCGTTTTTAAATAATGTGCCTCTGTGTTGGCATATAACTGCTCAGCAAGATCAATATTATTATCTTTTGATAATTTAGCGGTTTTTACAAGAAAAATAATAGTACGCATTTGGCACAGTAAACGAACATTTTCTTCAAGTGGCTCATTCAAATACTCACTAACCAAACCATATTCTGCTAATTGGCTAATAACCAACTGCTGGTAATTAGCCAATAAAGACACCATACTTTGCTTTGTGGAAGTTATGTCCATAACCAACAATACCTTAATTATTAAAATAATTCATAGCTTAATATAGCTGTTACCCTAGTTTTTTAGACGAGGCGGATGGCTGAAGACAGTACACCTAGTACGGCGAAGTCATTCAACGACGTATAAAACGCTAGGGAAATAGCTATATCTTACAGAAAAACAAATTATTCTTCTAATCTTGTTCAGATTTAGATAACGTATATAACCTTTATTGATTCATTAAGTTTTTTTATGACTCGCTCACAACGCCTCTTAGAACTACTACAAATACTCCATAAGTATCGCCATCCTGTGGCTGGCAAAACACTTGCTTCACAATTAGGTATTAGTTTACGAACACTTTACCGAGATATTGCCACGCTACAGCAGCAAGGCGCTATCATTACTAGTGAGACAGGTAAAGGTTATCAATTACAACAAGGTTTTACTTTACCACCTCTTATGTTTACTCAAGAAGAAGTAGAAGCATTGCTTATAGGGAGTCGTTGGGTTGTTAGTCAGACTGATAGCCAGTTAGCAAATGCTGCTCAGCAAGCAATCACTAAGATTTGTACTATACTTCCTGCCCCTCTACAGGAGACGTTAAACTCCTCACTATTAATTGGTTATCCTAAATTAACAAAGCCTTATGATGAACAACTAATTACGTTACGCAAAGCCATTAACCAAAACTTAAAAATCACCATTGAATACATCAATGCTAATCAAGAAAACTCTCAACGCACTATATGGCCCTTTGCTGTTGGTTTTTTTCATCATACCCTTGTTATCTGTGGGTGGTGCGAGTTAAGAGAAGAGTTCCGTCACTTTCGTATAGATCGCATTGCTTCATTAGCACTATTAAATGAAAAATTTCCAAGAAAACGAGAAGACTTATTAACTGCTTGGCATCATTTCCAGCAAATACCTAAACCTCTTTTTTAATACTACTGACAGAAACTGACACATCACCTTACTAGAATACTCCTTATCTATTTATAGACCACAAACAAGGAGTTTTTCTATGCAACCTAATCAAACCATCTTATACGTTGAAGATATTAACGCAACTGTTGCGTTATATAGCGATATTTTCAAATGTCAGCCAATTGAGAGCCATCCTAATTATGCTTGCTTTCAACTAGAGTCAGGTTATTTGCTGGCTTTTTGGAGTATTCAAGAAGTACAACCCAAAGCAACAGGTATTAATAATGCCTGCGAATTAATTTTTCAGCTCCCCTCTCCAGAAGCTGTTGATCAGTGCTTTAAAGAATGGCAAGGAAAACTTAAGATAGTACAAGAGCCTACTGATCTTTGTTTTGGTTATGCCTTTCTGGCACTTGATAATAACCAAAATAGACTTCGTGTCTATGCCAGTAACGACTAAAGATAACTAATACTATATAGCTATTTTTATGCCATTTTAGAGGAGGCGAATGACTGAAGATAATACAATTAGTATGGCAAAGTCATTCACCGAAGTATAAAACTGTAGAGCAATAGCTATATTGCTCAATTACCCTTGAAAAGTGAACAACTAATCCCCATTTTGTTAACCATCTTTCGAATTAACAATTTTGATTTAACAATAGTGGAGATTTTAGATGAGTGTAGAAGCACAGAAAGAAACGTTAGGTTTCCAAACAGAAGTAAAACAACTATTAAACTTAATGATTCATTCTCTTTACTCAAATAAAGAGATTTTCTTACGTGAACTTATTTCTAACGCATCTGATGCTAGCGACAAATTACGTTTTGAGGCTATTGCCAAACCTGAGTTATTAGAAAAAGATGCTTCATTACGTATTCGTATTAGTTTTGATAAAGAGGCCAAAACCATCACTTTAGATGATAATGGCATAGGCATGAGTCGCGAAGATGTTATTGCTAATCTAGGCACCATTGCAAAATCTGGTACAGCAGAATTTCTCAAAAACTTATCTGGTGATCAAAAGAAAGACTCAAAACTTATTGGTCAATTTGGTGTAGGCTTCTACAGTGCTTTTATCGTAGCAGACCAAGTAGATGTATATAGCCGTCGTGCTGGTTTAAATGCTGACGAAGGTGTGCACTGGTCATCAAAAGGTGAAGGTGAGTTTGATATAGCCAATATCACCAAAGAAGAACGTGGTACACGCATTGTATTACATCTAAAAAACGATGATTTAGAATTTGCTGATGGCTGGCGATTACGTAATATTATTAAAAAATATTCGGATCATATTGATCTACCTATTGAACTACCTAAACAACAACTTGATCAAGAAGAAGATAACAAAGATGAAGTTGAATGGGAAGTAGTTAATCGTGCCAGTGCCTTATGGACTCGCCCACGTACCGAAGTTACTGAAGAAGATTACCAAGAATTCTATAAACATATTAGCCATGATTTTGAAAATCCACTGGCATGGAGTCACAATAAAGTTGAAGGTAAACTAGAATATACCTCGCTACTTTATATCCCTTCACGTGCTCCTTTCGACCTTTATCAACGTGATATGACCCACGGTTTAAAACTTTATGTAAACCGTGTATTTATCATGGATCAAGCAGATGAGTTCTTGCCACTTTACCTTCGTTTTGTAAAAGGTATTGTTGACTCTAATGATCTCTCGTTAAACGTATCAAGAGAAATTCTTCAAAAAGATCCTATTATTGATAACATGAAATCAGCACTAACCAAACGCGTGCTTGATATGTTAGAAAAATTAGCTAAAAATGAACCAGAAAAATACACAACCTTCTGGAAAGCTTTTGGTCAAGTATTAAAAGAAGGTCCAGCAGAAGATTATGCAAACCGTGAGAAAATTGCTGGTTTATTACGCTTTACTTCAACCAATGAAAATAGCACAGAACAAAAAGTATCACTTGCTGATTATCTATCCCGTGCTAAATCAGATCAAGATAAAATCTACTACTTAACAGGTGAAAGCTATGCGCAAATTCAAAATAGCCCTCACCTAGAAATCTTCCGTAAAAAAGGGATTGAAGTACTTTTATTAACTGATCGTATTGATGAATGGTTAATGAACTATTTACCTGAATTTGAAGGTAAACAATTTGTTGATATTGCCCGTGGTGATTTAGACCTAGGTAAACTAGATTCTGAAGAAGATAAACAACATCAAGAAAAAGTAGCTAAGGAAAAAGAAGCGCTAGTTGAGCGTATTAAAAAAGCACTCAACGACCAAGTTAGTGAAGTAAGAGTTTCTCATCGTCTTACAGAATCACCCGCTATTTTAGCGATTGGCGATCAAGACTTGGGCTTACAAATGCGCCAAATATTACAAGCAACAGGTCAAGCCATACCAGAATCAAAACCTATTTTTGAAATCAATCCTGACCATCCTCTGGTACAAAAATTAGACCAAGAAGCCGATGAAGATCGCTTTAATGATCTAACCCATGTGTTATTTGATCAGGCAGCATTAGCCGCTGGCAATAATTTAAAAGACCCAGCAAGCTATGTAAAACGATTAAACAAATTACTAATCGAACTGTCCAACTAATATCCCTAAAATAAGGCTCTCCAAGAGCCTTATTTTTTGCTCCTATTATTTAACAGAGTAAAAGGATTAGATAATGATTAGCCAAAGTAATATTAGTTATCAATATAACAACCAAACATTTGAAGGTGTCTTAGTTTCCCCTAATAATGTTAACAATAAGTTGCCAGCACTACTTATGACACCAAATTGGCTTGGTATCACCAAAGAAGCCATTGATCTAGCAAAACAACAAGCTGAAAAAGGCTATATCGTATTTATTGTTGACCTCTATGGAAAAACAGTTCGCCCACAAAATAGTCAACAAGCTGGTGAAGCAATGACTCCCCTTAAAGAAAACCGTCAAGAGCTTCGGCAACGTATGAACAAAGCATTGGATATATTATTAAATCAAAACAATATAGATAAACAAAAAATTGCTGCTTTTGGTTTTTGCTTTGGTGGTTGTTGTACCTTAGAGCTAGCGCGCAGTGGAGCAGATATAAAGGCAGCTATTTCTTTTCATGGTAACCTAGACACACCGAATGCTAGTGATGCTCAAAATATCAAAGGCTCAATCTTAGTACTTAATGGCGCTAATGACCCAATGATTGCTGATGACCAAATAATAGATTTCTTTAATGAAATGAAGTCAGCCCCCTCTGTAGATTGGCAATTTCTTAACTATGGTGGTGCTGTTCATGGTTTTACTGATGTAACGGCTAATGATCCTAAAGTAAAACAATATAATGAAAAAGTTTCTAAGCGTGCTTTTAACGCTATGAATACACTCCTTGATGAATTGTTTAAATAATTAATGAGCAGGGATTTAATACTAAGTCCCTGCTATTTATCGTTGAAAAATTCATTAAATTATTTAATTTATCAAGAAGCTTAAAAAGTCTTTGATTTTCTTTAATGATTCCGTTAAATTAGCCCACCTTAAAAAGCTAATCAGTGTATAATTAGCTTGCCAAATTGGTTAGATGTCCGAGCGGTTGAAGGAGCACGCCTGGAAAGCGTGTATACGAGAAATCGTATCGAGGGTTCGAATCCCTCTCTAACCGCCAAATATATAAAATTTAAACACAGTCAATCATCCCCTTTTCTAAATCATTTGAGCTAGTATCAAGCCCATCTAACAAAGACTATTCTTTTTCATAATTATTATTGTAGTTATCTTGAACTCAAAATTAGTTAAGTTATCTAATAAGTTACTGTTTTCTAACATTACAATATTTATTGTGCATATTTTTATAATACTCTCCTCCAGCTAGAGGCCAGTCATTGATTGGTTTATGATATAGCACTTTGATAGGTAGTTATTACAAGGTCAAATATTATGTCAGCAGAAATGACAAACAAAAGTGAACCTTTTGGCACATTATTAGGGTATGCTCCTGGCGGTGTTGCTATTTATTCATCAGATTACGCAACGGCGGATCCAAAGGATTATCCTGATTTCTCCTCTTTTCGTAGCTACCTAGGCCATGAGTACATGGGGCATAAATGGCAATGCGTAGAATTCGCGCGACGCTTTCTTTACCTTAACTATGGTGTCGTTTTCACCGATGTTGGCAATGCCCATGAGATCTTTTCCCTGCGCTTCTTACGCCAGGTGATTAATGATGCCATCTTACCACTACAGGCTTTTGCCAATGGTAGTAAGCGTCCTCCTGTTGCTGGTTCCTTACTGATCTGGCAAGAAGGTGGAGAGTTTAAAGGCACAGGCCATGTTGCCATTATTACAGAAGTGTTAGAGTCTAAAGTGAGGATCGTTGAACAAAATGTTATACATACTCGCTTACCTGCTGGGCAACAATGGACTCGAGAGCTACCATTAGTTGTTAGAGATAATGGCTATACTTTACAAGATACCTTTAATGATACCCATATTCTAGGTTGGATGATTCAAACAGAGGATACTCAAGATAGTTTACCTCAACCTATCACCGCACCTGAATACTTAGCTATTCACAGTAACCGCTTAACTGAACATGGACAATTTAGTGGTGAATGGCTTAATAAAAATGATCCTATACAACACGCCTATATTGCTGCCAATGGACATACCATTAATAGCGATGATCCCTACCAATATTTCACTATATCTAAAAGTGCAGAGCGAGAATTGGTTCGTGCCACCAATGAATTACATTTAATGTATCTACACGCAACTGATAAGGTATTGAAAGAAGATCAGTTGCTCAAACATTTTAATATTCCCAGTATTCTATGGCCTCGTTTACGGCTTTCTTGGAAAAATCGTCGCTATCAGACTATTACAGGTCGGCTAGATCTTTGTATGGATGAACGCGGCTTAAAAGTCTATGAATACAATGCAGACTCAGCTTCATGCCATACCGAGGCTGGCTATATTTTACAAAAATGGGCAGAACAAGGGGGATTAATCCAAGGTAAAAATCCAGCAGAAGATTTGCTTGATGCCTTGAGTGAAGTTTGGAAACACAGTGATGCCAAACCTTTTGTGCATATTATGCAAGATAATGATATTGAAGAGAATTATCATGCACTATTTATGCAACGTGCCTTAACTCAAGCAGGCTTTGAAAGTAAAATTTTACATGGTTTAGATGATCTACATTGGGATAAAAGAGGTCGCTTAGTGGATGATACTAATCACCCTGTTAAATGCGTATGGAAAACTTGGGCATGGGAAACAGTATTGGAGCAATTACGTCAAGAAAGTGAAGAACAAGTGATTGCGCCTCCTATTCGTACAGGACACCCTGAAAACCATGTTCGTCTTATTGATGTATTATTGCGTCCTGAAGTGCTTGTATTTGAACCATTATGGACTGTTATACCCAGTAATAAAGCTATTTTACCTGTACTTTGGTCATTATTTCCTAATCATCGCTACTTACTAGAATCTACCTTTGAATTAAATAACCACTTAATAGAAAACGGTTATGCTATTAAACCTATTGCTGGACGCTGTGGCAGTAACATTGAGTTAGTTAATCATAATGAACAAGTATTAGATAAAACCACAGGAAAATTTGCTGAACAAGAAAATATCTATCAGCAGCTTTGGTGTTTACCACAAATAGCCAACCGCTATGTACAAATAAGCACTTTTGCAGCAGGTGGCCATTATGGAGGAGCCTGTTTACGTTCTGATCGCTCACTAGTGATTAAAGGAGCCAGTGATATGCAACCTTTACGAATTATAGACGATAAAGCATTTATTACCCGCTAGTATTTGCTTATGCTAAAATCAAACCTATCAACTTTGATAGGGCGGATAAATTAATTAGCTACCTGAAAGCTATCAGATAGTGATGATAGTTAATCCTAAGTTTATTACTTTACCTAATCATCTACAGTTTAATCTTAAATAAAATTACAAGGTTTCGTGCTTTATATAACACAACATGATTAATCCATATTTTGTTGTAAGATTAAACTAATCTATTCTTATTAGGCAGTATGATATATAACAATTTAATACATCATAAAGGATTACAATGTTACGACTTAACTCCATTTTATTAATTATCAGTTTGCTAACTATGCCTATACTGAGTTATGCGCAAGCTAAAATTGTTATCGCCCATCGAGGTGCTAGCGGTTATTTACCTGAACATACCTTACCTGCAAAAGCGCTAGCCTATGCACAAGCGGCGGATTATCTAGAGCAAGATTTAGTGATGACTAAAGATGATCAAATCATAGTATTACATGATTATTATTTAGATAGAGTGACTGATGTTGATCAGCAATTTCCTAATCGTTCTAGAAAAGATGGACGTTATTACGCTATTGATTTCACCCTTGATGAAATTAAACAATTAAATTTTACTGAAGGTTGGACCATGAGAAATGGTATAAAAAAACAAGACTATCCCAACCGTTTCCCCATGGAAAAATCAACATTCAAAATTCATACTTTCGCTGAAGAAATAGAATTTATTCAGGGTCTCAATCACTCCACAGGTAAAAGCATAGGGATTTATCCAGAAATAAAAGCGCCTTGGTTTCATCACAATGAAGGTAAAGATATTTCACTTGCAGTATTAAAAATACTTAAACAATATGGCTACACAAGCAAAGATGATCTTATCTATCTACAATGCTTTGACCCTAATGAATTAAAAAGAATCAAAATGGAATTACTGCCACAACTCAATATGGACTTAAAACTAGTACAACTTATTGCTGAAACCAGTTGGCGAGAAACGTTTAAAAAAGATAACAATGGAAACTTAATAAACTACAATTATGATTGGATGTTCAAACCTAATGCCATGCAAAAAATTGCTGAATATGCGGATGGTATTAGTCCACACTACGCTATGCTAGTAGATAAAAGCTCAACTAAAAAAAATATTAAACTAACACCTCTTGTAAATGAAGCTCATAGCAATGGATTAGTTGTGCATTCATATACTCTACGTAAAGATAGGCTACCTAATTATGCTAATAGCCTTGATCAGTTACATCATATTATTTTTGATATTGCTAAAAGTGATGGCGTATTTACTGACTTTCCTGATCTGACGGTCAACTATCTAAAAAATCAGCAATAATCGTTATAAGATGAAATAAAAAAGGCATAGAAACTCCATGCCTTTTTTATTAAAAGATACGCTAAACAACAGTACTCCAAATCATACCAATCAATAAATAACAGAGACCTGTCACTACTACAACACCTACAAGATTCAAGAATAATCCTGCTTTCATCATATCAGTTATTTTCATCGAACCTGTGCCAAATACAATAGCATTTGGTGGTGTAGCTACAGGCATCATAAATGCACAACTCGCTGCAATTGCAGTCGGTATAGCTAATAACATGGGTGATGCATCTTGTCCCAGCGCCAATGCGCCCATTAAAGGAACAAAAGTTGCTGCTGTCGCAGTATTAGAAGTTACTTCTGTTAAAAAGAGAATAACTGTAACAACAATCACCATCATAACCAATATCGACATTCCCACAAGGTTCGCTCCTAAATGGGTAGCAATCCATGTAGCTAATTCACTAGACTTAATAGCCGCGGCTAATGATAAGCCACCCCCAAATAACAGCAATACACCCCATGGTAGTCTTTTTGCAGTATCCCAATCCATTAAAAATATATGTTTTTTAAGGTTGGCAGGAATAATAAATAATGCAACTGCTGCTGCAATAGCAATTGTTGTATCATTTAATCCAGGTATAAATTTAGCTAGATAAACACGGAATATCCAACTCATTGAGGCACACAAGAAAACTATCCCTACTAGTATTTCTGCCCTAGTGATTGGACCTAAATCTCGTAATTCTTTACGTAGTGCTTCTGATGAATCATTAGTTGATAATTTGAAAGTTTTACGTGTTAACCACCACCAAGCCAATATCAACATCACGATACTAACAGGCAAACCAAGTAACATCCAAGTTCCAAAGCCTACATCAACACCATGTTCACGACTCATATAACCTGCTAAGAATGCATTAGGCGGTGTTCCAATTAAAGTTGCGACGCCACCTATACTAGCAGCATACGCAATACCTAACAGCAAAGCCACTGAAAAACGCCTTCCCTCTTCTTCATCACTATCTTGTGTTAGCATGCCAATAATAGATAAACCTATGGGCAACATCATAATAGCGGTTGCTGTATTACTTACCCACATACTAATAAAAGCAGTAGCTATCATAAAACCTGCAACTTGTGCACGAGGATTACTGCCTACAGCCAGTAATATAATCAATGCAATACGTTTATGTAAATTCCAGCGCTCCAATGCTAACCCAATAACAAAGCCTCCCATAAAGAGATAAATTGTTGGATCAGCATAAGGTGCTGTTGCAACACCAATATTACCAATCCCTAATAAGGGGATTAGAATAATAGGTAGTAATGAAGTGATTGGAATAGGAATAGCTTCCGTTGCCCACCAAACAGCCATGAGCAACACTAAGCCCACCGTCATCCAAGCGGACACGGTCATCCCCGCTGGAGGTGGAGTTAAAACACATATAAGCAATAATATGGGGCCTAGAAAAAAACCAACCCACGCACTATTACTCATATGGCTTGCAGAAGGTATTTGCATTGTCATAATTATTTACCTTTAAACAGCCTAAATATTTTTTTAAAATTTATTTTTAATACAAAATGGAACTTATGTTAAAAATTGTAGTCTGTCAATATTTTATTTTAAAAAAATAGATATATAGCAAGTATACCTTAGCCTCGAGCGTAAAATAAAAATCACAAACAGTATCCATGACCCTTTCGTAACTTACTTAATAGTAAGAATATTAAGCTCTGTCATTATTTTGTAACAAAAATATGTCATTATATTGGAATCGTTAGCAAACAACTTTGGAGTGTTATATGAATTCAATCAAATATACTTACAGTATTTGTTTTTGTATATTTGCTTTAATTTTTTTTATTACCAGTCCTAAAGTATTTGCAAAAGAATATAATTTTGCCAATATTAATTCTGTGGCATTGAAACAAACTTATTTTGCTCAATTGATAAATAAAAACAAAATTAAAAATAATGGACAAGTAGCCTATTTCAAATTATTAAACAATCAAGAGATATACAAGTTAGCGTTCTTCACTGTAGAGAATATCAATATTTCTGATTTAAATCATATTACTGTAGAAAATGATAAAAATTTGCCGTTTTCCGATAGTAGAATTTTCAATAAAGCAGATTATAACAATCTTATCTTAATAAAAAAGGCATAACTATAAATGTCTGACATTCTTACTTTTTTAAAACATTAGCAATTAGGGGATTTTTATGATTAATAAGCCAACTAAAATAGCCATTATTATTTCAGCATTATCTTTTATGTCTATCGCAAGTGCGGCTGAAACCAATAATGATGCTGAAAAAAGTATCTTTAATGAAAGTGCTCAAGCATCAGCTAAAGGATTTATAGAAGGTAGTAAACTAAATGTATTAACACGCAGTTTTTATATGAACCGTGATTATAGAAACTCAAGTCGTAATGCCTATGGAGCTAGAAAAGCACAAAGTTACCAAGAGGAATGGGGGCTAGGTTTTATTAGTACTTATAATTCAGGGTTTACTGAAGGTACAGTAGGATTTGGGGTTGATGCGATTGGTATGTATGCTTGGCGTCTCGATTCTGGCAAAGGCAGAGCAGGCAGCCACTTATTCCCTCGTGATAGCGATGGCAGACCAGAAAAAGATTTTGGTAGAGCAGGCGTAGCAGCAAAGGCAAGAGTTTCAAACACCACTTTCAAGTATGGTGAACAATTTGTTAGCACACCTGTGTTTGACACCAATGATGGGCGTTTATTACCTGAGTCTGCAACTGGGTTATTGATCGAAAGTAATGAGATAAAAAAACTTCAATTAACACTGGGTCATTTTACTGCGCTGTCATCGCGTAACCAAAGCGGATACGACTCACAAGGTAATGGCATCTTAGGCTATAAGCAACACAATGGTAAAGGTCTAAAACAAATCTACTTTGGTGGTGCTACATATCAAATCACTAATGATTTATCCACGAGTGTTTTTGCCTCTGATGTTAAAGATTTTTGGAAAAAACAATACGCTAATGTAGGCTATAACATCCCTATAGCTGATAATCAAAATGTTAAGTTCAACTTTGATTACTATCGGGTAAAAGCACAAGGAGATATGAAAGATGTCTATAAAATCGACTCTGATACATGGTCATTAACAGGTGCTTATACTATCAGTGCCCATACCTTCCTAGTTGGTTACCAAAGCTCTTCAGGAAAAGGAGGTATGCCTTATGGAATTGATGGTAAAGATGCTATTTACTTAGGTAACTCTATCCAAGTATCTGACTTCAATAATGAAGGAGAAAGATCTTGGCAAGCGGCCTATACTATTAAATTTGATGATTATGGTATTCCAGGCTTAAGCATTACTAACAAATATGTTAATGGTAGACACATTGCCCATTCATGGACAAATGGCAGACATAGCGGCAAAGGTAAGGAATGGGAATATAATCTAGATGCACGTTACACCATACAAAGTGGTCCTGCTAAAGATTTAAGCTTCCGTGTACGTCATGCCACTTATCGTTCATCAGCATTAGATGATCGTAATGAAGTACGCTTAACTGTACAATACCCATTAAGCATTCTATAAACCTTTTTAGTGTGTGAGATAACTAAAATTATCTCACACATCTTTGTTAAATCTATTCATTTATTAACTAACCCCCACTCTCACTACTGTATCTAATTGATATGATAGTGAGTATTTTCTACATTATTCTTTCTTACTGACTAGCGTTAAAATATCATAGCTAGCGACTAACTCATCATGTTGATTAGTTACCTGTACATCCCAAGCTACCACACCCTGCCCTGTCCCATCAGGTGATGTTTTACCTTGATCTATTTTACGTTTACAGGTTAAACGTGCTTGAATGGTATCGCCAATACCTACTGGATTAACAAAACGTAAATTATCCAGGCCATAATTAGCTAATACGGGGCCAGGAGCTGCTGATACAAATAATCCAGCTGCCGCAGATAATACAAAATAACCGTGGGCTATGCGCTTACCAAACTGTGAATCTTTAGCTGCAATTTCATCAAAATGCATATAAAAATGATCGCCAGATAAACAACCAAAATTAACAATGTCAGCTTCTGTCACTGTTCTACGATGGGTTAATAATGATTCACCTATTTGTAAATCTTCGAAATAATGACGGAAAGGATGTATAGGTGTTTCAATAACCTCTGAATTTCTTACATACTCTTTGGTAATAGCAGCTAACATAGTAGGCGAACCTTGAATAGCGGTGCGCTGCAAATAATGTTTAACTGCACGTAATCCACCTAACTCCTCTCCACCACCTGCACGACCAGGCCCACCATGTTTTAATACAGGTAAAGGGGAGCCATGCCCTGTGGATTCTAATGCTGCCTCTTTATCCAACACTAGGATACGTCCATTCCATCGGGCAGCAGTTGGTACTGCCTGAGCAGCAAGTCCTGGTTTTTTAGTCGTTAGCGTACTCACTAAACTTCCTCGGCCATAGGAAGCAATAGTAACCGCTTCTTCAATATCACATGAGTAGGGAATGAGAGAGCTAACAGGTCCAAATGCTTCTATTGAATGAACACTGGCATCAGCGGCAGACTGTTTACTTAATAATAAAGTAGGCTGCAAGAATGCACCCTGTTGTAGATTATTACCCACAGGTAAAAAATCTGTATTTCCACCATAAATTAATTCGCTTGTTTTTAGTAATTTAGCAATATTTTGCTCAACATCCTGTTTTTGTTCTAACGAAGCAACAGGCCCCATTTTGACTCCCTCTATTGCAGGATCACCTACTTTAATTTTAGCCAGTCTTTCCTTAATCCTATTAGCTACTTCATCGATATATTGTTTAGGTACAATAATACGACGAATAGCAGTGCATTTCTGCCCTGCTTTCACTGTCATTTCTCGTACTACTTCTTTAACAAAAATATCAAATTCAGCATCATTAGGTGTAATATCAGAAGCAAGAATCGCTGCATTCAATGAATCTGCCTCAGCATTAAAAGGAATTGAACGACTAATTAAATGGATATTACTACGTAACTTGTTGGCTGTTGTCGCTGAACCTGTAAAAGTTACCACATCTTGCTCAGTTAAATTATCTAGCAAGTCTCCTGTAGAACCTATAATCAACTGTAAGCTACCAACAGGTAAAAAATCGGATTTATCTATTAACTTAACTAATGCCTCTGTTAAATAACAAGTTGCAGTAGCTGGTTTAGCGATGCAGGGCATACCTGCTAAAAAATTAGCAGCAAATTTTTCTAATAAGCCCCATACAGGGAAATTAAACGCATTAATATGTACAGCTACACCAGAACGAGGTACTAGAATATGTGTGCCTGCAAAATGATTTTCTTTTCCTAATGGAATAACAGGACCTTCATGAACTAAATTACCTGATGGCAATTCTCTTCGCCCGATGCTTGCGTAGCTAAAAAGAGTAGCTATACCACCTTCAATATCAATCCAACTATCATTACGCGTTGCCCCTGTATGATAGGAGACTTTATATAATTCTTCTTTATGCTCATTAAGATAAGTAGCTAATGCTTTTAATTGTGCAGCCCGCTGTTGAAAGTCAAATTTGCGTAATGAACACTGTCCATGTTTATAAGCATAATCCAACGCTTCATTAAAATCTAACAGCTCCTCATGAGTATAAGCAATAACTTTACCATTAATAGCACTACTCAATGCTTGTGATTTTTTTTGCCCAACCCATTGCCCAGCAATAAAACTTTGTATGACAGACATTAACAAACTCTCCGAATTACCTACACTCACAACAAGGGTGCTAAGGTTTATTTAAATTGTTTTTAGATATATTTATTGCAGTTAAAATGGAGCGATTTATATCACTCCATTATCTAGTCACTGTAAAATTTGTTTATTAATTGTTGTATTAAGAAACCGTTATAATTAATTTTTAATAGCAATAAAATAAAATTTATTGATCATAATCTAAAACAACTTTATCACTCAGTGGATAACACTGGCAGGATAGGACATAACCAGCCGCTACTTCGTAATCTTCTAAGGCAAAGTTATTATCCATTTCTACTTCACCTGCAACCACTTTTGCCCTACAAGTTGAGCAAACACCTGCTTTGCAAGAAAAAGGTAAATCAGCTCCTTGCTTATTTGCTGCTTCTAAAATACTTTCCGTATTTCTTGGCAAGTCGATTGTTTGACTACGTCCATCAACCACTACCGTAACCTGACTCATTTGCCTATCAGCACTCTTAACTGTAGAACGTTCTCTCACATTTTGCTGGGGTGCTGATGTTGCAAATAACTCAAAGTGGATATTTTCTTTACTCATACCACCGTCAAGTAATTGCTGTTTAACAACCTCTGTCATTTGCTGTGGCCCACAGATAAACGCCGCTGTGGTATTGGCTAAATCAATCCAGCGTGAGAAAAATATTCGACATTTTTCAGAATCAACATGGCCATTATAAAGATCAATATCTTGAGGCTCTCGACTAAAGATAAAGATAAGATTTAAGCGCTCTAGGTAAGTATTTTTTAAATCCTCTAACTGCTCTCTAAAAATAGTATTAGGCGTAGAACGATTACCATACACTAAGGTAAAAGTACTGTTTGGCTCTGCCTCTAAGGTAGATTTAATAATCGATAAAATGGGTGTAATACCACTACCTGCGGCTATTGCCAAATAATTAGCAGTACGATTGGCATCTAACTCAATATAAAAATTACCATCAGGTGGCATAACTTCTAAAACTTCGCCAATCTTTAATTGTTCATTAGCATAAGTAGAAAATAAACCATCGGTTACTTTTTTAACAGCTACCCGTAATTCATTATCGTAAAGACCACTACAAATGGAATAAGAACGTCTTACATCTTCGCCATGAATATCTTTTTTTAACACAAGGTATTGCCCTGGGTTAAAAAGAAAATCATCTATTAAATCTTCGGGTACATCAAAAGCAATGGATACTGTGTCACGTGTTTCTGGACGCACATCGGTGACCGTTAATTGATGAAACTTTTTTTTCATTATTATTCTCCGTTTATTCTTTTCATTATATGCACTTAAAATAATCAAAGGGTTCAGCACATGCATGACAACGATAGAGTGCTTTACATGCAGTAGATCCAAACTGACTAATTACCTCAGTATGAGTACTAGCACACTGTGGACATCGAACTGTTGGTTCATTATGAGAAAGCGTTCCTTTATTAGGACTGTCTACAGGTGGTGCAATACCGAAGGCCTCTAGTTTTTCACGGCCCCTTGTAGTAATCCAAGAGGTTGTCCATGCAGGGCTTAATTGACGTTCTAATTTGGGTTTAATAAATCCTGCCTTTTCTAACGCCAGTTTAATTTCTTCTTCGATAAAATCAGTAGCAGGACAACCAGAATAAGTAGGCGTTACTCCCACCGATAGATGCCCTTGTTGCCAATCAATATGACGAATAATGCCTAGATCAACCACACTTACGACAGGCACTTCTGGATCCATCACCTGCTCTAATATCTTCCACGCACGCTCGATATCTGCTGAAGTTCCCATACGGGCTCCAGCATCACCTGCAATCAAATTACCAAACTGCATCTGGGTAAGCTCTTGGTAAAAACTGCATTTCTGCTAGGATAATACCTAATAACTCTGTGTGCATTCCTTCACTACCATCCAAATACATATATTTAGCTGGTTCTGGTGTTTTAATATCAACACTGGTGAATACTTCTGTCACAGTTTTACGCCAATTGTTAGCCACTTGCTGAGGATCTGTTATAACCCCTTCTGCATATAGTTGTTTGGCTGTTTCATTTGGATGCTCTAATTCATAAGTAAAGCGCCATAAGTCATTAATAGCTACTAACAGACGTTTTCTACTTTCCTCTGTACCATCCGCAAAACGTTTTACCCATTCACTAGAGCGACGTAAGTGATAACTAACTTCTTTTAACGCCTTGGCTGCAATAGCTACGATTCTTTTATCGTTGCTGTTAGTTAAACTTTGCAAAGTATGATAGTGCCACACATCGTAGAAAAATAATTTACAGGTAGTAACTGCATAATCACCATTATGCTGTTCTACTAATAATAAATTACGATAAGCACGTTCATCACGTCTAAAAGCTAAGTCATCTGCACTACGTCCATCATTCACAACTTCAGCGGCATAATCCATCCAGTTTCTTGCTTGACCTACCAAGTCTAAACCAATGTTCATTAATGCAATTTCTTCTTCTAAGGCTGGTGCTCTGCCGCATAACTCACAAAGCCGTTGTCCTGTAATTAATGCACTATCACCTAAGTGTAATAAATAATTCACTAAACTATCTTTTGACATAGCCACCTCACATTTGCCCAACTTCTTTAGGTAGCTCGTAAAAGCTAGCATGGCGATACACCTTATCTTCTGATGGATCAAATAAGGCTTCTTTTTCATCAGGAGAAGAAGCAGTGATATCTGTAGATGGAACAACCCAAATACTTACGCCCTCATTCCGACGTGTATATAAATCACGTGCGCTTTCAATCGCCATGCGCCCATCAGCGGCATGAATACTACCTACATGTTTATGATTAAGACCATGTTTGCTACGCACAAATACTTCATATAAAGTCCACTCAGACATTATTATTCTCCTCATTAAGCAACTTGATTTTTATTTTTCATATTTTGTTTTGCTGCATAAGCGACTGCGGCTTCACGAACCCACGCGCCATCATCAATAGCTTTACGTCTTGTTGCAATACGCTCATGATTACAAGGGCCATTGCCTTTAATCACTTCATAAAATTCATCCCATTTGATCTCACCAAAATCATAATGGCCACGTTGTTCATTCCATTTCAATGCTGGATCAGGCGCAGTACAACCTAAAAACTCTAATTGAGGTACTGTTTGATCAATAAATTGTTGGCGTAAGTCATCGTTACTTTTACGTTTAATTTTCCATGCCATCGACTGAGCACTATTAGGCGAATCATGATCGCTAGGGCCAAACATCATTAATGATGGCCACCAAAGACGATTAATAGCATCCTGCACCATTTCTTTTTGAGCAGCATTACCTTGTTGCATCATGATTAATAAAATTTCATAACCTTGACGTTGGTGAAAGCTCTCCTCTTTACAGATGCGGATCATTGCTCTTGAATAAGGAGCGTAAGAAGTACGCTGTAAAGCCACTTGGTTAACAATAGCTGCTCCATCAACTAACCAACCAATAGCCCCTACATCTGCCCAATTCAAAGTAGGATAATTAAAAATACTGGAATACTTAGCTTTACCTGCATGGAGCTTTGCCACCTCTTCATCACGGTCTGCACCTAAGGTTTCCATAGCACTATATAGATATAAGCCATGTCCAGATTCATCTTGAATTTTTGCCATTAGCTGTAATTTACGCTTAAAAGAAGGGGCTCGTGTCACCCAATTTCCCTCTGGCAACATACCCACTACTTCTGAATGAGCATGCTGAGATATCTGACGTATCAGTGTTTTTCTATAAGCCTCAGGCATCCAATTTTTTGGCTCAATTTTAATCTCTTCGTCTATACGCAATTGAAAAGCTTTTTCTTCGTCAGACATTTCTTCAAAAGTTTTAACATTGCTTACACCAGTATCAACTAATTGTGCATACATGGGATGTCTCCTTTGTTATTTTTGTTTACCTTAATATGATACATTATTTTTAATTAAAATTCTAAAAAAGTATCATATTAAGGTTTTTTTAAATTTAAGATGCTTTTCGCTGGTCAAATACCTTAGCAGCCTTCCCTTCTGAACGTTTTATGCTATAACAAGGCCTTACCACAATCTCTGCATTAATACCTATATAATTTTTAATGTGTTTAGCAAGCTCTCTAAGTGCTCTGTTTTTAACCTCATCAGATAAACCTTGATAATCAGGTTTAAACTCCACATGCAGGCTTAAGCTATCTAAATTACCTTTACGGGTTAAATGGATTTCATGGGTTTCAGAAAGTTGCGGAATTTTTAATACCAATTCCTCAATTTGCGTTGGATAAACATTAATACCACGGATAATCATCATGTCATCACTTCGTGCTGTGATTCGTTCTAATCGACGCATGGGTCGAGCTGTACCTGGTAACAACCGCGTTATATCACGGGTACGATAACGAATAATAGGCAATGCTTCTTTTTGCAAACCTGTTAAAACTAACTCCCCTATTTCACCATCGGGTAATACTTCTAAAGTGACAGGATCAATAATTTCAGGATAATAATAATCCTCCCAAATCGTTGGTCCATCTTTTGTCTCAATACATTCCATAGCCACGCCTGGCCCCATCATCTCTGACAAACCATAAATATCTAAGGCATTAATACCAAGACGCTTTTCAATGGCGCGACGTAAATCACCTGTCCAAGGTTCAGCACCAAAAATTCCAACCCGTAAATTAATCTCATCTGCCGATATACCTTGCTTCTCTAACTCATCTGCAATATTGAGCATATAGGAAGGCGTCACCATAATAATATCTGGTTTTAAATCGAGAATAAGTTGCACCTGTTTCTCCGTTTGACCACCAGACATGGGAATAACCGCACAGCCTAAACGCTCTGCACCGTAGTGAACGCCTAAACCACCTGTAAACAAGCCATAGCCGTAGGAAACTTGTACTTTATCGCCTGGTTTGCCCCCTGCCGCACGAATAGAGCGGGCTACTACATTAGCCCAAGCATCAATATCATTTTGCGTATAACCTACTACCGTTGGCTTACCTGTAGTGCCACTAGAAGCATGTAAACGAACAATTTTGTCCATTGGCACTGCAAACATGCTATAGGGATAGTTATCACGTAAATCAGTTTTCACTGTAAAAGGAAATTTACTTAAATCCTCTAAAGAATTTAATTCATCAGGATGAACACCCAGCTCTCCAAATTTTTGACGATAAAACGGAACATTATCATAAGCGTATTTAACGCTCTGCTTTAAACGCTTAATTTGTAAACCCCGTAATTCGTCAATACTAGCTGTTTCAATAGGGTCTAATGGTACTTTTTGCATAATTACACACTCTCTTTTGTACTTGTTTTACAGTGAAACTAATTTAGTTTTTACATTTATTATTGTTATTCTTACTATTTATTTAAAAAGTAATAGCTTATTAATTACAGCTTTATTAATTCATAAAAACCCCTTATCCCTAACAATTACTTGCCTTTAAATGACGGCGTACGTTTTTCTATAAACGCTGCAACGCCTTCTTTATAATCTTCGCTACGTCCTGCTAAACGTTGTAAATCACGCTCAATATTAAGTTGTTGTTCTAATGTATTATCGAAACTTACATTTAACGCTTGTTTTGTTAAAGCTAGGCCATAGGTAGGCTGAGTAGCAAAATGATTGGCTAATTTATCTGTTTCTTCAAGCAATTTATCATCATCAACGCATTGCCAAATCAATCCCCAATCTGCAGCCTGCTCGGCTGTTAGCTTATTACCTAATAAAGTTAATGCTTTTGCTCTTGCCAAACCAACTAAGCGAGGCAATATCCATGTACCACCAGAATCAGGAACTAATCCTATTTTTGCAAAAGCTTGAATAAAACTTGCTGACCTTGCAGCAATCACAATATCACAAGCTAATGGAATATTAGCGCCAGCTCCTGCTGCCACACCATTAACAGCACAAATAGTTGGTATGGGTAAATCTTGTAACTGTAAAACTAACGGATTGTAAAATTGCTCTATTGAATAACCTAAATCTGGCGCCTCTGAACTTGCTTTAGCGTTACGATCACTTAAATCCTGACCAGCACAAAAGCCCCGTCCAGCGCCCGTCAATACCAATACTCTTACTTTATCATTACATTGCAAACTATCTAGAACCTGTTTAACTTCCTTATGCATAGCTTCATTAAAACTATTCAATTGCTTTGGACGATTTAATGTTAGCTTTGCAATGCCATTTTCAAGACTAAAAATAATATGTTCAAAAGACATTTTGATCACCCTCTTATCAATAAATTTTTTATTATTTTAATACTAATTGCTGTTAACGGATTACAGTTTATACCAGCTGTTTTATTATTTATATAAATTCATCAATCAAGATTATCTAATTAGATACAAAATATTGATATTAGTCATCAAAAATGTATTGTATTCCTATTTTAAAAATATGTTTATACTAAAAAAGTAGTATATACAAACCACTTAAGATAGTGTATTTATAGGAATTATAGCTTTTAAAATAAAGTCATTAATGAAAATAAAATACATTACATAATTTTTATATTATTTTTTTATAAATATCATATATTATATATTTTTCTCATTAATAATTTAAAATAAGAATATATTATGACTTGTTATCGTTATCAAAACCTTATTCCTGTAATACATCCAACAGCTTATGTTCATCCAACAGCTGTATTGATTGGTGATGTTATTATTGAAGCAGGGTGCTATATAGGCCCTCTTGCTTGTTTGCGGGGTGATTTTGGTCGTCTTATTGTACAGGAAGGTAGTAACTTTCAAGATACTTGCGTGATGCATGGTTTTCCAGGTTCAGAAACTATTGTTGGCAAAAATGGCCATATTGGTCACGGTGCCATACTACATGGTTGTATTCTTGAAGAAGATTGCTTAGTAGGTATGAATGCCGTTGTTATGGATGGTGCACACATTGCCGCACATTGCATTATTGCGGCTACCTCTTTTGTTAAAGCGGGTTTTAGTTGTCAAGAAAAGTCAATGATCATGGGCACTCCCGCTAAGGTCAAGCGAAAACTAACTGATCAAGAAATAACATGGAAGCAACGGGGTACTAAGGAATATCAAGAATTAGCTAAACGTTGCTTAACAAATATAGAAATTTGTGAACCCTTATCTGCAATAGAAGAAAACAGACCTTTAACGGCTGAAGACCCATTATTAAAGCCTAAATTTCTTTCGTAAATAAAAACTGATATAGTCATTAGCTTGCAAGTTACTTATTTCACAATCACTTATACTATTATTTATGAAATCACTTACGACACTTGACCAACTTATTGAAAATTACCAACAACAAACTACAGTAAGAGCTAGTTCACTTATTATTACGTTGTTTGGAGATGTGATTGAACCCCATGGTGGTAGTATATGGTTAGGTAGTTTAATTCAGGCATTACAGCCTTTAGGTATCAGTGAGCGTTTAGTAAGGACTTCAATTTTTCGGCTTACCCAAGATAATTGGCTAACAAATGTTAAGATAGGCAGAAAAAGCTATTATACGTTGACAAATTATGGGCGTAGTTGTTTTGAAAAAGCCTTTAAACGTGTCTACTCAAGCAATCCACCTTCATGGGATGGCACATGGTGTATAATAATATCCTCGCAACTACCTGTAGAACGACGAAAAATAGTTCGTGAAAAACTAGAATGGTTAGGTTTCGCATTATTAGCACCTAATACCATGGGTAGCCCACAATATGATCGCACTGATATTTTTGCTACCTTACAAGAGTTAGAAGTTCTTGACGATTGCATTATTTTCTTTACGACACAGCAAGAAATATTAGCCTCTAAAGCATTAACACAACAAGTTACTGATAGTTGGGATATTGATTTGCTAAAACAAGGATATCAAACTTTTGTACAATCATTTCGCCCTCTCTTGCAAGAATTAACACTAGCAAAAACCATAAAACCTATTGATGCTTTTTTAATAAGATTACTGCTTATTCATGAGTATCGAAAATTACAGCTACGTGATCCACAACTACCTGATGAACTACTACCAACTGATTGGGAAGGGAGAGCCGCTAGACAATTATGTCGAAATATCTATCGCCTAATATCCTCTTCAACAGAGAAATGGATTCATCAAAATCTAGAAAATGCAGATGGATTACTTGCAGAAGCAAATAGGAGTTTCTATCAGCGTTTTGGAGGTATCGATATATCTAAAGAATAAAGACAACTTAACTTTCATAAACAAAAGAGGGACAACATTATGCAAATCAATGATTTAAAAGAAGGAGATATTTTATTATTCTCTGCTGAAAAAGGTAGCTTTATCTCTTGGGCCATTACATTTCTTACTAATGCTCCAGTTAGCCACGCAGCTATGTACTATAACGCTAACAACCAATCAATTATTGAAGAAACACCGCCACAAGTTGCTATTAATGACGCAGCAAAACGTTTTAAAGAACGCATTATTTATGTACAACGCCTAGATACAAATCTTCCCCTGCAACCTGTTATTGATAAAGCGACAAACTATTTAAACAATGCAGAACCCTATGACAAATATGGACTTTATATAGTAGGTTTATTACTTATTTATAAAAAAGTATCCCTTAATACTAGAGCTCAAAAAGTCGTTATACGCATCTTAAAAAAACTCACCGCTTCTATTACGAACTATATACATGAGCATAAAACACCAGGCAAAACGCCAATGGTTTGTTCTCAGTTTGTAGCACAGTGTTTTGCTGATGCAGGTGCTAACTATCAATTAAAATTTAAGAATAGTGTATTACAAGCAAATGACTCATCCTCTCTGTTAGAACAAGCTATTAAACAGCTAGAAGTAACTAGTGATTATATTTTTGATACCAATAATGCAATCGCTACAACCATAAAAGAGGATGCCGAGACCTTATGTAAAGAGTTAAAAGAGGCCTTAGAATTTAATGAACAAGAATTGGCAAATACAGGAGAAGATTCAACTACTTCTACCTCTATTAATAATCAGCTAACAGATGCTATTGCCTCATTTTCACTAGCACATACCGAAACAGATAATGTTCTAGAGGCAATGAAAACATTTGAAAACCAACTGAGTATGTATGTTTTCCCTGGAGATTTATTACTACACTGCACTAATACTAAGAAAGTGGGCGAGATTAAAATCTAACTTACCAAAAAACTATTCAAGTTATTACAGATGAGCAAAACATATTAGTAGATTAAATGAAAATTTTAACTACTAATATGCTTAACTTTTTTAAATTAAGCCTTATTGAAACTATATATAAATTAGCTAGCTTACAAATCAAGCACTAACTTACCGCTTTTACAACCAGACACACAGATCATCATGACATTATTTGCCTGTTTTTCTTCATCACTCAAGACCCCATCGTGATGATCAGGAATGCCTTCCAACACTGTGGTTTTACAGCTACCACAGACACCTCCTCGACACACATAATCTAACTCTATACCATTCTCTAAAAATGTATCTAATAAGGATTTACCTACCATTACTTCAAATGTTTTATTGGATTTTGCTAAATAAACTTGATAACTATGGGGTATCTTCTTGCTGTCTCCTACCACTAAATCACCTGCAGTAAATAATTCATTATGCAGATGCATATAACCAAATTTTTTACAAACTTGATCAAATGCTCTTTGCATTGAAACAGGCCCACAACAGTAAAAATGGGTATCTTTTGAATGCCCAACTAAATACTTCTCAAAATCAGGATAACTTTGCATTTCATCATCAAAATGCCAAGTGATTTTGACATTTAACTTTTCCAACTCATCAAGAAAAGCTGTTTCGGCGCGTGATCTTGTACAATAAACTAATTCAACTGAACGACCTAATTTCAAAAGTCTATTTAACATACAAAAAATAGGAGGAATACCAATACCCCCTGCAATTAACACGGTATGCTCTGCTTGCTCATTTAAAGGGAAATTATTTCTAGGCAAAGAAATATCTATTTGCTCATCAATATGCATCAACTGATGTATATAAGCAGAACCACCACGACTATACCGATCATATAATACAGCAAGCCTATAGTGATCTCGTTCATCTGGTGAATTAACCAGTGCATAACTTCGTACTAATTGATTAGGCAAGTACAGATCGATATGTGCTCCAGGTGTAAATGGTGCTAAATAGGTACCCTTGATGGGTCTTAGTTTTATTCCTAAGATACCTTCTGCTTCTTTTTGTAAATCAGATACAAATGCTTTTTGCTTTGTCATGCTCAATCCGCCCTTTCAGTAATATTTTTTTATATTTAATTACTAATAAACGTATTAAATCGGTTTATTCTTTTACATTCTTAGCTATAAGCCATAACTACTTAATTAAACAAGCAATTGCTACATCTACATTTTGTTTTAAATGATGAAGGTTAATTGTACCAACAATCGCTGATGAAACTGCTGGTTGCGAAAAAACTAAATCAAAACTAGCTTCGACAGGAGATTTATCAGTATTAGCACATACATGACCACTAGCTAACGCTTTCTTGATAAATATACCTTTATTATTTTCTGCTGCATAGTCCAAAACTGCTTTCTCAGACTGTTCCTTTAAATTAAAAGTTACCATTGCACAATCACTGTGCTGCAATGCTTTAATCCCACCTTCAACGGTCTTCCCTGACAAACCAAAACTACGAATAAGGCCTCGTTGTTTTAGCTCTTTTAGAGTGTCCCACAACTCTAGATTATTTACAATTGATAAATCATTACCATCGGAATGAATTAACAATACATCAATATAATCTGTTTGCAAACGTTTAAGACTGCGTTCAATAGAGGAAATAATATGAGCCACACTAAAATCAAAAGAAGAGCTGCCATTTATAAATTCTTCACCCGCTTTGCTCACGATGATCCATTGCTCACGATCAGTTAATAATTCACCTAAACGCTGCTCACTATTACCATAGGCTGGAGCTGTATCTAAGGTATTGATACCTAACTCACGGGCTGTTCTTAATAATTTTTTAACTTCATCATCATTAGGGATAGTGAATTGCGTTGGATATTTAACCCCTTGATCACGACCAATCTTAACTGTTCCTAAACCTATTGGTGAAACTTTAATACCTGTACTACCTAAAGGTCTGTGTAGCTCGTGTAACGTTTTCATGGCAATAATTCATCCCACACTCTTTTTGCAATACAAGGTTTATGCAGTTCAGGCAATGATTGCTGATAAAGTGGTTTTATATTATTTTTTTGTAAACTGTGAATGCATTGATCCGCAAAATCAGGCGCTAACGCTAATTTTGTGGGCCAACCTACAATAATAGGTAATTGTTCTGCTATAAATGCATTATCAGGACGCATCAAACTATTTTGTGCAGGCTCAGCACGATTAACCCTTAGTGTTGCCCACTCAGCATTTGATAAATCAATCCACGGAATAAGCTTCGCTACTTCTGATTTTGCAAATTCAATTTGTTCACTTTCACTTCTTGCAACACCACTTGCTTCAGATAGCTCTGCCCCTAAATACCAAACAGGCGTACTATCTTGGTGATAGTGAGTTGTAACCGTTAATCTAGGTTTTACCCCAGCCCCTAAACAATGCGCATACAACGGCTTAATATTGGGTGATTTAACCATCACCATATGCAACGGTCTAAGTTGCATTGCTGGTTTAGTAAGATTAAAACTTTTTATCAGTTCTTCATTACCTTCACCTGCTGATAAAACTAAAACTTGTGTTTCTATAGTAAAATCATCTGCTTTTATAACTGTTTTATCTTTAGTTACACTAATAGCTGATACTGACTTTGCAGCCAAAACACGGTTTTCTGACAACTCCACCAATCTACTAATCAACGTAGGAACATCTAACACTAACTCGTCTAACTGATAGGCTTTACCCATAAACTGTTTATCTTGCAAGGCTATTGGTAATTCATTATTTTTTACTTGTTTTACACGAGTTCTTAAAGCTTTACTCGCAAAGAAACTCATTAAATTACCTGCAATACTGCCTGGTGACCATAAATAATGGTAATGGCTCAGAATATTAACACCTGTTAAATCTAGTTCACCCTTTCCTACCAAACAGTCTCGCCAACGCTTCGGCATACCTGATATTGCTTCAGAAGCACCTGTTAATGCACCATTTAGTGCATACTTAGTGCCTCCATGAATAATACCTTGTGACTTTACCGATTGCCCACCGCCTAACGTATTATTCTCAATTACCAAAGCACTATAACCTAATTGATGAAGTCGTGCATTAAGCCATAAGCCAGCAATTCCACCACCTATAATAACAATATCAGTAACTATTTGTTGAGACATATAATGACCTTAGAAAATAATGGGTACAATATAAACAAACTTTCGTTAGTACTAAAACAGTACCTATATTCACAACTTACCAGACGACGCTTTAATTACACTTATTAAAGTTTCTCTTCAGCTTGGAAAGATGACCTTGGCTGATCAATCTGTTCCTCTACAGAATCAATGTTTACCTGTTGTTGATTACTTTGACGTTTTTGTCGCCACTTACGAAAACCATATTCAAGTGGCCAACGAATAAAAATAGCAAAGATAAAATAGATAACTAATGCTATTTCGACTCTATAAAATAATTCATTAGCAATAGCTACTTGATGATCTCCAACTTGCATTAGAAAATCCATTGCCATTACTGCAATGGCAGGTGCATATTGAGCAGGTTCAGGGTTAATCAAGGTAGGAGAAAATAATAAAATCGCAATGACTAAAACAATAGGCTCTTTAATAAGCCGCCATAAGAAATTAGTAAAAAAGATACTAGCTAACAACAATATGAATGCAGCTACGGCATATATTGACCATAATATAAAATAATCCTGCTGATTCATTTAATTATACACCCTCTTTACAATAACCTTTACGCTAACTAAGGAGAAGATTGGTAGATTATAAAACAATCTCTCCCTAATCGCTTGATGTTATTGCAACAATTAATGAGCGGATGTTGCTCCACTCAAGGTAGCTTCCTGCAAATCTAATTCATCTAACACTTGTCTAACAATATCATCACCTATTGCTCGATGACGTCGTAAACGATATAACTCTAAACGTTGCGCACGTAATGCGCGTAACCGAAGCATTTTTTCTACTTTATCATTTTGATCAGCACGAACTTGCATTTCCTCTGTATTATTATCATAAGCATTTAGATGTTCCCTATACTCTGCCATAATTCTAGCCTTAGTTTCTGCAACCATACTGGCTAAAGCAGCATTCTGGGAAATACTAGGGTCAGAAGTTACTTCCTCGGTTTCAAGCGCATGAATAGCAGCCTCTGCTGTTTTATGCCACGCCTCACGAAACTCCTTTCTACGCCCCTCATCAACTTTCATCTCAACGCCACGTAATAATAGAGGCAAGGAGATACAAGCGGTAATTAAGGATAATAAAATAACCCCTACCGCAATAAAGATCATTAAATCACGTTCAGGAAAAGGTATACCTAGCTTAGCATCTATAAATAAAGGTATTGACAATGTACCTGCTAAAGTAACCGCACCTCGTACACCACCTAACGTTAAAAGTAATGCTGCTCTTTTAGTCTGAGGCATATCTTTAGCTGATTTTTTGCGCACTTTATTTAAGCGGTTTATTAAATACCAATTCCCTTGCACCCAAAGGTATCTAAGTACTATCAAAATAAAAAAGATAAGAAATATTACGAATATTTGCTGTATCATTGTAGAAAACTGATTTTCAGGACCTATACGAGCTATCATTTTTTTAATAATATCAGGCAATTGCAAACCTAATAAAATAAAAATCAAACCATTAAACACAAACTCTAAAAGGGTCCAAACACTTCGATTTAATAATCTAGTTGATGTCTGCTTAGGTAATAAATCTACCCAACTCTGCATCATCCCTGCAGCTACAGCAGACAAAATACCTGAAACATGGAAGTGTTCAGCCACCACATAAGATAAGAAAGGCAATAACAGCATGAACATTACATGGGTAGCAGGGTCATCCCAACCACGACCAATCATCCAGCTACGTAGCTGACCTAACAACCAGCTTAATATAACCCCTACAGCCAAACCACCTAAAGCTACGATAACAAAATTTACACTAGCATCTAATAGAGAGAAAACCCCCGTGATTGCAGCAGCTAATGCAAACTTAAAGGTTACAAGACCAGAAGCATCATTCATTAATGACTCGCCTTGTAACAGCCGCATTAATGGTGTGGGCAGTTTACCTCTGGTAACTGCCGATACAGCCACCGCATCGGTAGGTGAAAGCATTGCAGCCAACGCAAAAGCTGCGGCTAACGGTATGGTAGGAATTAAAAAATGAATAAAATAGCCAGCAATAATCACTGTAAAAAGCACTAAACCTACAGCTAGTAGAAAAATAGGGCCTTTATACTTCCATAAATCCCGTTTAGGTACTTGCCAACCATCAGAAAAAAGTAAGGGTGGTAAAAACAGCATTAAAAAAAGTTCAGGTTCAAAATCAACATGCACCCCTAAAGCTGGCCATGCCACAATAGTACCTAAAACTATTTGTAAAATAGGAACAGGAATAAAAGGTAATAAACGACTCCCTAATTGAGAAACCCCAACTAACATCAACAAAGTGAGTACCATATAAGCACTCTGCATAATTATTAACTCCTTTTTACACTATAGTTAATTTCTCAATTAGATCCCTTTGCTATTTTATAGCTGTAACTATAAAGTTTTAAACCAGACAAATGGCTGAAAACAACACAACCTGTACAGCAAAACATTTAACAATCTATAACAGTATAAAACAATAGCTATGCATAGCGTGTTGGGTCTGCAACCCCAGCTTGTTTAAAACCTTCTGCTCTTAAGCGACAACTATCGCACTTACCACAAGCATATCCTTGTTCATCAGCCTGATAACATGAAATAGTTAACGCGTAATCTACACCACTAGCTATACCACGCTGAATAATTTGTGCTTTTGATAAATTCTGTAAAGGTGCTTGAATATGAAATGGCTTACCTTCTACACCAGCCTTAGTGGCTAAATTAGCCATTTTTTCAAAAGCAGCAATATACTCTGGACGGCAATCAGGATAACCTGAATAATCAACTGCATTCACACCAATAAAAATATCCTGTGCTTCTGTCACTTCAGCTAAACCTAGTGCTAACGATAAAAACACCGTATTACGTGCAGGTACATAAGTAATAGGGATACCCTCACAAGGAGCTTCTGGCACATCAATGGATTCATCCGTTAACGCTGAACCACCTATATCCCCTAATCCTAACTTTATTACTTTATGAGAAACAGCACCTAGTTGTTTAGAGACCTGTTCAGCTGCATTAAGTTCCGCTCTATGGCGTTGCCCATAATCAAAACTAATAGTATGACATTGGTAACCTTCAGCTTTGGCCATGGCTAAAACAGTGGCTGAATCCAAGCCACCTGATAATAAAATAATCGCTTTTTTAATTGAGTTTGTAGTAGACATATTAGTGACCTGGCTCATCATTCCAAAGAATTTTATGTAACTGTAATTGAAAACGTACAGGTAAATTATCAGCAATAATCCAATCAGCTAATTGCTGTGGTTTTACTTGTTGAAAACTCGGTGAAAAGATAATTTCATCCACGCGATTAGACAAATCATATTGAATCAATTTTGTTTTTGCCCAATCGTAATCATCTCTTGAACAAATCACAAACTTAATCTGATCATTTTTCGTGAGGTAATTAATATTCTCATAAAGATTACGTGCTACTTCTTGTGAGTCAGGTGTTTTTAAATCTACCACTCGACTCACCCGCGTATCCGTCGCTGAAATATCTAATGCACCACTCGTTTCTAAAGAAACTTGATAACCTGCATCACATAATTGCTTAAGTAACATAATACAATTTGGTTGGGCTAAAGGTTCACCACCAGTCACACAGACATAGTGTGGGTTATAAGAAGCTACTTTTTCCATTATAGCTGTTAGCTCAACTAACTCTCCCCCCTTAAATGCATAAGTCGTATCACAATACTGACAACGCAAGGGACAACCTGTTAAACGAATAAAAACAGTCGGTAAACCAATAGTACGAGATTCACCTTGTAATGAATAAAAAATCTCTGTAATGCGTAATTTCATAATAAGCCCCGGTCGTAACAGCGAAACAGGCCATCCGACTCCGATGCACAAAAAATAATAGCTATATTTTACGAGAAAACATAGCTATACCTTACTTAATACAAACAATAACTAATTTAAAGTTTGTAAACTACGTTTGGCTAAAGTAGCTGCTGAACTATTAGGATATTTTGCTACTAACTGATTAAGTAACTCTTTAGCCTTATCATTATTACCTAATTTCTGTTGTACTGTTGCTAATTTATACATCGCATCAGGTACTTTAGAATGATTAGGATATTGCTGTATCACTTTACTAAAACTAGTACTAGCGCCTTGTGAGTCACCCTGTACTAAATTAACTTCTGCTAGCCAATATTGAGCATTTCCTGCATATTGGCTATTTGGAAATTTATTTAAAAAAGCAGTAAATGCCTGTTCAGCTTTTGCATAATCCTTTTTTTGAATCAAACCAAAAGCAGCATTATAATAAATTTTTTCCTGTTCAGGATCTGCTGCTGCAGTATTTTGCTTAGCTGGCGGTGTTAATGGCTGACTAGCATCAATGGCTTTACTATTATCACTACTGGCTGATTTTGCTGGTTGGCTATTAGCATTTGATAAACGTTTATCCAAATCCTGATAACGATCCAAGCTTTCTTGTTGCAATTGCTTAATTAACAGTTGCTGTTCCTCTACAGTACCTTGCAACTGATTAATCTGATTCTGCATTTGCTGTAACTGCATAAATACTTGTGCTTGACCTGACAGAGCAGAAGAATTGGAATTATTCTGGCCTGCTGTCTGTCCCAAAGTTAATAAAGGGAAACCACATAATGCAAGTACACTTAATTGCCAAATCCTCAATCTCATTAGTCACTATCCTTTATTGAAATATTAACTCAACACGGCGATTTTGAGCCCATGCTGCTTCATCATGTCCGCTCACTGCTGGACGTTCTTTACCATAAGAAACCACTTCTAACTGTGAAGGAGAAACACCTTGCATAGTTAAATAGCGTTTAACCGCATTACCACGACGCTCACCTAATGCCATATTATACTCACGAGTACCACGTTCATCAGTATGGCCTTGTAAAACAACATGCTTACCATTTTGCATTAAATCATGGGCATGCACATCTAAAGCACGCATTGAATCGGGTTGTAAATCTGAACTATCATAATTGAAATAGAAGGTAGTAATCGCTCTTAAAGCAGCTACTTCTTCAGCACTCATGCCATTAAAACCACTGGTATCACCAGTACCAACACCTACTCCAGCAGTAGAATCATAGCCTGAGTTACCATCAGTTGAACCTGAGGTATCATTGGCTTTATTAGAAGAACAGCCTACTACAAAGGCCATCATTAATGCACAAATAGCAAACTTAGTAATTTTCATTTGATTAAAACTCCAAAATTAATATTCATTAAAAAACTTATTAAACTATAGCAAAACTCATTTTATAAAAGGTGACCATGAAGGCTCACGTATATCTCCATTATCAATTGGTAACTCAATGCGAACGCGTCCGTTAATAGAAGCTAACATCAAAACGCCTTTACCTTGTTTACGTGTTGCATAGATTACCATTGTTCCATTGGGTGCAATAGTAGGTGACTCATCTAAATTAGTATTAGATAAGATACTCACTCTATTGGTTACTAAATTTTGTGTTGCAATCACAAAATTACGATAGCCATCTTGACGATGTACCATCACCAACATACCATCATCTGCAGATAACTTAGGATTAGCATTATAGTTACCTGTACTTGTTACTCGCTCTGTACTACCTGTTGCTACATTTATTTTATAAATCTGCGGGCTGCCTGAACGGTCAGAGGTAAAATAAATGCTTCTACCATCTTTACTCCAGAAAGGCTCAGTATCAATCGCATTATTATTAGTTAAACGATGTACTAACTTGCTATCTAAACGCATCGTATAAATTTCTGGGTTACCATCTTTAGAGGATACAAAAGCTAATCTTTGACCATCTGGAGACCAAGAAGGCGCACTATTTAACCCCACGTAATTAGTTAATTGATCGCGGGTACCTGTCGCAATATCCTGCATATAGATACGTGGGCGTTTGCTCTCAAAAGATACATAAACCACTTTTCTATTATCTGGAGAAAAACGTGGCGAAAGAATAGGTTCTTTTGAATTTAACAAGGTAACTGAATTAGCACCATCATAGTCAGACATTTGTAACGTATAACTATTATTGCCAGCTGAAGTTACATACAGTAATTTTGTAGAGAAAGCACCTTTGATAGCTGTTAACTTTTCAAATACTTGATCAGCCACATAATGCGCTAGCTTTCTAGTTTGATTAGGTGAACCCACAGCAGTACCAGTAAAAATTTGCTGTTGTGAGGCAACATTATACAAATAATATTGCACTTGTATTTTGCCTCCCACATTACTTGCATTACCTATTAACAAGAACTGAGCATTAACAGCACTCCAATCTCTAAAAGCAACCTCGTTAGGTCGATGAGGGGTGCTTAACATATTTTGGCGAGGTAATGGCTCAAAAATACCTGTATTGTATAAATCATTGCCTACCAAAGTGGCAATATCAGGTGCACCAGAGTCCCCAAAGGGCACTACAGCAATAGAAATAGCTTTATTACTGCCACCATCAATAACAATTGCATCTGCCGCATTGGCAGCGCCCATAAAAGCAATGACATATAAGATGAGAATGTGAATAAACTTTTTCACTGTTATAAACCTTTCGATGTAAAAATGAATTTTCTTTGTCGGTAAAGCTGATTAAATGTATTTGCATCTAATTTCTGTATTTCTGGTATTCTTCCAAGATTTTTAGCGGCATTCACTGCCGAAGTATCAAATGCAGCATTACCACTGCTACGACTGACAGTTACATTGGTAATAGTTCCATCAGGTAACATCTGAATCATTAACTCTACGGTAGTACCTGGTACAGGATTACCTAATTCAGTCCAATTTTCTTGTACTAAGCGTTTAATCAAATCATCAATACTACCTACTACTTGACTACCTGCTTGATCGCCTTTAGTAGCCGCATGTTCTACTTTATCGCCTAATAGATCTGCAAGTGCAGCCGCCTCTTTATCTTCTTGAGCCTTTCGTGCTGCTGCGTCAGCTTTGGCCTTTGCATCTGCTGCCGCTTTCTTTTTCGATTCTGCATCGGCTTTCGCTTTGTCAGCTTTTGCCTTTTCTGCTTTCGCTTTTTCATCCGCTTGTTTCTTAGCAGCCGCTGCTTTCGCTTTAGCATCTGCTACTTTTTTTGCTTCAGCATCAGCCTTTGCCTTATCTGCCTTAGCTTGATCTGCTTTAACCTTCTCTTCAGCTTGCTTTTTAGCAGCAGCTTCTGCTTTTGCTTTGGCTTGCTGTTCTGCTATTTTCTTTTGTTCTTCACGTTGAGTTGCTGTTTGATCATCTTTTGATAAGGGTGCTTTAGTTTTTGCTGCTTCACCTGCTAACTTTTCTGAGGTTTGCGTGGTAGCAGGGCTTTTTGAGTTTATCTCATATAAGGTAGCTACCATTGTGGGTTTAGCCGCAGGAATATCAGGATGATTTGTCCAACCAATAAAAAAACCAGCCAATACTAGCACATGAACTACCACAGCTAATATGATAGGGATAGTGTAGTTTTCTGATGAAATGAAACGCTTAGCCATTAGGAGACTCTGTTATCAATCCAACATTGCTAACGCCTGCTTGTTGTAAAGCTGACATAGCTGCCATCACTAATCCATAACTCGCTGTTTTGTCACCACGAATAAATACTTGGCTACCTGCATTGCCTGGTGCAGTAATAATTTTAGTCACTTGGCTAGTCATATCTTGCAATGAAATTGCTTTGTTACCAGCCCCTGTATTATCTACTCCCTCACCATAGGAAAGGTAGTAGGTACTGTCTGCTTTCACTGATACAGTAAGAATCTTCTGCTTTGTATCAGAAGGTAGTGGTTCACTGGTTACTTTTGGTAAGTCGACCTTTACCCCTTGGTTTAACATGGGTGCAGTTACCATAAAAATAACTAATAGCACTAACATTACATCAATGTAAGGTACTACATTCATCTCAGCAACAGGTTTGCGCTTATTACGTCTAGACACCTTATTATGCCTCTTTAGTCGTTAAATGAATGCACTTTACGGTGTAAGATAGCTTGGAACTCTTCTGCAAAAGTTTCATAGCGCCCTAACAAAGTTTCTGATCGTGCTGCAAATCGGTTATAACCTATTACCGCAGGAATAGCAGCAAATAAACCAATCGCTGTGGCAATTAAAGCTTCTGCAATACCTGGTGCAACCGTAGAAAGTGTTGCCTGTTGTACATTCGCTAATCCCATAAAGGCGTGCATAATACCCCAAACAGTACCAAACAAACCCACATAAGGGCTAGTTGAACCAACAGTTGCCAAGAACGGTAAGTGGTTTTGTAACTTCTCTTCTTCTCTTGCAATAGCCACTCGCATTGCTCGTTGAGTACCTACCGTAATTGCATCTGGTTCCATACCTGGTAATTGGCTTAACCGTGAGAACTCTTTAAAACCCGATTTAAAAACTTGCTCAACCCCACAATCAGGATCTGGGTTAGCAGTAACTTGACGATAGAGTTTTGATAGATCCATGCCAGACCAAAACTGATCTTCAAACTCATCTAAGCCTTTTTTAGCTGTATTCATTACTTTACTGCGTTGGAAAATAATAATCCACGACAGTAATGAAGCCGCTAATAATGCCAACATAATTAATTGCACAACCCAAGTAGCTTGGGTAACTAAACCCCACACAGACATATCATGAACAGTTGGCTGCACGGTTATCTCCTACACATATTCAATAATTAATTTAAGAATTTATCTATAAAACCAGCAGGCAAAGGTTTACTTTTAAAAAGAACTTTATCGATTAAAGTAAGCCTAATATCCCCCTCACAAAGCAATAGTTTCTCTCCATTTGCAAGTTTTCTATAAACTTGTTGGAAAAATACAAAACTTGCTCTTCTTACTTCCTTAATAGTAGCTGTTACTAATAACTCATCATCCAATCTACCAGGCGCTACATAACGTAATGAAGCAGAATGCACAACAAACAATAAATCCTCTTTAGCTAATTCGTGTTGAGAATAACCAAAACTGCGTAACCACTCAGTGCGCACTCGCTCCATAAACTTTAAATAATTGCTATGGTAAATGACGCCTCCCGCATCTGTATCCTCATAATAAACACGATATACCTGACTAAAAACTGGATTATTATTGTCACTTTGCATTTTTAAAAAAACCGTAATTTTAGTAATGAATAAAAATAAATTATTAGAATGCTATTTTACTCATTAAATAGATCAGGAGTAGAGGATTCAACCATTTTCTTAGGAATATTTAAACCAAAATGTAAATAAGCATGTCGAGTTACCATCCGACCACGCGGGGTACGCATAATAAATCCCTGCTGAATTAGATAGGGCTCTAAAACATCTTCAATGGTATTGCGTTCCTCGCTAATTGCTGCCGCTAAGTTATCTAAGCCAACAGGGCCACCATCAAATTTATCAATCATGGTTAGCATTAATCGCCTATCTAAATGATCAAAACCACGCTCATCCACATCGAGCATATTAAGTGCTTGATCTGCCATATATTTTGTAATAATTCCTTGCCCTTTGACTTGAGCATAATCACGTACCCGACGTAAAATTCTATTGGCTATACGTGGCGTTCCTCTAGAACGTCTGGCAATTTCATGAGAACCTTCTGGTTCAATAGGAATACCAAGAATCTTGGCAGAACGAGCTACGATAGTGGCTAGATCAGCAATATCATAAAACTCTAAGCGCTGTACTATACCAAACCTGTCCCTTAAAGGGTTAGTTAACATGCCTGCTCTTGTGGTAGCCCCTACCAAGGTAAAAGGCGGTAAATCTAACTTAATAGAGCGTGCCGCAGGCCCCTCACCTATCATAATATCCAACTGGAAATCTTCCATAGCAGGATAAAGCACTTCTTCCACCACAGGTGAAAGCCGATGAATTTCATCCACGAACAGCACATCGCCCGGTTCTAAATTGGTTAATAAAGCCGCTAAATCGCCTGCTTTTTCTAGTACAGGACCAGAAGTACTTTTAACAGAAACACCCATTTCATTAGCAATAATATTGGCTAGTGTCGTTTTGCCTAAACCAGGAGGGCCAAAAATTAATGTATGATCTAACGATTCTTGTCTACCTCTTGCCGCTTTAATAAACAATTCCATTTGTTCGCGTACTACTTTTTGACCTATATAATCCGATAAAGTAAGCGGACGAATGGCACGATCTTGTTGATCTTCACGATCTCGAGCACCAGCAGCTAATATGCGATCAGGCTCTATCATAACTAACCTTTACCTTTTAATGCTCGACGAATTAATTCTTCGCTGGTTAACTCATCCTTATTTTCTACTGCTGCTACAGCACGGCTGGCTTCCTGTGGTTTATAACCTAACGCAATTAAAGCACTTACTGCATCCATTTCAGCATTAGATGCTGGATTTGTCATCGCTACTTCAGCCGATAATGGAGTGGTTGCTTCTGTGCCACCTTCCCAAGCCTTAAAGCGATCCCTTAACTCAATTAATAATCGTTCTGCCGTTTTCTTACCCACCCCAGGCACTTTTACAAGGGCAGCAGTATTTTGCTGGCGAACAGTTTCTATCATTTCATTAACAGATAAGGTAGACATTAATGCTAATGCTAACTTAGGGCCAACACCGTTGAGTCTTATAAGTTCACGAAATAGCTCACGCTCTTTCTTTTCATAAAAGCCATATAATAAATGAGCATCTTCACGCACCACTTGATGAATATGCAATGTGACTTTTTCATCAATATTAGGAAGCTGATAATAGGTACTCATAGGTACTTCTACAGCATAACCCACACCATTTACATCTATTAATAGATGGGGCGGTTGCTTTTCAGCTAAAATACCCTGTAAACGACCTATCAAAATAAACCTCTTACTATAAAAAACTAATGACTAATAATATTATTTATAAGCTAACTAAGTAGGATATAAGGTACTATTGCCACAAGATAGCTACACAAAACTTATAAACCCTATAGTCTACCCTTTTATAGAGTTATTACAACTGACCTTTTGATAAATATAAATAATTTTTTAAGCGATAAATAGATATTTTATTTAATTAAGGTATTTTTTTAGAAATCGAAAATCTTATAGAAAAGAACATGCAATTAGAGCTATTGTTTTTCTTATTCTTATAATGATAAACGTAACCGACCACGTCTTCTTTTGGCTTTTTCTAAGCCTAGTGGAATTAAGGTTTGCCTATGATGAGCGTGGCATAAAGCAATAGCTAATGCATCAGAAGCATCCACTTGTGGACGTTTTTCTAATTTCAGTAAATGCATCACCATTAACATTACTTGTTCTTTGTCTGCTGCCCCAGAGCCCGTCACTGTCTTTTTAACTTGTCTTGCACTATATTCAGCTATATCCAAGCCTTCTTCAGCACCTGCTACAATGGCGGCACCTCGGGCTTGCCCTAATTTAAGTGCTGAGTCAGCACTTTTAGCCATAAAAACTTGCTCAATACCCATAGTAGTAGGCTGGTAGGTTTGAATAACCTCACGCACACCACGAAATATAGTTTGTAATTTATCTGCTAAGTTTCCTTCAGGAGTTCGAATACAACCAGAGGCAATATACTCTACCTTTTGGCCTACTTGCCTAATCACCCCAAAGCCAGTAATGCGTGACCCAGGGTCAATCCCTAAAATAATTGTCACGCTACTACCTCTCTATCTCTCTTTATAGAGCTGTTGCTATACGGTTTTAAACGAGGTGGATGGCTGAAGAAAGTACAACTAGTACGGCAAAGCCATTCAACGACGTATAAAAATATAGGGCAATAGCTATACAACAATTAGTCGCCCAATTGCTCCATAATTTCATCCGCAATATTGGCATTAGAATAAACATTTTGTACATCGTCTAAATCTTCTAATGCATCAATTAAGCGCATAATCTTTTGTGCAGAATCTACATCTGTTAAATCAGCTTCTGTGGTAGCGATCATCGCCACCTCAGCATTTGCTGGTGTATAACCTGCCTCAACCAATGCTTCTTTAACAGAAATAAAATCTTGGAAGGTAGTAAATACATCTACAGAACCATCATCATTAGTTACTACATCATCAGCACCCGCTTCTAATGCAACATCTAATAATTTCTCTTCGTCTACACCTGACTCATAGGAGATTTGGCCTTTACGCTCAAATAAATAAGCTACAGAACCATCAGTACCTAAATTACCACCTGCTTTACTAAAAGCGTGGCGTACTTCTGCTGCGGTACGATTACGATTATCCGTCATAGCTTCCACAAAAATAGCCACCCCGTTAGGGCCATAGCCCTCATAGGTTAACTCTTCCATGTTTTCAGCTTCGTTAGTACCTGCCCCACGAGCAATAGCACGATCAATGGTGTCCCGTGTCATATTCACAGCTAATGCTTTGTCAACGGCTAAACGAAGACGTGGATTATCAGCAGGAACACCACCGCCTTGGCTGGCAGCTACTGTCAATTCTCGAATAACCTTGGTAAAAATTTTACCGCGCTTAGCGTCTTGGCGACCCTTGCGGTGTTTAATGTTGGCCCATTTGGAATGTCCAGCCATACACAACTCCGTATTTTTATCTGTTTAAAAATGAATGTGTTACTAAAATAGTACCACAAATTAAAGCTTAGAACCTATCGCAGTAGGCGCAATTGTTGCAGTCAGTTTGTACAGGAACAGCGCGGAAAAACCGCAGCATACACTTAGTATGTGAGGATTTTGAGCACTGCTCTCGTTCAAAATGACAAATAAAATAGCCTAATGAGGTAGGCTCTTAATTAGTTTGCCCTTCTGGCTTTGGTTGCTCACGTAAGCGAATATGTAACTCACGTAAGGCTTTCGCATCTACTAAACCTGGTGCATCAGTCATTAAATCAGCCGCACTTTGGGTTTTAGGGAAGGCTATCACTTCGCGAATCGAACTAGAGTCAGTCATTAACATCACTAAACGATCTAGACCAAACGCTAAACCGCCATGTGGAGGCGCACCATATTTTAATGCATCTAATAAGAAGCCAAATTTCTCTTGTTGCTCTTCTTCACTAATTCCTAATACACGGAATACAGATTGTTGCATTTCCTTATTATGGATACGAATAGAACCACCACCTAGCTCAACACCATTTAGCACCATATCATAAGCTCTAGACAGGGCAGCTAAAGGATTAGCTTCTAACTCTTCGGCACTGCAACTTGGTGCAGTAAATGGATGGTGTAAAGCGCTAACACTGCCATCATCATTTTCTTCAAACATTGGGAAATCAATCACCCACATTGGCGCCCACTTACAGGTTAATAGGTCTAAATCCTCACCTAAACGCACCCGTAATGCACCTAAAGCATCACTTACAATTTTTGCTTTATCTGCACCAAAGAATACAATATCACCATCAACCGCACCAACACGATCTAGAATATTGTTTAAGTTCTCTATTGGGATATTCTTCACAATAGGCGATTGTAAGCCTTCAGCTCCTTTTGCACGCTCATTAACCTTAATATAAGCTAAACCTTTCGCGCCATAAATGCCTACAAACTTAGTGTACTCATCAATACGACTGCGAGGCATACTAGCACCGTTTGGTACACGTAAAGCAGTTACTCGCGCTTTAGGATCATTAGCAGGGCCAGCAAATACTTTAAACTCTACATCCTTTAATTGATCAGCAACATCTACTAACTCTAAAGGATTACGTAAATCTGGCTTATCTGAACCATAGCGACGCATAGCTTCTGCATAAGTCATTCGTGGTAATTCAGCGAACTCTATATTTAATACTTCTTTAAAGAGTTTACGGATCATACCCTCAGTAATTTGCATGATATCGTTTTCATCTAGAAAGCTAGTCTCAATATCAATCTGCGTAAATTCTGGTTGACGATCTGCCCTTAAGTCTTCATCACGGAAACACTTAGCTACTTGATAATAACGATCAAAACCAGCCACCATCAATAATTGTTTAAATAACTGTGGCGATTGCGGTAACGCAAAGAAATGACCTTGATGGGTACGGCTAGGCACTAAATAGTCACGCGCACCTTCTGGTGTAGCACGAGTTAAAATAGGCGTTTCAATATCTAAAAAACCATGTTCGTCTAAATAACGACGAATACTAGAAGTAATACTTGCACGTAGTTTTAACTTATTAGCCATTTCTGGACGACGTAAATCTAAGAAACGATAGCGTAAACGTGTTTCTTCACTTACTTCTGAATAATCGTCCAATACAAATGGAGGTGTTTCAGCGGCATTAAGCACTTCTAGCTCATAGCCTAAAATCTCAATTTCACCTGAAGCAAGATTAGTATTCACAGTACCTGCTGGACGTGGGCGTACTTTACCAGTTACTTTCACTACATATTCATTACGTACACGGTCAGCCTTAGCAAAAGTTTCTTCACGATCAGGGTCAAATACCACCTGAGCTAGACCTTCACGATCACGCACGTCAAAGAAAATCACCCCACCATGATCACGGCGACGGTGAACCCAACCACAAATAGTAACTTCTTGGCCTTCTAAACTCTTATTTAATTGCCCGCAATAGTGACTGCGCATCATAAACTTTCGCTTCTCTTTAATTAACTATAGATTCTAATATGTTGATTACCTGAGAATAAACCACTCAAATAATAATATCCTGTTGTTATCGCTTATTTTACAGCATAAAATCTGCTAAAAAGGATAACTTAAACTAAAAATAATTATAAACGAGTAATTATATACCTTTTTATGGTCAGGATTATAGACCTTACGATGAAAAGTCATTACCCCACTCCCTTATTGAGCAAATCTCTTTGCTTATCTTCACCAAAAACATATTATGGTACACAACTTTTAAAGGAATAATTTTTATGAGTCCTATTACTCATTTTTTAGTTGGTTGGGCTTGCTTTGAACCTAGTCTAAAAAATAACCGTGATAAAGCAATAGTGTGTTTAGCAGGATTAGTTCCTGATCTGGATGGTATAGGTATTGTTGTTGATTTTAGTACTCGACTAATAGGCCTCCCAGAAACCAACTTCTACCAGAATTTTCATAGGCTCTATGGGCATGGTATTGCAGCTGCGAATATTCACCTATAGGTTTACTATCTAAACGCACAGACAGGATAGTTATTAAAGTCTTAAGAAAATGGCGATATCAATTATTTAAAGAAAAATTTGAATAGTTGATTTAACTATGAAAATATAGGGCAGTTATAGATACTGCCCTATATACACAATTATTTCACATAAGTAAGCCAATGCTCATATTTGCTATTTTTACCACTTACAATATCAAAAAAGCGTTGTTGGATTTCTTTAGTAATAGGTCCTCTTGAACCTTGCCCAAGTTGCCGTTGATCTAGCTCTCGAATTGGTGTTACTTCTGCGGCAGTACCTGTAAAGAAAGCCTCATCAGCACAATAAACTTCATCACGGGTAATACGTTTTTCAATAACTTGTAATCCCATATCACTCGCAATAGTCATTACTGTATCACGGGTAATGCCCTCCAATGCTACGGTTGCATCTGGTGTATAAAGCTTACCATTTCGTACAATAAATATATTTTCACCTGAGCCTTCGGCTACATAACCACTCGCATCTAACAATAAGGCTTCATCATAACCATCACTGGTTGCTTCCATATTAGCCATAATGGAATTTAGATAGTTACCATTCGCTTTGGCCTTGCACATGGTTATATTTACATGATGTCGGGTAAAAGAACTGGTTCTAATGCGAATACCTTTTTGCATTCCTTCTTCACCCAAATACGCACCCCAAGCCCAAGCAGCAACAATTACATTTACATCATTAACGGCAGGGGCTACCCCTAACTTTTCTGAACCATAAAAAGCCATTGGACGGAAATAGCAAGATTGCAATTTGTTGGCTTTTACCACATCAATATGTGCTTGATTAATAATGTCTTTATCAAATGGCAGTTTCATTCTGACAATATGAGCAGAATTAAAAAAACGATTTGTATGATCATGTAAGCGAAAAATTGCTGGTCCGTTAGCCGTTTGATAAGCACGTACACCTTCAAAAACACCCATACCATAATGTAATGTGTGAGTCAGCACATGGGTCTGTGCATCGCGCCAGTCAACTAACTTATTGTTATACCAGATAAGTCCATCTCTATCTGCCATCGACATTTTATTGTTCTCCTAGTAATAAATATCAAGAATATATTTCTATTAGAGATTATTAAATCAAATAGTTCTATAAAACAACTCCATATTAATAATAAGCTACCTATAATAAAAGCATTTAATTACAATCGACTCGTCAAATAATCAATAAAACATTGAACTTTGGCGGGTAAAAGACGTGTTTCAGTAACCACATAAACAGGGGATGGCGCCAATTTCCATTCAGGTAATATTTGTTTTAAATTTCCTGCTAATAAATCTGCTCGTACAACTTCTTCTGCTAATAAAGCAATACCCATATTTAAAGCAGCTAGCCTACAAGACATACCAACACTATTTAGTGTAAAACGGCCACCAACTCTGACTTCTAGTTTTTCTTGTTTACGCTGTAATACCCATATATGGCTATTTGCTTTAGCTGTCATGCAAATACAATCATGTAAACTCAACTCTTTAGGATGTAAAGGCTCACCTGCCCGTTTTAAATAATCAGGCGAAGCATATAATCCCATAGGTAAGCTAGCCACTTGTCTTGCAATTAAATTTGAATCTGGTAGATGACCTATACGAATAGCCATATCTAAAGGCTCAGAAACTAAATCTGCTTTTCTTGGTGTTAACTCAAAGTCAAAACTAATTTCTGGATATTTATTAGCAAAATTTACAATAATCGGTACTAGGTAATTACTAGCAAAGTCGGTAGGAAGTGAAACCCTGAGCTTGCCACTAGGTCTTTGGCTCATATCCGCTAATTGTTCATGAGCTGACTGTACATCTGCCATAATATTTTTACAGCGCTCAAAATAGTTACGTCCTGCTTCCGTCAGCTCTATTTTACGGGTTGTACGATGTAATAAACGTAATCCAATGTCTTGCTCTAATTCAGCGATTTTGCGTGATAAGGTGGAGTTCGGTATTCCTAACACCTCAGCAGCTCGCCTAAACCCTTTAGCTTTAACCACCTCAACAAATAACCCTATATTTGCTAAACGTTCCATTACAATGCTCCATATATGGATCAATCATTTCTATTTTAGCCTATTTATTCCAATTTAAAAATAAACTACAGTAGTTGCAATTAACCTTAGGAGAATATTATGAATTCTTTATTTAATACGGTAAAAATTGGACCTTATAATCTAAAAAATAGATTAGTAATGGCTCCTATGACACGTGCACGAGCAGATAATAACGGTGTACCTACAGACTTAGTAACTACCTATTATGCACAAAGAGCTTCGGCTGGTTTAATTATCAGTGAATGTGTATACCCTTCAGCAATGGGTAAAGGCTACATTCGTAGTCCTGGTATTTGTAATGAACAGCAGGTAGCTGCTTGGAAAAAGGTTACAGATGTTGTACATGCCAAAGGTGGCCTTATATTTATGCAAATTAATCATTGTGGCCGCATTTCACACCCTTCATTGTTACCTAATAAAGCAACACCTGTGGCTCCATCAGCCATTAAACCAGCAGGGCAAAGTTGGACAGATGCAGGCTTGCAAGATTTTGTAACGCCCCATGAACTGACAGAGACGGAAATAAAACAGGTTATTAATGAATATCGCCAAGCTACCAAGTTAGCCTTACAAGCAGGTTTTGATGGTGTTGAATTACATGCAGCCTCAGGCTATTTGGCAGAACAGTTTTTATCATCTGGCAGTAATCAACGCCAAGATAATTATGGTGGTTCTGTAGAAAATCGTTGTCGCTTTGTTATAGAAACATTACAAGCAATGATTGCAGAAGCAGGCAGTAATCGTGTAGGTATTAAAATATCACCTGAAATGAACTTTAATGATATCCATGATGATAATCCACAACAAACCTACAGTTATTTAGTTAAGCAAATTAATCCACTTAATCTTGCTTATTTGCATGTAGCTCTTTTTGGTACACCTGTAGATTATCATGGTTTACTAAAGCCATTATTTGATAATGCTTATTTAATAGGCTCTGGTTTAACCAAAGAAACGGCTCAAAATTATATCGCTAACAATCAAGCAGATGCGGTGGTATTCGGTAGTGCTTTCTTAGCCAATCCTGATTTACCAGAACGCTTTAAACAGAATGCAGCTTTAAATACACCAGACAAAGATACTTTCTACAGCGGTGGCGCTGAGGGTTACATTGATTATCCAACCTTAGGATAACAAGCAAAAACTCCTCTAACTTTAAAATACTATAGAGTTAGAGGAGTAGGATTATCCAGTAACTTTTGGTAAATTAAATAATCTTCTTCACCAAAACAACAAAATATAACACATTGTAAAGTATTATTATTTTTTAAAAACTCTTTAACAGTATGCACGGCTATTTCTGCTGCCTGTAATTTTGGATAATGATAAATACCTGTACTAATACAAGGAAAAGCTACACTTTCTAACTTATTATCCAAAGCTATCTGTAGACTATTTCTATAACAACTGGCTAACAATTCAGCTTCATTATGTTGGCCACCTTGCCATACAGGCCCCACGGTATGAATAATATATTGAGCAGGTAAATTATAACCTTTAGTGATTTTAGCCTGTCCTGTTTTACAACCACCCAGTAAGCGGCACTCATGTAGCAACTCTTTACCTGCTGCTCTATGGATTGCACCATCTACTCCGCCACCACCCAGTAAAGAACTATTGGCTGTATTAACAATAGCATCGACTTGTAAAGTAGTAATATCATCTTGAACAGCCGCCAGTCTTACTGTCATTTCTTTTCAGTCTCAATCAATTTTAGTGCTACTGAGTTAATGCAATAACGCAATCCTGTAGGCGGAGGCCCATCTGGAAAAACATGGCCTAAATGAGATTGGCATTCGCTACAAACCACTTCAATACGATGCATATGATGGCTAAAGTCCTCTCTTTCTTCTACTGCATCAGGTCTAATAGGCTGATAGAAACTTGGCCAACCACAACCTGCTTCAAACTGAGTAGCCGTTTCAAATAAAGGATTATCACAGGCAACACAATGATAAACACCAGGATTTTCTGGTACTTTAAAATATTTACCAGAAAACGGATGTTCTGTACCTTGCATGCGGCATACTGCAAATTGTTCAGGTGTTAATTGTGCTTGCCATTCTTCTAAAGTTTTTGGTTTTTTAGTCATAAGGTTTATAATTCCTTAGTCAGTAACTTAGTAAAATTATCAAGTATTAATGATATTCTGAAAACTTATTTAATTAAACTTAACTTATGTCTAATCATGTTTTAAAAACTCCTTGTGTTGGTCTTTGTTCCACCGTGTATGGTGATACCGTATGTCGTGGCTGTAAACGCTATGATTATGAGATAATTGACTGGAATACCTATAATGAAGAACAACAGCAATCTGTGTGGCTTCGTTTAGAAAAACTACTTGAACAAGTAATGAAAGATAAATTAATTATTACAGACCAACAACTCTTAAAAGAAAAATTAATAAAGCACAATATTCGTTTTCGCGCTAACCAATCTAGTTACTATTGGGCTTATCACTTATTGCTAAAAGGCTCACGTCTTATTAAAAATATTGACGCTTATGGTATTTGTTTAATTGCCCCTTATGATCAAGTACCTTTGTGGCAATTACGTGAACAGATTGATAGTGAATTCTTTGAAATTTCAGAGAAGCAATATAATATTTAATATCCCTTTATTAGAGATACTTATTGATTTAGCTTTCACCAAATCAATAAGCACTTATACACAACTAAATTCTATAGCTATACCCTAAGTTAAGTTGTCGTTGATTAAATCGCCCCCCTTTAGCATATTCCACATCTGCGTAAATATTGTGATTTTGCTTTAAGTTGAGGCTGCCTCCAATACCACCGCTTCGCCAATTACTTTTAAAACTATATTTATGCTTATTGCCATTTAATTTATAAGCGGTACGACCATCCATTTCACGGGTAAAATTACCTTTCAAATAAATATTAACAGGAGCTTTACCAACACTTTGATAACCTAGATTAAGACCTGCTCTACCTTGGGTGGTATTGTAGTTTTTAAGATCTACTTTAAGGCCATTACTAGCATGAATTTGATCACTGTATTGATAGCCATAGGTTGCTTGAATTTGCGGCTCTAAATATACACCTTGCTTGGCTTGGCTAAGCATAAAACGTTTACCTACTTCTAGTGAAACAGCGTAACCTTGAGTTTTACCTGTGCCTTTAACTCTTGTTCCTGCTGTATCGTTAACACTAAAGTGATTACGGGTATTATTATATTTAGCTAGTCCGTCAACATAGATACCATTGTCATGATAATAAGTTGCATAGACACCTGCATGATAGTTTTTTAAAGTGCCACTCCCTCCCTCATAGTTAGGATTACCTCTAGTAAAACCTACTACACCACCTACTATTAAGTCAGCATTGGTTAACTCTACTTTGCCATCAATACCACCTTGGGTACCTGCATAGGCCATATCAAAACCAAGTGCGCCTTGCCCACTAAATGAATTTAGTTTACCACCATAGCCTCTTATCCAAAATCCTGTATTAGTCTTTTCAGGCTGGTTCCGTAAATCACCTAGTCTTTGTAATAAGGTTTGGTTTTCAATATAGTTAGAAAGATACCCCGTATTAAAGAATCCAACACCTGCGCTTGCAGAAGTAGTTAATAATCTGCCTGCACTATAGAGCTTCCAGTTGTTTCCATCTTTAATGATTCTATAACGATAGCCACCTGCTTCAACATCATTAGCCAATGCAAAATCGCTGGCACCATCAGGGGTTTGTACTACCACAAGCTCTTCTGTACCATTAGTGGCACTGGCTCCATCATTGGCAATGAAGAGCGTATGTGAACCAGCACTACTGTCATTCACTACCAATAAATCACCCACCAAGTTAGCGATATCAGCTTGCATTATAAAATTACCTGCGCCTGATAGATTATTGGTAGTTAATGTTAAGGGAGCTGAGTATGTACTGGAATCAAACTGAACTATACCACCTGTATTATCCATAGAACCTATTGTATTATCTTGATCAAATATCCATTTGCCTGATGTGGTGAGATTAATTTCATTAACATTTTCCGTGTTACCTGTATAGATAGAATTATTATGTATGGCTAAATAAATTTTATCTGTATCGACTGTTGCTGATTTAATAATACCGTTAATCATCGTACCATTATGTAAATTAAAATAGGCCTCGCCATCACCTGTGGTTTCAAGGATTACGCCTGTGCCACTGTTAATAGTTGAGTTATCAAAATTGATAACATTATTTTTCCCTGATACGATAATTCCAGTATGATTTTCTGCTAATAAAGCACTATTTACTACATCAACATTTACATTCTGTCCTTCAAGTCTAAGTGCGTGAGCACCAGATCCAGCGGCTTGAATTTTTGAATTATTAATTAACATATTACTTGAGTTTCTAATCGAAACCGCATGGGAGTTGGTTCCTGATGTTTCAATAGTTACTTGATCTAAAGCCATTTCTGAATTAGTCAGTAAAGAAACCCCTTGCGCATTATTACCACTTGTTTTAATACTTGTATTAGTAATATTGGCATTTGAATTAACTTGAACAATTACTCCTGATGCACTTGTACCTTTAGTAGTAATCTGAGCATTACTCATCGACATTTGAGCATTGTCTCTTATTTCAGCACCATAGCCTGTGCTTTGCTCTGTCTCTATGTTAACGTTATCAGCTATAATTGTAGCCATAGCGCCACTAGTACTGTCTTTTCCTTGAGCAAAAAGAGCATTTGTGCCATATGCTAAGGTGTTTATATTGACATCTTTTAATTCAACATAGCCACCATTCTGGGCAAATACCCCATGATTACGAGCACTTTGCACAATAATATCGGTTTTTTCAACAAGCACTGTTGATACGCCATTAACATCACTACCTGTTGCCCAAATACCATGCGTATGATCTGCCACAGCAGCAGATGTCACAGGTATAGCTGCATTAACAAAAATAGTACTGTCTGATAAAGTAATTTTACCACCATTTGCTACATAAGCAGCCGCAGCTTGATGGTGTTCAGTAGTCAAACTCAAATTTGAACCATTGATTTCTGAGCAGTCTGAAACCAATGCAGAATTATAGGTACCTGCATTAGTAGCTAAATAACTGTTAGTATCTAGTATGTGGGTATTACCATCATCTGCAATATGATTTGTTGCAAAACATAAGCTATTAATCAATACAATATTTATAGCAAGGGTGGAAATTACAAACTTCTTATTTATATCTTTCATAAGAATTTATCCTTACGTCTCTTTTTAAAAAAGTCATAAATAGCTGACATAATGACTCTCTAAATTATTAATCAAATGAACAAATATTCTTATCAAGTTAAAAATATAGAAGCCTTATTTAATACCTTTAAACGACCCAGATAAGAAAATTAAGCTTTGCTAAATTCGATAGCTATAACCTAAGTTAAGCTGCCGTTGATTAAACCGTCCCCCTTTTGTATATTCTGCATCTGCATAAATATTATGATTTTTGTTTAGGTTGATACTGCCTCCTATACCACCACTCTTCCAATTACTTCTAAGACTATATTTATGCTTACTGCCATTTAATTTATAAGCCGTACGACCATCCATTTCTCGCGTAAAATTACCTTTCAAATAAATATTAATGGGTGATTTCCCCATGCTCTGATAACCCAAATTAACACCTGCTCTACCTTGTGTGGAGTTGTAGTTTTTAAGGTCTACTTTGAGTCCATTGCTAGCATGCATACGATCACCGTTTTGATAGGCATAGGTAACTTGAACTTGGGGTTCTATATAGATTCCTAGCTTTGGTTGAGCCATAAAACGCTTACCCGCTTCTAGTGAAACAGAATAACCTTGCGTTTTAGCTGTACCTTTAACTCTCGTTCCCGCAGTATCATTAACACTAAAATGATTATGAGTATTGTTATATTTGACTAGTCCATCCACATAGATACCATTATTATGGTAATAAGTAGCATACATCCCTAGATGGTAGTTTTTTATGGTACCGTTACCACCATCATAGTTGGGATTACCTCGCGTAAAACCTAATACGCCCCCCACTATTAAATCTGCATTAGCCAATTCAACTTTGTTATCAATACCCCCTTGAGTTCCTACATAAGGCATATCAAAACCACGTGTTCCTTGACCACTAAATGAATTTAATTTACCGCCATAACTCCTTATCCAAAAGCCTGTATTGGTCTTTTCAGATTGATTACGTAAATCACCTAATCGTTGTAATAAGGTTTGATTTTCAATATAGTTGGACAGATAACCCGTGTTAAAGAAACCAATAGCTGCATTGGCTGTACTGGTTAATAATCTGCCTCCACTGTAGAGTATCCAATTTGTACCATCTTTAAGTAGACTGTATTCATAGCCTCCCGCCTCAACTCTATTAGTGAGTGAGAATTTACCTATACCATCAGTGGTTTCTACTACCGTTAATACTTCTGTACCATCCGTTATACTAGTGCCATTATTAGCAATAGAGATTTTATGAGAACCAGCACTATTATCTGTAACTACCAGCAAATCACCTGTTAAGTTAGCTATATCTGTTTTCATAACAAAAGTACCTGCACCTGATAAATCTTTGATAGTGAGGCTAATAGGGTTAACTGAACTGGAATTAAATTGAACTATACCCCCTGAGTTATCCATAGCAGCTATTGAGTTGTTGGTATCGAAAATCCATCTACCTAAACTAGCTAAATTAAGTTGGTTCACATTACTGGTATTACCATTTAACACTGAACTATTATTAATAGATAAATCTAAGGTACTACCTGAGGCTGCTGATGCTGTGCCATTTATTACTGTTTTGTTATCGAGATTTACCTGAGCTGTTGTAGTTGAACCTTCTACTAAAATAGCTTGGCCAATATTGCTATTAACTGTAGAACCATCAGTGAGATTTAAAGTAGAGTCACCACCATGACTAAAACAAATGGCTGTCCAATCATCTGCAATAAGGTGACTGGCAGAAATATCTATTTGATTACTTTCTAAACTGGCCAATGCTGCAGCACTTGTTCCAGATGAGTTGATAGTTGAATTCTTGACTACCAAAGATGCATTATTTACTCTTGCACCATAAGCAAGATTACCACTGGTAGTGATATTTACTTTATCAAGCTCAACGGTAGTACTTACAGCAGAAACGCCATGAGCTGCACTGCCAGTTGTATTAATTGAGCTATTAGAAGCATTTAAAAGTCCATTGCTAGCATAAAGCCCCATGCTATTAGCACCAGTAGTAGATACATTAGCATTTGCTATATCAATTTCACCTAAGTCTACTGCATGGATAGCGTATGCATTATCACCCGTAGTAATGACTGTTAGTTGATCCGCAGTAATTTTAGAACCATCTCCAGTATTACTACCCGTTCCTCGACTTAGAATGCCATACGCATAATTTCCACCTGTGCTAATGGCGGTATTGTCTTTTAAATGTATTTTCCCACCATGTTCAGCATGGACAGCAGTAATAGAGTTGTTTGCTGTAGTAATCGTACTATTACTGATAGTAATATAAGATGAGCCATGGGTTACATGCTCTCCTTGAGAATAAAGGGCATATGTCTGGCTGGCTGCAGGTGATGTGTGATTAATAGTACTATTGCTTAGATGAATCTCTCCCCCTTGCGCAGCATAAGCTACAACAGACTGAGAATGTGATGACTCAAGGTAAAGATTATCACCTGCTACAGTTGAACTGGTTGAGACAATAGCACCATTTCCCCAACCAGAATTTGTGGAATAGTAACTATCATTGCTCAGGTCATGATGATTGCCATCATTAGCAATATAATTAGTTGCTTGGCAGGTAATACTTAGAAATGAACTACTTAGAATAAAAGATAAAAATTTTGGTGTTACATTTATGATTGCCACAATACTTTGTCCTTTCCTATTAGTACAAAAAGACATAAGTAGCTGACTACTATAAAGCAACTTCCTAGCTACTTAATCCCCTCTTTCTTTTAGTAAAAGAAACAAGTGATATGTTTTATTAACAATCCTAAACAATGAATAATGCCATTATAAATTTCGATGGATAACTTTTAGTATTAAGTTTGCTAAAAACATAAATACTCATCCTATCTTTATTAGAAAAAAAACTACAACCGTTGTCTTACAGTAGCTTAAAATAAAGAATTTCTGTTGCGAGTAAAACTTGCCCTTATGAATAAATACTTACTTGACAGTAATTTTATAATAACAACTATTGACATTTTTTAAATATTACTTTTGTATGATAAACACCACTTAGTACAACGTATTGCCCATAATTTTATTATTCTATAAAACATTTTTTCTAAAATAGTTTAAACTTAGCATCTTATTACTACACTACATGCTATAGGAACGGTCATGTTAGAAAAATATGTTAAAAATATCCTAACGGCACCTGTGTATGATGTCGCTATCGAAACACCATTACAGCAAGCCCTTAATTTATCGGAAGAATTAGCTAATACTGTGCTACTAAAAAGAGAAGATTTACAACCCGTGTTCTCTTTTAAAATTCGTGGGGCATATAATAAAATTGCTCGCCTTACTGAAGAAGAAAAGGCAAAAGGTGTTATCGCTGCTTCAGCAGGTAATCATGCACAAGGAGTTGCTATTTCTGCCAAAAAATTAGGTATTAAAGCAGTTATCGTAATGCCTAAAACAACACCAGAAATTAAAGTATTGGCTGTCAAATCCTATGGTGCTCGTGTTGTTTTACATGGAGATGCATTTCCAGAATCATTAGCCCACGCTTTAAAATTAGTGGAAGAAAAAGGTTTTACTTTTGTTCATCCCTATGATGACCCTGATACTATTGCTGGCCAAGGCACTATAGCCATGGAAATTCTGCGTCAACATAATGCACCTTTAGATGCTATCTTTGTGCCTGTTGGTGGAGGCGGATTAATTGCTGGCGTAGCTGCTTATATAAAATACTTACGCCCTAAAATTAAAGTAATTGGTGTTGAACCTTGTGATTCTAACTGTCTACAAGCAGCTATGAAAGCTGGTAAACGTGTTACCTTAAACCAAGTAGGTTTATTTGCAGATGGTGTGGCAGTAACTCAAATTGGTGAAGAAACTTTTAAAATCTGTAAAAAATATGTGGATGATGTTATTACCGTAACAGCAGATGAAATATGTGCTGCCTTAAAAGATATTTATGATAATACCCGTTCAATCACAGAACCTTCTGGTGCATTGGGTGTGGCAGGCATTAAAAAATACTGTGCAGAAACAGGCGTAAAAGGTCAAACCTTAGTGGCTATTGATTCAGGTGCTAACATTAATTTTGACCGTTTACGCTATGTAGCTGAACGTGCTGAAATTGGTGAAAAACGAGAAGCTATTATTGCTGTGACCATTCCAGAAGAGCCTGGTAGCTTTAAACGTTTCTGTGAAGCATTAGGAAAACGTCAAATTACTGAATTTAACTACCGTTACAGCAGCAGTAAAGAGGCACATATTTTTGTGGGAGTTCAAACCCATCCAGAAAATGATCCACGTGATCTATTGGTTGCCTCCTTACAAGAAAAAGGTTTTCCAATCGTGGATTTAACTGATAATGAATTGGCCAAATTGCATATTCGCCATTTGGTTGGCGGTCGTAATAAAGCTATTAATAACGAGCATGTATTTCGTTTTGAGTTTCCAGAACGTCCTGGCGCATTATTCAACTTCTTAAATAAGTTAGGAGGTCGTTGGAATATTAGCATGTTCCACTACCGTAATCATGGTGCTGCAGAAGGCCGTATATTTGCTGGCTTACAAGTACCGCCAGAGGAAATGAAACAATTTAAAGAAGCGCTAAACAACATTGGTTATCCTTATTGGGATGAAACCAATAATGATGCCTACAAACTATTTTTATCCTAATTAATTCATTGCTAGCAAGTAGTCTGCACTGACTATTTGCTAGCTAGCTTTTGAATAATAGGACAGTCAGGACGATCATCACCCTGACAATGACAAACTAAATGACGCAATGTATTTGCCATTTCTTGTAAACTTTTAGCCTTTTTTTCTAAGTCGTTAATATGTTGTTGGGTAAGTCGTTTAACATCCTCACTTGCCCTATTTTTATCACGCCATAAAGCTAATAACTCCTGAATCTCACTCACAGAAAAACCTAAGTCTCTAGCACTACGTATAAAATACAGTGTTTGCACCTCATTCTCTGTATAAATCCGATACCCCGCCTCCGTTCGCTGAACAGTATTTAACAAACCTACTGTTTCGTAATAACGGATCATTTTGGCTGAAATACCAGTCTCGCTCGCAACCTGCCCTATATTCATAACCACTATACTATTCCAATTATAAAAATACTTGACCTTACCATGATGGTAATCTTTAAAATTACTCTAACATTTTTATAGAGGGAGAGTAAATTATGACAACTGTTATTAAATTTTATATTGCTGATATGACATGTAACCATTGTGTTAAAACATTGACTACGGCTATACAGAATAAAGAGCCGAATGCACAAGTTGAGATAGATTTAACTAAACATCAACTATCTATTAAGAGTACTATTAAACCATTTGATATTGAACAAATTATTAAACAAGCAGGCTTTACACCACAACCAATATAAAACTCTTCTTAAGTCTTACATAGCTGAAACAACTAAAATGTTACTATTATTTTAACCCTGTATTTATGAGTGAGTTATGACACAGCAAAAGTTATCTAATTCTCATCAAATTGATCTTAATATTCAAGGTATGAGTTGTGCTGCCTGTGTTGGTCGTGTTGAAAGAGCTTTAAAAAAAGTTGATGGTGTTACTGAAGCAACAGTTAATTTAGCCACTCATAAAGCACATATTATTCTTGCCAAACCTTTAGCTGATGATTTATTAACTACTGCAGTCAGCAAAGCAGGATATGAAGCACAGGTTATTAAAGAAAACCAATCAGCCATTGATGATAGTAAGCAAGTACAACAAGATATAAATAAACTTAAGTTTGCTTTATTAGTTGCTATTTGTCTTACCGTACCTGTTTTTCTATTAGAAATGGGTGGGCATATTTCTACAACTGTACACCACTTTGTAGACAATACTATCGGTCAACAAAATAGCTGGTACACCCAATGGTTTTTAACAACCCTTGTGATGCTTATTCCTGGTTTTAATTTTTATAAGAAAGGAATACCTGCTTTACTCCGATTAGCGCCTGATATGAACTCTTTAGTAGCTGTAGGTACATTAGCGGCTTATTGTTATTCAGTAATAGCTACCTTTATCCCTCAATTACTACCTATCGGTACTGTTCACGTTTATTATGAAGCGGCAGCAGTTATTATTACCTTAATTTTAATAGGTCGCTTACTGGAGGCAAAAGCAAAAGGGCGCACATCTCAAGCTATTAAACGATTAGTGCAACTGCAAGTAAGTCATGCGCGAATATATCGTGCTAGTCAACTAGTAGAAATACCGATTGAACAGGTACAGCCAAATGATCTGATTGATATTTTACCAGGTGAGCGAATTCCCGTTGATGGCGTGGTGGTTGAAGGAAATAGTTACATTGATGAGTCAATGATTACAGGTGAACCTACCCCAGTAAAAAAACAAATAGATGATCCTGTGGTTGGAAGCACGGTAAATCAGAAAGGTGCTTTGACCATTAAAGCTACCAAAGTAGGCAGTGATACCGTTTTAGCTCAAATTATCCGTATGGTTGAACAAGCACAAAGTTCAAAGCTCCCTATCCAAGCCATTATTGATAAGGTAACTCTATGGTTTGTGCCTACTGTGATGGCACTTGCTGTTATTACCTTTATTATCTGGCTATTCTTTGCCAAAGAAACTGCGCTTAGCTTTGCTTTAGTAAATGCTGTCGCAGTTCTTATAGTTGCTTGTCCTTGTGCAATGGGTTTAGCAACACCTGTGTCAATTATGGTAGGCACAGGGCGAGCAGCTGAAGCTGGCATTCTTATACGTAAAGGTGAGGCACTACAAGTATTGCGAGATGTTCAGATAGTTGCCTTAGATAAAACAGGTACATTAACCAAAGGTAAACCTGAATTAACGGATTTTATCTGTATCGAAAATTATGATAAAAATACTGCTCTTTCCCTACTAGCTTCTTTAGAAGCTAAATCAGAACACCCTATTGCTGAAGCTATTATTCAATATGTTAAACAGCTAAATATCCCGTTATTACCTGTAGAAGACTTTACCACAATTACAGGGCAAGGTTTACAAGCTACTATCAATCAACAATTTGTAAAAGTAGGTACAGCCTATTTTATGCAACAGCAAGGTATTGCTACAGGACATTTTAGTGAAAATATTTTACAGCTAGCCAAACAAGGCAAAACTCCTTTTTATATGGCCATTAATGATCAGTTAGTAGCTATAGCGGCTGTAGCAGACCCTATTAAAGAAACAACACCAAACGCTATTAAATCGCTGCATAATTTAGGTTTAAAAGTAGCTATGATTACAGGCGATAACAAGCATACCGCACAGGCTATAGCCAAACAACTAGGCATTGACCAAGTGGTAGCAGAAGTATTACCCGATGGTAAAGTAGCCACTATTAAAGCACTTAAACAACAAGGCAGCTTAGCATTTGTAGGTGATGGTATTAATGATGCGCCTGCACTAGCTGAAGCTAATATTGGTATTGCTATTGGTACAGGTACTGATATTGCCATAGAAGCAGCAGATGTAGTATTGATGTCTGGCGATTTAATGGGAGTCGTTAAAGCGATTAGTTTATCTAAAGCAACCATCCGTAATATTTACCAAAATATCTTCTGGGCTTTTGCCTACAACACGGCATTAATTCCTATTGCAATGGGTATTCTTTATCCTTTCTTTGGGATTTTATTCTCGCCTGCTATTGCAGCAGCAGCAATGGCTTTATCCAGTATTTTTGTATTAGGTAATGCTTTACGACTCAAACGTATTTCTTTAAGTTAGGATATATCGCTATGTATAACATATATATCCCTATAAGTAATAAAACCACTATTTATTAACAATGAGGGTTTAATATTATGCATAAAGTCATAAAATATTTTATATACTTACTGTTAATCGCTATTATCATCTCGATAGGTATTATTATTCCACAATACTTTAATCTTGCTGAAGTCGAAACCATTAATATTATTGATATAGCCACATTAGTTACCACTATTTTCTTGGCTGTCTATATACCTGAAGTAGTAGAAAAAAGACAAAAAATTACCCATGAAAAAAAATCACTTATTGTAGAACGCATTGACCAATTACTAGATATATATAGAAAAATAAATATGCTAATTCAACAATCTCAAACTAATCAAATTAATGATCTTGAAATTACACATTTTCTAGATATTTGCCAACATCGTTTAGATACCATTGATATACTATTACGCCATGCAGATTTAAAAGTATCTTTTAAGGATGATATTCAGCGGTTGATAAAACTATGCGAGGAACATCAACAACTATTATATAAAGAACCTTCTAATACTGATAAGGGATATATATATTCCGCCACTATTCGAAAACAAGAAGAGCTTTTATATAATAAAATTGATACTGCCTGTTGTTTACTTATCTTTAAATTAAGTGATATTTACTAAATAAATTACAATAATTAGAAAATCAATATTCTCCTAAAATAGAGGTAAGGCTAAATATCATAGATAATTTTCTTTGTAGCCATAACTATTACTAAATTACACTACATAGCTTCAATGCTTTTTAACTGAATCATATTGTTTGATAAGCAAATGTAATTTTTGGCTATGTGCTTTTGCTTTTTGTGTTATCTCTAATTCAGTATGACCTGTTACTATAGAAATATCATACAATATCACTGGTTTTAGATAATTCATTTGTGCATACTCTGCTGTCTTCTTTAGGGAACACATAAAGTCATCTATTAAAAAATGATTATCACTCTGAAAATTTTGTTCAGGTTGTCCTACTGTTAAACTAGGTAGTAATTTCTTATTTTTTAACTTATCTCCTTGCGACCCATAAGCAAATTGATAAGTAAAAACTTTATCAAACCAGATTTTTAGAATAGCTGGCATATTAAACCAGTACATTGGATACTGCAGAATAATCAAATCATGCTTTAACAATGCAGCTTGTTCAGCCTCAATATCAATTTGATAGTCAGGATACAGTTGATAAATATTACGTAGTTCCAAATCATCTACACTTTTCTGCAGTGTTTCAGCGATAGTCTTATTAGCAATCGATTGTTTATAGTTAGGATGTGCAAGTATCATTAACGCCATTTATTTCTCCTTAATACTATTTGAAATTAGTGACTATAAAAATTATAGTTACTATAAATAGTTTATAATGTTATTTATGAATGGCAATATCTATCAAAATAGATAGTAGGTATCAAAATGTCAGTTACAAAAAATAATTGTCAAATATTCTTTAATGGTAAACAGTACCCATGCTCTGTTAGCATGGCTATGGATTTAATTGGTGGTAAGTGGAAAAGTGTAATTCTTTACTACCTTAAAGATGGCGAAAAAAGATTCAGTGAACTAAAAAAAGATATGCCTAATATCACAGAAATGACCTTAAGCCTTCAACTTAAACAATTAGAAAAAGATGGTTTAATTTTTAGAGAAGTATATGGTGAAAAACCACCTATCAAGGTGATTTATAAATTAACTGAATTTGGAGACTCTTTTAAGCCTGTTTTAGAAGCTATTTCAATATGGGCAAAAGCCATTCCAAACATTTAGAATTTTTCGCTATTTACTTAAGCTAATAAAATATCTAAATATTTTTAAAAAAGCTTTTTATAAAATAATATAAAGAGTAAATTAAGCAGCTTCTTTTTATTTAATTCAGGTTTATTAAATGCCCCTACGCCATCTAATGCTAATTTTTATAGTTATTTTATCTTGGGGTTTTAGTTTTGTGGCTACTAAATGGGGGCTATTATCTATACCTCCTCTTCTTTTTGGAGCATTAAGATTTGCCACCCTGATTATTCCTGCATTTTTCTTTCCATTGCCTAAAATTAAATTTTCTTGGTTAATCATCTATGGAATGGTGATGTGTTTTGGCCAATTTACTTTTCTATTCTCTGCCATTTATTTTGGTATGCCTGCTGGACTTGCCTCTTTAGTGATGCAATCTCAGGCCTTTTTTACCATTATTATGGGTGCTTTTTTATTAAAAGAATTTATTAGACCACAAACCCTATTAGGTTTAGCCATCGCTGTGATTGGCTTGATTATTATTGGCTGTGATGCTGGAGCTAATGCTACACTTGTAGGACTACTATTAACCCTGTGTGCTGGTTTCTCATGGGCAACAGGCAATATCTTAATTAAGAAACTACAGCCAGTAAATACCTTACACTTAACTATTTGGGGTGGCGTTATTTCCGTTATTCCGTTAATTATCTGCTCAATAATATTTGAAGGTGTTACAACCATTAAAGCCACTATTTTGAATATGAATCTCACTACAATACTGGCTGTTCTTTATTTAGGCTTTATCGCCACTTTATTAGCCTATGGGTTATGGGCGCAAATGCTGTCGCGTTATGCAGCCAGTATTGTGGCACCTTTTTCACTATTAGTACCCATAATAGGTATGAGTAGTAGTGCATGGTTTTTAAATGAACATCTGACTACCCTTGAAATTATAGGTTCAATTGCTGTTATGATTGGTCTGTGTATAAATGTATTTGGATATCGATTATTTTTCTTCTTTAACCGCCCCCAATAAAAATGGCGACTTTATAGTCGCCATTTTTTGTAGCTTATCATTTAGGCTATTTTTACATCGATTTTGGCATTTTCAGCCGCTTTAACATAACTAGTCATTTGATCAAAATTCAAATAGCGATAAATCTCTGGCGCCATTGTATTAATAGTATCTGCATACTGCATATACTCTTCTACAGTTGGTAATTTACCTAATGTAGCAGCTACAGAAGCTAACTCAGCAGAAGATAAATACACATTAGCACCATCACCTAAACGATTAGGGAAGTTACGGGTTGAAGTAGAAACTACGGTACTATTTGGTTCAACACGTGCTTGGTTACCCATACATAATGAACAACCAGGAACCTCTGTACGCGCACCTACACGACCGAAGATACTATAGTAACCTTCTTCAATCAACTGATATTGATCCATTCTGGTAGGTGGCACAATCCATAAACGAGTAGGAATGTGTTTAACTTTCTCTAGTAATTTACCAGCCGCGCGGAAATGACCAATATTAGTCATACATGAGCCAATAAATACTTCATCTACTTTATTGCCAGCTACTGTTGATAATAGGCGAGCATCATCGGGATCATTAGGTGCGCAAAGAATAGGCTCTTTAACATCAGCGAGATCAATTTCGATCACGGCTGCATATTCAGCATCTTTGTCTGCTTCTAATAATTCTGGGTTAGCTAACCACTCTTCCATTTTCTTAGCACGACGCTCAATAGTACGTGCATCGCCATAACCTTGATCAATCATCCAACGTAATAAAGTGATATTTGATTTTAGGTACTCAGCAATGGCTGACTCTGGAAGTTTAATCGTACAACCTGCTGCTGAACGCTCAGCAGAAGCATCAGAAAGTTCAAAAGCTTGCTCTACTGTTAAGTGATCTAAACCTTCGATTTCTAGGATACGACCAGAGAAGATATTTTTCTTACCTTTCTTCTCAACAGTTAATAAACCTTGTTGAATTGCATAATAAGGAATGGCATGTACAAGATCACGTAAGGTGATGCCAGGTTGCATTTTACCTTTAAAGCGAACTAATACAGACTCTGGCATATCCAATGGCATAACCCCAGTAGCTGCAGCGAAAGCAACTAAACCTGAACCTGCTGGGAAAGAAATACCCATTGGGAAACGAGTATGAGAGTCACCACCTGTACCTACAGTATCTGGCAATACCATACGATTTAACCAACTATGGATGATACCGTCACCAGGACGTAATGAAATACCACCACGGTTACGAATAAAATCAGGTAAGGTATGTTGAGTTGTTACATCAATTGGTTTTGGATAAGCTGCTGTATGACAGAATGATTGCATCACTAAATCAGCAGAGAAACCTAAACAGGCTAAATCTTTTAACTCGTCACGGGTCATAGGACCAGTTGTATCTTGTGAACCTACACTTGTCATTTTTGGCTCACAGTAAGTACCTGGACGAACTCCCACTAAACCACAGGCACGACCTACTATTTTTTGTGCTAAAGAGAAACCTTTACCTGAATCAGCAGGTACTTCTGGTTTCTTAAATACGTCTGTAGGGCCTAAGCCTAATTCTGCACGCGCTTTTTCTGTTAAGCCGCGACCAATTATCAATGGAATACGTCCACCTGCGCGTACTTCATCTAGTAATACAGGAGTTTTTAGCTCAAAAGTTGCTATTACTTCTTCACTGTCATGCTTAGTTACTTTACCTTGGTAAGGATAAAGATCAATTAAGTCACCCATATTAAGATTTGATACATCGAACTCAATAGGTAACGCACCAGCATCTTCCATTGTATTATAGAAAATAGGAGCAATCTTAGTACCAAAACAGAAACCGCCCTCACGCTTATTAGGTACACAAGGAATATCTTCACCAAAATACCACAACACTGAGTTAGTAGCTGATTTACGAGAAGAACCAGTACCTACCACATCGCCCACATAAGCTACTGGATAGCCTTTAGCTTTAACAGCTTCGATTTGTTTTAAAGGGCCAACACTACCTGGTTGAACAGGTTCAATGCCATCACGAGCCATTTTTAACATGGCTAAGGCATGTAAAGGAATATCAGGACGAGACCATGCGTCAGGAGCAGGTGAAAGGTCATCTGTATTAGTCTCACCAGGTACTTTAAATACAGCAATAGTTACTTTTTCTGGTAATGCTTTACGTGAAGTAAACCATTCTGCATTAGCCCAAGACTCTAATAAGGCTTTAGCATTTGCGTTACCTGCTTTTGCTTTCTCAGCCACATCATGGAATGCATCAAACATTAATAAAGTATTTTTTAATTGCTCTGCTGCTAATTCACCAAGCTCTTTATCATCTAAAAGCTCAACCAAAGTACCAATGTTGTAGCCACCCTGCATACTACCTAGGAGCTTAACAGCTAACTCTTTATTTATTAATGGCGAAATTGTTTTATCTTTAACGATAGCTGATAAAAATCCAGCTTTTACATAAGCTGCTTCATCCACCCCTGGTGGTACACGATTACTGATTAAGTCTACTAAAAACGCTTCCTCACCTTTTGGCGGATTTTTTAATAATTCTACTAGCTGTGCTGTTTGGTCAGCAGTTAGTGGTTGAGGAACAATTCCCATTGCAGCACGTTCGGCTACATGTTTACGATAAGCTTCTAGCACGGTTTTACCCTCTTTGTGATTCTTAGGCTGGATAATTTATGATTAGGATTTCCAACTTTCCCATTAAGACCCTTTCTAGGAAGCTGCTTTCAAAGTTTTACGTGGAATAAAGAGGGTTCCAAGCTAATACTCGTGACGCTTTGAAAACAGCTTCTATGCTACAAAAGAACCTGATCTCTACTATTTTAGTACAATATGCAAATAAAGTTAAGTAAGCATAACAATAGACTCTTCTTCGTATTATTGAAAATCCTTACACTTAAAATAATATGATTTTGCCTACAAACAGTGAGACATCTTAATAGACAACAAATTTTCTAATAATTCCCTGATCTATTATTAATTTTTTATATAGTAACTATTATTTATTAGTATGATTTTAATGATTTAAACAAAAAACCTATAAAATACTAATCACTACTTTCTGATAAAAGATTGAGGATAATTATTTTCTTCTTTAGAGGGGCTTCTCTAAATAAATTAATTAACTCTACTTCATCTTTAGAAAAATCATCTCTTCTACCTGTAACCACATACAAAATATCAACACCATTTTTATAAATTTTTTCTAAATAATCTATGTCTGGTCTACGCTTACTTTTCTCATAATTGAATTGAGCGATTTTCGCTACTCCGCCTAATTGGCCAAACTCTTCTTGAGAAAGCTTTAAACGTAATCTTTCTTCTTTTAAACGCGTCCCTACACTCATAAGGAATATATTTGCCTTGATTGTTATTCAAATGAATAATAAAATCTATTAAATAGGATAATTTACAACATAACAAAACCTAACAACACTTAAGGAAATTATGTCATGTCGACTCAATTGAAACAAGCAAAGCGACCATATAAAGAATATTTAGTACGCTTGTCTTTAGATGATGCACTTCGCTTTGATAAAGAAGCAAAAGACAAAGGTTTAAAAGGGGGAACCTATATGCGGCTATTAATTCTTGAAAAAATGAAGTGCCACAAACCTTCTAACGAATAATATGGGAAAAATACTTAGTACTATTAAAGAAATTAAAAGTATTTTGACATAACGGTTTTATATTTATAGCCATTACCTAATAAAACCAATTTAAACAAATACCTATATTTATATGGATGCTATTCATTAGCCATCCCTAGCGGTCTTTTTTCGCAAAAAAAGGAGTAAATCGTTGGTGAGTAATACTCAAAGACTAACCTTTATAAATAATCTTTTTAAGTATGGGTTAATAATATTTACTTTTGGATTGGCAATAATTCACCATAAATTTTATTACCTATTATTGAATTTTTTTATTTATCTCCCTGCCCTTTGTTTGATTATTAGTCAACATCACTTATTAATTAAAACCATTAAAACAACACCTGCAATATGGATTTTTATTTTATTAATTATTTGGGCAGCTGTTACTGTTACTTGGGCAGATAATGTACAAGAATTCAGAGCAGTTAAAAGACTTGTTTACCTTACGTTATTTATATTTGGCTATTTACTATGGGCACTGAAAAATCCTAAACAACTAGAAAATACACTTTTTATAAGCAGTTTATTGCTAACTGGTTGTGCTCTTATTGCCATGTTACTTTGGCCGATACGCAATCCGCTTATTGCTGATCGTATGGCAGGGTTTAACACACTAGAAAACCCCATTATTGCTAGCTATGCAATGGGAATTGCGTTTATCGTAATACATCTCTATACCTACAATAAAAATAACTCTATCAAAAGTATTCGTTTTTTAGCTTTATTTACATTATTAGCTTTTATTTTCTGGACAAAAAGTAGAGGAGCCATATGTAGTTTAGCTATCTATTTATTATTGTTCAGTCCTTTATATTTTAAAACAGCCAAAAAGTATTGGCTTCTCCTATTCACTTTATTGACTTGTGTTTTATTTGTAATTTATTTCAATGGCTTACTTCTCGAAAGAGGCTTTTCTTACCGACCTAGTATTCTCTTAACATCACTGCATATGGTCATTGAAAATCCTTTAACTGGTATTGGATTGGCCACGCCTTACGAAATAACAACATCAGAGCAATTAGTATTTTCCCATAGTCACAATTTATTTCTCCATATTGGTATTGGTCTAGGGATACCAGGACTTTTTTTATACCTACTTTTATGGGCTCACACAGGTTGGCAGGCTTGGAAAAATCGTAATACCACCTTAGGTAAAACGTTATTAGGTATTTTTGTTTTTTCCTCAATAGCTTTGCAATTTGATGGCGTCTACCTATGGGATAAACCTAATGGTATTTGGCTAATGACATGGCTACCTATAGCCATAAGTTTTTATCTAGCCACTAAGAAATACTCTCAATATCCCCAGCTGCAATTAAATAAAGGAAGTTACCCTAACTATGGCTAAAATATCGGTAATCATTCCTGTCTATAATTGTGAAGATTATTTGGATGAAACATTATCTAGTGTTTTATCATCATCTTTGACGGACATTGAAATTATTATTGTAGATGATGGTTCATTAGATGCTAGTTATAATAAATGTTTAAATTGGGCTAATAAAGATTCTCGTATTAAACTAATAAAGCAGACCAATAAAGGTGTTGTGATAGCCAGAAATAATGCTATACAGATTGCTCAAGCTGAATATATTTTTCCTTTGGATGCGGATGATAAAATTCATCCTAATTGCTTGGAAAAATTGTTAACCATAATAGAAACCAATGATTATGATGTAATTTATTCGCAAGTGGAGTTTTTTGGTGCAAAAACAGGGATTTTTAAACTTCCAAAGGCTATTCCTGAAGAAATGATACAACGCAATGTTGTCGTTTGCTCTGCTCTTTATAAAAAATCTGATTGGCAAAAATATAGGGGTTATGACCTAGCGTGTCATAAAGGTTATGAAGATTGGGAATTTTGGTTAAATTTTTTTGCTGACAATAAAAAATTTTATAGAGTAGATGAGTCACTATTCTTTTATAGAATTAGATCTAACTCAAGAAATAATATAATTAACCAGAACGACTATCACTATATTTATACTTATATCAGACAAAAACATCAAACGCTTTACGCCAAGTATTATAAAAAAGTAAAAATAATTAACTCAATTAACAAACTTTTTAAAATCTTAAAAAGCCCTATAACCTTTTTTCTTAGTAAATCTCAAAAGAAAAAATGGAAAAACTTTAAAATCCCTTATCGCATAATAACAAAATAATTAATTACCTAAGGTCATTCTTGATTACGTCTAAAATACTTAAGTTCTCTTAGATAAAATCGATTAGGATGACATGCTTCCATTAAATCCTGCTCTATAGGAAAAGGTTCATTTTCTATCCAACTCGCTAATATTTCACCACATAAGGGGGCTGTTATTAACCCCCTAGAACCATGTGCTATATTTAAAAATAATCCTCTAATCCACTGGCAAGGAATATCAGGTATCTTTTTAGAATCTTTAATTAAAACTTGATAGTCTTTTAAGAAAGTATCTTTATTTGCAACAGGTCCAACTAAAGGCAAATAGTCGGTAGCAGTGCAACGATAAGCTGCTCGTCCTGCTAAGTTATTTATATCTAACTGATCTACATGTAATCGATCAGCTAAATCCAAAGAGATTTTTTTTAGTGTTTGAATATTCTCTTGATGTTCTTTAACACTTAACACTAAATCTGTAGCATGAAAATTAAAGGTAGCACCTAAACAATGTTTACTATCTCTAGCTGGAGAAATATAACCATCACTGCATACTATCGTTGATAATGCTTGACTACAATTCGTCATAGGTAATTCTGTAGTTTGTCCTCGAATCGCTTTAATAGGCAACTGATTAGTCATTGTAAATTGCTTAGTATCAGCCGCCCCTGCTAAAACAACAATATCAGCAGTTGCTAAAATATTTTCATCATTTAAAACACGCCAATCTGTTGCTTGATAATCCAACGATACAACATTTTGATTACACAACACTTTAATATTTGGGTGGTCTAATAAGGCTTGGCATAGCTTACGTGGCTTAACCCAACAACCCTCTGGAAAAAATAAGCCATTATTATTAACCGTTAAGCCTGCTAACTGATTTGCTTGTTGTTGATCCACTGGATATAACAATGAAGATGAAAAAGCTGCTGCTAATTGTTGTTGGCGTTTTTGCTCTTTATCATCAAAGGCTAACTGTAATACACCACAATCTTGCCAATCTTCTCCCTTAATTAACTTACCTTGATTGGTTAAATATTCAAGTAGACGTCTGGTATAACCAAAGCCCTCTATTAACAAACGAGACTGCAATGTTTGATGAGCTGATAATTTTAAATAGAGTATTCCCTGCGCATTACCTGATCCTTCTAAAGCAATATCATGATTACGCTCTAGTACAGTAACCTGCCAACCTCTAACAGCCAAACTAGCGGCTGATGCAGCGCCAGCCACGCCAGCGCCAATAACAATAGCCGTTCGATTATCAAAATGAGTTTCAGTAAGACGATTATACCAAGGTGGTGTTATATTACGACGGTTAGGTCTAGTCTCTACTATTCCTTGAAAATAGCCATAAAGCATTTCTCGTTTATTAGCGAATCCTTTATCTTTTTCAATCACAAAGCCTACTTGCTGTAGACCTCTACGCACAAAACCAGCACTGGTAAAAGTAGCTAAGGATGTAGCTGGTTTAGATAACCGAGCTAACTGTTTAAATAAATTATCTGTCCACATTTGTGGATTTTTTGCAGGAGAAAAACCATCTAAAAACCATGCGTCTACTTTAGCATTTAAGTTAGGTAATTGTTCATGTACATCACCTACCAATAAGGTTAATACTACTCTGCTATTTGCAAAAACAAAATTTTGATAACCTTCATGAATGGCAATATATTGGTTGATTAACTCTTTACTGTAGTCAGCCAAATCATCCCATAAACTTAATGCTTGTTGTAAATCTTTTTTAGTTAAAGGATATTTTTCAACACTAATAAAATGCAATCGAGCCTGATAAGGTGCTGTTTCTTCAAATAATTGCCAAGCAGATAAAAAATTTAACCCAGAACCAAAACCAGTTTCACCAATAACAAAACACTGATTATTTGTTAAGTTTCTAAAACGTTCTAATAAATTATTATGTTTTAGAAATACATAATATGTTTCATCTAAACCAGATGTTTTAGAAAAGTAGATATCATCAAACTCAGTTGAAACAGGTTGACCTTGTTCATCCCAAGTTAAGTTAGCATAGGTTGTTTTAGTCATTGCTATTAATATTCAAATATATATGCCGTTAATTATACATGGAATAATTTAAATGGGATTGATGAGAATGATTAAAAAAGAAAACCCCATAAATCACTTTATGGGGTTTTGCTTTATTTAGTCTTTTGCAAAACTATTGTCCTTGAAAACTATACTATAATTTTATTTCAACTAAATGCTTAAACGCTGTAGTATAAATCGTACTCCAATGGATGTACGAATGTTCTTACTTTGATTTCTTCAGCAGATTTTAGTTCAATAAATGCATCAATAAACTCATCTGTGAATACACCACCTTTTGTTAAAAAAGCACGATCAGCATCTAATGCATCTAATGCTTCTTTTAAACTACCACACACTTGTGGAATTGCTTTTGACTCTTCTGGTGGTAAGTCATACAAGTTTTTATCTGCCGCATCACCAGGGTGGATTTTATTTTGAATACCATCTAAACCAGCCATTAATAATGCTGCAAATGCTAAATAGGGGTTAGCTGCTGGATCTGGGAAACGTGCTTCAATACGACGGCCTCTAGGATTATTCACATAGGGAATACGAATAGAAGCTGAACGATTACGGGCTGAGTAAGCAAGCATTACAGGCGCTTCAAAACCAGGTACTAAACGCTTATATGAGTTAGTAGATGGGTTAGTGAAACCATTTAATGCTTTACCATGTTTAATGATACCACCAATAAAGTATAAAGCAGTATCAGAAAGACCTGCATAGCCATCACCAGCAAAAGTGTTTTTACCGTCTTTAGCAATAGACATATGAACATGCATACCTGAACCATTATCACCATATAAAGGCTTAGGCATAAAGGTAGCTGTTTTACCATAAATATCGGCTACATTATGGATTACATATTTTAAAGTTTGTACTTCATCTGCTTTATTAACGAGGGTATTAAATTTAACACCAATTTCGTTTTGGCCTGCTGTCGCCACCTCATGGTGATGAACTTCAACTTCTAAACCCATTTCTTCTAAGGCATTACACATCGCTGTTCGGATTTCATGGTCGTGATCAACAGGAGGCACTGGAAAATAACCACCTTTTACACCTGGACGGTGACCTCTGTTACCATCTTCAAAATCAGAATCTGTATTCCAAGAACCTTGTTCAGAATAGATTTTAAACATTGAACCAGAAATATCAGATTTGTATTTCACTTCATCAAAAATAAAGAACTCTGGCTCTGGACCAACAAAAACTGTATCACCAATACCTGTTGATTTTAAGTATTCTTCTGCACGTCTAGCGATACCACGTGGATCACGTTCATAACCTTGCATTGTAGAAGGTTCAATAATATCGCAAACTAAAATAAGAGTAGGATCAGTAGTAAATGGATCAATTACTGCGGTACTATCATCTGGCATTAAAATCATGTCAGAAGCTTCAATTCCTTTCCAACCTGCAATAGATGAACCATCAAACATTTGTCCAGACTCAAAAAAGTCCTCATCAACAACATGAGCTGGAATAGTAACGTGTTGCTGTTTACCCTTAGTATCTGTAAAACGCAAATCAACCCACTTTACATTATGTTCTTTAATTAGTTGTACCGCTTTTGACATATTATTCTCCAAGAAGTATAGCTGGATTATTTAGGCAGTCCCAGCAAATCTAACACCAAGTAAACTGTTAGGCTATTAACCTGTACTAACTTTAGTTAATGAATAGCAATTTATATGCCATCCTGAATTATTAATAGAGAATCACCCACATAGATAATTACATCACTTTATCTATTAATAACAAAACCAAATAATGCACCAAAATAATACTTATAAAGAATATAATGCATCAAATAAGTGCATAAAATTATCTGACTATCATAACATGGTTAAACATAAACAGTAGACGGGTTTTTCCACTAATAGCTAACAAACCTTATGGATTTCTTAAACTCACTATTTTTCCTGGATTAAAGATATTTTTTGGATCAAAAGCCCGTTTTAATGCACGCATCATATCCAAAGCATCCTCACCATGTTCTTCTACTAAGAAAGCCATTTTATGCACGCCTACCCTATGCTCACCAGTACAAGTTCCATCCATTGCTATAGCACGTTGCACTATACCGTGATTAATACGCTCCATCTCCGCAATTTCATCTGGATTATGTGGATCAATTAGTAGAATAACATGGTAATTACCGTCTCCCACATGCCCAACAATAGTGTAAGGAATAGTCGACTTAGCTAATTCCTGAATAGTGATATCAATACTCTCCGCCAACCTAGAGATAGGCACACAAACATCTGTACTTACTCCACGACAACTAGGTTTTAATTGCATAGAAGCAAAAAAGGCATTATGTCGAGCAGTCCATAATTTATTACGGTCTTCAGTTTGAGTTGCCCAACAAAAATCCAAACCACCACTTTCTTTGGCTATTTCTTGTACCATAATGGCCTGCTCTTCAACACCTGCTGGTGTACCATGAAACTCAAACAATAGTACAGGGGACTCCTGTAAAGAAAGTTGACTATATTGATTAACTGCTTTAACCGCAGCAGTATCCATAATTTCTACACGAGCAATCGGAATGCCCATTTGAATAGTGCTAAATACGCACTGCACAGCATCTTGTACTGAGGGAAAACTACAAATAGCGGCAGATACCCCCTCAGGTTGCACATGCAATTTCACCGTTACCTCTGTAATAATACCCAAAGTCCCTTCACTACCAACAAAGATAGCAGTTAAATCATAACCTGCCGCAGACTTTTTAGCGCGGCTAGCAGTACGTATTACTTTACCTTCAGCCGTAACTACTGTTAAAGAAAGCACATTATCACGCATTGTTCCATAACGGACAGCATTGGTTCCTGAAGCACGTGTAGCAGCCATACCACCTATAGAAACATCTGCACCTGGATCAATGGGGAAAAACAAACCAGTATGACGAATTTCTTGATTTAATTGTTTACGGTTACGCCAGCTTGTACAGTAGCGGTTAAATCCTCGGCATTAACGGCTACAACCTGATTCATTTCAGAAAAATCAATAGTTATGCCACCTGAAAAAGGTAATACATGCCCCTCTATGGAAGAACCTGCGCCAAAAGCAATAACGGGTACATCATACTCATTACATAACTTAACTACCTTCACTACATCTTCTGTGGAGCGCGCAAATACTACCGCATCAGGAGGACAAATATCATACATTGATTCATCACGCCCATGATGTTCTCTTATGGCCTGCGCAGTAGATACTTGATCGCCTAAACTTAATTTCAATGCATTTAAAAAGAGGTTAGGCAGCGGTTTTCTAGCATGAGTATTCATTTTTATCCTACTAAGATAATTAATAATTAAAACAACACAAAGCTAAGACGATAGTTAATATCATTAGTTTCCTGCAAGCAAAGCACCTTAAAAGATGATGACCATTTGCTTAATAATCTTATTGGTACTATCGTCTTTACAATAAAACAGAGTTATCATAATAACTCTTTGTAAAAACAAATACTAACAGCCAACTACGATCAGATAACTTATAGCTGACTTCTTTAGTATTCCCACTTTTAAAACAAACATTAGAGCGTGCCATGCGTAAATCTGCTGATTTTTTTATGTTTCAAGTAATGCTAATACTCTGTGTTACGTGGGGGTTACAACAAATCGCTATTAAACTAGTGGTGGGAGATATTACCACTATTGTACAAGCTAGCCTACGTTCAGGTATCGCTGCTTTTTTAGTAGCTATTGTATTAGTTATTAAAGGAGGTTGGCAGCCCTCATGGCAAGGTACTTCTAGAGCAGGTATGGTTGTAGGACTATTATTTGCCAGTGAATTCTTATTTATAGCCCTTGGTTTACAATACACCTCTGCCTCACATATGGCAGTATTTCTTTATACAGCGCCTATTTTCTCTGCATTAGGTTTGAACTTTTTTGTTGCCAGCGAACGCTTAAAACCTTTGCAATGGCTTGGTATTACTGTCTGTTTTATTGGCGTAGTAGTGGCTTTTGGTGGTAGCATTTCCTTTAATGAAATGAATACTACTATATTATTAGGCGACTTATTTGGATTACTTGCAGGTATTGCATGGGGAGCGACTACTGTAGTAGTGCGCTCAACTAAACTCTCTGAAGCACCAGCCAGTTTAACTTTATTTTATCAACTATTTATTGCCTTTATTTCACTACTACTTATTGCATTGGCAACAGGGCAATTTGCTACCTTTAATTTGACTGCTATATCAGTGAGTAGTTTATTGTTCCAAGGCGTTATTGTTTCTTTTGTTAGCTACTTAGTCTGGTTCTGGTTATTACGCCAATACCTAGCAAATAATTTAGCAGTCTTCTCTTTTATGACCCCCATGTTTGGTGTAACCTTTGGCGTATTAATACTGGGCGAAAAGCTTACAATTAACTTTATTATAGGCGCAATGCTTATTTTACTAGGTATCCTTCTAGTAAGTGGCGAAGCAGCGTTAACACGCTTTATCAAACGTTTAAACTAAATAAAAGATAAAAGGCGGAATAATGATATTACATCAATGGACAAAAAATCCTCAAGAAGCAATTGCTATACAAAAACAACTAGCTTCACAAATAGAAAGAACAGATCGACTGCCTGCAACTATTAACTATATTGCAGGCGTAGATATAGGGTTTGAGCAACAAAATGACACCACTTTTACCCGTGCTGTTATCGTAGTATTAGAATACCCCTCACTTAAAGTTGTGGATTATGCTCTACACCGCGAAGTAACCAGAATGCCCTATATACCTGGATTATTATCTTTTAGAGAAGTGCCTGCAGCTATTGCTGCTTTTCAACAACTTAAACAACAACCCGATTTAATTATGGTAGATGGACAAGGTATTGCTCACCCTCGTCATTTAGGAGTAGCCTCTCACCTAGGGTTATGGTTAGATAAACCTACCATCGGCGTAGCTAAAAAAAGACTCTGTGGAAAATATCAAACTGTACCTGAACACAAAGGAAGCTGGACGCCATTAGAAGATAAAGGAGAAACAATTGGTGCTGTATTACGTTCAAAAGATAATATTAACCCACTGTTTATCTCTATAGGGCACCGTGTTTGCTTAAATACTGCGATTAGTTGGGTAACTAATTGCTTAACAAAATACAAACTTCCTGAACCCACTAGACAAGCAGATCGTTTAGCCTCACGACGAGTAGTAGAAGAACGTATCTTTAAAGAATGGAATATAGAATAGCTGTTTCTATATAATTTTAGACTAGGCAAATGGACGAAGACAGTACAAGCAGTAAGAACAGGACATTTAACAACGTATAAAATTATAGCATAATAGCTATAAATTAACGTTTTCTTAATTTCAAACGTTTAACAGACCAATATTCAAAGGCAGTAAAAATAGCTACGAGAATAGCTACAATAGCTGCCGTTTCCATTAGCCATATCATATTAAAAAATAATGCAACAACAATTAGCACTAAACAAACAATAACCAATCGAATCCCTGATGTAATTAAAAGCCTCGAACGTCTAACACGTCGTCCAATCTTCATAGCTACTTGTTACCTTTTTTATTAATCTAATTGTTATTTTTAACATAATGGGAAATAAATGCAATACTCTTATCTCCAAAATATTAATAAAGTCAATAAACATGATTAGATAAATATTAAATAATTATGAACTTCTGATAAACTCTAAATATTTATATACAATTGCCTTATATCCTTAAAGTTAGTTACTAAATAATTAGAAGATTTTTTTATTTTTTACTATCCCATAGATTTCTTAATACGTATACTCAGTATTTAGCTACCTAATTTTTAGTAAATTTAGAGTTTGGTCTTAAGTATTTTTTCTTATTTGATTTTTAATTTAATTTGTATCAAAACTGGATATTTTTATGCTATATCAATAAGCATTTTTAATTTTCTTGCTCATTTATACTTAAAAAAATTGAAACTAAATTATCATCATTTAGTTTCAACTTCTTAAGTATTAATATAGAGTAAATCTATTTATTTGGACTATTAGATTTATATGCTTCAAGAGTCTTTTCTAATTGATGAGCTGCTTTTCTTAGTCGTACCCTTTCCTCATTTGAAAAAGACTTATTACCATCAATCCAATCAGTAAATCCCTTACATAATGGTGAATCACTATTTCCTGTACAACTACGAGCACACTCAGCTCTACAATCACCATTAACTTGACAACATATTAAACACAAACTTGCCGAAGTACATCTGGCAGTACAAGACAAATCTGCTCTACCAGATACATAATCAGCTAGTTTTTCTCCACCCAAATCTTTTATTTTGTCCATTAACTCTTGAGTAAGCCAATTACTTGATTTTTTGCTAAATATCCCCCATAGACCATACTTATCAGACTTCATCAAAGGATTACCCTCAACATATCCAAAAGTATTCCATCCCCCATCAAGCCCAATAGGATCACTTTGGCTGTATCTACCTAAATCTGGAATATAGGTTCTAAAATAGTTATAGTGAAAGTCTGTTTCTTGATCAAAATACTGACCTGCAAAGCGTAATGGGATAGTAGTATTTATGCCTGTACCTAATGGGTCTTCGTTTGCCATTGTAGTACCATAAGCATCACTTTGCCAACTCCAGACTTTTTGTCCATTTTGGTTAGTAGCCCATCTGGGAGTATCTAAATGATCGCTGTGAATATAATAAACTATTTGTGTACCCGCAATACCATTCGTAAAAGGAACTTCTATTTGTGCAATGGGTAAAGTATCTAACCATGCCCAGTAGATTTCTTTCACTTTTTCTTTAGCAGAATTATATTGAGTCTCACCAATCAGTTGACCAATATCGTTATACATAAAAGTACTAATACTGCTATCTTCTTTTACTTTAATAGTACGTTCACCATAAGCATTATGAATATAACGAGCTAATGTAGTTTGTATATTATTTTCTGTTTTTATCACTTTTGAAAAACGGTTACTTTCATCGTATTCGAAACGTTTAGTTCTGTCTTTGTAACCCGTAATATTGTTCATTACGTCCTTGGCATAGTAAATACTATAAATATTATAAATATTGCCACTATCATCGAACCATATAGGTAAAGAGCCTTGGCTATTTTCACGATTAGTTCGATTACCCACAACATTGTAGGTGTAATTGGTCGTGTCTGTTGCTTGCTCTTGGGTGAGTCTATTGAGTTCGTTGTATTGGTAGTTTACAATACCAAATTGACTATCTGCTATTTGTGTAATATTACCATTAACATCATATTGATAATCAGTAGTGACTGATCCTATGATTTGTTGGGTAAGTTGTCCATCTAAATCATAACTACGATTTAAAGTTAAGTCATTTTTCCATTTTAACCCTGTAATTCCTGTACCAAATGGCTGATAGGTAATATAGTTAGCTAAAGTAAGTGTTCTGCCATTTTGAACTAAAGTAATGGCTGTGATTTGTCCTCCTGTATTTCTAGTATATTTTAGGGTAGCTAACCCATAATCTGTAGTTAATACCCGTCCTGCTATATCATAGGTATAGTTGATTATTTGCTGGTTACCTAATAACACTCCATCTAGTTTTAATTGTCTTTTTTCTTGAGCAACTAATCCTAAATTATTGTAGTTATATTCTGTAGTACCACTATTATCATTAATAGTTGTTAAATAACCTATATTATAAAAACCTGTTTCAGGTTGATCATAAATATATTCTACATTTAACTCTGTATTATCAGGATATAGTTGAGTTATTAAGCGATTAAGTGAATCATAGTTGTACTGGGTAATATACCCTCTAGCATTAGTTTCTTTAAGTAGATTACCTGCTTTATCATACCTGTAATTTGTAATACCTCTTGCACTACTTTGCTCTTCAACAATTTGATTAAGGTCACTATAAGTATACCATGTACTACTAGAACCAAAATCTTTTGCTCTCGTAACATTGCCATGTACATCTCGATCATGATAAGTATAGTTACTACCATAAGTATCCATTGTTAAATAATTATCGGGATTATATCTATGGGTAATTTGTGTGCCTTTTGGATCAGTTTCTGATAGTGGTTTACCATGTGTACCATAGCTATATTGATACACTTGATTACTCGATCCAACCAATGCTAACACACGTCCTAATTCATCAAACTGACGCTTAAATTGATAAGTAATGGTTGTTCCTTTTTTTATTACTTCTTCTGTACGATTACCCATTGCATCATAGGTGTAATGAATACTGTCATTAAGATTATTTTTAATGGATGTTAATCGTTTAGCATCATCCCATGTATAACTTAGTATACTATTATCAGGAAAAGTGACTTTAGTTATTTGTCCTATTGCGTCATAAGTAAAACTTGTTTTTGAAGCAGATGTAGTAATACTGGCTAACCAACCTTGTGTTGTATAGGTTAGTGTACTCACAATGCCATTTTCATCAGTAATCATTTGAGGATTACCATAGTTATCAAAATTACTATAAATTACAGTATGACCTAATGGGTTTACAATACTTGTTAATTGCCCATCATTGTTATAGTTATAATGTGTAATATCTTCTACATCATAACGTGGTCCATCAATATTCGTTATTTGCCCCATATCATTATAGGTATACTTTATTGTTTGCTCTGCATGAATTGTAGATACTGCTAATGCAAGCAGCATCGGTATCACTTGTTTTTTCATTGTAGTTCCTTTGACTATTTAAAAGACAAAAGCAATCCGTAGTGCATAATTTATAAATCATGCGCTTGATACTTTTTGTCTTATTTAAAAGATTAAAATTTAGTTATTAAATTAATGTTTACTCAGTAGGACTACCATTAAAAAGGTAGGGCTCGTGACTTGGAGTAAAGTTTTTTGTATATAAGGCTTTTTTAGTAACACGTAACTGATCAATTTTACCTTTGTAATTATATTGATAATTCTGTTCGCTTGCACTTGCACCAATAGCAATAACTACATTTTCATCTAATAAATAATTATTTTTATCTGTTTGATAATTTGATAATTGACCATCAATAAATATTCTTAAAACTCCATTTTCTCTACTATAGGCAATATGGTGCCATTGATTATCCAATATTTTTTTATTAGCTCTAAAATAAACCATTTCATTAGTACCATGATTGTAACCTTGCCAATAGACATATCCTTGAGTAGTGATATACGTTGAAAATGAAGATCCATCTCCTTGTCTAAAAGTACCATCTAATAAAGTGGCAGAATAATCCGTTTTGGCCTCTGGTTTTACCCACATTTCAATAGTAAAATCTTCTCTACCGAAGTCAAATACGCCATTATTATTGGTTGTTAGATAAGCATTTCCATCAAGATACAGGGTATTATTTGCAACAGCTTCGTCATCTTGTACTATTTGTGGATTATTAATCAAATTCCACACATTACCTGCTGGATCAATAAAATCATCAAATTGCAATAATGCAACATCATAACCTTGACCTATATGACTGAAATCTTTAAATCCATCAGTAAATTGAATTAATCTTCCATCATTATCATATTGATAGGTTTGTTTCTGTCCATTGTGATTAATTTCAACAGGTAATGGTAATGTATCATGCCACTTTGTATAAATATTATACTTCAACCCTTGTGCTGAAAACTTCCTTGCTGTTTGTAGTCCTCGGCCATTATATTCATAATTGATAGTAGCATTATTCTTAGTGTATTCATAAACTGGTAAACCTTCGGCATTATACGTATACGAACTTGCAGTAGCTATACAAGTATTTATTGGTTCTCCCTCTATCTTTTTAATTTTCTTTTCTAAACGAATATCTTGAAAATGATAGACTGCAGACTTACCTAAAGGATTCGTTACTCGTGTTTTATTATCAGGCAAATATTCAAATTGATATCTATCTGTTCCACCCGCATGTTCGCTACTGATTGCCTGCCCCTTATCATTATAAGTCCAAGTAGCATAACGCACTCCTCGCTCATCAGTAATACCTGTTAATAAGTTTGGATATTGAATATTCTCATAGTGGTAAGTTTTACTACTACCCGCTTTAGTTAGTCCTGTAAGACGATTCTGACTATCATAAATATAGCTAACCGATAGGTCTGCATTACTCGCTACTTTAGTAATTTGATCATTTGTATTGTAAGTCAAGGTTAAGTTTCTTCCACTTGTTTCTGTTAACGTAGTGAGTTGCCCCATAGTATTATAGTTAAGCGTTACAGTTGGATAGCCTCTTTTACTATAATTAATCAGTTGACCTAGATTGTTGTAAAGCTCTATAACGCCACCCTTTGACTGAACTTCCCAACCTTGCTCATTAGCTAGCTTTGTGATCACCTCAGTATCGCTACTGTCACTTTCCCAACGACCATTACGCGGGGTAAAAATTATACCTCGACCATTATTCCGATATAGTTTTATCCTATCTCGGGATTGAAGTGTTTCAATTCTCATTTGCCAATTATGTTGCCATGCTAATCCTAAATTATCAGCAAACAATCTACTACTCCAATAGTTACGTGAGAAAGTTAAAAGTGAATTTGGTAATTCAATATCGGTAGTTATTTCTACTTTCTGACCTGTTGCTATTAAAATAGGATTACCTAAAGTTTCAGGATTACATGAGTTTGTTTCTGGATTAGCTTGTGGATTACATTGTCCCTTAATATCAGCAATGCCTCCACCCTCACATTGTTCTGGGCGTTTATTAGTACCTTTAGGTCCGTCAGATTCATCTGGTTCACATGACATTTGTTTAGAGTCATAACTCTTACCTGAATCACAACCGCTACCGATTCGAAAGAAACCTGTCCCTCCAGGGTTATTACATCGACCAGGAGAGGTCATTCCCCAAGTGATTAAATAGACTGGATTCATATCTTTAATATCCGCACCTAAAGAGTTGCAAAGATCATAAGGCGAGTCAAACGGTCCAATAATAGCTTGTGGGTTGTAATACCATTTATAATCTGCCATAGCTGAACTAGCAGAAACAGCTAATACTAATGGCAGTATATACTTTTTAATTTTCATAAATTAATACCTGTTGTTAATTAAAAACTGCAAATAATTTTTACTAGATACAAAAAAACCGCCTATAGGCGGTTAATTTTTAATAAATTTTATAAAATCACATTATTTACTCTCCTCTTCGTTATCTATTTTTCTATTAATAATTTTTAATAGCTTATCTCTTAATGTTGTTACACCAATAAATCCTATAGTGCCACCAATAGTTACGGTTGCGCTTGTCGGCAAGTTCAACATTTCCACAATACTACTTACACAAAGCGCTAATGAACCACAAAGCGAGGCCTCTAATATTACTCTGATCATTTTTGTTTCTTGGTCATCATAAAGCACTCTTAATGCTGCAATAATCGTAGCTAAAGTTGAGCCCTGCCCGATAGGACTTATAGAAATCGAAAGATATAAGCTTTGCCAAAAGCTTGGGTCTTTATCAGACATTTTTCATTCCATAAATAATTTAAGTAATAACTTTTTTTGAAAGCTATTAATTAGTCTTTTTAAACTGTTCTATTAATTTATCAATCGGCATCAATGCTTGTTTATCTAATTCATTACAAATAAAAAGCATATTGTTATAAAGAGGCTGCCAAACTTTTTTCCAGTCTGCATATTGCAACTCAATTTGATAATTTTCCTTAATATACTTGATAATTTTTCGTGGTGTCTTTAAATGATCTTTTTTATTAACCACTAACATTTGATAACCTTTCAAAGCAACTCTAACTAGCCAGTAAGCTTTTTGTTGATTGCCTTTGCTAAAAGTATGCTGAGAAAATTGTTTAGACAAAATACTCCAAACTAATTCATGTGCCACATCTAAATCATAAACAGTAGCTATCGGCGAATAGAGGTAATGTCCAAAACACTGTAAAGGTATCGGTAATACATCTATACTATGCTGTACTTTACCTGCCAACCATTGATGAATGAGTTGATAATGATTATGGTGTTTTAAAGGATGCTTTAATACAATTCCTAACTTTAATGCTTCTAAACCAAATGCTGTGGTGGATTTTATATTAGGATAATAAGCATCATGCCATGCTTGTCTACTATTAATTAATCTCATCTTCTTCACTTATAACTAGGCTGATGATAGAAGATTACAGCGATTTTCTATGAAAGTATTTTTGCCTTAACAAGAATAAATTTACTGATATTTTCTAGCAGTTTTCTAGTTTTGATCTTTACTATAAGTTGTGAAGTTATTTTCATAAATCTAATATATTTCTAGCTAATAGTTAGAAAGGCTGGAACAATGCCATAATATTTATTGTCATATAATGCAGCTAAGATAAGAATAATTTTAGTTACTACATCAGGTATTTGTTACACTAATATAACTAAACATTAAAAACACCATAAGATGTTTTAACAGATAGGACTCTTTAAGCTTAATAAAACTTTGTTAATTGTATTTTAGCCAAACAAAAATATTAAAATCACCTTATTTAATATAGAGAATTTTTATGTCTATTAAATTTTTTAAAGGAATATGCTACACACTTTTAATCGCTAGTAATCTAGCTATTACATCTATTAGCTATGCACGTGTTTCAGAAACCTCTATCCATACAGCAGCACAAATTGCTTATAGTCGTGCGCAACAAAATAATAGCGGTAAAAATGCTGATTATATTCCTGCATTAGCAAAAGTGGATCCCAATCTACTAGGGGTTAGTATAGTAACAGTCAATGGCTCAGTTATTAACCTAGGGGATTACAAAACACCCTTTGCCATTGAATCCATTTCTAAAGTTTTTACTCTGGCTTTAGCGATGAAGGATCATAGTCCTAAAGAAATATTTGATAAAATTGGTGCTAACCCCACAGGATTACCTTTTAACTCTGTATTAGCTATTGAGCAAAACCAAACAGGCAAAGCGGCTATGAATCCTTTAGTAAACGCAGGAGCTATTGCAACCACAAGTTTAGTAAAAGGAAATAATGCTGAAGAAAAATACAAACGTATTGTTGATACTATGTCTGATTTTGCAGGCCACAAATTATCTTTAAATAAAGAAGTTTATGAATCAGAAGCAGTTACTAATCAACACAATCAAGCAATTGCTATATTACTTCGATCCTATAACAGACTCTATGATGATCCCTTCACAACTACAGATGTTTATACGAAAGCCTGCTCAATCAATATAACCGCTAATGATCTAGCTGTAATGGGCTCTGTGCTAGCTAATAATGGTGTAAATCCCATTACTAATAAACGTTTATTAACAGAAGAAGAAGTAGCACATATTTTAGCTATTATGACAATAAATGGATTATACGAAACCAGTGGTGATTGGTTATATTGGACAGGATTACCAGGCAAAAGCGGTGTAGGTGGTGGCATTTTAGCTATTGCTCCAGGCAAAATGGCAATTGCTGTATTTTCCCCGCCCTTAGATGAAGCAGGTAATAGTGTACGTGGTCAACAAATCGTAAGAGATATAACTAAATCTCTCAATCTCAATATATTTAATCAAACGCCACAACAATATTAAAAACCAATAAAAAAGGCTGTAGTGATACAGCCTTTTTTAAAATTATATCAAGCTAACTATCCCCACCAATAACGTACCACATGGAAAAAAATAGGTGCTGCAAAACATACAGAATCCAACCTATCTAACATTCCTCCATGTCCTTCAATCATATATCCCCAATCTTTAATACCTTGATCTCGTTTAATAGAAGACATTACTAATCCACCCATAAAACCAAGTAAGGTAATCATTAATGAAATCATTGCTGCCTGTACAAAACTAAAGGGTGTAATCCAATATAAGCATGCACCAATTAATGAAGCTGAAATAATTCCTCCTATAAATCCTTCTACTGTTTTAGAGGGTGATAAATTAGGCGCTATTTTTCGTTTTCCGAATAACTTACCAAATACATATTGCAATACATCAGATATTTGAACCACTATTACTAAAAAAGCAATTAATAATAAATTACGGTTTTCATAACCTTGCATATCTAATGTTAATAAAGCAGGCACACAGGATATACAGTATACTGTAATCATTAAGCCCCATTGTACCTTTGCTGTTCTTTCTAAAAAGTTTTTAGTACATCCCTTAATAGAAGCTAAAATAGGTAAGAGTAAAAACACATACACAGGAATAAAAATACTGAACATACCATACCAGTTCATAGCCACAAAAATATACTGCACTGGCAAGGCAATATAAAATGCAAATAGCAATGCATAATAATCATCAGAAGTGGTAGGTGTTATAGTAATAAATTCCCTTAAAGCAAAGCCTGATATTAAAAAGAATAAAATAATAACCGCTGTATTTCCTAACCAGAAAGTACAACCTATTACTAAAACCATTACCCACCATGCATTAATTCGGGCATTAAGATTTTCAATAACTGTGCTATTACCTTTAACGACTTTTAAAACAAAACCAACTACAGAAGCAAAAACTAAAATACCACCGATTCCACAAAATAAGAGTAAAGTATCTTTATCATAACTAATCATTTTTTACTCTCCTTTACCTAGTGCAATTAAAGTATCTCTAGCTCGCTCTAAGAATGCCTGACGTGTTTCATTTTCTTCGACTTGAATAGGTTCACCCATTGTTAATGAACAGAGAACAGGTAATGGTATTAAATGTCCTTTTGGCATTACTCTTTTTAAATTATCCAGCCAAACAGGTACTATCTCAACGTTAGGGTAAGCCTCTGCTAAATTATAAATACCACTTTTAAAAGGTAATAACTGCTCTTCTTTGTTGCGTGTTCCTTCTGGAAAAATAATCAGTGAATCACTTTCCGCCAAAGCCTTTAACATAGGTTCTAATGGATTACTGTCTTCTTTACGAATACGATCCACTAATACTCCCCTGAACATTTTATGAATCATAAAACGATGCAACTTAGTTTTTGACCAATAATCTGCAGCTGCTACAGGTCTAGTTTTATTACGTAATTTGGGAGGGAGAGCAGCCCAAATTAATACAAAATCAGCATGACTTGTATGATTAGCATAATAAATACGCTGTTTTGGCTCAGGATTACATCCCTTCCATACACAACGCGCCCCTGTTAAGGCTTTTGCAAACCCTATTAGTAACTTGGAACAAACCTTTGCCAACATACCAGAAACACCTCTGAATAATTACTTTAAGGCTATTAATAACCTATTTAACATTACCATATAATTAGATTTAGCCTAGTTTCCATTTAAGTTATTAATTATAACCCTATCATTGACTTCATCATTACAAAAATAACTTACATTGAACAACGGATAACTTGCTACTAATTACAATTACTAGTGCCTTATCTTTAGAACTATTTACTATTGCCGACCAAGCACAGTAAAAGAATTCCATTTCCTCATGGCTAGTATATTTTTTTAATTATTAGCAACTTCTTTTAGACCCTGTCTAATACGATTTACTAATGTATAAACTAACAATCCAGCAATAATCCATAACAGTGGATTAATCCATGTTAATGGTAACCAACCTATAGCTATACCTGCACTAATTACACCAAAAGCCAATGCCCTATCACTTTTACCCATTGGCCCATCGTAACGACGGGAAGCCCCTACTAATGGCCCCATCACGCCTGCATATTCTGTAAGCAGTGAAAGAATAACAACAAATACCACTAACATCGGATTAACAGAAATAACAAAAGCAAAAACCAGAAATAAAGCACTATCAGCAATTACATCTGCCAGTTCATTAAAATAAGCGCCTAAATTTGACTTTTGCCCAAACTCTCTCGCTAACATACCATCAATTGCATTAAGCGCCATACGAATAAACATCCATAGAGGGATTAACCAAAATACCCACAAATGACTACTTGCTAAAACAACGATTAATGCTACTAATAACGAACCTATACAAGCAGCAATAGTTACCTGATTGGCTGTTATTTTTGCATCAAATAATTTTTGTACTAATGGTCTAAGTAACGCCTGAAATTTAGGTTTAAGCTGATAAACAGATATCATGCTTTTACATCCTTATCTCTATTAAAAAAGAACAATTATTTTAGCTCACACAATAACTCAAATTTTTATTGTCGACTACTTACATTATCTAACAACTTACTAGATACTTCATAATTTTTTGTAGTAAATATTTATTTATTATTATTTTTCATTAAGTAACACATAGGTAAACTCAAATATACCTATAAAAATAAAGGTATTACTTTCATATTCTGCCTAATATTTCTCAAAGAAAGGTTATAATTGATTACTGAGATAATTATAAAAACTTTATTAATTCAATAATGATAGTTAATAATTATAATACTCTCTAGTTAGCTAGTAACCTCTTTGATATAACAATTAACTTATAAGAGGCTTTCCATGGTATTAGATTTTATAATTGTTGTAATTTATGCAATGAGCATGCTGTTTCTAGGTTACATTGGCCTCAAACGAACTAAAAATAATGAAGAATTTTTAGTGGCTGGCCGTAACTTAGGACCTAGTTTTTACATGGGAACCATGGCAGCTACTGTTTTAGGAGGCGCTTCTACTGTAGGCACTGTTAAACTTGGCTATACTTATGGAATATCTGGCATTTGGCTTTGTGCAGCACTAGGTGCAGGTATTATAGTAATTAATGTTCTACTTGCTAAGCCTCTTTTAAAACTGCGTGTTTTTACGGTAACGCAAGTATTAGAAAAACGTTATAACCCTGTTGTTAGAAAAATTAGCGCCATCATTATGCTTGCCTACGCACTTATGTTAGCAGTAACTTCAGTTATTGCTATGTGCAAAATTCTAGAACCCTTATTTGGTTTAAATCACTGGATGGCCGTTCTGATTGGTGGTGGCGTAGTGGTTGTATACTCAGCGATTGGTGGTATGTGGTCATTAACGCTAACTGATATTGTACAATTCCTCATTAAAACCATTGGTTTAATGTTTATTTTATTGCCTATTTGCCTTTACCAAGCAGGCGGTTGGTCCGCATTAGCAGAAAAGTTACCTGCCAGTAGTTTTGATTTTACAACCATTGGCATATCAACCATTATCACCTACTTTCTTATCTACTTCTTTGGTATCTTAATTGGCCAAGATATTTGGCAACGTGTTTTTACTGCGCGCAGTATAAAAGTAGCAAAATATGCAGGTACTGCTGCGGGTGTTTATTGTGTGATTTATGGCTTGATCTGCGCAATTATTGGTATGTGTGCAAGAGTTATTGTGCCAGATCTAGCGGACGCCAATAACGCATTTGGCTATGTATTAGAATCTGCACTACCTATGGGAATTCGCGGCCTTATTATTGCAGCCACTTTAGCAGCCATGATGTCTACTGCTAGTGCCGCCTTACTTGCTTCATCCACAGTATTTACTGAAGACTTATTACCTAGCTTAACACACCATAAAACCAGTGTTACATTAAATCGCATTGCCACTTTCATATTTGGTGTTTTAATTTTAAGTATATCTATGATGGTAAATGATGTAATTAGTGCATTAACTCTCGCTTACAACCTACTGGTAGGTGGTATGTTAATCCCATTAATTGGTGCTGTTTACTGGAAACGTGCTTCTACATTTGGTGCAATGTTAAGTATGGCGCTTGGCTTTATTACGGTTATTATCTTTATTATTAAAGATGGACTAGATGCCAATAGCCCTATTTACTATAGCTTAGCCATTGGACTTTTAAGTTTCATCATTGGCAGCTATATGACTAAAACAAATACTGTTGCCCTTTTTCAACAAGAACAAATCAACACTGAAAAAGAAGTTATTTAATATTAAAAAGGCATAGAAATTCTATGCCTTTTTATTACCCCTCTAAAGAAGCGCCATAATGCTCAGCTAGTAATTTACGGAAAGCTCGGATAACTGGCTCATGCAAGCCACTACGCTTTACCACTAACGAAAATGGGGCTTTATATCCATAAGAATCTGGGTCTAACATCCTAAGTCTTTTACTATCTACCCATGATTGTGCATAATGCTCTGGCAAATAACCAATATAAGCGCCTGATAAAATAAGTATTAACTGTGGTTCCATACTATCAATTGTGGCAGCACTGCTTTTAAAGCCCTGTCTAGCTAGCTCAGCATCACTCCAATAACTTCTATTGACAACACGCTGATTAGCTATCGTTTCTTTTGATATTTCTTGTTGTGTATATAATGGATGCAAATCACTACAGTAAAGACGCTGCTGTTCTTCATATAATGGTTGAAACCATAGTCCATTCATTTTATTAGGGAAAGCACCTATACCTACATCCAACTGTCCCTCTAAAATAGCCATTTGCATTTCGTAAGGACGCTGTATCTGTAAGGTAAGATGAACATTAGCATGTTCTTTATTAAAAGCTGCAATAATATCTGGTAAGGGGAATTGAGCATTAGTTACCATCGCATCCAACAATCCAATCCTTAGGCTACCAATTAACTCACCTTTTAAATTAGATAAATAATTTCCTAAACTATCTACTTCTCCCAGTAAATGAAGCGCTTTTTGATAAAATAAAGCACCTTTACTGGTTAATTTAAAACCACCACGACCTCGATGGCACAATAACATACCTAGCTCTGTTTCTAACTGTGTCATATAATTACTAATCGCTGAAGTAGATAAGTTAAGCTCTTGTTGTGCTGGCGCAAATCCTTGACAACGCACCACAGTAACAAATATATTTATTAACTTCAAACTAGGTACTTTCATAATGACCACTCTTATATTCGTTTTAATAAAACTATAATACAACAAACTTCATAAAATACTGAACTATTTATTTACTAATCACCATTTTTCATATTATAAAAATTACCCACAATATAACAAATATAAAAATATCGGATGAGGTAATTAGATGAACAAAACATTACACCAACCTTTAGGTGGTAATGAAATGCCACGTTTTGGTGGTATTGCAACAATGATGCGTCTTCCGCATATTACAGATTTAAATGGTCTAGACGTTGGTTTTATTGGCATACCTTTAGATATAGGTACATCTTTACGTAGTGGCACAAGATTTGGGCCTAGAGAAATTCGCTGCCAATCAGTCATGATTCGCCCTTACAATATGGCCACAGGGGCAGCTCCTTTTGATTCCTTATCAATCGCTGATATTGGCGATGTAGCCATTAATACATTTAACCTACTTGATGCTGTCAAAATTATTGAACAACATTACGATAATGTTCTAAAACACTATATTATTCCTTTAACACTAGGTGGCGATCATACTCTCACTTTGCCTATCCTAAGAGCAATGCATAAAAAATACGGTAAAGTTGGTTTAATTCATGTAGATGCGCACGCAGATGTTAATGACAATATGTTTGGTGAAAAAATAGCGCATGGTACTACATTCCGTCGCGCTCAAGAGGAAGGTTTATTAGATAGCAAACGTGTTGTACAAATAGGACTACGCGCCCAAGGCTATGCAGCAGATGATTTTGATTGGAGCCGCAGACAGGGCTTTCGAGTTGTACAAGCAGAAGAGTGCTGGCATAAATCATTAGCACCATTAATGGCAGAAGTAAGGCAACAAGTACAAGGGGGCCCTGTTTACTTATCATTTGATATTGATGGTATAGATCCCGCTTGGGCACCTGGCACTGGAACGCCAGAAGTAGGAGGTTTAACCACTATTCAAGCACTGGAAATTATTCGTGGTTGTCAAGGGCTTGATTTAATTGGTGGAGACTTAGTAGAAGTGTCACCTCCCTATGACACTACAGGTAATACGGCGCTATTAGGTGCTAATTTACTCTATGAAATGCTTTGTGTTCTTCCTGGTGTAAAAACCAAATAATTAAAAATAAAAAAGGCTTATGAAAATAAGCCTTTTTTATTATCTATAATCCTATACATTATTAGTAAAATCATTAATTGTGCTATTAGTCACGTTTTCTACTGTTAAAAAGAATTAACTTATAATAAAGTAAAGGCTTAAATAAAATATTAGGAAAATGCTATTTTATGAATAAGGTATTTATTACATTACTAATGATCACAACCTCATCATTTGTACTTGCAGAAAATGCGAACTGGCTAGAAACACAAAAAGAATCCCATATCTTTATCAACAAAGACAGTATTACCATCGATAAAGAAAATCCTAATCTTAAAACAGTTACCATATCCGTTAATATTCCATCCATGCAGGATAGAAAAGCCAACCCTACAAAAACCAAACTAACTAATCCTTACCCATTATCTTACCTCACAAAATTCACTATAAATTGCCAAGATAAAACGGCAAAGATGGGCGAACAACACTTACATGAGAATTTTTTTGGTCAAGGAAAAGTCTTAGAGCAGGCAGATGCCGACCCCCATGCTCAATTTATTCCATTGGAAGGGCCAGATGCAAAGCAAATATGGGAAGTTACTTGTAGCCCAGAACAATCTAGTTCCTAATATCTTCAGAATCTTATAAGGGGCTCTAGAGCCCCTTTATTTGTCCTAGCTGAATAACTTTTAGCACGCCATTTATTCACAAATAGTTATAATTATTTATTTGATAATAAAAACAATAAATATCACTATGAAAGAAACTATGATATTCATAGCTATTAACTGTTATTTAAAAGTAAATTTTTAATACTTTTTGTAGTCATATATACAATAAACCTTTGCAGCAGTCACTCTTACTAACAAACTTAAAGAGTATGGAGTTAAATAATGAAAAACGATATGCGCACCAAACCTTTTACCATTTCGCAAGTAGCAGCTGGCAAAATCTCAACTTTATTACAAAAACGTATAACAGACGCCGAACAAACATTCTCTCATAGTTTAAAATCAACCTATGAAAGAAATATTAAACCTTTAATCAATACCAGTTTCTTTTATCAACCAATGCAGCTTTGCCAAGCATGGCAAAACTATGTTATTGACTCTACAGAACGTAGCATTCTATTTTGGGATACCTTAAGACAACGGGGTGATAACTACCTCGCCCTAAAAGATGAAGGTAATCCGCCATTGCTGCACTTTGATTATGAAATATTACTGGATGCACGCAAATTTGATAAACCTGTAAACTATGCACTGGCTCGTATACTTCCACCAGATGGAATAACTATAGACAACAACAAACGCCCTTATATCATTATTGATCCAAGAGCAGGCCAAGTACCAGGCATTGGTGGCTTTAAAGATGACTCACAAGTTGGTGTCGCACTTAGAGCCAGACATCCAGTTTATTTTGTAATTTTCTTTCCTACACCAGAACCTAATCAAACTATTTTAGACGTAACAGATGTAGAAGATATCTTTGTAAAAAAAGTGTGTGAACTCCATCCTAATAGCTCTAAACCAATCATTATTGGTAACTGTCAAGGCGGCTGGGCTGTTATGATGTTGGCAGCAGCTAATCCGAAAGACGTTGGAGTGTTATTACTAAGTGGCTCACCTCTTTCTTACTGGGGAGGCGCTTGGACAAGTGGCAAAGGTAACAACCCCATGCGTTATGCAGGTGGCCTTATGGGTGGTAGTTGGATGTCATCCTTAGCCGCTGATCTTGGTAATGGCTATTTTGATGGCGCTTACCTTGTTCAAAACTTTGAAAACCTAAATCCTGCCAATACTCTATGGACAAAATACCGTGCGGTTTATAACAAAATTGATACTGAACCACCGCGCTTTCTAGACTTTGAAAAATGGTGGGGGTCTCTATCCCTAATGAATGGTAAGGAAATGGATTGGATTGTTCAAAACCTATTCGTTGGCAATGACTTATGGACAGGAAAAATCCGCGCCAATGATGGGCGTCCGTTAGATATTCGTAATGTACATTGCCCTATCGTTATCTTTGCATCACTAGGCGACAATATTACACCACCACAACAAGCCTTTAATTGGATAGCTGATATTTATTCATCCACAGACGAAATTAAAGCAAGAGGTCAAGTCATTGTAGGTCTGCTTCATGAAAGTATTGGACATTTGGGTGTTTTTGTTTCTGGTAAAGTAGCTCGTAAAGAATACAAAGAACTGGTACCTGTTCTTGATAACATTGAAGCACTAAATCCTGGTTTATATGGGATGAAGATTACTGAAAAATCAGTCAAAAACGGACAAGATCCTGAATATGAAGTATCCTTTGTAGAATATCGTTTAGAAGATATTGCAAAACAACTCAATAAATATGAACGCGTGGATGAACAACCCTTTAAGGCTGTTGAAGTCATTTCCGAATTTAACCAAAAAGCTTACGAGTTATTTGCACAACCTATTGTTCAAGCTTATGCCAGTGAGAATACGGCAGAATTAATTCGTGAAATGCATCCCTCAAGGATAGAAAAATGGGCTGTATCTAGTGCTTTTAACCCATTTATGAATATGCTACAACCTATAGCTGCTAAAGTAAGGGCTAATAGACTACCTACTGATCGCTCTAATAATCCTTTTGCCATATTAGAAGAAGCCATTTCAGAAACCATTGAAACCAACTTAAATCTTTATCGAGATATTCGCGATACCATCACAGAATCTCTATTCTTCTCAATCTATACCTCACCTTTTGGCATATACCTTATCCAAAAAGACAACAAGAGTATGGAACCTAGAGAACCGCATAAGATTAAAGACCCCACCAAACAACCTGTTGTGCAACAAGCACTACTCGATATTAATAAAGGTGGTTTAATCGCAGCAGTCGTGAGAACCATACTTCTTTTAGAAAAAGACGGTGAACACATTACCCTTGACTATTTAGAAACCAAAAAAGAAAGTGTACAAAAATACCTACACCTGCTTGGTTCATTTGAAATCGCTGATGTCCGCCAAATTAGAGGTAGAGAAGAATTACTCTGCTATTATTACCCAGAAAAATCACTACAAACACTACCTAAACTGCTTAGCAAACCTAAAGATAAAGAAACCTATATAAAATTCTTTAGCCTACTTGCGGAAGACACAAAAGCTACCACCACAGGCAAACTATGCGCCCAGCAACAACGTTTAGTAGAAAAAATCAAACATATTCTTAATGTTTAATGGAACATACTCCTTGCTATGAAATCTATATAGCAAGGAATATTTATTAAAAATAATGGAGAAATATTAATGCTAACACCACATATTTTAGGGCCTGAATTTAGTAGCTTCTTACGTACTGTCCGCCTCTATTGTGAAGAGCTAGCTATTAACTACACTTATGGCCTAGAAATTGATGGTAAAAACATTACTTTAGGCAGTGAAGCACTAAAACAATATCACCCTTTTAAAAAAGTACCTGTATTGATCTACAATAATACAGCCATTTTTGAAACAACAACCATTTGCCGCTTTCTAGATAATATTTCTAAGCCAAATAACTTAACTCCTAAAGACCCTTTGACAATCGCGCTTGTTGATGAATGGGCTAATGCCTTGAGCCTTTATATCGACAAAATACTCATTCGCCAATATGTTGTAGAGTTTGCCTTTCCTAAAGGGCCCAATAAAACTATTCGACAACAAGCAATTAATGAGATAAAACCTAAAGTAATAGAAACATTAGAATTATTAGATAAGCAACTGACTGATAAGCCTTTTTTCTGTGGTACATTTTATAGTATGGCAGATGCTATTTTGACACCTATGCTTGACTATGTAGCACAAACACCTGAATCTGAAGCCCTATTTAATAACACCAAAAATCTTCTACCCTACTTAACTAATATGAAAGAAAGACCATCAGGTAGAGTCGTTTTCCAAAAATAGATTCATTATCACAAAATAAAAGCAAATTGTAATTTTGCTTTCGCCATTAACAAAATCTAATGTAACATGGCATAATGTTGATATTATTTTATTAATGGCTGCGAACAGACAAACTAGTTATTATGCGAATGCGATTACTCTTATTAGGTGGTGGTAATTTACTGGGACAGTCCCTACTGGAACAGGGTGCTTTAGAAAACGTTGAATTTCACACACCTATGCCACCTAAAGAAGGCTGGACGCCTGCTAACTTAGCAACACTTTTACAAGAAGTGCAACCTAATTGCGTGGTTAACTTAGCCTATTATTTTGACTGGTTTCAAACAAGGGAAGTAGATACCACCAAACTCAGCTTGCAAATAAACACCATAGAACATTTAGCCAAACTATGCCATCAACAATCGATTATTCTATTTCAACCCTCAAGCTATCGTGTTTTTGGTGGCACACGTATTACCGCCTATAACGAAGAAGACGAGCCATTACCTATTTCAATATTAGGGCAAGCACTATGGCAGATGGAGCAAATCGTTGCTGAAGAATGCCCCAAACACGTACTTGTACGCTTTGGCTGGCTGTTAGATTACAGTAACGATGGTAAGGTAGGCCGATTAATCAAACGTGCCGAAACACTTCCAGAAGTACAACTGGCAGATGATCGTCGTGGCAATCCAACACCCGTTGAAGATGCTGCGCGTGTTATTTTAGGTATTTTACAACAGCTTGATTGCGAATTTGAACTATGGGGAACCTATCACTATGGGGGAATGGAAGCTACCTCCTCATTAGCATGGGGTCAAGTTGCCTTAGCGGAAGCCCGCCTCTATGATAAAAATTTAACCGAAAATATCATTGCCAAACCACACACAGATTTTAATGACGCAACAGTAGAACCCCAATACGCAGTGCTTGCCTGCAAAAAAATTCTTCATACCTTTGGTATTAAACAGCGTGCTTGGCGTGCTGCTATTCCTGAATTATTTAAACTATTCTACAACCACTCACAACCTAATAAATAACAGTATAAGCTAACTGTAAACGATGTTATTGCGAGTAATTAGTCAAAAACTGCTAAAATACAAAACAACAACTTAAAAGAGTTTTAACAGTGATCAATACCCTTTTACTACATTGTCGGGCTGGTTTTGAAAGTGAAGTCTGCGCAGAAATTACAGAAAAAGCTAACTCCCTTGGAGTTATAGGCTATGCCCGAGGCAAAACCAATAATGCTTATGCCGAATTTATTTGCCAAGACTCAATACAGGCCAGTCTACTAATTAACAAATTACTATTCAGTGATCTTATCTTTCCCAGACAATGGGCTATTGGTCAATACATAGAACTTCCAGAAAGCGATCGAATTTCAACCATACTCAACACATTACAACAGTATCCATTATTTGGTAGTGTCTGGCTTGAAATGCTTGATACCAATGAAGGAAAAGCCCTATCTACCTTCTGTCGAAAATTCGAGAAACCCCTTATTAGCCACCTGAAAAAATCAGGTAAATTAATAGATGATCCTAATAAACCTAGACTACTCCTTACCTTTTTTACAGGACAAAAAGTTTTTGTAGGATATGCACTCCCTCATAACAGTGCTAAATGGCCGATGGGAATTCCTCGTTTAAAATTTCCACGGGAAGCTCCCAGCCGATCTACACTAAAGTTAGAAGAAGCTTGGCACCAATTCATCCCTAGCAAACAATGGGATACACGATTGGCTCCTGCCATGAAAGCAGTAGATTTAGGAGCAGCACCAGGTGGTTGGACATGGCAACTCGTAAAAAGGCATATGTATGTAACAGCCATTGATAACGGTCCCATGCAGCCACAACTGATGGAAACAGGACAAGTAGAACATATACGTGCAGATGGCTTTACCTATCAGCCACGCAAACCAGTAAATTGGATGGTTTGTGATATTGTAGAAAAACCAGCACGTACTGCTGCAATGGTGCAAACATGGTTAGCTGAAGGCTGGTGCAAAGAAGCTATTGTCAATTTAAAATTACCCATGAAGCAACGTTATCAAGAAGTTGTTAGACTAGTGGAAAAAATGCAGGATCATTTTATTAACCAGCAAATAAAAGTTAAAATTACCTGCAAACAACTTTATCATGATAGAGAAGAAATCACCTGCCATTTACAACGCTTAAACTAAGGCTACAGAATGACTCAAGATACACTACAACCAGATGATATATTAGATGCTACAGGGTTACTCTGCCCAGAGCCTATCATGCTACTACACAACAAAATCAGAGACCTACCTGTTGGTGGACTACTTAAAATAATTGCTACTGATCCATCAACACAAAGGGATATTCCTAAGTTCTGTAATTTTTTAGAACATCAACTCATTGCTCAAGATAATGACGAAACCACCTATTACTATTGGATACGTAAAAAAGCTAATAGCTAACCATTAGCCACAACTGACTTACTGATTTGATAGCGGCTTTGATAGACAAAACGTGCGCCCAACATAACCGAAGCAAATGCCAATCCAATAATTAAACTAATCCAAAAACCTACTGGTCCGCTTGGCTCTCCCCAATAATTAGTTAACCCCAATGTATAACCTATAGGCATAGCAATAACCCAATAGGACATAAGCGTAATTAACATAATAATTCCTGTATCTTGATAGCCCCGTAATGCGCCAGCACAAGTAACCTGAATAGCATCTGGTAACTGATAAATAGCCGCAAAAATAATTAAATGACTCGCTAAAATTAATACAGCCTTATCAGTAGTATAAAACCCTGCCACATACTCCTTAAAAATCCACATCAGCACAGTTGACACACAAGAAAGTAAGAAAGCCAGTAAAATACCTGTATGTGCTGAAAACCTAGCCGCTATAGGATCTTTACGTCCCATTGCTTGACCAACACGAACAGTAATTGCAATCGAAATAGATAAAGGCACCATAAACACCAATGACGAAAAATTCAGTGCAATCATATGTCCAGCAATAATATCATCACCCAACTTAGCAATTAGCAACGCAATAATACTAAAAATACTGGCCTCAGTGAAAACAGCAATACCAATAGGCACGCCTACTCGTAATAAATCTCCTATTGCTTTCCAATCAGGCATATCAAAACGTTTAAAAATTTCACATTCTTTATAAGCAGGCCCATAAGAAACCCACCATAAAAAACCAAAAAACATAAACCACATTACCGAAGCACTAGCTATTCCACAACCAGCACCACCCATCGCAGGAAATCCTAACTTACCAAATACTAAAACATAATTAACAGGGATATTTAAAATTAACCCTATAACACCTAACACCATACTTGGTCTAGGTCTACTTATACCATCACTTAAACAACGAAACACCTGATAAAATGCAATAGCAGGCATTCCTCCTGCTATGCCATAAATAAACTTCATAGTAAGGGCAGCAGTATCTTCTGTTGCCCCCATCACCAGTAACAATGGATGGGCACTCACAAGCAATGCAATAACCACCACAACCACCAATGCAGCCATCCACAACGACTGTCTTAGTAATGGCCCTATCTCCTTGTTATTACGTGCACCAAATAAATTAGCAACCTTAGGAGTAGTGGCTAAAATAACACCGGTCATCAATAAATAAATAGGCACCCATATAGAATTACCCAAAGCAATTGCTGCCAAATCATGCTTACTAAAATGCCCCGCCATAATTGCATCAACAAACCCCATTGACGTATAAGCCAATTGAGCAATCAGAATAGGCATTGTTAACCCGAATAATGCTTTTACCTCAGGAATAAACTGTCTCTTTGACATAGCTTGCATACTTTCAACTAACAAATGAATAAAAGGACATTACAGCTTACGAAACTTAAATAATAAGAACAAGCGCTTTTAAAAAATAATTTAAATTTCTATAAAATAGAAAATAATTTAACTTTTTTTCAATTTTTACTTGACGACTTTCTAAAATCTTAATAGAATGCGCGCCACTTCTTTGATAGACGAAGTAGTAATTGTCCCCTTCGTCTAGTGGTTAGGACATCGCCCTTTCACGGCGGTAACAGGGGTTCGAGTCCCCTAGGGGACGCCAATTTAAGCGGAAATAGCTCAGTTGGTAGAGCATAACCTTGCCAAGGTTAGGGTCGCGAGTTCGAGTCTCGTTTTCCGCTCCATTTCTCTTTTCTATAGAGTTCCACGAGCCTCCGTATTCATCACTGAAAACTTGTTATATCAGTCACTTAGCTCTGTTTTTTCTTCTGTTAGCTTCCACTAAGTTCTATTGAAATCTAAGGGCAAGTGGCACCAAAAATGGCACCAAAAAAACAGTAAGTGGCACTTTTGTATTTATCAGTTTTTTCAGTTGAATAACTCACGATTATGACATCTGTTTCTCACAAAAGGAAAATAGATATGTCATTAACCGATACAAAAATCAGAGCACTTAAACCACTTTCAACTGGAACCTACTATGTTGCTGATCGTGATGGTCTTTATATAGCGGTTCATCCTACTGGTAAGCTTACATGGACTATCAGAATACAAGTCAATAAAAAACGTCGCAAAACTAGTCTTGGCCCTTATCCAGAAATTTCTTTAAAAGAGGCAAGAGACCGTTGTCCTGAAGAAATAATCATACTCAAATATGGTTTGCCCAAATTGAGAAAAGGTGAAGATGGAGAAGAAATACCTACATCAACTACTTCATTTAACGTTTATGCAGAAAGATGGTTAGCTTTGAAAATGAAAAAACTCGGACATACGAATGCCGAAATGGAAAGGACAAACAGTACTTATATTCAAATTAAACGATGTTTCAAAAATGACATCTTTCCAGTGATAGGGAAAAGATCGATTTGTAAAGTGACAAAGTATGATTGTTTATTAATTCAACGTAACATTGAGGACAGAGGCGCACTTTCAATTAGCGAAAAATATCGGGCGTGGATTAAAGAGATATTTGACTATGCGATTGCTGAAGGGGTTACAGATGTCAATCCTACGCTGGATTTAAGTATTTTAGCTTTACCCCATCGTAGAACATTCCACAATCCTTATTTGACTATTGATAAATTACCTGATTTTTTTGAGGCACTGAATAACTATAAGGGCGAGTATCAAATCAAGCTGGGGCTGAAACTTTTGTTTTTAACAGGTGTTAGAACAGGTGAGTTACGGCAAGCTAATCTAAGTCAATTTGATTTAAAAGATGGTTTATGGATTATTCCTGCTGAAGCAGTAAAGCAGCTTAAAAGCATTGTTAGAAATGAAAATAATGCTGTTCCTCCTTATATTGTTCCTTTATCTAAACAAGCTATTGAGGTTGTAGAGGAGCTAAAAAGTATAGCTTATAAAAATCAGCCCTACTTATTATGTCATCGTACTGATCCTAAACTGATGATAAGTGAGAATACGTTAAATACAGGTTTACATAGAATTGGCTATAAAAATAAATTAACAGCGCATGGTATTAGAGCCACTATTTCAACTGCTCTTAATGAATTGGAGTATCCTAAAGATTGGATTGAAGCGCAATTATCACATTCTGATAAAGACAGTATAAGAGCCACCTATAATCACGCCAAGTATGTGAAACAACGTAAACAAATGATGCAGGATTGGGCTAATAAGTTAAATGAGTTAGGTATGTGTTAGCAGGTTCTTTTTACCCGTACTTTTGCCGTAGTCTATGAATTACTGTTAAATGCTCTACATTGTAGGGCATTTTTATGGGTTTTACTTTTTAGTTGTTTTAGTAGTTTATATACATGGTTTATTTTTATCATCCTATTTAATAAATACGTCAAGCTGTATTTCGGATTTTCTGCTGATAGCTTTGTGTTGGTTATTTATCGTCCTTTATTACTTAGTTTTTTAACGGTAATAAGGATAAGATGATGAGTACAGACAGTTATATTTTTGATGGTAAGGGTTATGAATCTGTTCCCAGAGCATTGTTGTTGGATAATCGCTTAACACCGATAGAGCGTAATGCTTGGCAGGTGTTAAGGATGTTGTTGGAAGCTGATGGGGTGACTAGTTTAGCTACTTATGAGCAGTTACAGCCTTATTTAACCACTAGTCCGTTAACGGGTAAAGCTTCTACGGAAACGGTAGCAAGAGCCTTAACTATTTTGCGACTTACTGGCTGGCTAAGTTTGACGAGTAAGCGTCGCCATGACAAAGGGATGATTCAGGGCAATGTTTATTTGTTACATGATGAGCCTTTGTCTATCTATGAGCGTTTACAAACGGATGCTGATTATCTGATTTTATTATCTAATGCGACCACTCATCAGAGTAAAACCATTCAAAAAGTGGCTGAGTATACATTAAATGAGTTAATTAATGACACTCATGTGGCTGAAAGGAAATTACCGACACGTTTAGAGGTTTTAACAGAACGGTTAAGGCAATACGAAGCAGGAGCAAAAAAGTTATCCACAACTTCCAATACCAAAGATGGCGATAAGGACTTGCTTCGGAATAATAAACAACCCTATACAAAATCAAAAGCAAGCTTGAAAAGCTGTGATAGCAATAGTCTTCGTCATCAGAAGTATATTAGTAGTAGTAAAGATAAAAATATACTACTACAAGGGTTAAGAGATAATTTAAAATTACCTGCGCGTTTTTTAGCAATGAGCACGGCTCAACAAGATAGTGGTTTATTGGCTTTGAGTACCCTTGAGCCTGTTCAACAGCAACAGGTACTTGATGAGTGGCAACAGCGTTGTGAACAGCAAGCTATTCGCAATCCAGCCGCTTATTTGCATGGGATTATTCAAAAAGCTTTGCAGGGTGAATTGAATTTGCTGCGTAGTTCACAACACTCTGTATCCACTCAATCACAATCTAACATTCAGTCTGAGTCAACAGCGTCTAAGGGGGTGGAATCTAAACTTCGAACAAGTGAATATATTGCTACACCAGCGCCTGTTGTATCTTGTGCAAAGCCTACGGATAGAATGCAGGCACAACACTATTTGAAAGAGATTAAGCAGATGCTTAAAAGCGCCTCTCACACTAAAAGCTGATTGGGTATAAGGCAATAAAATAATTGTTTATAAGCGTTTAGTGATTGAACAATGTATTTTATAGGATAGGTGGCTGTTAGGCATATTATGTGACTTAACAGCAATCAGCCATAATCTTTTCACTTCATTACAATGGCAAGGAAAAGGTTTGAAAGTCAATAAATCAGTGATGGGTGATTTGCTTAATGAACATGTTTAGTAATGCTGTACTAAATAAAGCTGTTAGTATTCTTTAAGGTAACTATTATCAATTTTATCAGTAAATTTAATAGGTTGACTGCAATAGCCTTTAATGGAAATTTTGACTCTATATAGAGTCACATTTTCTATTAGTCTCTATTAAGGACGTTGCTATGAGTTTTTACTGATGAATAGTGAAATAGAACGATAAAAGACGTTAATAGAAAAGGTGAAACCATATGGTTTCAATATTTCCAAAGCCTTCCACCAAGCCATCAATAAATGTATTGTTATCTAATTAGTATGGAATATGACTATTTATCTGAAAAATTTATGTAATGGTTAATAAACGAATATATCTTTTGATTTGATTACTTTCAAATCTGGTAAAGCTTATTGTTAAATTATTATTGATATGGGTAATAAGTCGGTTTCTTGAAGGGATAATAAAAGGCGACTCTAAATAAACTATAAGGGTAAGAGTTTTATTAATGGTTTGTAAAGGTAAGGGATTTTAAAGGCAAAGGTGACATTGCTGTTGCAATGTCGCTTATCCTGAAAAGGCTTAAAAGGTTTATAAAAAGGGATAAAAGGACACTTATTACTCGATCTGATATTTTTGCAATTCTGGTTATAATCAGGCTTAGCTGTCGGTGAAATGCCAAGCCAGATGTTGGCAAATGTCCAACTTGGTACTTTATTGCTGTTCATGCGAACTATCAGCTAAGAGATGAATCTTAACCAGATATAATCTGACAGGCGCCCATAAAAACTGGTAACTGTCAGATCAGGTCTGAGCTAGTACAACCTATATATGTAAACACACCATTAACTAAATCTTTGCTTTCTGCTTAACATTCCATAAAAAATGACATGGATTAGCTGTAATTTTCGATTTATAGTCATTATAAGACTTATAGCCATGTGCGAAAGCCATCATAGTGGCAAGTAGACTAACACCGCTTGTTAATACACTAAATCCTAATCCAGCAACCGCGATAGCAACGTCAGTATAATGTGTGTTTTTGATGTGCTTCACTTGTGGTGCAATCTGGCTCATTTGAACTTCAAATAGTTCATGTTGCGTGTTTTCAATAATCGCACGTACACGATTTGGATCTGATTCATGTCTAGCCTCTCGAAAACCTTTCTCTAGCTCCAAGCGGAACGATTGGAATGCTTCACCATCATTATTTCTAATGGACATTAAATCACCTGATGATATCTGTTCCAGAAATGGAACATCCATTTGAAGTGTGCAGTTTAAGGTATTAGCTTTGATATTGGTGGAATCAAGGTTAGTGTTCAGTAAATTACTTTCAAACGGATACTCAGTACTAAACATACAGCCAATGTAATCGCATAAAGCAATCCGTTTACTCAGGTCGATGTAGTGCCTCATAGCTGTTTGATTTATGGATTGATTTACCCATGCATTAAAAAGTTCTTTTGATGGTGGCTCTGATGTTTTCTCTTGTATGAAATTGTACACATTTTTTTTATTTGTTGGTTTAACTTCGGTAGGGTTAAGCATATATCCCATTGCAAACCCGCCTCTCATACCTTCAAAATGAATGCTGATGTTACGGCAGAGATACAAATCTCTCATCACAAGCATACGTCCATTGTCGTTTTCAACACTATGTACATTGGCACTTAATTTATATTGCTTCAAGATATTTGGTGGTAGGCAATCTTCGAAACCAACTTCAGAGTAGAGAAGGGGGAGCTCTGTACCACGTTCCAATTCGAAGCTTACAGGATATAGTTTAACGTAACTACCTGCTACCAATGGACGCAATTCAATGAGCCTGATAGCAGCTTCAGCTAATTTTTGACGGTCAATCTTTGGGGTTGTCGCCATACCCATGAATGAAGTTATGGCTTCTGTTGAAGATGTTCTGAAATCTGTTAGTTCAAAGATAGGGTCAGATACAATGGCTTCTTCTAAGTACAATGCTGCTTGCTTAAGATATGTAATAAGTGACATTGTATTAGTCGCCATGCAACTAACCGAGCCATTAACTGTCTTTACGGTTTCGCGCACTTCTGGAAGTACTTTTAGACAATATTCTCGATAATCACGTAACTCTTTCTCTAATGCTGCATCTGATATGCCATGGTACATTCGTGTAACTAGAGTACCGTCTAAAAGCAGTGAGTCATTAAGATAATCATATGCATAACTTCCCATTTGTTTCCATCCATTTTGCTAAAGACAAGAACATTATAAGTCAGTAATATACATCAGTCGATGGATGAACTGTTTTATTACACATGCTGTAGATGACCTGGAAAATCTCATCTTGAGACGTTTGCCCCAGCTGCCTGTCGTTGATATCCTGCCACTTCTGGTTATGGGATTTTGGCTAATAACGTTACTGGTGGAGTGTGAAATTAGTGATACTCATTGTCAATCAGTTATTTAATGAGTCGCTTTTCAAGCTGCCTGTTGTTTCCGCTTCTCGCTCTTAGCTGCCTATCATGTTTGATCGTATTTCATTATGGAGTAGTGTTAGTTATAGTCTATGCAAATCTAATTAACAGCCTCTATTTTTGCTGAAGAGTAATCTTAAGCACTTACTTATTTTTTTGTTAGTTTATAACTCATGTCGATTAGATTATAAATTTCTTCCATAGCTACAGTGCCGTCTAGTAAAATGGTTATCCAGTGTTCTTTGTTCATATGGTAAGCAGGTAAGAAGCCTTTGCTTTGCTGCAAAGAGCCAATAAGCTCAGGTGGCATTTTTAAGTTTACTATATCGATACTATCTTCGCCTTTAAGCCCAAGCTTTTTCTTTTGGATATTTATCACTAGTCCATACCATTTATGGGTGTTAGTGTGTCTTAACACGGCATAGTCTGGGTATTTCTTCCAAGGATAGTCAAGTTTGCTACCATATTTCTCTTTTGCATATTTAAAGATTTTATTACGCTTTGTCATAGCTATCCCCTTCAGTTTTTAGCTGACCAAACAGTATATTTATTCCAATTAATTGATAAGTATATTATCTTCCTTAGCTATGTGTTTTGTATTTTTCTTTTTTAAATTTGTGTTTAGTTAGTGTAGTCATCTATTTATTTGTATTAGTTAATCATTCAATAATTATTTTTTATCTTCTATGTGGGTTTATTAGCGTCTTTTTACATACATTGTTGTTTAAAAATTTAAAGCAAGCTATTGTTTACATTTGTTATTTTTCGGTTTTGCTATTGCATTTAAGTTTTGCCTGTCTATAATAATAGTTACGTTATGCACCTGTTGTGTGCGCGTAACCCCTTGAGGGTGTTGTACCATTCTGTTTAGTATTATCTGAACGGGATTCCCACGATCCAACTCCCGTTTACGTGGGCTGTTTTTTTAACAGAGGGAGCGTTATTTTTGTCAATGCGATTACTTGATTTAAGTAATACGTTTTTTATTTAAAAATAAGCATTCGTCTAAATCAAAATAACCTATGCTTTGTTTTATTTGTCATTATCTTTGTCAGTTAGCTTTATAACTTAACGCTAGTTCGATTCTCTATTGCTATATTTCCGCATACTAATTAAACAAGCCAAGCAATTGTATAAGCCTATTTTTTGGGTGCGTATTTTATTGCTTTTTGGGCATGTATTTTCATCACTAATTTTCTTAGGAGACTTTTTATAGGCCGCTGCAACGGCTAGTTGAGTTTGTTCGTTCTCTCAAAACGAAACGTTAAGGCGTGAACGGTCCGAGCCGCACTACGTTAAGGTGAAACTGGGGCGAATAGGCTTTAAGTAGTCGCTGAATCTGTTGTTTAGGTTTTGTTGTTCTTACAAGGTTGAAAGAAGAAAAAGATGAGTAAAGAGAGGAAGAGATAAAGAGAGGGCTTTATGGTTATAACCGTATTTGATGCTGAGGTTGTGGTGGCTGGTTTAAAACAGCAGCAGGCTATTAGACGTAAGCGACGTGTTTCTAAGTTAATGCGTTATGAAAGTGCTTTATTGGCTTTGTATGCTAATGGTGCAAGTGTGGCTGATTTACAGCGTTGGTTACAGCAACGTCATGTTAAGGTAGCGCCTAGTACGATTAGCCGTTGGTTAGCCAAGCAGCATGGGTAAATTTGCCAATGCAGATAAACAAGCTGGTTCTGTGATGAAGCAGTTACAGGGTTCTATTGTTCGTTCTATTGGGTCGGTACGTAATTATGAGGGAGCGTTAAAACAGGTTGCACAGTATTGTATTGATAGTCGTATTAGTCTGCGTCAGTTAACACCTGCTATGGCGTTAGTTTATTTGGAGCAGCGTGCTGAGGAAGTAGGGCAAAAAACACTGGATATGGAGCGTCAGGCTATTCAGTTGATGATGCAACAGGTTACCCATTTGCTTGAACCTGACCAGCGTTTGCCTGTTATTAAGTCTGAACATACGCAAATTCTTCATTCCCGTGCTTATAAATCAGCACAAGTAGAATTGATTGTCCAAGCACAAACACCTCCAAACGCACTGGCAACAGAATTAGCTTATAACGCTGGTTTACGTGCTCATGAACTTCTTACCCTCCTCCCCATTACAGAAAGAACAGCCGATAAGCGACCTGCTTTAGCCAGTAAGTTTGTAGGGAGTGAAGGTGTGCTTTATACGGTACAGGGTAAAGGTGGCCTGATACGGGAAGTATTAATACCTCACCATTTAGCTAATCGTTTAGAGGAACTAAGATTAGTTGAGCCAATAACCATAACGGATAGGCATATTTATTATCAACAGCACTATGGGATTAATGGTGGCAATCGTTGGTCCAGTTCTTTCTCGACGGCCTCAAAACGGGCATTAGGTTGGTCAAACGGTGCTCATGGATTACGGCATAGTTATGCACAACGGCGGATGATAGAGCTGCAAGTACATTGTGGTTTAAACAGAGAACAAGCATTACAAACGGTAAGTCAAGAGATGGGGCATTTTAGACCTAGTATCACGGAAGTTTATTTGCGCTAAATGTGCGTCAAAAAAGTGCGTAATATTGAGCTGATACAGAATTCCCGCTATGTCTAGACGATTTTTAGCGTCTAACATAGCGGGAATTCGGGATAGATATATAAAACTAATTAATTAGGTTTTTGATTATGCTTATTTATCATTTTTATTGCTGATAAGTCATTAGCTAGATTATTTAATTAAGCTATAGGTAAGTTATTAACTGAAAATAGCTTAAACAAGCCTTTAATTAAATAATGCAGTTTGTATAAAGAAAATTGAAATAATGCTAGCATAGTTTAATAAAACATTAAAATACTTGGACAAAATAGCTACAGGGGAGTGACTATGTGGGAGTTTTTTAAAGATTTACTTCCTGTATTATCTTTGATAATAGGTGCTTTATTGACAATGTTTGCAAGTTATTTGGCTGATTTTAGACTCTTAAAAAGAGAACGAACTGCTAGAAAAGAACAGCAATATGCAACACTTTATTTAAAAAGAATAGAATTTCAACGTGAAACGCTTATTCAATTACAAGATGTTATAGACAATATAAGTAGAAAAACTGCGGAAATTCAGCTCAACGATATACATAATTATAATCAAGGGACAGAGTGGAAAAAAATTAGCGTTCCAGATGATTTAGATGAATTATTACGAGCAACTAAAGCAAAGCTTATTAAATTAAAAGCTCGTATTGAAGATGAAAAACTTAGAAAATGCTTAGACACTTTTAATAGCATATCTTTGAAAGTTACTCTTTCAGAAAATAAGGCAGAATCAGAACATCAAATGCAATTGTTGTCACATAGCTTTGAAGAAGTGCAGAACCTCATAGGTGAAAACTTTAGACAGTTAAATATTTTTGAAGATAAACAATTCGAAGGCTAAAGAAAATTCAAAGTGCTATCCAAAAATAATTTATTTCTCTTAACCGCTTGGACGATAGATAGTTCCCAAATACTAAATAGAGGCTATTAAAACACTATTTAAAGATTTTGAAGGATCTAACATTGCTGTAGTCAACATATTAGGTCTTTAGCTCAGTTTTGCCGCTTAATTGGAATTTAGCAATTTTGGTGTCCATCTGACTAAGTGAACTATTAGTTGCTAAAATTTAGTTGGTTTTTTTCTGGTCATTGAGAATCTTATCAATAGGATGTTCATCATAGTATCTATGGAGTGTTTTTATTATTTGTTCATCAGTGACGTCTAACAGTCTGGCTAGGCCATAGTAATCAATAATATCTAAACGGGTTTCACAGCGTTCATATTGGGTAACGTAGGATTGGCTTTTGCCACATAGTTTGGCAACGGCTCTTTGGGAAAGCTTTTTTTGAATTCGAGCTTTCTTCAATAGGGCAATCATCGCCTGATAGGGAGTCGTTCTGGTGGAAACCATTTATTTGCTCAAAAGTTAGAGGTAGCGCAAATAATTCATTTTTCCTTATTTACATTTTGAGTTAAAACACTACTCTAAACACTCAAAACGAAAAACGATAAATTCTTTGCTCCTTGACGGTTATGCCTCCCTATGACCGTCTTTTTTCGTTGTAAATTTTCAGGTAAGTTATATTTATTGAATGTAGTCGCTGTACTGGGAATTTGCGAGTTAATGGATGAATTTAGGCTAGCTTGTCAAAACTGTTAAGCCACTTATTGATTTTTAATACTTGAGCACAGCGTCTTTTACGCTGCCAATCTATCCATTGTACTAGCTTAGTCAGTCCTAAATCTTGCATTTGAAGGATAAATATAGGTCGCCAAGATTGAGCGGCGGCATTACCAAGTTTAATAAGCCTATTTATATCTTTACACCCATTACCTTCTATAGACTGCTGAGCATAAAGTAACCAAAAATGAATTTGCGGTGGTCCTTTTAATCGAGTTCCTTCTAAAGCGTTGTGATAAACCCGACAGCGGTTAAAGACAAATAATGGACGCAGAACGGTTTTGCTAGATTTCAGCATAGGCTTATGGCATTTGGGCAGGAATAGTCTTTTTTGTTGATGCGTTCATCTAACCAGTTTAAAAAAATCGTTGCTTGATGCTCAATGTCTTTAGTAAAGGCCAAATCCTCTCGTTCCTGACATTTACGCCACCAGTCATAGAGCTTAGGATAGTTTTGTTGCATATAACGATCAATAGCATGGCAGCGAAAGCTAATAGACTTATAGGTCATATTAAGACTACTGGCAATCTCTCGTTTTGTAAGGCCAACAAAGTAAAGTTAGCCTATTTCGACCCATTTTCCAAATCATATGTACGATGAAAAATGGTATTGCTCAATTGAGTAAAATTTTTCTTACAATGACCACAATGATAGCGTTCTAGTTTTAAATCTAGCCGTTGTTGGATTCCCGCTCGATAAAAGCTGATGAAAGCACAATGAGGACAAAAACTAGGTTGTTCAAAAGCAAAAAATTCCAAATAATTAACTAGCTACTCTAGCTCTTTATATAACTTCTTAGGAATAAACGTTTTATAGTTAGCTTTATCTAATACAATGGGCATTATTCTTTATTATTAATATTGGGAGTAGCTTGCTCAGTGCTATTAACCTCTTCTGTTTCTTGAGGTTTAGAGAGTAACATCATAATACTTGCCACTAACGCAAATAGGGCAATAATAGCTGTAGCTATACCTGTAAGAATAGTAAAAAAAGAGCTAGTAAGCACAAAGAAATTTACATAGCTAATAGCAGCGAATACAAAAGCGGCAATTAAGGCTTGGAATGACATGGTTATTTTCCTATAGTTTGTTTAACAAAATAATCTTGAAAGTTGTTCACGCCCTTTTTACCATAGGCCATGGTTAAGGTTTGAGTTTGTTTTAATAAGTCTTCTGAAGGTTTTGCCCATTGCTCTTGAGGGATGGGTTGTGACCATTTTATCGTGGCCGCAGGGCGCTTAATATAGGGGTGGCGATTTAGCCATTCAGCTACATGACAAGGTATTGTCCAACCACTGCAAATATGGCAGATAATCCAAAACCAATAACCATTTTTTTGGTATTTCTTTAGATTTTTAAGGGCATAAAAGTATTTTATGCTGCCTTCTTGGTATTGTTCAGTTAGCTTTTCATAGTATTCGGCTGTTGGTTGTGGATTTTGTTCTAATTTTTTTAGGGCATCGGGGGTTAGTTGTTCAGGGGTTTTAGCTTGTTGCTTAAGGGTATCTAAACCCTGTTCCATAAATACCCGAATAGCTTCCCAATCAGCAATAGCTAAAGCGTCTACTGCATAGCCCATGGTAAAGGTGGCTACTTCACCTTGTTCGGTATCGGGTAGTTGAATAATTAGGCTACTATTTTCGGTAGCACTGTAGGGGGTAACTAATAAGGCCGATTCTACTTGGGCGCTTACTTGTTCCCATGGGGTTATTAATACGCGCTTACCTACTACTGCACAGACTTGTCTTTTTTCTCGGTTAAAACGTAAGGGTACTTGACTAGCTTGTTTAAAATACATATAAATGGCTACAACAACCATAAATAAAAAAGTGCCACCTACACCAAAAATATAATAAGGTAAAAAACCATCAAACGTGTAAATAAAGGCTCTTTGTAAACTCCCATAAGAAGCTTTGGAAGCAAATATTATAGCTATATGTGATATCAATAAATCAATAAATACTACAAAACACATAGTAAAAGACAAACGTGTACCAAACTCAAAATTCCAATAATCTGCCTTACCATGATCAAGTGTAGTTTTGGTCGCCTTTTTTATATCCAGTTGTTGTGGTATAGCTGGATAACCTGTGGGAATAGGTAAAGGTGCTAAGCACCAATACTCAGTAACGGGCGTTTTATTATAATCCCCTGCGATAAGTACTTGTGTATTAGCCATTAATCTCTCTTTTATAGGTTACTTATTTAGGAGTTTTAGTGCCTTAAGAAATTTCTATAGCAAATAACAACAAATTTCATAGCCTCTAAGCTTTAACCTAATACAGTTATTTCTCTTTAGTTTGTTTAACAAAATAATCCTGAAAGTTGTTCACGCCCTTTTTACCATAGGCCATGGTTAAGGTTTGAGTTTGTTTTAATAAGTCTTCTGAAGGTTTTGCCCATTGCTCTTGAGGGATGGGTTGCGACCATTTTTTCATTGCCGCAGGGCGCTTAATATAGGGGTGGCGATTTAGCCATTCAGCTACATGACAAGGTATTGTCCAACCACTGCAAATATGGCAGATAATCCAAAACCAATAACCATTTTTTTGGTATTTCTTTAGATTTTTAAGGGCATAAAAGTATTTTATGCTGCCTTCTTGGTATTGTTCAGTTAGCTTTTCATAGTATTCGGCTGTTGGTTGTGGATTTTGTTCTAATTTTTTTAGGGCATCGGGGGTTAGTTGTTCAGGGGTTTTAGCTTGTTGCTTAAGGGTATCTAAACCCTGTTCCATAAATACCCGAATAGCTTCCCAATCAGCAATAGCTAAAGCGTCTACTGCATAGCCCATGGTAAAGGTGGCTACTTCACCTTGCTCAGTATCAGGTATTTGAATAATTAGACTACTATTTTCGGTGGCACTGTAGGGAGTAACTAATAACGCCGATTCTACTTGGGCGCTTACTTGTTCCCATGGCGCTATTAATATACGCTTACCTACTACTGCACAGACTTGTCTTTTTTCTCGATTAAAACGTAAGGGTACTTGGGTGGCTTGCTTAAAATAACAATAAATAGTGATTATTAATAAAAATAAAAATGTGCCACCAACACCAAAAAAATAATAAGGTAACATACTATAAGAAACTTCTATAAAAGTTATCTGAAAACCTCCATAAAAACTCATATCAGTAAACAAGAAAAAGATATGTACTATCACAAAACTTATAAATACTACAAAACACATAGTAAAATCAAAGCGAGTACCAAACTCAAAATTCCAGTAATCGGCTTTACCATGATCTAAGGTAGTTTTAGTCGCCTTTTTTATATCTACTTGTTGGGGAATAGCAGGATAACCTGTAGGAATAGGTAAAGGTGCTAAGCACCAATACTCAGTAACAGGCGTTTTTTTATAATCCCCTGCAATAGGTACTTGTGTATTAGCCATTAATCTCTCCCTTATAGGTTACTTTTTCAGCAATTTTGGGGATTTTAGAGCCTTTTTCTGGTTTTATAAAGTCTGTCTGCTCTTTATTTTTCTTATCCCATGCGCGCAAAGGGATACGATAAGCAATAGCTTGCTTATCACTATTTAAAGGTTCCGTTGCCATATCTGGGGTATGGTAGAGCCTAATAAAGAGGGTATTACTATGATAGATTTCTGACCAATCAGCTTTATCGATCCAAGGTAAACGCCATTCAATAGTTAAAGGTGCTGGGCTAATAATTTTACTGTGTTGCCAAAGGTATTCGCCTATTTGGGTATCTTTATGAGGGTAATCCATACCATTTTGAAACCACATAGCTTCCCATTCAATGGGGCGATCTTGTAAACTTTGACTTAGCTGGCCAGGAATAATAAGTTGTAATACTCGCCAATGTTGACCATTATCTACTACTACACCTTGATCAGCAATAGAGGGTTTTAGTAGTGCTTCCGCTAATTTTTGGTTATGTTGCTGTTGGTTCCAACCTTTATTTTTACGCCCCCAATAGCAACGCTCAAACCACTCTTGCGAGTCGGAGAGGTTATAGTAATTATAGGCAAACTCGCCAATGAGTTGCAGCGCCGTAAAACCCAAGCCTACTGGGGTTAACCTAGCAATACTGGTGGCAAACTTAGCTCCCCTTACTGCCCAAGCAGTACGCACAGCCATTTTAGCTATTTTTATATCTTTATAAAGACCACGGGCGGCTATTGCGGTATGAATAGTTCCTACAGTGCTTACCCCTGCATTGCCATAGTTACCTGCTAATACGCTAATTGCAGCGGCGGCTTTGGCGGTATCACCATCGTAAATAGCTTCTATCCATTTTTGATGGGTGGCAATTAAGGTAATATAGCTAGCAATACCGCCTATAATTTGTGCAGAACCTGTAAGTAATAAGCTGACTTTACTTAATTTTGAAGCTAATACAGCACCAGCGGTTTTAGAAGAAATACCCTCTACCTGAGTAATAGCTTGTTTAATTAAACTGGTATGAAAGGTTTGTATTACAGATAAAGTTGCACTAATAGTACCTAGAATACTAGCTGTTAATGGTCCTCTAACTATTTCCCCTAACTCTTTATCTTTTTCATATTTATTCCAAACAGTAATTAAATTTTTAACATTTAAGCATAAAAGAATTATTGGCACATTGGTGCTTTTGACAGCGCTATATACTCCTTTTGCATCATTGCCATAAAATTTACTGGCCAGAATTTGTTTTTCATAATTTAGCATTTTTTGCTGTTCGGCAGGTACAGTAAAGCGCAGGCTAAAGGGTACTTCTCCCGCCTGTAGGGGGCTAACCAATGTTTGTAGTTGTGCTTGGCGATTATCTAGTGCTTTGATATAGCTAGTATTTTCTGTTTGCAGTTTAGCAATGGTTGCTTTTAAACTGGCTATTTTATCTTTTCTTACCTTATAGGATAGACCTTTAGATTCCATAGAATTAGGATTATAAAGCTGTTTGCGTTGTTTAGTGTATTGGGCAATCTTTTGTTTATTCGCTTGGATATTTTTAAGGATTGTTAAGCTAACATCAATATGCGCTTGTGCTTTTTTAGTCGCCATAGGCGACTCATTTATTTCAACATAACCATGTTGTTTAATATCAATTAAAAAACTAGCACGTTGTGCTAATGACAGTTTGTTCACCATATTTTCTAACTGTTGTAAATTACTGGTGATGGCTTTTTGTGCCGCTGCTGTAGCACGTGGATTACTGAGATCATCAAGAATATCTGTTAAGGTATTGTAGATTGCCTGACTATAATTAAGTTGTCGTAGTTTTTGAATATCCTGAATAGAGACAGGCGCTTCCAGAATTTTTTTCCAGTAAGCTTTGTCCATGATTTTTTCTAGCTCTTGGAAATCTGTTCCTTTCCCTGAGGTATAGGCATCCAACACTTTCTTTGTATCTCTAAGCCATTTAGCTACTTTAGGTCGTGTTTTATTATAATATTCTGCTGTGTAGTTAGTTTGAAAAGCAGGGAAAATATAGTAGGGATGTTCATTAAAATACTTGGCTATTGTATCAATACTGTAATCATTACGCAGTATATTATGTGTGCAGCTTTGCTCGATTAATAGTACATCCTTGTGTTGGTCATCTACATCACTGTCAAAATACCATGTGGTCATGTAAAAGTGTTCAGTAAATAATTTTACACGAGCGGCTGTTATTGTACCTAACCGATTCTGCCAGCGTTTATATTTTGGGCGCTCGATATCAAGATATTTTTTTAATTTGACTGTATCTACAAGCTGATTTAAGCCTCGAGTTCCCCAAAATGTTCCATGTAGGTATTTAATTTGTGCCTCTTCTAATGCTTCTATTTCTTGTTCATGTTCTTTGTATTGTTTTTCTCCTATAGAAGCTAACATGGCCTTTTTCTTTGCTGATAATTCAGCATCCATTTCATAGAATTTGTCAGTACGGCCATCTTTTTCGAAACGATCATAGGTTTCATCATATTTGTAGTGCCATAGAAATGGCTCTATTCTGTCAAATTCTATTTTGTAGTTTACATAGTCGAACAGTTTTTCTTTTTGTTCAGGTGTCAGTTCATTAATCCAATCGCTTGCGCCTTTACTGGTAGCATTATTTGCTGTAATGGTTAAGGTAGAATCTATATAGCTGCCGACGTTATATTTTAATGAGTTATCATTTTTTTCTGACCAATCACCCAACCAATCTGTCACCATATCTTGTTCTTTAGCTAGGTCTTGCATCATTCCTATATAGTCATTTACTACCATAAATAGGTAGTTACCTTTTTGACATTCTGGAACAACTTGGGCTGTAAGTTTGCCTATTGGTACTTTTTTAAAGTTGGAAATATCTTTATTTTCCCAACTGTAAGCTGTTTTTTCTTCTTTAAATTCTACATCATAGCTAGGTGCTTTATATTCTTCTGCTACTTCTGCGATGTATTTTTCTGCTATTTCTTTAGTGATTAAATGATCATTTTGATGCTCACAATTAACACCCCTTAGGTCAATTTCTTGCATCAATAGTTTTCTTTCTTCCGTTTTTAGCACTTGATTGCATTTTCTGTTAGTCCATTGCACTTCTGAAAAAGCGACATACAGTACTCTATCTTTTTTAAATACAAGTGCTTTATCTTTACCAGTGCGTTGTTCAATACCTTCATAAGTTGAACGATTGGCATTGCTCATCGTTCCTCCCTTATAAGTTCTTTGGGTAACCACACCATCTTTTAATACATATTCATAAATACGAGAGTCTGTTGCTACTTCTACAATATATAACCATCCATCTCTAATTAAACGATAACCTATTGGATGAGGGCGCGGATAAACAACAATTTCTTCTAAATTAGCTCCAAAGTATGTTTGCTCTGACTCTGTATTTTCTGTAGTTACTTTTGTTGATGTCTCATTAGTATTTGTAGTTGTTTCTGGTAGTGGCTTTTTTCTTGCCTCTTTAAAAGGATCTAAGTTCTCGACATAAGCATAACGGATAGGCAATAGTTGAACTGTATCGGCCATTAATGGACAACTAGCTGGCTCTGTAGTTGCCCCTGCATCTAGCCCTGCTGCTACTTCATTAGGATCTAGCTTAGTTGTGTCTAATTTGGTTTCTACATCTGTAGTCATTATGCTATTCCTTTACTTGCTTGTTGTACTGAAATTTGCTGTGCTCGTTGTGCAGCTAATTTTAGTGACTCAATATTCTGCTCTTTAATGAGTTGTGTTATTTGGGGATGATCTTGCAGTGCGTTATCGCCTAAATAGCCATAAATATTTAGATAAAACGCTTGTGTCATTGGGCTGTTATAACCTAGCTGTTCAGCTTCTTCGATAATATGATTAATTGCTAATCTACGTTGCTTTTTAGGGTAATGATTTAAAAAATCAGGAAAATAGGTTTGCATATGCTGATAAAGGTTTTGTTGACTGCGTTTAATATCTACTTTATCAAGTGCGTTATTTTCTGACTCAGTAAGTGTGTATGGCAGGGTTAATGGTATTATATTTTTAGTTAACTTTTGGTAATGATGAAATTCTTGGTTGAGAATATCTGTGGTTAGAATATGATTAAAAGGACCAAATAGTTGGTTATTTGTTTCTTGTGCTATTTTAAACAATTCTGTTGCAACCAACGGATCTGCTATCTTTAACATAACCTGTTGATTATTTGGCGGCATTAGAACAACTAATAAATCTCTTAGATGTTTAACTTGTTCGTCCCAAGGTCGGTCACTAGTAACTATATAGCCCCACTCATCATCTAAATGAGCAAAAAACTTTTGTAAGTAGGGACTCGCTGGGCTATCAATTTTGATTAAACAAGGTGAAACTTCTTTTAACTCATGAAAACGTGTTTGCAGATATAATACTTCAAATTTTGCAACTGGTTGTACTGAAAATATTACTTTAAAAATATTTTTTACATTAATACCATCTAGCAATAAACTAATCGTCTCTTTTTGCCAAGGTAAGTTTTTTAATACTTCCTGATATTTCATGCCTAATAATGATAATTCGTTCACTTAATTTCCCTCATTAACTTATCCATTCAGAAGATTTTGCAGCAGCTTCACAAATTAAACAACGTGATTTTTTCTGCATTAATGAAGTTAATTGGGTTTTCGGTGAAACTGTAGCAACAATGCCTCTTTCTTTATTCATTGGTAATAATGGTACTGCGGGTGTACCTTCCACCGGTACACCACCTGTCCATACGGGCATGGTCATCCAGATGCCGGCAGGATTAAGCACTATATGTTGTCCACCTGCTTTTAAGGTAAGGCTAAGACCACCATCTATCACTAAATTCATGCCAGATTTAATATGAATTTCCTGACCTGCTTGGATGGTTTGCACAGTACCTATTGTGGTATGTTGTGCCATACCTACCGTTGTATGGTCGTTCATCATTATTTGAGTTTTACGATCTAGTTGGGTGAGGTGATGTTCTTCAGCTTCATTTTTGGTGTAGCGGTTTTTTACAATGGTTTCACTGTGTTCGTTTTGAACCTGTAGGTGGGAATTATTTAAAACTTGTACGGTATGGTTGTTTTTGGTGAGTTGGTCAAAGTCCTTTTGGGCTTGTACAAAGATTTGTTCTTCACCTGCTTTATCTTCTATTCGTAGTTCGTTTGATCCCACTCCTCCCTTGGAAGATGAGGTTTTAAATACACTTTTGGTTTTATTGGCAGGTAAATCATAAGGGACTTTGTTAACACCGTTATGTAAGGCTCCCACTATCATTGGTTCATCGGGATTTCCCTCTAAATAGCTGACCATTACTTCCATTCCTACACGAGGAATGACTACAGTACCATAGCCATCATGCGCCCAGTTGCTTGCAACTCGTACCCAGTAACTTGAGTTTTCGTCGTAGTTTCCTTCACGATCCCAATGAAACTGAACTTTTACTCTGCCGTATTCATCACAGTAGATTTCTTCTGCTGTTGGTCCAGTGACTATAGCTGTTTGTGAACCAAGTACTTGTGGCTTTTTATGTAGCCGTAGCGGGCGGTAGGTGACTTCTTGTGGGGTAGCCACTAGGCAGTTGCGATAGCCTTGTTTATAGTCCTCGTAAGGAAATTCTAATTCTTCAGCAATAGGGTGTCGGAAGTATTTTTGTAGGGTTTGTTGAATAATTTCTAAGCTGGTTGAGCTAGCTGACCCCTCTCCTCCCCACGCTTCTAAAACTTGTGGCTGTCTTGCTTGATGGCGAATTTGTTTAACTAACCAAGGTTGGGTTGTATCAAGTGTATCTAGTTGTGGATAGTCATTAACACTAAAGAAATAACCCGCATGAAGAGTAGGTACTTCTGAAAGCGCTTCCGCTAAAATATGACTGGCTCTTAAACGTTCAATCTCTATTTTAGCGTAGTAATCGGCTTTGGCTTTATTTAGATGTGGGTTAGGGTAATCATAGCTTTCTAAGTTTGGCTCAGTAGCGTTATTGGCTTTTTTACTGAGTAGTCCCTCCGCCGTGCCTTCAGGGATTTTCATAGTGGTAAAGTTGTAGTTTCTAAAACTAGCTGATTTACTAGCACTACTTAATCCAACATCAAAACGTTTGATTACTGGGTAGTCTGCTACAAAACCTGTGTCACTGGCATAATCAATTGACTCAGTGATTGATGGGAAAAAAGGCTGTGCATCGCTAAATACCATTTGATGAGAACTATTGGTAAAATTATAGGTGATACCCCATCCTTCCTCTTCACATAGGCGATGAATAAAATCAGCATCGCTCTCATCGTATTGAACGCAGAATTCTCGTGGTTCGTAGATTTCTTTTAGCTTATAGGTGAAGCCATTGTTGTCACCTTCTTGCATCCCATGTTCAGTGAGTATGCTAGTTATAATTTGTGGTACGGTTTTTTCGACCCAACGTCTTTGATTAACTCTTTTATAAAGGTGGGAGAATTTAGGCGCTAAGATTACTTTGAATTGAGCATAATGGTTGCCAACTGCACCACGCTTGACGGAATGAATTACGCCATGCACGCCTTGGCTTTTATCTGCGGTAAATGAAAGATAAGCAGATCTGGAAAGTAATTTTGTAATATCAAACCGAAGATGATTATGAATTAAGGTAATCTCAAATGCGTATTCGGCATTTATCCCTTCTATTCCATCAAAACTTAGGACCTGTAGTCCTGCTTCCTCTAACCCCTGAACGTCCAGCGTATAGATGACTTCATTAGCGGTGCTAAACATCAGCCAAATCCCCTTTGTAACTTAATATTTTTCGTTCTAGCGGAATGATACTGGTTATTTAAACAGTAAGACAAAAAGTCTATTTATTAACTTATTACAAAATATTTCATAAAAAATAATTAATTCCATACCTTGTTATTTTTAATTAAGAATTTGATCAGTGAAACTTATTTTCGAGCTCCATTAAAATAAAAAATTTACAGTTAAATTAAGCAAATCTTGTTTTAGTGATATTCAAACTAAACTATATATAATAGTTCTATAAATATTTGTTGGTAATGAGTATAAGTTACTATGTTACTTCTATTTTATTTTTTAATATTTCATAATGAATCTAGCATTTATTGAATGGAGGAAGACATGAAGAGGTTTAAAGATCTTTATATTAAATTAGCTGATTCTGAGTTAGTAGAGTTTATCAATGAATTATCAGAGCAAATAGTGTTTCCTTGGAGACGAGTACCAGAGAAAGAGGAGCAATTCAGTTTTCTGAATAAGGATAAAATGTATTGTTTTGAACGTAGCGAAACTGAACATTTACCATCAGCAGGGCTAGTTATTCTCAAAAAGGAAGACAATTGTTGGTATGTGCCTAACATCGTTCCAATTGTATCAGGCTCATTGAGCTATGAAGAATATAATGGGATATTAGATGAATTTTATAGTTCATATCTATCAAAAGTTGCTAAAAAAAGAAGGGTGGATATTGAGGTAACATCAGGGGAAATTGAAGATATTGATGTTTTTGGTGAGCACGGTGCTAAGTTACTTAGAACATTTTCAACTTGTGCCAATCAATCAACGGGGAGTTCTCATCCTCTCGATCAAAAGAGATGGTTTAGTTTTATCATTGAAGTATGTCGAACTAAAAAAGATATTGATAGTGGTTATTTGGAGAGAGTATTACTTGAACAAGGATGGAGCGAAAGGATGGCCAATGAACTTGTTATAGAATTTGAATTTGCTCAGAGTTTAATTGAGTTTATGGAACAAGAATAATATGTACCGTAATGTTGAAGATATTAGTAATGAAATCAAAGAAAAATCGCTACCAGTATTATTCTTTGATACATGCTCAATATTGAATATGCTAAATTCGATACATATAGATTACCTTCCTGAGCATTATTTAGAAATAATATTAATTTTGCTAGAGCAACATCAGAATGACTGTTGGTTAGTCAGTTGCGAAAATGTCTACGAAGAATGGAAAGATAATATTAATGCTGTGACAGAAACTCTAAATAAAGAAATAAAGCGAGTAGATAGGAATGTTAATGTCATTTTAAAAACGGCTAACTCTTTTTTAGGCACATCACATATTACACCACCTATAGAACAGTTAAATATAGCAAATAAAATAAAACAGTTATCCGATGACTTTCTTAAGACTTCTTTTTTAATTCAGAGAATAGGTGAGTATTCCATAAAAGCAATGAATAGGGTTCGGAAATGTGAGGCTCCAGCAAAAAGAGGAAAATCTGAACCAAAAGATTGTGAAATTATCGAATGCTTCCTCGATTTATGTAATGTACTGCGGAACAAAGGATTTAGTCAAAAAATAATATTTTTTACAGCTAATAAAAGTGATTTTGGTAGTTTTAAAGACATTAAGCCACCACTTGATAGCCAATTTAACTCAGTACATGCAGAGTTAATTACTAATATAGAACATCTTTATAGAATAGTAATTGAATGTAGGAACAATAAAAATAAGACATTGTAATCACTATATTTTTTATAGAAAGAGGAGACCACTTGAATGACCACCTGACCTTGGTAATTCAATTAGTTACATGGTTCAGCGAATGGATATTGGAGATTTTTCTGAGTTCATTTAAATACTCTGGTTCATTATCTATAATCGAAGGCTCTTAAAATGTGACTGACCATTAATAAGCGAAAAGTTGCTCGTGTTGGTGACGCTTTAGCTCCATACACAGATGCTAATCATTTGCCCCATACCAGAAGAATTGCTATAGGTTCTTCTTCAGTATTTATTAACAGGAAAGCGGTTGCCATTGAAGGTAGTAAGGTCGATTGTGGTGGTGTTTTAATCGCTAGTGATGGCACAGTTAATATTGGTTGAACATGATATGGTGCAATCATAAATATGTTGAAGGAGATGAATAAAGTGGAAAGAGGTTTTAAGCAATTGAGATTAGAAATACTGGCTCAGAGTAAAGTAACTGACAATATGAGTCCAGCTTATCTGTATGCTTGGGATGATTCTGTTTTTCCAATTTTACACGATGATGAAGCTGCTGAGTTTGGTCATGCAATAAATGAATATATTGATTCATTTGATATATCTTTAGAAATTGTTCTGACAGTAGTAAATCATCTTAATTTATTAGCGATGAAGAAAAAATATCAAACATTCTATGAATTAGAACGTTCGTTTGGTGGTAAGTTTGATGAGCAATACGGGCGAGCTAAGTTAATCAGTATATGCCGTTATTTATATCTGTCTGATTGCTTTAATAGTGATTTTTGGAATACCTTATTGGATGAAGGTAAGCATCCTTCAGAAGCTAGTTATATTTTTTATCCTTTCAATAAAGAAGATATTTTGTTGACCGAATCATTCTAGTTAGCCTCAGTAAACCTTTTCGTTTAATCACAAAAAACAACTAGAATTCTTGGATGTTCATTTGATATTGTATAGTACAATTACTGTTTGCATGGTGTTGTAATAATTGTTTTAAGGAAAAATAAAAAATGAATCAAGATTGGATTCTTCAAAAAAAAGAAACTCGCCGATTTTTTTCGAATGCAACTTGGGTTCCTTTAAGAGCATCTATCAATGATGAGCAAGGTGATATAAAAGAAATAGGATATGTTTGTGAGTTGTTTTTATGTGCATCAGTAGCTTTTCCTCCAGAACATAAAGAAATCGCCGAACAGCTTAGTTGGGAGGATATTGGAATAAGTTGTACGGCCCAACCCTATGCTTACAAAGATGGTTATTATTCCTCTATTGAACAATACCAATACAATGACAAAGAACCAATCGGAACTCACCTTGTATTTGATCACCCTCAGCCAGTAATTGGAGAAAGTCTATGGGTGTTAAATCCTGATTTAATTGTTGCACTTCGACTGATAAAAGAGGGAAACAATTGGGTTAGGCCAGAAGAGAATTTCGTTGTAGTGATCCGGGAGGTACTTGATGAAAAAGGTAAACAGCAGCTCATTGAAATTAAGCGAGAGTTTCTCATTGATTATTTGGCAGCAAGGAATCTATCCCTTCGCCTCTCATACTACCGTCAAAGAGTAGAAAATGTAGCCTCTATTGAGAATAGTGAGTACGCGAATTTAATTAACCATCAAGAACAACGAGACAATGGACGGTTTGGGCTCCTCATTCGCAGTTTAAATGATATCTTTGGAGGGAGCTGGGCTTTGTTTCGTACATGGCGAACTGATATTGATGAGGACGATGATGCTCCAGTCATGGGTCCAGAAGATGATAATAATACCGATTATGAAAAATCGCAGGGGCATCGTAGTGGCTTTGACGGTGTGCAAATTGAAGGCCAGTTTTGGCGTGATGAATGGATCGAACATCAAGGTCAAAGTATACGTGTTCGGGGAGATGCAGATTTAAATCTTCCCCAATTCATTGTTGAGACCGATGGAACACGTATGGCGTCAGCCGATTTAAATAATGAAGATATAGGACGGTGGCTTTGGTTTCGCTCAAGTGTTGTGAACGAACTTCTAAGTTTTCGCGGGTTTTCTCTCGATTGGTATACAGCAGAAACTGGTGGTATCAGATCCACATCTGGGAATCGTATTCATTTTGGATTAAATACTTCAGACCTTATTACCGTTTATGCATGTGATATTGCTCGCCTTGCTGCATGGGAGCAGCATATTTGGGCCGCCCATAATGTTGTACCAGATGGTAAGGTATCGAGTGAACTCTTGGAGGCGCAAGTAAAAGCGCAAGTAGCATCTACTTATGCTGTTGAAAATTTACTTTATAAGGTTATGACAATGTTAGAGCATGGGTTTCGTCAAGAGTATGCAGTTTCTCTTTTCTCGCATGAGATCGATTATCCTAATGCGACTAAAAACATATCCCGATTTGCAAGTAGGGATCAAGCATCATTGCTTCGATTAGCTAAAGAACTGGTTCGAGTTTTTTCTGATCGACTTAATGTGCGTGAGCTCCGTAATCTATCAACACATTCAAATAAAGAAAACCTTGGTTCGAACAAGCTGTTACAGGATGTTTTAAGCCAGAAAGTTGGAGAGGAGAATGCTCGTAAAGTTTTTGGGCCAATTGTTGGTGCATATGATATGCGTGTAGGTGATGCACATCCAACTAGTTCAAAAATCAAAGATGCTATAGAACTTGCTGGAATTGATGATAGCAAGTCATATATGAGACAGGGTGAACAATTGATTTCAAACTTTGGACAATCAATTTGGTTGATAGGAAAATTGTTGTTTGAAAAACCAAAAGAATAATGGATAGAGTCAGATATGAATATAGATCTTTGTAAGCCCTTAGATCTTCCTGATGAATTTGTTGCTCGGCTTAGGGCAATTGAAAACTCATGTATTTCTCAAGATTTCTCAGAATCATTAGTCGAACAAAGTAATATTTCTGCTTTGGTTAAAGACATTGATTTGTATTGTAGAAACAATCGAATAATAGGTGTTCATTACACAAGGGCTGTACCTGAAAGCATTCGCTCAAAGGGATTGTTGATTCGAAATGGTAAGGAAATAAGGGAAACGTTCTTGAGGGAGCATGGGCATCTATTTTCACAAGAGGAAGTTCTAATTATTGAGGAAAGATGGGAACGTTACTATGATCATAGCCAATGCTCTGCAAGAAATGGCCGCATTTTTTTCAATTTTACAGAAATTGAACTTGGGTGTAGTGGGACCAAATATTTACTTGGATTGTATGGTGGAGAACAAGTCAGCATGTGTTTTGAACTAGATGAGCCACTGGGACTCAAGTTTGGAACAATTGGTGAATCACTGGTTGTTAGATGTTCACTTGATCCTAACGAAGTGAAAACTTTTATAGAATATCCTTGGGGAAAAATATTGGTTTCCTCTTTTCATGCATTAATTAATCCTAATGCTTATCGAATCGACCAAGATGGATATCAGTCAATACCTGTGAAACCAGAAGATATCGTAGAACTCAGAATACTAAAAAATTTAAAGCTGTGCTGATTTTTGAAAAGTAAACGTCTGCTTCTTGCTGACTATTAGACTTAATCGTGTCTTGAAATAGAAGAATCATAGAAACAATAATGATTAATCCAATTTAATCTTAGAAAATCAAATTTACTTACTAAATTTTCATCTGGAATATAAAATATCATTTTCTTATCTTATTTTGATGGTATTTTAATCACTAATCGTAGTTCAATGAAGATTGTATTTAAGAAAGATTGTGAAGTGCTTAATATTTAGTCTTGAAGTCTATAATAATGAACTGGTTTATATAAATAATATTAAAAGTAATATACAGTTAATGCATTGACAATCTCCTATTAGATAAAATATTATAGGTGGCACCATAAATGGCACCAAAGTGCATTATGGTAAAAATTAATTTAAGTAAAAACAACATGTTATAAGCTGAGTTCGAGTCTCGTTTTCCGCTCCAAATCTTCTTCCAAAGACTTCTAATAAAGTCTATAACTCCTTGAAATAATAGAACTAATCAGCGTTTTTTCTTCTATTACCGACTATTAAAATCTACTTAAAGCAAGTACATTTAAGTCCACCGATAAGTCCATCGGCGAGCGGTAGTAAGTCCACCGTTATATTCATCTTAGACAGCAGTTTGATTGGGTATTTTACCTTATTTCCTATGATATGTTTTAGGTAAGGTAAATATTCAGTTATTACACCGTGCTGTTTCCTTGTTCCTAGTCAGTTTGACATTACAACCCTTTAAACAACGAACAAGAGGATATAGCACGATGACACTGCTAACCGATTTATCAATCCGACGTGCCAAGCCTGCCGCTAAAGCCTATACCCTTAAAGATGGCGCAGGTCTTTACCTTAACGTTAAGCATAACGGCACTAAACAATGGCTGTTTCGCTTTTACTGGGAAGGCACACAGAAACGAATCTCTTTTGGGGTATACCCTGATGTGGATTTAAAGAAAGCGCGTTCTTTACGGCAACAGGCTCAGGATTTAATTGCTTCTGGCATTGACCCACGCACAGGCAGAAAAAGCATTATTAAACCAGAGGCAAAAGTTTTACGAAACAGGTTAACCTTTGCTGAGTATGCGCAAACGTGGAAGGAGTTTAAGTTTAGGAAGTTAGGTTTAGAACGGGCAAGTAAGAGGCAAAGCACACATATTCAGATAGAACGTTATCTGCATAAGGATATGTTACCTGTATTGGGTAAAAAAGCATTAATTGATATTACCCGTGCCGATGTTTTAGCAGTACAGCGTAAGATAGAACAACGAGGGGCGTTATCTATTGCAGAGAAGTGCCGAAGCTGGCTCAATGAAATCTTTCGTCATGCGATTGCTGAGGGTTATATTGAGCATAATCCCGCAGGGGATTTAGATATTGTGGCTTTACCACAACGGCCTACTCTGCATAATCCTTTTTTGAAACTGGATGAGTTACCTGAGTTTCTACGGGCTTTAAAAGGCTATCAGGGCGCCAGACAAACGCAACTGGGGATTTATTTACTGTTACTAACAGGGGTAAGGACAGGTGAGTTAAGACAGGCCATGCCTGAGCAGTTTGATTTAAAAAACAATCTGTGGTTAATCCCTGCTGATAAAGTCAAACAGTTACAAAAGCGTGTCAGGAATAGTGCTAAAGAGATACCGCCTTATATTGTGCCTTTACCTAAACAAGCAGTTGCTATTATTGAAGAACTGTTAGCTTGCCGTTTTTATAAACAACGCTATCTGTTAGCGCATCGTTATGATTTAACACAGATGGTCAGTGAGAATACCTTAAATACGGCCTTAAAGCGTATAGGGTATACAGACCGACTGACAGGGCATGGTATTAGAGCCACCATTTCAACGGCTTTAAATGAGTTAGGCTATCCTAAAGAATGGATTGAAGCGCAGTTATCCCATTCCGATAAAGACCAAATCAGGGCAACCTATAATCATGCAGAGTATATTGAGCAACGACGTAAGATGATGCAGGAATGGGCGGATAGATTAGATAACTGGCAAATGGAAAAAACAGCAGTAACAGTACCGAATAACGTTCTGTTGTTAAACGTTGGCTAATTAGCTGTTTAATCGTTTTAATATCTCTCCCTAGTAGAGTGAGAATTAATTCTCACTCTACTAGGGAGACGCATAAGAGGTTTAGAGTTCGTAGTGACTACCCTATCAAACATAAACAGTTACCTATAAAACCATCCTATTTTTTATCTTCTATGTATGTTTAATAACGTACATTAACGTTTATTGCCGTTCAAAAATTTACAATAACCTGTTGTTTATAATGGCTATTATATAAAAAATAGGGTTGCATTTTGCTTTTGCCTGTTTATAATAAAAATACGCATGGCGTTCGTGGAACGCGTGTAGTCCCCTTCAATGGGGGCAGGGAGACAGGTTCTTAGGAGTCTCTGTTCAGCGTCAAGCTGATAGAACCCACGTGACCCAAACTTCCGTCTGCGCGTGGGCTGTTTTAACAGTAGGAAGCATTATTGTAGTCAATGCGATTGCTTAATTTAATAATTACTTAAGTCATTCGCTTTTTATTCAAAAAAAGGCATTGGTCGGTTTTAAAACAAACTAACCATGCTTTGTTATATCTCTAATAGTTAGCTTTTATGTCAAAGCTAGCTCCATTCAATCTTCAGGCTATTTCCGCAAAATAAACCGAAGAAGCTATGGGACTTTGCGCAAGCTTAGTCCCGTTAGCTGCTACTTTCTTTTTGATGCTTATCAATAACACTGAAGTTTAAGACTGGCACTACACTAAGGCGTCACTTTTAAGCGTAGAGCTAGAAAGTGACGCCGCTAATCAATACTGTTTCAGCCCTTAGCAAATGAGCCTTTATGCTGTTTTGCTATATTCTGACACCCATTTTTAACCGTTTATTGATTCACAATAGATTCTCTGTTCATAAAAGGAGTATTTGACCGATACCTAGGCTGGTCACCTAAACCAGTGGGAATTACCTGTTTTTAACAGGCGGTTGTACTGAGTACATCACCGTATCCCCTACACCTCAACTTTGTTTCGCTCTGGTGCAGGTATCGTTCAAGAAAAAGGCAGTAAACAGGGAGTGTGTTGCTAAGTAATTAGTATCCTTTTTCAAATTAGCAGGCATCAGAGTACAAAGCGTTCCTTTATTTGCCTAATGGGTTAAAGGGATAGAAAGAAAAGGTTAGAAAGGGAAAAACAAAATGAAGATTAAACGAACATTACAACAGTTAGCCAGACAGGCAAAAGGTAGTTTTAAAACGGTACATGACCGTGAGGTGATTGTTAAACGGTTGGCTGATTATCTGCAAGCTAATAATATTCAGATTAAGCATATAGACCATATCAAAACTAAACATATTGAAGGCTATATACAAAGTAGACAGGAACAAGCTATTAGTAAACGTACTTTGCAAAATGAAATGTCTGCTATCAGAAAAACATTAACACAGGCAGGACGAGAGAAATTAGCTAACTCAGAACGATTATCTAATCAAAGTCTGAATATTCATAATACTAGTCGGCAAGGAACTAAAACAGCTATTACGGATGAGCAGTTTTACGAAATAGTCAAAACATCCATTGAAAAGGATCAATTAGGGATTGCCGCATGCTTACAGCTTTCACGTTATTTAGGTTTAAGAGGTGAGGAAGCCGTACAAAGTATTCAGTCTTTAAAAACATGGCAGAAAGCGATTAGTCAGGGCAAAGATACCGTTACAGTTGTTTATGGTACAAAAGGTGGTAGACCTCGACAAACAAGGATTATTAATCAAGATAAGGTAAAACAAGCTGTTGACTATGCCATAAATATTGCTAATCAACAAAACGGTAAATTGATTGATAAACCGAGCCTTAAGCAAGCTATGACCTACTGGCGCAATCACACAGCAGCATTAGGATTAAGAGGAACAATATCACCTCATAGCTTGAGATATGCTTATGCTCATGATGGTATGCAGCACTATCAGGAGCAAGGATACTCAGAGAAAGAAGCTCTTGCTATGGTTTCAATGGATTTGGGACATGGTGATGGTAGGGGGAGGTATGTGAAGAGAGTTTATGCATTATAATAAATGCACATTTTTACTTAATTATTTTTAGATATGCACTTTACTTTATTTTGAGATTTTTTTATAATAATTGTCCCATAAATATTTATTTTGTCCCATTTTCTGTTGTAATCTAAAGCAGTGGTGAGCTATTGAAGATGAAGGATGTGTTGTGTGAAAAAAAAGAATGTATTAAATTTGATCAAATATCATATTGAAAGAAATGAAAATGCCTTTAGAAATGAAGCAATAGAAATTGCCCGAAGCTTCGATAGCATTGGTGATGATCAATTAGCTGAATATATTATGGGATTAATTGCTGAGTCTAATCTTTATATTCCACAGGCAAGTGATTTCGAAAGTGAATTTTTAAAATCAATAAATGTTAAAGCAATAGAGCCACTTAATTTGCCGATTGAAATAACGGATGACATCAAAGGAGTAATTAATGCGATTAATCATAAAATTGGTATAAACAAATTTTTATTTGAAGGTTTTCCAGGTACAGGTAAGACGGAAGCTGTAAAGCATATTGCTAGATTGCTTGATAGAAAATTGTATTATGTGGATTTTGATAATTTGGTCGATAGTAAATTAGGTCAGACTAATAAAAATATTGCAAATGTATTTAGCGAGATTAATAAAATTCCTTTCCCTGAGAAAACTGTGATTTTGTTTGATGAAATAGATGTTATTGCATTAGATAGAGTAAATAATAATGATGTGCGTGAAATGGGTCGTGTGACCTCTGCTATTTTAAGGGAACTAGATAGACTGACCGATCTAAATAAAGAAATTGTAATCATTGCAACAACCAATTTATACAAAAACTTTGATAAAGCACTTTCCAGACGGTTTGATGCCATAATTAATTTTAATCGATATAGCAAAGAAGATTTAATAGAAGTTGCTGAATTTTATTTTTCAGCTTTTTCAAAGAATTTTAAGAGTATTTCTAAAGATGTCCGGCTATTTAAGAAAATACTAAATATGTCGAATCAAATACCATATCCTGGTGAACTAAAAAATATTATCAAAACTTCTTTGGCGTTTAGTGATGAGAATAATGGTTATGATTACTTGAGGAGGCTATACAATAGTGTAATTGGGAATCTTGAACAAATCACCTTCGAAAAATTACATGCACAAGGCTTTACAATAAGAGATATTGAAAAACTGAAAGGTGAACCTAAAAGTACAGTAGCAAGAAAGTTAAGCAAGGAAAATAAATAATGGCAAATAATGTGTTGGAATTAAAAGGAAAAAGATTTGTTCAAGCATCTAGAATCGGCGGTGGTGGTGGTGCTAGCATGAATGGACACAAAATAGTCACTAGTGAACACCTACTCAGGTTACAAAAAAAAATAGAACAAATTAAAAACTTTTGGATAAATGAAACAAGACCATTTGATGGTATTCTAATTAGTGTTTTGTATAATAAAATTGCAGCAAAAAGCAATAGAATATCTGGACTATTTAAAGAAGATAACCCTAATTATGCTATTGTTGGGGCTAAATTTAATAGCGATAGAACTAAACATATTATCACTTATTTTCTAAATATTGATGATTTAGAAGAAAGTATTACTTTACTTAATAAAGTAAATATTATTTTAAATGAAGTATTTGAAGGGAAAATAGATAAGGCAATTTTTGAGAATAGAAAGAGAATTGACAGCATACCATTCTCTAAATTTTCCATCAGTAAATCTAAATTTAAACAAGTGATTGCCGATATTTCATATATCGATAATTTTGAAATAGAAAAACCTGAAGAACAAACAGCGCAAAGTATCATTACTTTATATGATACGAAAACAGATACAAAAGAATTATTAAAAAAGCTAGGGATTGAAGTTTTATCAAGTAGAATATTAGATAATCAAACAGTATTTTTGGATAGAAACCAAACAGAACTCTTGTTTGAAAAAGCACCTTATCTCATTTCAATGGCAACGACGGATTTATCTCAACTATCTCCTGAAGAATTTATTAAAGAGTATAAAGAAAACTCATTTAGCATTCCTAACCCTACTATAGAACCGACTATAGGAGTCATTGACACCTTATTTGACAATCGTGTTTATTTTAACAATTGGGTTGAATATTACGATATGGTTGACGACAGTATTCCAAGGAATCTCAATGATTATAAGCATGGCACAGCAGTATCATCTATTATTGTTGATGGACCAAGACTGAATCCTTGGCTTGATGATGGGTGTGGAAGATTCAAAGTGCGACATTTTGGTGTATCAACTGGCTCACAATTCTCCTCTTTTACTATTATAAAACAGATTAAAGAAATTATAGCAAAGAATAAGGATATTAAAGTTTGGAATATCTCATTAGGTAGCAATCAAGAAATCAATGATAATTTTATCTCAGCAGAAGCCGCAATATTAGATCAAATTCAATATGAAAATGATGTTATTTTTGTCGTTGCTGGAACAAATAAATCTAATGAAGATGTTAATAAAATAGGCTCTCCAGCAGATTCAATTAATAGTATAGTAGTAAATGCAGTAACAAAAGATGGGTTATCAACAAAATATACAAGAAAAGGAATTGTTTTATCATTTTTTGCCAAACCAGATGTCAGCTACTACGGTGGAAGTCGTGAAAAATATATTAGAGCTTATGAACCGTTAGGAGAAACGAAGGTTTCAGGAACCTCTTTTGCTGCACCTTGGATTGCTAGAAAACTATCTTACTTAATTGATATTTTAAATATTAATAGGGAGCTAGCCAAAGCAATTATTATTGATTCAGCTAGAAGTTGGGATGATGAACCTACCTTTGATGAAATAGCATTGTACGGTCATGGAATAGTACCGATAAGAATAGAAGATATTATTAAGACAAAAAATGATGAGATTAAATTTTTGGTGTCAGATGTTAGTGAAAAGTGGAATACCTATAATTATAATTTTCCTGTTCCAATAAAAGATGATAAATATCCATATATTGCAAAAGCAACAATGTGCTATTTTCCTAAATGCAATAGAACTCAAGGCGTTGATTATACAAATACTGAGTTAAATCTCCATTTTGGAAGAATTAATGATAAAGGAAAAATTCAAGATATTAAAGGTGATAAGCAGAATCAAGATGCTGAGGAAAGCTCAGAAAAATGTTATCTGTTGGAATCTGATGCCAGGTCAAATTTTCGAAAATGGGATAATGTTAAATATGTAGCTGAAAAGAAAAAAAAGGGTACTCAAGCAAGAAAATCGTATGAGAATAAAAACTGGGGAATGGAAATTAAAACTAATAATAGACTAAACCCTAAAGATGGTGAAGGTGTTCGCTTTGGTGTAGTTGTTACATTAAAAGAAATTAATGGTATAAATAGAATAGATGAATTTATTAAAAACTGTAATTTGAATGGTTGGATAGTCAATGAACTTGATGTTAATGTTAAAGTTGATATTCATCAAACAATGAACCAAGATATAGAATTTGAATAATGACTAACTATATGAATTGTTTATATAATCTAAAATAAAGTTTAATAGTAAAAAATACTAAGAATTTTGTATTTTAGTTGTACTAGCTCAAATTTTAACTAAAGCAGCATGAGGTAACACTCATGCATTGTGCTAAATTATTTTACTAAACTTATGCTTTTTATAAGTTAGAGATAATTTTCTCAATTGTCTTTGGAGTAACTTCCATAATTTTTGCGATATTTTCAGTTGAGACACCTTTATCAAGAAGAGTTTTTACCATAATCAGTTGAAGCTTTTCTAGTCTTTCTTTTTTTATTTTTGCATCTTCTTTAGCAGCTTTTGTCTTATCCTTTTCTAATGCTAACTTTTCCCTCGCAATCTTCTTCTCTTCTTTCCTAATCTGCTCCACTACCTGATAAGTAGGCACATATTTAAGGCTTTTCTCTAATTCGTCCATGACACCCATTGATTTGAAACTTTCGTAGTTTTCTGTACTGATAATTAGATGATCTATGAGATGAATATTTAGTATACGTCCTACTTGAATCAGTCTGTCAGTGATGTCTAAATCGGATTTAGACGGAATAAGACGTCCTGATGGGTGATTGTGGATAGCAATTACTCGTGTTGCATTTTTCATCACAGCAACGCGGTATACATTCATGGGTTCTACATCAACAGATCTTACAGTACCTAACGCAATCAGTTCGATATAGAGGATGTAACCCGCTTCGTTCATACCGATAATCCAGAAGTGTTCTTTTTCTCTGTCTATCTTGTTTTCACGGCGCAAAATGCGTTGCATTATGTCATAAACATCTTCTGTTCCATGTACATAACGCTTATCGTTTTTACCGAGCTTAATATCCATAAGTTCATTTTTTGTTAGGAGTATTTATCAAAAATATAACACAGTTTATAGGGTATTGTAAGTAACAGGCTTTGATTAAAAATCATTGTTTATAAAGTATAATTTACCCGTAGTTTGGTAGTAGAAGTTTATTTGTATCAGTTAATCAGTATCTATTCGGCTTTAATTCAGATGTTTTTAATTTATTAGACTTTAGTCTAATTTCCATGAGTTGTTGATAGCCTTTAAAGTCCTTATGAGTTGGTATTTCCTTTGTTGTGTAGAGCTAGGTTTGCTCAGTCAATTAAGGTTTAAGGAATATAAAGAACTAATAGGGCAAATAATGAATGTTAAATATCCAATAAGCAAAGAAGATGGCAGTGATTATAAAGCCGCAGAGCTTTACGGTATTTTATCTCAAGAAACATCAGGGCATTATTTATTGGGTAGTTATCAGTTCTGGCATGGTGGTATTCATTTTACTAATAATACTATTGCTCATTGTGTTTTGGAGCAGCCAGTTCGTTGTATAGCGGATGGCGAGGTTATTGCTTATCGCATTAATCAAAAGTATCCAGAAAGTATACTGAATACTACAACCTTACAATATTCCAGTTCCTTTTGTTTGGTTAAGCACGAGTATGTCTCTCCTTCTGAACCTGTTAAACAGGCAACACAAGACCCCACTAAGTTGAATGATATATGGCAGGGTAAGCATATTAGAACGCAGGCTACAGGTTTTGCCTCTTATAGTGATGATGCCTATAGTAAAGACAGAAAGGTGATGCCTAAAGGGTTGATGTTAGAAATACTGCAAGTTAATAATACTACGAAGAAGATAGGAAGTACTGAGTATTACTTAACCAAGGCTAAAGTACTAAAAGCCGTAGAAGCAAATACTACCATTAAACCTCAAACAAATGCCTATGCCAAAGATGAAGAAATTTGGTTTGCAGGCTTTAAAAAAGATGGCAGTGTTCAAGCCAGTACTGAACAAAAAACTGACTTATTCAATGATATTAGCCCACAGGACTGGACAGATAAAACCATTACGTTAGCCAAAGCTTATACAGGCTATAAAACTGTGGGTGATGCTAGCGAAAAGAACAGTGAAAAAATCATAGTCCCTGAGAAAACAGCATTACAGATAAAAGAAGTTCAAACAGAAGTGATTAATGGCTATCACTACAGTAAAGTCACTGCTTCGACCGCTTTAAAAATGCAAAGTGCAGATAATAAATTACTGAGTAGTATATGGTTAGCTAATAAAGAATTCTGGATAGCACTTACCGATGAAGAGGGTTATGTACCTGTAACCACAGACAACAAAGAACTTTATACGGATACTACGCCACCTCCAGTGCCTAAAACCAATAAGCTGACCTTTTATAGTTTGTATATGCATTTATTGCCTTATGAAGAGTATCCTACAAAACAAGGTGAAGTCACCAAACAGTATAAAATGCTGAAAAGTATCAGAGTCCGTAATAAATTTATGGAAACGAAAGACCTTGAGGACTCAGCACAAGATAAAGACACGGTACTTGGTTCTATTAGTAAAGACGCTATTATTAACCTTATTGGTCAGCCTAAAGAAACCGAAGATGGTAAATATTGCTTAATACAAGGCACCATAGCAGACAACTCAGGAAATATTACTTTAAATGAAAAAGAGGTGACTGTAGGGGAAGATGGTTTCTGGTTGGCGATTAATAAGGAAATCAGTACAGGTAAAAGGGATATTTATGCACAAGAATTACCTTCACCTAAACGGGAATATCCCCGTTACTGGGCACAACAAGTCACTGCCAGTGCAATCACCACAATGGATGTTCGGCAAGCACCCACCAGTAAAGGCATAGCAGGGGCTACATTAGGTGTTAAATTAGCCGTGGGTGATGAAGTTACTTATATCAATCAAAAGATAAAAGAAGTCACCTTAGATAAAACAATCTATCTGATGGCTGAGTGTAAGCTAACTAAGGATAAAAAGGAGTTTACCGAAAAAGGTATTAATACTTTTTGGGCAATAGTTGATAGTAAACATATGTCAACGATTAAGGCAGAGCCAACTCGTTTTGAAACAGTAGAAACTGCTTACCCTGTCAAAATCAGTGCAGGTGACCCGATAGGTTATTTAGGATTGTATGAGGTTCCTTCTTCGCCTACAGGGGATAAAAGTGATAAACCTAGGAAACAAGTCCATATTGAAGTCTTTACTACCACTGATGAAGCCGAACTAACAAAGTTTCTAAATAATGAAGCAGGTTTAACAGGTGGCAAACAATATATCCAAATCCCGCAAGGAACCGTACTACAGAAAAATGCGCTCAGTAAAGACAGCATAGCAGCGCAACCCAAGACAACCGCAGAACTAGAAAAAGCCTATTATCAAACCCAGCAAACACATATTCTCTCTCCTGATAATATTAAACAGGTTAATGGGCAGTATCAAATCACACTCCATGAAAATCGACAATCTATAACAGGCTACCTCTCCCCTGCTAAAACTCAGGCTATTAGCCAATATGACTGGACAAAGCTTGGCTTTAAAATCGTTAAGGAAGAAAATATCGCTACCGATGGTTCTGTCAGCACTAAAACAGACGGTTTTATTGACCAAAAGGACATGACACCTTTCTATCAAGATATCTGTAAAGAAATGGACAGTAAAGAAAATGGGGGTGATGGCGACGGTAAACTCTCGTTATCAGAATTAAGGAATGCTTTAAAAGACCCTGTACTGTGCGATAAATGGTCAAAGTTAATTGCTTATCATCCTACTGAATGGCAAGCCAAAGGAACCGCTGATAAATGGAAGCGGTTAGGCACTGAAATACTGGCAGATAAGGAAAGTCAAAAACTGGTTGAACATGAAAAAGAACGCATTACAAAGCTTGTCTTTTGGGATGAGGTGCCAGAGCTAAAAGGTAAGGCGTTGGCTTTTCATTTTCATCCGATAGCCTTCATAGATAATTTTGAAGAAACTTATCATTACTATGTCGATAGTGATGGGTTTATACAAGATGCAGGGGTTATTAAAAGTCAGGTCACTAAATTGGAACGAGGACCTATTATAGGACCAAATGCTATCGTGCTTCATAGAACTTATTCTAAAGGCGGTGCATTGAATGTGATAGAAAATACATGGAAATCGACTAGTAATACAGACAATATTGGCGCGCACTTTGTTATTGATAAAGATGGTACTATTCATCAAGTAGTTAGTTTAAAAAAATATGCTAATCATGTTGGAAAAATCAGACCTCGTTGTGAGCTATCAAATAGTTGTCCTTCTAATTATGCTACTAAAAGTTTTACAGAAAAACATCGAGAGGAAATCAAAAAATCCTACCCTGAACGTTACCCTTATAATTCTGATAGTATAGGTATCGAAGTTGTTGCTTGGTGGGATAAAGTTACAAAACTATGGGATGATGCCACACCAGAACAGTTAAAATCAATCAAGAAAATAGTGAAAATATTACAAGCGGAGTTTAACTTAAATGACGAAGACTTATACCAACATCAATGTATTGCCTATAAAACAAGTGGGGAAGGTAAAGGTCTTTATCCTCCTGCTGATAGTAATGGCAATATTGATTCCAGAAATTACTAATGCAGAATCTATACCAAAGATAGAGATATTAACTATAGAAAAGAAAATAAAAGAGAGTGATGAATACTCAAAGAAATTATGTAATGCATGGGATTTAAATAAAGAAAATATTAAAGATTTTTTTCTAACAGCAGAGCCTTTTATAACTGGGGCTGAGATGAGCTATTTTGATATTTATCCTTGTGAAACAAAAGGGTATCTTTTAATTAATGATGTTAAAAGAAAATATAGTATAAATCTTGGTGGTTCTGGTTTTATCTATGGTTTTGGAAAAGAACAAGAAGGATTTGGCTGTAGAAAAGGAAAATGTTTAGAATATGTACACTATGAAGAGTATGAAGAAGATTAATAGTAACGTTGGAAATCAACCATAATATAACGCGACTTGAAGTAAAGGCGAAACAAGACTAAAATAAGTCCACTCACTGGGAAAGATGAATTAAAAATTCTAATATTTCATCATGTTGTGAAGGTATTTGTGAGTTGCGTTTCCCGCTCCAAATCTTCTTATGAAGAACTCCATTAAAGTCCATTAAGTCAAGTAACTCCGAGGTTCGAGAGATTTTTCTGGCAGCTTTAACACCATTAACTTCTATTAGAATCCAAGGGATACCATCTCAATTTGGCACTTCATTTGGCATTTTGAAATCTGCAATTGGCATTTTGCATTTTTCAGTGTTTTCAACTTTTTAAGCTTGATAATTCAAACATTACTTATTTTGTTTTGAGGACATTTATCATGCTTACAGATGCAATTATTCGTAACGCTAAACCTAGAAAAACCGATTATCAATTATACGATATTCAGGGATTATCTATTAATATTACCCCCGCAGGAACCAAATCATTTAAGTTCAGAATTATGAAGAAGGGTAAAAGGTGTAATTTAACCTTGGGTCAATACCCATTCTTGAGCTTAAAAGAGGCTAGGCAATTAGCTGAAGATAAGCGGTTTTTATATAAAAATGATTTAATCCATGATCCATCAGAATCATTAGATTCTGATGCGTTAGCAAGTTCTCAGGCACCTATTTTTTCAGAGTTTGCTGAACACTGGAAGTCATGGAAGTTTGGTAAGCTTTATGGCGATGAGGTGTCATCAATCACAGCCAAAAGACAAAGTACCTGTAAGCAAATTGATAGGGCTTTGAAAAACGATATTAATCCTGTTATAGGGGATTTACCTTTAGATTTGATTACTAAGAAGCATACGTTGCTCATTCAGCAGAATATTGAGTCAAGAGATGCGTTAAGTGTCGCGGAGAAAGTCAGGGCTTGGTTTAATGAGATGTTTCGACTGGCTATCGCTGAGGGTATTATAGACACTAATCCTGCTGCTGATTTGGATATGTTAGCACGTGGTAGTCGTCGAACTAAGCATAATCCATTCCTCACGTTAGAGGAGTTACCTGCATTATTTGAGGCATTTAGTCATTATAAAGGTCTGCAACAAACTTTGTTAGGTATCAAGCTGTTGTTATTAACAGGCGTTAGAACAGGAGAATTACGTGCAGCTAAACCTGAGCAGTTTGACTTGGCTAAAGGTATCTGGTGTGTTCCCCCTGAAAATTTAAAACAGATTAATAAGTTAATTAGAACAGGGGCTCATAAATCTGAAATACCTCCTTATATTGTTCCTTTATCAACACAGGCTCAAGAGGTTGTCAAAAAGCTAATAAGTTCAAGGTATCCTTCACAATCTTATTTGTTATGCCATCGCTATCATCCTGAGTTGATGGTGAGTGAGAATACGCTGAATTCAGCATTGATACGTATGGGATATAAGGATAGGTTAACAGGACATGGTATTAGAGCCACTATTTCAACAGCTTTACATGAAATGCAATATGAACATCAATGGATAGAAGCGCAATTGTCCCATTCTGATAAAGATAAGGACAGTGTTAGTACTACGTATAATCACGCTATGTATATTGAACAACGGAAAAAGATGATGCAGGATTGGGCTAATAAGTTAAATGAGTTGGGTATGTGTTAGACATAGGACTAAGAGTTACAATATATTGATGTGAATTCATAACTAATTGATTGATCGAAATATATTAAAATAAAGTAAATCTTTGAATGCCCTTTAATAAAGGGCATTTTTTATTAGATAGAGTTTTATTATGATTTGTAATAGTCGCCACTTGGTTTGACAGTTTGCTGGGAGCGATTAGGGATATTATGTTTAAATACAGCTGCTCTCATGACGAACCTATAACGGCCATATAATACAATGTAATTTAACTTACATTTTTATTTCAACTACTCGCAATTTTACTTTGTTTTGTGTCTTATTATGATGTTCAAAGTAAGCACGAGAACTGAGTTTTGATTTGGTGTTAATTGTAAAACATTTATTTTCATCAGGCACGATAAGCCAAAGAAATGCTTGGCCACTTTTGTGTGTTCTGCTGATAAAATTTCCTGCACTATACAAAATTTTTTCAATCAAATTTTGAGATATTTTGGAATGTGCTTTATATTTACACTGTACATAAATGACATCATTTCCCTTATTCATTATGAGATCTATTCCTTTGTCATGGAGACCTTTATTAAGTCCATGAAAAATAACTTCATATCCCTGTTTTTGATAAAGTTGACCGACATATTTTTCATACAAACTTCCCCAACCATGGACATCCAAAATATCTAATGATTGAATGTAAATGAGTTCATTATTATTAATAACCTGAAACGTATTTTTGCTCCAGTCAACAAAAAGCTCACCACTTGTTAAAATTTTACCTATACCTCTCATTTTTTGTTCCCTAAATCGATATTTATAAGATAATGTCTAATGTTTCAGATAAATAAGATGTCTAGGGTGATCGTAACATCCGCTTTTGACACAGAACAGACTATCAGATTTGATTACAACAGAATACAAAAGAACATCGTACAAAATATTTTACTCATATCGCAATCAAATTATAACGAATTCCACAACGTCCTTTATTTAAGTTTTATCTTACCTAAATAAATACAGCAGGCTGTGTTTCGGATTTTCTGCTGATCGCTTTGTGTTGGTTATTTATCGTCCTTTATTACTTAGTTTTTAACAGTTATAAAGGATAAGATGATGAGTACAGACAGTTATATTTTTGATGGTAAGGGTTATGAATCTGTTCCCAGAGCGTTGTTGTTGGATAATCGCTTAACGCCGATAGAGCGTAATGCTTGGTAGGTGTTAAGGATGTTGTTGGAAGCTGATGGAGTGACTAGTTTAGCTACTTATGAGCAGTTACAGCCTTATTTAACCACTAGTCCGTTAACGGGTAAAGCTTCTACGGAGACGGTAGCAAGAGCCTTAACTATTTTGCGACTTACTGGCTGGCTAAGTTTGACGAGTAAGCGTCGCCATGACAAAGGGATGATTCAGGGCAATGTTTATTTATTACATGATGAGCCTTTGTCTATCTATGAGCGTTTACAAACGGATGCTGATTATCTGATTTTATTATCTAATGCGACCACTCATCAGAGTAAAACCATTCAAAAAGTGGCTGAGTATACATTAAATGAGTTAATTAATGACCCTCATGTGGCTGAAAGGAAATTACCGACACGTTTAGAAGTTTTAACAGAACGGTTAAGACAATACGAAGCGGGAGCAAAAAAGTTATCCACAACTTCCAATACCAAAGATGGCGATAAGGACTTGCTTCGGAATAATAAACAACCTTATACGAAATCAAAAGCAAGCTTGAAAAGCTGTGATAGCAATAGTCTTCGTCATCGGAAGTATATTAGTAGTAGTAAAGATAAAAATATACTACTACAAGGGTTAAGAGATAATTTAAAATTACCTGCGCGTTTTTTAGCACTGAGCACGGCTCAACAAGATAGTGGTTTATTGGCTTTGAGTACCCTTGAGCCTGTTCAACAGCAACAGGTACTTGATGAGTGGCAACAGCGTTGTGAACAGCAAGCTATTCGTAATCCTGCCGCTTATTTGCATGGGATTATTCAAAAAGCTTTGCAGGGTGAATTGAATTTGCTGCGTAGTTCACAACACTCTGTATCCACCCAATCACCCTCTAACATTAAGTCTGGTTCTATAGAGTCTAAGTTGTTGCAGTCTAAACTTCGAACAAGTGAGTGTATTGCTACACCAGCGCCTGTTGTATCTTGTGCAAAGCCTACGGATAGAATACAGGCACAGCACTATTTAAAAGAGATTAAGCAGATGCTTAAAAACGCCTCTCACACTAAAAGCTGATTGGGTATAAGGCAATAAAATAATTGTTTATAAGCGTTTAGTGATTGAACAATGTATTTTATAGGATAGGTGGCTGTTAGGCATATTATGTGTCTTAACAGCAATCAACCATAATCTTTTCACTTCATTATAAAGGCAAGGAAAAGGTTTGAAAGTCCATAAATCAGTGATGGGTAATTTGCTTAATGAACATGTTTAGTAATGCTGTACTAAATAAAACTGTTAGTATTCTTTAAGGTAACTATTATCAATTTTATCAGTAAATTTAATAGGTTGACTGCAATAGCCTTTTATGGAAATTTTGACTCTATATAGAGTCACATTTTCTATTAGTCTCTATTAAGGAAATTGCTATGAGTTTTTACTGATGAATAGTGAAATATAACGATAAAAGACGTTAATAGAAAAGGTGAAACCATATGGTTTCAATATTTCCATAGTCTTCCACCAAGCCATCAATAAATGTATTGTTATCTAATTAGTATGGAATATGACTATTTATCTGAAAAATTTATGTAATGGTTAATAAACGAATATATCTTTTGATTTGATTGCTTTCAAACTAGGTAAACCTTATTGTTAAATTATCATTGATATGGGTAATAAGTCGGTTTCTTGAAGGGATAATAAAAGGCGACTCTAAATAAACTATAAGGGTAAGAGTTTTATTAATGGTTTGTAAAGGTAAGGGATTTTAAGGGCAAAGGTGACATTGCTGTTGCAATGTCGCTTATCCTGAAAAGGCTTAAAAGGTTTATAAAAAAGGATAAAAGGATACTTATTATTGGATCTGGCCTCTTTATTATTCTGGTTATAATCAGAACTTACAGTTGGCTCAATGCAAATAGCAGACATTGTGTAAAGGTAAGCCCAAAGAAAAAAGAAAGTGCTTAACAATATCAGATTTGAGCTAGTACAAATAACTACAGACGTTATGACTATTTTAATCATTTAGAAATGTCAGTTTTAGTCATTGCTTTTATGGTTTTCCTGTCGTAATAAGTCAATCAGTGCTGCCATTGCATTTGTTTTATGTTTGTTTTTTGGATAATAAATATACGTTGGGGGGTAGGTAATATTTGATTTTGCAAAGAGTTCAACTAATTGCCCCGCCTCTACATCGGCTTGCACAGTTGTACTTGGTATCCATGTTACTCCTAAGCCATCGATTGCAGCTTGCTTGACCAGGCTTATTGAGCTGAAAATCAGTTTTTCGGGCACTCTGATTTTAATTAGTTGATTATTTTCGATAAATTCCCATTCACTCAAACGATACTCTGGATTGAATGACAGTACGATACAGCGATGATGGATGAGCTCTTTCAAGCTTTTTGGCTTGCCAAATTGATCGATATAGCTAGGTGAAGCTACCATTGTCATCGTATTTTCATCTGAAATACGCACTGCTATCATATCTTGTGCCACATCCTGTCCTGACCGTACACCAAAATCAAAACGCTCAGCAACAATGTCACAGTAACGATTGTTAATAAAAATCTCCAACTCCACGTCAGGATTTTCTGCCAAGAAGCCGTTAATTTTGGGATATATCAACTCAAATGCAGGGCGCTCTGGGCTATTAATACGGATCTTACCACTCATTTTATTGGTGTAATCGGAAAGCGCGCTTAGTTCTTGCTGAATGGTGGCAAACATCGGGGCTGTTCGTTCCAGTAATTGTTGGCCTGCCTCGGTGGTAGAAACAGATCGGGTAGTGCGATTTAACAGTTTTATTTTTAAACGCTTCTCCAAGTCTTTTATTCGGTGACTTAGCGCAGAAGGTTGCACGCCTAATATAGTTGCTGCTTGGGTAAAACTACCGAATGTAGCCACCTGCACATAGGCGTATAGATCATTGAATTGTTTGCTGTCATCCATAGCTTACCTCATTAGTGAATTTTTCTCACAAAGTCATTGTGATTCCCTTATCTTATCATTCTAATACTGTCCGCCTAAAATAAAACACATCGACTAATAATAAAGGACAGATTAATGAAGATATTGAATCCCCTAAAAACAACCCTTCTGGCAGGTGTATTAAGCGTAACATTAGGAGGTCATTCCATGGCCGCAGATTATAAAAGCAACCCGTTCACACTAACTTACGATAATGCCATTACTGAAAACGTGGCAGGTCGGGTGAATATTCACACCGTAAAATACACCCAAAATCAAACGGGTATCGAAGTGGTAGCCAACATTTACACACCTGCTAATTATAATCCTGCAAATAAATATCCTGCTATTGTCGTTGCCCACCCGAATGGAGGAGTGAAAGAACAGGTAGCCGGCTTATATGCACAAAAGCTAGCAGAACAAGGTTACATCACTATTGCCTTTGATGCAGCATATCAAGGTGGTAGCTCAGGTTTACCACGTTACACTGACAAACCGCAAAATCGTATTGAAGATATACGTGCAGCAGCAGATTACATCACACAATATCCGGGCGTAGACGCCAATCATTTAGGCTTGCTAGGCATTTGTGGCGGTGGTGGTTACTCCATCAAAGCAGCACAAACCGACAAACGCTTTATATCCATAGCAACTGTAAGCATGTTCAATACAGGCGATGCGCGTCGTAATGGCTTTATGCGTAGTCAGATGGATTCGACTCAACAAAGATTAGCAGATATTGCCAAAGTTCGTGCTACAGAAGCTGCGGGTGGTGAAATTCAATATACTCCTGCTTTTGGTCAAAATATGACACGGGAACAAGTGGCCGCCTTGCCGTTTGAAATGTATCGCCAGGGCTATGAGTATTATGCTCAAACCCACGCCCACCCTAATTCGCAAACCAATAATACCGTAGACAGCCTTCAGGATTTAATGGAATTCGATGTCAATACCAACGTGGATTTGATTAGCCAACCGTTGTTAATGATCGCAGGTGAAAAAGCAGATTCGCTGTATATGACTCAAGAGGTTTTCGCTAATGCAAGTGGTACGGATAATAAAGAGTTATTCCTAGTCCCCAATGCAAGCCATATAGAGACTTATTGGAAACAACCTTATGTGCAGCAAATTACCGATAAATTAACCAGTTTCTACGGTAAAAATTTAAAGTAATGATTGGAAAATAAGCAACGCCATCTGAAAAATTTGAGGTGGCGTTCATTGAATAAGAAACAACATAGGATAAAAAAATGGGTAAAGCAATCAATATCTTGACCGCGTTTATTATTGCGTCATCCACTCAGTTTGCCATGGCAGAATCTATCCACACTCAACTTACGCCTAAAACCGAGCAAACACTACAGTCGGTAGATAGTAGTCATTTTAGTGGCAAAGCAGCGTTTGCCCGTTTGCCAACGCTTCCTAGTAATGGTGATGTTGCTCCAGCCATTGTGCATTTTGAAACAAACAGCTTTACCGATTGGCATACCCACAGTCAAGGCCAGTATTTGATTGTTACCGACGGTTCGGGACGTTTTCAGGAATGGGACAAACCGATGCAAACCATTACTAAAGGTGATGTTGTTTGGATTGCACCGAATGTGAAACATTGGCACGGCGCAGGCGAATTTACCGCAATGAGCCATATCGCTATTAGCCCTGTGCAGGGAAATGCAGTAACCTGGCTCGAAAAAGTACAGCCTGAAAAAGCTGAAAATATAGTAAAAACTGACAAAATTTCAGGCAATCATCTTAGCGCCAAACAACTCTCCATTATACCGTTGGCAATTGCTGTTACCCAAGGCGATCAAGCAACAGTAAAAACGGCTATTGAGCAGGGCCTAAAAGCCGGCTTGACGGTTAGTGAACTGAAAGAAGCAGTATCACACCAGTTTGCTTATATTGGCGCACCAAAAACACTGAATGGACTTATTACACTAAAATCTGTGCTTGAGAATCGTGCTAAACAGGGTATTAACGATCCGCAAGGTAAACTAGCTACCGAATTGGGCAATGTGGATTATTACCAACTTGGCACCGAAAAATTGGCTAGCCTTACCAATCGTCCAACCCAAACACCAATTTTTGAGTTTGCTCCAGTAGTGGATTATGCAATCAAGGCTCAATTATTCGGCTATCAATTTAGCCGTGACAATTTAGGCGATGTGGAACGTGAGCTTACTACCATTGGTAGCTTAGTGGGCTTAGGCGAAAGTGTAAATGCCCAACTACGCTCACATTTGAGCTTAATGAAAAATCTGGGTCTGACAGAAACTAGTTTTAAGCAACTTACAGAAACAGTGAATTCATCGCAAGCACAGAACTTGCGCAACGTGTGGGCGGAAGTAAATAGATTGTAAGAATTGAACCAGCGGGTAGGCGTATCTACCCGTTGCAACAACTAAACGTAAATACTGAGCTCCGTGACTACTTATATCTATCTAATCATCATAGTTTTGTTTGGTCACAATAGCTTTATATAAACAAACTAAGGAATTAAAAAATGAAGCAAGTTATCACATTAAACAACGGTATCGAAATGCCAGTCTTAGGTTTCGGTGTATTTCAAATGGCTGAACCCACTGAGTGTGAACGTGCAGTGCGTGACGCCATCGATTCGGGCTATCGATTGATTGACACCGCAGCGAGTTATCAGAACGAAACTCAAGTTGGGAATGCTATTCGCAACCACGATATTAATCGTGGCGAATTGTTTGTAACCACTAAACTATGGGTGCAAGATACTAATTACGAAGGAGCGAAAGCACAGTTTGAACGCTCCCTGAATCGTTTACAACTGGATTACATAGATTTGTATTTGATTCATCAACCTTTTGGTGATGTGCATGGAGCATGGCGGGTGATGGAAGAATTGCAAGCGGTAGGTAAAATTCGCGCTATTGGTGTGAGCAATTTTTACTCAGACCGTTTGGCTGATTTGACAGCATTCAATAAGGTTTCTCCAGCAGTCAATCAGATTGAAGTGAATCCATTTCAACAGCAATTTGATGCGGTGCCTTATATGCAAAAAGAAAATATTCAAGCACAAGCATGGGCACCATTCGCCGAAGGTAAAAACGGCTTGTTTACGCAGCCTGTATTAAACCAAATCGGCGCAAAATACGGTAAAACGATAGGACAATTGGTATTACGCTGGCTGGCACAACGCGGTATAGCAAGCCTTGCAAAATCTGTTCGCAAGGAACGTATGCTTGAAAATCAAGCTATTTGGGATTTTGAACTGTCTGCGGATGATATGGCACAAATCGCTACACTTGATACCGCCACTAGCCAATTCTTTAGTCACCATGACCCTGAAATGGTGAAGTGGCTAGCTAACCATAAAATGGAAGTATAATTTTTGATGAAAGTATAGATCAATGGAATTTAAAAAGCTCTGATACTGATTACCTGTTTGGTCAGTTAGAGTTTTGCTTAAGGGAATAAATACAAATGCTCCACCAGTTGATGTGTAATGTGCTTGGTATCCTTATTGCGGCAGCAAAGTGGGGTTGATTAAAAAACTGAGGAAATGGAAATTGATGAGACTTACTGACACTCTAATCAAAAAATTTGCCACTACAACTATACTGGCTCTGACAGTTTCTTACGCTACAGCGGAGCCTTTAACTTTAAATCCTTTACTTATTGAACAACAAGGCAGTTTTGCGGTAGGGGGAACAGTAAAAACAAGTGAAGGTACTTACAATCCTCGTCCTGATATCACCACAGGTAAAACCAGTAATGATTTTATGGATGTGTTTAAAGCCAATATTACCAACGGTGGACAAACTTTGCACGGTGATCACGCCACAATAGCCTACCAAATTCCAAGTAATGCCAAACAGTTGCCGTTGGTGTTCTTGCATGGAGCTGGGCAGTCAATGAGGACTTGGCAAACTACTCCTGATGGGCGTGAAGGTTGGAACAATATTTTCTTACGCAAAAATTATGCCGTGTATTTAGTTGATCAGCCCCGTCGCGGTTGGTCTGGTCGCTCCACCGTAGACGGTTTTATTTCAGCTATAGCTGACGATCAGTTTTGGTTCGCTCAATTTCGTATGGGTGAGTATCCTAAGTTTTTCAACGGTGTTGCTTTCCCACAGGATGCGATAAGCTTAGATCAATTTTTCCGGCAAATGACCCCGAACACGGGAGCGTTTGATGTGGATATCATTTCCGATAGCCTGAAAGCTTTGTTTAAACGTATTGGCAATGGTGTATTGATTACCCATTCACAAGGAGGTATTGCTGGTTGGTTTGCAGGTATTAAAGCGACTAAAAACGTGAAAGCTATCGTTGCCATCGAGCCAGGAAATTTTCCATTTCCTGAAGGAGAAGTGCCAGCAACGATTGAAAGTGCATTTGGCGATATCATGCCTGCCAAAGTAAGCCAAGCAGATTTTGCCAAGCTCACTAAGATGCCGATTATAATTTATTTTGGCGACAATATAGCCGATACCCCGTCTACAATTCAAGGCGAAGATCAATGGCGAATTCGTTTAGCACTAGCAAACCAATGGGCTGATATAATTAATAACCATGGTGGTGATGTGCGTGTGGTGCATCTGCCCAAAGTCGGTATTAAAGGTAACACGCATTTTATGATGCAGGATCTGAACAATAGCGAAGTGGCTGATCATTTAGCGAGTTGGTTGCAAGAGAAAGGCTTGGATAAGTAGGATTTTTGATATACAAACAATTTTCTTTATAAAGATACCGTTTAAAGAACCTATTAGACGGTATTTTTTACTAGATATAAGATCCTAAACGTTAATAAATAAATTAAAAAAATAGAGGCTGAAACAAAAAATATTTTTATCGCCTATCAAGCTTCATTATCGTCCGTTAACCTCCAATGTCGTTTAAAATTAAAGTATAACCTGTTGTTTATAATTGTTATTTTATAATTTTACTATTGCATTTTGGTTTTGCCTGTCTATAATAATAGTTACGTTATGCACCCGTTGTGTGCGCGTAACCCCTTGAGGGTATTGTACCATTCTGTTTAGTATTATCTGAACGGGATTCCCACGATCCAACTCCCGTTTACGTGGGCTGTTTTTTTAACAGAGGGAGCGTTATTTTTGTCAAGGTGATTACTTAATTTAAGTAGTAGTTTTTTAAGTAATACGTTTTTTATTTGTCATTATCTTTGTTAGTTAGCTTTATAACTTAACGCTAATTCGATTCTCTATTGCTATATTTCCGCATACTAATTAAACAAGCCAAGCAATTGTATAAGCCTATTTTTGGGGTGCGTATTTTATTGCTTTTTTTGGCATGTTTTTTTATCACTAATTTTCTTAGGAGACTTTTTATAGGCCGCTGCAACGGCTAGTTGAGTTTGTTCGTTCTCTCAAAACGAAACGTTAAGGCGTGAACGGTCCGAGCCGCACTACGTTAAGGTGAAACTGGGGCGAATAGGCTTTAAGTAGTCGCTGAATCTGTTGTTTAGGTTTTGTTGTTCTTACAAGGTTGAAAGAAGAAAAAGATGAGTAAAGAGAGGAAGAGATAAAGAGAGGGTTTTATGGTTATAACGGTATTTGATGCTGAGGTTGTGGTGGCTGATTTAAAACAGCAACAAGGTATTAGACGTAAGCGACGTGTTTCTAAGTTGATACGTTATGAAAGTGCTTTATTGGCTTTGTATGCTAATGGTGCAAGTGTGGCTGATTTACAGCGTTGGTTACAGCAACGTCATATTAAGGTAGCGCCTAGTACGATTAGCCGTTGGTTAGCTAAGCAGCATGGGTAAATTTGCTAATGCAGATAAACAAGCTGGTTCTGTGATGAAGCAGTTACAGGGTTCTATTGTTCGTTCAATTGGTTCGGTACGTAATTATGAGGGAGCGTTAAAACAGGTTGCACAGTATTGTATTGATAGTCGTATTAGTCTGCGTCAGTTAACACCTGCTATGGCGTTAGTTTATTTGGAGCAACGAGCTGAGGATGTAGGACAAAAAACACTGGATATGGAGCGTCAGGCTATTCAGTTGATGATGCAACAGGTTAGTCATTTACTTGAACCAGATAAGCGATTACCTGTAATTAAGTCTGAATATACCCAAGTGCTTAATTCGCGTGCCTACAGTCAGGCACAGGTTGAATTAATTGTTGAAGCACAATCTCCCGCTAATGCAATGGCAACTGAGTTAGCTTACAGTAGTGGCTTACGTGCTCATGAACTCTTTACCCTCCTCCCTGCTACTGAGAGAATTGCTGATACGCGACCTGCTTTAGCCAGTAAGTTTGTAGGACGTGAAGGTGTGCTTTATACGGTACAGGGTAAAGGTGGCCTGATACGGGAAGTAGTAATACCTTACCATTTAGCTAATCGCTTAGAGGAACTAAGATTAGCTGAGCCAATAACCATAACGGATAGGCATATTCACTATCAACAGCACTATGGGATTAATGGTGGCAATCGTTGGTCCAGTTCTTTCTCGACGGCCTCAAAACGGGCATTAGGTTGGTCAAACGGTGCTCATGGATTACGGCATAGTTATGCGAAAAGGCGGATGGTGGAGCTGCAAGTACACTGTGGTTTAAACAGAGAACAAGCATTACAAACGGTAAGTCAGGAGATGGGGCATTTTAGACCTAGTATCACGGAAGTTTATTTGCGCTAAATGTGCGTCAAAAAAGTGCGTAATATTGAGCTGATGCAGAATTCACGCTATGTCTAGACGATTTTGAGAGTCTAACATAGCGGGAATTCGGGATGACTTTGAGAAAGTTAATTTAGGGTAATTTAAGCCTTTCCGACAAGCTGTTAATGAAAAATATTGGTTAAAATTAGACTAATTTGATATCAAGTATTTTTTATAATATGTGGAAATAAGAGCAATAATGTTTTTCCTATTAGAGTATAGGTAATGATAGGATAAGGGAAAATGGCTAATTGACGTTGTTAAGTAAAAGAGATTATTTATGTTTAAATCAATTAGTCTTTTTATCTTTTTCATACTGCTTCATTAATTCTTTAAGATTTTTTAGATCTTTTTTGTCAAGATACTTAGCTATATCTTTATTTGCTTTTAGTGATTCTTCAATCAGTTTTTTATCTCGAGATTTATAAAGTAGTTTTTTTATAACCTGATATTTAGTAGGTTGTCTTTTTAGTACAAACTTATCAATGAATAGATTTATATAAAGCCATAATACAGGAAACAATACTAATATTACGCCAGCCCACATCAGAATTGAATAGCGTGGATTGCCTGTTACTGTTACATAGCTACTTTTAGTGAAAATGGTTGTTGTAAAACCATGACTATTATCGTAATAAAGCTGTGGTGATAAGAAAAAAATAAGAGTGAGACAAATTAATCCCAGACTGGCTAGCAATTTTGGGCGAATGATAAAAACTCGTTTATAAAATTCAATAATTCTATTATCTTTCTCACTGAACACACTACCAAAGCTTATTAACATGATGAAAGGCATTGCCCACATAAGTCCTGGTATAATATCTTTAATCATAGAGAAAGCCATTAAACCTTTGTTGTAATTTAGTTATTTGAGCATAGCGGCGTTTACGTTGCCAGATTAGCCACTGGACTAATTCGTTTAATTTAAGATCTTGCATCTGCTGAATAAAAACAGGTCGCCATTGTTTGGTCATTTTATTGGGCAAGTTAATAAGCTTTTCAATATCACTATTACTATAACCTATACATAATGCTTTTGCGTAAGGTATCCATAAATCAATACGGTGCATACGTTTAAATCGCGTTGCACTAATTGCATTAAAATGATAGTTGCAGTGATAGCAAACAAACTGAGGTCTGGGGCTTTTAGAGTGGGCTTTATATAATTGTTTGTTGCAGTGGGGACAGGTGTAATCTTGTCGGTTGATGATCTCTTCCAGCCATTTTAAAAAGTAAGTTGCTTGTTGTTGTTGAATGTTGGCGAAAGATAGATCTGTTCGTTCTGTATGGTTATGCCACCAGTGATAAAGCGTTGGATATTTTTCTTGCATTAACTGGTTAATGGCTTTAAAGCGATGCCTGACGGCTTTCATAGACATTTCGCATAGGTCTGCTATTTCACTGACTGGCGCTCCAGACAAATAAAGCCTACCAACGTTACCCCATTGATCCAGATGCCATGAACGTAAAAAAATGGTATTGGTTAATTGACTAAAATTGGTCTTACAATCAGTGCAATAGTACTGAGGAAATTGCTTATCGGGGCGTGTGAAAAAACCTGTCTCATAAAAGTTGGTAGAATCGCAATGCGGACAGCATTTGACGGTTTCAAATGGAAAAAATCAAGATAAGCGATTAGCTCATCTACTTGTTGATGAAAAGATTCAGGAATAAGAGTCTTGTGTTTAGCATCCCTTACCATGTTATTTCCTTATATTATAGATATGCATTCTATTCACGATAGATTTGATGAGCGTTGTGTAAAATAAGCTATTAAGAATAAACCCGTTTATATAGCTAATAACAGTAAAAACGCAAGTACCTGTAAAAGCCCGGAATGACATAATCATCTTTCCTGTAATAAGAGCGTTTTGAACCTATAAGAGAATATTTCTTTCGGCTTTTAAAGTATAAACGTATTTTATATTAGTTTTTTGATGTGATTCAATAACCTAAAAAAAGCCCACAGCAGCGGGTGGGAAGTGAATGCATATTATTTTTAGGTTACACAGTAAATGTGTGGCTTATTTATACTAAAAATGTCAATAAATTAAAAATTGGTTTTACAGATCAATTTTGGGTTATTGATCGTTTATACCGATCGTTGATTTAACTATTGTTGTCATAGGGTGCGGAGAATGGGAGTTTTGATGGGGTATCCTTGAGTAATTTTATTTGGCTTGTTTACAATGTTTATGAAGCACTTTCAGGATTTCATCATCTTCAACTTCTAATAATTGGGCTAATTTATAATAGTCGATAATATCCAATCGAATTTCACAGCGCTCATATTTTGATATGCTGGTTTGTCCCCAGCCTGATATTTGTGCAAATTCACGTTGAGATAATTTTTTCGTCTCACGCGCTTTTTTAAGCAACTTAATCATGTCGTGATACGCAGTTGTTCGTGTTGAAACCATAACTAGCCAATAATTAATTAGATTAAAAAAGAAATATCTTCCTTTATTAACTTGTTGACCCCAACTACGGCTCAATGTAATCTGTCAGTTCAAACTAAAATGTTAAATGAAAATCTATGTACTGTGTTGGCGATCCCTCTCCCTGATCGCCTTTTTTCATATTTATGATACAGGGAATGTAGTAGCTAATATGATAAATAGCTACTATTTGCTTGGTTTAGAATAGTATTCGACTTCAGGAAGCTATTTTACAAAGCCTTTGGTGGAGATTAAGCAAGGGTAGATTTATAAAAAGTTAATGGTATGTTTCCTACCTTGATTCTTACTTTTGCGCTCAACCTGTTAACTCGCATGCTCCACTTATGATTAAAATACCATTAAGGGCAGAAATTAGCGTCTAAGACTGCAAACATAACATTATCTACAAATCTATCATAAATAACCTGTACCATACGAGTATCCCCCTCAAGTGATAAAAATATATAACTAGTACCCTTTTCAAAAAGCCCTTCTCTTTTATCTGTATTTTTAATAAGATCAGAACCCTTTAATCTTGTTAATAAAGTATCGAATGCTGATCTTTTGTTTATAGAGAGTGTGGCATGACACAGCTTTTCATTTCTAAATGAAACATATCCTCCTAAAACTTCTAAATCTCCAACCTTTACACCAAAAAAAGCATTAGGCTTTGCATTAAATACATATGTAACTTCTTCACCACTAGGTTTTACTTTAATAAACTTTGAATCATTTACATACTTATCTAGTTTATCTCCTCCTGTTATTGAAAAATCTTCGCTATGTGCATAACCTGTTATAAAAAATAATGTTATTAAAATTGGAATGATTTTTTTCATTTTATTTCTCATGTCTGTTAAATATAGATGTAAAGTAACCTTATGGTATTCTGTAAAGAGAGGTTTGCACAGGTTGTTTTCTGGGGTGGGTACTACGATAAGCAAATTCCCCATAGTAGTTATTTATTGGTAGTTGTTTTATTATCATTGGTCTTATGGCTGTTGGGGTTCTAGGGTATCTAAGTAACAACCACAGGCGGCTAGATATTTAACATAGCCTTTTTCAGCAAATAAACAGGGGCGATGATCCATGGCATCATTATAGGGATAGGCGACTTTGGCGGCAAAGTCGATTAGCTCTTTTTTGGGCATATCTCTTAAATAACGGGGATTACGACCTGTTTGTTTATCATGCTCTGCTGTTACTGGGTCTAAGTGACGATAGACTTCTAATGCTATGTATTCAGGTAGTGGTTTGCTAATATCCATATAGTTTTGCAGAAACTCCCAACCATTTTGTAGTGTGCCTCGATTGGTAAAAAAGCCGACTAGTTGCCCTAAATCCACTTCCCAACCTTGATAACGATGACTAAAGATGAAGTTATAAGCAAAACCATGACGGTGAGGAATAACCATTAAATAGCCATCAAATTCATCAAAGGGGGCAGTTTTTTCAACCAGTTTGCCATTATCCAATTCAAATTTACTGACCATACCTGTGCGGCGATTTAAACGCCATTTTAAAGCGGCGTTGCCTTTAGCCTTTAAGGTTAGGATTTGTGGACAGTATTTTTTAACTAATAGAGCAATACCCCAAAGATAATAGAAAATACCAGGGAAAACTAAAGTTGCTGGCAAAAATGTTAAAAACCAATCTATAAATGAATATTCAGGTTTAAGTGCAAAATACATCACAAAAAATGTAACTATCGCTAAGAAACTGACAAATATAGCCATCATTTTAGAAGAACCCAATATATAGTGCAGCACTACTGAGATTTTACGATAACCATGATTTTGTAAATACTCATGGTTATAGATAGTCCAATGCTCAGGGGGAATATTGGGTTGATAAGGGGCTAATTTCTGCTCTTCCTCTAAGGCAAGTTGTTGCTCGCCATTACTGAGCATATCAAGGGGCATATGCTGTTCAGTATAGCCCCAAGGTAGCCGAGAACCATACGTTGATTTGGGTGGTGCGGTTTGCGCTGGTTGTTGTCTGGGGTGGCTGCTACGATAAGCATATTTCCCATAATAGTTAGCTATCTCCGTCATAGAATATTATTTCCATCAATCAGTAATTTTTTCCAAAAATTTTGTTTTAGTCGTTGTGTCCACCGAGTAAGTTCACCGCCACCACTGACTGTTACAATGCCATTATCAGTGGCGGGCATAGTTAATGATAACTGACTGTCTTGGGCGGGATTATACTGTACTTTATCGGTAAAAGGGGGCGCAGGGAAATAGTAAAAACGTGGTAGGGTTTCGTCCTCTGTTTTAACAAATTCACTAACTACTTGAGTGGCCCCTAGCCATAAATAGCCTATTTGGTAGATATTAAAATGACCTGATCGATGGGTACTTGCTTTAGGAGTATGGGTAAAGATTATAGCGCCGTTAGGAGTGATTTCAGTATGCAATATTTCATGGCTAATAGGGGTATACGTTCTTATATAAGTGGTTATTTTAGTCGTTTTAGTCTCTTGTCGGTATTGGTATAAGCGACAGGCATAACGAATCACTGTATCGGTATTAGCAAAGCCCATTAATGCTGAGTTTAAAATAATACAAGTATTGGCCTTACTAACATTGCTTAAAATGGCAATTTGTGCTGGCGTTAGTTGTGTCACTGAATCTTCTTTTAAGCGATTTTGCGCCTCTCTTTGGAAGGGGTTTGCTTCAATACCAATATCAGGTTGAAAAACCATATTTAATAATACGGCTAAGGCTTCATCGGATTGTTTTAAGGCAGGGTAGTTTTGTTGAGCGCCAAAGGGGCCTTGTTTAAACCATTGTTCTAATTCGGTATCAGCAAGTTTCCATAATAGAACAATACCGGCAGCAATGAATAGAATAGAAGCCGCAATCCAGCCGCCTGGACCAAGCCATACCGAAGCCCCTGCACCGGCTAGAAGACTCATTACCGTAGCACCACCTGCCAAAGCAAAGGCAATATGACCATAGACGGCGCCATCACCATATTTAAAGGCATTATAAGCATCCCAAGCGCTTAATAGGGTATTGGCAATGGCAAAAATCCCAAGGGGAATCATCCGATTAACCGCTTTTGATAGCCCTCGCGCAACGAGAAAGCTATTTTTATCACCTAACGTTTTTAACCCACGTGCAATAGGGGTATGTTCAGCAAAAAGCTTATGTTGTGCTTGTAAGGTTTCTAATACTGCAATAGTTGCCATTGTGGTATCAGCTAATGCCACGCCAAATCCTAAACCTGCACGCCAACCACCCCTAGTCCTAACAGTATCTGACAAGCTACTTGTTACAATAGTTATATTAATTAACTCTAAGCCTAATAAAACAGGCGGTACTCTACCTGATCTTTCAATTCTTTGTGCAATGGCATTAATGCGGCTATTAATGGTTTTTTCCGATTGCCTAAATAAAGTACCGGTTTGCAGTTCTTTGCTTTGACTGGTAGCCACTTGGGTACTGGCATTGTTCACCGAGCGAGTAGTTATAATATGTTTGTCATTGAGGTCGAGTAGTTGACCTTCGATATGGGCTACGGCATAGCTGCTTTTCCTAATATCTGCTTCTAGTTCGGGGATTTGTTGGGCTAGTTGTTGTTTACGTTGTACCACATAGGGGTCATTATCTGGCATAACCACTAGGTAAATATCAGTACGACGACCTCGGGTATTTTTATCAAAGAGTACATTTTCATCAAATAAGCTAAATTTACGACCCACATCGACTGTTGGTTTAGGAACATGGTTGATATTGCCCAGTACATAGTATCTTTTGCTGGTTGAGCCATTAATTCTAATGTCTGTTTCTAATTTTATTTGTAGATTATGGAAAGACTCTCCCCCTGTAATACGTAAAAGTTGTAGTTCTTTAAGCGGTATTCTGGCTTTTATTGCGCCCAGTTGTTGTAGTTTATTTTGAAAGACTTGTTCAATTTCTTGGAGTGCTTTTTGTGCGTTAGCAATTCTAGTTTGATGTTTTTCTAAATCTCTTAATTTTATATTTTGGCTATTAACCACCCGTTGTTGATCTTTTTTATAAACATTAAGTTCTTGCTCTGCGGCTTGTAGTTCTTTTTGGGCTGTTTGGTATTCCGTTTGTTGCGCTAAAATATTGTCTTGCGCTCTTTTACGTGCATCAGCCATTTGCGCAATTAAGCTATAGATAGCTGCATTCATCACTTTAAAGTTAGGGAATTGGCCTGTGGTAAGCAGAACATCGCCTTGTTCTCTAATTTTACTGATAGCCGCACCATTTAAGGTGGTTGGTTCTTGGTTTAAGATGCTGTCGTTATTGCTTATGGTTTGCCATAAACCTTCATTAAATTGCCCATCTCCTTTATTTTCTGTTTGTGCTATTGGGGTATAGGAATCTTGCAGGCTGTTAAACTCAACACTTGGGTAGAGCATTTGATGGAGTGGGTTTTTAATATCTGTAGTAATATCTTGTACGACTTGGCTAGGTGTTTTACCACTAAAAATAGTTGGATCATTTTCTGCTTCTATTGGCAGTAGTGGATCATAACTCGCCATAGACAGTGACATGACATTTAATGTTTCTACTATGTGAGCAAAATGCCCTATTAGGTCTATTGGGTTATCATAGTTACTAAAATAATCTGCTATATAGTGTTGTATGTAATTTGTACTAAGCTCATATCTTAACCCTGCCTTAAAATGATTTACACGACGATGTAGTTCTCTTCTGATAGGTCCTGCTACTGCGTCATCAAATAGCTGACGCCCTGTAGCACTCATTTGTTTTGTAATGCCTTTTTCAAAGTCTTCTACTATTTTACGCTGCTTTTCAATTAAACTGGCGATACGGAAATTTGGATCTTGTTGTGCTTGTTGCGTTGCGCTAATAAAAGCAGTGGTTAGGAATTTGATACGTTCTTTAGCATGGGTTATTTGGTAATTAGGATCCTCTATAAGAACACCTAAAACCCCTCTGCTACGCGCTTCTTGTAAGGTGTCAGTAAAAGGGGTTTGATCTGTCCATACTTCTTGAAGGCTATTGTAGATATTTTCTTCATCAATGGTACGTTGGTTGGCAGGCGGTTGCACACCCTGTTCTGGTTTTACATAGGGTTGTTTATTAGCAAGTTGGTTGTATTGCCAAGCACTTGTATCAAAACCTGACTTGAGATTAGGTGCTAAGTTAAACTGTCTTGATGTATCTTGGTCAGCTAAATAACTTTTAATGGCTGTTTGTGTTTGCTGCTGATGTGTCGAGATATAGTTATTTGTTATTAAATATCTAGGGGGATGATCTATTAAAAATTCTACCGCCTCATTTCTTGCCCTGGTTTTGGGTAATAATGTTAAAGAAACTAATGGCGTTATATTATTTTGTATTTTAGGTGCCATTTGATCTTTTGTTGATTCGAGCTGTGCTAGTAAATTTTGCTCTAGTTGCATTATCGCTATTGATCGTTGCTCACAAGCCGCTTGATTATTTTGTAGATAGTTAATTCTTGACCCAGACCATTGTACGTCTGAAAAGGCGATTCTTACTTTTGGTGTACTATTGTTATAAAAGCTACCTGGTATCCATACATCTTTTAACTCGACACCCTCAGGGCTTCTTTTACTGTCTTTATAGTGATTATTACTATCTCTAAAGTTTGCTAAGTTAATATCTTCAAAAATATTTTTGCCTTCTTGGTCACGGCTTACTCGTAATTCACGCCACAAGGTATTACCCACAAAAATATAGATATAGCCTAAACGTGCGGCACCATAATATTGTGTATACTTTTTTTGTTCATCGTCCACATAGTGTCCAAAATGGTATAAAGGCATAATGGAATAAAGACGATTCCCTAAAAAATAAATATCAGGTTGGCTACCACAGGTTAGTAGATTATCTATCACTGGAAGGGTAATTTTACTGCCTTGTTTAGTTGGTACTTCTAGCACTAGTTGTTTTTGGTTTGCACTGTTGGCAACATCTTCAGGCCATTTGAAAATGGTACTCGCTATTTGCTCCTCGCCTATGTTTATTTCTTCATTACAATTGGAGTATTTTGAGTCACCTCGACCATAAAATCTTATTGCTAATTTTTGTAGTTGATTCGCAACATGGCCAATACCTGTTACTTGTACTGCTAATTCACTTTCACTGCTACAAATTGGTTGGCCTGAACCATCTAAAATTGAGTCATTCATGATTACTCCCTTTCTTACATCCAAATATTTTGCAAATAATTTATTTTTTGTTGTGCATTGCCTGTTAGGCTTTCTGGTAAAGCTTTATGTGGATTATTTTTCCTTAAGGTCATGTATTGCGCTAAGTGGTCAATGCGATCAAACCCAAGTTCTATTGCTTGGTTAAAATATTGGTTTACTTCTTGAATGGAAATTTGCATTTTTTGAGACCAGTCATAAATATATTTATGCTGTCTCGCTAAGCTTAGCCCTTCCTGCTGCCGTTCCGTTATTACTTGGTATGGTTGTAGTGGTGGCAGTGTTTCTAACTGAGTGGAATTATTAATTTCATGCCATTGCAGATTTTGTTGGTCAATCCATGTGTTGCCATACCATTTTAGGGTTTGTATTGGTCCAAGGTAAGTGGCTAACATTTCTGGTTCTGTGAAATTAAAAAAGTAATGCAAGGTACGTGTATCATAGTAGGTTAATACGCCTTTGCTTTCTGGTGGATATGTGACTAACAGTAATGCCCGCAGATGTTTTAGTAGCTGCTCTGGAGTAGCATTACTATCAATATAGAGTCCAGGCCAATCAGTAGGGTTGTTATTGTATTCTGCTAGTAGTTTTATTAAATCACCATATACCAGTATCGGACCTGATGTTTTGTCTTGGTCTAAATCAGTTTGGGCAAATAGGTATTCTATTTTTGGTGTCGCAGAATATCGCCAAATCCTTTTTAGTATTTGTTTGTTCTGATACTGATTAAATAAAAAATAATTTTGCATAATCAGTTATCCCAGTAGTTTTGCACGACATGGACAATTACTTAATGGACAATCAGCAGGGCTACCACCTTGTGGTTTTTGACACATTTGTACAAATGGCATACCGCTTCCTAATATTGGCCCTAATGAAGGAGCTACAGTTTTTTCTATATTCATTGGAAGTAGTGGTGCAGCAGGAGCACCTTCCATAGGTACACCACCAGTAAACTGTGGCATAGTCATCCAAATACCTGCTGGATTTAATACAATATGTTGACCGCCTGCTTTCAAGGTTAGACTTAAACCACCATCAATAATTGTTTGTAGTCCACTTTTTAAATGAATCTCCATACCTGCTTCTGTGGTCTTGATTGTTCCAATCGTCTCATGTTCACTCATTCCCACTGTTTTATGGTCATTCATCAATATTTGAGTTTTACGATCTAGTTGTGTTAGATGGTGTTCTTCAGCTTCATTTTTGGTGTAACGATTTTTAACAATGGTTTCTGAATGTTCGTTTTGAACCTGTAGGTGGGAATTATTTAAAACTTGTATGGTATGGTTGTTCTTTGTTAGTTGGTCAAAGTCCTTTTGGGCTTGTACAAAGATTTGTTCTTCACCCGCTTTATCTTCAATTCTGAGTTCATTGGAACCTATACCGCCTTTTGAGCTTGAGGTTTTAAATACACTTCTGGTTTTATTGGCAGGTAAATCATAAGGGACTTTGTTCACACCATTATGAACCGCACCAGAAATCACTGGTTGATCGGGGTCGCCTTCAAGGTAGTTAATCAATACTTCCATTCCTACTCGAGGTATTACGACTGTACCATAGCCATCATGCGCCCAGTTACTTGCAACTCGTACCCAGTAACTTGAGTTTTCGTCGTAGTTTCCTTCACGATCCCAATGAAACTGTACTTTGACACGGCCGTATTCATCACAGTAGATTTCTTCTCCAGCAGGGCCGGTAACAATAGCCGTTTGTGAGCCTAGTACCTGTGGCTTTTTATGTAATCTGGCAGGGCGGTAGGTGACTTCTTGAGGAGTAGCTACTAAGCAGTTGCGATAGCCTTGTTTATAGTCCTCGTAAGGAAATTCTAATTCTTCAGCAATAGGGTGTCGGAAGTATTTTTGTAGGGTTTGTTGAATAATTTCTAAAGTAGTTGTGCTAGCTGATCCCTCTCCTCCCCATGCTTCTAGTACCTGTGGCTGTCTTGCTTGATGTCTAATTTGTTTAACTAACCAAGGTTGGGTTGTATCAAGTGTATCTAGTTGTGGATAGTCATTAACACTGAAGAAATAACCAGCATGAAGAGTAGGTATATCTGAAAGCGCTTCCGCTAGAATATGACTGGCTCTTAAACGTTCAATCTCTATTTTAGAGTAGTGATCGGCTTTGGCTTTATTTAGATGTGGGTTAGGGTAATCATAGCTTTCTAAGTTTGGCTCAGTGGCGTCATTGGCTTTTTTACTGAGTAGTCCTTCGGCAGTGCCTTCGGGGATTTTCATATTGGTAAAGTTGTAGTTTCTATAACTAGCCGTTTTAGTTGCGCTGCTCAGGTTAATATCAAACCGTTTGATTACTGGGTAGTCTGCTACAAAACCTGTATCACTGGCATAATGAATTGCTTCTGCTAATGATGGTAGAAATGGTTGTGCATCCGTAAATACCATTTGGTGAGAACTGTTGGTAAAAGCATAAGAGATTCCCCATCCTTCTTCTTCGCACAGGCGATGAATAAAGTCAGCATCGTTCTCATCATATTGAACGCAGAATTCCCGTGGTTCATAAGTTTCTTTTAGCTTATAGGCGAAGCCATTCTTGTCACCTTCTTGCATTCCATGCTCAGTTAATATGCTAGTTATAATCTGTGGTACAGTTTTTTCGACCCAACGTCTTTGATTAACTCTTTTGTAAAGGTGGGAGAATTTAGGCGCTAAGATTACTTTGAATTGAGCATAATGGTTGCCAACTGCACCACGCTTGACGGAATGAATTACGCCATGTACGCCTTGGCTTTTGTCTGAGTTAAATGAAAGATAAGCAGGTTTGGATAGCAGTTGGGTTATATCAAACCGTAGATGGTTATGGACAAGTGTTATTTCAAATGCATACTCAGCATTTATCCCCTCAATTCCGTCGAAACTTAGAACCTGTAGTCCAGAATTCCCTAAACCCCCTACATCCAATGTGTAGTGGACTTCATTAGCTGGGCTAAACATCCTATCCCTCCCCCATTTATAGCTTGTAATATTCTGTAATATTTATTGGATTTTACTGGTTATTTATACAGTTATACAAAGGTATAGCCTTGGAGTTTATTTCAAAATATTTCAGGGGATAAAATGTTATCTTTAGTTTAATGATTTTTATAGTAAAAATAGACGGGATGTTATTTCGCTATAAAGCTTAGTTGATGAGCGAGATAACTAAAATTTTTTGGATTTTTTTAAAATACATGAAGGTTGTGAGAGTATGTTTTGAAACATAAATGAACAATAGTTATGCAACAAATGTTTGGCGATCATACCTCCCTCTGGTCGTCTATTTTGTTGTGTCTAATATTTGTTCTGGAATTAATTATTAGTCAGATGGATGAGTAGTCGAGATATAATATTATTTTTTAGAATTTTATAAGGTATGTGTTCATTATTTTAGTTATTTATTCTGCATTGTTTGAATAAATTAAATTTTAATAGGGTTTTTCTAAAATAATATATTTTCTTTGTAAATGACTCTCAGAAATTAATTTGACAATGTTTTTTTTACGTTATATTTTTCACCACAAAATTTAATTTTTAATTGCTAAATGGAATAACGATAATTTAGTTGATTTTGAAGTGATTTCCTTGCTATTTGTCGTTTTTGGTAAGAGTTAAAGGTGTTAATAATTTGGCTGTTAAATAAAAACAATATGGCCGTCATTAATTAAACAGATAAAAGTAATACTAAGTTGATAGTTATTGGGATCTCTTTCAATAGCTATGGGATTTATTATGTGTTTATTTTTTATCTATCAGGTATTTGAAAAAGACCATCAGTTTAGTTATTAATCAAGTCAGGTGTTAATAAACGCTATTTCTAGCAATTAAGATTATTATGATAAGGATATTATATGAAAACGGGCTTATATTTTTCAGTCCGAGTCGGCAATTTGCCTGAGAGTACATTTGATGTGGTTGAGTTTAATTTGGATGAGGCGTTGTCTGAGTTATATACACTGAATTTAACCTTATCAAGTTTCGACGCGAATATAAATCTCAGTGAACAGTTATTACAAAAAGTGACTTTTACCGTTGACAGCAACGGGCAAAAACAACGGACGATTAACGGCATTGTTGCCGCCTTTAATCGTGGCGACAGCGGCTTTAAGCGGACGTTCTATTCTGTAGTTGTTAAGCCCTTGCTCTGGCAGTTAACACTAACTCAGGACAGCCGGATTTATCATTTTAAAAGCGTTCCCGATATTGTTGATGAGATTTTGCAGGACTTTGGTATTGCCTTTGATAAGCAACTGATGGACACGCATTCAGTGCGGGAATATACGGTCTGTAAGCGCGAATCTTACTTTGACTTTATATCCCGGTTAATGGCAGAAGAAGGTATCACTTTCTGGTTTGAAGAAGATAAGCTGTTTTACAGCGACAGCCGGCTGGGTATGAAGCTGGGACCGGAATTAATCTATAACGCGCAGCCGCAGCCTGCCACTAAAGAATCGGTTATCTCTCAGCTTACCTTTGGCGCGCAGATGCGACCAACCGAAATGAAGGTTAAAGATTACCGCTATTCTCATCCACTGGTAACTTTAGATGCCAAAAGCAAAACCACCAAAGATTTGCCGCTTTACTCCGTTTATGACAGCTATGGCCGTTATCACGATGAAGCAACGGCAAAGCAGTTTAGCCAGTATCGCTTAGAGGCATTACGGGCAGAAAGTGAGTCAGGTGAAGCGGTTAGTAACTGTATTGAGTTGATGCCCGGCCAGTTCTTTGAGATAAGTGAACATCCTTCTTCCGCCATGAATAACCGCTGGCAAATCGTCAGAATTCAACATCACGGTACGTTACCGCAGTCGTTAGGTAATGAAAGCGACGATAGGCCAGCCAGTTTAACTAACCGTTTCACTTTTATTCCCGCTAAAACTCAGTGGCGGCCGCAGTTTACCCATAAACCGCTTGCCGACGGTGACGAAATCGCTACCGTTGTCGGCCCGGAAGGGGAAGAAATCTACGTAAACGAAGACGGCGCGGTTAAGGTTCATTTCCACTGGAACTATTATGACCAGCCAGATGAAAACGCTTCCTGTTGGGTGCGTGTAGCACAAAACTGGAATGGTGACGGCTATGGTTTTTTAGCCACGCCGCGCATTGGTCAGGAAGTCATTATCTCCTATCTTAACGGTGATTTGGACAGGCCCGTCATCACGGGTACTGTTTATAACGGTTACAACCGACCGCCGCTGAGATTGCCCCAATCGAAAACGCAGATGTCAATTAAGTCCAAAACCCACAAAGGCGAAGGGTTTAACGAACTGCGTTTTGAGGATGAAAACGGTAAGCAACAAATCTTTATTCATGCCCAAAAAGATATGGACGTTCGGGTTCTGAACAGCAAAAGCGAGCGCATTGATTTTGACCGCACAACCAGCATTGGTAACGATGAACAGATTGCCGTTGCCAATAATATGACGTTAACCGTTGAGGGAATGCAGGAGCATAAAACAACGGGCAATTTTATTGAACTGGTGGAAGGCGATAAGAATCTTAGCGTTGAGGGTGATTTTGTTCAACACGTTAGCGGTTATGCCGGTATCAATGCTAATAATGACTTTGTGGTACAGAGTAAAGATAAATTAACGCTTCGGGTAGGTGGCAGTTTTATTACCATCGATGCCGGCGGTATAAAGATGTTCGCTCCCCGTATTGATTTAAATGAAGGTATACCTGCCGGATTTGTAGCACCGACCAATCCACAGGTTTTAAAAGTAGCCGCCGCTAACGGTACACCTTTTGTTTCGCATTGCCCTTATAAAGATAAAGCCGAGGCGCAGTTATGACAGAAAAACTGTATGCCATTATCGATGGTGCTGCTGAAGATGAGTTGTTACCGATGCTAAAAGCCTTTGACCCGCCAGTATCGTGCCTGTATGCCGAGCCTGTACAGGACGAGCTAGTTGCAATTGCGCCTTATCTGGTTCAGGTAACGGATGAGGTTAAACAGTGGCTAACGACGCGCGACAGCTTTTGGGGATTTTACTGCACCTCTGCGGCCAGTTTAAAAGAGCTTCGTCATCATTTGCGTAAGCATTTACAGGCCATGATTGAAGGCGAAGAAAAGGCGGTATTTTTTCGTTTTTATGACCCACGCAATATCTGGGTTTTATGCGATTTACTCACTGACTGGCAGCTTTACCACTTTTTAGGACCAATTAAGTCGATTACTACCGATATGGATGGTATTACCGTTACGAAAGACTTTAAAGAGCGGCGGGAACAGTTCCCGCACGATGCGATTTCACGAAAAAAAATGCTGACCTTTACTTTAGGGCAAATGGCGATATTTGAACGTCATTTGAGTGAAAGCTATATTCAAAAACTGGCCGCTGTCTTAAAGCGCTGGCATCACAAAGAGACGGTGGATTACCCACAGTTTGCCCACGATATATTTAATTACCTGCAATCGCTGGACATTACCGATGACCGAATTATCAGAGGGATAGGTAAGCTTTGTTTAACCAACCATTACTATTGTTTTGATGATATTCCCAACGGGATTAAATCACGCCTTGAAGCAAAAGAATTATCTGCGCTAATGAACGCTGAATTGTTGTTGGTTGAACAGTTTGGTTCAGTACCTTTATTGGATAAGTAATCTCGGTATTTTTTAAGCAATTTAAGTTTTATGATAAATCGATAAGGACATTGCTATGACAGTAGGAAAAGCCATCTGTAACTGTGAACAACCAGATACGTGCTTATGTATGGTAACAGTTGAAGCAGACGAAAAGACCTATATTTATCAACAACGGGGCTGGTTACCAAACATCTGCGTTCAGGATGAGGATGGTGACGGCGTTGATGTTAAAATCAATATTACACCAAAAGGCTGTGTCAGCGGGTTAAGTGACTGTCCGTCGGGTTTTTTACATCGCATTGACAGAAAAAAAGCTGAATATAAACTCGTTCATTCAACACCGCAGTCCTGTAATCTAAAATATGTTGATCCTTTAGACGGTGAACTTAAACTAAGCAGCAAATACAATATTGTCGCTATTATCCTGATGCTAATAAAGGATATGTATAGCGGCATTGATTACACCCGTTATCGTTTAATAGTCGATGAGTGTAAAGATCAGCAAAAAAGAACCACCGATTATTCTTATCAGAATATCTTACTGATGTTAGGCATTCCCAGCACCGTCAACTATATTACCGTATACCCCAAATACAGTATAAAGCTGGGCGTCGTTATTGGCACAGAAACGGCGGTTGAAAAACTGGATAAAGACGCCCGTCGTGGAATAATGCGTCAACACCACAAGAGTTCAGGTCATCGCGATAGCCATACTGGCTGGACTAAAAAAACGGGTTCACATTCAATTACTCGTGCATTAACTATTTCAGGGTTTAGCGAATACAACATAGGTAAACTTTCCATTAAGGCTGAAACTGACCAGTTAAAGAAGGAGTTTATTGAATATAAAAATAAGCTTTCTATTTTAAATCAGGCGGAAGCTGTAGTTTCAACGGTTGAGGATCTGTTTACGGCATCCGCACAAGATACCTCTCATCGTATTTTTGACTCCGAAATTTTACTACCTACTGCCATTGTAGCGGGCGGTGTTGAACTGGCTGTTAATAAAACTGACAGTAAACCTATGATGAGGGGTAAAGTCGATTTATCACTTGAACCATTAATAGGCGTTAAATTTAAAGTCGATCTTATTCAGGCATTTGCCGCAGCCTATGGCTTACAGTATATCGTATCTGCTACCAGAGATATGGCAGCGTATGGCAAAGATGCTGTCAAAAGAGGTGATAATGGTGCTTATGTTGAAGGAGCATTCGAGTTGTGGATAGAAGGTGCGATTGATGTAGGAGTATCGTTCTTTTATGACAATGAATCTAAATTTGATTTTAAACTTTTAGATAACATCGAAGGTAAGTTAGCTCTGGGAGGAGAAATATCTTTAGAGGTTGGAGGTAAATTGTTAAATATATCCTGCTATTTATCAGCAGGTGGTTCAATTGAAGCGGAAGGATGTTGTGGCTTAGAAAGAAGAGAAGCGGCAACCCCTACAGAGAGTGAAGGGTTAGACTTAGTATTTTACCATAATGGTGTTGTAGCCAAATTTATGGCCGATGCTGGTTTTGGAGAAAAAAAACAGGACGAAGATAGTACTACGACTATTAATGATAAGGGAGCTATAACTAATCAATCTAATACAAGTGTTCAGAAAAACAAAGATGGAAGTAAGTTGGTGGAATATATTTGGGAGATTGAACCACCAATTAAAAAAGAAGATTCAACTTACAAAGTAAGCATTTTTTAAATATGTCTAAGGAACCTTATGATGAAACAACGATTAAAGTATTTAATCAATTCAACAGTATCATTATTTCTATTTTTTTCAATGCAAGGAGCCTATTCAATGCAGCCTGTTAAATATGAGGTTAGGTATAAAGCTAATAATACAATATGTAACATCACGGTGAATGGTGCAAGAGCAATTGGAAATGATCACTTTAAAGGCCCAGTTATGGGAGGTTTAACTGTGTCTGCCTTTCTTGAAAATGGTACTAATACAGTGGCATTAGAAATGGCACCCTTTTCTGTGAATGAAGGTATTAATAAGTATGAACCTAATGCTTATTGTCAACTAACAGCTAGGAAAGTAAACCTTCATAAAGAAGGTAAAGACGAATTTGAACTATTTAAACTGATTGGTAGTGTAGATAAAGATCTTAAACCTACAGGATTGACTACTGCCGATTATGAAAAAAATCAGGTCAAAGAACAAGCCATCGCTGGCACCCCGTTTTACCAAGTAAGTAAGACGTTTCAAGTTAGCGGCCTATCTGAATGGAAATGGGTTAAAGCAACCCCATTTGAACCAACTGAAGTAAATATGGAGAAATTGCGTCAGGCTTATTTAGAAGTGTGGAATACGATCAATAGTGGCAACGAAAAGAAATTTCTGGAGTTGAGTCATATTTCATTTAGTGAAAAAGAAACTGCCACCAATTATCCAGGTTCTTGGTATAAATCGCTGGATTTAGATGATGATTTCAAAAATAGTATTGGAGCGATGCCAATTAATTGGGATGATTATAAACTCATCGTATTGAATAAAGGACGACTGGTTAAGCTTGAAGATAGTAAAGGTTTTTCACCTTTAGGTTTTAAAAACCAAAATGGTAAACGTATCTCAACTTACAACCCTTATTTTTCTCTGATTGACGGCAAGATGATTATTACACGGTAAATGGAAATAAAAGCCGGCCTTTGGCCGGCTTATAATTGTTAAGTTAAGGAAAATATAAATGCCAAAAGTCATTTTAGTCGGTGATATTGGAACGGGTCATAATGGTTATCATAAAAGTAAGGTAATCGAAGGCTCCTCAAATGTCACTATTAATAAGCGAAAAGTTGCTCGCGTTGGTGACGCTTTAGCGCCACATTCAGACGCCAACCATTTACCTCATACCAGAAGAATTGCAACAGGTTCCTCTTCAGTATTTATCAACGGAAAAGCAGTTGCTATAGAAGGCAGTAAGGTTGATTGTGGCGGTGTTTTAATTGCCACTGATGGTACAGTTAATATTGGTTGAACATGATAGGGTGCAATCATAAATATATTGAAAGGGATAAATAAAGTGGAAAAACGTTTTAAGCAATTGAGATTAGACATACTGGCTCATAATAAAATAACTGACAGTATGAGTCCTGCTTATCTGTATGCTTGGCAAGAGTCTGTTTTTCCATTTTTACATGATGAAGCTGCTACTTCGCTAATATTAAAATTCAATCTTAATATCTGAATTTTTTGTCATTGATATTATCTGTCGATTAAATGAGAAGACTGGATAATAAGGATAATCTTTGCCAGTTTGGTAAATATGCAATTGAGCTGAATTTCTTGGTTGAAATTTTTGTCCTAAAGCAAAAACAGTTATAGCTGGGGCAATACATAAAATATGAATATGCTCAGCTTTTAAATTGTCTTGGGCAAAGTTGATAGCTTCTTGATACTTAATTCTAAGTGAATCAAAGTCATTAATAGAGCCAAAAGGATTTTGTTGTGGCTCATCAGCAGTAATAGAAATACGAGGTAGATTAGCTATGCCTTCAGGAATTAATTTATCATTTAACTTAGCTGTAATTTCTAAAGTAAGAACTACTTCAGAATAATTATCTTGAGAACCACCTGTATTATGAGACCATGAAAAGCTAGTTACTGTCTCAGCCTTATTCCAACACCAAGTTCCTCCATCACGATTTCTATCTCTATGAAATAAAGTAATTGGTCTGGATTCTCCTATAATATGACCAGTTAGAAATAACATGGGAATATTACCTAATGGAAAAATCGCTACTTTTTGGTGTCTGCTAAGATTAGACGAGTCACTAGTGAAAAGGTTATGTAGTGTTTTTATTTCATGTTCATAAGTATTTAGAAAGTTAGACCAGTATATATCTGCTTTGTTTTCTAGTAATTCATGACCATTTTTTATATCGCCAATATAAGTTTGATGTGGGGTAATGCACGATGGCTGCAGTTTATGATCCAGCATTGCTTTTAAAATCTCATCACTACTAATACCACATGGAATTCCGGCAATATCGCTTAAAATGGCTAAGCTATTTGCTTCTTCGTATTTTAGAATTTTACTTAATAGTTCTCTTTGTCTTTTGCGTTTTTCTAACATTCTACGAAGAACATGCTTATCATAAAATTCAGGATCAACTTTATCTATAAGCCTATGATGTTTATCACATAAGAATAAAAAGTTCTGAGGGTCTGCAATTTCATCATTAGAAACCAACGGCTCACTTCTTGGCCCATTACCACTGGCACCAATGATATGGGCTAAATAACCATAGTTTCCATATTCTCCCTCTTTCCCCATAAAGAGAGGTTCAGCACAGCCATCAAATTCACAACAACCCATCGATCGTGAAAATATATAGTTAATTGCTCTTGATGTTAGTTTAGGTCTTTTATCGAAGAAGGTTTTTAATATTTTTTTTCTTTTTTCGGCAAAATTCGATAATACTGTCTCAATATTAGTGGATTCTTCATTTTCTAAGAACATTTGATCAATGGCAATCTCACTTCCCGTTAGTGGCCATATATCATTAGCATATTTACAGTAATGACTTTCTATATCTGCTTGCTTAACTATTTTTAGCAACAGTTTTAACGGATTGATTTTATCTGTTCGCTTACTTGGTTCCAGCTCTCCATGCAAAGCATTAGTTATAACGCTATCAATGAATAACACTATCCTATACCGCCAGCCATTATCTCTAGGATCGTATATAAAAATTAACTTCTTGCTACCATTACAACTCTTCCACGTTGTTAAGCTGCTAAAAAGTTCATCTGAACATTTAGCCTCAACTAAGATTTTATTACACATACCATCATCCATAACACAATATATAGTATTTAAAATTTACATTATACCTAATATATAGTATATTGGCACAATAAAAAAGAGGTTATTATGGTGAGGTTTTAAATATGTATCGTGTTGATTATCTTGATCTTGAAAATCGTGCTGAAACGCTGAAAGCCAAGAAGTCTGGCATTGGAATGGATGCGCTGACAGCCAACTTTTCTGAAAGTCGCTCTTTATTCGAATTACATAAAAAGTTAATAAGGGTTGATAATTTTATCGCAATCGATCAGGAGAAAGTAAAAGAAGCTGAGTCTTATTATCATAAAATTGCAAAAGCACTTTCAGGTAATTTGCCTTATACCGAAAGTGAAATAGATATACATACTCAAGGCTCAGCTAAAACGCGAACTTTAATTAGAATGCCAACCCGTGACTTATTTGATATTGATGCAATTTGTCAGATTGAATCGTATCAAACACCTAAAAGGTCTCCTCTTACTTTCTTTGAGCAAATTGGTGATACTCTTAAAGAAACTGGATATGAGGTTATAAGTAAAAAACGTTGTTGGCGTATATTGAAACCATCTTCTGGATTTTATATTGATTTAACGCCTGCAATACCTGTAAATTCCGAAATATCAGCTCAAAGGTTTAGTTATTTAGAAGCCTATAAAGATAGCGCTGTTTTAGTTGTAGACTGTTCTCTTCAGTGTTGGAAGTCCAGCAATCCAAAAGGGTTTGCCAAATGGATTGAACAACAAAACGAAGTTTCAAAATCCTTGGTACAAAGAATGGCTGTCTGTAATGATTCATTAAGCGAGTTTTCTGAAAGGAACGTCACTGCTAGCGTAGAGGATGTGCCTGATCAAACTATTTCACAAAATGATTTTTTGTTATTAGCTATTCGTCTTTTTAAAAGACATCGTGATATCAAAGTACGTGATAACTTGATTGATAAAGAATCTAAACCCATATCTGTTATTATTTCTACCCTTTTAGGCCAATGTATAGAAGCGTTAGTAAAAAATAATCGTACTTTTACATCATTACTCGATCTTTTACAGGATATTGCTTTTAAATTACCTCATCTGATTGATTTTGATAAAAACGGTTTACCTATCATTCCAAATCCGACTGCTTATGATGAAAATTTTGCAGATCGTTGGCCTGAGGATGGTGGTAAAAGACAAGAAACATTTGCAAGATGGATTAGCTTATTACAACGTGATCTTGACGAATTAGTAGCAAAAAAATCTAAAGAAAAATTAGATGAATTATTTGGAACAACTCAAATGATCCTCGCTGATGATAAAGCAAATAATAGTGGTGTTGGTTTGGGAATAGGGATAGGAATAACCAGTAGCAAGCCAACAACTAGCAGCGCACGAGTGCCAAAAGATGGGTTAGCCTAATATTAGTGTATGCGTACAGACAACTACAGTTGGCTAAAAACAGATGAACGTCTACTTTGGGATAGTAGGCGTATTGATGCTAGACGAAATCTTTTAATCCCTTTTATACCTTCCTTGTATAAACAGTTTTTTTTTAGCGCTGATCTTGTTATTTCTAATAATGAAATTATTGAGCCTTACATACAATTAAGTAAGGATGCCGTTTTAAAATATCCTCATGTTGAATATAATGGAAAAGTATGTTTGCAGACAGAGCCATATATCAATATAACAGCAAAAGAATTTATCAATCAGCTAATTGATTGTTTTTGTGGTAATTTCTTAAAAGAAATTATTCTAGGAACAATTCAAGATGATTTTTACGTTGAGCCAGAACATTATTGGGCCATCTATGTAAATAAGTTCGATAATCTGAATCGCCGCAAAAAAATTAGAGTAAACAAATTAAAAAATAAAATCTTCGGTCTTATTGATTATCCAAGTGAATTAATACTTTTAGATAAAAGAACTTCTCATTTTGTTGAATACAACTCTACGTTAATTGAGAAAAAGCAAATAATTGCGGGGACAGATTCGAATTATAAAACGAGTATTCTGAAAAACTATCGTAACACTCAGAAAAAATTAATGACTTTAGAAATTCCAATTAATATGAGCTATCAGCCTAAGAAATGGCCTAAAAATAAAAAAGAATTGTTTAACACTGTATCAATTTTCACTAGTGATAACTTGGCAAAAAAATATATTCAAGCTAACAGACTAATAATATTACGGGCACCAAATTGTAATTATGCTTATTTTATTCATGAAACCAATAAATTAATACCATTAGAATGTGATAAAGCTGACATAGAGTGGATATATGGACGCTATAAAAATAATAAAGTTATTACTAATCAAGGCAAAAAAATTGTTTGTTTCGGTGCCGGTTCTTTAGGTAGTCAAATTATTCCCTTATTGGTTAGAGAAGGTGTTAATGAGATTACCATTGTTGACCATGATAAATTTGATACACCTAACTTAAGCAGACATTTATTAGGCATGAACTCATTATATAAATATAAAGTTTCTGAGTTAAAAGTTTATATTAACCGCTATTTACCTACGTGCAATATTATAGATGAGCGTATTACAGCACAACGTTGGTTACAAAAGAACAAAAGTCTCTTAAATAAATTTGATCTTTTGATAGATCTTACTGGTAGTGAGAATGTAAGAAATATTTTGGATGAAGTACGAAAAGAATACTCCATACCATTAATCGCTGGTTGGATGGAACCATTTGTTACTGCTGCTCATGTCGTTTATTTCCCTAATGATAAATATTGGAGTTGTTGCGAAACAGACTTATGGGAAGAGATAGCTGCGTTCCAAGAATGGCCTGATAATTACTTACAAAATGAGCCAGGGTGTAGTAGTCGATTTCAGTCATATTCGGGAATCGAAACATTTAAAGCTGTCAGTATTATCGCCGAAGCTTGCATTGACTCTTTAAATTATAATCAGTCTTCATCCCATTCTCAAATAGAGGTTACCAGCTTAGTAAGAGGTGAGGATTTTTGTCTCAAGCAGGAATATAAGGCAAAGGAAAGAGCAAGTTGGGCACAAGTTCCTGAAGAACTTGATTGCATAATAATTAAAAGGCTATTTTAGATAATGATTAATAACCACTCTTATATCTTACCAGATAAGAAGACAAAAATTATTTTTTCAGAAAAAATTCTGACATATATGTTTTCTCTGGCACAAAACAAGCCATATATGACAGAGTCTGGAGGACAAATCTTTTGCAAAAATCCGGATGACGCTAACATTATCATTGATGAGATTACAGGTCCATACCCAACAGATAAAAGGTCTAGATATTCTTGGATCCCAGATGTGAAACAAATGTCTAATGATAGAGAGCTTTTATTTGGAAAAGGATTTTATATTGCAGGTCTCTGGCATACTCATCCTGAGTTAAAACCTAAGTCATCTTCAAAAGATAGAATGACAGGGCAAAAACATTTACAATTGCTAGATCCCGTATATAAAGGTTTTTTACTTATTACTATGGGAAATGGAGGTAAGTTTCCTATATTATCAGTAGAATATTTGGAACGTAAAAATTATCAATGGCATACTTTAATATCTAATTAAATATTAGATTTATAAATGCATAAAGTCATTTAAAATATAACCTTTTTTGTTGTAATTATTATATTGATATTTGATAACTAATAATTGGTGTTAATATTTATCAAATCCTTTGAATGTTAATATAGATTGATTAATTATGAATTCTTCTATAAGAATTTGCATAAAATAAAGATAATTTCGTTTGCTCACTTATAAATATTTAACTATGATAGTTTGGCATCGCAATTGGCACTTTGCGATGTTCAAGTTTTAAAAAGTTGTAGATATGTCAATGACTTAATGTTCAAGTATGGAGTACGTTTCCCGCTCCAATTCTAAGTTTACATATAGCCAAGTATAGCTATAACATCTTGAAATATATTGCTTTTATAGCCAATTTCACTTCTTATAAATCTACACACATCTACCTCCAACTACAGTTTTTTTGTACATTATTTTGTACATCAGAATTTTATGTTTGTACATCGAATCTATGTTATCTTCGTTACATTCATGGGCTTGTTAATCAAGGGTTTTTAAGTTTTTACCATGATAATAAGGAGGATATCTAATGGCCTTAACAGATGCTGTTGTTCGTCAAGCAAAACCCAAACAGAAATCATACACACTAAAAGATTTTGACGGGCTTTATCTCTTTATTGCACCCAATAACACAAAAAGCTGGCATTTTAGATACCAATTTAAAAATAAAGGCGTACGTATTTCCCTCGGTACTTACCCAGAACTTGGCTTAAGAGATGCTAGAATACTAAGATATTATGCCCATAGTATTTATAGGCATATATGACTAATCAGGGCAAATATGAGGTAATTGCCAAAAGGTTTTAATATCTTGACCAAAGCCTTCTTGAATAATTTGTATATTGAGTTTTTCTCTAGCAGTTCTAATTTGTTTTTCAGTAAAGCCATTGTCTTTCATTAGTTGTTTTACTTGATTACTGGGTAATTTGCCTTGTTGCAAAATGCTTTGTAATGTAGTGACTGGTTCAGTATGTGTTCTTTGGTCTAGTTTTTGTTCCAGTTGGCTTAATTGTCGTAATGCTTGTTTATTGACAGACTCTCCCCAATTAACACAGCTAGCACTAAAGCCTTCTGGTAAATCTACTTGTTTAAGGTGGTAATAAATCCCTATATTATCTTGCCCAATATTTGATTTAGCGATGGCCAATAGATGTTTATTTTCATCATGATCTTTAGCCGTTACCCAGACGATTCTAGGTAATGCTCCAAAAGCTAAAGAACCTGTTACACGCTCTAAAGGTGAACTGTGTTGGGTACCTTTAGAAAAATGCGTAATTCCTAAAATGGCACAATCAATTCTATTAGCAAAGTCTACTAATGGTTGTAATGAGCTTCTAACATCAGTTGATTCATGCATATCACCTTTAACCATAGATACAATGGGGTCAATAATCATTAAATCAACAAAACCAATGTCTTTTACTGTGTCTATTAATAAATGAATATCTGTGGCAGGATCAAAAGGTTCTATTTGCCCCGTTAAATGATTTTTTCTGCCTTGAATAATATGGATAGTTTTTGTATTAGCCTGTAAAGCAAGAAGTCTAGGTAATAATGTATCATTTAAATCATCCTCGGCTGACCAGATAAGTATTTGTCCGTGTTGCTGACAACAAAATCCATCAGGAAATGTCCCTGCTTTACTTATAGTTGCTGCAATAGCTAAAGCCAAGGTAGTTTTACCTGTGCCTGCTTGACCGCTTAAAATATGTAATTTACCTCTGGCTAAATAGTTAGGCCATATCCATCTGATACTCTGTGGTGTTACTGTTGAGGCATTAACTAGTAATGCTTTATAAATAGATGAGTTATTATCATTATCTGTTACTGAAACAGAAGTATTATTAGCTAAAGGAGTCAATGATTTTTTATGCCACATCACTAATGCTTGTAAATAACTTATAAAATCGTTCTTTGACAAGTTAGTTCCAGCTATCAATTGTTGATGAGCAATCTCTATTATATAGTTTATTTTTTCCTTTTCTTGATGAGTTATCTTTTTATGGTTCAGTTGCTTTAATAAATCAACCAATGATCGTTCATTATCAGTATCTAAAAAATCTAAATGATCACAATTATTCATATGTATTTTATATCCTATATATAAAATTAATAATCAATACTTTGTTTGTATAAAATGATTAATACATTTAGTTGCCTCCTTACATTGGAGACAACTAAATGTTGTTAGATAATTAGCTAAAACTAACGCTTAAGCTGATTTCGATTATTAATTTGATCTGCAATCCATTGCTGAACCTCGTTATACTCCCAAAAACTACTACTCCCTACCTTAATACATTGAGGAAACTTATCCTTTTTTATATAAAGATAAATAGTTGGTCTAGCTAATCCCGTTAACTCCATTACAGTTGGTAATTTAATAAGACGGCGTTCTTCTTTGTTATTCATAAAAACTCCAAATAAAAAAATAAAATGAATATAGCTTTGAATAAACCTTTCAATAGCCGTCAATAAATCTATATAAAGTAAATAGGGTTTTGACTAGTTAAATAAAAATTGGTCATTTTTATTTAGCTTCCTCTTTTTATTTTTGAAGACTAGAAAAATTATTTTACGCAGTGACAGTATTTTGTATTTTCTGGTAGTCAATAGGTATAGAGAAATATTTTAAGTGATAGGTCAGTGATAGGCTTATTTTTATCTGATTTTATTGAAATATTTTGATATATAAAGCACTTGCAATAAGTGCTTTACATCTATTTGTTTATATATAAAATTAAAAACATGAATCGTTATCGTTGATAACATCATGCCCAGATAGCTATAACCTTAAAGGCTATGTATCCATGTATGGATAGGTTAACCCAAAAGTCAGTTAAGCATACGGCAGGCACTGACGATTACCGTAAACGGTAATAGTATGTTTCTTTTAAATACAAACAAGTTAATGCCATTATGGTTGTTTACTGTTACTTAATATAAATATCTGTCATGACGACTAGATATTGTGGAGTTTATGTATATTGCTCAGTTATTAGCGCTTGATCCTTTTAAGGCACTCAAACAACTTACAATAAAACATAAGCCTCTTACCTCTGCTAAATAGCCATGACCAAGAAACAACAACCTGATTACTATAAAATCATTCCACAACATTTATTAGCCGATGCTGACGCACTCATAAATTACATACGTTATTTTCCCTATTAGTTTCCAACTAAATGTCCTCATTGTGAGTACGGTAGCTTTAAACAATTAACAACTAGAAATGTTGTAGATGAACCTCGTTTTCAGTGTTATTTTTGTAAAAAAGAATTTAGCCAATTGACTGGGACTTACTTTGCACGTATGACTCGTATGGAGTTATGGCCTGATTTTATTATGTATTGACTGGTAGGGTTGCCTATTAAAAAGATTCATCAGCAACTGAATATTTCGCAACATGCTTGTATTGTTAGAGAAAGAAGATTAAACCAAATGATGCAAGACCTTTTTCCTAAGCTTTACCAGTGGTGGAAACCGCATCATGATTATACTGATCACACACTAACAGCCGAAATTACCCAAGAGCAGAAAGTTATTGTCAATTGGGTTAAAGAGCGTATAAACCAGCAGACAGCAACCTGTCCTCAATGTGGACACTTTATAAAACAACGAATCAATTTAAGAAATAAAAAGAAGGTGTACATAAAAATAGACCTTATTTTGAATATGGTAAATGTGCTTATAAATTTAGTATATTTAAAGAAGCTCCACTTAATAGACTACGCCACAAGGATTTTTGGATACCTTTTATTAAAGAACTTTGTCAAGGCAAAAATAATGAAGAGATTTTAAACACCCTTTCTAATCAACATAAACTTAAATTAGGCTTAGGAACTATTATAAACTGGCGTAAGCGTTTTATTGAACAAATGCAGATATTAGGATTAACTAATTTAGTTGCATGGTTAAAATGGCAGCGTGTTCGAAACAAAGCTGCTGAAACGCGAGAAAACAAAAAAACAAGTAACTTATAAGAAAAATAAAAATAAATTATAAGCGTTTTTATAAAGTAATTAGTTAACAAAATCAGATGATTAATACATACTATATCTGGAGCATAAGTGGTCATTATGGCGGCAATGAAACCAATAATACCAACAAAAAAAGTTAAAAACTTGCTCGTTCCATAACTAAAAGCAATAACACGGGTACGCAAAGCCACAGGCGCATAACGAATAGCCTGTTGGTCTATGGCGTTACCTGTTTGATCTAGGCTATAGGTACCTGCTTTAATGCCTTGTTCCATTTGCTTTTGTAGTGTTTGATTATAGTCATTGCGACGCAAATGGTCTGGCGAATTCTCTTGAAAAAATAAGTTAGGCACTACGGGTTTGGTATAGCCCCAAGGCAGCGGAATTTGTGCAAATTGCTTTAGCTAGTCCCTTGTTTGGGGCTTAGCTTGAGGGGGTATCACTTCGGAGTTATAGGCAGTAGTCATATAGTAGTTATTATTTATCATTTATTACCACTATCCTTAGTTTATGATGGCTAGTTATTTATTGCTACTTTGCGGCAAGCCCTGTACATGATAGCTCATTAGATCGGGGCGACCTATGGTATCTAATTGGCGGGCTTGTAAACGCATGTCACTGCAAAGTTGTTGAAAGTGTTCATCACTCATTCCCATCCAGTAGTCAGGGTCTCGACCCGTCTGTTGATCATGTTTAACAGTCATAGGATCATTTTTGCGGTAGTAATCCCATGCAGGAATATCGGGTAACGGTTGACTAATATCCATAAAGTTTTGCAAACAATCCCATGCAGCTAACGCGTTAGCTTGATCTGGCCCCAGGGGAGCAATATGGCTTAAATCAATAATCTTTTTGGGTTGGTAACGATGAATTAACGAGAGCTTATAATACATTACCCCTGAACTGGTAGGTACCATACCTAAATAAGCATCCCATTCATAAAAAGGGGCGCTAAAATCCCCTTTACGGTGATTAACAATAGTAACCATGCCTGTTCGACGGTTAAATTCCCATACGATGCCCTTTCTACCTGTAGCTAACCACCAACTAGAGGGTAGCCAGTTCTTAACTGCATAACTAATTAACCAAATTATAGGGAAAGGTAGCCAATATAGTGCAAGAAAAAAGAATAGTTCTAAAGCCGTCCAACTTCTAGCAGCTGGTAATAAAATTAAATATGTTGGAATCAAAATAGCTGGAAACCATTTAGTTAATGTTTCACCAGCAACATGGGCATATAGCCAAAAACGGGTACGAATCGCTAAAGGGGCATAACTAAATACTTCTTCGGTTAAATTGCCACCTAAATCTAAACGACTAGTAATAGCCTCACCCTTTGCCCGTAGCTGTTTTTCTTCTTGCCAATCCGCCACATTACGCCGTAACAGAGAGGGTGGCAGAATATCAAACATATTTTGTGAAGCCACTGGCTGGGTATTGCCCCATGGTAAGCGAGTGGCAGTTGATTTTTCTAACCCTAACCATTGAGTAGCCACTGGTTGATCAGGGATAGCTTGCGAGTTATAGGCAGTAGGGGCGTAATAATTACTCATGAACGTTCTTTCTCTTGCCAAAAGGGTTGACTACTATTGTTAAAATCAGGTGTATTATAGCGTGACCCATCCGTATAACGTACATTACTATTTTCGATTTTAGGCGCTGGGAAATAAAAACGTTTACCTTGATAATTAACAGCTAGTTGTACCTTGGTTTTAAACTTAGTCCAAAGTTGTTCACTAAGTGCGCCATTGCCCACTAAATGGGGGGCAGTAATAAAACGACGACCATATTGGGTATCATGGGTTTCTACCACCCTTTCTATTTTATCATCCACCCCAAAGGCTAATGCTCTGCCTACATAACGGCATTCTATTTTGTAATCCACTTTCACGCCTAATAAGCTAACCAGATGATTATTCACTCTAATATCATCAGAAACACCTACTTGACGCATCATGCCAGAACGTGTTTCATATGTGGAAACAGTGCGATGGATACGGTAAATATCGATATTAATGCCTGCAAATAAACCTATTAACCGATAATAAGCTTCAGTAGGATCCAGCAGATGAGTCATTGAGGTACCACTGGCACTAAAGGGGCCATTTTTTAGCCAACTCTCTAATTGCGTATCTTGGAATAGATAAATTAGCCCTGCAGCTATTAAACCAATAATAAGTGCTGCCCACATCATAGGGGTTAATAGTAAGAAAGTAGCACCTGCAAAATAAGGGGCAATGATAGCAAGCGCACTGGAAGCGACCATTAGCCAACGAGCAAACCGTACTAGGCTATCTTCACGCCGATTGGCAGTAGTCATTACATCATAGAGACTATTGCCTAAAGCAAATACACCTAATATAGATTGTGCAACCGCTAAACGAGAAATAGCTGAGCCTAAAGCAAAAGGGGATTTAGCGCCAAAAATCCTCGGAACATTATTAGTATCTATATTCCAAATTACTTTACGTAATCCTGTTTCATTAATATTTTGTTTAGCTAAAAAGGCTACATAATCTTCTACTGCAAAAGCTAAATCAATACCTGCTGCTAGTGCTCCTGAAACATTTCTGCCTGTTGCATCATTAAATAATGCTTCCCACGCCCTAGCAAAATTATAAACCTGAAACCCTACAATAGCCGCTTTAAAATAGCCTGTATTAGCAATACGGTAAAGGCGATGCTCCAATACTTGGCGCATATTTTGTCGTTGTTGCATAATATCTCGACTAACAATACTCATATCGTTTAGATATCGATCATAAATAGCTTTTTCTCCTGCTAATACATTACTTAGTGCCTTTTTTGCATTAATAGCTGTTTGTAATTCTGCTTGAGCCGTTGTTAATTGGCTTCGTTTAACATCTAAGTCCTCTTCAGCATGTCTAATAGCTACCCGATCTGTGCTTTGTTGTGTTTCCAACACTCTTGTTTTTGCTTCTGCCAACGCTTTTTCTGCATCTAATACCCTTAAATGTTGTTCAGAAATTCTTAGCCGTTCAACTGGATTATTAACAAGGTGTTCTTGATAAAGTCTATTTTGCTCAGCTTGTTTTAAAGCATCATTTAATCTTGCTATTTCTACTTGGTTAGCACCACTGCCTTTGCTAATTTCTGCAGCCAATTCAGCACGGATTCGTTGTTCTTCGGCTAGCGCTCGACCATATTCAGTTTGGCTAGTTCTAATTTGTTGTTGATCTGCCAGATTTTGCTGTCTTGCACGTTCTACTCTTATTCTTTCCTGCTCGATTGCTTGTCTTTGCTCATCACGATTTAAACTAGAAACAATGGGGGTACTTGTGTCACCTTCATTTAGTTCAGAGATAAGACGTTCTAATTCGCTGCCTTTACGGGCAAAAATAACACCCTCATATTCAGGCATAATATCTGCTGATACACCGCCTACAGAGGAACGAGTAGTACCTGCATTTACTCCCCCTTGTCCATCTGGCACTATTCCGCCAAGGGTTTTTAAGTCATCAAAATGTAACCCTTTTAATGGCATTCTCACTAACACACCGTCAACCATAGAGCCATCTATATAGCGTTTGAATGGCGCTATATAGGCATCTTTTAACATACCACCAAGAATATTTCGTTGGTTTTCGAATAGTAACGCACGCCATACTGGTATTGTACCTTGACCATCAAACAGACGTATTCTAGCAGCGAATGCTTGAGTAGTATTACGTGTATTTGCTGATGCTTCGCCAATTAGCTCTGATATATTTTGAATAACTAACCATTGTTTTTGTGCATAAATACTGATTTCTTGACGATAAATTTGTCGATTTAGTTCTGTTATTTGCTGTTTTTGATCATTTATTGGTCCGTCTAACTCAGCTTTTCTAGTAGTTGTTTGCTGTTCCTGTTGTTGTATATCAACTTGTTGATTAGCTACTAATTGCTGTCGACTCTGAACCTCTTGTAATTTTTGATCATAGTTTTGTTGTGCTGAGGTGTATCTGGCTAATGCAGTATTAAATTGTGGGGTGATATTATTTAACGTTTTATTTAGTGCATCAAGTTCTTTAAATGCTTTAACAAATAAACCATCAAGAATATTAGCTGCATTACTAACAGCGCCTATTAGGCCTTTTGCTACTGCAATTGTTGTATCTGTGTTGCTAGTTCCTGTTTGTCCTGCAGAAGCTTCACTGCCATAGATTAGTACAATAGTTGCTGTATCTATGGTATTTTGTTTATCCTGTGGAATATTACCACTTTCTATACACTCTGCTAGCAAATCTGGTCTAGCCCAACCTAATCCATAGTTTGGAGTGGCCGCTACTTGTTGTTTTGTATCTGCTAGATCATCTCTATTTAAAGGTGCAAATAACATTTTATGTAATGTCATTTGTGGATTTTCAATTACTGCCCTAAGAAAACTAAAATTTGCCTTAGCATCTTTGGTAGTCATGGCTATATATCTTTTACCATAATAGATACGATGGTCTGGGCTCATATAGGGGTCAATTTCTGGCGTTGGTGTCCCTAACATACCCAATGTGGTAGCTAGAAAACAATAGGCTCCTGCATAATGTTCTTTGCTATTTAAACTTAGGTGGTCTGCCCATATACTGAGCTGACAGGATGATTGAAATGAAGTCAGTAAATAGTGCATAACTTCATCGTAACGTGCCGCAATCACCGCTCTTTCAAGTACCCCACTATGATAAGCTAATTTTTTCTCACCTTCTGCATCTAATTTATTTAGTGCACTGCTATGGGGATTGTCTTTATCATTGATTTTTCTGGGAGATATTACTTGTTGTATCAGTAAAGCACTATCAAAATACTGACGTTGCGCTATATCAGCTATCATTTTACCCATTACTTCTTGACTACGACTAGCGGCTTGTACTGAATGACGTATACGATAGTGACTATCATCTACACATACACAGTATATTTTACGATCTTGGGCATCTTGTAAAGCATTAATAAAAGGTTGTGCAGATGGCGCATCCCATATTGAATTGTCTTCTTTATCATTAAATATAGCAGGATTTTCTCGTTGTATTTCACCTATTACCTTATTGATTGAACTCATAAAGTAGCTAACTGACTCTGGCTTTTCCTGTTCATTTGGATTTTCATTTGATACTGGCGAATTTGTTGTATTCGCTGTAGGAGAATTAGGTACCATTGAAGAGTTAAAAATTGACTGTGTACTAAGCAGTTTAGCTACCATTGCTTTGATTCGAGTACGTTGTTCTAGGGTATATTGTAATGCCCCCAACTCTAATGTTTTGCCATTAGGTAATTCATTACCTTCTTTGGCTTGATCTAAAAACTCTCTAGAAAAAGTTATAGCGTCTGTTAGGTAGCTATTTTGCTCGTCATAAATATATTTACTAGGAAAATCTAATAAATTTTCAAATAAATGATCCCTTCCCCGCTGTGGTGCCATCTCTGTGGCGGGAAAAGCTGTGGTTTTAATTTTTTGTATTGTAGTACGGACTCTTGGTAGATCTGCATGCCTGCTTTGTACAGCCCCTGCATAATTACCAAAACCACGCCTAACATAGGTTAGTGCTGATGCCTCTAGTAGTTCATTACCTTTGAAAAGGTCTCTAGTAACCGTTGACCATTCTTGTGCAAGGGCTACTGTTGTCTTTGGATGATTTGCACTCCCTCCTGTAATAATTAATAAATTTAGCCGTGCAGCGCTTAATTGAACCTCTGAATAAAAAAAGCTAACTTCATTTGATATATCAATATTGTTACAAACACTTTGTACCCAAATTTCTTTTAATGGAGCACCTGTTGCTTGTCGCTCATCTGCTTTTATAATAAGCTCTTCATTATCATAGTATTGCTGATTAAATAATGGTACATCTTTATAAATAGGACATAATGTTCCTTCCTCTTGCTCTATTTTTATTTCACGGTAAAAACTACCTGCTACTAAAATATAAAGGTATCCTTCACGAGCTAATACTGGAGCACCTGAGTCAGGGATACTTACTGTACTGTTATCAACATTATACAGTTGAGTACATGGCATGATAGGAACTATTTGATTAATTTGTTTATCTTCTTTCTTTAATGTTTTCACAACATCCATACTTAATCCAAAAATAATTGGAGCGCCTCCTGTATTAGTAATTTCTAAATAAGATCTTAAACCACTTTTATCTTTTAGATTTTCCCAACTCCACATATGCAAGGTACTAAGTAGTTTGCCTTTAGCATAGGTTGTAGGTGTGGGATTTACTTCTTCCAATAATTCTTTATTATCAGGATAATATATATTACCTTGATCATCCATTACAAACAGCTTTTGTTCTTCTGGGTGATCTTTACCCATTACTTGGATTATAAAACTAGGGTCATCACAAGCTATTTCTGTACAGTAACCATTAACTTTATCATTCATTGTTGTACTTCCATTTTTAATTCATTTAAGCTTTTACTATATTATTTAGTGCCTTATGCAAAATAATATTCTAAGTAAATTAATCGATGCTCTAAATTATCCGTTGGCCATTCTTCTGGCTTACTTTTAGTTGGATATTTTGCTCTGATAGCTAGATATTGCTTTAAATCAACCTCAGAATTAAAACCATCCTGTATACCTTGTTTAACCCATAAAATAACTTGGTCTATACCAGCATTATTGGTATTTTCTGTTAAGTTTTGTTGCCAATGATAGGCAAACTTTTCTTCCTGCATATCTTGCAAAGCTAGGTGTTGGTTTTTTCCTAAAATGGGCGTTGGCTGTGCTTTTTGTTGGTTAATTTGCCAATCATTAACCAATTTATTATCCCAAAACTGCCATTTATCAGATTCAAAAACTCTATTACGCCATGTAATGTTGTACCAATCAACACGACTTATAGGCCCTAACCATTGAGCTGTCTCTTGTTCACCTAAACTTGTGAAAAAATAACTGGATATGTAAGGATCATAGTAACGAAATAACCCCTTGTGCTCAGTAGTTACATAAACTACAAGTATATGCTTTAGCTGTTGTATAACCCTTTCTTTTGGAAAACTACTAGTCACTATAAGACCCGCATTCTTTTCTAAAAAAGAACGATAATTACTAGTAGCAGTGGTATCTTCAATTAATAAAGGGCTTTGCTCTTTATAATCGGCAAGCTCCGTATCTTTAAATAAATAATCTACTTGTGGCTTTTGAAATTTACCACTAAAGACTTTTTCTAATGTACCACTTTGTTGATCTAGTAATAAATATTGGGTCATGCCATTGCTCCTTGTTCCTTTTTACGACAAGGACAGTCACTTAATGGACAATCAGCAGGGGTACCACCTTGTTTCTTACCACATAACAGAACAATAGGAGTATGCTGTTGCTGAGCCTGTGTTATTTTATGGCTTACTACAGGCGCAGAAGTTACTTCAACGGCTTTATCCTGATTTAGTGGTAACAAAGGTGCAGCAGGAGTTCCTTCCATTGGTACACCATCTGTCCATTGTGGAGTAGTCATCCAAATACCCATTGGGTTTAATACTACATGTTGACCACCTGCTTTTAAGGAAAGGGAAAGACCACCATCTATAACTAGGTTCATCCCAGCCTTAAGATGAATTTCTTGGCCTGCTTCGATAGTTTGTACTGTGCCAATAGTTGTATGTTGGCTTATTCCGATGGTTGTATGATCATTGGTTAGTAGTTGGGTTTTACGATCCAGTTGGGTTAAATGATGTTCTTCACTTTCGTTTTTGGTGTATCGATTCTTTTTGATAGTTTCTGAGTGCTCATTATTAACTTGTAGATGACTGTTATTATTTACTTGTACTGTGTGATTATTTTTTGTTAGTTGATCAAAGTCTTTTTGGCTTTGCACAAAGATTTGTTCTTGGCCTGCTTTATCTTCTATTCTTAACTCATTAGAACCATTACCACCTTTGCTTGAACTGGTTTTGAATACTGATCTAGTTTTGTTAGCAGGTAGCTCATAAGGTACTTTGTTCACTCCATTATGCACTGCTCCTTTAATGAGTGGTTGGTCTGGATCTCCCTCTAAGAAGTCTACCATCACTTCCATACCTACTCTAGGGATTACTACCGTGCCATAACCATTATGCGCCCAATTGCTAGCTACTCGTATCCAATGGCTTGAGTTTTCGTCCATCGTTCCTTCTCTGTCCCAATGGAATTGAACTTTGATTCGTCCATATTCATCACAGTAGATTTCTTCACCTGGTGCGCCTGTTACAATAGCTGTTTGTGAACCTCTGATTCTGCTTTTGGGATGTCTTCTAGCAGGTCTATAGGTTATTTCTTGTGGAATGGCATTAAAGACGTTGAAGTAGCCTTGTTGTTGGTTTTGTACAGGGAATTCTAACTCTGTATCTATATCGAGGTATTTATGCAGTTGACTTGGTAGTGTAGTACTGGCTGCACTACCTGCCCCTGCAAAGGCTTCTAGTACTTGTGGCTGGTAGCCTTTGTGTCTAATTTGGGTAATTAGCCAAGGTTTTTCCGCATCCATGGTGTCTAGACTAGGATGGTCTTGGATGGTGATGTAGTAGCCACTGTGTAGTTCTGGTATGTCGCTGTAGCCTTCGCCTAGTAGATGGTCTGTTCTTAGGCGTTCTATTTCTATTTTGGCTAGTTGTTCATTTCTAGCTTTGTCCATGCCAGAGCTTGGATAGTCGTAATGTTCTAGATTTGGTTCTGTGGCTTCATTACCCTTTTGACTTTGTTGGCCTTGACTAGTACCTTCAGGGATTTTCATGTTGGTGAAGTTGTAGTCACGCCATGCCGCTGTCTGAGTTCTAGAGGCTAAGGATACGTCAAAGTATTTAAGGGCTTGGCTATCAGCTACCATGCCTGTGTCGTTCATAAATTTTACAGCTTCTGCCACACTTGGGAAGAATGGCATAGCATCGGTAAAGATCATTTTGTGGTTATTTGGCGTATGTTGAAAGTGATAAGCTATCCCTTCTTCTTGACAAAGACGCGACACAAAATGGTAGTCTGTTTCATCATATTGAACACAGAAGTCTCTAGGGGGATAGGTTTCTTTGAGTTTGAATTCAAAACCTGATTCTGAGCCTTGTTGCATACCGTGCTCTGAAAGTATGGTGGTGATAATTTCTGGTACTGTTTTGGCAAGGAATTTTCTTTGGTTGACTCGTTTCATTAGGTGGCTAAAACGAGGGGTTATGACGATGGAGAATATAGCATAGTGTTGGCTAATAGGCCCACGCTTAACTGCCTGTACTACACCATGCACTCCATTACCTGATTTGCCTTGTGGGGTAAATCCTAGAAATACTGGTTTGCTAAGGAGTTGGGTGATATCAAAACGAATATGTTTGTTGATTAAGGTTATTTCAAAGGCATAGGGTGTGGAGATGCCTTCTATTCCTGTAAAGGATAATATCTGGAGTTTGTCTAGGGCTGTTTGGGCTGTCTCTTCATTACTATTACTTAATGAAGCTTTTAATTCATTAGCTGCTGCTAATGTGGAAAATGGATCCAGTGATTTAATACCATCTGACAAGCTAGAAAACTTATCACTAATACCTGCTAATGCTTCACTAAGATCTGCTGTATTGTTTGATGATACAGTGCTTTGTGCTAAAGGGGCGTTAGATAATGTTTGAGGTGAGTTGTTAGTTGATTTTGATGTACTTGATTCATCCCAAAACAGCTGGAAATGTGTGACGTTTGATTGGGAAAACATACTGCAACTCCTTTAAACAGTAACTTCAATTAAGCCTAGTTTTGGTATTGTTCTATTGTAAATAAACATACTTAAAATAAGCTTAATTATGCTTTAAATAATATTTTTATTAGACGTTAGTATAGCTAGTATTACTTTATTACTAAATAAGCAAACCATTGTTTTATATTGATTAATACTCATTAATATATAGAAAAATACTCATGACACTTAACTAACTCTTTAATTTTTAGGTGAACTTTTCTTTAACTAATCTCACAATCTAACTATCAAATAGTGAAAATATACACTATTACTAAGAACATTAATCTTCTTTATAGACTGGTAATCTATATTAATTTCTTATAAAAAAACTTTTAGATTTCTGTTAACACTATTCAAAACTTTATTCACTAATAATATTTATTAGTTTTTTTCACTATTACTGGTTACCTATAACAGAAACCCCCCTTACAGTTAAATTAACTGCAAGAGGGTTTCTTCTGGAGTTTAGTTCTATAGAAGTACTACTCTGACAATTAAGCAGAGATAGGTGCTCTCCAATCGTCTGAACCTGAAGTACCTGCAACTTCGTGAGTCCAAATGATTTTACGATAAGTCATATACACATCTTCTAAGTGAGTGAAATGAGACATCGCAGGATCTTGACAGTTAGGCATGTATGCTTTTACGTCTACGATCACAGCATCTTCTAATTTAATTGTGAAGTAATGCTCTTGTACACCAGCTGAAGAAGTTCTGTACCATTTAATTGTACATTCGCTTAAACGCTCACCTGAAGTTAATGCATTGAAAATCAATGGAGATGATTTGTCATACACTTTAGTGATCATTAATGGTTTGTGTACGCGTTGACCAGTAGGTTGACCTGATTGCGGGTCACGTGGAATAATAATTTCATGACTAAACGCTTGAACAAGTGCTTCGTCTTCATGACCTTCTTGATAGATGTTACCTACTGAGTCTTCAGTAAATGTACCAGCTGTAATTAAACCTTGCTTAGTTCCGACTAGTGTTACATACGCGGGAGTTGGCATAGTATTCTCCTAAATTAATTAAATGAATGAAATAAAAAAGTACTTGTTTTTGAATTAAGGGTATTATCTATAAAGCAAAGCCTATGCCATCTTTTAAAAATAACATTTAGCAGAACATAATTTATTGATAAATAAAGGTAAATTTTATTTTCCAATCATTAAATAAAGAATAAAAAGTATTTTTTACTAAAACTTCCAACAAAAACAAGAAAAGTTGAGCAATTCTTTTCACATAACGTACAAAAGCTTGCACAACACATTAAACGCAATAATTTCAATAGGTTAAATATAAATCAAGACTATTTGTAGAGTTTACGTGCATCTTATTGCACAATAGTATTAAGACCAAAAAAAGAAGTTTTTAGCAGTAGATTGAAAAACTTTTTTAAGCTCTTCTGCAGTTACTGTTCTATCTTCAGGTCTAGTGGCTAAACCACAAGCTAATGCCTGCCATTGTTTTTTTGATAAGTCTTTAGGTTTAGAGGGGCTAACAGAGTATTTAGTTTTTTTATCAATATAGTAAGGATTTTTGCCTGTTAGCAATTCATAAATTATACAACATAAAGCAAATATATCTGTTTTTGTTGTTAATGAAACATCCTCTAGCAGCTCAGGCGCAGCATATTTGGGTGTCCACGCATTAAAGCGTTTTCTAGATATTTTAGGTAATTCTGCAAGTTCACCAACTAATACTTGTCCTAAACCGTAATCAAATAATATACAACCTTGATTAGTTAGCATAATATTGCTGGGCTTAAGATCACCATGAATAGTATGATGTTGATGGCCATAACACATGGCATCAATAATTTCTAATAACATGGGTTGTACTTTTTTAAAACTAACCCCTAATGGATTTTCCATCAACCATTGATCAAGTGTTAACCCCCTTAAAAATTCTAAAGTTAAAAAAGCACGCTCACTTTCAGCATCAATATCAAATTGATAAGCTCTAACAATGTGTGGATGATTTAAAGATGTCAGCAATGCATATTCGCTATAAAGTAAATAACTCGCGTCAGCAAAACCTGCAAACTCCTCTTTAAACATTTTTAAAGCAACATAAGGGTAAGGATGTTTAAAGTGTGCTGCTAACTTGTCATAGGCACGATATACAACAGCCATACCACCCACACCTAAAATACGTTCCAGTTTATACCGTCCTGCTAAAGTATCAGGCAGTGCTTTGGCTTTTATTTCATTGGTAGTTATTACTGGCTGCTTAACATCATCTTTGCTAATGATAGGATTTTCACTAATAGATAAAGAGCCTGTTATTTCTTCATCAGCAGCTTTATTTGCTGACTCAATCAGTAAAATTGGCTGATCGTTAGCCATTGATGTTAATTCACTTTTCTCGCTCATGGAACTACTATAATAGCGGTTAAATTATCTTTTGCTTCTGTAGCTAATACGTCGTGAAATAGTTGCTCAATGGCCAAATGAGGTGATGCTTTACTCATCGCTTGATAGAGTTGATCATAACTAACATACTGATAAATTCCATCTGAACAAAGCAAAAATCTATCACCAGCCGCAATTTCCATTTCTACTATTCCTAGACTTAGTTCTTCATCAGCACCAACAGCTCTCGTTAATGCAAAGCTACCTTTTTGCTGTTGTGCTTCCTGCATAGAAAGTTGTTGCTCATCCATTAGCTCTTGCCAAACAGCATGATCTTTTGTGACTTGATAGATATTACCTTTTCTAAATAAATAACAACGACTGTCCCCAGCCCAAATACAGGCCATTCGATAATCTTCTATCAATAAAGCAACAACCGTTGTACCCATTATAGGTGGTAGTTGCCCTTTAACAACGGTTTTATCCTGCTGAGTAAGCTGCTTATTAACGTACCTTAAGCAACGGGTTATTTGTTTAACACGCTCATCAAAATCCTGACTCAACTCGAGATCTGCTAGTGCCTCAACCACCATGCGACTAGCTATCTCACCGTTATCATGTCCTCCCATACCATCAGCAACTACCCAGATTTTTCGATCTGGGTAGTTGATAAAAGCATCTTCATTTTTTTCTCTTACTTTGCCTTGATCTGTCCTTGCTGCACTTCGTAGTAACATTCCTATAAATTATCCCTTAGAGCAAATGCACGATATATTTTTACATCAAATGGATTAGGTGAACGTTGTGTTGATAACAAGTAGTTAGCATATTTACCATCTACGTTAGTTTTTAAGATCATCACATCACGTCCAGAGGCATAAGAGATTTCCATCTGATCAATAAATCTAAACAGTGACCATGCACCAGGTTCTGTTTGGTATAAAGTACGATTACCAGATAAATCTTCAAATTTCTCAGACACTATACTGGTATCTGCATTCTCCGTTGGCCAAGTAAAGCGATTAGATAAAATAGGACCATGACGATACTCTATTTTTTGATCTCCAATTTGTAAAATAACTCGACTTAATGTTACCTCTAAGAAATGCGGCTCAAGTTTAAAACTTACTGTTGGATGTTCTGGATTTTCGCTAAATAAGCCAGCCTGTATCACGCGAACAACTCTAAATTGAGCTAATGAGGCACTACTAATAGGTAAACCACGACCATCAATCGTTTTCACTTGATAGTAACTACCATTTGTTGATACAAAAGGCTTTAAATTACTTTCATAGAAACTGTCCATGATGCCGCCTACTTTAAAGAAGCGAACAAAATCAGACATAGCTACATCTGTATTAGCTTTCCCATTAAATGGATAGCGACCTCTAATAGAGCTGTTGTAATAGGTATACACATTAGCCTTATAAGCTTGATTAATGTAGTTATAAGAACTTGCCAAAATGATACGCCAGTTATCATCAGCTATTTGGGTATACCACTTATCAAACGGCGCAGGTAAACGCTTAACAGCATTTTGTACAGCTGATAAAGCATCTTGTTGCCCTTCCATTCGATCTTTTGCCCATGCTAGCGCAGCTTGCTCAGGAGCGCTATCTCTAGAAAGCATTGATATTTTTTGGTTGAGCTCATTCAGCGCTTGCGAAGCAGCGGCATAGTCTGAACTAGGAGAACCATCATCTAATAGTAACCGATGATAAGGTGTAAACATTTGCACCATCCGCTTCTTACCTTGTTCAGGCACAGCTGCTGCTGCTAATTTCTTCGCTCCATCTATACCAGCATTAACCCCTTTAATAGCTGCTTTTTTAGTGGCCTGTTTAGCCATTTGTTTGGCAGAACTATTGGTATTAATGTCACCCGTTTTATCAGCAATAACATCCTTATCATCTTCATCAGGCTCAGGAATAATACCTGGTAATTTGGTATGCTCCTTAATTTCACCTAACAATAATAAGAACGGACTATTAGCAGCAGTTAAACCTGTTAGCTGTGAATCACTTTCTGGGAAAGAGTTAACATTAGCTACTTTTAAACCACCAATTGTATTACTCCATTGATCTGTATAATCAATAAAATATAACTGTTCTACTTGTACCAATATTTTTTGCAGTTCAGCAGGTGATAAAGTATCAGCACTACCTAAGACCCAATTATCCCTTAATGTCTTGGTAATAAAATCCAGTGCTTTCTTAGATAAGAAATATTGATTATAACCAGACTTAGTAAAGAAGCCTGCTATCTTTTTATCAGCGCCTTTAATCAAATAGCCTTGAGAACCTAGATGCTGCGATAACACATAATCAGGTAATATTTTTGCATCTTGCTTCATTGCGTTATAAACAAGATTAGCTAAAGGTTCATTACTTAGAATACGTCTAGCTTGTGCAACGAGTTCATCATTAAGTGGATAAATAAAATCTAGCGCTAATAGCCTATCAAAATGACCCTCTAAGTCATCTTGTAGCTCTGTATTATTAGGATAGATATTCGCCCAATAGTCACTCATTGTTGCTGCTAAATATTCTCTATCACGATGCTGCTCATAATTTAACATGAGATACGCACGTAAACTATTTAACAGTTTATCTCTATTGGTAAAATTTGATCTAATCTGCGTTTCCAATTGACGAGCTACCGCAGGCAACATTTGTTTTAATAACTCATCATTATATGTTGCTAAAACAGCAGGTGTTGTTTTTTCACCTTGATAAAGCCCTAGTTGATGACTGATTGATAAATCTTTATCACTAGGAAATACTTTATAAGCTTTATAACTGGTATTTAATACAGACTCTAACTGCGCTAAATCACCTTTTGGAATTAATTCAGCATGTTGTTTAGTTAACATCACACCTAGCTCATTAGTTTCCTTTAAATAATTATTATTAGCTGAAAAACTATATCCCCAAAGTAACCCAATGCCAGCCAAAGTAGCTACAGAACCAATATATAAACTTCTTTGTTTCCAACTAAGACGTTTTCTTTCTGTTTCATCCAGCGTCGCTAACTCTGACTCTGGGAAAATAACTGAAGTAAACAATTGATAAAGGAAACGAGGTTTGCCTTGACGATAAACAGGTAATGCTTTACTAGAAAGCCCTAAATTTCTACCAATTCTAACCGTATGCTCATCAAGATGTTCTATCACATGAGGAACACTCATGAAATAAAAACCGCGTAAATGACTAGCCTCTTGATAACGATTGCCTGTAGTGGCCAATTCAATAAATAAACATAGCTGTTCAGCAATCAAATTAAATTGATAAGGAAAATCTAATATTTTGCCACGACGCTGAATATCACGCTCTTGATGTAAATTATTAACAACTTGTTTATTCAAACGCTCCAATAATCTTTCAAATTCAAAACGAGTTAGATCAGCACTAACTACTTTTTGGTCTTTAGTGAAAGTTACCCCTAATACTTGAGCACTTTCCTCTTGCGAAATATTATCAAAGAACTCATTAAAGCCAATGATATGATCAGCTTTACTAAACAAAATATAAACAGGGCATTCTGTACCTAAACGCTGCTGTATATCATGTAACCTTGCACGTGTTTGGCGAGCAATACGTTCTAAATGAACTTCATCATGACTTAGCAAATCATCAATGGGTACATTCACTAACACACCATTCAGCGGTCTACTTCTTTTACGACGGCGTAATAAATTGAGGAGTGTCAACCAACCTGCACTATCAACTTCACTATTTTCTTGTGAAAAATAGCGACCAGAAGTATCTACTACTACACCATTCTCAGCAAAATACCATTCACAATAACGTGTACCTTCAATATTTTTAGTGAGACGTTGTTCAATTTGATTAAGTGGAAAATTTAATCCAGAGAAATCTAATATACTAGTTTTACCACTAGACTCAGGACCTATTAATAAATACCAAGGTAAATCATGTTTCCATCCCTGACTTCTACCTTTATAAATACTCGACTTCTTAAGCGTTTGCATCGCCTTTTTATATAAAGAAGTTACTGCTTGACGTTCTTCATATATTTTTTCTTCAACAATTAACTTCTCTTGAACTTGATCAGAAGTGAGCTTTTTCTTTTGTTTAGCCGTTTCTCGCCAATTTAGGAAAACTAATAGCAGTCCCCATAATAGGAAAATAATACAAATAGTCACTAAACGAGATGTGCTTGACTCCCATGGCTTTGACTCTCCAAAACCAAAATAGGGGAATAAGAACCATACAAGTAATGCTAAAAATAGTGCAATACACAGTGTCCAAACCCATCTCTTTTTGAAAAATACAGCTAATTTTCTAAAAAATCTTTTCATCGAAAGGTCCCTTATCACTGTGTGTTATTTTTAGTTTCTGAAGTTAACGTAGTATCTAGCGTATGGTAAGGTTCTAATGCTTGCTTACGCTCTTGATTTAACACAAAAGCAAAACCAGAATACATAATAACTAAACAAATAATAGTAAAGATAACCACCATCCACCAAGGTACAATTTTAATCAAACCTCTACGGTATGGTTGTAGCCCTTGCCACTGTGGAGACAAAGCCTTTGGCACATCACCACGTAGTTGCTTAATTTGACGGTACAAGCTATCTCTTATAGCTTCAAGTTCCAGAGTACCACGGTTCATTACTCGATACTTACCTTCAAAACCTAAAGATAAACAAACATAAATTAACTCAATTAATGGTAAATATTTAACAGGGTTACGTGTAATACGATCTAATAACTGGAAAACTTTTTCACCACCAAAGGTTTCGTTATGGAAGGAGGCAAGTAAACTATATTTTGCCCAAGCACTTTCCACCCCCCAACTAGTACAAACAACCGCTTCATCTAATATGGTACACATTACATAACGCGCACTCATTACTTGGCTATTTTCCACACCACTTTGTAACGCTACACGTTCAAAACGTTTAATCGCTTCAATATAATTATGCTGTAATGATTCTAAATCTTCAGGTGGCGCATTATTACGTAACCGTACTACTTCAGAAAGAATATGAGCACCTGCTGAAATAAGAGGATTTAACCCTACAATATTTTCATCAACAGGGCGCAATCTTGCTGCAAACACCATTTTGTCATCAAGTGAGGCATAGTTTGGTGCATCAGAAATATCAGTTAATAATGGTACTGAACTGGTATTGCTGTCATTAAATCTGCTACTAATGACCGTTTTATCATCTCTTTCCATATACTTTCTTCTCTGATTTAGTTACGAATTGCCCAGAATTTAAGCTCAAGATTGTCAAAACTACCTGACACATGGAAAGCAAAACCACCTGAACTTTCAAACTGTGCAAGATCATCAGAACTTAGCTCTAAAGCAAAATAAATTTTTCCTGAATGGAAAGGTATCTGTCTAGGCGCTACAGGTAATGACTTCACCTTCACACCTGGTAAATGCAAATTCACTAACTGACGAATACGTTCCACAGGGCCGCACTTCAAGTATGCAGGTAAATTTTTACGTAAATATTCAGGATCACAAGAAGCGCTTGCCGCCAAGATAAATTTCGAATTACTCAACATAGTATGATCGTGTAATGGTGATACTTGAATACCATAAGCACGTTGCTGTAATAACAACTCAATAGCATGTTGTTCAAGAACCATTGACAATACTTGACGAAGCCTTTCCATTAACCTTCTATAACATAATCCTTGATCACTATGCATATAGTAGTAATCAACACTAGGACGCTTACTTTCACTCGCATAGGTAGCCAATTCACCATATAAATAAAGCAACTCTTTATAGACATCTTCTGGGTGTGCTTTATCTGCTCTTAAATAATGGCGTAATAATGGTTCAACCCGATTAATTAATTGCAACATTAACAAATCGCCCACCTCAGCACTTTGTGTTTTACCACTGGCTTTAATTCGTTCTGCTAAACGATCACCACGATGAACCAACATACTGATCACCTCTTTTAGAGATGACAATAAAACTGAAGAGGCATGTAAATTTAAATAAGTAGGTACATACTCACTATCTAACACAATAGTTTTATCTGAACTACAGTCTAAAATATGGCAAATTTTCAAGCAGACAAAGGCACTGTTGTTTTCTTCATCACCTAAAATTAATCTAAAATCAGGCTGACAACAGTTAATAGTAATAATATTAGAATCCGCTGTATTTGAATCAACCACTTCCACTTCACGCATAACATAACGTGCTAATACATCAGTCTGTGCAGCTTCTCTAGTCTCGATGTGATTGTCTGTGGTTAAGGGTAATGCCAAATAAACAGGTTTATTATTGGTATTAGTAGGAATATCTAAAGTTAATGGCTCTAACTCCTGCCTAATATCAAAAAATGAACCATCAGGTAATACCCCCTTTGCTTCATTGACAACGATCTTGCCCATATTTAAATACTGTGGATCAATCTGCAAAGAAATAAATCCCCAAGTATTACTGGATAATAACTGAGTGCGCACCGCTAATTGATGATTATAATACCTGTCACTGTGTTGAAAGTGCTGAGGTCTTAACAACATCCCTTCTCGCCAAACTACTTTTTGGATACTCATAATAATAATGCCTGCCTCAATTATCTTTCATTCATTGGCAATGTTTCGTTAACCTTATAGGCTCTAGGATCTGTATTTTGATAAATACCATCACTAGTTAACACTACATTCACATAAAGCTTTTCTTTGGGTACAGTTTTCACCACATAACGCCAAGTAGCTGTTGATAAATCACGGTATGCCGCAATAATACCTACATATTGGCTTGTTTCTGCTATACGATAACGTAGATGTATTTTTTGTCTCGGTGTTAATTCCATTTCCTCTACAGCAACTAGATCATCACCCAATACATTTTTTGCGTCATTATATAGGCTAAAAAAATCAGCATTGGTAAAGTTAACTGCATTTTTTAACTCAAAAATGCGTACTACGACTGGTGATGGTCTGCCTCTTAAATCAGGGTTAAGATAATCACTACCATTCAAGCGAATATTAACTTTAGTAATATCTGAATAAGGATTCATCCAAGAACAACCAGACAATAAAACTGCCATCAACAATAAGCTCATTATTCTCAATCTTGCCATCTGTATTACTCCTTAATCATCATTCAATGAAGCTAATAAACGTACTTGTTCTTCGTAATAAGTGGTGAAGTCTTTACTAAATAAACGATCACTCCACTCTGCATCTTGCTGCAACAAGTTATGATAACGACAATAGGTTCGCCATTTCCAAGCACTGCCTTTGATTACTCCCTTATCACCACGTTGCTCAAAAGCTAAAATTAATTGTGCAGGTGAAAACTGATGAATAACAGTACGTACAGCACCACGACAAGCAGCTAATAAAGCCACCTGATGTGCTTGCAAATCTCTGAAAGCACGATTAATGGCTTGCTCAGGGGTTAATTGATTAGGATTATGCTTTTTCAATAAATCATTAATAGCACTTTCTGCATCAACGGTATAACGTAATGGGTTATTACCTGTTGCTTGTACGGTAGTAATAGGCAAGCGTAACTCATTTTTCAAATCAGAACGTGTCCGCAAACTTTGTTGAATACCTGCAATGCACTGTTTAAATAATTTAGCCGTATGAATAGCTAATTGTTCTCTTTCAGTCTCATCTAATTTTGCTATATCAATCCCTAACTCTGCTGCAAATTTATCCCAAAAATCACTGGAAAAATTAGTCGGAGTAGCTGGCGGTGGAACATATGCAGGAGTCGGTACAGATTTTACTGGCTCAGGCATTTTATCCTCTACTAATTGAGGGATTTCTAAACTCTCAATATCCACTCTTGCATAATCCTTACGCTGTTCTCCATCTTGCTGATCATTAGCCTTCATAAAGTCTGCCAACTCATCCATATCTACATATTGGAATGGCTGTTGTTCAATCGCTTTAATTGGATCCAAATCTAAGAAAGCATCATCAGGAATAATACTACCTGCCTCTACGGGTTTCCCCACAACATTCTCAAATACTTCAGGATCATAAACTAAACGAGCACGGATATCATAGTCCCCCATAGAGAACACAGCGCCATGCTCAATAAGAAATGGTTCACCTGCAGGCAATTTTGAACCCGTATTTTTTAGAATAGTGCCATTACTACTGGTATCCGTAATATAAAACTGATTATTTTTTGTAGAAATTAATGCGTGATGACCTGACACATAACGTTTTGGATCAGCAATAATCCAATCACAATCAGGTGCACGACCAATCACCCCACCTGCACTTTTAAACTCTTTGCTCACTACAGTGTTATCAGCAAACTGCTGATCACTGACAATCTCTAAAATAAGTTCCACAATAATTACCTTTATTTTGTTTTGTTATCAATGACTATAGGTGGCTGACCGATAGGTCGATATCTATCATCACTCGTTTTATAATTACCAGCACAACCACTGATAAAAACACCTAATAACAACAACATGATTAATTTATTAATAGTAACCATTGGATCTATTACCCTCTTATTAAACCAAAAACTCTTCTTTTGATATATTAAATTTCTGCAATTTATATATCAGCGTACGCCTAGAAATTCCTAACTGTTTAGCTGTTTTAGTCTGATTTCCTTGATTACTTCGTAAGCTTTTTAGTAAATGCTCACGCTCATAATTAGCAACACTGTCTTTAAAATTATTATCCTGATCATTTCGCTGTTTATTAACATCCAATTGTAAATATTGCTCTTCTAATAGCTCATCATCAGCTAATAAAATAGCTCTTTCTAATAATCCTTTTAACTCACGAATATTTCCTGGAAAAGAATAACTTAATAATTTATCCATAAAATCTTGAGTGACAACGCTTCTCTTTCGATCTAAAAACTGACAGGTTTTATTTATAAAAAAATCAACTAATTCAACAATATCATCATCCCTATCTCTTAATGGGGGTAACTCTATTGGAAACTTAGCTAAACGATAATAAAGGTCTTCTCTAAAATTTCCCTTACTGATTTCATCTAATAAATGACGATGAGTCGCAGCAATGATACGTACATTTACTTTATACGTTTTACTACTTCCCAATGGTCTTACTTCACTTTCTTGCAATACTCTTAATAATTTAGCCTGCAACACTAGCGGCATATCCCCTATTTCATCTAAAAATAAGGTACCACCATCTGCTTCTCTAAATAGACCTAAATAATCTTTATCTGCGCCAGTAAAAGCCCCTTTACAATAACCAAACAACTCACTTTCCAACAAGGCTTCTGGCATAGAAGCACAATTCTGTACAATAAAAGGTTTACTCTTTCTCGAACTGTATTGATGAATAGCTTTCGCTACAAGCTCTTTCCCTGTTCCTGTTTCACCTGTTATTAACACAGTATAAGGTGTATGCAGCACTTTACTAATCAATGAATAAACTTTTTTCATTGCTTGGCTACTACCCACTAAACCATAGTGGTTATTAGTTATTGCACTTTCCTTCTCAACTTTTAGAGGCTGTTGTTGTTTAACCTGCAATGTTATTAGTCGATTATACTGAATTAACATTAACCGACAAAAAGATTCTAAAGATGCCAGCTTATCATGCCAATCTATAACCTTATAACCTGCACAAACTAGCAAGCCATATATATGCTGTTGCTTATTCAGTAATGGTATTACTAATAAACTGCGCCAACTTTTTACTGTGCTGGGTGGTAAAAAATTATGTTCTAAAAGCAGAGTATTTAGATCCTCTGTAATAATCGACTTATTCTGAGTTAAGCAATAGTGAAGTAATACATCATTGTAATAATCACAGGCAATATCTTGTTTTAATAGCAGCTTACCTACAAAGGATTGCCCGTAAAGATTTAATTTAGTTTTACTTTGATCTAACAAATATAGCTGTGCTAATTCTGCTGATGTTAATGTAGTAGCCACAGCAAGTACACAAGCAATTAAATCTTGTGTACTTTCTGCCTCAATTAATGAGCAATAAAATTTAGCAGCTACATTATCCATAATTAATCTCAATAAAACTCACAAACCACAGCTTTATCTTCACCTACCACAATATTGACACGTTTTAATTCTTCCTTAGTTGCCATTGCTGACAGTAAACGATCAGTAATATGAGGCACAATATATTGATCTAATAACGAATCAATAAGACGAGCACCACTATCGCTATAAGTACAACGTTCTGCTAATACATCAACCAATGGCTTATCATAAGTTAACTCAAGTTTACGCTGTTGCATGCGATGGGCTAAACGACCTAATTTTAATTCGATCAACTCATGTAGCACTGCACCATCTACAGGGTAATAAGGAATAACTTTCATCCGACCCAGCAATGCAGGTTTAAAATGATGGCTTAAGGCAGGTCTAATAGCATCCTCTAACGCTTCTGGAGAAGGCCGTGCCCCGTCTTTACAGAGGGCTACAATTCGGTCACTTGCAAGATTGGAAGTCATAATAATCAGGGTATTTCTAAAGTTAATTTCTCTGCCCTCGCCATCATTAGCCATACCTTTATCAAAAATCTGATAAAACAGATTCATTACATCAGGATCTGCCTTTTCTACTTCATCTAACAAAATAACTGAATAAGGTTTTTGACGCACTGCTTCCGTCAACATGCCACCTTCACCATAACCCACATAGCCAGGTGGCGAACCAATTAAGCGAGAAACTGTGTGCTTCTCTTGGAACTCTGACATATTAATAACTGTTAAGAAGCGATCACCACCATAAAGTAAATCAGAGAGTGCCAATGCTGTTTCTGTTTTACCTACACCACTAGGACCAACAAATAAGAATACACCAACAGGTGTTTCTGGACGATTTAAGCCTGCCGCTGAAGTACGAATAGCTTTATCTAAGGCAACGACTGCTTGTTCTTGTCCTCTTACCCTTTCTCTTAAATCATCAGCAAATTGCATTACTCGTGCGTTATGTTCTCTAGCTAATTGTTCAACTGGAATACCCGTCCAATTGCTAATCACTTCTGCAATCAATCTTGGACATACTTCAAAACTAACTAGACTGTCAATTTCCTGCGCCTTATCAAGTAAGTCATGAGTCTTATTAAGCTCCTCTTGCACTTGCTTTAATTGCTCTGCAACTTGTTCTGGCGTCACCTTAACTGTGATAGCCTCTATTACTTCCTCAACAATATGTTCGCCTTGTTCTGTAATTTCATCAGTAATGGTATCTGTTACTTCTGTAATAGCGACTTCTTGTTGCTCTTTAGCTAATTCACTTTCTAAATCAGCTTTAACTTTCTGCAACTGACTGTATTGTTTTCTTAAACCCAACAGTTGCTCAGCAAGCTCTTTTTGATATTGCCACTGCTCATTTAATTGCTCGAGCTTAGCTCTATTTTCTGCTAAGGTTTTCTCTAAAGCATCTAGCACATCTTGATCAGTTTTAATGCCTGCTAATTTATCACGGGTTAATGCTTCGTATTGTCTTTCATCAATGGAAATACGATTACTTAGGGTTTCAATTTGCTCTGGTGCTGAAGCAAGACTAATTTTCACACGCGCACTGGCTGTATCTAGTAGATCAACAGCCTTATCTGGTAATTGACGACCTGCTAAATAACGTGCTGATAATTCTGCCGCCGCAACAACAGCATCATCTCTTAAATAAATCCCATGACTATGCTCATAAACAGGTGCCAAGCCACGTAAAATAGTCACGGCTTCTTCAATGGTTGGCTCATGTAATTGAACTGCTTGGAAACGACGCGCTAACGCTGCATCCTTCTCAAAATATTTTTTATATTCAGACCATGTCGTTGCTGCAATGGTACAAAGCTCACCACGAGCTAGTGCAGGTTTTAATAAGTTAGCAGCATCAGAACCACCAGCATCACCACCTGAACCGATCATTGTGTGTGCTTCATCAATAAACAGAATAATAGGCTTGGGTGAGGCTTTTACCTCATCAATTAGACCTTTTAAGCGACGCTCAAACTCGCCTTTCATACTAGCGCCAGCTTGTAATAACCCCATATCTAGCGTTAACAATTCAACATTCTGTAAAATTTCAGGTACATCGCCTTTTGCAATACGAATAGCTAAACCTTCTACCACTGCTGTTTTACCAACACCAGCTTCACCCACAATAATTGGATTATTTTTGCGCCGACGTGCCAAAATATCTATCATTTGGCGAATGGCATCGTCTCGACATAGCACTGGATCTAATTTGTTATCACGTGCTAACTGAGTAAAATTATGGGTAAACTTCTTTAAAAATGACTCAGCACCTTCTCTAATGATATTAGCAGAACTTTGCTGTTCCACTTGATCAGCTAATACGAAATCTTTCAGACGTTGTTCATTAATCGTAGCAAGCAGTTTGTAATATTTAGTACCTACATAACGTACACTATTACGTAATAAGGCTAAAATTAGGGCAGCTTGATCTACATAATTTCTTTCTAATTCTAAATTAGCAAGCAATAAGGCATCTTGTAGCCATTGCACCAACTCAACTGAAAATACTGGATTTTGTGTTTCACTTGACTCTGCACGCGGTTGTAACACAGATAATAACTCACCTAATTCAATATCAGCATCCACTATTGCTTTATTAATTAAACTTTCAGGTGTAGCTACCATACTAAGCAGCATGTCCTCTATCAGTACTTTACTTCCTCCACGCACTACACAACCTTCAGCAGCTTTTTCAAGGTCTTTTCTTGTTTGAGCATCTAATGCTTGGATTAACTGTTGCAAATCGATATTAATCATCAATAATCCCTTTTACATTTGGTTCTTTAATAAAATTTCGCCATCGGCCTTTTCTTTGCCTAGCCAACTTGTCCAACCTAAGAGGCAATCACTTTGATCACCTATTGTTAAATCTCTTATTTCATCCTTTAATAGTTGCAACTTAATGTCATAATCTAAAGGATCTCGCAATATAAAGCCGACCAGTGTGCTTAATTGTCCATATTCTTTATAAATAGGTAAAAATTGATGAAAGCGTTCCCACGTCAGTTTCAGGATATGAATACGAAATTTACCGCCTCTATCACGTACCTCTGTACCTATTACGAGAGTATCTCCCATTACACTATTACTTAAACCCAACCTATTTAATTGGTCTTCTGCAATATTTACTCTACGCTCAATACATTGCTCTACAAAAATATCTGAGTGTTTAAAGTAATATCTTAATACTGCCTCAACCAATACTGCTGAATGTGCCCGTAAGCTGATCATTCCTAAATAAGGTAATAATCGTTTCCAGTTTAGATTATCTGATTTTCTAAAAGCCTCATGTCCTAAACCTATTAATGAAAATAACTTTGCTGAAAAAACATCCATTGCGCCTGATTGGTAAAAAGCGTAATAACGATATTTTTTCCAAATAGGCAAAAGCAATCTTTGTAAACGATCATTAAAATAATTTAAAAAATCTCGTGTAGTATTATCTTCCTCTGTACTATCTCCAAGCGCTTGCTCACTATAGAACACTGGCATTGGTGAGTTAGCACCAATCAACCCTAATGGATTGATTCTCATTTTTACGCGAACTTGTTCGTTTTCAATAAAAAATTCTATATATTCAATATCACAGGTAGGAAATCCCAAGCTAGGATTCGCTACAAACTCAATACGCTCATATAATTCTTCATCAGTAACCGTATCAGATGTAATACTACGTAAATAATCTATCGTTAATAACACACCTTGAAATAACGAATACTTCCTAACATTTTGTTTATGCCACAAAGGCAATTCAGGAAGATGTTCTTTAACATTTTCCCGATAATAAATATTTTTAGCAGTCATGCCCTTACCATTCCTAACATCATAATAATGCCTGCTGCCCTATACGTAATGGCCATTTATAAGTTTGGTTATGGGTACTATGTACTACTAATTCGTGGAATGAATTTAAGCTAACATAGAGCACAAAAAACTCATTCAACATTGAAGCAAACAAAAATAAATCGCCATCACCAATATAACCTTCTGGATCGATGGTTATTTCTGTTCTAATACCGCGTAAAGGTAACCCTTTATGTAATCGATCAACAGGCTTATATTTTATGTCTTTTAAACCTGCTAATAATCTACGACTAACCCGTTCTCTTTGTTGATCGTAATAACGTGGGAAGTCATAGGTTTCTAATACAACCTTTAAGGGCTCTACATCTGCTAATGACAAATAATTCAATGACATATTACTAATAATACGCCATAAGAAACCTGTTTCTATTGGTGGTGCATAACTAGTAGTAGGAGGAACAATATTTCTAAACACTAGATTATCTGGAATACTTTCAGTAGCTACACAAATATCACCTACTCTTAATTGCTTAGGAAGGTTTTGATTGGTACAACTTAAATCAATTGATAAGGTATCACCTGAGAAAATAGTGCTATCTTTACTAGCAAAACGTAAATACGTATCTAACCCGTCATGGGTAATAGATTTTTCTTTTCTAATAAAATAATACGGCTTTACTTCATCTACATCAAAACTAGCGTCATGTTCAAAAGACTCAAATGGCACATAATCTTTATATTCATTACGGGTATTACTCCAACCAACTACTTTATCAACGGAAAACACTTCATAGTGGCCAGGTGTATTAATACTTGGAAGAATATGGTATTCATTATCAGTACCTGTAAAGTTAATAGGCATCGCACTGTGTGAAAATAAATTAACCACAGGCGTACAATACAACCGAATATTTTCTGTGGTCGGCTGAATGCGCTGCATATTGGCTTTACGAATATTAAAACGAACCATTATTCCTTTTGCTCGCTCTAAAATATCCTCAGGTAATGTCTTTAAGACATTTAACTTTTCAAGATCAACAAATAAAAATTTATCTTGAAATGCAAAATATTCTTGAATATAGCGATAACCACGAAAAGTATTAGCTGGGTAAGGTAATAAGGCTTCATTTTCAGCATACCCTACAGCTTTAATATTCTCAGGCCCTATTGTTTTAGCGCCTAAAATATTGCCGTTGCTATCTGTAAAAGGTTCACCTTTTTCATTTAAAGGAATCAACTGTATATCTTCAAGATGACGTAATAAACAAAGGTACAACATTTGACTAATATAACGCTCACCAGACAAATGTAGTCTTAAACTATCAAGGGGCGCACCAATTAAATCACCTTCACCATTCAATAGTAACTTTAGACTAAAAATAGCCCCACCATTTTTAATGGCATAATCAACGCTATCTAATTGTAAGGCATATATTTTTGTTTCAAAGCAGGTTTGAAATTGACAAACAGTACCATCAACAGGAACAGAATTAACCATAGACTGCCGCGGTAAGGTTATACAATCTTCTGTTTCCTGCACAGCATCAAACTCTATGATGCTAAATGCAGGTAATGACCGCATATAGTTGGGCCATAATAAATTCATTAGTGAGTGAGCTAACTCAGGAAGTTCATCATCTAAACGTTGTCTTAAACGTCCAGTTAAAAAAGCAAAACTTTCTAATAAACGCTCAACATCAGGGTCACGACTACCATCACCAATAAAGGGAGCTAACGCAGGATTTCTTTGCGCAAACTGCTTGCCCATACGACGCAGGGCTGTTAACTCTTGTAGGTAATAATAATTAAACGACACTGAAACTCCTTGGAAACCTTCTATTAACTATAATAACGTTTCTTTATTTTCACTTGTCCTGAACCATTCAAAGCAGCAGAAAAAGATACTTCTCTTTTCATCCCACCTACATCTATCATTCCCTCAATAGTAAAAGATAGGTTTAATGGATCATGAGTTCTAGGTAAAGGAACAACCCTAACTTCAGACAATCTAGGCTCATAGGCCTCAACAAACCTTTCAATCGCTGTTCGTGACTGTTGTAACGAGTCATGTAATGAGAGATTTAAATCATTTAAGTCAGGCAAACCATAATCAGGTAATGTTTGTACACTACCTGCTCTGGTACTAAGCATCTTTGCCAAATGATCAGCAATAGAAAGAGTAATGGCAGTCTCATCATCAAGCTTTTTTCTGGTTTCAGGGACACCTGCTAAACGCTCAAAGAGACTACCATATTTACTCATTCCATCACCCTCATTATTCCTTATCTAATTTACCAACTAGCGATAAGGTAAAATCAGCCCCCATATATTTAAAGTGAGGACGAACATTAACAGTCACACGATACCAGCCTGGTTCACCCTCAACATCAGTCACAATAATTTGCGCTGCACGTAAAGGACGACGACCGCGTACTTCAGCACTTGGATTTTCTTGGTCAGCAATATACTGTTTAATCCACTTATTAAGTTCACGCTCAAGATCTGTACGCTCTTTCCAAGATCCTAATTGTTCACGTTGTAATACTTTTACATAGTGCGCAAGACGGCTAATTACGAATAAATATGGTAATTGAGTACCTAACTTATAATTAAGCTCTGCTGTTTTACCTTCTTCACTGATACCAAAGAATTTTGGTTTTTGTACAGAATTAGCCGAGAAGAATGCAGCATTGTCACTGCCTTTACGCATGGTTAATGCAATAAAGCCTGACTCTGCTAACTCATACTCACGACGGTCAGAAACCAATACCTCAGTAGGAATCTTAGTTTCGATTTCACCCATACTTTCAAAATGATGTAATGGTAAATCTTCAACTGCACCACCACTACGTGGTCCAATAATATTTGGACACCAACGGTATTTAGCAAAGCTATCTGTTAAACGTGTTGCAAAAGCAAATGCAGTATTACCCCATAGATAATGCTCATGGCTTTCAGATACATTTTCTTTATAGCAGAAGCTTTTCACAGGATTTTCTTCTGGATCATAAGGATTACGTAATAAGAAACGAGGTAATGTTAAACCACAATAACGAGAATCTTCTTGCTCTCTAAAGCTTTGCCATTTAGTAAACAATGGACCTTCAAAATGATCTTTAAGATCTTTCATATCTGGTAAACCAGTGAAAGCTTCTAAACCGAAGAACTGAGGACCAGCTGCAGCAATAAATGGAGCATGAGCCATACAAGCTACTGCGGACAAATATTGCATTAACTTAACATCTGGAGAGCTTGGGCCAAAATAGTAGTTACCAACAATAGAACCTACTGGCATACCACCGAATTGTCCATATTCAGCTGTATATACATGTTTATATAGACCAGATTTAAAGATTTCAGGAGCATCTTCAAAATCATCTAATAAATCTTCTTTAGAAACATTTAAGATTTCAATCTTATTGTTTTCACGGAAATCGGTACGATCAACTAATAGTTTTAAACCACGCCATGTTGATTCTAAACTTTGCATTTCAGAGTGATGAAGAATTTCATCCATTTGCCGACTTAATTTTTCATCAATCTCGCTGATCATGCGATCAACTAAGGCTTTCTTAATAGGTTCATTTTTATTTTGAGGTTTTAACAACTCCTCAATAAATACAGCAATCCCCTGTTTCGCAACGTTATACGCTTCATCCTCTGGGGTTAACTTTGTTTCTGCAATAATACGGTCAAGAATACCAAGTTCTGTAGCAACTGACTTGGACTTCGCTTCTTGTGAGCTAGCACTCATTATTTATCTCCTTTCTTATCTTTACCAGAGTCTTTTCCATTAGCCGCAGCTTCTGCAGCCATGCCCAACTCTTTAAGCACTTTTTCACGAGAGTCATCATCAGATAACACGCTCTCAATTGCTTTACGGAAAGCAGGCGCATTTCCTAATGGACCTTTCAATGCTACTAACGCATCTCTTAATTCCATTAGCTTTTTAAGCTCAGGCACTTGCTCAACAACACTTGCAGGATCGAAGTCTTTCATATTCTTAAACTTCAAACTTACTGCTAATTCACTATCTGGATCTTCATTTTGCAGACGATTAGGTACGGATATATCTAAACTTAAATTCTGTTTTTCCAATACATCATTAAATGTATTTTTATCAACACTAATCGGCTTTCTTTCTTCTAAAACACGGTCATCAGGACGATGAGTAAAATCACCTAATACCATCACTTTAAAAGGAATTTCAATTTCTTCTTGAGCATCCCCTATCGCAGGTTTAAATGTAACGTTAATCCGCTCTTTAGGTGCTACTGAGCTTTCTTTCTTAGCCATAAATCTCTCCATTGGTTACTAAACTTTGGATAAAAAACAATAAAATCATTGACCTTCATCCACAATTAAATCCATGTCCAAAAAACATAGTCTTTTATATAATCTCTCTTTTGACTCTCTTACTTGTTGGGATTGTGGTAACAGCTCACAACACTTATATAACAAGTAAACTACTTCTAAAGCTAATGAGGGCTCCCACTGATCAATTCCCAACTGATAAATATGCTCATCCAAATTTTCCAATTGAGTTTTTGCTAACTCATACTTCTTATTAGCAAAACAGAGTTTAGCCATACATAACTGCCAGAAGAACTTTTCTCGCCCTCCAGTAGCTGCCTTTAAACCTGCTACTAAAGGTGCCATTGACTCTTTTAAACCTTCTCGTGATAGTTTAGTAATACTTTCCTGTAGCACTTCATCCCAACTATCTTGACCTGTACCACTTGAAATAATATGAGCATTAATCTGCCCAGCTTGATTAGTTAATCTTGGCAATACATAATCATTAATCCAAGCGATTGTAGCTTCATCAGCAAAAGGTGTATTGTCATGAAACTTTAATTCAGTAACGCGAGGAACTCGTTGTAAAAATAATGCTAACTGTACCTCTAGTTCTAACATGGCAACATCCATACGAAGTGCCTGTAAACATTGCCAAACTATATATTGGCCATCTAACCAAAACGGTGCTTTCGAAATACTTATTTCTACATCTATTATTAAATCTGAATAACGCCCTTGTGCTAGCCTCTCTTTATAACTATTCACTTTATCTAAAGGCACAGGTCGTAATGTAGTCACATCATCTTTACTATCAGGTAATGCTTCTATAGCAATCCATAATAAAGTACGATTTAAACGTAACGCTTTAATATCCGTTGAACGTTGGTTTAACCACCATATACAGAGTGTACGACCATTATCCTGCAAATTACGTAATAATTTATTAGCATCTCGTTCATTATCTAGTGCTGTAACGGTTGATTGAGGAGTTGCTGTACCTGTGACTATCTCTTTAGCTTGCGTAATAACCTTTTCTACTACACTTTTGGATTCTTTATCTTTATCAGCAACTTTGGTAGTCTCTGCAATCATCCTCTCAATACGGCGACAAGTAGGTAATAATAAAGGAGACTTATCCTGCCACTTATCTGTTAAAAACGCATCTAAACGTATTAATTCTGCCAATACTGCTTCAAATAAAGAAATCTGCTCTTTAACATCTATAGTCTCTTGAAAAAGCTGCTCCAATCTAGAGCTTAACCACTCAACAGCTGACATTTTCGTTCTTTGTTTACTAGGAAATATGTCATCCCAACACTTAACAATTAATTCATTGAGGTAATAAAGACCTGCATGCAATCCAGTAAACGTATCAGTTTTAAAAAGTCCCCAACAGAACCAAGCAAGCACGCGCATATCTTTTGCTTGCGTAGTCAATATTTTTTCACTTAATTCAATTATTCTCTGCCAATCAGTTCCTGTGCTACTAAAAAGTGAAGTTGATCCTGATAACATGCTTTCAACTTCTTCGAAAGTAGCAGAATAACGAACGTCTTCACCTACAAAGCTGTGAGAACTGATAGGCTCTAATAGAGATGAATAATTTTTAAGTAACGGGTTAACAAAAGACATCTTTACCCTGCTTCCCTGAAAAATAAAGATTATTAATTGATAACCAACATCATATTATTAATTTTCTGTATAGCAACATGGCCCAATACATCAATTTTGTATCTTTTATAATTTATATGTACAGCTATCATATAATATATCCTTTCTTGGCTACTATAACTTTATGATCTTAAAAACAATCTTTCATTATTTAAATCATACCTTGCCACTAAGCTTTCATTTTTGTTGTTTTAAACTATTATTAACGGGGCATGTATTCAGACCCTTATAGCCAAAAACAATATTCTTCCTATCGGTTTCAAACTGGACATCACAACAAATGACTCCAGGTTTTAAATAATATGTACCATTATCCCTAACCTCAATAGAAGATCGACCTGTGGCTTTACATTGGTGCCATGTATAACGTTTATAATCAACCCAATCTTCAATTACATCAGGGTTTCTACTAAAACTATCAATCACTACTAAAATATGTTGCCCTTTTAAATGAACAAACTCATCTTGTTGTGTTTTATTCCATAAACTGCAAGCAGTTAACATTAATACTATACTAATACAAAATAACTTACTCAAAAGATAGAATATCTTCCCATAAAGTTTTGCTATTCCATTATTAATATCAATCACTACTACTCGACCAAATTTGAATAAAGTTATTACTCATGTATTTCATAGGCCCATGTTGCTATGAAATCAAACCATTCAACTATTGTTTAATTTCTTTAAATTTCCATTAGACAATAGGCTTAATTATTTAGTAATAGTATATCCTTACTTTTAATAATACTTCCACATTTAAATTAAGTTTTGTTAATTTAAGTTAACAAACCAGCAAAAAAGGTTACCTAAACATCACTAACCTAATTACTAATCCCTTATGACAACAATAGAGTAAATACATTAATTATTCCTTAAAATAAACCAAAATAATCAAATTTTACTTACTAGCTGCCACCATTAAGCATGAATAAATAAATATATAATCATGAGTTTTACTCATATAAAAACGCATTCATCAATCTAACATAATGCGTTCAAGTGTTTGCTCACCAAATATTCTTTTAAAATCAAGTGACTTAACAAAAATATAGCCTATATGACAATCACAATTAGCTCTTGTACATGGTCTTTCTTGTAATATCTGCTGCCAATTATTGTCATGAATACTGCCGATGGCTTGTTTAATAAAATGACAACGATAAATTTTACCAAACTCATCTACAACAATTGCATTTTCACCAGCAAAACAAAGTAAGCCTTTTGAAACATAAGATTTATTAAATGAAAACAATGAATCAATGGTGCTTAAAAACAACCTTTGCTCTTCTGTATAGATATAATGCTGGTTATTATCAACATAAGCATTAATCCATAAATAGGTGTTAGGATTTAACTCATTACGTAACTGTTTAATTTCATCAAATAAATTAGGTTTCCCTACCATTCCTACACTGTATTTAACATTGTTACAGTCTAATTGTTTAGTTTTATCAATAAACTTTTTTCTAGGTACTTCTGTTGGGTGATAAGTACACCATAATCTAAGTTTTAAACTATTGATCTCAGCTAAAAAATCTAACTTACCGCTTAAATTAGTTTGAAAAATAACCTTATTAACATGCGGCATTACTGTTAATTGTTTAACTGCTTGTTGATAACGTTTAAAGACTAATGCTTCTCCCCAAGGTGTAAAAAAAACATTAAAGTTGATATCTGTTTGCTTGGCTATCCAATTAATAAAGTTATCTAATCCAACAATATCTTCTATTTTCTTCTGCTTCGTTTCCTTACGCTTTGCAAAAGGACAATAATCACAAGCGTAATTACATGTTTCTAAAGCACCACGGTACATAACAGTTAAGTTAATCATTTACTATACCAACTGATAGCTATTCATACGTTGCTCAATATCTGGCGCATAAAACCATGGGCCTATTAAATCAGCGAGTTCTAAACCTCTTTGGGTTAATTTCCAACAGCTTTGTTTATCCTCAATCAGTTGTAATGCTACTAACTTAGCTAATTGTGGATAATCTGTAAAAGGTGAGCTAGCAAAACATTTTTGATAAAGTTCGATAGATAGCCCTGACATATGCAAAATGGATTGCAAAATAAAACGGCGTTTTTGGGTATCTTCATCCATTTTAAAACCATAGCTTATTTGCTTAAAATCAGCTTCTGTTCTGCTGTTATAACTTTCTAAAATAGCTTTAATACCTTTACGTCCTACCGCATACTCATTGGAGTAATGTAATTCTCTAGTATAAGACCGCGCGCCACAACCTAAACCTACCATGCCATCTTGTTGACAACAATAATCAGCCGGTTCAATTTGATTTACCATTGGCTTTCTAAAATAGCGCATACTTATTTGTTCATAGCCTGCGTTGAGTAATGTATCGCGTCCTTGCTGATAAAGTCTTAACCGTTCATCATCCCAACTAAAACCAAATTTCCCGATACCCGTCAAAGGCCTTACATAAAGTGGATATAAAAAAATTTCTTCTGGTTCAAAGCTTAATGTTGTTTGCAAAGACTTTGCCCAACTCTTTGGATCTTGATGAGCTAAACCATAAATTAAATCTAAATTTAATAGAGGAAAATCAAATTTTCTAATCTTTTCTATCGCCTGTATTACTTCTTGGTTACTTTGCCCACGTCCTACGGATTTAATTTCGGTCTCAGAAAAACTTTGCACGCCCATACTAATACGTTTGATATGGTAATTTTTTAAAATAGCTAAGCGATCCAAGGTTACTGTTGCAGGACTGGTTTCCACACTAGAAGGAATAGCGGCATAATCCAACTTAAAGACCGCTAACGCATCAAACAACAGCTGTAACTCCTCAGCCAATAAATAAGTAGGCGTTCCGCCACCTAATGCAAAACGGCTAAACCTTGCTTGCTCACCTAATGCCTCATAAGTTACTTTTGCCTGTATAGTTAACGCTTCAATATAAGCTTTGGTTAAGGTTAATTTAGGGTTAGCAGTAGTAAATAAATTACAAAAACCACAACGCATACCACAAAAGGGTATATGGGCATACAGAAACAATTGTGATTTATCTTCCACAGACCAAGCACTTTCTAATGATATAGGTTCAAAATGACGATAACTGGTTTTATGGGGATAGGCATAGGTATAGCCTTTGTAATACTCACCTTGCTCTATTAATGCTTGTAAACTCATACTACATCCAAAACAAATTCTGTATAGGGTACTGTCCAAACTGTATCATGTGCTAAACGATGGCCATAATAACCATCTTCACCAAACGCTTCACCATGATCTGAAGTTAAAATAACCAATGTTTTACAACGCTTTTGCTGTTCTGCTAATAAATAAGCGATATGTTGTTGGGCATACTCTAAGGCTGCCTGCTGTGTTTCCTTTGAATCTTCTTGCAAAGTTGGATGATAGATACAAGTAGGTTGATGTGTGGCAGCCACATTAATAAATAAAAACTTTGGCGTATTATCTTGCTGCATAAATTTGAGAGCTTGTTCAACCTGCAATTGAGTAGAATCTTTGCCAGTCACTCCCATTTCTATATTCCAATATGACTGTTGGAATAAATTAGGCAACACACTCCCTAATTCTGTTTGTTTATTAAAGAAGCCTACGCCACCTATGCAACAGGTGGTATAACCCAAACTCTGTAAAGCTTTAGGCAACGTACTTTCTGCAAAAGTAAAGGTATTAGATTGCGTGGTAGTCGAGCCTGCAAATGCAGAGGCAAACAATCTGGGGGCAGTAGGATTATCAATAGGGGTAGGTAAAAAACCACTAAAAAAAGCATGATGTGCCGCATAAGTAAAAGTAGCAGGTGAATGTCTTGCTTCCCAATTAGCTACAAATTTATCTAGCTGAGGCAGCTTGGCATTTTGTAATACATCAAATCGTAAACTATCAAAAGTAATAAAAATGATATCTACTTTATTTGCTACCAATTCTTTTACATTAATCATTATTAGTTCCAATTTTATGACGTGTTAGCAATGCCAATAATTCTGCTTGATAAGTATCTAGCCCCTGATAATAAGTATTAGGATGAAAATCACCAAACGTATTTGCCTCTAATAAATAAGGTTTTTTATTATTTTGGCTAACCAAAATATCCACCCCTGCATATAAACTATTAGGAAAACAGTGCATGGCTTGTTCAGCCAACTCTGGTACTAATTGCCAACTATTACCCAAATAGTTCTTAATTTGTTCAAGATCTCCCCGTCCATTACCTAAATGTAAATTTGTAATAGCCTGCTTACCTAAACGAATTAAAGTATGCTTTGCTTGACCATTAATGACTACGACTCGAATATCAAACACCTTGCCTTGATAATTGGCTTTAGGAATCCAAGCTTCTATTTGTAAATCATGCCACTGAACTAGCTTATCTATAATCATAGCGGTAGTTTGCCAGTCATTATAGCGAATTAACTTACTACTATTATAAAAACGTAGCCCCTGTTTAGTATCCGCCATTTCAATTGTAGTGATAGCTTGCATATTGGTTTTGCTGATCGCTAATGCTATCGCACCGCTGGCACCACTACCATGAGCCAACTTAATAAAAACACGATTTAAGCCTTGTTGCTTTAATACAGCTAATAACTGTTCAAAACTTACTATTGGTTCAGTTATTTGTTTTGGTATCGCCAAACCCTTTTGTTGCCAAACTTTCGCTGTTTGCCTTTTATCGAATAACTGCAATCCTTCGTTAAAATCAATGGTACAAAAATGTTTAGCCGCTTGTGCAAGCTGTTTTTGTAAACTAGCAAAAAACGACTGTAGTCCTGCATACCAATGATTAGAAGGAATAATTTCGCCCTGTTCCAGTTGCAAATCTGCTATATCTGCATCAAACTTATATGGATCATTTTGCCTAGCTAGCTGCAATAAAAAACGATCTGTAGTGCAACATTCGCCTGATGTTTCAATCCGTACTACATCACCTTCAGCTATTGTTTCTTTTAATAAATCAGGAAACTCAATAATATGGTTATAACCAATAACCTTTGCTGGCGGCCAATTGATCTGTTGTAAAGAGTTTTGGAAGGCTGTAACACGTCGGCTAGTTGGTGGTGCAATAAGCACCACCTGCTGAGGATTATTCTCCAATACTGACATAACGCCAGTCATCATCTTCGTCATAATCAGCATCAGAAGAGACATCAATAGTAAAGCCTTTAGCTGCTGCAAAAGCTTCTAATTTTTCAACCATTGTTTCTGATAAATAGTTATGATTTAAATCGAGGTGTTTTAAGTTATCTAAATTTTTAGAATCCAATAGAGCTTGCGCTCCCTCATCACCCAATGTACCTAACGATAAATCTAAAGTTTCTAAATGAGTGACTACAGGTGCATTAGCTACTGCTTTAGCAATATTATCTTGCTCATCACAGTTCACTAAGCCTAAATAGGTTAGTTGATTAAAACGATCTTGTAGAATTGGCTGTAAATCCTCTACTGAACCACCATAACCATAATCTTCTGTGCCTAAATAAATTTCTAAATGTTTTAGTTTCGGTAAATTAGCATTGGCTATTTCTTTAATTGTTTCAGAAGCTAAACCACCTGATTGAACAATTAATGTTTCTAACTCTGGTGCGTTTAAATTAGTAAAACCTAAATCATTACCACCACGAGTACCAAAATGTTTTAATTTAGGAAAAGCATGAATTAAAGGAGCATTATCAGTATTAACAATCCATGAAATTTCATTTTCTTCATAGGTAATATCATTTACAAATAAGGTATCTAATAAAGGTAATTGGTCTTTCGCTGCAATCACAGCATTAATTGGATCATCGCAACTTACTTCAAACATTTCTTCTGAATAAGCACCTAATACTAATCCCCTCGTTTCTTTAGCATTGGGTTCTGCTAGGTATTGCTGAAATTTTTCATCCCAAGTTTGCTTGTCGTCGTAATCAACAGCAATACGATAAATAGTATTTTCTAGATTTTTAAGTGGTTGTCCTGCCTGCCAATCTTCAACTTTATAGCCAGCAAATTTATCTAAATGGTTACCTATAGTCATAATAATCCCCTTCCTGCTGAATAAAATCCTACTATTGTTATTAAAAATAATTGTGCTAGTGTATAAATTTATACTTAATAATATATTAATTTATCGCAATATTATGACAGTAATATTTTATTGACACACTCCTCAACCGTTAGCCAATCTGTTCTAAAAAAATATGCTGGGTTTTTAGGAACTTCATAGGGCGCACTCACTCCTGTAAAATCTAATAACTCCCCTGCTATGGCTTTGGCATATAATCCTTTCGAGTCTCGTTTTTGTAAAACACTTAAAGGTGCTTCTAAATAAATTTCGGTTGCCTGTAGTTTTTTAATGGCTTGTTGGCGCACTTCAAGATAGGGGCTAATCACACTCACAATAACAACAACTCCTTGTTGCTGTAAAGAATAAGCTAACTCGGCTATGCGCTGAATATTAGTGTCACGATCTTGTTTAGAAAATCCCAAATCAGCACATAAGGTTTTCCTTAACTCATCACCGTCTAATACTTTGTTTTCAATATTAAGTGCTGTAAGACTTGCTGCTAATGCATTAGCCAACGTTGTTTTACCCACTCCAGAAAGTCCAGTTATCCAGTATGCTTGTGGTTTACTCTGTGATATATCCATAGTTAACTCAACTTAATCTTAGCTCTCTACTAACTGCCATTGTTTGGCTAATCGTTTATCCGAAATAGGCATTTTAGTACCTAATTGCTGAGCGAAAAGTGAGACGCGATATTCTTCTAACATCCAACGGTATTGCTGCAAGGCTACATCTCGTTTGCCTTCTTTTAAATGTTTAGTTAAACGTGTTTGATATTGTTGCCAATATTCGCTCAGTTCACTGCTATAAACTCGATCTTTCTGTAACTGTGCTGCTAATTTATCAAGGCGTTGTTCAATCGCTTTTAAATAACGTGGATACTCTTTTAACCATTCAACAGGTGTATTTCTAACAAAATGTAGATTAACTAAATTAGCTAACTGTTGTTTGACATCCGCTAAAGCCACGGCTTGAGTTAAATCTATTTTACCTTTTAAGCGTTTTTGTAAGCTATGATGTAACTTTAAAATACCTAACACAAGCTTTACTAAGCGGTCTGCATTATCAAACCAACTACCACGTTTAGCTTCTGCCAAATTAGCTAAGTTAGCTGCATCACGGGGCAGTATTTTTTGATCAGCTAGGATGGTTTCATCAACACTGGCTAATAAAATATCTTCTAGTAAAGCATCTACTCGACCAATATCTTTAAAATAAAGCCCTAATTCTGTTTGCAAAGGTAGTTTATTACGTAAAAACTTTGCTTGCTCTGCTAACTGTTGTAATAACAATCGTTGTAACGCTTGGCGGTGTTGATAGTCTGCCTCTGCTTGAGTGGCAAAACGTTCTTCTTTTACAACGCCATTTTCCTCAAATAACGCAGGATAAACTGTCATAGTTAATCCTGCCACTTTATGTTGTTGCGTGGTCGGCAAACTATCAAATTCATCCGCAGTAATAGCTTTGGTAGCTTGTTTTTGTTTAGGAAGCGCTAAGGCTGCTTGACTTTCTTTACTGAAACGAACTATCAGTGCTGTTAAATCCCTACCTTCACCTAAAAACTTACCCTGTGCATCTACTACCTCAATATTCATTCGTAAATGATCAGCAAGATTAGCTTCTGCCTCTAACCAAGCCTCATCACTTATTCGTACCCCTGTCATTCTTAATAATTGCTGAGCTAACGCTTGGTATAAATCCCCCTCAGCAAAGTTAATAGTTGCCAATGCGGCTTTAACAAAATCAGGAACAGGTACAAAGTTTTTACGAATGGCTTTAGGTAAATTACGTACTAGCCCAATACAACGTTGCTCTAATAAGCCAGGCACTAACCAATTTAAACACTCTTTCGCTAACTGCGGTAATAGTGGGGCAGGAACTTTTACTGTAACACCATCACGAGGATTACCGGGTTCAAACTCATAACTGAGTGGTAGCGTTAAATCACCTAGCTGTAAGTGGTCTGGGAAATGATTTGCAGTTACTTCATTAGCTTCCCTTGCTAAAATGTCGACTTCAGTCATTATTAATAACTGAGGATTATTCTTGCTAGCTGTTTGATACCATTTATCAAAACTTGCTGTTTGATAAATATCTTGGGGTATATATTTATCATAATATTGATACAAGGTTTCTTCATCAGCGATGATATCGCGACGACGAGCTTTAGCTTCTAAATCATCTAACTTTTCCATTAATTGATGATTAGCTTTTAAGCATTTTGCTTTGGATAAAATTTCACCTTGTACTAAGCCTTCACGAATAAATAATTCTCGAGCAGCTTGTGGATCATGGGGGCCATAATGAACAGCTCGTCTTCCAACTATAATTAAACCATATAATGTAACCTGCTCATAGGCAACCACCTGACCACGCCTTTTTTCCCAATGAGGCTCAAGATAAGTTCGCTTTAATAGATGGGCTGCTAGAGTTTCTAACCAACTTGGCTCTATTTTAGCGACTATACGGGCAAACAGTTTCGTCGTTTCCACCAACTCAGCCGCCATAATCCATTGTGGGCGTTTTTTAGCTAGGCCTGTGGATGGGTGTATCCAAAATCGTCGTTGTCTAGCACCAAGGTAATCATTATCTTCTGTTTTTTGGCCAAGATGACTTAATAAACCAGATAGGACTGATTGATGTACTGCTTCATAATTTAAATTTGTTTGTTCGTTATCTGCATGTTTTTGCTGATTTAACAACTTCATTTCTCGACAAATTAATAATAATTGTCGATGGGCATCTCGCCACTCTCTTAGGCGCAGATAGTTTAAGAAATTTTTACGGCACCAGTTACGCAATTGATTGCTACCTAACTCTTGCCGCTTTTCTTCAAAGCCTCGCCAAAGATTAATTAATGCAGCAAAATCCGAATCTGGATCTTTCCATTGAGCATGAGCTTGATCAGCTGCTTGCTGCCTTTCCATTGGCCGCTCTCTTGGATCTTGTACAGAAAGAGCACTACTAATAATCAACAACTCATTCAATACTTTACGTCTTGCCCCTTCAATTAGCATACGACCTAAACGTGGATCAATAGGTAAACGCGCCAATTGTTTACCTAAATTAGTTAGCTCTCCCTTTAAAGTAACTGCTGAGATTTCTTGCAATAAGGTAAAGCCATCTTTAATGGCTTTTGTTTCTGGCGGTTCAATAAAAGGAAAATCCTCAATTTTGCCCAAACGCAAATGAAGCATTTGTAAAATAACAGCCGCTAGGTTGGTACGCAATATTTCTGGATCAGTAAACAAAGGTCTACTTAAAAAATCTTGTTCACTGTATAACCGAATACAAATACCCGCTTCTACTCGCCCACAGCGTCCTTTACGTTGGTTAGCACTCGCTTGGGAAACAGCCTCTATAGGCAAACGTTGTACTTTAGCCCGATAACTATAACGGCTAATTCTTGCTGTACCACTATCTATTACATAACGAATACCCGTTACAGTGATTGAAGTTTCTGCCACATTGGTGGCAAGAATAATACGTCGCCCTGCGTGAGATTGAAAAATACGCTGCTGTTCAGCAGGTGTTAGTCGCGCATAAAGTGGTAAAATTTCTGTATGGCGTAAATTAGCTTTACGCAGGATATCTGCTGCATCGCGAATTTCCCTTTCACCCGGTAAGAATACTAGAATATCACCTAAGGCTCGTTGATTAGCTTTTTCATATTGTTCTAACTCTGTGATAGCGGCTAAAATTCCTTGATCGACTGTTAGATCATCTTCTAAAGGATTACCTTCACTATCTAACTCACTCACAAGAGGGCGATACCAAGTTTCTACAGGATAAGTACGGCCAGATACTTCAATAATAGGCGCATTATCAAAATGCTTGGCAAAACGTTCCAAATCAATAGTAGCAGAAGTAATAATTAGTTTTAAATCAGGTCTTTTTGGTAATAACGTTTTTAGAAAGCCTAATAAAAAATCAATATTTAGACTACGCTCGTGAGCTTCATCCACAATAATGGTGTCATAACGATTTAAAAAACGATCATGCTGTGTCTCTGATAGTAAAATACCATCTGTCATTAACTTAATCAGGGTTTTATCAGTGCTTTGATCTTCAAACCTTACCTGATAACCTACTAACTCACCTAAAGGGTTGGCTAACTCTTCAGCAACTCGACTAGCCACACTGCGGGCTGCAATTCTTCTTGGTTGAGTATGACCTATCATCCCCTGAATACCACGGCCTATTTCTAAGCAAATTTTAGGTAGTTGGGTGGTTTTCCCTGAACCTGTTTCCCCTGCTATTACCACTACTTGATTTTCTAAAATGGCTTTTTTTATTTCATCTCTTTTAGCCGCAATAGGCAAAGCATCATCATAATTAATTTTAGGTATACTTTGCTGGCGATTAGCCACTGTTTGACAGGAGCATTGCAAACGTTCAGTCCAACGTACCAATTTTGCTTCATCAGGCTGTTTTTTTAAAGCAAAAAACTCCCTACGCAAAAAATGACGGTCAACCACCATAGCTTGCTCGATACGTTTTAATAAAGAATTATCTAGTAGTTGTTCAGTAGTCATCTATCGAGTATCAAGTAATGCAAAAGCAACTATTATAATACCTTTACAGATACTGATAAAAATAAACTTTATAATTTATTATATTATTGCTAAAGCTTTTAACTATTTTATTAAAAAATCTATTAACTCCATCAATAAAAATAATTTTCTTGCTACAGCATACTAGAGGAAAATGTTAGTTATATGTTATTGTCTATATCTTTCAACTACTATTTAATGGATTTTTTGTGTGCATAAAAATGCCCAATGAGTAATATGATGACTGACTTACCAATTGAAGACTTAAATGTTGTATCAAATAATGCTTTGATCACACCAGAACAACTGAAAAAAGAGTTGCCATTAACGGCTACTGCTTTAAAAACTGTTTCTACTGGTCGTCAAGTTGTACGTGATATTTTAGACCGTAAAGACCACCGTTTATTTATTGTGGTTGGCCCTTGTTCTATTCACGATTTAAAAGCGGCTAAAGAATATGCTGAGCGCCTAAAAGTACTTGCTGAAGAAGTGCAAGATACAATTTATCTTATTATGCGCGTTTATTTTGAAAAACCACGTACTACTGTAGGTTGGAAAGGTTTAATTAATGATCCTTATTTAGACGATTCTTTCAAAATTGAAGATGGTCTAAAAATTGGTCGTCAATTACTATTAGACTTAGCTGATATGGGCTTACCTACTGCTACGGAAGCATTGGATCCTATTTCACCCCAGTATTTACAAGACCTTATTAGCTGGTCAGCTATTGGCGCTAGAACGACTGAGTCACAAACTCACCGTGAAATGGCTTCTGGTCTATCCTCTGCGGTTGGCTTTAAAAATGGTACAGATGGTGGTTTGACTGTGGCAATCAATGCGTTGCAATCTGTCTCTAATCCACACCGTTTTTTAGGTATTGACCAAAAAGGTGGTGTATCTATTGTTACCACTCGTGGCAACCCTTATGGTCATGTAGTATTGCGTGGTGGTAATGGTCGGCCTAATTATGATTCTGTGAGCGTATCATTGTGTGAGCAAGAATTAGCTAAGGCAAAAATTAAACCAAATATTATGATTGATTGCAGCCATGCTAACTCAAATAAAGATCCCGCGTTGCAACCCTTAGTAATGGAAAACGTAGCCAATCAAATCGTTGAAGGGAATAAATCTATCGTTTCACTCATGGTAGAAAGTAACTTAGGCTGGGGAAGTCAACCTATTCCTAAAGACTTAAAGCAATTAAAATATGGTGTTTCCATCACTGATGCATGTATTGATTGGGAAACCACTGAAAAATCAATTCGCTCAATGCATAATCGTTTGAAAGATATACTTCCAAAACGTAATTAATGCTTTATCAAGTTAGATGGTATCGCTTGCCATCTAACTTATGCTATTAAATCAATCCCTTACTCTGCATATATTTTTCCACATAAGAGCAAGTGGGAATAATTTTTAGACTGTTCTGCTCAGCATAATCTAATACTGCGTTGGTTAATTTAGCAGCAATTCCTTTACCTCTTAACGTTTCAGGAACAAAGGTTCGATAGCAGTCAATTGTCCTATCTCCCATATTAGCATAGGCTAGATAAGCACACTTCTCATTTATATTTACTTTAAATTGGTGTTCAATTGCATCATGTATTATTTCTACTGCGCTATCAGTCATGCCACAATCCCCCTATCATTTTTTTCAGTATTATGATGTATTTTGATAGAAAGAGAACCGAAAAAGGTGAATAATGAGACCTATGTCTAATAATTCACCTATAAATAGTAGGATATTTATTTAAATAACTATACCTGCCCCTAAAAGTTTAATAAACTTAGCTAACCAATCAGGATGCGCAGGCCAAGCTGGTGCAGTCACTAAGTTCCCATCAACCACCGCTTGATCAACAGGTATATTTTGATAACTGCCACCTCCTAAATCAACTTCAGGCTCACAGGCTGGATAAGCGCTACATTTTTTACCCTGTAACACACCTGCTGCCGCCAGCAATTGTGGACCATGACATACAGCCGCGATAGGTTTATTAGTTTTTGCAAACTCCTGAACAATTTCAATAACCCGTTTATTAAGGCGTAAATATTCTGGCGCACGTCCTCCAGGTATCACTAGAGCAATATATTCAGCTACATCTACTTTATCAAAATCATAGTTTAATGCAAAACCATGACCTGGTTTTTCACTGTAAGTTTGATCTCCTTCAAAATCATGAATAGCTGTTTTTACCTTATCTCCTGATTTTTTATCTGGGCAAACAGCGTGCACTGTATAACCTAACATTAATAAGGCTTGAAAAGGCACCATTGTTTCATAATCTTCAACATAATCACCTACAATCATTAATAATTTTTTATCAGACATGTGTTTCTCCTAACCATAATATAAAGTCTTAACCCTTTCTATATACTGAAGCCAATCTTCTAAAAAAGAAAGCCCTATACTCATCACATAAAAATAATATCAATAAAAATAACAGCATAGATATATTCATGAACGATAACTAAATGACTTGTATTCCTTTCAGCCATATTTATTTAAACAATGATATTATGAAGCTAACCCTATTTAAAAGAATGTTTCGTGTAGAGATTATTTTAAGGCAAGGTATTGTTCTAATGCGTTATAAGTTATGTTCCCTCATTACCTTTTTTAGCTTGTGTACTCCATTTGTAGTTGTAGCAGAATCAACACAAATTTGCTCACAACAAGCTATTGAGGAGGCAAATAGTCAATATTTACGGGAAATATCGAACTATATTAGTGAATTTACTAATAAAAAAAATCATGCGGCAGTAACTGAACTCAGCAAAATAAAACCAAAAGCCTCTTTTAAGAAAAAGTATGCGGCAGAAATCAAACAAATTGGCCAGCCCGATTACCAACCTTCACAAGAATTTTGTGATGATGCATATATCAATCTCCAAGAGCTGAAGCTACAAATAAATAATATTATTGAAAAGTATAAAGATGCAGAAGAAATTTCTTCTCTTTAAAAATAACCAAACTACTCCTATAGTTTCTTAAATTTAGCCATACTTTTTACTTTATGTTGTTATGTATTGTATATCTTTACATTTTTTAATCAGTTATCCACAATAAACCATCTTACTTTACACAACCAAGGAAAAGAAATGGACAAAGTTATTGTTTCTGAAAATAGTTTTAATAGCATTGATCCCTACGATATTATTGACTCCAATATCAGTTTTATCAACTTATTAAGGGAGGAAGGCTTTGCTGGAGAACTTTGTCCAGAAGCACAGACTAGTTACTATGTAGACTACTATTGCTCACAAATTAAAAATGGTGGGTTTTCTCAGTTTGTTTATAACAGTGGTTGGAATGATGAACTGAATGCCGTTATACGTGATGGTCTTGAAAAAATGCAAGCTATGGATCATTTAGCTTTTTTTAATCAGCAAGCGCTTGTAGTAGACACCTACGATGAATTTGAACTAGCCAGATTCTTAGATGGTGATTATTTTGGTAAAAACCCAACCCGTGATGCTTTAAATAATGACGATTTCTTTGATATCAAAGAAAATTTAATAGAGCTAAATGCTAATTGGTTAAAAGGTCTACCTAATCTTACTGTATTATCGATTGAACAAATGTTCCAAGCCGCCGAAAAAATATTAGGCAAAGAAATTAATCGAGAATAACAAAAAGCAATGTATAGGCTATGTAGTACATAGCCTATAAAACTATTACTGTTGAGCCTTTACAGCTTTAGGAAGAATAGCTAAAAAATTATCCTTTGCTACTTTATGCGCAACATCCTCAGACAATGCATCCAAAAAGGGATTAAAACTTTCCAAATAGCTAGGTAAATTATCAAACTTACCCACAACATCAGAACCTAATAAAAATCTATCTGGGTATTCTTCTACTAAGGCTACCCAATTAGAATTAGGCTTTTTATTTTTATTAAGAAGATAAGGTTCTAACACAGTCCATGACAAATCAATATAGAGATTAGGATACGTTTTTAATAAACGTTTTAACTCTGGCAATAGAAAATCCAACTTCTGTTGATGACGATGGATTTCTGCGCTCGTACCTGCATGAGCCCAAATAAATCGTGTTTTTGGGTGTTTTTTTACTGCTTCCTCTAGCTCTTCTAAATACAGAGGCTTACGCTCTCGCTGAGAAGTAATATTGCTATGTAGCATAACGGGCAAATCATATTTTGCCGCTAAATTATAAACACGATCTAATGCCTCATTATTAGCGCGCGGTATATCGCCAGTAGTTAGAGCCGTTAAATTGTCATGGCGGGTAAATATCTCACCAATTCCCTGCCAAAATCCAGGGTTCATCTGCAACATACGCTCAATATGTTGATCGGCTAATTTATCTACTGGATTAAATCCTGTTAAAAACGGATGAAAACGCTTTCTTTGTTGCTCAGGTAAATTTTTAACGGCATCAACTATAATAATGTCTGTCGCACTATACCAATATACAGCCGCGTCATCACCCGCATAATAGCGTGGTTTCTGTGGTTCGTCTTCATGCCATTTTTTAGCCACAGCCACACCACTAATCATTACATGATCAATCTTTCCCTTATCCATTGCTTTAAGCAATTTATCCATACCATCTGTATCTTGGAAAAAGTCCACATAATGTAAATGAGCATCTGCATAATGATAATCGCGGGCATTTACAGAAAATATAAAAGAAGATAAAAAAATGGTAAATAATAAATGAGCTATTTTTTTATACTTAGTCAAATTGAACATAAATATAACCTAAGAAATTTACAATAACTAACAAATGTATACTTACTTCAGTATTACGTTAAGTTATTTTAATTACTATTGTATATTAGGTTTAATTTGTTCCTTTTCTTTGCAAAAATCCATGTGCACTCGATAAATCAAATAGATATAGTGCTCATACTATTAGGCAAGAATAATAAAGGTATGCCCTAGGTTTATGGTAATTAGTAGCTTGAAAAAGAATAGCGTGATACTTTTGTATTTCGTAGTGATCATTGCCATTCAGTTGCTACCTTGTCTTATATATTAAAGTCAATTAAATACTTAACCCCTTAAACTATAAAATAGTCTTTTCCAAAAGCTGTCTTTAGAACGTTCACGTAAGGGAGTAGCCATTGCTTCTACCGTTGTTTTACCTAATTGCTTATAACTATAACGACTTTCTACCAACTGCTGTCCTGCTTTAGCTATTTGTTCTGCTTGTTGTGGATTTGCCCTTAACAATTTTAATTTTTGTTGGATATCTTGTAGATTACGATACAACACAATATTCTGCATATCTATAAAACCTAACGCTTGGTTTTCATCAACGCCTTGATCATAAGCAATAAGTACACAACCACAGGCCATTGCTTCAAAGTTTTTAATCATATACTCGCCAAAACCAACATCAGCACTTACAAAAAACTTAATACGATTTAATGTATTAACATAGTCTTCGCCTGATTTAGTTTTAGTAATAACCAAATTTTCAGCTTTCGCTACAGCCTCTAATGTTTGCTTGCGTAAACTATAGGCTTCGTTGCGAATACTCCCCACAAAGCCTAATTCAATATCACGTTCTAGCCCTTTATTACAAAGCAATTGCTCATCATAGCCTTTAGGTACAAAAACCGCATCCACACCTTCTTGCTGTAGTTTTTTAGCAATACCATAACCAGAAACTAATACTCTAGCCCAAGGTAAATGACGATAATATTGACTAAACTTGCCATGATACTTACCAGTAGCAAAATTCTGCCAAGCATCATGCTCTAAAATAACTAAATTAGGTACAGAACGTATAAAACCCACTTGTTTTATTTCTTTTTTAAAGCGTAAGAAAAACAAAATACGATCATACTGGGCAATATCTACCTTCTCTTTAAAGTAACTTTTTAAATTTGCTTGCTCATCATCTGTTAACCAGCGAGTATCACAATCACAATTAGCTTCTATACTTTCATACAGTCTATCTAAAATAATTCGCTGCTCTTTTTGAACAAGAAATAAAACTTTCATAATCACCTTACTAAAAATCTGCGTCGTAAAAACACATCTGGTATCATATGACAATTGTACTGAAAAATAATCCAATTGCAGAGTTTAATTATGACTAAAGAAACAAATCAGTCATGGGGTGGTCGTTTTAATGAGCCAGTAGATGCCTTTGTTGCTCGTTTTACAGCCTCCGTTGATTTTGATAAACGTCTTTATAAACACGATATTATGGGCTCAATTGCCCACGCTAAAATGCTTACTGAAGTAGGTGTTTTAACTGCTTTAGAACGCGATGCTATTATTGAAGGGCTTAGCCAAATTCAACAAGAAATTGAAGCAGGCCAGTTTGAATGGCGTGTAGATTTAGAAGATGTTCATATGAATATCGAGGCTAAACTAACTGAACGCATTGGTGTAACAGGAAAAAAACTACATACTGGGCGTAGTCGTAACGACCAAGTTGCCACAGATATCCGCTTATGGCTACGTGATGAAATTGATCGCATTAAAGCTGAAGTAACCAGACTGCAACAAGGTATCCTGCAGCTAGCTGAGCGAGAAGCAGATACTATTATGCCTGGCTTTACCCATTTACAAACCGCTCAACCTGTTACTTTTGGTCATCACTTATTAGCATGGTTTGAAATGTTAAGCCGTGACTTTGAGCGCTTAGTAGATTGCCGTAAGCGTGTTAATCGTATGCCACTTGGTAGTGCTGCATTGGCAGGTACAACCTACCCAATTGACCGTTTAATTACCTGTGACTTACTTGGCTTTGAAGCTGTCTCTGGCAACTCGTTAGATGGCGTATCTGACAGAGATTTTGCTATTGAATTCTGTAGCGCTGCTAGCTTAATTATGATGCACCTTTCTCGCTTCTCAGAAGAGTTAGTCTTATGGACTAGTGCACAATTTCGTTTTATTGAATTACCTGATCGTTTCTGTACAGGTAGCTCAATTATGCCTCAAAAGAAAAATCCAGATGTACCAGAACTGATCCGTGGTAAGTCAGGACGTGTTTTTGGTGACTTAACAGGTTTATTAACCTTAATGAAAGGCCAGCCACTAGCCTATAATAAAGACAACCAAGAAGATAAAGAACCACTATTTGACGCAGTAGACACTGTAGCAGATTCTCTACGTGCTTTTGCTGATATGGTACCCGCCATCCAAGCCCGTCGTGAAAATATGCGTGAAGCTGCTTTGCGTGGTTTTTCCACAGCTACAGATCTCGCCGACTATTTAGTAGGCAAAGGCTTACCATTCCGTGATTGTCACGAAATCGTTGGCCATGCGGTACGTTATGGTGTCGAGCATAACAAAGACCTTGCAGAAATGAGCCTAGCTGAATTAAAACAATTCAGTGATAAGATTGAACAAGATGTATTTGCCGTGCTAACTCTAGAAGGTTCAGTGAATGCTCGTAACCATTTAGGGGGTACCGCACCAGCCCAAGTTAAAGCAGCTATTGAACAAGCTAAAGAGTTATTAGCTAATCGTTAGCCTATTAACAAAAGGACTATTCCAGTAAAAATAGTCCTTAACTTGTAGTATTCTTCAGCTTATAAAATATTTAAGGCTAGTCTTCTTCAATAATCTTTTCTATTCTCATTTCTCAGTCTAGTAGCAACGGGATTCATTTCTTGTAAAAGGGTAAAAGCATCATTTAACAATAAACTTGAAGCAGAACATATTGCCTGTACTGCTGTAGCTTCACACTTATCAAACTCATAAAGACTTTCCAGTAAATTAATTACTGCCAGCAACCTACCTGTTGCACACTCAAAAATATCTTCAGCAGCTGCATTAGCATTATAGTAAAGTACATTCTCTTTATTTGACTGTGAAGTAAAGTTCAAGGGAATAAAACAAGGGGGGACGTTCGTCGCTTTGCTCATCGGTTAACTCCTGTAATTGTTTAGCCTCCCTAACCCGATAAGGAGGCGGAACCATGCACAGGTTCGCGGACCGACACACACGGAATCGGCACATCCCGAAGGATGTCCCGTGCATAGTCCGCCATAAATCAGGCAAAGCTATACATCCTACTGCTAGATAGCCCTAGCAGTGGGTCGTGTGTGAAAGAAAAGGGCCGCGACGCCCATGCTATAGATTTTGCTATAGTCTTTTTTATTGTAAGACTAGATAACACTAATCAGCAAGTTTTTTACTATGTTGATTAGACTTAAGTAGTGGTATGAACTATTGACTTAATCATAATTTTTACTCTATCTAATCATAACCATGACATAATCCTCTATAATCAAATAGAAAGCTATATAAATCACTACCGTATTATAATTTTTTCATGACTATAATAGTTCTTATCTAGAATAAGCATTTCATTGTTTACTCTATCTGAGCTAACCAACAAATGCTAAACACTCAACTATGCACACTCTAACTAACCCTTAAAATCATCCTATTAATTACAGAACTATCCAAAGAAATACCGCTCACAAGTTGCTAACCAAGAATCACGCTTAGCTAAGTCACAACAGCTAGAGAAGAACTAACCAACATAGTAGTACAATCAACTACCTTGATATAAATTAGCACATATATCATTACTATTTTTTGATTGGCTGCTTATTCAGAGTAATGTAATATGTCGTCTAATTATATTCAAAATATAGCAAGTAAAAGGAACCATCATGGCAGCTAGAGGTATTAACAAAGTTATTTTAGTAGGCAACATTGGTAATGAACCAGAAATGCGTTATATGCCTAATGGCAATGCTGTAGCTACTGTTTCATTAGCTACATCTGACACATGGAAAGATAAAAATACTGGTGAACAACAAGAGCGTACAGAATGGCATCGCGTAGTATTTTTTGGCAAACTAGCTGAAATTGTTGGTCAGTATGTACATAAAGGTTCTAAACTTTATGTAGAAGGTCGTTTACAAACCCGTAAATGGACGGATCAACAAGGTGTAGATCGTTATTCTACAGAAATCATTGTTGATATGGGCGGCACAATGCAATTACTAGATAGCCGCCAAGGTGGCGATGCTGGTGGTTATCAACCTCCACCACAACCTTATCAACAACAAGCAGCTGCAGGTAATCAATATGGTGGGCAGCCTGCGCCAGCACAACAACCTATGCAACAACCACAAAATCGTCCTCAACAGCAGCCACAACAACCTGCACCAAACTTTGACGATTTTGATGACGATATTCCGTTCTAGATTTTACTACCACTTCTTTCTTCCACTAAGTTATAGTGGAAGAAGGTTAAATAAATCCTTTCTTTTCTTACAATTACCTACACCTAAACTTCTTAATTTATCCCATCGTATAGTATTTATTTCTAATCAACAGGCATAGGCTAGTATCTGCTGTTATTACCTAAAAATAACAACTTACTTACATCTAAAAATAACCCCTATGGAGAAATTACCATGAAAGCTGCTATTGTTAGTAAAACTAATCCTGGTCATGTAGATATAACAACAGTAAAAGATCCTGAGATTAAATCAGGTCAGGCATTAGTTGATGTTGAATACTGTGGCGTTTGCCATACCGATTTACATGTGGCGAAGGGTGATTTTGGAAAAGTACCTGGTCGCATCATCGGTCATGAAGGTATTGGTATTGTTTCCCAAGTAGCACCTGACGTTACTCATTTAAAAATAGGCGATCGGGTAAGTATTGCTTGGTTTTATCATGGTTGTGGTATTTGTGAATATTGTCTAACAGGTAGAGAAACCTTTTGTCGTGAAGCCAAAAATGCTGGGTATTCAGTAGATGGCGCAATGGCTGAAAAATGTGTTGTGGAAGCTGATTATGCAGTAAAAGTACCTGATGGCTTAGACCCTGCACAAGCAAGCAGTGTTACCTGCGCAGGCGTTACCTGTTATAAAGCAGTGAAAGTATCTCATATTAAACCAGGCCAATGGATTCTTATTTCAGGATGTGGCGGTTTAGGTAACTTAGCTATCCAATATGCAAAGAATGTATTTAACGCTAAGGTTATTGCTGTTGATATTAATGATGATAAATTAAAACTTGCTAAAGAAATTGGTGCAGACCTAATTTTCAATGCTAAAAAAGAAAAAGATGTAGCTCAAGCTATTCAAGATAAAACAGGCGGAGCCCATGCTGCTATAGTGACTGCGGTTTCTAAAACAGCTTTTAATCAAGCTGTAAATTCAGTACGTGCAGGCGCAAAAGTTGTGGCTGTTGGGCTACCACCAGAAACCATGGATCTTTCTATAGTAAAAACAGTATTAGATGGTATTGAAGTAATAGGCTCCTTAGTGGGTACACGTAAAGATTTAGAAGAAGCTTTCCAATTTGCAGCAGAAGGCAAAGTAGTACCTATTGTAAAGACTCGTAGCCTTGATGAAGTGAATAATATTTTTGAAGAAATGGAAAAAGGTGAAATCTTAGGCCGTATGGTCGTAGATATGCATAAACATTAATTATTTCTATTTACTTTGCTGTGAGGTTAAAAATTACTTAGCCTCACGATTACCATTTACTCGTAACCAGCCTAACAAACTCCTGCTATTTCCTACTAAATAACACTCATTTAGTGTTATTTCAGCTATAATAATTTGTTTTTATGACTGATAAGGAATAATTATGAATACGCCTCCTCAATGTCCCGTATGTAGCATGGATAACACCTATTTTGATGGTACATTATTTGTATGCCCCGACTGTACCCATGAATGGGCAGCAGGCGAAGAAAGTTCAGCCCCATCGGGTGAGCTAGAAGTAAAGGACTCTAATGGAAATATCCTACAAGATGGTGACGCTGTTATTTTAATTAAAGACCTTAAAGTAAAAGGTTCTTCTTTAGTCATCAAGAAAGGCACAAAAATCAAAAATATCCGCCTTTGTGAAGGTGACCATAATTTAGATTGTAAAGTAGATGGTGTTGGTCTTAAATTAAAATCAGAATTTATGAAAAAGGCTTAATTTTTAATACTATTCTAAAAAATAATTAGAATACTATTACACTAAACGCTAGGTAGTTATTCTAATCCTTGTCGTACAATTTATATTAGAAGAGGAGTACAATACGCACTCTTTCTTCTAATAAATAGCAGAATCCAATAATTATAGCTCAGCATTATCTAAGGTTTTTTATGCAATTGCTTCATACTATCAAAGAATTACGCACATGGCGCAAAGATAAAGGATTTATTGGTTTCGTACCCACGATGGGCAATCTCCACGACGGTCATTTACAGCTCGTTAAAGAAGCAAAAAAACTAACTGATTATGTGGTAGTTAGTATTTTTGTTAATCCAATTCAATTTGGGGAGGGTGAAGACTTTGACTCTTATCCAAGAACCCTCGATCAGGATATGGAAAAGTTAGTAGAAGCAGGTGTTTCTGTGGTGTTTGCCCCAGAAGTAAAAGAACTCTACCCTATTCCACAAACTGTTTTTATAGAACCCTCAACTATCCAAAATGAACTTTGTGGCATCACACGGCCTGGACATTTTAGAGGGGCTGCTACTGTCGTCAATAAACTATTTAATATAGTACAACCTAATATAGCTTGTTTTGGCAAAAAAGATTATCAACAATTATTTATTATTAAAGAAATGGTAGCAAACCTAAATATGCCTGTGCAAATTATAGGCGTAAATACAGGTCGTGCTAAAGATGGTCTTGCTTTATCCAGCCGTAATGGTTATTTAACCGATGCTGAACGACTACAAGCACCCACTCTTTATCAAACATTAACAGGCTTGCAGCAGGCAATCAAAGCTGGCAGTAATCATTACCAAAATCTATTAGCTGATGCTAAGCAAAAACTTAATGATTCAGGCTGGCAAGTAGAATATATTGAACTTCGTAATGCAAATACCTTACAAGCTGCTAAACCAGAAGATAAAAACTTAGTGATTCTAGCTGCTGCCCGTTTAGGTAAAACACGCTTAATTGACAATATTGAAATCACTTTATAACATCGATTTGCACTAGTCACAGCTAGTGCAAATTAATACTTATAAAATAATACTAAGCAAGCACACGTCGAGGGAATAAAAAGCTCAATAAAAATAACGCTGCTGCTGAAACCACAATAGCAGGGCCTGTTGGTACATTAGAATAATAAGAAAAAGTTAACCCTAAACACACCGCTAACATACCTAATATACTAGCCCCTATAGCCATTTGTTCAGGACTTGTTGCATGACGCTGTGCAGTGGCGGCTGGAATAATCAATAAAGAAGCAATTAATAACACCCCTACTATTTTCATAGCCACTGCAATCACAATAGCCACCAATAACATTAATGCCAACCTAATCACTGTAACTGGCATGCCTTCTACTGCTGACAACTCCTCATGGACTGTAATAGATAACAACTGACGCCACAATAAAATAATAAGGATCAGAGCAAATAAACTACCACCCACAATCCAATATAAATCTATAGGGGTAATAGTCAAAATATCACCAAATAAATAATCCATTAAATCTACACGAACATCAGGCATAAAACTTAATACCACTAAACCTAATGATAAAGTACTGTGTGCTAATATCCCCAATAAAGTATCCGATGCTAAAGGCTGTTTACGTTGTAAACTGACTAATAAAATAGCGATTAATATACAACAAACAATCACCGCAAAAGTAAGATTTATTTTTAGCATAAACCCCAACGCTACCCCTAACAATGAGGCATGGGACAAAGTATCACCAAAATAAGCCATTTTTCGCCACACCACAAAAGAACCTAGTGGCCCAGCAACAACCGCCAAAGATAAACCAGCAATTAAAGCATAAAGTAAAAAATCAGGCATGTTTACAACCATCCCCACACTGATGTGTTTGAATAACCTGTCCATGCAAGTTATGTTGATGATCATGGTGATGGTGATAGATAGCAAAACTATTCGCATTAACCCCAAATAACTCTTTAAAGGCAGGGTCATTACTCACATGCTCTGGATAGCCTGAACAACAAATATGTTGATTCAAACAAATTACTTGATTGGTATTAGCCATTACCAAATGTAAATCATGGGAAACCATTAATACACCACAATTATAGTGATTGCATATTTGAGTTATTAAATGATAAAGCTCCACTTGACCATTAATATCAACACCCTGAGTAGGCTCATCTAATACTAACAATTGCGGTTTACGTAATAATGCCCTTGCTAATAAAACTCTCTGTAATTCACCACCAGAGATACTTTGCATTGAACGATTCAAAATATGGGAAGCGCCAACTTCTTCCATAGTTGAACTAATTTGTTCATTTGAGACATGGGGTATTAGCTTTAAAAATCGTTTAACCGTTAATGGCAAACTAGGATTAAGTTGTAATTTTTGAGGAACATAACCAATAGTTAGCCCTTCTTTTTTCCATATACTACCAGATGTAGGTTTAACTAGCCCTAACAGGGTTCGTAATAAAGTTGTTTTACCTGCGCCATTAGGGCCAATAATAGTAACAATCTGTCCTGCATAAATAGATAAACTAATATGATCGAGAATACTTTGTTCTCGTAGCTTAACATTAATTTGCTTAAGCTCAACCAATAACTCTTTCATCATTATCAATTACGCTCTTGGCAATTATTGCATAGTCCAACGACTTCTACAGTTTGGCCTGTAATTAAAAAATCAGCTTTCTTTGCTGCTGTTTCTATTGCCTTATTAATAGTAGTCTGTTCCAACTCAAGTACATTATTGCATTGACTACAAATCAAGAAATAACCTTCGTGAATATGTGCAGGATGAGAACATCCTACAAATGCATTTCGTGAAGCTAAACGATGAATTAACTGATTTTCTAATAAAAAATCTAATGCACGATATACTGTAGGTGGTGCAGCATTACGCCCATCCTCTGTGGCTAACACATTAAGAATATCATATGCTCCTAACGGCTTATGACTTTGCCAAATAAGTGCCAATACTCTTTGCCGCAAAGAAGTTAAACGAACTCCACGTTCAAGACATAACTGCTCTGCTTGTTGCAAAGCATTATCAATGCATTGTTGATGATCGTGTTTGTCATGCGATTTAAATGGAGTATTCATAAAGAAAGTTCAATGCTATATTTTGTTATGTTATTATATAACATATTATTGGGAGGAGCTACATGCGCACTATTAAACTTTTTTTCTTTAGTTTATTATTTATAAGTACATCCATTACTGCACAAGCTAAAGAAATTAAATTACTCACTAGCATTAAACCTTTACAGCTTATTGCTGCAGCTATTCAAAATGGAATTAACGAGCCAGATGTTCTACTTCCACTTGGCGCTTCTGCCCATCATTACTCCTTAAAACCTAACGACCTACAACGCATTCAAGATGCAGACCTATTCTACTGGATAGGCCCTAATATGGAAGTTTTTTTAACCAAAACAGTGCAAAAACGCACCAAGCCAACTGTTGCTATTCAGCAACTTGCAAACATTCAACTACGTCATTTTAGTGAACAACACGAAGAACATGATGACAATGACCACCAACACCAAGCAGGTAGTTTAGACCCTCATCTATGGTTAAACCCTACTAATGCCATAACTATTGCTACTAAAATGACTGAAGATCTATCTACCCTAGATCCTTCTAATAAAGATAAATATCAAAAAAACCTAAGAGAATTTCGAAAAGATCTAAATACTACAGACAAGGCTATCCGTCATAGTTTTACAAATATCAAACTAAAACCCTTCTTCGTATTTCATGAAACTTACAACTATTTCGAAGAAACTTACGATATAAAACACAGCGGTGTATTTAGTTTAAATGCCAGCATTCAACCTAGCGTAAAGCATGTTGCAGAAATGAAACAACGGCTAGCAAAAGCAGGTAATAGCTGTATTTTTTATGAACCACCTGTAAAGCCAAAACTAGCGGATACATTAACTCAAGGTTTACCTGTTAATGTATACATGCTTGATGCAATGGGTGCTGAAATAGCAATGAATAACCAAGGTTATCCAAAACTTCTAGTATCTCTAGCAGAACAATTACAAACATGTAAACAATAGCCCTACATAACTATAGATAAGCGATTACCTTATCTATAGTTCTCTATTAATGATTCTGCATACTAGGATCTATCTTCACGGGTAAAAACCTCCAAACAAAAAAGGTTAATACAGTTAATAGAAAACCTGCAGTTGCCAATACCACCACATGCGCATTAATAAAAGCCTCTTTTGCAGCCATAATCAGACTATCACTCAATATTTTTTCACCTTCTAATCTACTAGCTACCAATAAGGCTTCATTAATAGAATTAGTAGCTTGTATGGCTAACTCTTGTGATATGCCTGTTGGAATAACTATATTATTACTAAAAATAATAGTTAACATCACCCCAAATAACACAACCCCAAAGCCAGCACCCAACTCATAGGCCATCCCTTCGATTGCTCCTGCTGATGCTGATTTATTAGAAGGTGCTGATGACATAATAGCTGCAGTTGAAGCTAACAAAGCAGTACCTATACTCAACCCTAATAAAATCATTAATGACCAAGCTAAATAAGGAAAACGCATAAAGTCACATAAAGACAAACCAAAGAAACTTAAAGCACTCACCCCTATACCAACCGTGGCTACTAGACGAAGCCCTAGCCTTGATACTAACCAACCAGCCAATGGCCCACCTAATCCACTCGCCAACATCAAAGGCAACATAAATAAACCAGCTTGTAAGGGCGTTTTGCCATGAACAAATTGCAACTCTTGTGCCATTAATAACTCGAATCCCACAATACTAATCATTGCAGTCATCGCCATTACCACACCTATCGCCATCACTCTTTGCTTAAGCAATTTAAAATCCACCATAGGTGTTAAACTCGCTAACTCTTTTCTGATAAAAATAAATAAAATAACAAAACCAACAACTCCGATTAAAACAATGATCCCTAACGAACTATTTGCTCTTAATCCAGATTTAATAGCATAAATCAACAATAAAATACCTGTAATAAGTACTAAGGCTTTACCAATTTCCCATTTTTGTTGATTATTCTGTGGTTGCTTAGGAACAATAAACACAATAGCAATGATAGTAACTATAACAATAGGAATATTGATTAAAAATACTGATCCCCAATAAAAATACTGTAATAAATAACCACCAACTAAAGGGCCTATCGCTGCTCCTCCCACCCCTACAGTAGTCCAAATACCTAAAGCAACAGCTCTTTCTTCATCATTTAAAAATGTTTTACGAACCCCAGCCAAAGTAGCAGGCAAAATCATAGCTGCACCAATAGCTAACAAAGCTCTAGCAACAATTAGCATCATTGAAGTTGCAGCGAATGCCGCACTAATAGAAGCAAAACCAAAAATAACCAATCCCAAAATAGCTAATTTTTTATAGCCTAATCTATCTCCCAAAGCCCCCATCGGCAATAACAAACCTGCCATAATCAGTGAATAAATATCTATAATCCAAAGTAATTCATTCGCCGAAGATCCAAGCTCCAAACTCAATGTTGGTACAGCCACATGCAAAACGGTAGCATCAATCGATACTGGTAAATACATAAGGATAATCAACGCTAAAATTAGCCATTTATTACTCATCATACCCTCTTAAAATTTTCTGAACATAAGTTCAACTTAGATATTCTATATAAAAGTTGAACATACGTCCATATTTATTGCATAATTATCAAACCCCATAAGATGTTGGAGATAGAAATGGCTTACCTAAAAAAAAATGAAAGATACAATGCTATTTTAGAAACTGCCATGAAAATAATTACCCAAGAAGGCATAGCTGCAATAACAGCTAGGCGTATTGCGCATGATGCAAATATTGCCGTAGGCCAAATCCACCACCATTTTAAATCGGTAGGCCAACTAAAAGCTGAAGCCTTAGCAAAGGTAACAGAAAACTTAATTACAAAAGCCCAACAAACGCATCAAAATGAATCCATTATTAACCAAATTACTAATATCATTAGCCCTATTGAAGGAGAAATAGGCTCTGTAATGAGAAGACTATGGAATGAAGCTGTTTTTCTTGCAGAACGTGATCCAGATATAAAATTAGCTTACAAACAATCCATTCAAGAATGGCACAAAGCTACAACCAAACTAATTGGACAAGCTAAACAACAACAACTTATTACCACTAGGAACTGCTCTGAACTAGCATGGCAACTAATCGCCCTTAGTTGTGGTTTTGATAGTTTAGCCGTGATAGAAGAATTTAGATTTGATATTGATACAATAAAAAAACACATTATCAAAATTATTTGTCAAAAAGAATAAAATTATAATTAAACAGTTACTCAAATCTATTTCTTTTAAAGTTATTAACCCAATTAGATCCTACGGTAATAATCGCTCCTATCATATTTCCTTTTTATTCTTTTTGTTAACAGGTCTCCCCTGCCAATAACCTGCTAATATCGAACCTGAAATATTATGCCAAACAGAAAAAATGGCACCAGGTAAAGAGGCTAATGCAGAGAAATAAGTTTGTCCTAAAGTGGCCGCTAAAGCTGAATTTTGCATCCCTACCTCAATAGCCATTGTTCTACAAGTAGACTCATCAAAACCAAATACTCTTCCTCCCCAATAGCCACCTAATAAACCAATTGCATTATGTAATATAATTGCTAGCATAATAATAACTCCCACATTAGCAATTTGATCTCTACTAGCTGCAACCACAATGCCAATTAGAAATATTACACAGCACATAGATAAAAAGGGTAGTATTGGTTCAACTTTTTTTACCACTTTATTAAGTAAAGAATGAACAATTAAACCCAATATAATAGGTACAAGCACTATTAAAACTATATGCTCAAATATCTCCCATGCATTTACTTGTACTGACTGACCTACTAGCAATAGCGTAAGTAAAGGGGTAACTACAACCCCCACTAAAGTTGATACAGCAGAAATAGTTACTGAAAGTGCTACATCACCTTTAGCTAAATAAATAATCACATTAGAAGCAGTTCCACTAGAAACACTACCCACCAAAATCAACCCCACTGCCAAATCAGTAGGCATCTGAAAAATCTTGGATAAAATTAGTGCAGTAAATGGCATTACAATATAATGCAATACCGTACACACAATAACTGCTTTAGGTTTGGAAAAGACATATTTAAAATCTGCAAAACTTAAAGATACACCCATAGTAAACATAACAAACATTAACAAATAGCCAATATTGGGTTTAAAGGGTGTAAATAGAATAGGGGCATAACAAGCAACAACAGCTATAGCAATTGCCCATAAAGGAAATAATTGACAAACTTTACTTAAAACTTTTAGCAAAACATCGCCTCAAGCTATTTAATTAGCTAATCCCAAACAAATGCAGATAATATAAATAGAATCATAAATATTCAATGTAAACATTATTTATTTTTCTATTTATATCAGCAAAAGACTACCTAAGCATAAGAATAATATACTGGGAGTGTTAAAGCCTGTAAATCCTATTTACTATTCTGACTTAAAAGTCTCAATAACTAAAAAGCCCCCTATCTTTATAAGATCAGGGGGCTTTGATTTAGGAGCTTGAGGATGACCTACTCTCACATGGGGAGACCCCACACTACCATTGGCGATACGTCGTTTCACTACTGAGTTCGAGAAGGATTCAGGTGGTTCCAACGCTCTATTTTCCTCAAGCAATTCTTTATGGTGTAAGTAGTTTGGTTATTTATACTCATCACCTAAATTAGATATGCTTGTTGCAAAGTATTTGATTAATTAACGTTTGTGTCTACTCTTAGCTTCGGCAAACGAACTCATTTGCTCATTTTCAACTTTTACTTTATGTCTTTCTTCGATTCTTAACCAAATAACTTGGGGTTATATAGTCAAGCCTCTCGGGCAATTAGTATTGGTTAGCTCAACGTATCACTACGCTTACACACCCAACCTATCAACGTTGTAGTCTTCAACGGCCCTTTAGGGGATTAAATCCCCAGTGAGATCTCATCTTGAGGCAAGTTTCCCGCTTAGATGCTTTCAGCGGTTATCTCTTCCGAACATAGCTACCCGGCAATGCCACTGGCGTGACAACCGGAACACCAGAGGTTCGTCCACTCCGGTCCTCTCGTACTAGGAGCAGCCCCTCTCAAATCTCAAACGTCCACGGCAGATAGGGACCGAACTGTCTCACGACGTTCTAAACCCAGCTCGCGTACCACTTTAAATGGCGAACAGCCATACCCTTGGGACCGGCTTCAGCCCCAGGATGTGATGAGCCGACATCGAGGTGCCAAACACCGCCGTCGATATGAACTCTTGGGCGGTATCAGCCTGTTATCCCCGGAGTACCTTTTATCCGTTGAGCGATGGCCCTTCCATACAGAACCACCGGATCACTAAGACCTACTTTCGTACCTGCTCGACTTGTCTGTCTCGCAGTCAAGCGCGCTTTTGCCTTTATACTCTTAGCGTGATTTCCGACCACGCCGAGCGCACCTTCGTACTCCTCCGTTACTCTTTAGGAGGAGACCGCCCCAGTCAAACTGCCCACCATACACTGTCCTCAACCCGGATTACGGGCCAGAGTTAGAACCTCAAACATGTCAGGGTGGTATTTCAAGGTCGGCTCCACTTAAACTAGCGTCTAAGCTTCTAAGCCTCCCACCTATCCTACACAAACAGGTTCAAAGTCCAGTGCAAAGCTACAGTAAAGGTTCATGGGGTCTTTCCGTCTAGCCGCGGATACACTGCATCTTCACAGCGATTTCAATTTCACTGAGTCTCGGGTGGAGACAGCGCCGCCATCATTACGCCATTCGTGCAGGTCGGAACTTACCCGACAAGGAATTTCGCTACCTTAGGACCGTTATAGTTACGGCCGCCGTTTACCGGGGCTTCGATCAAGAGCTTCGCCTAAGCTAACCCCATCAATTAACCTTCCGGCACCGGGCAGGCGTCACACCCTATACGTCCACTTTCGTGTTTGCAGAGTGCTGTGTTTTTAATAAACAGTTGCAGCGGCCTGGTATCTTCGACTGGCTTCAGCTCCATTCGCAAGGAACTTCACCTACCACCAGCGCACCTTCTCCCGAAGTTACGGTGCCATTTTGCCTAGTTCCTTCACCCGAGTTCTCTCAAGCGCCTTGGTATTCTCTACCTGACCACCTGTGTCGGTTTGGGGTACGGTTCCTAATAACATAAGTTTAGAAGCTTTTCTTGGAAGCATGGCATCAATCACTCTCCATTTAAAATAAATGAATCGTCATCAGTTCTCAGTAATAATCTCCCGGATTTGCCTAAGAGATCTACCTACAGCCTTTCAAGTGGACAACCAACGCCACTCTGATTTAGCCTACTCCGTCCCTCCATCACTGTTATTAGAAGTATAGGAATATTAACCTATTTCCCATCGACTACGCTTTTCAGCCTCGCCTTAGGGGCCGACTAACCCTGCTTCGATTAACGTATCGCAGGAAACCTTGGTCTTTCGGCGTGGATGTTTTTCACACCCATTGTCGTTACTCATGTCAGCATTCGCACTTGTGATACCTCCAGCCAACTTCTCAATTGACCTTCACAGGCGTACACAACGCTCCTCTACCGCTCATCATAAGATGAACCCGTAGCTTCGGTATTTGGTTTGAGCCCCGTTACATCTTCCGCGCAGGCCGACTCGACTAGTGAGCTATTACGCTTTCTTTAAAGGATGGCTGCTTCTAAGCCAACCTCCTAGCTGTCTATGCCTTCCCACATCGTTTCCCACTTAACCAAAATTTTGGGACCTTAGCTGACGGTCTGGGTTGTTTCCCTTTTCACGACGGACGTTAGCACCCGCCGTGTGTCTCCCATGCTAAAACTTTCTGGTATTCGGAGTTTGCATCGGGTTGGTAAGTCGGGATGACCCCTAGCCGAAACAGTGCTCTACCCCCAGAAGTTATACATGAGGCGCTACCTAAATAGCTTTCGAGGAGAACCAGCTATCTCCAAGCTTGATTAGCCTTTCACTCCGATCCACAGGTCATCCGCTAACTTTTCAACGGTAGTCGGTTCGGTCCTCCAGTCAGTGTTACCTAACCTTCAACCTGCCCATGGATAGATCGCTTGGTTTCGGGTCTATACACAGCAACTAGGCGCCCTATTAAGACTCGCTTTCGCTACGCCTCCCTATTCGGTTAAGCTTGCTACTGTATATAAGTCGCTGACCCATTATACAAAAGGTACGCAGTCACGGAACAAGTCCGCTCCCACTGCTTGTACGCATACGGTTTCAGGTTCTATTTCACTCCCCTACTCGGGGTTCTTTTCGCCTTTCCCTCACGGTACTGGTTCACTATCGGTCAGTCAGTAGTATTTAGCCTTGGAGGATGGTCCCCCGTCTTCAGTCAAGGTTTCTCGTGCCCCGACCTACTTTTTGTGTACTTAGATCCACATGTGCATTTTCGTGTACGAGACTATCACTCTCTATGGTTGGCTTTCCCACGCCATTCCACTAATACTCATGCTTCTGAACACTGGCTGCACCCCGTTCGCTCGCCACTACTTGGGGTATCTCGGTTGATTTCTTTTCCTCAGGGTACTTAGATGTTTCAGTTCCCTGGTTCGCTTCTCAGTACCTATGTATTCAGTACTGGATAACTGAGGTTCTCTCAGTTGGGTTTCCCCATTCAGACATTTACGGATCAATGCTTTGTACCCAGCTCCCCGTAACTTTTCGCAGGTATCACGTCTTTCTTCGCCTCTGACTGCCAAGGCATCCACCGTATGCGCTTATTCACTTGACTATATAACCCTAAATTATCTAGTAATCTAATGCTACACAACCAAAGAATCGACATTTGTTTCGCCGAAAATTTGCGCTTGAGTTCGCAATATTTTCACCTCAGCATTAATAATTAGACCAGTAATTATTAATTAATCTTTACTTCTTTGCATATCTAATTTGTTAAAGAACAGTCTAACTTTAAAAGTTAGAAGGTAAGTCTCTTTATTTAAAAGAATTAGCTTCTAGCTTTTTGTTTCGATTAGGTATCTGGTGGAGCCAAGGAGGATCGAACTCCTGACCTCCTGCGTGCAAGGCAGGCGCTCTCCCAGCTGAGCTATGGCCCCTTCATTTGGTGGGTCTGGTAGGACTTGAACCTACGACCCCACGCTTATCAAGCGTGTGCTCTAACCAGCTGAGCTACAGACCCTAATCTGTTAACTTCTCAGGCCTTCGCCCAATTCGTTCTTCGCAATCATAAATCAAGTAATTCGTGTGGGTATTTGTAGTACCAGCTTTCGTTTAAGGAGGTGATCCAGCCGCAGGTTCCCCTACGGCTACCTTGTTACGACTTCACCCCAGTCATGAATCACTCCGTGGTAACCGGCCTCACGAGGTTAGCCTAGCTACTTCTGGAGCAACCCACTCCCATGGTGTGACGGGCGGTGTGTACAAGGCCCGGGAACGTATTCACCGCGACATTCTGATTCGCGATTACTAGCGATTCCGACTTCATGAAGTCGAGTTGCAGACTTCAATCCGGACTACGATTGGTTTTCTGAGATTAGCTCCGCTTCACAGCTTGGCAACCCTCTGTACCAACCATTGTAGCACGTGTGTAGCCCTGGCCGTAAGGGCCATGATGACTTGACGTCATCCCCACCTTCCTCCGGTTTGTCACCGGCAGTCTCCTTAAAGTGCCCACCTTTACGTGCTGGTAACTAAGGATAAGGGTTGCGCTCGTTACGGGACTTAACCCAACATCTCACGACACGAGCTGACGACAGCCATGCAGCACCTGTGTTCCGATTCCCGAAGGCACTCTCGCATCTCTGCAAGATTCCGGACATGTCAAGGCTAGGTAAGGTTCTTCGCGTTGCGTCGAATTAAACCACATGCTCCACCGCTTGTGCGGGCCCCGTCAATTCATTTGAGTTTTAATCTTGCGACCGTACTCCCAGGCGGTCAACTTACTGCGTTAGCTGCGCCACTAAAGCCTCAAGGACTCCAACGGCTAGTTGACATCGTTTACAGCGTGGACTACCAGGGTATCTAATCCTGTTTGCTCCCCACGCTTTCGCACCTCAGTGTCAGTATCAGTCCAGTTAGTCGCCTTCGCCACTGGTGTTCCTTCCTATATCTACGCATTTCACCGCTACACAGGAAATTCCACTAACCTCTACCGTACTCTAGTCAGTCAGTTTTGGATGCAGTTCCAGGTTGAGCCCGGGGATTTCACATCCAACTTGACAAACCACCTACGCGCGCTTTACGCCCAGTTATTCCGATTAACGCTTGCACCCTTCGTATTACCGCGGCTGCTGGCACGAAGTTAGCCGGTGCTTATTCTGTTGCTAACGTCAAAAGTAGTTCGTTACACTACCCCTTCCTCACAACTTAAAGTGCTTTACAATCCGAAGACCTTCTTCACACACGCGGCATGGCTGGATCAGGGTTGCCCCCATTGTCCAATATTCCCCACTGCTGCCTCCCGTAGGAGTCTGGGCCGTGTCTCAGTCCCAGTGTGGCTGATCATCCTCTCAGACCAGCTACAGATCGTCGCCTTGGTGGGCCTTTACCCCACCAACTAGCTAATCTGATCTAGGCTCATCCATTAGCGGTACAATTAAGCACCTTTCCCCGTAGGGCGTATGCGGTATTAGCGCGAGTTTCCCCGCGTTGTCCCCTCTAATGGGCAGATTCCTAGACTTTACTCACCCGTCCGCCGCTCGTCAGCATCCCGAAAGACCTGTTACCGCCCGACTTGCATGTGTTAGGCCTGCCGCCAGCGTTCAATCTGAGCCATGATCAAACTCTTCAGTTTTAAATCTTTTGCTTCATAAGAAGCCAAAACGGCTCAGTAATCTAAAAACTCATTCATGACGAGTTATTTATATTACTGATAATTCTTACCAGTACTACAAACACCCACACGATTTACTTGATTTATATTGTTAAAGAACAGTGATAGTTTGGTAACCAACTTTTTGCTTACTGCCTATCGAGGACGCGCATTATACGTCATCACAACATACAGTCAATTACTTTTTTAAATTATTTTTAGTGTATTCTTTTAACACTCTGCAAACAAAAGCTTTTTTCGACTAATTTAAATAAAGTTTATTTTTTATCTAACTTCTAATTGTTTAGTTTTTATACAAACTTTAAAAAGTTAAATGATTTATTTAAGAAAGCATAACTAGCAAGAATGACTATTGTTATATAGCATGCCATATATATTATGATTATAAAGGTGTATTATTTCCTTTATATTTTTAACTCTCACTATTTATTGATAAATAAATGAAGATTATTATTCTTGGAGCTGGTCAAGTTGGCGGTACACTTGCTGAACATTTAGCCAGCGAAGCAAATGATATTACTGTAGTGGATTTAGATGCTGATCGTTTACGTGATTTAGGTGATCGCTTAGATATTCGTACGATTAAGGGTATGGCATCATTTCCAACAGTTTTACGGCAAGCAGGGGCAGATGACGCTGATTTATTGGTAGCAGTTACTAATACAGATGAAGTGAATATGACTGCCTGCCAAGTAGCTTATACATTATTCCATACACCTACACGTATTGCTCGTATTCGTAACTCTGCTTATTTAAGTAGGGATGAATTATTTGCTGATGAAGCCATTCCCGTTGATGTAATAATTAGCCCTGAACAGTTGGTAACTAATTATATTAAACGTCTTATTGAATATCCCGGTGCCTTCCAAGTTATTGACTTTGCTGAAGGTAAAGCGCAATTAGTAGCAGTTAAAGCGTATTATGGTGGTAGCTTAATTGGTCAACAGATACAACAAATCAAGACTCTTTTACCTAATATTGATGCCCGTATAGTAGCTATTTATAGACACGACCATCCTATTTTACCCAACGGTGAAACAATTATTGAGGTAGATGATATTGTCTTTTTTATTACGGCTAAAAGTAATGTACGTTCTATTATTAATTTGTTAAGACGCGCTGAATCTGCTAATAGACGTATTGTCATTGCAGGTGGTGGTAATATTGGTGAACGATTAGCTGAAGCGGTAGAGACCCGTTATCAAGTAAAAATAATTGAACACAGTGCTACTCGTTGTAGAGAGCTTTCAGAGAAATTAGATACAAGTATTGTGTTACAAGGTAGTGCTTCTGATAAGGAGTTGTTAGTAGAAGAAAACATAGCTGAAGCTGACGTATTTTTAGCTTTAACCAATGATGATGAAGCAAATATTATGTCTTCATTATTAGCTAAGCAGTTGGGTGCTAAAAAGGTGATGACTATTGTTAATAACCCAGCTTATGTAAAACTCATTCAAGCTAATACCATTGATATTGCCATTAGCCCACAGAATATTACTATTGGTAGTTTACTAACTCATGTTAGACGTGGTGATATGGTAAGTGTACATTCATTACATCAAGGGGTTGCTGAAGCCATTGAAGCTATCGCTCACGGTGATGAAAAGTCAAGCAAAGTAGTGGGTAGAACAGTGGAGCGTGTAGGATTACCACCAGGCACAACAATTGGTGCGATTGTACGTGGTGATGAAGTAATTATTGCCCATGATGATACATTGATTCAATCAGAGGATCATATTATTTTATTTGTAGTAGATAAAAAATATATCCGTGATGTTGAACGATTATTTGAAGTAAGTATTGGTTTCTTTTAAAAGCCCATTATTTGGGCTTTTTTATTTTATTTTATTTAAGTTAACCTATTTAAATCATCCCCCACTCGGCCATCGAAAAGGGTTCTCCTTCACCAATAATTAAGTGATCTAATACTTTAATATCAACATAAGACAAAGCTTTTATTAACTCTTTAGTTAAAACTTTGTCATTATTACTTGGTTCAGCAATACCTGATGGATGATTATGAGTAAAAATTATAGCTGCCGCATTAAAATGAAGACCTCGTTTAATTATCTGTCTAGGGTAAACAGTGGATTCATTAATACTGCCATAAAATTGATTTTCATAAGCTATAACACGATACTTACTGTCTAGAAACAAACAGCCAAACACTTCATGAGGTTCTCCGCGTAGCTGTGTACATAGAAAATCCCGCACTACTTGTGGATTATCCATTACCGTTCCTTTTTGTAGCTTTTCTGCTAAATGGCGTTTGCCCATCTCAATAATAGCTTGTAATTGAGTATATTTTGCTACACCTAACCCAAGATGTGAGCTAAAAGTTTTTAAATCTGCCTCTAATAGTGCACGTAGACTACCGAACTCTGAAAGCAATTGTCTTGCTAAATCTACAGCGCTTTTACCAGCTACACCCGTTCTTAAAAATATTGCTAATAATTCTGCATCTGTTAAAGAGGCAGCTCCTTGAGATAATAATTTTTCTCTTGGTCTTTCCGTTGCAGGCCAATTTTTAATACTCATCTTTAGTCCTTACGGTATTTTTGTTGTAATGGTTATAGTAAAATATTTTAATTGGATAATAATCCTTATTTACGCTAATTTTACATTAATAAACTTATTAACATTATTTTTTCTTATTTGAGAGTCCTATGACTACTGTTCGTACACGTATTGCACCATCTCCAACAGGTGATCCTCATGTGGGCACCGCTTATATTGCTCTTTTTAATCTTTGTTTTGCTCGTCAACATGGCGGGGAATTTATTTTACGTATTGAGGATACTGATCAAGTACGCTCAACCCGTGAATCTGAACAGCAAATATTTGATGCATTACGTTGGTTAGGTATTGAATGGAATGAAGGCCCTGATGTTGGAGGTCCACATGGCCCATATAGACAAAGTGAGCGTGGTGATATTTATAAAAAATATGCCAATGAACTTGTAGCAAAAGGCCATGCATTTCATTGTTTTTGCACTGCTGAACGTTTAGAGCAAGTACGTAATGAGCAAATGGCTAATAAAGAGACGCCACGCTATGATGGCCACTGTATGCACTTAAGCCCTGATGAGGTAAATAGCAGATTAGCTGCTAATGAGCCAAATGTTATCCGAATGAAAGTGCCAAGTGATGGAATATGTGTAGTTAACGATATGCTCCGTGGTGAAGTAGAAATTCCATGGGATCGTATGGATATGCAAGTGCTAATGAAAACAGATGGTTTGCCTACTTATTTCTTAGCCAATGTAGTTGACGATCACTTAATGGGTATTACTCATGTGCTACGTGGTGAAGAGTGGTTACCCTCTGCCCCAAAGCTAATTAAGCTTTATGAGTATTTTGGCTGGGAGCAACCTGAACTTTGCTATATGCCATTATTACGTAATCCTGATAAAAGTAAATTATCAAAACGTAAAAATCCTACCTCTATTAATTTCTATGAGCGTATGGGTTTTCTACCAGAAGCCATGCTTAATTATTTAGGTCGCATGGGCTGGTCTATGCCTGATGAACGTGAAAAATTCACCCTAAGTGAAATGATTGAAAATTTTGATATCAAGCGTGTTTCTTTAGGTGGCCCTATTTTTGATATTGAAAAACTTTCTTGGCTAAATGGTCAATGGATTCGCGACTTATCTGTAGAAGAGTTTGCTAATAAAGTCCAAACGTGGGGATTTAATAAAGCCTATTTCACTAAAATCATCCCGCTACTACAAGATAGAGTGGAAACATTTAGCGAAATCGTTCCTTTAGCTGACTTTTTATTTATGGGTGGAGTCACTATAGATACTAACCTGTTTGAAAATAAAAAGCTTTCTCCTGAACAAGTACGCCAAGCCATGCAATTACTGTTATGGAAATTAGAAGCGTTAAGACATTGGGAAAAAGATCGAATTAGTCTCTGTGTACAAGGCATTGCTGATTTCTTTGAAGTTAAATTCAGGGATATTATGCCAATGGTATTTGTGGCTATCACTGGTAAAACCAGTTCGCTACCTGTACTGGATGCAATGGAAATTTTAGGCCCTGACTTATCTCGCTATCGTTTTCGTCAAGCACTAGAAGCTTTAGGCGGAGCTTCAAAGAAAGAGATTAAAGCATGGGAAAAACTATTACCCGCTATCGCAGGTTAAGTTTTATTTAAGGGGCTTTATAGCCCCTTTTTAATTATTACTCTAAATATTTTGCTGATAGTTTTTTATAGTCTTGCTCACCAATGATTTCTATCATTTTATTTACAAATGGCTGAGGTAAATCTGTTTGATAGTGATTTGGCTCCATTACCAATAACTGCAAATAACTATCTAAATTACGATATTTCTTATGCAACAAGCTGTCTAACTCATTCCAAAAAGCTGCTCCCTTTACATAAAACAGACTATAGTAACTCCAACTGCCCGTTTGCCAAAATCTTTTATCTATTTGATACATACCCAATTTATTAGGCCTGCTCATACTCTGCCTATACCAACGATGAATAGCAGTTGTATTTAATCTACCAACCGTTAAAGCTTTATAAGCATAATAATCTGCTAGACTCTCACATGTCCACCTTGCAAATGTCTCACAGGGCACTAGTAAATGCACATACTCATGTAACATGGTTTTATGAAAACGAACCTCCCAATCTTCGGCAAGTTGATAACCATACGTATAGTAATTAACCAATGCCACATGATCTTGAGCAACACCACCTGCATCTTCCATGACTCTATCATTTCGCTCTAACATCACTAGAGAGATAGGCTTCTTAATATAATCACCTAATTGAGAAGTAAAAACTTGATTTAAATATCGTAGATTAGGTTCAACTTTAACCATTAACATGCGTTTATTGATAGGTTCAGCACTTTTATCAGAAAATACTTCAAACTGTTTATTGGCTACAGTGACATGAGTAGGTGCTTTCCCCCACACCCAAAATAAAAATGGTTGTTCTCTTGTAGGCAATGGTTTACAACCATGTTCATCAACACAGACTAACTCTTTTGACTGACCCAAAATTCTTGGAAAATTTTTACTCTCAGCAAGAGTCCATTGCCCATTATTTAAATAATAATCTTCTAAAGATCTTGCACCAATTCCTGTAAGAGATTGTCTTTTAACATCAATATACCAATAAATTAAATCACAATGAGCGGGCTGACCATAGCTAATTTTAGAATTATCATCGGCACAATATACCTGTTTTACAGGACGTTTATCTCCATGATAATACCTCGATTGCTCTAATACAAAACTATTTAATGGCTTGGTATTGACTTCAACTCTAACCCTTAAAGAAGGATAAAATTCTTTTTTTAATTGATAAATAATTTGATTGTCTTCTGCCTTTGCAATGCAACAAATAACCAAACCTAATATTATTAAAAAAATCCTATTTCTCATAAAAATTTAATCTAAACTAACGTAGATATTGTTTTATTAATTGGTCAAGCCTATCTTTACCTATGATAGGTTCTACTTTTTCAATAAATACCTTAGGTAATTCAATATTATTATTTGTTCCAGCTAAGTAAGGAATAAATTGATCTAACGAAGCATTCTGTTTTAATAACTGCTGATCTATTTCATTCCAGAATGCAGATCCCTTTATATACAAAACACTATAATAACTTACAGCGCCATTTAATAATTTTTGATTTGCTTCATATAAGCCTGTAGCAAAAGAGGGATGTGCTACAGCAACTTTTTGCCAACGTGCTAACGAATTTATATTAAACTCTGGTAGCGTTACTGCCTTATTCGCATAGTATTCTGCTAGACTTTCCTCAATCCAAGTTGCATATCGATAGGGAGAGGCCACGTGTACATACTCATGTAAAGAAGTATGTAATAGTATAGTTTCCGTATTTTTTACAAGCTGGTTATTTTCAACATAATAATTTGCTAAAAAAGAATGATAGCCTGCCAAGCCACCAGAAACTTTGGCATTAGTATCACGGGCTAACCAAACAATATTAATAGGATAGCCTTTATCAGTATTGAATACTTGAGCAATATATTCATACCTCGGTTCCAACCACTTCACTAGCTTTTGTTTATCTAATAAAGTATCCCCTTGTCTATCTGTAAAAATATTGACCGTTAGAGAAGGTAATTTTATGGTGGTAGGTTGCTTACCCCAAATAAAAAATAAAGGTAACCCATCAACAGGTATGGGCTGACAAGTTTTATCATTAACACATACTAATGCTTTGGAAATATTATGAAAACGTGGAAAGTTATAAGCTTCGGTAATTAACCATTGACCATTATTTAAATAATAATCATCTTGCCCTGCTCCATTAATTCCATCCATTGGCTGACGCTTAAGCTCTATATACCAATATATTGAACTACAACGTTGTGTTCTATTATATTCCACTAGTCTATTATCATCAGCGCAATAGACTTGCTTTCTTGGCTGAGGTACTTTTGAAAGTGATGTCTTAGAGTTTGTTAATATAAAAGTTCCTAAATGCTTAGTTACTACATCAACTTTTACTTTTAAAGAAGTATCATAGTAATTACTAATACGGTAAACAACAGGATAACCTTCTGTTGAAGCGACAGTAGGTAAGCAAAATACCATTAATAGTATTAATAATATTTTTTTTTTCATAATATTCCCTTATATAAATAATAAAGCGACACTTTGGTCGCTTTATAATACACAGGCTACTGTTTATAGCCCTTTAAGAAAACTTCAATACGTTTAATAGCATATTCTAAATCATCTACTCTCGGCAAAGTGACAATTCTAAAATGGTCAGGATGTATCCAATTAAATGCCGTACCCTGCACAACTAAAATTTTCTCTTGTAATAATAAATCTAATACAAATTTTTCATCATTACGAATAGGATAAACTTTAGGATCTAATTTTGGGAAGGCATAAAGCGCCCCCATAGGTTTAACACAGCTAACCCCTGGAATAGCATTTAGCATTTCCCATGTTTTATTACGTTGCTCGTATAGTCGTCCACCAGGTTTTACTAGATCCTGAATCGTCTGATAACCACCTAAAGCTGTTTGAATCGCTCCTTGTGCTGGCACATTAGCACACAAACGCATATTTGATAGCATATCAATGCCTTCAATATAACCTTTGGCTAAATGTTTAGCACCTGAAATCACCAACCAGCCAGATCTAAAGCCAGCACTTCGATAAACTTTTGACAAACCACCAAAGGTAACAAAAACCACATCAGAAGCTAAGGAAGCAATAATAGTATGCTTAGCATCATCGTAAAGAATCTTATCGTAAATTTCATCAGAGAAAATAATTAAATTATGTTGGCGCGCAACCTCAATAATATCTAATAGTAACTCTTTAGAATAAACAGCACCTGTTGGATTATTAGGGTTAATTAATAAGATCGCTTTCGTGTTTTCAGTGATTTTTGATTTAATATCATTAACATCTGGGAACCAATTTGCTTGTTCATCACATAAATAATGTACAGCCCTGCCACCTGACAATGTAGTAGCAGCTGTCCACAATGGGTAGTCAGGAGCAGGAATTAATACTTCATCACCATTGTTTAATAATGCCTGCATAGACATCACAATAAGTTCAGAAACACCATTACCGATATAGATATCATCAACACTCACACCTTCTACTAGATTTTGTTGATAATATTGCATGACTGCCTTACGGGCGCTGAATAATCCTTTAGAATCACAATAACCTTGCGCCGATGGAAGATTTTTAATCATATCTTGTAGCATTTCGGCAGGTGCTTCAAAGCCAAAAGGGGCAGGATTGCCAATATTTAATTTTAAGATACGTTGACCTTCTTCTTCTAGGCGTTTAGCGTGATCTAAAACTGGTCCACGGATGTCATAACAGACATTTGCCAGTTTGTTGGATTTTTCAAAGCTCATGGGATTATCCCTTAGATTACATTTAATATTAGAATTAACTCTACCTTTCATAGTAGAAAACCTTTATATCATACGACTAGATAACCTAATAGAAAAGTATTCTTTACTTTTTTCCTTGTTTATAGCGTATAATTTACCATTCCCTTTTTAATAAATTTAATTAGTATAAGAAGTTATGACTCCTCTTGAACGTTACCATGCTGATTTAAAACGTCCAGACTTTGCTAAAGATCCAGCTCAAGAAAATGCTGTAAACCATTTACAAAGACTTTTTGATGATCTAGTTGCCGCACACAACAAAAGCAACAATCTCGTTAGCAAACTCTTCCATAAACGCAAACCGATTAAAGGCCTTTATTTTTGGGGTGGCGTAGGTCGTGGAAAAACCTATTTAATGGATATTTTCTATGATGCCTTACCTTTCCCAGAAAAAATGCGTACCCACTTTCATCGTTTTATGAAACGAGTACACGAAGATTTAACCCAGCTAAAAGGGCATAAAAACCCACTTACCCTTATTGCAGAACGTATAGCAAAAGAAACGCGTGTGATCTGTTTTGATGAGTTTTTTGTATCAGACATTGCAGATGCAATGATACTAGGCACATTATTCGAAGAGATTTTTAAGCGTGGTGTTTCACTGGTAGCCACTTCAAATATTGTTCCAGATGGTCTTTATAAAGATGGTCTACAGCGCGCACGTTTTTTACCTGCTATCGCACTATTAAAAGAAAATACTGAAGTGATTAACGTTGATAGTGGTATAGACTATCGACTACGCGTTTTAGAAAAAGCTAATCTATATTACTGCCCCAATGATGCGGAAGCGGAGAAACAATTAGAGCACACTTTTGCTAACCTAATTCTTGATCCTACTGATGCGAAAGAAGATATTGATTTAACCATTGAGAATCGTCTAATTCATGCTAAAAAAGCTTGTAGCACAGCTGTTTGGTTTGAGTTTAGAGATATTTGTGATGGCCCCCGAAGCCAAAATGACTACATAGATATTGCTAAAGCTTACAAAGCGGTGCTTATCTCTAATGTTGAGCAATTAGATACTAATAAAGAAGATATGGCCACTCGCTTTATCTATTTAGTGGATGAGTTTTACGATCGTAATGTTAAACTTATCTTATCCGCTGAAGTACCATTAAAAGATCTTTATGTGGGTATTCGCTCTGAATTTGCCTTTCAAAGGACACTAAGTCGCTTATTAGAAATGCAATCTCATGAATTCTTAACCAGACCTCATAAAACCTAATAATATCAGTAGTGACCTAGTCACTACTGCGTATTCTTTACTATCCACTCTTTTAACAAGGTAGTAGTTACTTGTGGTAGTTCTAATGGTGGTAAATGGCCACATTTAGGTAACATATGCAACTCTGCATTAGCAATAGTTTCAGCCATAATACGTGATTCCTCAGGCGGGGTACGTTTATCTTCCTCTCCTACAATAATAAGTGTAGGTACATTTATGGTTGATAAAGTAGGTAGTGAATCATCACGAGTAATTATCGCTGTTTGTTGGCGAATAAAAGTTTCTTTACCTAACCGTGCCGCCATATTAATAATTTCATCTGCAATAGGCGTATTTAATTTATCTTTGTAAATGATATTTGGTAGTAATCTTGGTGTGACGCCCACAAAGCGCCCTTCTTCAGCTAGTTTAATTAACCCTTTACGCAACGCTATACTTTCATCGTCGTCCAAACGCGCCATGGTATCAATCAAGGCTAAACAAATAACACGCTCAGGTGCTTGCCGCATAATTTCAAAAGCAACATACCCACCCATTGATAAGGCTGTTAATATAAAACGTTGTGGCGCTTTCTCTAAAACTCTCTTTGCCATTGCTCTAATCGAGTTATCTTGTGATATATCAGCCACACAAGGCTTACAAACATCTGCTAAATTAACAACTTGATGCTGCCATAATCGCTCATCACATAATAAACCAGGTATTAATACTAGTGTTGGTAATTCACTACTTATCATTCTCTTTTCAACTTAATTATTTCATTTAACAACAATAGGATAACTAATTTAATTTACCCTTTCTTAATAGCTCAGGTGGTAAAAAATCTTTGCTCGGCTCATAGTTAGGATTTAAATAAGCTTCTAGCTCCTGTAAATCTAATGGACTTAAAGTACCTACCATTTCCTTTAAACTCAAGCTATCAATAATATATGCATAGCGTGCATTATTATAATTTCGTACAGCATCATACAATTGTCGCTGTGCATCTAATACATCCACAATATTACGTGTGCCAGATTGAAACCCTATTTGAGTAGCTTCCACTGCACTTTGACTAGAAATAATAGTCTGCCGTAATGCTTTAATTTGTTCAATATCTGTATTAACAGCTCGATGATAATTTCGCGTATTTTGTACAACTTTACGTCGCAAACTTTCTTGATCATACTCAGACATCATCAAGTTGGAACGCGCTTCCCTCACCTGAGAAGAAGTCATTCCGCCTGAATACAGGGGCATTTGTAATTGTACTCCGACACTGGTTTGCTCCACATCTGAACCATAATGAGCAAGACTAGCTGCTGAGTTATTAAGATTAAAGGCGTCATTATCCCCTCGCTGATAAGATGCAACAAAATCCACAGTAGGGGCGTGTCCTGCTTTGCGTTGTTTTAGCGTTTCTTCAGCAACAGCAACACTATAAAACCCAGCACGTAAACTCAGATTCTGTGTAACAGCTTTATCAACCCAAGCAGTTGCATTGTTAGGTATAGGATGCCTGATAGGTAAATTATGACGAATACCTTCGATAGCTTCATAATATCGATTAGTTAATGTTGTTAAAGCTTGAAAAGCATCTTCAACATTTTTCTCTGATACTATCCTTTTAGCCCGTGACATATCGTAAGCAGCTTTTGCTTGTAAATAATCTGTTTTATCAGCTAAACCTAAATCAAAACGTGCATTAGCTTCATCTGCTTGACGTTTATAGGCATTCTCTTCTGCTTGATTAGCTGCCAAATCATCTTGTGCTTGCAGAATATTAAAATAAACCTGTGCTGTTTGTAAAATCAGTTGTTGTTGTGTTACAGCAAAATCAAAATAAGCCTGTTCATTAGCAGCATGGGCTGCTTGTAATTGAAACCAGCGATCTACACGAAAAACAGGTTGGGTTAAATTTACTGCATATACATGGGCATTGCGTTTTATTGTAGTAGCAGGTCTATCCAATACTGTTTTTATATTTTCATAATTAGCATTTGCATTAATTTGTGGTAATAACCCTGCCCGTGCTTGAGGCACTACTTCTTGTCTTGCTTTATACTGGGCTTTAGCAGATGCCAAATCAGCATTATTATTAACTGCATCGTAATAAATACTAACTAACCCTGTCTTTTTCAATGAAACACGTGCGCTGTTATTTTGTGCATTAACATAAACCACCATTAACGCTATACAAAAAATAAACAAACGTTGACACAATAGTTTCATATCCTCTATCTCAAATAATAGTTAATTATAAAGTAATACTTATCTACTTCTATTTAAAAGACTGTAGTTTAATATATTCAACAACGTGTTTAGAAAATAGTTATCACAATGTCTAATACTTAATTTCCTTATTAGTGACTTGTGACTATTAAACTGTTTGGATAGAGACTTAAAACATCAGTTAATTCATTTTTTAACTAGATAAAAAAATGCCCTGATAATTCAGGGCATTCTTTATAGTTTAACCTACCGTAGGATAACTAATTACTGAGCTTGTCCAGTAGTAGTTTCTTGAGGAGGAACAACTTGTGCTTCTACAGTAGCGTCAACGCGACGGTTCATAGCACGACCTTCTTTAGAAGCGTTGTCAGCAATAGGCTTGTCTTCACCGTAACCAACTGCTTGTACACGACTACCTTCAACACCATAAGTATCAACTAACGCATTACGAACAGCATTAGCACGCTCTTCTGATAATGTTTGGTTATAAGCTTCTGAACCAATAGAGTCAGTGTGACCTTCAACTACAGTAGTAGTTTGTGGGAACTGTTTCATGAAATCAGCTACTTGTTTAATATCATCGTAGCTACCTTCACGGATAGTTGCTTTATCGAAATCGAATTTAACGTCTAATTGTACACGTACAATTTCTGGCTCTGGAGTTGGCTCAACTACTACTGGTACTGGCTCTGGAGCTGGCTCAACTTTCTTGCCACCACCGAAATTAAAGCCAACAGCACCTGTTAACATATATTCTGCTTGGTGATTACCTAAACCATACATACCATCAACACCTGCACGCGCAAAGAAATTATCAGTAAAGTATAATTTTGCACCTACACCTAAGTTAAGGATAGTATCACGGTCACGACCAGAGCGATCAGCATTGCTGATAGATTGGTGAGCAACACCAGTAGAAATATAAGGACGAACTAAATCACCTGGTTGTGCAAAGTGATAGAAAGCGTCTAAAGAGCTTAATGAACCTTTAATATTTTTATTACCATATTGGTTATCACCACGAATATCGTGATATTCGCCATATGATAATGCAAGAGAAACGTCATCAGTTAAGAAGTAACCTAAGCTACCACCATATAGTTGACCGTTATCCATGTGACGAGCGCTGTCTGTGAAGTAACGTTTTACGAATGCTTCACCTTCTACAGCACCTTGACCTTGAGCAAAGGCACCAGTAGAAACTACTGCGATTAAAGAACCTGCGACAAGTGCTAAGCTATTTTTCATTTTCATTATTAAATCCCCAATAAATATGGAATATTTTAAAGTACATATTAACCGACATAATTTCGATGAGCAGATTTTAACAGAGTTCAATTTTAGGCTAGCCCCAACTATGCGTTCTGTCATCTGACGTTCAGGAAAACCCCCCATTTCTTAGCCTTAAGTCTAAGAAAACTATACTAAAAAATGGGAGTTATGATCATTTTCGCTGGCTTTTTTATGGTTTTTTTAAGGATATTTTAGAATGTAAAAAAACATTTCTAACGTTCAGTTAATAAACTATTTAATTAATGGCGACCTGAATGCCCAAAACCACCTACACCACGTTCTGATTCAGTAAACTCATCAACAAACTCAAAAGCTGCTTGTACAACAGGCACCAATACCAATTGAGCAATACGCTCTCCTACAGTAATAGTAAAGGCTGTATTGCCACGATTCCAACAGGAAACCATCAATTCACCTTGATAATCTGAATCAATCAGCCCTACCAGATTGCCTAATACAATGCCATGTTTATGCCCTAAACCTGAACGAGGTAAAATCATCGCTGCTAATTCTGATGTACCTATATGGATAGCCAACCCCGTTGGAATCAAAATCGTTTGACCTGCTTCAAGCACACAATCTTCTTGCAGCATAGCGCGTAAGTCTAAGCCAGCAGAGCCGACAGTTGCATAGGCAGGAACAGGAAAATCTGTACCTAATCGTTTATCTAAAATTTTAGTTTGTAATTTATACATTAGTTTTTCTCTTTTAAAAAACAATCAGCAATCAGCGCTAAAAGCTGTCTCGCAATCTTTGACTTACTGGTTAAATCAAAACGAGTAGCTTTCAACTCCCGATCAATCACCGTAATTACATTATTATCACTATTAAAGCCAATCGTAGGATTAGCCACATCATTAGCTACAATTAAATTTAAATTTTTATCTTTTAATTTTTTTGATGCATACGCTAATAAATTTTCTGTTTCAGCAGCAAAACCCACACAGAAAGGCCTATCATCTCTATTAGCAATAGAGGCTAGAATATCAGGATTGCGTATTAACTCTAATAGCACACCATGCTGATTAGAGTCTTGTTTTTTTAATTTCTGCTCCGCAATAACTTGTGGTCTAAAATCTGCCACTGCTGCTACAGCAATAAAAATATCACAGGGTAAAACCGATTCACATGCAGCAAGCATATCTCTGGCACTTATAACATCAACTCGTTCAACCCTATCAGGTGTTGCCAGATTAACTGGACCACTCACTAATATCACCTCTGCTCCTTGTTCTGCAGCAGCTTCTGCTAAAGCAAAGCCCATTTTTCCAGAACTATGATTGGTGATATAACGCACAGGGTCTATATTTTCTTGAGTAGGACCTGCTGTAATTACTACTTTTTTACCTGTTAACAGTTTAGTTTCAAAACAATTAGCCACTAACTCAGCTAAATGACTAGGCTCTAACATTCTACCAGGCCCTACATCACCGCAGGCTTGTGAACCGACATCAGGGCCAAACAATAAAATATTTCTTGCTGTTAGCTTTTCCACATTACTTTGGGTCGCCACGTCTCGCCACATAGCTTGGTTCATAGCGGGCGCTAAAGCAATTTTGGCATCTGTTGCTAAAATTAAAGTGGTTAATAAATCATCTGCTCTACCTTCAGCAATTCTTGCTAATAAATCAGCAGTTGCTGGCGCAATAAGCACTAGATCAGCCCAACGTGCTAATTCAATATGTCCCATTGCCGCTTCGGCATGAGGATCTAACAAATCTGTATGAACAGGATTTCCAGATAATGCTTGCAACGTTAAAGGCGTAATAAACTCTTGTCCCGCTTTAGTCATAACGACGCGAACCTCTGCCCCATATTCCTTAAGCTTACGAACTAATTCTGCACTTTTATAAGCAGCAATACCACCACCCACACCCAAAACAATACGTTTACTGTGTAATCGCTGCATTATTCACTCTCAATCTATAAGTTTTCACAGTTTTGCTAATGTCACATTAACAACCATTATTTTCTATTTATTATACTGTAATTCAATAACTAGTGTGTATTTGTGTCACAGCTATGTATTTAATCTATTTCTTAAGCTTTTCGATAAAAGGTTGCAATAATGCAGAAATAGATCTTTGTTAAAGTGATATTAAATATAACAGTCACACAAATTCTTTAGTGTGTGGTAATTGCCAAACCTTCACTTTGTTAAGTGTTATGTTGCTAGCCCCTTTTTAAGGTTGCTTGCTATGACATTATCTAAAAAGCTGATAATACCAGCAAATACAAAATTAATATTTTACGGTTGTCTGTCTTATTTATACTTATTGCATTGTTTAACTCTATAACCAATATTTCTAATTCAATACTTGTTTATCAAGGATTAATTTTACCAACACGGTTAGGCTAATTGATTTATTGCTATAATTTAGGAAGACGCTCATCAAAGAGCTTATATAAACTCGAATCTTTAGGCCAATTACGTAAAAAGCGAGCACGATCTTTTGCATAACCGCGTTTAAAAGAATGAATACACTTATGTTGTTTAACCGCATCAAGATCAATTAACGTCCATTGATTATTTACCCAAAACAAATTAGTTCCTTTTAAATCACCATGGCTAATACGATGTTTAATAAGGCTAATAAATAAGTTATCTAAAGCCACTAACTCCGCCTCTGGCGGTCTACTATATTCATAAGGCTGTAAATGGGTTAATAAATCTGGCCCTGCTAAATACTCTGTTATAAACCAAGCTCTACCACGCATCCAACAACGACGTTCTTCTAATAAGGCAAGTGGCTTAGCGGTAGGAATACCCAATATCATTAACCTAAAACTCTCTTGCCATGAATGCCAACCACGTGTTGGCCGCCAGCAACGGCTTAACTTATGTTTAAGGTTCTTAATGTTATAACGTTTAATTAAAACATGCTTCCCATTAATAGTAGTATCAGCCACATTAGTAGTACCAAATCCCTTAATAAAACGCCCTTGGTCAATATAATAATCTGGCTCTGCTAAGAGTGGCGCTAATATTTCTTCTTCAGTACGAACCACACCATAAAAACCATTTGCGGTATTTTTTACACTAAATAATGTGCAGTCTCGTCTAATTTTTTTTAGTATATTTTCAACTCGCCACTTTCTTACTTTAATAATAGCTTGCTGTAAATCTGCCACTGATAAATTAATTGATGTATTTTGTGTTTGGTAAAACTCAATAAACTCTTGTAAAAAGTCATCTAGTTGCGGAGGTAACTGAGCAAAGAAAATGGCTAAATTATCTATTACTTTATTAATAGATAATGGTTGTCCAGCTTGTTCTACAGATATACCATCACCATCAATCCAATATAAAATACCACTTTGCTCTAACAGGTTATCTAAATGTAGATCTTGCTGCCACAAACCTTTTAAATGAAGTTGTGCGATAGCTGCTAATGCCTGCTGTAAAACCGTTTTTTGCTGTTCATTAAGCAATGGCTGATTAATAAATAATTGCCATTGTTGGTCAAGGGTTTGGCTATTCTCTAGGTACTCAAATAATAAATAGCCACCTTGTTCAGTGATTTGGTGAGCCAATAATTGAGGCGTATTGATTTGTTGCTGTGCTAATAAATTAACGCCTTTTAATTCCCTTTGATAATGCTTGTTTGCCTTGCTACCTACAAATAACTTGGCTAATACTACTTTATTCTGCCATTGAGCTCTTGCTACATAACGCTGATTAGGCAAAGTACGTAGTAAACTTTCTATTAGTAAACTATTAACATCATCTAACACTATAGATATTGGTAACTCAGGGGTACGGCCTGCATTAGTAAGCTCAATCAGTTTCAAGTACGACTCTCCTTGCGTTGATTACGCTTAATAAGTCGATTTAACCATTCAGTTACTTTTAAGGAGTCTTTTGACTTATCAAGATAAGCGCTAAGAAACAAACGATAATCGTCTTCTCGCCATTGATTTTTGGTGCGTCGTGCTAAGGTATCAATATCTTTTAAGCGGTCACGTTTACCAAAATGTAATCGTCTGGTTTTTTCTAAATCAATAAGGCAACTATCAAAACCATCAATACTAGGTTTTAGAAAGATATGTTTAGGATAGAAACAACCATGTAACACTTTCTTATCATGTAACTTTTTTAATAACAAGCCACAAGCTTTAATAATCATTTGTTGCGTTTCTGCTGCCATCGTAAACCAATCTGGCAAATAACTTTCTAAATCTTGCCAACCGTCTAACGCGTGGGTAAGTAATATCGCTTGTTTTTCATTAGGTAATGTTCTAGTGCCAAAAAAAGCAGCTGTTACAGCAGGAATACCTAATCGTTGATAGTATTCAATATTACGAAACTCGCGCGCAAATGTAGGTTCACCAAAAGGTACATACAGTGAGCGTGTTAGATGATTAGACTGGCGTTTTAAAAAATACCCTCTATCACCTAATTTCAGATAACTAACTGTACTCCAACCACCACGCTCACTATTGGGCTCATCGACATTTTCTAATTGAATATCCCATAATGCTTCAAAGCTATTTAGACCATTTTCAGCTAATAACTGTTCATCAGTAGAGGCAATGAAAACACTCATTCTCTTCCCTCATAAAGTCGTACAATACGTTTAATACGCTGTTTATCTTTATCATTTAAACGTTCACGCTCACGATATTGCAGATAAAAACGCAGACGTTGAGTACGGGTAAGCTGGTATTTGGCTACTTTATCTAAACAAGCTAGATCTTTGACACGACGGAAACTAAATATATAACCATACCAAAAAGCCCCTGTAGGACAATCAATAAAAAATAAATTTTGTTGATCATCCACTAATAAATTACGCCATTTCAAATCATTATGTGCAAAATTATGATCATGCATTTTACGGGTAGCTTTAGCCAATTGTAGGCTAACATTATTTACCCATTGATAATCATGTAGGCGAGAATCCTTTTGCTCCACCATTTGCGATAAATCTGTAGTGTTAGGAATTTCTTTAGTGACCATAGCACCGCGCACAAATAAGCCTTTGCGACGTTCCAAACCTGAAGCAACCACTTCAGCAGTAGGAATACCCCACTTTTTAAAACGTTGCATATTCTGCCATTCTCGTTTAATACGTGGCTTACCAAGGTACTTACGAATACCTTTACCTGCATCCCAATAACGCTTTACATAATAGCGAGTTCCCTCTATTTCCACACGCACTACTTCAGAAACACGATCCTTAGTAATACGCTCCCCCTCTAGAGCAAATACAGCTTCCAGATTACCAAAGCTATTGTGTAAATGCTGATAATCAGGATTTAACTTCCACTCAGCCATTAAATCGCCTCACCATACTTTTGCTTACGCTTATAAAGCTTTGCCGCTTTTTCTTCAAGCCACTGTAGAAGCTCTTTTTCATCCCTAAAAATATCAGCTAAAGGCTTTTGAAAATATACTTTTAAAAAACGTAATAAATCACGTCGCGTTAAACCAATCTCTAACACTGAAAAATAAAGTGCAGCCAAATCCTTATTACGCCAGCGCGTTGGTAATTGACTATGTATCTGCGCACGATGTAAATCAATCACTGATAATTTAAATTGTTCTGCTGTCACGGGCATATCTGTGTGCAATAAAAAATGGCAGATATAACAATCACGGTGATTTACACCCGCACGATGCATTTTCCCTACCATTTCTGCAACCCGATTAATCAACGCCCATTTTAGCTTTAGCTGAGGAGGCTCATTGATCCAATTTATGCTAAAATCTTCTAGACTAATCGTAGGTGCTAGCTCTTCTGTAATAATAAAAGAGTATTGTTTTGCTGGATTGGCACCCTTTTCACCAAAAGCCACTGCCGTCATGGTATCAACCCCTACTGACTGTAGTTTCTTAATAGCCATTAACTCTTGTCCAGCACCTAAAACTGGTAGTTTTGCTGTAATAAGATTTTTAAAAATTTCAGGCCAACCAATACCACGATGAATTTTGACGAAGTAACCCTTACCCTGAACCTCGGTACGTAATGTTTTACGTCCACTTAGTTCACGATAAACCTCTCCTTGCAAGTTTTCTACTTCAGTAAATGGATCCTTGTTTAACCACAAACTTTTAAAAGGTTCTGATAGCTCTAACTTCATTAACTGGCTTCCAAAATAATATCTGCAGCACGCTCTGGCATACTATAAATATCAGCATCTTTGGCATATGCTAGGCCGTTTTGTTGCCATTTAGCGCGTACTGACTCATCAGCTAGCATGGTTTGTAATGCTTGGTTTAAATTAGCTTGCTCAAAGGGGCTTTCAATAACAATGCCACACTCTGCTTCCTTAATATAATAAGCATATCCACAAACATCTGTGACTAATACAGGCAATCCTGCCACCATTGCTTCTAATAAAATAGTCCCTGTATTTTCATTATAGGCGGGATGAATAAGCACATCAGCTCCTAATAGAAAACGTGGGATATCACTACGACCTTTTAGAATAGTAACTTGTTCTGACAAGCCTAATTTCTTAATCATTAATAAGAAATTACGCGGTTCATCCTGCCCAATTACAATAAATTTAGTCCGTTTTCTTAACTCAGCAGGCAGGCTTGCTAAAGCTTTTAAAGAACGATCAAGCCCTTTAGTTTTAAAGCCTGAACCTATTTGCACTATCAATAACTCATCATCTTTAATATTAAATTCTTGTCTAAACTCAGCACGAATATCTGCTGCATTTGCAGGGGCTTTACGATCTGTGGCGATACCAGGTGGAAGTAAATGAAAACGCTCAGCAGGAGTTTTATAGTGTTTTACAAACAAAGGTTGTTGTAATGCTGAAATCATTAATATATGCGTTTTAGAGTGAACATCAAATACTGCTTTCTCATACTCATAAAAATGACGATAACGACCCGTTTTTTTATAAAATCCATGACGTAAATTTTGTGCTTTATCTTCAAAGCAAGGATCGGCGGCATAATAAACATCCAAATCTGGCATTTTATTAAAGCCAATCACTTTATCAACAGGACGCTTAGCTAAATCTGACTGCACCCAAGCTCTAAACTTTTCATTACGATTATGATTAAAAAAAGCTTTAACAGGTGCAATTAATACTTCAAAGCCTTCAGGAATATCCCCTTGCCAGATCATTGTATAAACACGAATACTGTGGCCGCGCCTCTTACATTCCTGTGCAATGCGCATAAAATCACGCTGCAACCCCCCGAAAGGAAAGTACTTATACAGGATAAAGGCTAATTGCATTACTTACTCCAAAAAACATACTACTTTATACCAAGTAGTTTAATTCAGATACGTCTATTTGTCTGAATAAATCATAACATTGTTTTACAACAAACAATAACCAATCTCTCCCCAAAAACATAATAAGATATTGATTTAAAAACAAATTACTATCAAAAACAAAGATGCTAACCAGTCTAGTTATATTCTAGGTATAATAGGCGACTTTATTATATAAAGTTATTTGTCTTTTAGGCTTTTTTTATTAATAAGACTAGGCGACAATAACCACCTATCTTGATATTAATGATTAGTTTGTAGGAGATCTTTAAAGATGCCAAGCCATCGTGAGTGCGCTAATGCTATCCGAGCCTTAAGTATGGATGCTGTTCAAAAAGCCAATAGTGGTCACCCAGGTGCCCCCCTAGGAATGGCCGATATTGCAGAAGTTTTATGGCGTGGTTTTTTAAAGCATAATCCTTTAAATCCTGATTGGTTTAACCGTGACCGTTTTGTGCTTTCCAATGGTCATGGCTCAATGTTGCTTTATTCTTTACTTCATTTATCAGGTTATAACCTATCTATTAATGATCTAAAAAATTTCAGACAATTTAAATCTCGCACACCAGGCCATCCAGAGTTTGGCTATACAGTTGGTGTGGAAACTACTACAGGCCCCTTAGGTCAAGGATTAGCTAATGCTGTAGGCATGGCAATTGCTGAAAAAGTACTGGCAGCCCAATTTAATAAACCCGAATTCCCATTAGTTGATCACCATACTTATGTATTTTTAGGTGATGGCTGTCTTATGGAAGGTATTTCACATGAAGCCAGCTCATTAGCAGGCACCTTAGAGCTAGGTAAATTAATCGCTTTCTATGACGACAATGGTATTTCTATTGATGGAGAAGTTGAAGGTTGGTTTACTGATGACTCCGCTCTTCGCTTTGAGTCTTATGGCTGGCAAGTAATTCGCAATGTAAATGGACATGATGCTGAAGAAATCAAAATAGCCATTGAAACAGCCAAGGCAGAAACAACTAAACCTACACTTATATGTTGTAAAACTATTATTGGTTTTGGTTCGCCTAATAAACAAGGTAAAGAAAGCAGTCATGGCGCTCCACTAGGTGCTGATGAAATATCAATTACCCGTGATGCATTAAATTGGCCACACGCACCTTTTGATATCCCTCATGATATTTATGCCGCTTGGGATCACAAACACGCAGGCACTGATGCAGAAAAAGCTTGGAATACCTTATTCTTTGAATACAAAAAGCAATTCCCAGAATTAACGGCAGAATTTGAACGCCGAGTATGGCGTGAATTGCCCGAAGATTTCTTAGAAAAAGCAGATCAATATATTGCTGAAATTGCTAATAAAGCAGAAACCATTGCTAGCCGTAAAGCGAGCCAAAACGCTTTAGATGCCTATGGTCCTTTATTACCTGAACTACTAGGTGGTTCTGCTGACTTAGCAGGTTCCAACCTAACATTATGGAAAGGTTGTAAAGGCATTGGCCCAGATGATGCCAGTGGCAACTATGTGTTTTATGGTGTTCGTGAATTTGGTATGAGCGCCATGATGAATGGTATTGCTTTACATGGTGGTTTTATCCCTTATGGCGCAACATTCCTCATTTTCATGGAGTATGCACGTAATGCTGTACGTATGTCAGCATTGATGAAACAACGCGTCATCTACGTGTTCACCCATGACTCTATTGGCTTAGGCGAAGATGGCCCTACTCATCAACCTATCGAGCAACTAGCCAGTTTACGCTTAACACCTAACTTAGATACTTGGCGCCCCTGTGATGCTGTTGAATCTGCGGTTGCTTGGAAATTAGCGATTGCTCGTGAAGATGGCCCTACTTCCCTAGTATTCTCACGTCAGAATCTACAACATCAAATACGTACTAATGAGCAAATTGCCAATATTGAGAAAGGTGGTTATATCCTAAAAGACTGCCAAGGTAAACCAGAGCTTATTTTAATTGCTACAGGTTCTGAAGTAGAACTAGCTACACAAGCTTACGAAGAATTAACAGTACAGGGTAAAAAAGTACGTGTTGTTGCAATGCCATGTACCTCTGTGTTTGATCGTCAAGAAATGGCCTATAAAGAAGCTGTATTACCTAGTGATGTTGCAGCAAGAGTAGCGATAGAAGCTGCTCACGTAGATTTCTGGTATAAATATGTAGGTCTTAATGGTCGTGTTATCGGTATGACAACCTTTGGTGAGTCAGCGCCAGCTCCTATGTTATTTAAAGAATTCGGTTTTACCGTTGAAAACGTAGTAGCTATTGCCAATCAATTACTTTAATACTGTACTTAATAAAAAAGGTTTAACACTATGCATGTTTTAAAAATGGAAGATCTTGATTTAACGGGTAAACGAGTACTTATTCGTGAAGATCTTAATGTTCCTGTTAAAAACGGTATCATTACTAGTGACGCGAGATTAGTAGCTTCATTACCCACCATTAAACAAGCATTAAAGCAAGGTGCGGCTGTTATTGCATGTTCTCACTTAGGGCGACCAGAAGAAGGTATATTTTCTGAAGAAAATAGTCTTGCTCCTGTGGCAAATTACCTAAGTATCGCTTTAAAGCAGCCTGTACCATTAATTAAAGACTATTTAGAAACGCCTATTAAAATTGAAGCAGGTAAAGTTGTTTTATTGGAAAATGTACGCTTTAACAAAGGTGAAAAGAAAGACAACGATCAGTTAGCACAACAATATGCTAATCTGTGCGACGTCTTTGTAATGGATGCCTTTGGTACAGCTCACCGCGCACAAGCCTCTACTCATGGGGTAGCAAAATTTGCCAAAATAGCCGCAGCAGGTCCTTTATTAAGCGCTGAACTAGAAGCGCTTGCTAAAGCATTATCCAATCCTGCTAAACCAATGGCTGCTATTGTGGCAGGTTCTAAAGTTTCCACTAAATTAGATGTACTTAATTCTTTAGCTAAGATTTGTGATCAATTAATTGTAGGTGGAGGTATTGCTAATACTTTCTTAGCTGCTGCTGGTTATCCTGTTGGTAAATCACTTTACGAGCCTGAATTAGTGGATACGGCTAAGCAAATAGCGCAACAAGTGAATGTGCCATTACCTACTGATGTTGTTGTGGCGAAAGCTTTTGCTGCTGATGCAGAAGCAACTGTTAAAGACATTAATGATGTAACTGATGATGATATGATTTTGGATATTGGCCCAAAAACAGCGGCTCATTTTGCACAGCTATTAAGTACATGTAAAACGATCTTATGGAATGGCCCAGTTGGTGTATTTGAATTTGATCAATTTGCCAAAGGTACTGAAACACTTGCCAAGGCAATTGCAACAAGTAACGCTTTCTCCATTGCAGGGGGTGGTGATACCTTAGCCGCAATCGATAAATTCGGTGTAACAGAACAAATATCTTATATTTCAACAGGTGGCGGGGCTTTCTTAGAGTTCGTGGAGGGGAAAGTATTGCCAGCCGTAGCTATCTTAGAGCAACGGGCAAAAAACGCATGATATACGAAAAGTGAATAGGTAATAATACTGTTTTGCTATTTAATGGTAAAAAAGTAGCTTTAATCATAAAGTTACTTCGACTTAACAAATGATCTCTATTAATGAATCATACTAATCGTTGAGAACAATAGATGAAAATTTTACAGTTAATCAGCTTAGTAATAAGTGTCATATTTTTGCTTAGCTGTAGCCATGATGAAACAGAAACAACACCTACCACTGTACCTAATTATCAATGGACCTGTGATACAGGGACTATTGTAGAATGGAAAGCAGAAGACTTAACCGCTAACAAAATCCAATTACGTTTAGATAATGGTCAAAAACTATATATTCTAAATAAAATATACACTACAGATATTGGTACACTTTACTCCAATGGCGAACTTGCCTTTAGAGTTAAAAATCAAACTGGTGAAATATTTTGGGCTGGTAATGATGAGATAATTGGTCAAAATTGTAGATAAATAAGACCAGTTACTAAATAATAGATTTCAAATGTAGGAGATACTTTAAAGATGGCATTAATTAGTATGAGACAAATGCTAGACCACGCAGCAGAATATGGCTATGGCATTCCTGCTTTTAATGTAAATAACCTTGAACAAATGCGCGCCATTATGGAAGCAGCGGATAAAACAGACTCTCCTGTTATTGTTCAAGCCTCAGCAGGTGCTAGAAAATATGCAGGTGCTCCTTTTTTAAGACACCTTATTTTAGCCGCTGTAGAAGAATTTCCACATATCCCTGTTGTGATGCACCAAGATCATGGAACTAGTCCTGCTGTTTGCCAACGTTCTATCCAATTAGGTTTTTCATCCGTCATGATGGATGGTTCATTAGGCGAAGATGGCAAAACCCCAACAGATTATGATTACAATGTTCGTGTAACCCAACAAACTGTCTATATGGCACATGCCTGTGGTGTTTCAGTAGAAGGTGAACTTGGCTGTTTAGGTAGTTTAGAAACAGGAATGGCAGGCGAGGAAGATGGTATTGGTGCAGAAGGTGTTTTAGACCATAGCCAATTACTCACTGACCCAGAAGAAGCAGCTCAATTTGTAAAAGCTACAGAAGTAGATGCTTTAGCTATTGCGATTGGTACCAGTCATGGAGCCTATAAATTCACTAAACCACCTACTGGTGATACCTTATCTATTGCGCGCATTAAAGAAATTCATGCGCGCATTCCTGATACCCACTTAGTTATGCATGGCTCTAGCTCTGTACCTCAAGAATGGTTAAAAGTGATTAATGAGTTTGGTGGAGAAATCCCTGAAACTTATGGCGTACCTGTAGAAGAAATTGTTGAAGGTATTAAATATGGGGTACGCAAAGTCAACATTGATACAGACCTGCGTTTAGCCTCAACTGGGGCTATTCGTCGTTTCTTAGCACAACATCCTAGTGAGTTTGATCCACGTAAATATTTTGCTAAAACCATAGAAGCTATGCGCGATATCTGTATAGCTCGCTATGAAGCATTTGGTTCAGCTGGAAATGGCTCAAAAATTAAACCTGTGACTCTAGAAGTAATGGCTAATCGTTATGCAAAAGGTGATTTAAAGCCCAAGATTAATTAAAGCTTAATATGCACAGATATCGTATATAAAACCTTAAACAAGAAAAACGCTCTGTGCTATAGTATAAGGTATGTCTAAATCCAGCCCCTAGGCTGGATTTAGTTTTTTACCATCCAAAGGACGATATGACATGAAAAAGATAGTTGTTATACTAGTTATCGTTGCTGCAATAATTATTGCGCCCTTTATTACAGGGAAGATAATAGAAAAACAATTTGAGAATAAAGTAGCGCTTGTAAACAGTAAACTAGAAAAAGTTTTTCACCAAAAAGATCTTATTAAACTAGAATACCATTCGGGTTGGTTTAGCTCATCCGCTAAAACAACAGTGGGTGATGTGGTAATGAACCATCATATTACACATGGCCCATACTGTACTTTTGGTGTAGCGCAAATTGATAGTGCATTTAAAATATCAGAAAAAGCAGAAAAGGAACTAGCGACCTTATTTGATGGTAAAAAACCTTATTCCATTACCACTAAATTAGGTTTCTCAGGTACTACTCATTTAAATATTCAATCTCCTGCTTTTGGTGAAAAAGAATTACCAAATAATCCCAAAGTAAAAATTGTTTGGCAGGGCCTAGAGTTTTCTTCTGATATTACCAAAAACACTGTAAGCTCTACTTTTTCACTGCCTAAATTTGTTTTCAAAGAGGGTAATGGTACTCTCTCAATTGAAAATATTAAGAGTCAAGGTAAAGGTGATCGCTTTCTTGATAATGAGTTAAACTTAGTATTATCTAAAAACTTCAAAATGGATAGTGACGCAAGCATTGGCAAAATAACCTTTGATCTTTTAAATGAAAGCCAACCTGTAAATATTCAAATAAATAATATTACTACTCAGATAAAAACTAACAATAATAATTACACCAGTAACTTTGCAATTGAAAATATTATGGGTAAAGCTGATGTTTACTCGTTTTCTACTAACAGCATTAATATAAATAGTGACGCTGTTGACCCCTTCTGGATCTTAAGAAGCAACCTAAAAGAAGCAGATTGGAGTTCCAAGATAGTTGCATCAGCAAAGAATATTAAATTTAACAACCCAGAAGAAGCAATCCAAGTTGCGCTTGATTACCATCAAGAACAGCAATCAATGGATAATGATAAAAAAATAGGCTATCGTGAACTTTATAGAGCCTCTAATATTAATATTCAAGCTGCTAACTATGACAACTTTATTAATAATAGTGAATTAAGCTATCAAATTAATGGCTTGCCAAAAGAGCAACTGTCTATCCTTTTAGCGAACTATATTGATTTTATCAAACACAGTTTTATATCAAACTTTAATAAAGGATTTGATAAATACAGCACTGATGATACTTATGCAATTATGATGCAATATCAAAGTAAACTTATATCATCAGGACAAGATCTTGCAGTGGCTACTTTACAAAACACACCAGAAGTTACTGCTGACTTTAAATTACAGGGTAATAAAGGGGATGCGAATATTAGTTTTAAAGCTTCCCTTGTTAAACCTGACGCTAGCACTACTAATATTCAACAGCTAGTCATAGGAGCCTTACCTCGCATAAATGCTAAGCTTTCTATAAATATTGCTGAGTCACTTATTGATGCTATTGCATTACTAGTTGGACTTGATGAAGAACAGTTAGTTGATTTAAAACGCGAAGCTAAACAGCGTTTTCCTATTATTGATAATAATGGCCAATACTCCGTAGAAGTTGAATTTAAAGATAGCGACTTCCATGTCAACGGAGTACTTGACCCCACTTTTTTACAAAAATATTCACAAGAATTTAGACAGTTTTAATATATAGGAGCATATATTTTGAATAAGGGTATTATTATTGGAGGGATCGTTGTTTTAGTTGGTGCTGCCAGCCCATATTTTTGTGGTAGCGCTATTGAAAGCAAATTTGATAACCAAATAAAAGAGTTTCAAGTAGCTTTAAAACAAATGGATCCAAGCCTAACATTAGAAAAAACTGAGTATTCAAAAGGGTGGTTTTCCTCTACAGCAAAAACAGTGCTAACTGTGGATCGCGAAAAAATTCCTTTAGAACATAAAATTACTCATGGTCCTTTTAGCTATTTTGGCATAGGAAAAATACAAACGAACATTGTATTTAATGACCAACAGAAACAAGTTGTTGATAGTTTATTTGCAGGTAAACAACCTATATTAGTCACTACTAATGTTGGTTTTTCTGGAGTGAAATCTATTGAACTTTACTCTGCTGAAATTAATAATAAGCCAGACCCTACCGACCCTTCAACTACTATAAACTGGGGAGGAATGACTGGTAACTTTAATATCAATGGAGATCGCATAATCACCGATGTTAACGTACCGAAATTCTCACTTACCCAAACTAGAAAATCTGTAGAAATACTTGGCCTTACAATAAAAGGTGATAGTGCTTATAGTAATGATAAAGATAAATTGGCAGCTATTAACTGGGCAGGAAACGCCTCACTTAATATTGACAAGTTCTTGGTACAATCACCAGAAGGCATATATAGCTCAAAAATTGCACTTAATGCAGTTTCCACTGATGACAAAGCTAATCTAGGTTATAACTCTACTTTAAAATTCACTAATATTGTAGTACCTCAAGACCTTCGTATTACTACAGCAGATAGTGATTTAGTAGAGTTTGGCATTGGTTTTAATGGTATTCCTAAAAAACCTTTTGTTGATTTCCTCAAGAAAGTAGATGAAATTCAACAACAAGGTAGAACACCATCAGACAGCGAAGTAATGCGTATAGGAGAACCTTTTGTTATTGCTGCATTACAAGGCACACCTAGCATTACAGCCCATGCATTAATTACTAGTAAACAAGGTGATGCAAATATAAATGCAGAAGCTAAATTAGCAACCGCTGATACGGCAACGGACATGATGAGCCTAGCCATGAATGCTATGAATCGCTTAGAAATAACCGTTACTCCAAGCTTCTCTGAAAGTTTATTAGATGAAGTAGTAAATGAAGGCCAACTACGTATAAATAAAGATGAATTTATTATGGGTATTACTGAGAACAACCGTTTTATTTTAAATAATGGTAAGTTCTCCGGTAAGTTCGAATTCAAACAAGGTCAATTCTATAGCAATGGTCAACCTGATCCAGAGCTACAACAAAATATATATTATATATTACCTAGCGGCCTATTCTAGTTTCATATTACAGAGGCTACATAACTTGTAGCCTCTAGTTTTATCCATCTCTTCTTGTTCCCTTTCCTCGTTTTTTAATTAACAACTTATACCTATAAATTAAGCTTAAATTAATTTAATTATTCTATGATATTTCTTGTAATTAGAATGTTTCCTATTCATATACATTCATTACACCTAAGGAAAACATTGTATTACACGGATGTGCTGATGAAAATTATTTGTAACCCCACAAATAATAGCAGGGACGCTGATTTCTTCAATTAATACACTCATCAATACTCTAAATACATATCCGTTTATTTTTACAATTCTTTTACAATCTTATACAGATAACAAACAACTCATTAAAACATAAACGGGATAATGGTACTATCATTACACACAAGGAGTACCATCATGAAACGAACACTATTTTCACTACTTGCTATCCCTGTATTGTCACTTATGACAATAGTTAGTGCTACGGCTGCACCTAAAATTATTATTAAATCGGAATTAGCTTCGCCTGTGATATTAGAAAATGCACAAGATAAAAACTATCTAAAAATCTCTTTAACTGGTTTTCCACTAGATGTAAAAAAACGCAGCCCAATTAACTTAGCATTAGTTATTGATCGCTCTACCTCAATGAGTGGTGATCGTATAGAAAAGGCTAGAGATGCTGCTATTATGACAGTTAATATGCTGAGTAGCGAAGATACATTATCGGTTATTACCTACGACAGTTCTGCGGAAGTGATTATTCCCGCCACCAAAGTAACAGACAAAGAAAAGTTAATTGCTAAAATTAAGCAAAATATCAATCCTCGCGGTATGACTGCGCTATTCGCTGGTGTTAGCAAAGGCATTAATCAAGTTAATAAACACCTTGATAAAGAACAAATTAACCGTATTATTTTATTATCTGATGGCCAAGCCAATGTTGGCCCTACCTCTATCAAAGAACTTTCTGAATTAGCCAGAACAGCCGCCAAAAAAGGTATTACCATTAGCACCATAGGTATAGGCGAAGGTTATAATGAAGATTTAATGACAGCGATTGCGGGTTATAGCGATGGCAACCATGCTTTTGTAGCCCATTCAGCTGATTTAGAAAAAATCTTCACCAAAGAATTTAAAGATGTTATGTCTGTAGTAGCACAAGATGTAGAAGTTATTATTAAAACAGCGGATGGGGTTAAACCCGTTCGTCTATTAGGTAGAGATGGAGAAATCACAGGTAATACTATCACTGTAAAACTAAACCAACTGTATTCTAACCAAGAAAAATATGTACTACTTGAAGTTATTCCTGCGAAAGGTTCAGCAGAACAACAAAAAGACTTAGCAAAAGTACAGGTTTCTTATAACAACCTTAGCAGTAAAAAACTTGAAAACTATGATGAAAAAATAGCTGTTCGTTATAGCAAATCTGCTGATGTAGTAAAACAAGCTCAAGTTGATGAAATTGTTGTTGACTCAGCAATCCAAAAAGCCGCTATAGAAAATGAACGTGCTATTCAATTAATGGATCAAGGCAAAGTGGAAGAAGCTAAAGCAGTACTACAAACCAATGCGGCACAAATGGAAGCGTTACCTGTTACTGCGCCAGCTGCAAGAATGAAAGCCGAGCAAAGTGCAGCAGCTAATAAACAACTATTTGATAAAGTTAGTACAGAAAGTAAAGCATCATCAAGGAAAGCATTAAAAGAGTCTAACTACAAGACTCAAAAACAACAGCAATAATTCAGTTATAATACCGTCGATAGACAAACTATAGCTGTTTGCATAGATTTTAGACAAGGCAAGTGGCTGACGACGATACAAATAGTACGTCTAAGCCACTCAACAAAGTATAAAATGGTAGAGTAATAGCTATATGTCAACGGTAAGGGTTAAAGATGACTACCAGCAAAGCACCTAAAAGTTATGCTTTTTTCCTAATTATTGGTTTAATAATTTTTGGATTAGTAGGTTATCTTGGTTTTCGCACTATCGAACATCAAGCACTTTTAAAACATTACCAAATTGAAGAAATTGCCCAAAGCCGTATTAATGAAGCAGATAAATTTATTAAAAATCTGCTTAATCAAAAAGCAACTCGTCTTGATGCAATTGCTAATTTTCTACAACTTGATGATTACTCATTAAAACAATTTACTGATAATGATACAGACGTTGATAACTTGTTTATTTTACAAAATAACCAACTTACCTACCCTAACCAACAAACAGATTTATCTCAAAAGCAACAACAACTAATCGCTACTATCACTCCCCTTATTAACGACCCTAACTCGCTTTATGCACCAAGTATTACTAATGAAAATATTAGACCTCATTCGGGTTGGTATATTAACTACAGTAATCAAACACCCTTACTTATATACTGGTCTAATAAAGATAGTCTAACGATTGGTTTCTGCATTTCCTATGTCAACTTTTTAGCTGATGTAATTAATAACGCAAACCTTAGCTATGACAATGGTAGTTTAAAAATTACTGAAAATGATCGACTACTTTATCAAAGCACTACCGATATAAATAATTTACATCTACTGGCCAATAAAAACTTAGCCTACCCTCTTACTAATTGGCAAATTAGTTATTATGGAGAACCCACTCACACCTTAGCCATCTATCTATGGGGTATAGTAATTATCCTATTACTACTTATCGCTATTGGTTTGATTTTGTATAACCTCTACAGAGAGTATATGCGTACCACACGCCAAGCAATGCAACAAGTAAACTTTGTTAGCCAAGTTTCTCATGAGTTAAAAACGCCCCTTACCAATATCACCCTTTATGCAGAATTATTAAAAGAAGAACAAGAAGCAGAGAATACAGATCAACAAGCTTATACTGAAGTGATTATTAATGAGAGTCAGCGTTTATCACGCTTAATACAAAATATTCTTAGCTTTACTAAAACGCCCAAAATACATTTAACCACTTTTAATCTAAGTGAAACACTTATTCAAATCGCCCATACTTTCTCACCCTCCTTTAAGAGTAAAGGAATAAACTTAGTTTTAACTATTCCTGATAATATCAAGGTTACTTCTGATATTGACCGTGTTACCCAAATTATCTGTAATTTTCTTAGCAATTCTGAAAAATATGCAGCTCAGGGAAAGCAAGTTGATCTTAGTTTAATGCCACATACTAATTATATTGATATTCAAGTACGCGATTATGGTAACGGTATAGCCAATAAAGAACATAAACTTATTTTTACTCCCTTCTATCGTATTAAATCTACTATTACAGAAGGTGTTTCTGGTACAGGCATTGGGCTTACCATTGCCAAACAATTAGCTACTAGCCTACAAGCTGAAATTCTTATTACAAATACTAATCCTGGGGTATGCTTTACCTTACGACTTTGGCAACTAACAGACTCACAAGGAACAGGTAATTAATAATGAAAATTCTTATTGCTGAAGATGATCTTAATATTCGCCTAGGTTTAGAAAAAGCATTAGCACGAGAAGGCTATACACTAATTACCGCAGAAAATGGAAAAGTAGCTTTAGAAAAATATCAACAACAAAAACCTGACTTTATTATTCTTGATATTATGATGCCAGAATTAGATGGCTATTCTGTATGTCGAGAAATTCGTAAACATAACGACCATATCCCTATAATATTTTTATCCGCTAAAGATGAAGAAATTGATCGTGTAGTCGGTTTAGAATTAGGTGCAGATGATTATATTAGTAAACCTTTTGGTATCCATGAAATAAGAGCGAGAATAAAAACCATTGCTCGCCGTTGTTTACGTAATACAACAGAAAAAACAGATAATCATTTTCCCTTTGGCGACTTAATTGTTTACCCAAATGAACTTTGTGCAACGCGAGGTGAACAACGACTAGAGCTATCACTAAGAGAAATAAAAATTCTAGAATGTCTTTATACTTACCGCAATCAAGTAGTCACCAGAGATATGCTATTTAATGCAGCATGGGGCTATGAACATATCCCCAATAGCCGAACATTAGATCAACATATTTCCCATTTACGAAAAACCATTGAGTTAGATGCCAATAATCCACAGCTTATAAAAACCGTGCATGGTATGGGATATCGATATCAAAAAAATTAAATAGTTATTTTTTCGTTTAATAATTAAAAATTTAATTTTATTTTAAGTGTTAATTTATATAATTGTTTCCATCATCCTCAAGTAACGAAAGGAGTTCCCACAATGGGATTAATGTTTACTGGAATTGGTTTAAATCTACTTGGTGTTTTTTATATCTATTACTATGTTACAGAACTAAGTCCTTCCTCTGGTGCAGAAGGTTTGATATTGGTCGTATTAGCTTGCTGGCTGCTATCTCTAATTGGTGGTGGCTTAGCAGCAATGGGTAAGCGTAAGGTTGGTTCTATACTTGTTATTATTGGAAGTGTTATTTTTGTTCCACTTGGAATGGTAGCTATTTTTGGTGCAATAAGAATAAAAGAACCCACCCAAATTGACTTAGAAACCCGTCGTCAAGCTGCTGCTAACCTACAGGAAAATAATAATGACTAATACAACTCCAGAAACCCCTCAAAATACCAATATATTTTATGCTCGAAAATATACTGGATTAAATATAGGGGTTGCTATCCTATTAATTATAGTAGGTCTTTTCGCTGTTTCCATGGTAGGTGCTGGTGGAGCGCCTATTGGCATTGGTATATTATTTATTATTATCACTATCATGACTTATAATATGCATTATGTAATCATAGGTGAAGACTATATAGCAGTAAAGCCTGCGCCTGCAAGAAGTAGAGTTAATATTCTATTCAGTGAAATTACTTCTGTAACCAAAGAGCTAAAAAAAATTACTATTTTTTATAAAATACATGGTGAACAGAACGCTCAAGAAAAGAAAGTAATCATTGCTTTAAATATATTAGAAGAATCTGAAAAACAAAGATTATTGCTAGTGCTTAATAATGCGCTTGGTGAAAAAATTAAATAGTCTTTTCTTTATAGCAAACCTCTCTTAAAAGTGAAGATTATGTAATTTTTATACTTCCCTATGTAAAAGTAAATATAATAATCTTTATAAAAATAATGGCTATATTAGGTTAACAGAAACATTAACCAAATACAGCCACTTTATATTTTTAAACTAAAACTAAATAAAATCTTTTTCCCATAGTGCTTTTATTATCTGCTCTACACCCTGTTCTATTGAAGTGGTTTGGGTATCGATAATAATATCTGCATCTAAAGGCTCATCATAAGGGAAGGAAATAGCAGGAATATTATCTTCACTTGCCGCATATAATCCTTGTGGATCACGTTCTTTACAGGCTTCTAAAGAAGCTTTTACATAGACTGTAATTAACCGATCACTACCAATAATTGCTTTTGCCTGCTCACGCCCCTCGCTATCAGGGGCAACAAACGCAGCTAGAGCAATTAACCCTGCTTCATTAAATTGGCGTGCTACATTAGCAGCACGTAACCAGTTTTCAGTACGTCCTGCTCTGTCTTGTGGTAAGCCTTTATTTAAATCACGGCGTAGATTTTGACCGTCTAGCACGTAAACTGCACGGCCACGATCAAATAAACGACGTTCTACCCCATAAGCCAGCGTACTTTTACCTGCACCTGATAAGCCAGAAAATAAAATAGTAACAGGTTTTTGACCAAAACGCTGTACACGTTCAGCCACACTCACATGAGCATTATTACCATGTCGATTAATACCCGTGCCTGTAGGTGCAGCAATAATCATGCCTGCGCCTACAGTACCATTAGTTAAACGATCAACAATAATAAATGCACCTGTAGTACGATTTTGCTCATAGCCATCTAAAGCTATAGGGGCATCTAATGCTACTTTTACTTTAGCAATTTCATTAAGCTTTAATTCACTCGCTGCTTTATGCTCTAAGGTATTAACATCTACGCTATGTTCTATAGTGGCAATAGTGCCAGGAATATAACTGGTAGCACGTTTAATATCGTACTTCTTACCTGGCCTCATTGGCTCTTCAGCCATCCATACTAACATTGCTTCAAAGCTATCCGTAACCTGCGGTACCGAGTCTGCATGCACTAACAAATCACCACGAGAAATATCAATTTCATCTTCTAAGGTTAAGGTAATAGCTTCACCCGGAATTGCCTGTTCTAATTCACCTGCAAAGGTTACTATTGATTTTACTTTACTGGACTTACCAGAAGGCAATACTAAAACTTCATCACCTTTACGCACAATACCGCTAGCTAATGTACCTGCAAAACCACGGAAGTTTAAGTTAGGACGATTAACATATTGCACAGGGAAACGTAAGTCAGTTAAATTACGGTCTGCTGCAATTTCCACTGTCTCCAAAATTTCCATAAGTGATTTACCATCATACCAAGGTGTATGCTCACTATGGTTTACTACGTTGTCACCTTTTAAAGCAGACATAGGCACAAAGTAAATCGCTTCACTATTTACATTAAGTTGCTTCGCAAATTCTAAGTAATCGGCTTTTATTTTCTCAAATACTGATTGCCCATATCCCATTAAATCCATTTTATTAATGGCAACGACAATATGCTTGATACCTAGTAAAGAGGCAATAAAACTATGACGTCTAGTTTGGGTTTGGACACCGTGTCTAGCATCTATTAAGATAATAGCTAAATCACAGGTAGAAGCACCTGTCGCCATATTACGGGTATACTGTTCATGGCCAGGGGTATCTGCAATAATAAATTTACGCTTAGCTGTACTAAAATAACGATAAGCTACATCAATGGTAATGCCTTGCTCACGCTCTGCTTGTAGCCCATCTACTAATAAAGCCAAGTCCACATCATCACCTGTGGTACCTACTTTTTTAGAATCTTTGGTAATAGCTTCTAACTGATCTTCATAGATCATTTTTGAATCATGCAGTAAACGACCAATCAAGGTACTTTTACCATCGTCCACATTACCGCAGGTTAAAAAGCGTAATAGTTCTTTACGTTCGTGTTGTGCTAAGTAAGCCAAAATATCTTGGCTAATTAATTCTGATTGATGTGACATGTTAGAAATACCCCTGCCGTTTTTTCTCTTCCATCGACCCAGTAGCATCATGGTCAATTACTCGACCTTGTCGTTCTGATGTTTTGGTTAATAACATTTCCTGAATAATTTCAGGTAATGTGGTGGCTTTTGATTCAACAGCCCCCGTCAATGGATAACAACCAAGGGTACGGAAACGTACCATTTTCTTAGTAATACTTGCTTTTTGTTGGTCAGTTAAGTATTCAAGAATACGCTCATCATCTATCATAATCAGCGTACCATTCATTTCAATAACATCACGTTCAGCCGCAAAATAAAGAGGTACGATGGGTATTTTTTCTAAATAGATATATTGCCATATATCTAATTCTGTCCAATTTGATAGAGGGAATACACGAATTGATTCACCTTTATTAATTTTACCATTATAGATATTCCATAGTTCTGGACGTTGATTTTTAGGATCCCAACGATGTTTAGTATCACGGAAAGAATATACACGTTCCTTCGCACGTGATTTTTCTTCATCGCGACGAGCACCACCAAAGGCAGCATCAAAACCATATTTATCTAAGGCTTGTTTTAAGCCTTGGGTTTTCATAATATCGGTATGTTTTGCGCTACCATGGGTAAAAGGATTAACATTTTGCGCAACGCCATCAGGGTTAATATGCACCAATAAATCAAGATTCATTTCTTGCGTCATTTGACTACGGAACTGATACATTTCCTGAAACTTCCAACGGGTATCCACGTGCAGTACAGGGAAAGGCAATTTACCAGGAAAGAATGCCTTACGGGCTAAGTGCAGCATTACGGCAGAATCTTTACCAATCGAATAGAGCATTACAGGGTTATCAAACTCTGCGGCTACTTCACGAATAATATGTATACTCTCAGCTTCTAGTTGCTTTAAGTGAGTTAGTTTATCAAGCATGATTTCTCACAACCTTATCTTTATAGATTGTTTACTTATTGAAAATGGTAAACACTCTAACATAGATTAAAGTTTTACTTTGAGAATAAAAACTTATTTACTTAGAACTTTTAGTTAGAACGGATTATCAATATTAATAAACTCATGCTCTATACCATGCAGTTTAGCAATATGCTCACCTAAAGCTTTAATACCATAACGCTCTGTTGCGTGATGGCCTGCTGCAATAAAACTAATACCATTTTCTATGGCGCTATGATAAGTTTGTTCCGAGGCTTCACCTGTTAAAAACAGATCAACCCCCATAGCGGCTGCTTGATCTATATAACCTTGTCCACCACCTGTACACCAAGCTATTTTTTGCACTGGTTTACCACTATCAACCACCATTGGTTTACGATTCAGTTCTTGTTCTACTCGGCTAGCAAATTCTGTTACAGATTGAGGCATAGCAAGGTGGCCTTGTAAGCCTATGATGGTAGGATCATTAGGATTTAAAGTAGTATCTATTGTAATACCTAATATTTTAGCCAATTGTGCATTATTACCTAGCATGGGATGCACATCGAGGGGTAAATGATAAGCTAATAAACTTACATCATTATCCAATAATACTTTTATGCGATTACGCTTCATACCCACAATGGTAGGTTCTTCCCCACGCCAAAAGTAACCATGATGGACAATAATAGCATCTGCTTGCTGTTCAATAGCTGCATCTATTAAAGCTTGGCTTGCTGTTACACCCGTAATTATTTTATTTATTTCTGGCTTACCTTCTACTTGTAAGCCATTGGGACAGTAGTCTTTGATTTGGTCACAACTTAGATAATAATCAAGGTATTGAACTAGCTGAGTAAGGGTAACAGCCATTTTACAGTCCTCTATAATAACAATCAGGCGCTTACATTATACAATATAAGCGCCTAATGTCTTATAAAACTGCTTGAGGATAAGAGCCCAATACTTTTAAGCCTACGCTACCTCTACCCATTTCTTCTAAAACAGCTTTAATCAATGGGTCATGATGATGGCCTGAGAAATCAATAAAGAACACATAGCTCCACTTGCTACTACGTGCAGGTCTAGTTTCAATACGAGTAAGGTCAATATTGTTTTTACGGAATGGCTCTAATAACTCGTGCAAAATACCTGGTTTATTATGGATTGAAACGATAATAGAAGTCTTATCATCACCTGTAGGTGGTACTTCTTGGTTACCAATAATAAAGAAACGGGTTGAGTTGTCTGGACGGTCTTCTATTTTCTCATTCAAAATAGTTAGATCATATAAACTCGCCGCCATATCACCAGCAATAGCTGCACTATTCCATTCACTTTGTACGCGCTTAGCCGCTTCTGCATTGCTGGAAACAGCTACCCGTTCAACATTTGGATAATGGGCGTCTAACCATTTACGGCACTGTGCTAGTGATTGCGCATGTGAATAAATACGAGTAATGCGATCTTGCTTGGTATTTTTACCCACTAATAAATGGTGATGAATGCGTAACTCTACCTCACCACAAATCACTAAATCATGTTCTAAAAAACTATCTAAGGTATGGTTTACTGCACCTTCAGTAGAGTTCTCTACAGGTACTACACCAAAATTCACCGCACCAGCTGCTACTTCTCTAAATACTTCATCAATAGCCGCCATTGGTTTACTTACCACAGCATTACCAAAATGTTTAATGGCTGCCGCTTGGGTGAAAGTACCTTCTGGGCCTAAATAAGCCACTCGCAATGGTTGCTCTAAAGCTAAGCAGGTGGACATTATTTCACGGAATAAACGAGCCATCTCTTCATTACTCAGAGGGCCTTTATTGCGTTCCATAATATGTTTAAGCACAAAAGCTTCACGCTCTGGACGATAAAAAACAGGGGACTCGCCTTCTGCAAGGTTAGCTGTTTTAACTTTCGCCACCTCTTGAGCACAACGAGCACGCTCAGAAATTAAATCAAGTATCTTCTCGTCTAAACTATCAATCCGCACCCTTAATGCTTGTAATTCTTGTTCTACTGCCATGTTTAACCATGCTCCTTCTCAAACGCTTTCATAAAGTCTACCAATGCTTGTACTGCATCTAAACCAACTGCGTTATAAATAGAAGCACGCATTCCACCTACAGTACGGTGACCTTTTAAATTTAATAGTCCATTTGCATCTGCTTTTTCTAAAAACACTTTATCTAAACGTTCATCAATTAATCTAAATGGAATATTCATCCAAGAACGGTTAGAGGGATTAATTGGGTTATTGTAGAACTCTGTGCTATCAATATACCCATAAAGCAACTCTTTCTTTTGCTCATTAATCTTTTTCATGGCCTCTAAACCACCTTGTTTTTTCAACCATTTAAAGATTAAGCCTGCAAGATACCAAGAGAACGTTGGTGGTGTGTTATACATAGAATCATTATCAGCCGCTACTTTATAATTGAGCATAGTAGGACAATCACTACGAGCATTACCTAATAAATCTTCACGTATAATTAATACCACTAAACCACTTGGCCCAATATTTTTTTGTGCACCTGCATAAATTAAACCAAACTTAGACACATCAATAGGTTGTGACAAGATATTAGATGACATATCAGTTACTAAAGGTATATCCCCTACTTCTGGTATCCAATCAAACTCTACACCACCAATTGTTTCATTAGCTGTGTAATGGACATAAGCAGCATCTTGAGATAATTGCCATTCATTTTGACCAGGAATAGCAAAATAGTTATAGTCTTTAGCCGTAGCTGCCACATTAACTGCAGCAAAGCGAGAAGCTTCTTCAATAGCTTTCTTTGCCCAAATACCTGTATCAATATAATCAGCTTTTTGATCGTGGCGCATTAAATTCAAGGGGATTTGTGCAAACTGTTGACTTGCACCACCTTGCAAAAATAACACTTTATAATTATTAGGAATTAATAGTAAGTCACGTAAATCCTGCTCAGCTTCCGCAGCTACTGCTGTATAGTCAGCACCACGATGGCTCATTTCCATAATCGACAAGCCTTTACCATGCCAATCTAATAATTCAGTTTGGGCTTGTTGTAGAACTTCTAAAGGTAATGCTGCTGGGCCTGCGCAGAAATTATAAACTCGCTTAGTCATGGCTTTATACTCAATCGATTTATGATTTTATTAATTTACCACACTATTCATTACTGAATAGTGGGATTATCTTCATCATTAGTTGCATTATTTTCAAGATCAACTTCATCTAAATCTTCTTCCGTTTCAGATGGTTCTTGAACACGCTCTAAACCTACTAAGGTTTCATCGGTAGATAGTTTAATTAAGGTAACACCTTGGGTATTACGACCCATTGGACGTATTTCATCTACGCGGGTACGTACTAAAGTACCTTGGTCAGAAATTAACATAATTTCCTCACCATCCTGTACTTGCACAGCACCAACAATTTTACCGTTACGATCACTGGTAATCATGGAAATAACACCTTTACCACCACGACCACGTAAAGGATATTGATCAATCGCTGTACGCTTACCATAACCACGTGCAGAAGCCGTTAAGATATAGGCATTATCCTCAGGGATAATCATGGCAATAACATGGCTTCTGAATAACTCAATGCTATTGTCATCATCATTATCTTCTTCAATAACTACTGCATTTTCGTCATCATCAGTGGTATCGTTTTCACCTTCTTTAGGTAAGCGAATACCACGTACACCTTTAGCTGTACGTCCCATTTCACGGACTTTTGACTCTTCAAAACGGATTACTTTACCTTCATCAGTAAACAGCATTACTTCACTATTACCATCAGTAATAGCAGCAGAAATTAATAAATCACCCTCTTTTAAACCTAGGGCAATTAAACCGTTCTTACGCACTTTACTAAACTGTTCTAATGGGGTTTTCTTCACTGTACCGTTAGCGGTTGCCATAAAGATAAAGCGGCCTTCAGTAAATTCATCCACTGGCAACATGGTAGTAATTTTTTCACCCTCATCTAATGGGATGATATTTATTAAAGGACGACCTCTTGCTGTACGAGACGCTTCTGGAATTTCAAAGGTACGAAGGGAATAAACCTTACCCTTAGTAGAGAACAACAATAAAGTAGCATGACTATTAGCCACTAAAAGATGCTCAATATAATCTTCATCTTTCACACCTGAGGCAGACTTACCTTTACCACCACGACGTTGTGCTTGATAAGCTGTTAAAGGTTGTGACTTGGCATAACCGCCATGAGAAATAGTAACTACACGCTCTTCTTCTGGAATAAGATCAGCTGTGGTTAAATCCATATGCGAAGCAATAATTTCAGTACGACGCTCATCACCAAATTCATCACGTACTTTGACTAACTCTTCACGAATCACTTCCATTAAACGTTCTGGAATAGTCAAAATACGGATTAACTCACCGATTTGCTCTAAAATTTCTTTATATTCACCAATTAACTTCTCATGTTCTAAGCCCGTTAAACGGTGTAAGCGTAAATCTAAAATGGCTTGCGCTTGTACTGGTGATAAATAGTATTTACCATCATGAATACCATATTGCTCTTCCAAGTCATCGGGGCGGCAACTTTCTGCACCAGCACGCTCTACCATTGCTTGGATAGGACCTGCTTCCCATGCAGTAGCCAATAGTTTTTCTTTAGCTTCAGCAGGACTTGGTGATTTTTTAATCAACTCAATAATGGGATCAATATTAGCTAATGCAACAGCTAAACCTTCTACCACATGGCCACGTTCACGTGCTTTACGTAATTCATAAATAGTACGACGAGTAACCACTTCACGACGATGACGCACAAAAGCTTCTAACATCTCTTTCAGATTTAGAATTCTTGGCTGGCCATCTACTAAAGCCACTACGTTAATACCAAATACATTTTGTAATTGAGTTTGGGTATATAAGTTATTAATAATTACCTCTGGCATTTCACCACGACGTAACTCTATAACAACACGCATACCGTCTTTATCAGATTCATCACGTAGTTCACTGATACCTTCAATTTTCTTTTCTTTAACCAACTCAGCAATTTTTTCAATAAGTCTGGCTTTGTTAACTTGATAAGGTAATTCAGTAACAACTATTTGTTCACGGCCATTTTCAATCGGCTCAATATGAGTTTTAGCACGAATATAAACTCTACCACGACCTGTACGATAGCCTTCAATAATACCTGCACGGCCATTGATAATACCTGCGGTAGGGAAGTCAGGACCAGGAATATACTCCATTAACTGATCGATGGTTAAATTTTCATCATCAATTAAAGCCAAACAGCCATTGATTACTTCCGTTAAATTATGGGGCGGAATATTAGTAGCCATACCCACCGCAATACCACTAGAACCATTTACCAATAAGGCGGGGATTTTAGTGGGTAATACTGCTGGAATTTTTAAGGAATCATCATAGTTAGGCACCCAGTCAACGGTCTCTTTATCAAGATCAGCTAACATTTCATGGGTTAATTTCTGCATACGTATTTCGGTATAACGCATTGCAGCAGCTGAGTCACCATCTACAGAACCAAAGTTACCTTGCCCATCTACCAACATATAACGCATTGAGAAAGGCTGAGCCATCCGTACAATGGTGTCATAAACAGCAGAGTCACCATGCGGGTGATACTTACCGATGACATCACCCACGATACGGGCAGATTTCATATAAGGTTTATTCCAATCGTTGCTATTTTCATTCATAGCAAATAGCACCCGTCTATGCACTGGTTTTAAACCATCACGCACATCGGGCAAAGCGCGCCCAACAATAACGCTCATAGCATAGTCGAGGTACGACTGTTTTAGTTCATCTTCAATTCTGACGGGGAGAATTTCTTTGGCGATTTCAGTGCCCATAAGAAGCCTGTTCCTTGTTTTGCGACAATCTACAGATTAAGCCGAATATGATACCACAAAACAGATAAACAAACTGTATTTTGACAATAAAAATGCCTTATTTTTTAAGGCATTTTTATAACAAGATAAAACAAATAGATGACCAGTTTTTACAGGCTACTCACCAATTAAGTCTTGATAATCTTGCGCCTTTAACAACTGCTCAACTTCTACTAAAGAAGCAGGTAATATTTTATATATCCATGCGGTATAAGGATCATCATTTATTAGCTCAGGGTTATCGGCTAATTGTTGATTAACTTCAACGACTTTACCTGTTACAGGCGCATAAATATCAGAACTTGTTTTAACAGACTCTATCATGCCAATTTGTTGGTCTTGTTGGTAATGCATACCATCTTCTGGCAGTTCTACAAATACAATATCCCCTAAAGAATTTTGGGCATAGTCTGTAATCCCTACCATTAAAATATCATCCTCTAACACCCCTACCCAAGAATGGCTCTCTGTATAACGTAACACTTTAGGGATATTGCTCATGCTTAACCTATTCCTTTTCAATCATTAAATTAAAATTTTACCATGCCAAACAAATCGTGGCGGAACGACTCTTACAGGACACCATTTCCCTTTGATTTCCACTTCCGCTCTTGCCCCTGTTTGAACAGGCACTCTAGCCAATGCAATACATTTTCCTAAGGTAGGAGAAAAATTAGTGCTAGTAATAATACCGTCACCCACATTTTCAATACGTACTAGCTGACCATTATGCAAAGTGCCTCTTTCTTCTGAAACAAGGCCAATTAATTTATTACGTAAGCCTGCCTGCAATTTATTCTCTAATGCAGCACGACCAATAAACTGACGATCCTCTGGCTGCCAAGCAATTGTCCAATCCATATTACACGATAGAGGAGAGATTTCAGCATCCATATCTAAGCCATACATACTATGGCCTGCTTCCAAGCGCAACGTGTCTCTAGCACGCATACCTATTGGCATAATACCAGCGCCTATCAGCTCTAACCATAGCTGCTCAGCATCCGCTTTAGGCAATACGATTTCAACGCCATCCTCCCCCGTATAACCTGTGCGAGAGATAAACCAATCGCCCACAAAACAGCTATAGAGTGGCTTTAATTCAGATAACTGATCTACATACTGTTTCGGCAACTGTTTTAATAATTTATTAACTGCTTCTGGCCCTTGAATAGCTAGTACGGCAACATCTGATTGAACACAAAAGCTCACATCAAAATCGCCTTTGTGCTGCTCCATCCAATCAAGGATTTGTTCAGGGATAGCCGCATTAAACATCAAGCGATAACCATCTTTAGTTAAATAAACTAAAATATCATCAATAATGCCTGCTTGATCATTTAGCATGACTGAATACAGAACACGCCCTTGATCGTTTAGCAAAGATACATCATTTGCAAGTATATACTGTAAATATTGTTTAGCCTGTTTACCTGTTATATCAACAATTGTCATAAAAGAGACGTCAAACATACCGCAATCTTTTCTAACTTGAAAATGTTCTTCTACTTGTGACCCAAAATGCAAAGGCAAGTCCCATCCATTGAGTTCTGCCATTTCCGCCCCAAGAGCCAAATGTTGCTCATACAAAGGGGTATGCAATCCCATAAGCACTCCTTTTTATTAATTAATGATAACTTACGTTGGGTTGATGATGAATTTATATATTATATATTATCTAATGATTTCAAATAAAATATATGAATTTAAATCATGGCAACTATTAGCTATTAGTTTTGTAATGCATTAAAGCTAACCAGCTCACCTACTTGCTCTTTTAATAATCGTTGTAACAATTCATTAATTGTCTCGTTACTATTGACCACCAACCAATTTGCCAGTTCTGCATTATAGTCTAAATGGTAACCTCCAGACCTTGCAGCAACCCATAATTGACGTAAAGCGGACTGCCTACTTAGAATAATCTGACTGCCATTTTCAAATTCTATGGTTAATACACCATTAGCATTATCCATATCCACATCAAAATCTACAGCTTCTAATATATCTTCTACTTGTTGTTGTAATTCATCAATAAGTTGATGATATTTTGTTTCTTCTAACATCATAAACGGCTACCTAGTCATATTATATTGCCATTATATTAAACGAAAGCTCACACAACCAATAGTCAATCAGCTAATTGGTCGGTATACTTTTATATAATAAAAAGCTTAATCTGGAATTAATATAATGAAACTATTACGTTTACCTATTGTTATTGTAGTTACTTATGCATTTGCATTAACGGGTTGCGGTCAAAAAGGTCCGCTTTATTTACCTGAAAAGCAAACAGCACCATTGATTACCACTGAGCCAACGCGAACTAATGTGACTAATTCTCAAGCTACCAGCGAGACAGAGGCTACGACTCAAGATCAAGCGTCACCAGAATACACCAATGAGGCAGCTCAATAATGTCTGTTTTTACTTATCAAAATGACCAGTTATACGCTGAGCAAGTAGCTGTTACAGATATTGCCAAACAGTTTGGTACACCGACCTATGTATACTCAAAACAACATATTGAGCAACAATTTAAAAGCTATCAAAATGCCTTACAAGGTACTTCTCATTTAATTTGTTATGCTGTGAAAGCTAACTCCAATATTGCTGTGCTCAATGTCCTTGCTAAGTTAGGTGCAGGTTTTGATATTGTTTCCCTTGGCGAATTAGAACGGGTTTTAGCAGCAGGTGGACAAGCAGATAAAATCGTATTTTCTGGTGTTGGTAAAACAGTAGATGATATTCAAACAGCATTACAGGTAGGTGTTCATTGTTTCAATGTTGAATCCACTAATGAATTAGATCGTATTCAGAAAATAGCCGCAGAAATGGGTAAAATTGCCCCTATTTCTTTACGTATTAATCCTGATGTAGATGCTCAAACTCACCCTTATATCTCTACAGGATTAAAAGAGAATAAATTCGGTATCGATATCGCTGAAGCTGAATCAGTTTATGAGTATGCTGCCACATTAACAAACCTAAAGATTAAAGGAATTGACTGCCATATAGGCTCACAATTAACTACTTTATCACCTTTTTTAGATGCTCTAGACAGATTGTTATTGCTCACTGATAAATTAGCGAGCAAAGGTATTACCATTGAGCATCTCGATTTAGGGGGTGGGCTAGGTGTACGTTATAATGATGAGCAACCTCCTCTAGCACAAAATTACATTCAAGCGGTAAGAGAACGCTTAACAGATCGTAACCTAGCATTAGTATTTGAGCCTGGCCGTTATATTATTGCTAATGCAGGTATTTTAATAACTCAAGTAGAGTATTTAAAACATACTACCCATAAAAACTTTGCTATTGTTGATGCAGCAATGAATGATCTAATTCGCCCTGCACTTTATGATGCTTGGATGGATATACAGCCTGTTATCCAAAAACAAGGCCAAGCAACTAGCTATGATATTGTAGGCCCAGTATGTGAAACCAGTGACTTTCTAGGTAAAGATCGCTCCTTAAACATCGCAGAGGGTGACCTATTAGTCGTATGCTCAGCAGGTGCTTATGGTTTTGTTATGAGCTCTAACTATAATACACGTGGTAGAGCGGCTGAAGTAATGGTAGATGGCGACAAAGTTTATCCTGTACGTAAACGTGAAACATTGGCCTCTCTTTATGCAGATGAGTACTTATTACCAACCTAAGGAGTAAGCATGTTTTTACATTTTACTAAAATGCACGGGCTAGGCAATGACTTTATGGTCATTGACCTCGTCACGCAACATGCCCATATTACGCCTAAGCAAGTTAAACATTGGAGTAATCGCCATACAGGTATTGGTTTTGACCAACTACTACTGGTTGAGCCACCTAACAAACCAGACGTTGATTTTAGTTATCGTATATTTAATGCGGATGGTTCAGAGGTTGAACAGTGCGGTAATGGTGCGCGTTGCTTTGCTATCTTTGTTCGCAACAAGCGCTTAACCGCCAAAAAACATATTATTGTAGAAACTAGCAGTGGCATTATTGAGCTACATGTTCTGCCAGATCATCAAGTGAAGGTAAACATGGGTAAAGCTCGCTTTACCCCTAAAGAAATCCCTTTTCTAGCCGAGCAACAAGCTACTACATATCCTCTCGTAGTTGAAGAGCAGACTATTGACATATCAGCTGTATCCATGGGTAACCCCCATGCGGTTATTCGTACTGACAATCTAAAAACTGCGCCTGTACAAGCCCTAGGCTCAAAAATCGAACATCATCCCCTTTTTCCTAATCGTGTTAATGTGGGTTTTATAGAAATTACTGATCGTCATCATGCTAAATTGCGTGTATGGGAACGCGGTGCAGGTGAAACACAAGCTTGTGGCACAGGCGCTTGTGCAGCGGCTGTAACTGCCATTCAAAATAATTGGATGGAGTCACCTGTGCACTTACAATTACTAGGTGGTAAATTAACCATTGAGTGGAAAGGTGGCGATACTCCTGTTTTCATGACAGGCAATGCAGTAAGCGTTTATGAAGGAAAAATACAATTATGAGTCAACCTACTCCATCAGAACAAACTTCAAATGAGTTAACAGCTGAAGCAGTTGCAGAGTATATTAGACAACATCCTGATTTTTTTATTAAACATGATGATGTATTACAAACCATACGTATTCGCCATGAGTCAGGTAAAGCTATTTCTTTAATTGAACACCAACTTAATCGGTTACGTTCTCGCAATCAAGATTTGCAAAAGCAACTCAATCATCTACTCGAAATGGCAAGAGAAAATGATCGCCTATTCGAAAAGGCGCGACGCTTAACCCTTGAACTACTGGAAGCAACCTCCCTTGAAAGCTTAGTTGCTACCCTAGAAGACAGCCTAAGACATGATTTTAAAATAGAAAAAATTAGCTTTATTTTGTTTAGTGAAAGCACTTTGCCCGCTGGTCGTTTCTGTAAACTTGAAGAAGCTCAAACCAAATTAGGTAGTTTAATTAATACAGATAAAATCACCACAGGCCAATTTAGAGATAATGCCTTAGAATTTTTATTTGGTAACGATCATAACGTGCACTCAGCGGCACTAGTACCCCTCAGAAATAATAATACACTAGGCTTATTAGCATTAGGCAGTAGTGATCAATATCGTTATCAAAGAGAAACGGGCACTATTTTCTTACAACAAATAAGCGATATTCTTTGTCGTATTCTACCTCGTCTATTGTAGGATTAATAATGCAAGTTGCTTTAGAAAACTACTTAAGACATTTGCAAACCGAACGGCAAGTATCACCACATACACTGGCTGGATATCAACGTGATATTCAAAAAATAATAGTCCTATGTGAAGAACACCATGTAACTAACTGGGCAGAACTAACTACCCATCAAGTTCGCTTATTTATTAGTAAACTTCATAGACAAGGATTGTCTGCGCGCAGCCTAGGACGACTACTCTCTTCGCTACGTGGGCTCTATCGCTATCTTATCAAAGAGCAATTATGTAGCAAAGATCCTAGTACAGGTATTATGCCTCCAAAAACAGAAAAGCGTTTACCAAAACTATTAGATATAGATCGTACACAGCAGTTGCTAGATACACCGATAGCTAGTAGTGATAATGAATTTATAAATTGCCGTGATCATGCCATGTTAGAGTTATTTTATTCTTCTGGGCTAAGACTTTCTGAGCTAGTAAATTTAACACTCACTGAATTAGACTTAAACAACAATAGCGTTCGTGTATTAGGTAAAGGCAATAAAACCAGAGAACTCCCTGTAGGTACAAAAGCCAAACAAGCCTTAACAGCTTGGTTAACTATCCGTTTACAAGCAAATCCTAAAGATGATTTTGTATTTATCAGTCAACGTGGCACAAAGCTATCACCAAGAGCGGTTGAATTACGTGTACAACAAGCAGGAGCCAAAGGCTTAGGGCAACACTTACATCCCCATATGTTACGCCATAGTTTTGCTAGTCATCTTTTAGAGTCTTCGCAAGATTTACGTGCAGTACAAGAATTATTAGGCCATGCTGATATATCTACCACCCAAATTTATACTCATCTAAACTTTCAACATTTAGCTGCTGTGTATGATCAGGCTCATCCTCGCGCCCACCACAAAAACAAAAAATAAGCCTTCAATCTAAAGACTAATAGTTTACTGAATCAAAGCTGATATACTTTTTTTAGTTTTAATAATAAAAAAGTATAGTTGAACGATTAATTAACTAATCTGTCTATTGGTTAAATATAAAATTATTTGAGGGGATTAAAATGAGAAACTTACTTATTATTTCGCTAGCACTTATGGCTATCGGCTGTTCATCTAACAATAACCATTCATCAACAGTAGACCACAATCTTTGCGATATTAATTTGAACAAAATTGATAACTACAGAGCACAGTTTTCAATGACTACGGGTGAGCCAGAGAATACTCAACTTAAAGAATTACATGAAAAAGCAAAAGAATATAAAGCAGCGGGTGATACTAAAAACTGTATAGCAACATCAGAACAAGCACTATCTATCATTGCTCAACATAGCAATAAATAAAAATTGATTATTTTTTAAATTACTTGCTAACACTATAAATATTTACTTAGCTAAAGGAAAGTTTTTAATAAAAGCTTTCCTAATACTAAGACCATTTACTAAATTTATATTTTTTTCTGTAGCCACTCATTAGTCAGAATATACATCAAGAAAAGCCCTTAGTAGTCAAAAGTGCTTTCTTGTAAAAAATTGGAATCTATTTAATTAACAATTACATAAGAGGTAATTATTATGAAAACAATCATTGTTTTTATTCTATCCGCATTGATGTCATCGATTGCTTTTGCGGAGTCAGACCTATGTAGCACCAACTTAAAAAAAATTGAACGCTATAAAGCCACTGAAGCTATTACTATGGGTTCACCCAATAAAGAACGCGTTCATGAACTACGCTTACAAGCAGAAGAATACCAAAAACAAGGTGATATCGAAAACTGTATTGCTACAACCGAACAAGCATTACTTATCTTAAAACAACATACTAGTAAATAAAAATAGGCACTTAAAAAAGTGCCTTGCCCATTGCCAAAATATCAAACGGATACTGTGTAATTATTCTCACTTCATCAAAGTCTCGTAAGGGTGAATTGTTTTCAGTACGGTGCTTGCCATAGCGTACATGAAATGATAACCCCTTTGCTTTACCAGATTGCACCACATATTTAGTTTCAGCATTATATTCCCAATGCTTATATTTATAGCCCATATATGAGGCAGTATTTTTTGCATTATTATGGCTGTAATCAGCATCCCATCCTTTTACATAACGGGTGGTAAAACTTAAGCCTGGAATACCCCAATTGGTAAAATTATAGTCATAACGAACTTGCGCTGATTTTTCATTAGCCGCATCAAAGTCATTGTACATAGATGCATTAACTAACCATTTATAAGAATATTCACCTGGATATGCACCTTCAAAAGGCATTGCCTGATTACCATTAGATTGCTGATAAGCTAAGGTAAATTTATGCACATCATAGGTTAGTGAAGTTTTTAATCCCCATGTTGTGTTATTAATACGGCCAGCCTTATCGTTACCACTCGCCAATGTACGATAAACATTACCCGTAGTCGACCATGCTAGCTTTGGATTAAATGGTTGATTATAAGTAATTTCTGCATAATGCTGACGATAAACATCTTTAAAATCTGACCCATAATAAATCAGACTTAAGCCATCAAATGGTCGATAAGTAACCCCTGCATATTTAACATTTCTAGCACGCACTAATTTGCCTGTTTGAGGATTAACTGCCAATAAATTCCAGAACCCTATATCACCTGTATGATGAGAAGATGTTCTAGCATTTTTAGCGGTAAAATAGCCTACTTCAAAAACAGCTTTATCTAGCTCATTACTAATTAGCTGAAACCCAGTAGAGGTTTGCGGCCAGAGTCGGTTATTAGCCGTACCGAATATGGGATTCTCTGGATACATATCGCCATATTTTAAAACAGTTTTAGAGATTCTCATTTTAACAGCCGCATTCACACGACCATAACCATGTTTAGGATCTGTTCCTTCTTTATAAGGGACTAATCCAATACCACCACCAGCTTGCCCCTTACCACTATCCAGCCTTTGCGACATAAAGCCTTGTACATCTAAACCAAAGCCTACTGTTCCTTGTGTAAAGCCAGAAGAATAATCCAACATAATGCCATGCGCCCATTCCTTTGCATAATTTTGCCTACTACTGGGCTCATTGAGAAAATTTCTGTAGAAATAAAAATTTTTGTATAACCCTTTAAACTGAGAGTCTTCGAGAAAACCATTTGCATCTTGTTGACTTTGCACTGCTTGTGCTGGGCTTATCACTCCTATGCCCAAACCAATACCTATAGTAGCCATAGGCAATAAAGCTTTTATCATTGTTTTACCTTTTTTATTTTTGTTAAATATAATTATTTTAGAAACTTTAGCTTACACAAAATAATTTATTAAGTATAGAGCCTTTTCTATTAGATTAAACGATAAACATAAAAAAACCCACCAAATAGGTGGGTTTTTGAAGATAGCTTAATGAGCTGATATTACATCATGCCCATACCGCCCATTCCACCCATACCGCCCATATCAGGCATTGCAGGAGCAGATTTATCTTCAGGTAATTCAGCTACGATTGCTTCAGTAGTGATTAATAAACCAGCAATTGAAGCTGCTGCTTGTAATGCACTACGTGTTACTTTAGCAGGATCAATAATACCGAATTCAATCATATCACCGTATTCACCAGTAGCCGCATTGTAACCATAGTTACCTTGACCTTGTTTTACTTTATCAAGTACTACAGAGGCTTCATCACCAGAGTTAGCAACGATTTGACGTAATGGAGCTTCCGCTGCACGACGTAAAATGTTTATACCAACAGTTTGTTCTTCATTAGCACCTTTAAGGTCTTTGATAGACTCTAAAGCACGTACTAACGCAACACCACCGCCAGGTACCACACCTTCTTCTACCGCTGCACGAGTAGCACTTAATGCATCTTCAACACGTGCTTTCTTCTCTTTCATTTCAACTTCAGTAGCCGCACCTACTTTAATTACAGCAACACCACCTGCTAATTTAGCAAGACGTTCTTGTAATTTTTCACGGTCATAATCTGAAGTAGTTTCTTCGATTTGCGCACGGATTTGCTTGATACGCGCATCAATATCAGCTTCTGAACCAGCACCATCGATAATAGTAGTGTTTTCTTTGTTAGAAACAGTACGTTTAGCAGTACCTAAATGCTCTAAAGTAGTGCTTTCTAAGCTTAAACCAACCTCTTCGCTGATTACAGTTGCACCCGTTAAGATAGCGATGTCTTGTAGCATAGCTTTACGACGATCACCAAAGCCAGGAGCCTTAACAGCAACCACTTTAACGATACCACGCATATTGTTCACAACTAACGTTGCTAATGCTTCGCCTTCCACATCTTCAGCAATGATAAGTAAAGGACGACCTGATTTAGCCACTGCTTCTAATACTGGTAATAATTCACGGATATTAGAGATTTTCTTATCAACTAATAGGATATATGGACTATCAACTTCAGCAGCCATAGTATCTGGTTTGTTGATGAAGTATGGAGATAGGTAACCACGATCGAACTGCATACCTTCTACTACAGAAAGTTCATTTTCTAAACCAGAACCTTCTTCAACAGTGATAACGCCTTCTTTACCTACTTTTTCCATTGCTTCAGCAATGATGTTACCAATTGAATCATCAGAGTTAGCTGAAATAGTACCTACTTGTGCGATAGATTTAGTATCTTCACAAGGCTTAGATAATTTTTTAAGTTCTTCAACGATAGCAATAGTCGCTTTATCAATACCACGTTTTAAATCCATTGGATTTAAGCCAGCAGCTACTGATTTTAAGCCTTCAGTAACGATTGATTGTGCAAGTACAGTAGCAGTAGTAGTACCGTCACCAGCAGCATCATTCGCTTTAGAAGCTACGTCTTTAACTAATTGTGCACCAATGTTTTCAATTTTATCTTTTAATTCGATTTCTTTAGCAACTGAAACACCGTCTTTAGTGATTAAAGGTGCACCAAAGCTACGCTCTAATACTACGTTACGACCTTTAGGGCCTAAAGTTGCTTTTACTGCGTCCGCTAGGGTGTTAACACCTGTTAGTAATTTTCTACGGGCAGAATCGCCAAATTTAACTTCTTTAGCAGCCATTTATCTTTTCCTCAAATCTTATAAAACCGTTAAATTATTTTTCAATAACAGCAAGAATTTCGTTCTCACCCATGATTAATAGGTCTTCACCATCCACTTTAATGGTGTTGCTACCTGAATATGGGCCAAACACAACTTTATCGCCAACTTTAACAGCAACTGCACGAACTTCACCACTATCTAAAACACGGCCAGTACCTACAGCTACCACTTCACCTTGGTTTGGTTTTTCAGCTGCTGAACCTGGTAATACGATACCACCAGCAGTCTTTGTCTCTTCTTCGCTACGGCGAATGACAACACGGTCATGCAATGGACGAAGTTTCATATCCAAAATTCTCCTGAACAAATTATTACTTATTTAAATTAAAAATACCCTTATTGGTCATTTAACCAATAATGGCGACTAAATAAACAAATACTTAGTAGGTAAAACTAAGTATTAAATAAACTGGTAAATTAAATAAGGGCAAAAAAAAATAATTCAAGGGTCAATTTATTATTTTTTTATTTATCTTTTCTTTCCCACTCACCCTCAATAATATCTGGCTTATGTGATTGATATTGATCTGATGAACCATAAGTCTGTTGTGTACGCACACTGTATTTAGCTAACATTTTTTTAGCGAATTGGATAAATAACCCCCTAGAGGCAGGAATAACTAGCAGGATACCAACTACATTACCCAATAAACCTGGTAAAAATAATAAACCGCCACCCAAACCTAAAAGCATACCATTCATCATTTCGCCATCAGGGGTTTCCCCTTGATTAATCTTCTGACGAATCCCCATTAATGTGGTAATACCTGCCAAACGCAAAATTAACACACCTAAAATAGTAGTGGCTAAAATAATAAAAAGTGTTAAACCAATACCTAAGAATCTACCTGCTACAACTAACAGCACTATCTCAATAATAAAATATATACCAAAAAAACGCATACCAACCTCTATCTAGTGCTATAACTTATCCTTTTTATACCATAACCATACTATGCCATATACTTAATAACACGAATATATAAATATTTAAAATTATCAACCAACACATTACAAAATTTTAAATTAACCCTATTAACATTATATTGGGTTACATAATATATTTGCCCTGTACTAAACCATTATTATTAATATAAGTCCAAAACAATTATCTTAAACTTAAACTCCACATTAAAGGGAGAGTTATATGCTAAGTAAAACAATAACATTAAATAATGGTGTAACAATGCCCATTATTGGTTCAGGCACTTGGCCTTTACTAGGAAATGAGTGTACACAAACTGTTACCACCGCTATCGAGCAAGGTTTTCGGCTTATAGATACAGCCGCCAGATATGGTAATGAACAAGCTGTTGGTAAAGGTATTAAACAATCCAAGGTAGCTAGAGAAGAATTATTTATTACTAGCAAGCTTCGTGGCAGTGCCCATGGTTACCAGAAGACTATTGATGCATTCTACCAAACTCTTAAAGACCTACAATTAGATTATCTTGATTTATACCTTATTCATTGGCCTTTACCTAGTCAAAACCTCTATGTAGAAACTTGGAAAGCTTTTATTACGCTCTACAATAAAGGGTTAATTAAAGCCATTGGCGTATCAAATTTCAAAATAGCACATCTAAGCCGCATTATTGATGAAACAGGTATTATTCCAGCAGTCAATCAAATTCAGCTAAGCCCTTATTTACCGCAACAAGAAACTCGCTTATGGATGGCTAAATATAATATTGTTTGCCAAGCATGGAGTCCATTAGGTAGAGGCACTGATCTACTCAATACCAGCATTATTACCAACATAGCAGCCAAACATAATAAAATGCCAGCGCAAATTGTATTACGTTGGCATTTACAACTTGGCAATAGTATTATTCCTAAGTCGTCCCACCCAAAACGTATGCAACAAAATCTAAATATTTTTGATTTCGAACTAGATAAAGAAGATATGGTTTTAATATCTACATTAGATAAACATATAAAACCGAAACAAGACCCTGATACCTATACAGAAGAATAGGATTTCTTCTTTAACTTAGCCATCTAACTAATTAGATGGCTAACTCTTAAGCAGATACTGTTTGTCTAAAATGTTTTGGTCTCATACCGAATATTCCCAAGGCAGCAAAAAACACCACAATCCCTGCAATCACCAGAATACTCATTTCAAATACACGTTTTTTCCAGCCCCAAGCAAACCATTCAACGGATGGCGCATTAAGCCAATAAATAAGTGTTGCCATAACAGCACAAGCAGCGATCAAGCGTAGAATAAATAATCGCCAACCAGCGCTTGGCACATAGACGCCAGCTTTACGAAGCCCCCATAACAATAACCATGTATTTAGTACAGAAGATAAAGAAGTAGCCAACGCTAAGCCAACATGTTGCAATGGCCAAATAAGGATTAAATTAAAACCCATATTAGCAACCATACAAACAATGGCTATTTTAACAGGTGTTTTTAAATCTTGACGGGCAAAGTAACCTGGTGCCAATACCTTAATTAGCATAAAGGTTAAAACCCCTAATGAATAAGCTTGTAGCGCCATCGCTGATTGTTCAACCGCATAATCTGTCATCTTGCCATAATTATAAAGTGTGGCAATTAATGGTTCTGCTAATAAGCCTAACGCTAATGCAGCAGGAACGCCTACTAATAAAACCATTCTAATCGCCCAATCTAAGGTCGCAGAAAACGCCTTGGGATCTTCGCCAGCATGTTGTCTTGACAGGCTAGGTAAAATAACAGTACCTATAGCGATACCAAAAGCGCCTAATGGCAGCTCAGATAAACGATCAGCATAATAAAGCCATGACACACTACCTTCTCTTAAGAAAGAGGCCAAAATGGTATCTAATAATAGATTGATCTGACTAACAGAAACACTTAATAATGCAGGTAACATCAATAATAGAATGCGTTTTACCCCTTCATCTTTATGCAAGCGAGGGCGAGGTAATAATTTTATTTTTATTAGAAAAGGAAGTTGAAATAAAAACTGTGCAACACCCGCTATAAACACACCCCATGCCAGAGCCATGACAGGCTCTTTAAAATAAGGCGACATTAAGATAGTGGCCGCAATCATACTAATATTTAATAATACGGGGGTTACAGCAGGTACTGCAAACTTACCATAACTATTTAAAATACCACTACAAAATGCAGTTAATGAAATTAACATTAAATAGGGAAATGTTATTCGTAATAACTCTCCAGCCAGCTCCATTTTATAAGGATCATTGTAGAAGCCTGGAGCAAACACCATCATAATATAAGGCGCAAAAATCACACCAAATATTGTGATACCAGAGAGGACTAATCCCAATGTCCCCATCGTGCGATCAACCAGTATTTTAACTTCCTCTAAACTACGCTTGGTACGATACTCAGAAAGAACAGGGACAAAGGCTTGTGCAAAAGCCCCTTCAGCAAACAATCGACGTAAAAAATTAGGAATGCGAAAAGCTACAAAGAAAGCGTCTGCGGCAGAGTCTGAACCAAAATAACGAGCAACTATAATATCTCGCACCATACCTAATACACGAGATAATAAAGTCATCAAACTAACAATAATACTAGATCGCAATAACCCACTGCTGTTTGCTTTTTTTGGCACTTGCTCTGTTGTCATAATGGAAAATTGTTCCTAGTAATACCCTATATAATAGGTTTATCATCAATTTACTTTTTATAGCTAAAACCAATTAGAGGCATAAAGTTTAAGAAGGTTCTTTACCCACAGCAAACTTTATTTAATTGTTAATATGGCGTATATTAACCTATGCTTTAAGTATTTATAATAGTCAGGACAAAATGCTTGACATTACCCTCTAAAAAGGGCAATATTGCCGCCCTTAATTTTATTAATCAAGTTTTTTCGAGGAGTTGAAAGGTGGCAAATACCCCTTCCGCAAAAAAACGCGCAAGACAAGCTGAAAAGCAACGCGCTCACAATGCCAGCTTGCGCTCTATGGTTCGTACTTATATCAAGAACGTAGTTAAAGCTTTAGAAACTAAAGATTTAGAAAAATCTAAAGCCGCTTATGAGAAAGCAGTTCCTGTTATTGATCGTATTGCAGACAAAGGCATTATCAGCAAGAATAAAGCTGCACGTCATAAGAGCCGTTTAAACGCGCACTTAAAAGCATTAAGCGCTGCTTAATCTTTAAAAAGATTTAAAATAAAACCGACTCTATTGTCGGTTTTGTTGTTTATTAAAATAATATATTTAAAAAGTGTTGTCCTTTTTATTATCCATCCTCTTATATTAACTGTACAAACAATATATTTCTCTATTGCTCCAAGAGAGTTTGTCCAATCGCTATTGGATAAAAAAGCCAACATACACTACGTACTATTGGCTTTTTATACACTATAGAAAATAATAAACTATATATAGTTAATCGGTTGCTTTATGCTTAATTAACTCATCAGCTGCTGCATGGGGAACTGAGTTGTCCACATGGATAGGTTCATATTTTTCACTAAAAATCACCTCTCCAAACTTCCAACCAGCCTTTTTCCTTACCGCATGCCAAAAGCGTTTATGCCCCTCGATTTGAAATTGTAATATATTTAGCTCATTATCTTTGTCCACCATAGGATCATCTACCCCTGTAGGATGAGGCGGCTCTTTATAAAGCGCTGTACCAAAGATAATATCCCAGATAGGTAACAACTGGCCAAAGTTACAATTATGTAAGGATGGACGATCAGGATTAAAGCGCATATGATGTAAACGGTGAAATTTTGGATCAATAAAAACTTTATTTAAAATAGGCCCAAACCCAAAACGCACATTCGCATGGGAAAGATTTTGAACTAGCTCACTAAACAACATAAACCATGCAAATTCATCGGCTCTAACCCCAAAAAACACACCTACACTAGCTAAAATAAACGATTGTAAAATACCATCTAAATAGATCGTTCTATCATTAGACCAACAACTTAGTTGCTTCTGACTGTGGTGCGCACTATGCATAGCCCACCACCAAGGCAAAAAGTGCGCTACCCTATGCATCCAATAATAAACAAAATCATAAGCTAGATAATATGCTAAGAAAAATATAATTACGTTATTCTCAAACCAAGGAAACTGCGATCTTAGACTCCAACCTTCTACATCTCCAGCAGTAGTAACACCACCTGTTAATAGATTTACTAATGGGGTTAATATTAGAAACATAAAGAGAGGGAATAATCCCACAATCATAATCCATGTTAAGTGGAAATCCTTGTTTGCATAGCGTCTATGTTCCCATTTTTCTGCTGGAAACCAATTTTCTAGTGGTCTAAATAAAATTGCTATTAAACAAAGCTGTAAAGCCCCTGTCATAAATGCAGAAGCAATTTCTTGCGGTGTATCTGTTAGTCCATTCAAATGTAAAAAAGTCAGCACAGGTTCTACTACCTGAATACCTAACCACGCTGACCAATCACTCCAAAATGAAAAAGACATAAAAAGTCCCTCTAATTAAAATAGCTAATCAAGCAAATGACAGATGATGATTACCATACCATCTTATAACTAACTATTAGCTTCCTAATAAACTTGATTTAAATTTAAAATATTTATCAATAGTTAATTCAATTTTTTAATATATTCTTTATCTATTTATAGCCCTGAAAATATAACATTTGTGACTGTTTTATAGATACTGTTAGCATCATTAAATACATTTTCTTTGATACACGCCTAAAAAATTATTATTTACAGTATCTCTCTTAAACAACCTATCACTCCATAATAGGCAAATTTAATGTTTCTTTTAGTTCTTCCATCACAATATAACTTTTAGACTCTCTAACATGGGGTAATTTTAATAGAATATCTCCCAACAACTTTCGATAAGAGGCCATCTCTGATATTCGCGCCTTGAGTAAATAGTCAAAATCTCCCGATACCAAATGACACTCTTGTACTTGAGGTAATTTAATAACTGCCTTTCTAAACTCCTCAAAAATATCACCTGACTTATAAGAAAGATTAATTTCCACAAAAACTAACAGATTAGACTTTAAATGCTTAGGATTAAGTTGAGCGTAGTAACCTAATATTACCTTTTCTCTCTCCAATCTTCTCACTCTTTCTGTACAGGGTGTAGTAGATAAGCCTACCCTTTCACCGAGCTCCGTAAAAGGGATACGCCCTTCTTGTTGCAGGATCTTTAAAATATGGCGATCAATTTTATCTAAATCGCGACGACTTTCTTTTTGAGTTCTCATCACAATATCCACTATTTGTATTAATAAATACCATAATAAACACTAAATATTTATAATCAAACAGAAAAATAAACTAGATATTTCCTTATATACTAGTTATTAATCTTGTTTATAAAAATAACTATTGATATTAAGAGGTAATTTATGCGGGTACTTATATTGGGTAGTGGTGTTACTGGTACAACACTCGCTTATTATCTTGCGAAAAAAGGCATGCAAGTTACCGTAGTAGATCGCCAATCTGGCCCTGCTTTAGAAACGAGCTATGGTAATGCGGGGCAAATCTCTCCAGGCTATGCCTCACCATGGGCTGCCCCTGGAATACCTTTTAAAGCATTAAAATGGCTACCACAACGGCATGCACCACTAGCTATTCATGCCACAACAGATTCGCTACAGTACCGCTGGATGATACAGATGCTGCGTAACTGTACAGCCAGTCGCTATGCCGTCAATAAAGAACGAATGGTACGCCTCTCCAAATATAGCCGTGATTGCCTAGATCAATTACGCAATGAGACAGGCTTAACCTACGAAGAAAGAACCCTAGGTACTACCCAATTATTCCGTACCCAACAACAACTGGATGCTTCGGCTAAAGACATCAAAGTACTTAAAGAGTCTGGTGTACCTTATGAAGTCCTAGACCGAGCAGGTATTGTGCAAGTAGAACCTGCTCTTGCTCCTGTGGTTGACAAACTTATGGGGGCTTTACGATTACCCCATGATGAAACAGGCGATTGTTATTTATTTACTACACGTATTGCTAACATGGCAAAAGACTTAGCCGTGGAATTCAAATTCAATAGTGTTATCAATCGATTACATATAAGCAATAATAGTATAAATGGCGTTTGGGTTAATGATGAACTTATCCAAGCAGATCGTTATGTCTTATGCTTGGGTAGCTATACACCAAAATTTCTAGCCACAATTGGTATTTACGTGCCCATTTATCCATTAAAAGGATATTCACTCACTATACCTATTACCAATGCTGAAATGTCACCTGTTTCTACTATTTTAGATGAATCCTACAAAGTAGCTATTACGCGCTTTGATAATCGAATTCGTGTGGGCGGCATGGCTGAAATATCTGGTTTTGATTTATCATTAAATCCTAAACGCAGAGAAACCTTAGAAATGGTGACACAAGACCTTTATCCGCAAGGTGGAGATATCTCCAAAGCTGAGTTCTGGACGGGTCTAAGACCAGCCACACCAGATGGAACACCTATTATTGGTGAAACGCTTATCAAAAATCTTTATCTAAATACAGGGCATGGAACCTTGGGTTGGACAATGGCGGCTGGTTCTGGTCGCTATTTAAGTGATATATTAGCAGGCCAAAAGCCTGAAATTAGCACCGAAGGCTTTGATATTTCACGCTATAAAAAATAATTAGGAGTTACTATGTCAATTAAACGTCTACATGCTAATAAACGCATGAGCCAAGTAGTTATCCATAATGGTCTAGCTTATCTTTCAGGCCAAGTTTGTGAAGATGTACAAGGTGATATTGAAAAGCAAACTAAACAAACCTTAGCAACTATTGAAAAATTATTAGGCGAAGCAGGTACTGATAAAACACGTATTCTTTCAGCTACTATTTATCTAAAAGATATTGAAAAAGACTTTGAAAACATGAATCGTGTCTGGGACACATGGCTACCTGAAGGTGTTACACCAGCAAGAGCCACCATTGAAGCAAAAATGTGTGAGCCTGAACTATTAATTGAAATCAGTATAGTTGCCACATTACCTTAAACTAGTTAGCTATCACTTTTTGATAGCTAATCATCTTTTTGATCCTCTTGTTAAATATGATTGAGAATTAATCATGCGCCCTGCTCAAGCTATTATTGATCTTAAAGCCCTCTGCTATAATTACCAGTTAGCTCGTTCTATTTCTGGCTCTAAAGCTATTGCCGTTATTAAAGCAGATGCTTATGGTCATGGCGCGGTGCAATGTGCAAAAGCATTAGAAAAAGAAGCTAATGCTTTTGCTGTAGCTTGTATAGAGGAAGCTTTAGAGCTAAGAGAAGCAGGGATTTTAAACCCTATTCTATTATTAGAGGGTTTTTTTGAAGAAAGTGAATTACCCTTAATCAATAAATTTGATTTATGGACAGTTATTCATTCCCATTCGCAAATTGCTGCCATTGAAAAAGCCTACCTAAATAAACCATTAAATGTATTTCTTAAAATGGATTCAGGTATGCATCGGGTAGGTTTCTTTCCTGAACACTATCAAGCTGCTTACCAAAGACTCTTAGCAACAAATAAAGTAGCTAAGATTACTTTAATGACTCACTTTGCTCGTTCTGATGAATTAGATACTGATTATACCAAACATCAACTCAGCATATTTCAACAAATCGCTAGCACCTTAAAGGCAGAAACCTGCCTAAGTAATTCACCTACCTTATTAGCTTTTCCTGAACTACAAACTGATTGGGTACGCCCCGGTATTATGCTGTATGGTTCTTCCCCTTTTAGCCAACCACAAACAGTTGCAGATCAATTAATACCCGTTATGACCTTACAATCAAAAATTATTGCGACTCGAGAGTTACCTATGGGAGAAGCTGTAGGTTATGGTGGTCGTTTTATTACTAATAAACCTATGCGCATAGGGGTAGTAGCCATGGGTTATGCTGATGGTTATCCCCGCCATGCACCAAACGATACGCCTGTATTAATAGATGGTAACAAAACTAGATTGATTGGACGTATTTCTATGGATATGTTGACCATTGATTTAACAGATCATCCTAATGCAAATGTAGGTAGTCAAGTGGAGTTATGGGGGAAAAATATCTTAGCCAGCGACATAGCAAAACTTGCTGATACAATTTCCTATCAATTGTTTTGCAATGTTAAAAGAGTGCCTAGACTATTTATCTACTAGCCCAAATAGCAACAACTGTGCATAATAAAAAAGGATTTTTTACAGGCAAAGGTCTCGCTAATGATGAAGCAGAAGTGGTACATTTTTTTAGTTTTATGGCTTAGTTTTACACTACCCAGTATTGCAGCGCCCGCTGCCACTAAGGTTAACGAAACCACATCCAATACTGTATCCACCTCTACTATTCAACAAGCGATTGATGACTTACCAGCAAAGAACTTACCTGAAAATGAAGCTGCTGTCGCTAAATCAGCACTAGATCAAGCATTACAATTTGCTAAGAATCGTGATGAATCTGAATCTAAAATTGCTAGCCTAAAAACTCAACTTGCGGAAGCACCTGCTAAATCTGCTGCTTATCGTCAACAACTAGAAGAGCTTACTGCTAACCCTGCTAAAACTATTCAAGATATTGAACCTAAGATGAGCGACGCTGAACTACAGCAACGTCTTAGTGATAACAATACACAAATTACCAATCGGCAAGTGGAATTAACCAATGCCAATAATACTATCCAACAGTTACAAACACGTCCAGAACAGACCCAAACACAAATCAGTGCCTTACAACCTCGTCTACAAGAAATAGCAGATCAACTAAAAATTACCCAAACAGATGCTGTAAAACTTAGACTACAGGCAGAACAAGCTTCTATTAACGCGCAAATTAATTTATTAAATCAAGAGCTTGCTGGCAGCAGTGTATTACAAGAATACTCTACTAGCTTACGTAACTTACTCACTGAACAAATCAATAGATTGGAACAGGAAAATGTCCAATTACAGAATATTATTAATACACGTAGACAAGCTGCGACAGAAAAAACTGTGCAAGATTTAGCAGAGCATAAAGGCAGTCAAACCGATACACTATTAAGTAGAGAAAGTGAAACCAACCTTAAATTTTCTGAATACCTTTTAAAAAGTAACAACCGCTTAAATGAAATCAGCCAACTTAATCAAACCACTAAACAACAACTAAATAAGACACAACAAATTGAAGAAACATTAAAAGAACAAAGTCTTGCATTAAAAAATAGCATTGCTCTTTCTAGAATTTTATATCAACAAAAGCAAGTTTTACCAACTCCCACTGAGGACAGTAATTTAGCAGATGAAATAGCTAATTTACGTATCTACCAGTTCCAACTTAATGAACAACAAGAACAATTTATTAGCCCAAGTAACTATGTAAATAGATTACTCGCTAATAATATGGATGTTCCTGATGAATTGCGTCAAAAGCTACTTGAACTCGCCAGAACTCGCCAGCAATTATTTAGCCAATTACAATATTCTCTAAATAGCTTAACTACAGAAGCCATTAACCTACAATTAACGAAGCAACAATTACAGAAAAAAGTATCACAAATTTCTGATGAAATAGATGAAAAAATGTTCTGGCTACCTAGCAATTCAGCACTAGGGTGGAATTGGCTAAAACAAGTACCTAGTCGTTTAAAAGAAGAACTTAGCTCTATTTCTTGGCAACAAACACTAACTGATTTAGGCCGTGGCTTGATTGATAGGCCATGGATATTTGCTCCTGTTGTTTTCTTTATTATATTACTACTTTGGAAACGCCATTATTTAACAACCAGAATAGAATCACTTAATAAAGAAGTGGGCAATGTCAGACATGACACACAATACCATACCCCGTTAGTGATCCTATTTAATATTCTGCTTGCTCTGCCAGTAAGTTTAGTCCTTGCGCTTGGCGGTATTGCTCTATTATTAGATGGACAAGGTATGAATGTCGCTTATGGCAAAACGTTGTTAGAGCTAGCATTAGGTTGGCTGTTCTTCTATACAACTTATCGACTACTATCACCCCATAGTGTAGCAATAACCCATTTCAACTGGAATGAAAGACAAGTAGCCACTATGCGCAAACAAATCTTCAAAGTGGGTGCTTTATCACTGATTTTGATGTCTGTTGTAATGATTGCTAGCCAACAATTAGGCAATTTAGCTAATGATGTTTTAGGTATTATTATCGTTATTATTTGCTACCTATTAATGGCTATAATAATTGCCCGTTCCGTTTTCTCTAAACAGGCACGAGTTCATTTTAATACCGTTCGTTGGATCATGGCTATTGCCATTGTTTCACTGCCTATTATCCTTATGATTGCAACCATTGCAGGCTATTACTATACCGCGTTACGATTAACAGATCGACTTATTGATACACTTTACGCGTTAATAATATGGGTAATTTCTGAAGCTGTACTAGTTCGTGGACTCAGTGTAGCTGCTCGTCGTATTGCATTCCAACGGGCATTAGAAAAACGTAAAAATAAAGCCGAGACCAAAGAAGGTGAAGAAGAAATCATTGAAGAACCTGTATTAGGTATTCAAGAAATTAACCAGCAATCATTGCGTCTTATTCGTTTAGGTTTATTTGTTGTGTTTGGTTTTACTTTATACTGGATATGGTCGGATGTATTAGCTGTATTTTCTTATCTAGATACTATTACACTCTATCAATATGTTGGAGTAGATGGCGCAACGCTAGTTCCTTTAACCCTGAAAGCATTCATTGTAGCTATTGTTATAGCAATAGTAACTGTAGTATTAACCCGTAACCTACCTGGTTTATTAGAAGTCACTGTACTCTCTCGTCTTAATCTAGAAAGAGGTATTTCTTATGCAACCACGACCTTATTAACCTATGTCATTATCGCTGTTGGCTTTTCATTAACCCTCGGTTTATTAGGTGTAAGTTGGAATAAATTACAGTGGCTAGTGGCTGCTCTTTCTGTAGGTCTTGGCTTTGGGTTACAAGAAATCTTTAAAAACTTTGTATCTGGCATTATTTTACTTTTTGAACGCCCCGTGCGGATTGGCGACAGAATTACAGTAGGTGGTGTGACTGGCACAGTAAACCGTATTCAAATTCGTGCTACCCGTGTAACAGACGGTGATCGCAAAGAAGTTATTATTCCTAATACCACCTTTGCAACAGGCCAGCTTATCAACTGGACCCTTACTGATACAATCACCCGTATCACTCTCAAAATTGGTGTTGGCTATGACTCAGATATCGATAGAGTGAAAGAATTACTATTAAAAATTGCTCAAAATAATCCCCGAGTTATTCAAGACCCTGGCCCCTCTGTTTCTTTTGTTAACTTTGGTGTAGACACTTTAGACCTTGAATTAACAATGCTTGTTAATGAAATAGCAGATCGTGGTTCCGCTACGGATGAAATTAATAGTCAAATACTCACGCTATTCAAAGCAGAAAACATCAATATTCCTTATCATCAAATTGAAGTCACCCTAAAAAATAGTCAAGGTAAAGAGCTAACATTAACAGAGCCTACTACAAGCGAACAGGCTATAGAAAAAACATAATAACTTGGTAACTATTACTACCAAGTTATTTATTAAGTTTATCTATTATTTGCTTATACCTAAAGCAATCTGTGGTGTGGTCCATCACCATACCTACAGCTTGCATATAAGCATAACAAATGGTTGAACCAACAAACGTAAAACCTAGTTTTTTTAATGCCTTACTCATTGCGTCTGATTCTGCAATAGTGACAGGTATCTGCTCCATTTTTTTAAAATGATTTATTTTGGGTTTACTACCAACAAACGACCAAATAAATTGCACTGGATCCTCAAGCTTCAACCAAGCCATTGCATTTTTACGCGCAGCATTTACTTTCAATCGATTACGGATAATTCCTTTATCTTGTAATAACTGCTCAATATAATCATCAGACATTGTTGCTATTTTATGAGGATCAAAATTAAACAACACTTTTCGATAATTCTCTCGTTTTTTCAGTACAGTTAACCATGAAAGCCCAGCTTGAAACCCTTCTAGCAGTAACATTTCAAACAAGTGCTGCGCATTATAACTAGGTACTCCCCATTCCTTATCATGATAGGCTCTATATTCAGCATCGGCAGTACACCAATAGCAACGCTGCTTATCCATTACCATACTCCTTTAATAATCTATAAACCCTATTAAAAATAGCTAACTAAAGATATTTTTTTATAGTTACTTTATACTTTATCTTTTTTATTGCCAGCATTTTTTACAATGAATAATCAGTTAAACATAAAGTCGCTTATTTATACAGCCTGTCTATTATTAATATTACCTAATTTTATTTTTGTTATTGCAACTTATTGGACTGGCGATAATCGATCAATTTTTAATATTGATTATTTACTTCCTTTTATCTGTCTAATTTTTCATAATCGACTAGTAAGAGCAATAGGTATTATATTATTTGTATTTATTTTTCTAATAGATATCTTACTAATTGTATTACAACACTATCCAAGTTTTCATTTTAGAGACAGTCTTTATTTAATTAGTTTTATTTTTTCAGGCCCTAAAATTTTTCTTGTTTATGCCACAGCAGTTATTGCTATTATAGCTATAGAAGCGATTATTTTATGGCAATTCACTAAGAAAGTGACTATTAATAATCTATTAGCAGTTACCTTAATACTTATTTTAGGTAATACTGCTTGTTACTTAATAGAACAAAATAATGGCCAAGAAACAAATATTTACCATACGCCCTTTGCCAGTAGCAATTCTGTCTATTTTATAAAAAACCAAGAAGCCAATTTTTCAAATTTATTAGGTGGCGATTTATTAGCACCTAGCCCTTATTACCACGCTACTACACCTTGGACAAATGTCATACAACAACATCAACCCTTAAATCAGAAACTTCTTTTAATAGTGGTTGAGTCGTGGGGGCAACCTTTAAATCAAGCTATTCAAGAAGATATATTAAAAACACTAAAAACCAAAACGGATTCTTTTGAATATTTTAAGCAAGGTGATTTTTTATTTCGTGGCTTTACTGTTGAGGGAGAACTACGAGAACTTTGCCAGCTTTATCCTTCTACAGTGGATCTTTACCAAATAAAAACTGGCTTTCAAAATTGTATGCCCCACACACTTAATAAATTAGGTTATGAAACACAAGCAATCCATGGTGGTAGTAGCACTATTTATGGTAGAAAAGAATGGTATCCTAAAGCAGGATTTAAAACTCAAACCTTTCAAGAAGAATTAAACAAGCCTGTTAACTGTATACCTTTTAATGGTATCTGTGATTGGGATATTTTACCATTTCTCAAGCAATCCTTTGCTCAAGATAAAAAGCTCTTCAATTATTGGTTAACATTAACTGCACACTATACCTATTATCAACATGATATACATAATGAGCGATTTAACTGCACAACCTATAATTTACCAGAAACAGGAGACGCTTGTCGTAGCCTCAAGTTACAAGCGCAATTTTTTGATTATATAGCAGAGTTTGTGACCTCACCAGAAATGCAAGGTGTAGAAGTTATTATAGTAGGAGATCATCCGCCCCCGCTGTTTAAAGCGAGCGAGATTGCCTTATTTAAAACAAAAGAAATGCAAGATGGAAAAGTTGGCTGGATTCATTTCAAAATAAAAGATAAATCTTTACAATAATTTTGATTGATAAAAAAAGGGCATAAACGATTTAATGGCAAAAATAATCGTTTATGCCCAAAATGGCAACCTAGCCTACTAAATAGTTATTTCCACTAGCAGAAATACGCTTTTAGCTAAAATGTTAAATACTAAATTTTGATAAAAATAACCTACCTATAAATATGTATTAATTTATAAATAAAATATTTAATTTTTGAACAACTTAGATACCTTTAGCTTTCACTTGCTATTCCTTAAAACCCCAACAAATAAAAACTAAAATACACCCTATAAATGCTGAACCATCTATAGAAAACACCAATAATGAAACAACTTTTTTTCTATTACTGGAGATTCCTTCCCCTTCCATAATTATTAAAAAACATACTAAAAACTAATAAAAATCAAATGCAAAAACAACTTTTAAAAAAATTATTAATTTAACAAAAAGCTTTATAAACATTACTAATTAAAATAGGTAATACCCTCTTCTTAACACATAACAACCTAACACATATACTTATATACAAAAACATCAATACAAAACATAATTACTTATACTCTTTTAGTATATTAGCACAAGTTATTTTTAAGGATAATTAATATATTCTATCATCTTAAAACAATTTATTAATAGTACCATTTCTTTTTATTACAAAGTCTTATATAAATTATTATACAACTTCTGCATTGCAAGTAACATAAATCTGTATATAACTTTATCTTATTAATAAAAAGAAATTCTCTTACTTTTTTTATTATGGAAAAAAATAATCGCATTTTTGAATTATTCTTTTGTCTAATTTTACCAATTAGTTAGCTATACAATAAGCAAAATGGACATTATGCAAAATATGCATATGATATACACTATTTGCATATTATAAAAATAAACATATAATACACGCCCTTTATTCGAAAACCTTAACAAACAATTTTTGGATAAATCACATTATAAAAACATCTAGCTATTAAGCATTAACTATTGAGTTACCTGATGGGAATTACTATGAATACAGGTTTATATTATCCAGACCAGTTTAAAGATAACTGTGGCTTCGGCTTAATCGCGCATATGCAAGGTACTGCAAGCCATCATCTTTTAAAAACTGCCATTCAAGCACTTACTTGCATGACCCATCGTGGTGGCATTAATGCGGACGGAAAAACAGGCGATGGCTGTGGTCTATTAATTCAGAAACCTGATGCATTTTTCCGAATAATTGCTGAAGAACAGTTTCAAGCAAGCCTACCTGAACAATATGCGGTGGGCATGATATTTTTAAGCCCTGATGAGCAAAAGGCCAAAACAGCAAAAGAACAAATTAACCAACAAATTTTAGCTAACGGTTTAAAACTTATTGGCTGGCGTGAAGTGCCTACAGATGATTCTGTATTGGGACCATTGGCGTTAGAAAGAATGCCACGTATTGAGCAAGTTTTTGTAACAGGTGATGGACTTTCTGATCAAGCGTTTGCCATTAAACTATTTTTTGTACGTCGCCGTGCTGAAATAGCTTTAATAGATGATACCGATTTTTATGTTTGTAGCTTATCTGGTAAAGATATTATCTATAAAGGCTTAATGATGCCTGCGGATCTGGTGCAGTTTTACCCTGATTTAGGGGATGAACGCATGGCTACAGCTATTTGTGTATTCCACCAACGTTTTTCCACTAATACTTTACCTAGATGGCGTTTAGCTCAGCCTTTCCGATTTCTTGCACACAATGGTGAAATCAACACAATAACAGGTAACCGTAATTGGGCGCTATCTCGTCGTAACAAATTTGCTAACCCTTTATTACCTAACCTACAAGAACTAGATCCGCTTATAGATTGCTCAGGCTCTGACTCTGCTAGTATGGATAATATGCTAGAACTGTTAGTAACAGGTGGCATGGATTTATTCCGTGGTTTAAGAATGATGATTCCGCCAGCATGGCAGAATGTGGAAACCATCGATGCTGATTTACGGAGTTTCTATGAATTCAACTCTATTCATATGGAACCTTGGGATGGTCCAGCAGGTGTAGTATTAACTGATGGTCGTTATGCTGTTTGTTTATTGGATAGAAATGGGCTACGCCCTGCACGGTGGGTAACCACTAAAAATGGTTATATCACTTTAGCTTCAGAAGTGGGGGTATGGGATTATGATCAAAAAGATGTATTAGCTAAAGGCCGTGTAGGACCTGGACAAATTTTAGCTGTAGACACTCAGTCAGGTGAAATGCTCAATACTGAACAAATTGATAACCGCCTAAAAGTTAAACACCCATATAAACAGTGGTTAAAACAAAATGCTTTACGTATTCAAGCCACATTAAATGAAAGCCAACAAGGTGATGCTAGCTACTGTGGTGAACAATTAGCACAATACATGAAAATGTTCCAAGTCACCTTTGAGGAGCGCGATCAAGTATTACGACCACTAGCAGAACAAGGGCAAGAAGCAGTTGGCTCAATGGGCGATGATACACCAATGGCTGTGTTATCTCAGCGTGTTCGTTCAGTGTACGATTATTTCCGTCAGCAGTTCGCACAGGTAACTAATCCACCTATTGACCCCTTACGTGAAGAAATCGTAATGTCTTTAGAGACCTGCTTAGGCCCTGAATATAATATTTATGAAGAAGCGCCAGAACATGCTAATCGGGCTATTTTAACCAGCCCTATTATATCCCCTGCTAAATGGCAAACCATCCTTAATATGCAACGTGAAGGATTTGCTAAAGAAATTATAGACCTTAATTATGATCCTAGCATTGGTTTAGAAGCAGCCATCAAAAAAGTAGTGGAACAAGCAGAACAAGCTGTTAGAAATGGTAAAAGTCAGCTTATTCTTTCTGACCGTAATATCGCTGCTGACAAGCTACCTATTCACGCTGCACTAGCGGTAGGTGCTGTACAACACCATATGATAGCCACTGGCTTACGCTGTGAGTGTAATATTCTTGTAGAAACAGCAACCGCCCGCGACCCACACCAATTTGCTGTGTTAATCGGCTTTGGTGCTAGCGTGGTTTATCCTTACCTAGCTTATGAAGTATTAGCTGATCTAGTGCGTACAGGTGAAGTAGTAGGCGATCTTTACGAAGTATTTAAATACTACCGTAAAGGTATTTCTAAAGGCCTTAAGAAAATTCTTTCTAAAATGGGTATCTCCACTATTTCCTCTTACCGTGGAGCGCAACTTTTTGAGGCAGTGGGTTTATCTTCTGAAATAACTAACCTTTGTTTCCGTGGTGTACCAAGCCGTATTGAAGGTGCTCGTTTTATCGATTTAGAAGCTGAACAAAAGCTACTAGCTATTGAAGCATGGGATACTCGTAAAACCATTCAAAAAGGTGGTTTGCTGAAATTTATCTACAATGGTGAATATCACGCTTACAATCCTGATGTAGTACAACTACTACAAGAAGCTGTACAAACAGGTAACTATGCAAAATTCAAAGAATATGCACAAGCAGTAGATACACGTCCTGTTTCAATGATTCGTGACTTATTTAATGTTAAGGCACTAAATACACCTTTACCATTAGATAAGGTTGAACCTATTGGTGCCATTCTAAAACGTTTTGATTCTGCTGGTATTTCATTAGGTGCACTATCACCAGAAGCACATGAAGCTTTAGCTGAAGCTATGAATCGTCTTGGTGCACGATCTAATTCAGGTGAAGGTGGTGAAGACCCTGCTCGCTATGGCACCATTAGAATGTCTAAAATCAAGCAGGTTGCTACAGGTCGCTTTGGTGTAACACCAGAATACTTAGTCAACGCTGAAGTATTACAGATTAAAATTGCCCAAGGCGCAAAACCAGGTGAAGGTGGACAATTGCCTGGTGGTAAAGTGAATGGCTTAATTGCTCGACTACGTTATGCCGTGCCAGGGGTTACATTGATTTCACCTCCACCTCATCATGATATTTATTCTATTGAAGACTTAGCACAGCTAATATTTGACCTCAAACAGGTTAATCCACAAGCCTTAGTATCGGTTAAATTAGTGGCTGAAGCTGGAGTAGGAACCATTGCTGCTGGTGTCGCAAAAGCTTATGCCGATTTAATCACTATCTCTGGTTATGATGGTGGTACAGGTGCCTCTCCTATTTCCTCTATCAAATATGCAGGAGCACCTTGGGAATTAGGTTTAGCAGAAACTCACCAAACATTACGGGGTAATGATCTACGTGGCAAAGTCAGAGTACAAACGGATGGTGGCTTAAAAACAGGCTTAGATGTTATTAAAGCAGCTATTTTAGGGGCTGAGAGCTTTGGCTTTGGTACTGCACCAATGATTGCTTTAGGCTGTAAATACTTACGTATTTGTCACCTTAACAATTGTGCCACAGGTGTTGCCACTCAAAATGATCGTCTTCGTAAAGAACACTTTATTGGTACTGTTGAAATGGTCACCAATTTCTTCCAATTTATTGCTGAAGATACTCGCGAATGGTTAGCTAAGTTGGGCGTAACCAGCTTAGCGGAAATCATTGGTCGCACGGATTTATTAGAAGTTTTATCAGGTGAAACAGATAAACAAGCTAACTTAGATCTATCACCCTTACTGGCTAACAGCCAAATTAAAGATAAACCACAGTTCTGCGAGGTAGCAAATAATCCACCTTTTGATAAAGGGTTACTAGCCGAACGCATGGTTGAAATGGCCATGCCTGCCATTGAATCACTGTCTGGTGGAGAATTTGAACTCAATATCTGTAACTGTGATCGCTCCATAGGCGCAAGAGTATCTGGTGTAGTTGCTAAATTACATGGTAACCAAGGCATGTCTCAAAAGCCTATTACTTTCCGTTTCACAGGAACAGCAGGACAAAGTTTTGGGGTATGGAATGCTGGTGGTTTACATCTTCATTTAGTAGGCGATGCTAATGACTATGTGGGTAAAGGTATGACAGGCGGTAAGATTGTGATTACGCCACCCAAAGACAGCACCCTTAAAACCCAAGAGTCAGCTATTGTAGGTAATACCTGTTTATACGGCGCCACAGGAGGAAAACTCTTTGTAGCAGGTACAGCGGGCGAACGCTTTGGCGTACGTAACTCTGGTGCTCATGCGGTTGTTGAAGGAACAGGCGATCACTGCTGTGAATATATGACAGGTGGCTTCATCTGCGTATTAGGAAAAACAGGTTATAACTTCGGTTCAGGTATGACAGGTGGCTTTGCCTATGTATTAGACCTAGACCGTACGTTTGTGGATTTAGTTAATCATGATCTGGTAGAAATTCAACGGATTAGCAAAGAAACAATGGAAGCCTATCGCAACCATTTAGAAAGTGTATTGGATGAATATGTGGCTGAAACAGGAAGCACTTGGGGTAAAGAAATAGCTGATAATTTAGATGATTACATCCGTAGTTTTTGGTTAGTTAAACCTAAAGCAGCCAATTTAAAAATGCTGTTAAGCAGCACCCGAGCAAATCCACAATAATTAACTAAAGTGAGTGGTTAATATCACTCACCTTAATTACTACCGCCTTGCGGTAACGAGGTTGTAAATGAGCGAACATATACATAACGACTTCCAGTTTCTTGACGTATTACGTAAAGAACCTAAAAGAAAAGCTTTAGGTAAACGTAAAAGAGAATTTATTGAAATCTATAATATTTTTGAACCAGAACGTGCTACAGAACAAGCGGAGCGTTGCCTTGATTGTGGCAACCCTTATTGTGAATGGAAATGCCCTGTTCACAACTACATTCCTAATTGGTTAAAGCTGGTGGCAGAAGGCCGTATATTTGAAGCAGCTGAACTTTCTCATCAAACTAACAGCTTACCAGAAGTCTGTGGTCGCGTATGTCCGCAAGACCGTCTCTGTGAGGGAGCTTGTACACTAAATCAAACAGGCTTTAGTGCTGTTACTATTGGTTCAGTAGAAAAATATATCAGTGATACTGCTTTCGCTATGGGCTGGCGTCCAGATATTTCTCATGTTAAAGCCACAGGTAAAAAAGTAGCTATTATTGGTGCAGGCCCTGCTGGCTTAGGCTGTGCAGATGTACTTATACGTAATGGCGTGACGCCTGTTGTATTTGACCGTAACCCAGAAATCGGTGGACTGCTTACTTTTGGTATTCCAGAATTTAAATTAGAAAAAACTGTAATGAGTCGTCGTCGTGAGATTTTTACAGAGATGGGAATTGAGTTTCGTCTTAATACCGAAATTGGTAAAGACATTTCTATACAACAGCTACTGGACGAATATGATGCTGTATTTATGGGTATGGGTACTTATACTTACATGCAAGGTGGCTTTCCTGGGGAAAACTTAGTAGGTGTTTATGATGCATTAGATTTCTTAATTGCTAATGTTAATCATAACCTTGGCTTTGAGAAATCTGCCGATCACTTTATCTCTATGCAAGGTAAACAAGTGGTTGTATTAGGTGGTGGTGATACCGCTATGGACTGTACTCGTACCTCTATTCGTCAAGGCGCAACATCGGTTACTTGTGCCTATCGTCGAGATGCTGAAAATATGCCTGGCTCTCGCAAAGAAGTAAAAAATGCTAAAGAGGAAGGGGTTAGATTTTTATTTAATCGTCAACCTATTGAGATTATTGGTAATGGCAAGGTTGAAGGTATCAAAGTTGTAGAAACAGCATTAGGTGAACCCGATGCTAGAGGTCGCCGCTCACCTGTCGCTATTGCAGGCTCAGAAGAAATATTACCTGCTGATGCAGTTATTATTGCTTTTGGTTTCCGCCCTAGTCCTGCACTTTGGTTTGAGGAATATAAAATTAACTTAGATGGCCAAGGCAGAGTAGTTGCGCCAGCAACTGGTCCTTATCAATACCAAACCAATAACCCAAAAATATTTGCAGGGGGTGATATGGTAAGGGGTTCTGATTTAGTAGTGACTGCTATTGCAGAAGGTCGTGGAGCTGCTGAAGGTATTTTAAACTTCTTAAAAGTTTAATCTCTCTATAAAGGGCAATGATTATATTGCCCTTAATTTTTGCTCTTGTATTTTTTGCCAAAAAGCAGGCAAAAAGATCTCTTGTACAATCACATTGACTTCGTCATTAATAAAACTTGACCACCTTCCCCATAAGTTTTGAAACTGATGAGTTGCTGGTAATAGCTCAGCAGGATATCGCGTTGCTTCAAGGGGTGTTCTTTGAAAAGTCTTATCAATAAATAATATAGAGCCTAATGATTTTTCACCAATATTAGTTAAATCATATTGATCATTTTTTAAATCAGTTTGTAAAGCAACACTACGCGCGTAAACCCAAGGCTCACCACAGCCTTTTAAAAATACCTCTCTAACCCAACCTTTCTTATCAGTAGGGGCTGCAAGCTTTTGGTATTCATCTTGACGTAATGTCTGCCACTCTTCCAGTAATACCTCAATAGAGAATTGTTGTTGACTAATTGCTGTTAATCTTTGGGTAAGAGAATCTTCATTAAATAGCCAATCAGCTTCTTGTTCTGCGAGTTGCTCATGTAACTCTGGCTGGGTACGCCATTTAATTGTTAACGAATTATTATTCATAAATTACTTTATTGTGAAATTAGTAATGAACTACGTATAGCACCAAATATTGTATAGTGCATACTGAGTATTGACGAGTGATAACATGATTATTATTGATAAATATTAGAGCGTAAATTATATCACTAGTTCCCTGCCAATGATCCATAGGCACCAGCAACACTTACTATAAATATTAAAGCGTGAACTAAAATATGTGCTTTACTTAACTTGCCTTGATCCATCAAATAATTACTTAATTTCTTATTATAAAGCCCATTACAATAATTACCTATTGCCTCTCTAAAAATCAGTTTTTGCTCATTATCTGCTACTAATATTAACTCACAACTCCTAATCACATCTATGCTTTCACTTTCATAGCGATATTTTGTTTTAGGAACCATCATTTGTTGGCCATTAATATACTTCGTTTCAAAGGTAGTATAGGGAGTCGTTCGAAAAACAGTTTCTCGAGTCTCAGTATTAAAACGCCATACATAACGATTATCTAGTATATAACTAGGCTCACCTATTACAGCTATTACTTCATCTGGTGTTTCAAAACGCTCCAATATTGCGTTTGTTTTAAATGTTGTACAACCTGTCAAACTTAGTAATAACAACATGATTAAAGCCCTTGTCACTTTATACTCCCTATATTATATGGACAAATCACTTACTACTATAGCTAACTCATTATTATTAATAATAACCCATTTAAAAATTAAAACAATTGTTTTACAATAATAAAATTAATTGCTTTATCCCATACCAAACCACCTTATTATTTCTTTTTATAAAGTATAAAATAGATAAACTCTGGATTTGTATTTTTAGGATATTAACAATCATGCGGCAAATAGTTTCCCAAACCAAACGCTGGGTTATAAAAATAGGTAGCTCTTTACTTACTGCTAATGGTAAAGGACTAGATCCAAATGCTATGCGTGGCTGGGTTGAACAAATGGTTGCCTTACGAAATCAAGGTATTGAACTTATATTAGTTTCATCAGGCGCTGTTGCTGCAGGCATGAGTAAACTAGGCTGGGATACTCGACCTAAAGAAATGCACCAACTGCAAGCAGCGGCTGCTATTGGTCAAATGGTACTCGTGCAAGCTTGGGAAAACTGTTTTGATCAGTTTAATTGCCAAGCAGCCCAAATCTTACTGACCCATGATGATCTATCTGATCGCAAACGCTATTTAAACGCCCGTAGTACCTTAAGAGCCCTAATCGATTTAGATATTATTCCTGTAATTAATGAAAATGATACGGTAGTTACCGATGAAATTCGTTTTGGTGATAACGATACCCTAGCTGCATTGGTAGCTAATCTAGTTGAAGCAGATTTATTAGTTATTCTTACTGACCGTGATGGCATGTTTAATGCTGATCCACGTAATAATCCAGATGCTCAGTTAATTTACGAAGCTAAAGCTAATGATCCTAGCTTAGATGATGTTGCTGGAGGTGCAGGTAACTTAGGTCGTGGCGGTATGCAAACTAAACTTAGAGCAGCCCGTTTTGCTGCTCGTTCTGGTACAAATACCATTATTATCGGTGGCACCATTCCCCAAGTCATTACCAGAATACAACAAGGTGAACGTATAGGAACGCTACTAACACCTGATCAATCACCTATTGCAGCTCGCAAACAGTGGTTAGCAGGGCAACTACAAGTTAAAGGCAAAATAACACTTGATAACGGCGCTGTAACTGCACTCACCCAATATCATAAAAGTTTACTTCCTGTGGGTGTAAAAAATATAGAAGGTGATTTTAGACGTGGTGAAATGGTTGCCTGTACTAATTTAGAAGGTATGGAAATCGCCAGAGGGCTGATTAACTACAACGCTACAGAGACACAAAAAATTATCGGTTTAAGCTCAGATGAAATTGAAAAAGTTTTAGGTTTTATCAATGAGCCAGAACTTATTCATAAAGATAATTTAATTATTAACTAGGAAATTAGCCATATTATTAGCTTTGCACAAAATACTCTTTTGAAAGTATATTTGATTAAGCCTAGTTTTTGCTTTAGTTATGTTAAGTAATAATAAGTTAAGTTCGTTTCACTCATTACCTAACAACCTTAACGAGTTTGATACCTAAAACTAGGATCAGTATCATTATATTGATAAACATTAACTTGATAACCTTTGCAAATTTTGTGAAGGACAATCGGCCAGTAAATCAGTCACTGCTCTGCCATCTGGCAAACAAATTGCTGGCGCTATTTCTAATAAAGGGATTAGTACAAAGGAACGCAAAGCCATTTGTGGATGAGGTATTGTTAAACGCTCTGTATTAATTTGTTGATTACCATAGAGAATTATATCTAAATCTAAGGTTCTCGCTCCCCATCGTTCTGTGCGAACTCTTCCATGTTTATTTTCGATTTGCTGTAAATAATCCAAAAATACTTCTGGGACCAAGCTTGTTTCTAAACAAGCAACAGCATTAATATATTGAGGCTGACCTTCTACCAATGAATCACTTATATATAACGAAGACTGCTTAATTAATTGAGTATTAGGCAGATTAGCTAAGGCTGTTAATGCTGTGGTTAACTGGCTAACAGGATCTTGTAAATTACTACCCAAACCAATATAAACAAGTTGCTTAGTCAATTTTTCCCTCTGCCTTATCCTTTGTTTTGGGCTTATAGTAATGGCGTTTTCTTCGATTTGGCTTTTTATCTCCATTTACTTGCCGAATCATTGTTCGTCTTTGCTGATCATCAGCTTGTTGATAAGCTGTCCACCACTTACCTAAGCCCTCTGTATCCTCTCCAATAGACTCCCTTAATAACAGAAAGTCGTAACCTGCACGAAAACGAGGGTGTAATAGTAAAGCATCTGCTTTTTTACCTTGCCGTCTGGTCAGCCTAATTTGTGCTTCCCAAATCTCACGCATCGGTATACCAAAGCGTTTAGGAATAGTTGTATATTTACTTTGCTCAACAATTATATCATTGGCTAAATCGTGTAAATCTAACAGATTAGGGAGTTTTTCAGAAATTGGTTTGCCCAATCGCTCTAATAATACTGGCCACAATAAACTAGCATATAAAAAAGCAGGGTTAACTGTTTTTCCACTATTTAATCTTGCATCCGTATTAATCAAAGCTTGCTGAATAAACTTTTCGGCCTGCGGCGATTTAGCCAAAACTTCTGCTGTCAAAGGGAATAGATAACGAAATAGATTATATTGGCAAAGTAGTGTAAATATCTTTACTGCATTACCAGATAAAAATAATTTTAATACCTCATCAAATAACCTAGCAGCAGGAATATCTGCTAACAAATAAGCTAGCTGATTAAGCGGTTGCTCAGTTTCGGGGGCTATAGAAAAATCTAGCTTTGCCACAAATCTGATCGCCCGTAACATTCTTACGGGGTCTTCTTGATAACGTTTTTGTGGATTGCCTATTAAACGAATTACTTTATTATTAATATCTTCTAAACCATTTACATGATCCACAACTCGTTTTTTTACAATATCATAATAAAACGCATTAATCGTAAAGTCTCGTCGCGCTGCATCTTGCTCCATTGAGCCATAGACATTATCACGTAATATCCGACCATTACTGTGTTGCGATGCATCCGTTGCAATATCATCTTTACTGTGTGGACCTCTGAAAGTCGCTACTTCTATAGTCTCTCTACCCCAAAAAACATGAACTAATTTAAAACGACGACCAATCACTCTTGAGTTACGAAAAATTCTCTTGACCTGTTCGGGGGTTGCATTGGTAGCCACATCAAAATCTTTAGGACGTAAACTAAGTAATAAATCACGGATACACCCCCCCACTAAATAAGCTTCATAACCTTCTTTATGAAGTTTTTTAATGGTTTCTAACGCATTTTTGCTAATATGTTCTTGTTCTAATATATATTTTTTTTGGGGTAATGGTTGAACACTTTCTGATGGCTTATCAGAGCGTTTAAAAAGGCTATCTACAGATTTGAATATTTTTTTCAACATAAAATATTAATACACTTTATTTTGGATAAGTTTTAATAGCAGAGACAACAACCAAATACCTCATTTATAAAAATTAGACTATGAAAATAACAAGTTATAATTTAAAAAAAGTTTGCTTATAGTCAACTAGTTATTTAAATTTCACACTTTTTTCACAATTTGAACAAATAACTATCGATAATTATAACAATACACTGTATAAATATATATTAATTTGAGTTAAGCTATACCAATAAAATCATTTGTAAGCTATTGTATAGAGCCTTGCGCAACATATTTGATAGATGAGTAATGCTTTTGACTTATGTCATAACCTCTACTCAAGTAAATGATTAAATAATGAGACATTTTTAGAGGGTATCTCATGCGACGCGATCCGATTACTTTATTTGATAATGGCACCCATAAGTGTGTCTGTTTTGATAACCTTGTTACAGGTGGTGGTGTACAGTCTAATCAATTTGTGATTTTAGACGGTGATCAGGCTATCCTCCTTGATCCAGGTGGAGATTTAACTTATACCACTTTAACTTTAGAGATTGCTAAGCATTTAGCCCTAAAAGATTTGACTTATATCTTTGCATCTCATCAAGATCCAGATATCGTGGCATCTTTAGACAAATGGTTATTACACACTAATGCACGTGTTATTTGCTCTAAGTTATGGGCGCGTTTCTTACCTCACTTAGTGGCTAACTATCTTTCTAATAGCCATGGCATTAACACTTATGAACGTATCATTCAATTACCTGATGCAGGTGGTGCTATTCCTTTAGGTGATACTAAATTAATGGCTGTACCCGCACACTTCCTACATTCGGAAGGTAACTTCCAAATATATGATCCTGTAAGTAAAATCTTATTCTCTGGTGACTTAGGTGCATCTATTGTAGATGATGCAGAGCCCGTTACGAACTTTGAAGAACACTTACCAAATATGCTTGGCTTCCACCAACGCTACATGATTAGTAACAAAATCGGTCGCTATTGGGCAAGTATGATTCGTGGTTTAGATATTGAAATGATGGTTCCTCAGCATGGTCGCCCATTCAAAGGTAAAGAAATGGTTAATAAGTTTATCAATTGGTTTGAAAACTTAGAGTGCGGTGTGGACTTAATCACTCAACAGAACTATGTTATACCAAAAATATAGTCTTATCTAATATAAAAAAGCTGCTTATTAAGCAGCTTTTTTATTGTCTACAATTTATTATTACGCATATTTCTTAGCTGTTTTTCAAGCACTTCAGCATAAGGTTCTAACACACGTTCAATACAAAAGGTATCTGTTGGATTAGCTAATCCTCTAATCTTAGCTAAAATCCCTATCCTCTCGTCACTTGCAACAGATTGATCCATTAATAATAAATTACGGCTATGATCAACCAATGACTGAGCTAATTTAATAGTTGCATTCTCTAATAACTCTTGAGGTGTTAACCCTAATAAATCTGTACCTTGTGCCAACGCTATTTGCAACAATAGAGTAATATTAGTATCAGCTAGCTCAACTTGTAATTCATGGCTTAAGCCACGCATTAATTCACCACAACAGATGGCATGGGTTAAATAAGTATCTGTATCATTACCCCGCCCATGAAATAGCACTAAACTACTACCATCATTTAAAGTATGTATTTCACCTTTATAAATACGTACAGTTTGATCTAAACAATCACGATAACGCTGTAATAAATTAATTAATCGCTCTTTGGATAATAATTTTAATTTATCTTGCCCACCCAATCGTATATACAATACGGCAGTTTGTGTAGGCGGTGGTATAGTTACAGCACTTTCTGACTCTTGTTTATCTGTTGCCAGTGAATCACTAGCAACAGCTATATCTTTATCAGTACTCTCTGCGCTGTCAAAACAAGCAATTTCATCGAGAAAGGACTGATCAAAATTACTATCTGTTAACTCATCTTCAGCCTGTTTAATATTCACAACCTCAGCTTCAACCACCTCAGGCTCTGGCTCAATAAACTGTGCGTAATATGCTTCAATTTCTTCAGCTGTAATTAATTTAGTTTGTAACTCCCTCGCTAAAGCGCCTATTTCATCTTGACGATCACTAGCGGGAACGGGCATAACGGGATCCCTCACCCACTCCCGTAATTGAGCAATTGGCACAGTAATTTTACGACCTAATCTAAAGATAAAAATTAACACAGCAACCAGTAAAATTCCTGCAATAATAATAGCACGCTCAATACTCACCACCCAAGGTAACTGAAACTGCTGATGATTTAACCTTAGCCGTAATTCAACATTTGGCTGTTTTTGGACAGCTAATTTTTCTTTATATAAGTCTGTTTTATTGGTGTGAGTAAACTGTTTGAGCCCTGCACGAAATAACTCATTACCTTCACCATCATAAATACCCACATCAGCAACTAATGGATTTTTAGCCAATGAACCTAACAGAATATTCAGCCCTAACTTATCATCAATGGCTAATAACTCCGCTGCCCTTTCGGCAGTTTGAGTTAATAAACTTTGCCCTACCGCATCAGCCTGTTGACGCATTGAAAGTTTAAACTGATCATTAACCAACCAAGCGTAAACACCAAAGGCAATAGCTAACACTAACAAACATTGCAAGATCAAACTTGCAACGAGAGAGACACGTTTTTGTCGTATTGTTTGGTTGGAATATAAAAAAAGATTGTCTTTTTTAGCATGTTGTTGCTGTTTCACAAGCAAAACTCTTTTAAAAATAGGAATATATTAGTATAACGAGCGTTTTTTTTTGGGGAAAGCCCTTAAACAAGTTAAAATAGTAAAAATTTGTGCTTTACAGTGTTGGAGATTGTAGATTGCGTGAAATTATTTTAATTAATATTACTGGAGAAGACCGTCCTGGACTTACTGCAGCAATTACAGGTGTGTTAGCTGCTGGGGGGGCGCAAATTCTTGATATTGGCCAAGCAGTGATTCATAACACACTATCTTTTGGTATTCTTGTAGAGCTTCCTGATAATAGCGATTCTAATGTTCTAAAAGATGTATTATTCTGTGGTTACGAACTAGATCAGCAAGTGCGCTTTACTCCTATTTCTGAACAAGATTACCATGTTTGGGTTGCTGGTCAAGGTAAGCCACGTCATCTTGTAACCTTACTAACTCGTAAAGTTACTGCTGAACAACTCTGTCGAGTAAGTACTATCACAGCAGCTCATAATCTTAATATTGATCACATAGACCGTTTATCTGGTCGTATTCCTCTTAGTACTTCGCCAGAAAACAGTAAAGGCTGTATTGAATTCTCCGTTCGTGGTGAAGCAGATACTGCCAAATTGAAAGCCGAATTCCTAAATGTAGGTGCTGAGTTAGGTGTAGATATTGCTTTCCAACAAGACAGTATTTATCGCCGTAATCGTCGCTTAGCTGTATTTGATATGGATTCAACCCTTATTGAAGCAGAAGTCATTGACGAGCTAGCCAAAGCAGCAGGCGTTGGTGAGCAAGTATCGGCTATTACTGAACGAGCTATGCGTGGTGAAATTGATTTTAAAGAAAGCTTTAAAGAACGCTTAGCGTTACTCAAAGGCCTGCCTGAAACTGTATTAGAGGAAATAGCTGATAATCTACCACTAACTGAAGGAGCCGAAAATTTATTTGATGAGCTTAAAAAGCTCGGTTATAGAACAGCCATTCTTTCAGGTGGTTTTAGCTACTTCGCTAAAAAATTACAACAAAAACTAGGCATTGATTATGTCTATGCCAATGAACTACAAATAGTAGATGGCAAATTAACAGGTGTAGCTATTGAGCCTATTGTAGATGCGCAAAGAAAAGCTAACCTATTAAAAGAGTTAGCGATAAAAGAAAACATAAGCTTAGAACAAACCATTGCGGTAGGTGACGGAGCAAATGACTTACCGATGTTAGGTATTGCAGGGTTAGGTGTTGCATTCCGAGCCAAACCATTGGTTAAACAATCAGCTAAACAAGCTATTTCTAACCTAGGGTTAGATGGCATTTTATATTTATTAGGCTATCGAGACAGAGAAGCACAACAACAGCCTATTGATTAAACAATTAAATCTTATTATTTACTAGGAAACTTCACAATAAATGTTAATCCTATAAATAACGAGATAAAGTTGTATGTTGTTTTGCAATACCGTTGTAGAATACTTATCCATTATTCTACTGTGATTGTGAGTTTTACGAGTAAGTTGGTTACCCCGAATGTATCGCATGATTAGGATTAAATACCCTTGTTTACCTAACAATGTATTTACTAATCCACTCACGTTAATAATTAAACTATTGCCGTGAAAACAGGAGCTTTCAATGCCTGACTATCGTTCCAAAACATCCACCCAAGGCCGTAATATGGCGGGTGCCCGTTCCTTATGGCGTGCAACGGGTATGAAAGATGAAGATTTTAGTAAACCAATTATTGCTGTGGCTAACTCGTTTACCCAGTTTGTACCAGGCCATGTTCATCTAAAAGATTTAGGCCAACTGGTCGCCCGTGAAATTGAAAAAGCAGGCGGTGTCGCCAAAGAGTTTAATACTATTGCGGTTGATGATGGTATTGCTATGGGACATGATGGCATGCTGTATTCGCTACCAAGCCGAGAAATTATTGCTGACTCTGTAGAATACATGGTTAATGCCCATTGCGCAGATGCCCTAGTCTGTATTTCTAATTGCGATAAAATCACACCTGGTATGCTAATGGCGGCATTACGCCTTAATATCCCCGTAGTTTTTGTGTCTGGTGGCCCAATGGAGGCTGGCAAAACTAAGTTAGCAGACCATAATCTAGACTTAATTGATGCAATGGTTATTGCCGCTGATGATAACTATACAGATGAACAAGTTGCAGAATATGAGCGTAGCGCTTGCCCTACTTGTGGCTCATGTTCTGGAATGTTTACCGCCAACTCTATGAACTGCTTAACAGAAGCACTAGGTTTATCCTTGCCTGGCAACGGTACTACCTTGGCAACTCATGCAGATCGTAAACAGTTGTTTGTTAATGCTGCTCATCTCGTCGTAGACCTTTGCAAGCGTTATTATGAACAAAACGATAGCTCCGTATTACCACGCAATATCGCATCCTTAGCTGCTTTCAAAAATGCGATGACACTTGATATTGCAATGGGCGGTTCTACCAATACCATTCTACATTTACTAGCTGTTGCTCAAGAAGGTGAAGTCGCGTTTGATATGAAAGTCATTGATGAGCTTTCTCGCCAAGTGCCACAGCTTTGCAAAGTTGCTCCTAATGTGCAGAAATATCATATTGAAGATGTACATCGTGCTGGTGGTATTTTTAGTATTCTAGGCCAATTAGCTAAAGCAGAACTAATAGATACCTCTGTTAATACTGTACATAGCAAAACCTTAGCAGATGCTATTGCACAATGGGATATTAGCCAAACTAATGATGAAGCTGTACATACTTTCTTTAAAGCAGGTCCTGCTGGCATACGTACCGAGCAAGCCTTTAGTCAATCAACCCGTTGGCCTAGTCTTGACCTAGATCGCACTGAGGGTTGTATTCGTGATTATGAACATGCCTACTCTAAAGATGGTGGACTAGCAGTACTATATGGCAATCTTGCTGAAGATGGTTGTGTAGTTAAAACAGCTGGAGTAGATGATTCTATCTTACGTTTTGAAGGTACCGCCCATGTATTTGAAAGCCAAGATGCGGCTGTTAAAGGTATTTTAGCTGACGAAGTAAAAGCAGGCGAAGTAGTGGTTATTCGCTATGAAGGTCCTCGTGGTGGGCCAGGTATGCAAGAAATGCTCTACCCAACCAGTTACCTTAAATCCAAAGGTTTAGGCAAGCAATGTGCTTTATTAACTGATGGACGTTTTTCTGGTGGTACATCTGGCCTATCTATCGGTCATGCCTCACCAGAAGCAGCATCAGGTGGCAATATTGGTTTGGTACAAAACGGTGATAAGATATTAATAGATATTCCTAACCGTTCTATTCAACTTCTTGTTAGCGACGAAGAGTTGGCTAATCGTCGCGCAGTACAACAACAAAAAGGTTGGAAACCTGCTGCACCAAGAGCAAGAAAAGTCAGTACCGCACTTAAAGCTTATGCTTTATTAGCAACCAGTGCAGACAAAGGTGCTGTACGTAATAAGCAGCTACTAGATAGTTAATTTAATATAACCATCCTATAGCTAAATATTAAGGTATAGGATGGTTTATTCCTTCTACCAACATCCCAATATCAATTCCTTGTTCACTAAACCATCCTTGTGGCACCTCTAATGCATAGCTAATAGGCTGCATGGCACATACATGGTTAAGGCTTTCTGGCTGTAATTGTTCAATTTGTACAATCTGTTTCTGCTTATCAATAAAGGCCAATGATAATGGTATATAAGTATTTTTCATCCAAAAACAAGGCATTGAGTCTTCATCCAAATAAAATAACATGCCTTGCCCCGCCTCTATGCTTTTACGAAACATTAACCCTTGTTGGCGCTGTTGTTCAGTAGCCGCTAATTCAACCTGTAATTTAATGCCATTAATTGTTAATAATTGCTTAGCAAAAGTAAGCTGACTATTCTCCGCTACTACTGCTTGCGATATTACCCCTAGAACAATAATCAACCAATACTTTACTAATTTCATTAGTTATCAATCCTATTACCATTTATAAATTATTATAAAACATACTTTGCAATAAATTTCGGCAATATAATAGTTATTTTTGCTATAATTCATTCTTTTAAATATGTTCTTTCATGCCATAATAAACAACTACTGGCATTAATTATATTTTGGGAGGAATTATGGCTTGGAATGAGCCTGGTAATTCAAATAACAACGATAATGATAAAGATAAAAATCGTGATCAAGATCCTTGGGGCAAACCACCTAAAAACAATGGTGGCAATGATGGCCCGCCTGATCTTGATGAAGCTTTACGTAAAGTCAAAGAGTCTTTTAACAAATTCTTAGGCGGTAAAAAAACCTCTAATAATAACTCAGGTCGAAATAATGGTGGTGGTGACTTTGCAATTCCTATCTTACCTATTATTTTAATTATCATTGTAGTTATTATTGGTTTTTGGCTTTCTAAGGCGATCTATGTAGTAGATCAACAAGAAGAAGCTGTTATTTTACGCTTTGGTAAATACCATGATACTGTTAAACCTGGCCTACATATCTATTTTCCTCCTATAGATACTAAGTTTCAGGTCAATGTAACTGCAGAACGCTCTTACAGCAAACATGGACAAATGTTAACCAGTGATGAGAATATTGTAGAAATTCCTCTCACTGTTCAATATCGTATTATTGATCTAGAAAAATTCGTTCTAAAAAATGATGCCCCTGAGCAAAGCCTAGAAAATGCTACTGACAGTGCTTTAAGGCAAGTAGCAGGCTCAACTAATATGGATGATATCCTAACGAGTGGCCGTGAAAAAATGGCGGGTGATATTCAAGAAGAATTAACAAAAATGCTTGAAAAGTACGAAACAGGCATTCAAGTCACGCAAGTAAATATCCAAAGCGCCACAGCGCCATCAGATGTTCAATCTGCTTTTGATGATGTAATTCGTGCCCGTGAAGAGCAACAAAAATTAAAGAACGAAGCAGAAACCTACCAAAATGGTATTGTTCCTGATGCTCGTGGTGAAGCAGCACGTATCGAAAAGCAAGCTACTGGTTATCGTGAAGCCATTGCTGATAGAGCGACAGGTGAAGCAATTCGCTTTGAAAAATTACTAGCGGCTTATCAACAATCTCCTAAAGTAACTAGAGAACGTATGTACCTTGAAACTATTCAAGAAATACTTACCAAAACCAGTAAAATCCTAGTTACGGGTAAAGATGGACAAAGCCAATTGCTTTATCTACCTATCGATAAGTTAATGAATAATCAACCAGCTATACCAACCAACAACTCTACTGCTAATAGTAACTTTAGCACTGGTATTAACTCATACAATCCACCTATGGATACTAGTAGCCAAAGACCTACTAGCACAGACTTAAGAACAAGGGGGAACCGCTAATGAGTAATAAATTACTTTTTCCTTTAGTCTTTGTTTTCCTACTTGTTATTTTTGCTTGGAACTCACTTTATATTGTTTTACAAACAGAAAAAGGCATTTTATTGCGCTTTGGAGAAATAGAACAATCTAATTTAGAGCCAGGTTTACATTTTAAATGGCCTATCATCAATAAAGTTAAACTTTTTGATGGTCGTCTACTAACGCTAGAAACACCCAATGTACGTTTTCTTACTAAAGAAAAGAAATCTGTTATGGTTGATGCCTACGCGCGCTGGAGAGTTTCTAATCCTGAACTATTCTACACCAGTGTACGTGGTGAAAAAGCTATCGCCGATGAACGCTTAGGTCGCCGTTTAGATGCTGCATTACGTAATCAATTTGGTAATAAAACCCTTAACGAATTAGTGAATGATTCTGGCGAATTAACAGAATCCACTAGCAAATCTGCCAGTGGCCGTAATGAAGTGATGGAACAAGTAACCGATTCGCTTAATAAAATGGCTCAAAAAGAGTTAGGTATTGAAGTGCTTGATGTAAGAATTAAAGCGATTGATTTACCTAAAGAAGTTTATGACAGTGTATTCGCCAGAATGCGTACTGAGCGTGAACGTGAAGCTCAAAAATATCGTGCGGAAGGACGTGAAGCTGCTGAAAGAATTCGTGCAGAAGCAGATCGTCAAAAACAAGTTATTTTAGCAGAAGCTTATCGTAATGCTGAAGAGATACGCGGTGAGGGCGATGCCGAAGCGGCAACCATCTATGCTAACGCTTATTCTAAAGCACCAGAATTCTATAACTTCTATCGTAGCCTACAAGCCTATCGTGAAAGTTTTAAAGACAAAAACGATGTGCTAGTACTTGATCCCAACTCTGATTTTTTCCGCTACTTACAGAAAGTTAGCGAATAATTAACAAGGGGGTGTAAAATACCCCCTTATTTATTTCTATCTATCTGGAGGTCACCATTGCAGTCAGGCTTAATGATTGTACATGGCAATCACCTTGAACAACTAAGAAACCTTGCTGTTAGTTGGTTGCAAGAACATCCTCTACCTCCCTTAGAACCAGAAATTATTCTGGTGCAAAGTAATGGTATTGCTCAATGGTTAAAGCTAGCCCTCGCTGCCGATCCTATTAATGATGGCTGTGGTATAGCGGCTGCCATTAATATCCAATTACCTGCACGTTTTTTATGGCAAATTTATCGTACCGTGTTAGGTGAAAAAGCGGTAGCTAAACAATCGCCTTTAGATAAAGCCCCCCTTACATGGCGCCTACTTAGACTACTACCACAATGCTTGAATAACCCGTTATTCACTGCATTAAAACAGTTTCTTGCTGATGATATTGACCAACGTAAACATTACCAATTAGCTGAACAACTAGCCGATCTATTTGACCAATACCAAGTTTATCGTTCTGATTGGCTACAAGACTGGTTACAAGGCAAAGATCAACTAAAAAATGTGCATGGCAAAGTAAGACCTGTCCCTCAAGAACAACGCTGGCAACCTGCCCTATGGCGACTTTTACTCGAAGATTTAGGAGAAGAAGTCATGCAAGGCAGTCGTGCAGGCGTACATCAGCATTTTATTGAATATTGCCAACAACTAACCAAAGCTCCTAAAGGGCTACCAAAGCGTATTAGTATTTTTGGTATCTCAGCATTACCTGCCCAAATGGTTGAAGCACTCGCTATATTAGCTAAATTTACGCAAGTAATGCTCTATGTACACAATCCTTGTCGCTATCATTGGTTAGATATTATTGAAGGTAAACAACTATTACGCCATGAATATCGCCGCCAAAAGAAAAAAGTTAATAAACTGCAAATTCAAGACCTCCATCAACATGGTCATCCTCTACTAGCCGCTTGGGGCAAGCAAGGTCGTGACTATATAAACCTACTGGATAGCTACGATGATCCCGAAAGTTATCAACAACGCTTTGGAATTATCAATGAAGGCAAAATAGATCTTTATGACGCCCCTAAAACCGATACCTTATTAGGGCAACTGCAGGATGATATTCTTGAATTAAGAGCATTACCAGAAACGCGTAAGCAATGGCCAACCGTCAATATTGAACAAGATCATTCTATTCGTTTCCATATAGCTCATAGCCCACAACGTGAAGTAGAAATCTTACAAGACCAATTGCTTGACTTATTTAACCATGATAAATCATTATTGCCACGCGATATCATTGTCATGGTACCCAATATTGACCAGTATGCCCCCTTTATCCAAGCAACCTTTGGCAAAATTGATAAACAAGATAAACGTTATATTCCCTTTACCCTTTCTGATCGTGGTAAAAGAAAAGTAGAGCCATTACTGATAGCACTTGAATATCTTCTACAGCTACCTGATAGTCGATTTGCTGTAACTGATATATTAGACCTACTTGATGTACCTGCTATCCGTAAACGTTTTAATTGGCAAGAACAAGATTTACCTACCCTCCATCGTTGGATACACCAAGCAGGAATTCGTTGGGGGCTAGATGCAGAACAAAGGCATAAACTTGGCCTACCAACAACAATGGAACAAAATAGTTGGCTGTTCGGTTTACGCCGTATGTTACTAGGCTATGCTATTGGTAATAGTGATACTAACTGGCAAACTATACAACCCTTTGATGAAATTGGTGGTAATCAAGCTACTCTTATTGGTTCACTCACCCAATTTATTGCGGTATTGGATGATATTCAACAGAAACTATCACAACACTTATTACCTATTGAATGGGCAACCCTGCTCAGACAACTACTAGAGTTACTATTCGAACCAAGCAATGACAATGAACAACAACTTGTTACGGAGCTAGCTAATCTACTAGATGACTGGTTAACCCTGTGTGAAGAGGCAAGTCTAAATGAACAGCTACCGTTGACTATTGTTAGAGAGGCTTGGCTAGCAGGTATAGATAACGAACGTTTTACCCAAAACTTTATTGCAGGCTCAGTCAGTTTTTGCACGCTCATGCCTATGCGCGCCATTCCTTTTAAAATTATTTGTTTATTAGGTATGAACGATGGTGACTACCCTCGCCCCTCAACACATCTTGATTTTGATCTGATGACAAAAGATTATAGGCCAGGAGATCGTTCGAGAAGAGAAGATGATCGTTATTTACTATTAGAAGCTTTACTATCCGCCCGTAATCGTCTTTATATTAGCTGGATAGGCCGCAGTATTCGTGATAATAGCGAACGCCCCCCTTCTGTTCTTATTGGGCAACTAAGAGATCACTTAGCCAGTGGTTGGCTATCAAAAGATGGCAAAGATCTACTTAATTCGCTAACACAAGTACATGCTTTACAACCCTTTAGTCGTCGTTATTTTCACAATGAGAATAACTGGTTTAGCTATGCTCAAGAATGGGCAGGGCTCTATCAAGAAAATCATGCTTTAACTAATCAACAAAAACTACCCATCTTTCCTGCTGATACACCAGTTACCCTAGAACAACTCACTAGTTTTCTTAAACATCCCGTACGTTACTTTTTTAATCAACGCCTAAAAGTCTCTTTTAACCAAACCAGAGAATTTATGGAAGACGACGAACCCTTTTCTCTAAAGGGTTTACAGCGTTATCAAATAACTGAACAATTATTAAAAAATTGTCTTATTCATAATAAAAATGAACAACAGATACAACAGATTTTAATTAACAATATTGATAACCTACAACGTAGTGGACAGCTTCCTATGGCTGGGTTTGGTCAACAACTAGGTTTAGAACTTATTAACCAATTAACGCCCTTACTAGAGCAACATCGTTTACTGATAGCACCCTATCAACAAATAACAACCCCATTACCTATTAACTACCAATACCAAGATATTCATTTACAAAGTTGGCTAAATAATCTTTATCAACTAAATGACGAACATTTATTAAACTGCTTTACTTTACCTAACACATTACTAAATGGTAAAGAATATAAATGGCAACAACTAGTTGCTCCTTGGGTTATACAACTAGCCGCTAATAGCTGCAATATACCTCTACAGACACTTATTCTAGGTTTAGATTGTTATATATCCTTAGCGCCCATTAACCCTCAACAGGCTATTCCTTTACTTAACTCTCTATTAATCAGTTGCCAACAAGGAATGCAACAACCTCTTCCTGTGGCTATTAAAACTGCCTTTACCCTGTTATCTAAAAACAACTTAGAATCAGCTCAGACAACTTATGAAGGGACAGAATATACATCAGGTGAGTGCCAGCAAAGTGCTGTACTGCTAAGGCAATATCCTAGTTTTGAAATACTCAACCAAAATCAGCAATTTGAACAGTGGGCAGAAAAACTCTATCAACCCATTTACCAAGCAGATTGGCAACTTTCTATCTACTCAACAATAAATTAACTTAAATAATTGTTATTTTTACGCGCTACCAATTTTTTATCTATATAATAGTTAAGCTATTTTATAAGGTAAGCCACTATGTACTATATAAAACAACTAATAGCAGGGGCACAAATTCTATTCGTTGCTTTTGGGGCAATGGTACTAGTACCACTATTAACAGGTCTCAATCCTGCTATGGCACTGCTCGGTGCTGGTGTAGGTACTTTATTATTCCAACTTATTACCAAAGGCCAAGTACCTATCTTTTTAGGGTCATCCTTCGCTTTTATAGCTCCCATTAGTTATGCCATGTCCACATGGGGACATGGCGCTACCCAATTCGGTTTATTTGCTGCAGGCTTTACCTATTTTATTTTTGCATTAATTATCAAATGGCGAGGTATCGGTCTTATCGATAAACTACTGCCACCTGTAGTAATTGGCCCGATTATTATGGTTATTGGCTTATCTGTTGCAGTAGCCGCCTCTAACATGGCAATGGGACAAGTAGACGGCTCAACTATAGGCTACTATCAAGCTATTACATTAGCTGCCATTTCCTTACTTACCACAATCGTTGTATCCGTTTTTGGACGCGGTATGTTTCGCCTTATTCCTATTCTTTCAGGCGTTATTGTTGGATATATTACTGCAGTTATTATGGGACTAATTGATTTTCAACCTATCATTGAAGCTAAATGGTTTGCTGTTCCAGAGTTGCACGCAATAGAAGTAAATTGGTATGCAGCACTATTTATACTCCCTGTTGCCATTGCCCCCATTATTGAACATATTGGCAATGTAATGGCTACTGGCAATGTAACAGGCGAAAACTATACAAAGAAACCAGGACTACATCGCACCCTAACAGGCGATGGTGTTGGTGTTTGTTTTGCAGGTTTAATTGGTGGACCACCAATTACCACCTACTCAGAAGTAACTGGTGCATTAATGATTACCCATAACTTTAAAGTCATTATTATGACCTATGCGGCTATCCTCGCTATTGCTTTAGCTTTCTTTGGAAAATTTAATGCGATCCTTCAATCCATACCTGCCCCAGTAATGGGTGGTATTATGGTACTTCTTTTCGGTACTATTGCTTCCATTGGTTTAAAAACTATTATTGATGGCAAAGTAGATCTAGCTATTCCAAAAAACCTTGTAATAGTCTCAGTAGTACTGACCTGCGGTATAGGTGGGCTAACTCTGAAAATAGGTGCATTTAGCCTAGTAGGTGTAGGATTAGTTAGTATTTTAGCTATTCTATTAAACTTACTACTTAAGCATAAATATTAACAATTCTAATAATCTCCTAAGCTAAGGTAAAACATATGATGGAACTTTTTCTGTGCATGATTCTAGATATAAATAATGGTGGTTCATTAGTCGCTAATTGCCATTATTCTTACGACAAACAACAAACGCTTAATAAAATAAATTTAATGGTGGTTGGTATTGAAGCACCTATCAACAATCAACCTTTTGCTCAAGAATCAAAACAAAACTTAGCTAAATTATGCTTAAATAAAGAAGCTAAGGTTACAGTCTATATGCGCAATAATCAGCTTATAATCGGCGACGTAGAATGTGGTGGCAAAGATATTGCTAAACAACAAATACGTACAGGAATGGCAAAAGCGAGTGTTGATTACTTAGAAGAATCTACAGGCAATAGACTATTAAAATATCAACAAAAGGCACAACAACAAAACATTGGTATATGGACTAACTATACTAATTAAATATTTTTAAAGTTTTAATCTAGAAATAATAACTTATAATCAATTCTAGAAAATTTATCCAGTATACTAACTTTAATTAAACAGCTAATAGAGATAAAAAATGGAAATAAATAACTCAAACTTAGCATTACTAATTGACGCTGAAAATACAACTGCAGATATTGATATTATTGCTCAACTACTAGCTGAAGTTGCCAAATATGGTATTACAAATATAAAAAGGATTTATGGAGATTGGACTAATAATTTACTTAATCCTTGGAAACCTATTCTTTTAAAATACTCTATTCAACCAATACAACAATTCACCTATACAACGGGTAAAAATAATAGCGATAGTGCTCTAATAATAGATGCTATGGATCTACTATATAACCACACATACCTTAATGGTTTCTGCATAGTATCCAGTGATAGTGACTTTACGCGATTAGCCACAAGACTAAGAGAATCTGGAAAACTAGTATTAGGTATAGGACAACAAAAAACACCACAAGCTTTTAGAGCGTCTTGTGACCGTTTTATCTATACAGAAATCCTAAAACCAAAAGTTGAACCTGAAATAAAACCACAAACAATTAACAGCATAAATAATAAAATAGATATATCCACTGATAAAAAACTAACCAAACATATTTTATCTGTATTTAAATCCATTTCAGATGAAGAAGGGAAAGCCACGCTTTCTATAATGAGAGGTCAACTAGATAAAATATTAAATGATTTTGATCCAAGAAATTATGGTTTTGCAAAATTCAGTAGCTTTATCGAAGCAACAAAACTATTTGAACTTAGTAATAAAAATACCATTATAAAACTAAAAAATAATACACAAAATAAAAACTTTAGCACTAAAGAACAACTAATTAATGCCTTTAAAAATACAGCAAACTCAAAAGGTATTGCCTATCTTTCTCAAATTAAAGCAAACCTAAACTTTGATCCAAAAGAACTAGGCTATAAAACATTTAGTAGCTACATAAAAGCTAGCCAACTGTTTGACTTAATAAATAGAGGCACTCAAGCTAAATTTAAGAAACAGCCTAATGAGTAAAGATTATTTAAATTAATTTTTTAAATAATTTCAACCAATAAAAGTGGATTTGGCTGTATTAAACCCACTGAAGTAATTCTATAAATTTATAATGGGAGTGCAAAAGGCCTGTAAATCCTATTTACTATTCTGACTTAAAAGTCTCAATAACTAAAAAGCCCCCTATCTTTATAAGATCAGGGGGCTTTGATTTAGGAGCTTGAGGATGACCTACTCTCACATGGGGAGACCCCACACTACCATTGGCGATACGTCGTTTCACTACTGAGTTCGAGAAGGATTCAGGTGGTTCCAACGCTCTATTTTCCTCAAGCAATTCTTTATGGTGTAAGTAGTTTGGTTATTTATACTCATCACCTAAATTAGATATGCTTGTTGCAAAGTATTTGATTAATTAACGTTTGTGTCTACTCTTAGCTTCGGCAAACGAACTCATTTGCTCATTTTCAACTTTTACTTTATGTCTTTCTTCGATTCTTAACCAAATAACTTGGGGTTATATAGTCAAGCCTCTCGGGCAATTAGTATTGGTTAGCTCAACGTATCACTACGCTTACACACCCAACCTATCAACGTTGTAGTCTTCAACGGCCCTTTAGGGGATTAAATCCCCAGTGAGATCTCATCTTGAGGCAAGTTTCCCGCTTAGATGCTTTCAGCGGTTATCTCTTCCGAACATAGCTACCCGGCAATGCCACTGGCGTGACAACCGGAACACCAGAGGTTCGTCCACTCCGGTCCTCTCGTACTAGGAGCAGCCCCTCTCAAATCTCAAACGTCCACGGCAGATAGGGACCGAACTGTCTCACGACGTTCTAAACCCAGCTCGCGTACCACTTTAAATGGCGAACAGCCATACCCTTGGGACCGGCTTCAGCCCCAGGATGTGATGAGCCGACATCGAGGTGCCAAACACCGCCGTCGATATGAACTCTTGGGCGGTATCAGCCTGTTATCCCCGGAGTACCTTTTATCCGTTGAGCGATGGCCCTTCCATACAGAACCACCGGATCACTAAGACCTACTTTCGTACCTGCTCGACTTGTCTGTCTCGCAGTCAAGCGCGCTTTTGCCTTTATACTCTTAGCGTGATTTCCGACCACGCCGAGCGCACCTTCGTACTCCTCCGTTACTCTTTAGGAGGAGACCGCCCCAGTCAAACTGCCCACCATACACTGTCCTCAACCCGGATTACGGGCCAGAGTTAGAACCTCAAACATGTCAGGGTGGTATTTCAAGGTCGGCTCCACTTAAACTAGCGTCTAAGCTTCTAAGCCTCCCACCTATCCTACACAAACAGGTTCAAAGTCCAGTGCAAAGCTACAGTAAAGGTTCTGGGGTCTTTCCGTCTAGCCGCGGATACACTGCATCTTCACAGCGATTTCAATTTCACTGAGTCTCGGGTGGAGACAGCGCCGCCATCATTACGCCATTCGTGCAGGTCGGAACTTACCCGACAAGGAATTTCGCTACCTTAGGACCGTTATAGTTACGGCCGCCGTTTACCGGGGCTTCGATCAAGAGCTTCGCCTAAGCTAACCCCATCAATTAACCTTCCGGCACCGGGCAGGCGTCACACCCTATACGTCCACTTTCGTGTTTGCAGAGTGCTGTGTTTTTAATAAACAGTTGCAGCGGCGCTGGTATCTTCGACTGGCTTCAGCTCCATTCGCAAGGAACTTCACCTACCACCAGCGCACCTTCTCCCGAAGTTACGGTGCCATTTTGCCTAGTTCCTTCACCCGAGTTCTCTCAAGCGCCTTGGTATTCTCTACCTGACCACCTGTGTCGGTTTGGGGTACGGTTCCTAATAACATAAGTTTAGAAGCTTTTCTTGGAAGCATGGCATCAATCACTCTCCATTTAAAATAAATGAATCGTCATCAGTTCTCAGTAATAATCTCCCGGATTTGCCTAAGAGATCTACCTACAGCCTTTCAAGTGGACAACCAACGCCACTCTGATTTAGCCTACTCCGTCCCTCCATCACTGTTATTAGAAGTATAGGAATATTAACCTATTTCCCATCGACTACGCTTTTCAGCCTCGCCTTAGGGGCCGACTAACCCTGCTTCGATTAACGTATCGCAGGAAACCTTGGTCTTTCGGCGTGGATGTTTTTCACACCCATTGTCGTTACTCATGTCAGCATTCGCACTTGTGATACCTCCAGCCAACTTCTCAATTGACCTTCACAGGCGTACACAACGCTCCTCTACCGCTCATCATAAGATGAACCCGTAGCTTCGGTATTTGGTTTGAGCCCCGTTACATCTTCCGCGCAGGCCGACTCGACTAGTGAGCTATTACGCTTTCTTTAAAGGATGGCTGCTTCTAAGCCAACCTCCTAGCTGTCTATGCCTTCCCACATCGTTTCCCACTTAACCAAAATTTTGGGACCTTAGCTGACGGTCTGGGTTGTTTCCCTTTTCACGACGGACGTTAGCACCCGCCGTGTGTCTCCCATGCTAAAACTTTCTGGTATTCGGAGTTTGCATCGGGTTGGTAAGTCAGGATGACCCCTAGCCGAAACAGTGCTCTACCCCAGAAGTTATACATGAGGCGCTACCTAAATAGCTTTCGAGGAGAACCAGCTATCTCCAAGCTTGATTAGCCTTTCACTCCGATCCACAGGTCATCCGCTAACTTTTCAACGGTAGTCGGTTCGGTCCTCCAGTCAGTGTTACCTAACCTTCAACCTGCCCATGGATAGATCGCTTGGTTTCGGGTCTATACACAGCAACTAGGCGCCCTATTAAGACTCGCTTTCGCTACGCCTCCCTATTCGGTTAAGCTTGCTACTGTATATAAGTCGCTGACCCATTATACAAAGGTACGCAGTCACGGAACAAGTCCGCTCCCACTGCTTGTACGCATACGGTTTCAGGTTCTATTTCACTCCCTACTCGGGGTTCTTTTCGCCTTTCCCTCACGGTACTGGTTCACTATCGGTCAGTCAGTAGTATTTAGCCTTGGAGGATGGTCCCCCGTCTTCAGTCAAGGTTTCTCGTGCCCCGACCTACTTTTTGTGTACTTAGATCCACATGTGCATTTTCGTGTACGAGACTATCACTCTCTATGGTTGGCTTTCCCACGCCATTCCACTAATACTCATGCTTCTGAACACTGGCTGCACCCCGTTCGCTCGCCACTACTTGGGGTATCTCGGTTGATTTCTTTTCCTCAGGGTACTTAGATGTTTCAGTTCCCTGGTTCGCTTCTCAGTACCTATGTATTCAGTACTGGATAACTGAGGTTCTCTCAGTTGGGTTTCCCCATTCAGACATTTACGGATCAATGCTTTGTACCCAGCTCCCCGTAACTTTTCGCAGGTATCACGTCTTTCTTCGCCTCTGACTGCCAAGGCATCCACCGTATGCGCTTATTCACTTGACTATATAACCCTAAATTATCTAGTAATCTAATGCTACACAACCAAAGAATCGACATTTGTTTCGCCGAAAATTTGCGCTTGAGTTCGCAATATTTTCACCTCAGCATTAATAATTAGACCAGTAATTATTAATTAATCTTTACTTCTTTGCATATCTAATTTGTTAAAGAACAGTCTAACTTTAAAAGTTAGAAGGTAAGTCTCTTTATTTAAAAGAATTAGCTTCTAGCTTTTTGTTTCGATTAGGTATCTGGTGGAGCCAAGGAGGATCGAACTCCTGACCTCCTGCGTGCAAGGCAGGCGCTCTCCCAGCTGAGCTATGGCCCCTTCATTTGGTGGGTCTGGTAGGACTTGAACCTACGACCCCACGCTTATCAAGCGTGTGCTCTAACCAGCTGAGCTACAGACCCTAATCTGTTAACTTCTCAGGCCTTCGCCCAATTCGTTCTTCGCAATCATAAATCAAGTAATTCGTGTGGGTATTTGTAGTACCAGCTTTCGTTTAAGGAGGTGATCCAGCCGCAGGTTCCCCTACGGCTACCTTGTTACGACTTCACCCCAGTCATGAATCACTCCGTGGTAACCGGCCTCACGAGGTTAGCCTAGCTACTTCTGGAGCAACCCACTCCCATGGTGTGACGGGCGGTGTGTACAAGGCCCGGGAACGTATTCACCGCGACATTCTGATTCGCGATTACTAGCGATTCCGACTTCATGAAGTCGAGTTGCAGACTTCAATCCGGACTACGATTGGTTTTCTGAGATTAGCTCCGCTTCACAGCTTGGCAACCCTCTGTACCAACCATTGTAGCACGTGTGTAGCCCTGGCCGTAAGGGCCATGATGACTTGACGTCATCCCCACCTTCCTCCGGTTTGTCACCGGCAGTCTCCTTAAAGTGCCCACCTTTACGTGCTGGTAACTAAGGATAAGGGTTGCGCTCGTTACGGGACTTAACCCAACATCTCACGACACGAGCTGACGACAGCCATGCAGCACCTGTGTTCCGATTCCCGAAGGCACTCTCGCATCTCTGCAAGATTCCGGACATGTCAAGGCCAGGTAAGGTTCTTCGCGTTGCGTCGAATTAAACCACATGCTCCACCGCTTGTGCGGGCCCCCGTCAATTCATTTGAGTTTTAATCTTGCGACCGTACTCCCAGGCGGTCAACTTACTGCGTTAGCTGCGCCACTAAAGCCTCAAGGACTCCAACGGCTAGTTGACATCGTTTACAGCGTGGACTACCAGGGTATCTAATCCTGTTTGCTCCCCACGCTTTCGCACCTCAGTGTCAGTATCAGTCCAGTTAGTCGCCTTCGCCACTGGTGTTCCTTCCTATATCTACGCATTTCACCGCTACACAGGAAATTCCACTAACCTCTACCGTACTCTAGTCAGTCAGTTTTGGATGCAGTTCCCAGGTTGAGCCCGGGGATTTCACATCCAACTTGACAAACCACCTACGCGCGCTTTACGCCCAGTTATTCCGATTAACGCTTGCACCCTTCGTATTACCGCGGCTGCTGGCACGAAGTTAGCCGGTGCTTATTCTGTTGCTAACGTCAAAAGTAGTTCGTTACACTACCCCTTCCTCACAACTTAAAGTGCTTTACAATCCGAAGACCTTCTTCACACACGCGGCATGGCTGGATCAGGGTTGCCCCCATTGTCCAATATTCCCCACTGCTGCCTCCCGTAGGAGTCTGGGCCGTGTCTCAGTCCCAGTGTGGCTGATCATCCTCTCAGACCAGCTACAGATCGTCGCCTTGGTGGGCCTTTACCCCACCAACTAGCTAATCTGATCTAGGCTCATCCATTAGCGGTACAATTAAGCACCTTTCCCCGTAGGGCGTATGCGGTATTAGCGCGAGTTTCCCCGCGTTGTCCCCCTCTAATGGGCAGATTCCTAGACTTTACTCACCCGTCCGCCGCTCGTCAGCATCCCGAAAGACCTGTTACCGCCCGACTTGCATGTGTTAGGCCTGCCGCCAGCGTTCAATCTGAGCCATGATCAAACTCTTCAGTTTTAAATCTTTTGCTTCATAAGAAGCCAAAACGGCTCAGTAATCTAAAAACTCATTCATGACGAGTTATTTATATTACTGATAATTCTTACCAGTACTACAAACACCCACACGATTTACTTGATTTATATTGTTAAAGAACTTGTATCTTTGGAGCTTTACTCTTCAGATGAGGCGCGCATTCTACGCCTTTTAATCTCTTTGTCAATGTCTTTTTTAAGATATTTTCGATTTATTTTTAACTGCAAAATTAACCAAAAGTCTATAAATAATAACAAAGGGATCAAAATTATACGTTTTTATAAATTATTGTCAAGTTGACTTTTATTTTTATCTCGCTTTTTAAGGTGTAATAAGAATTGTATAGGCCCTGATATAGTGTAGCCAAAGAAAATAAAAAATAAAGCATAAGCAGGGGCGGTGCCTATTATTGCAAACAGTAATACAATGACTAATATAGCAATAAATGGGACTCTACTTTTGATATCCAATGTTTTAAAGCTGTAATATTTGAAATTACTTACCATCAAGGCACCTGCTGCTGCTACTAATGGCACCATTAGATATACTACGCTTTCACCACCAATTTCTAGTTTATTGAAAGCCCATACACTACTAGCAACTACAGCCGCTGCAGAAGGACTAGCTAAACCTATAAAATATTTTTTATCAACTGAGCCTATTTGCACATTAAAGCGAGCAAGTCTTAAAGCGGCACAAGCAACAAATATAAAAGCGACCATCCATCCAAGTTTACCAGCTTCAGCTAATGACCATTGAAATGCTAATAGGGCCGGCGCTAAGCCAAAAGCAACCATATCTGACAGCGAATCATATTCAGCACCAAATGCGCTTTGTGTATTCGTTAGTCTGGCAACTCGTCCATCAAGACCATCTAGTATCATGGCAATAAAAATAGCTATAGCTGAATAAATAAAGTAATCTCTTGCTACTTCTATACCTTCATGAGCAACTACTACAGGTGCATACATAGCGCTAACGATTGAATAAAAGCCTGCAAACAAAGCAGCTGTCGTAAAGAGATTAGGTAATAGATAAACTCCTTTGTGACGAACTTTCTGACCTTTTTCATCAGGCACTTCTTCAATATATTCATCCACAGGCAATGAAATTTTATTTTCTATTGAAGTATCTTCAGGTTGTTCGTTAGACTGATCTTTCATAATAGTTCCTTAGTAAAATCTCTTATTATTATATAGGTTATAGTGAATTGATTTTCAAGAAATGACATTTTTATTATCTTAAAATGTAACAATGCTTATTTATTTTGTTAGAAATTCTAATCTTATTTGAATTAAAGTATACTCAAACCTACTTTTCTTCTACTACTATCACCATCTTCATGAGAGTTAATATTTTCAATAAACTCAATTAATTTAGCATCATTTGCAAACTACAATAGTTGTTTAAGTTTTTGATCTTCCCTAAATTTGACTATGAGTATTTTTCCAGAAAATAATTTTTAACTATTTCCTAATTGTTATTCATTTCTAAAATAACCGCTAGCTAGGATATTAAGTAAAATTTGTAAACTCTTCATATTCAGGTATTACATTATAGGATTTAATCACTTTTGTTGTAGTTTCCTGTAAATATAAAAAAACGCGACATATGTCGCGTTTTTAGTCTGAATAAATCTAATTAGTTTTTAGATTTATCAACGATTTTGTTTGCCGCAATCCAAGGCATCATCGCACGTAGACGTTCACCTACTTGCTCAATTGGATGCTCTGCAGTTAAACGGCGATTTGCAGTTAGGGTTGGATAGTTCGTAGCACCTTCACTGATAAATGCTTTAGCATATTCACCATTTTGAATGCGTTGTAATGTTTCACGCATAGCCCAACGAGACTCTTCGTTAATTACTTTTGGACCTGTAACATATTCACCAAACTCTGCATTATTGGAGATTGAGTAGTTCATGTTAGCGATACCACCTTCATACATTAAGTCTACAATTAGTTTTAATTCATGTAGACATTCAAAGTATGCCATTTCAGGTGCATAACCCGCTTCTACTAATGTGTCAAAGCCTGCTTTAACTAATTCTACACAGCCACCACAAAGTACTGCTTGCTCACCAAATAAGTCAGTTTCTGTTTCATCTTTGAAAGTAGTTTCAATAATACCTGAACGGCCGCCGCCAATACCACTTGCATAAGACAATGCTACATTTTTTGCATTACCAGAAGCATCTTGGTATACCGCCACTAAATCAGGTATACCACCACCTTTTACGAATTCAGAACGCACTGTATGACCAGGCGCTTTAGGAGCAATCATAACAATATCTAAGTCAGAACGTGGTACGATTTGGTTGTAGTGAATAGCAAAACCATGAGCAAACGCTAAGGTTGCGCCTTTCTTTAAGTTTGGCTCAAGTTCTTCTCTGTATAATTGACCTTGGAACTCATCAGGCGTTAAGATCATGATTACATCCGCAGAGGCTACTGCTGTTGCTACATCAGCCACTTTTAAACCATGTGCTTCTGCTTTCTTTACCGTTGCTGAACCTTTACGTAAACCAACGACAACGTCCACACCTGAATCTTTTAGGTTACAAGCATGGGCGTGACCTTGTGAACCATAACCAATAATAGCTACTTTTTTACCTTGGATAATTGAAAGGTCACAGTCTTTATCATAGTAAACGCGCATTGAAATTTTCCTTTAAATATTAAAATAAATTTTGTGTATAGATAAATAAAATATTAGCCCTGAGAAATATAATTAATTTTCCCTACTAGCTACCCTAAATACTTAAGACTTTATCAGCCCTAGAAATACCCGTTACCCCTGTACGAACTACTTCAACAATAGTCGACATAGAGCCAATAGTAGCAATAAAGTTGTCTACTTTACTGGTACTACCTGACAATTGGACAATATAGAGGTTTGGCGTTACATCTACTATCTGGCCTCTAAAAATATCAACTGTACGTTTCACTTCTGAACGTTGAGCACCAGTCGCTTTTACTTTAATAAGTAGTAGTTCACGCTCAATATGCTCACTTTCAGACAAATTTACTAATTTAACCACTTCAATAAGTTTATTGAGGTTTTTAGTAATTTGCTCAATAACTTCTGGCTTACCTTGAGTTGTTAAGGTAAGACGAGAGACTGTTGGGTCTTCTGTCGCTGCCACAGTTAAACTTTCGATGTTGTAATTACGTTGTGAGAATAAACCAACAACACGCGATAACGCACCAGGCTCATTCTCCATTAATAAAGAGATTATATGACGCATATTAGGTACGCTCCGTTTTACTTAACCACATATCACGCATGGAACCATCACGAATTTGCATAGGATACACATGTTCACTCGCATCCGTTTTAATATCCATAAATACTAATCGATCTTTCATGGCGAAAGCTTCTTGCATAGCATCTTTTAAATCAGTTGCTTTTTCAACACCTATCCCCACATGTCCATAAGACTCTACCAGCTTTTTGAAATCTGGCAATGATGTCATATAGGAATGAGAATAGCGGCTATTGTATTGCATGTCTTGCCATTGCCTTACCATGCCTAATACACCATTATTCAAACAAATAACTTTAACAGGTAAATCATATTGTAAGCAGGTAGAAAGCTCTTGAATATTCATTTGAATACTACCTTCACCTGTTACACAAGCAACATCTGCATCAGGGAAATTTAATTTAATGCCCATTGCCGCTGGAAAACCAAATCCCATGGTTCCTAAACCACCTGAGTTAATCCAGCGATTAGGTTTATCAAAAAGATAATGCTGTGCAGCAAACATTTGGTGCTGACCTACATCTGAAGTCACATAAGTATCTCTATCTTTAGTTACTTCATATAATGTATCAATCACGAACTCTGGTTTAATAATAGTTTCATTCTCTTTGTCATAAGGGAATAAACCTTTACTACGCCATTCGTCAATTTGCTTCCACCAATCAATTAACGCTTTCTCATTAGCTTCTTTTGAAAGCTCATTTACCACAGCGATCATTTCTGTTAATACATTATCAACAGGTCCTACAATAGGTATATCCGCTCTAATTGTTTTAGAAATAGAAGCAGGATCGATATCGATATGGATTATTTTGGCATTAGGGCAGAATTTACTAATATCATTAGTGACCCTATCATCAAAACGCATACCCACTGCTAAAATAACATCACTATGATGCATTACCATATTAGCGGTATAACTACCATGCATGCCTGGCATACCAATAAATTGCTTATCAGAACCTGGATAACCACCAAGTCCCATCAACGTATTGGATACTGGTAATTTTAATCTACGTGCTAACTCGGTTAACTGTGCAGCAGCATGACCTAATATCACACCTCCACCTGAACAAATAATAGGACGTTTAGCAGATAACAATAACTCAACAGCCTTACGAATTTGTCCTGAATGTCCACGCTGTACAGGATTATAAGAACGTAACTTCACTTTCTCTGGGAAAGTATATTCAAATTTCTCTGCTGGATTACAGGTATCTTTTGGTATATCAATTACAACAGGGCCAGGTCGACCTGACTCAGCTATATAAAAGGCTTTACGCATGATTTCTGGAATTTCAGAAGCATGGCGTACCATGAAACTATGCTTAACAATAGGTCTTGAGATTCCGACCATATCCACTTCTTGGAATGCATCAGAACCAATTAAGGAAGAAGTTACTTGACCAGAAATAACTACCATTGGAATTGAATCCATAAAGGCAGTTGCTATACCCGTAATAGCGTTCGTAGCACCAGGCCCAGAAGTTACAAAAACAACGCCTGCTTTGCCTGTAGCACGCGCATAACCATCAGCCATATGAGTAGCTGCTTGCTCATGACGTACTAAAATATGGGTTAATTCTTTTTCTTTAAATAATGCATCGTAAAGATGCAATAATGCGCCACCAGGATATCCATAAACATATTTTACGCCCTCATCGCGTAAAAAACGAACAACCATCTCCGCGCCAGATAATAATTCCACGCTTGTTCACCTCTAAAAGCAATTACTCACTAAAAAATTAGGTATAAGTTCACTGCTAGCAGACCATGCACGATGATAATCGCCGACTACATCAGCTGCTAGCTAATAAACTTTAGAGAACTCATTGTGGCGAGTTTTCTAACCCGAAGCGAGGTAACGCATATTGGGTAAACGTAAGTCGACACTGGTAAGCGTCATGTCTACTGAAAGAATATTTCCGTTAAGGTCATATATCAGTGGTGGGCATAATTGTTGTTGTTAATGGTTCATAAGTCAAGTGGTATTGATTGATTAACCTAAAATTTGCCATAAACATTAAACTTTGATAGAAAAAAATAAAAATGGAAGCAGAATATTTTAATAAATGATATTTTATTGGTTTAATAATTCTTTAATAATTTTCAACTTAACAAAAAACTCTAAATCTTAGTAAAAATAAGCTATTTAATAGCATCAAATAAAAAACAGCCTTTAAAAAGGCTGTTTTTTAACGAAATTAATATCCCTGACAATTCTCATTAATATTTTTTTGTAAGTCTGCAATTCTTGTATTTAATTCTTCAGGAGTCAAACGGCGAGTCTCACCCTCTACATCAACCCGTGCTCGCGGATAATTTTGATAAAGCGCTAAATCTTTACGCATACCATCACAGGCTAATCGCGTTTGAGCTTCATCTTTTTGTGCTTGTTGCTGTGCTGCTTGATTAAAAGTAGCTTGCTTATCAGCTTCTGCTTGTTTTTTTTCATCATCAGCATCTTTTTCAAATACATCTTGATTATTAACTTTTGGTGAGGTTGGTTTTTTAATCTGCTCAACCTTTTGCCCTTGAGGCGGTTCGGAGGCATAATGAACCTGCCCTTTATCATCAACCCAACGATACATCTGCGCAGCAACAGGTAACACAGTAAAAAGTGAAACGACCATTGTTAAAATAAGATGCTTCATAACAAATTCCTTTATTTTATAGACACTAATTGTTCTATTGCCATTTTACAAAAAACAATCCAGATATGAGTCTAAAATCATTGCTACTTTTATCATCATAACCAGATAGTTTTAAAATATACTGATATAATACAGAAATTTAAACATTTACTGTATTTATAATTAATATTACTTTACTAGATATAGAACTAGGTTACTATAAGAAGGTTATAAATAATTTGTATACTGAGGTTGTTGATAAATGAGAGCTGCTTTAACAAAGCAGAAATGTGCCGTATTCAGCATTTTATTACTTTGTAATTATTGTACTTATACCTTAAGTGCTCCTATTTACCAATATATAGATAGCAATGGTGTTCTTACTTATACAGATAAACAATTACCTGGCTCAAAACCATTTGAATTAAATGATGAAATTATTGAGCATATCGAAAATCAAGTTAAATTAAACACAGTAAAACATGCAGGTGGCGAGACACTTAAGATAAAAAATGAGCTGTATGCACCTGTTGAAATCCAGCTTACATTAGAAAATGTTGATAATGTAGTGGGTGCAGCCAATAAAAAATTACATTGGATCCTTCCCCCAAGAAAAGAAATTCGCTTAGTAACCTTAACACCATTTGATCGTACAAAGCCTATGCGTTATACGCCAAAATTAGCCTATGCGCTAGGTGATCCAAGAACCAAACCACAGCCTTATCGTTATCCACTTCCTTGGCGAGGTGGTCCATTTCAGCAAACTCAAGGACCAGGCGGAAAATTCAGTCACTCAGGCCCCAAAGGCCGCTATGCCAGAGATATTGGTATGCCAGAAGGAACGCCCATTATTGCAGCTCGCTCTGGTATTGTAGTAAAAGTGGAAAATAACCAAACAGGGCAAGGAACGAATCCAGCAGGAAATTTCATACGTATTTTACATGATGATGGCACCATGAGTGTTTATCTACATCTTAAGAAAGGATCTATTCGCCATAAAGAAGGGCAACACGTTAAAGTTGGGGAACAAATTGCCCTTTCAGGCAATACTGGACGTAGTACAGGTCCGCATTTACACTTTGTGGTACAGCGTAATGTAGGGATGGCTTTAGAATCCATCCCTTATGACTTCACACAGCCTGTAAACAGCAAAACTATTTATCGTGGTAGAGTTACCAATAATTGATAAAATATCTAATCGGTATTTTCTTTATAAGGCTTACTCTCATCTAGCTTTGTTACTTTAGCTAATAAGATTTTAGGGCCTTTCATTTTTTTCACAGTGATACTTAAACCATCTGTCTCTAAAACCTCTTCCTCTTCAGGAACACGGCTTAAGGTTTCATAAATTAATCCACCCATTGTTTCAGCAGCGATATGGTCAAGGTCAACATTTAACAGGCGTTCGATCTTAAATAAAGGGGTATCCCCTCTCACTAATAACTTACCAGGCTGATAAGCTAATACACCACGCTCAGTTTTACGGTGCTCATCTTGAATATCACCCACTAAAACTTCTAACACATCTTCCATTGTCAAGAAGCCTACCACTTTACCATCAGCTTCTTCAACGAGGGCAAAATGAACACCCCCTTGCTTAAAGCGTTCTAGCAGTTCTCCCAAAGGGGTATTTTTAGAAACCCTATCTAAAGGTCGAGATAACTCTTCAAGATCAAGTGCAAACTCAGATCTATCTCTTCTGCTATCAGCCAACTCTAACAATAGATCTTTAATATGTAGAATACCTGTAAACTCTGTTGTCTCGGTATCATAAATTGGATAGCGGCTGTATTTATGACGCTTCACAATATCTAATACATCATCTAATGAAGCATCATGCTCGATATAAATTAAGTCCTCACGGGAATTAGCCCAATCCACGGCTTCTAACTCAGCCATCTCAACAGCAGATGCCAATACCTGCATACCGCCATCGGTAGGATCATGCGCTCGGCTTGAATGCAGGATAAGTTTTAATTCATCTCGACTATAATAGTGTTCATGACCATGCACATCAGCTTGACCCGCTATACGCAAAATTGCATTTGCACTATGGTTCAACAACCAAATTGCAGGATACATTAACCAATAAAATAAATATAAAGGCACTGCTGTCCACAGTGATAGCTTTTCTGGTTGACGAATTGCCCAAGACTTTGGTGCTAATTCACCCACAACAATATGCAAATAAGAGATAATAAAGAACGCAGCAAAGAAAGAAATACCATTTATAATTTCTGCTGACTGTATACCCACATAAAATAATAATGGTGTAATTAATTCAGCAAAAGCTGCTTTACCAACCCATCCTAAACCTAATGACGCTAAAGTAATACCTAATTGGCAGGCTGATAAATAGGCATCCAATTCGTGGTGGACTTTTCTTAGAATTCGCCCCCGCCAACCATTAACATCAGCAATGGCCTCAACACGGGTACCACGTAACTTAACCATGGCAAATTCTGCTGCCACAAAGAAACCATTAAGTACAACAAGAAAAAGTGCAAATAAAATAAGTAAAGTATCAGCTAAATAAAAAAGAAAACTATTCGAGTCAGGGTCCATATGTTTTATAAAAGTTGTTAACAAGGTTTTATATCATGCAATCTATTGTTGATATCTGCAAGTATTCTTAACAAAAACTTATTACTTTTTTTTAAAACTGACTATTTAAGCAAATAATCCAGCACTATCCCTATAAAAATAGCTAACCCAGCCCAATGATTATGTAAAAAAGCTTTAAAACAAATAAGTGGGTCTAAACTACGAGTATCAATATACTCCCAAATAAAACAAGCTAACGCAATTAGTAAACCCACATAGAAATAAATACCAAAGCCTAAATAAAGACCTACTACGATAAATCCAACTAAATTAATTCCCTGCAAAATAGCAATAATCAAACGGTCATACTGCCCAAAAGCTATAGCTGTTGATTTTACACCGATTTTTAAATCATCCTCTCTATCTGACATAGCATAGTAAGTATCAAATGCCACAGTCCATGCCACATTGGCAAAAAATAACAACCATGCAAACCAAGGTAACTGACCTGTTTCTGCAGTAAAGGTCATTAAAATTCCCCATGAATAAGCAGCACCTAAAACAACTTGGGGATAATTTGTAAAACGTTTCATAAAGGGGTAACAAGCGGCTACTGCCGCTGCCCCAAAAGATAAATAAAAGGTAGTGAGATTAGTACATAGTACTAACAAGAGGCAGATAAACAATAAACTAAAAAAGAATATAAAAGCTTCTTTAATACTAATTCGTTTACCAGCTAAAGGTCTTTCTTTAGTACGTGCCACATGGCCATCAAAATTACGATCAGCAAAATCATTAATAATACAGCCTGCTGAACGCATTAATATTACGCCTAATAAAAAGATAATAACGTTTTTAACAGAAGGGCTACCATTACCTGCTATCCACAGCGCAGAAAGCGTAGGCCACAATAACAAGTAGATACCTATGGGTTTTTCAAGACGGATTAATTGAATAAAATCCCAAGCACGTGGGTGTAGCTTATCAGCTAGGCTCTTTAACCATGTAACGTACATCTTTTATCTCAATCTATTATTTTATTACTATAATTAATAGTAAATTAACTTTGAATTAATATAATAACATCTAGCGCCTATCTCGTCATAATCAGCAATGGATATTTACAAGGTTTAAAGGATAAAAAGGAATATTAGATGCAACAAGTTTGGATAATAAGAATACTAAAAACTAACAATACTAGTGATTATTTTGTTTTAAATGATAAAGGCCAATTTTTCCAGCACACACTGAGAAACATTGGTAATGCAACTGACACCACTAATGGCCTATTAATCAATGCCGCTAATCAAGATAATCAGTGGGGATATTTAAACTATAAGGGTGAATGGGCTATTGAGCCTCAATTCGAGCAAGCCAAAATGTTTACCTCTGCAGGTTTTGCTCGTGTGCAAATAGATAAAAAATGGGGAATTATTGATACTACAGGTAAATTTATTATTCCCTGCCAATATCCTTATTCTACACCTATAGATAATCAATTTTGGTTTGCAACTAATCAAGATAGAAAAACGTTTCTATTTTCTTTAAGTGATTTACAGCAATATCCACTGACTTTACCACCTTTATCTGAATCAGCCATATTCTCACCAAGACCCACCCTTCATAATATAAAAATATTTGACTCTCTCGGCTTAGTTCCAATAATTGTCACTACACGAGAGAGCTACTATACCGCCTATTTCAATAATACTGCAGAAATGGTTGTCCACTATAAAGAAGGTATTGGTTGTCCGTTTTCCTGTAAAGGAGCTGCACCATTCAAAGATGCAAAAACCAATAGATATGGTCTAATCAATACCAATGGTGAATGGATATTAAAACCTACCTACCAAAAGATCTCCAACTACAATCAAGACAATCTTGCTTATTTTAATAAAGATAACTCCACTGGTGGCTGCTTAGATGCTAAAGGTAATATTATTTTTGAATTTCCTTTAGATGAAAGTTTTGATGACAGCAGCCTAAATTGCGGGCTTATCAGAACCAAAGAATCCTTTATAAAACAAGGATCAGCAGAAGTTATTATCAATTTTGCAGAAAATAATATTGAATATGCTCATTCTTTTTTTGATATTTCTAATATAAGCATTATTCGCAGCAAAGAAAATAATCAGACCATAGAACCCAAATGGGGAATTGCAAATAGTAAAGGTGAAATTTTTTATAAACAGCATTGGATTGAACCACTTTCTAAATATAAAGATAATGGTTATTACTACAATTCGCTCATAGGTCATAACCATACTCTCCCTGCCTTTATCACTAACCAAAATAGTATTGAATATGTTCTCTCTGATGGAGAAATTATAGCCACATTACAATTCAATGAAGATAATGCCTTATTAAAAGATAATCAGCAGAATATAATAGTTAGTTATTCTAAAAATCAGATTGAACAACCTGAATTATTATTTAATAGAGATTTCCATAACACTCCTAACTACACTGATGCAGAGCTTAAAGCATTAATTGACGAACTACTGTCAAGTCCAGCCCAACCTTTTAAATTTGTTGATTTTATCTACGATGATCACAGAAACGAATCAAGAAAAATCCACCCCTATAATGAATACCATATTAACTATGCAAAATACGATGAAGACGAACTAGCCATCTTACCCTGTGGATCTATTAAAACAATTGCGGTCACTTATTACAGTGAATATGACTGGGGCAATTATTTATTTTTAAGCGATCAAAGCTTCTCCCTCTATCAAAAGAATTACCTAATATTAAGAACACAATTAATGAACTTATTAGGAGAACCTAATATCACTCATTGCGATGATGAAGAAAACTATACAGAATGGAAAACTTCAGATAACCGTTTTATCACTCTATTATCTAGAGCCTATACAGGAGATGGTGATTTTCAAACGATGCTATGCTTATATGTAAGTGACAAATTTTATAATAATAGTTTGAAATATCCTGAAGAATAAATGAGTAATTTGTTTTTAACTGAGGTTAATCCGCTTTAAACTAAATTATTCATTTAGCTTATCAAGTTGCAAACCGCCACTGGCTGTATGCAAAGTTCTTAATTGCTCGCTTAATATTTTTATATTCGCCTCTGTGCCATCCAATTCTTTTACTAAATCTACAGGTAATAACATTTTCAATTGATCTTTTAAAGAAAGCATAACTTTATCAAGCTGTTGTTGTTTAGCTAGGCTTTCCTCAGATAGCTTAGCTATTTCATCTGGTAGAGGTAATCCATAGCCATCTTTCAACAAGCTAGCAGGTCTAGAAAGAAATCCACTATGCTCAACCAACTGTTGAATATTATCTTGTGTATCAGAGGTTTGCTGCTGATTGTCTGAATGATTAGTAGGCTTCAAATAACGATCTTTTAATACTTGATAAGCCAATAAAGTTTGTCTTCTTACAGAAGCTTGTTCTAACAAAACTAAGGCGGCAGTAGCTCGTAAGTCGGCTTTTTTAAAGAACTGTTGACGAGACAATGCCGGGCGCATTAACCACTCATCGACAGAATGTTCAGGGACAGCTAACTGCTCTTTAATTACCTGAAACATCATTTCATAACGATCACGATAAGAGTCAAAGAAATAACCTAATCGCATAGCTTCTTTGCGATCTTTTAATACTGAGATATCTGCTAAGCCTCTAACTTCTAATAGTTTTAATAGACCACTTGGCGTTATAGTATCCAATGTTTGCAAATCTGTTCTATTGGTACCACTGCGTAATAACTTTAAGGTTTCAACTGCACAATTATTGGTAATAAAATAATAATTACCATCATAACTCCAATGCAGCTCCACAGCTTGATCCACTAAAGACAAAAGCTCTGACCGAGATAATTTAAGAGGAACTGATTCTAATGGCCGCCACTCAAGCTTGGTATACTCATCAACCACCTGATTTAAAGGTAAGATAAATAACCTAGATGGATAACTGCCTGTTAATCCTTTAATACTAGAAATTTGTAAATCATTAATAAAGGCGCGATAGGATAAGACTCGATGATACTCTAAATCTAATCGGCAATCTGGGCCACGCGGTCTATCTGGCGCACACACAACCAGCCGTAACATACTATGCCCCCAACGACTCATCCAGTTTTTATTAGCCGCAGCAAATAAATAATCAACCTCATAAATACGTTCTGGATCTAAATGCTCTAATGGAGAGCTATCTGGAGTATCATTTGCATAGAGATAAACATAATCTTTAGAACATTGTGTTTGCTGTGCTGGCTGCCAATTAAAATGTTTTACTAACCAATCATTTAAACGAGGGCGACGACAGGCATAATTCTTATCTAATAAGAAATACTCCATATTCACTGCCATAAACTCTTTAGGGTTGGTTAACTCATAATGATCGGGCGAACGATCAATACGTGTATTCTGGTCATCTCTAAGATCAGACTCACCGATTAATAATGGCCAACCTGCCAAATCTAAAAATTCAGCATCATCACTCAACGTAAAATGTCGATTTAAAAATCCCATGCAATAAGCAGGCACCGATTTAATGCCCTGTGATTTAGCTAATCGTTGGCAATAACGAATCTGTGGCAATTGCTCGTTAGAAAATAAACCTGCATCATCATACAAATGAGCTAACTCATGAATTACAGTAGCTAATAGTTCTCTACGCACTGTACCATGAGGACGATCATTTTTTTCGGTAGCAGCACTTCCATCAACTAAGGAAGGTAGCAATCTTTTATTTAAATAAAGACCAAAACGCCCATTGGTTCGACCATAGGCATCATTAGGCAGCGTATCTGACCAACTGACAGTAACGTTATGAGCAAGCTTTGAAGTAAAAGCAGGAGGCAATGCAGATTTAGCCTCTTCTAGCAATTGTTGCGAAGCTATTATTTGTTGTTCTGTTAACCCCTTAGTGTTGAGTTGTAAATTAAGATCGGCCAAACAATAACTGCTATAAGTAATAACACTTATAGCAGTTAAAAAATATTTGACTAACTTAATCACTTAATAGCAAGCACAGCTTTAGCTAACTCTAGGTCTGCCATACTTGCTGTTTCTGGGTATTCATCTCGTATGACTTCGAAGGCTTTCGTTAAATAGGGCCCCTGTATTTTGCCTTCTGTGGCAACAAAAGCGGCAGCATCACTTTTAGCTGCTTGCACTAATTTAAATTTATCACGGGTTGAAGTAGTGGTATCCGAAGTAAAATCCAAACTACGCGCAAAAGCACGGGTCGTAATATTGAAAACATCCTTCGTTTGATCAATAGCATAGGAACTTGGAATATATAATATTCCCATCACCACAGCTATACTACACAATAGTTTTTTCATATTAAATAATTCCTCACTGAGCGAGAATTGCTTCAGCTAGCTCTAAATCTGTTATTTTTAAATCTGGGTATTGATTACGTATTTTTTGAAATACTGCCTCAATACGTGCCCCACGAATCTCTCCATTAGAAGCCACAAAACTAGCCGCATCATCTTGTGCAGCTTGAACTATCTTATCATTTGAGAAACTAGAAGTGACTTGTTGAGAAGCATACAAAGAACGTACAACAAAATCCGTTGTTAATTCAAATGCCATCACTGGCGTAGCTAATACACAACCTAACATTACTGTAGCCATTGTTGAACGTTTCATTGTTACTTTTCCTTCCAAATAATCAAGCAGTTATAGTTTAAGCTATAAATAATCTATGTGATAACTAACAAATGGTATAAATTATAAACAATATATTAACGAGGATCAGCATGTATTATTACATCCGATGCTGGCCATCGAGCTTGCAAAACTTTTCTCACTTGTAAGCAGTGTTGATGAGCATCGTCTAAACTCATCATAGCAGGTAATTCGACGTGGAGCTGGATAAACCATTGGGTGCCTGATTTGCGTGTTTTTAGATCATGTACATTAATTACTTCTGGTACGGATCTAGCCACTTCAAGCATTTGCTCTGTCACTTCGTCGGGCAATTCTTTATCCATTAAAATCTCTATGGCTTCTTTACCAACACTCACAGCACTCCACAAAATATAGAAGCCAATCAATGCACCAAAAAAGCCATCACTACGTTGCCAGCCATAATAACTGAGTCCTAATGCACATAAAATACTAATATTTAGAAGAATATCTGATTTATAGTGTAATGAATCTGCTGTAATCGCTGTTGATCCTGTTTGCTTGATGACATAACGTTGGAAACTTACTAACCCAATGGTAACAAAAAGCGAAAACACCATTACAGCGATACCCCAATGGGTATTCTCCAATGCCACGGGATTGATAAACCGCTTAATGCCTTCCCAACTGACGAATACAGCACTGATGGTAATAAATAAAGCCTGTGCAAGCCCAGCTAAAGCCTCTGCCTTGCCATGTCCAAAACGATGATCATGATCGGCAGGCCTTAAAGCAATTGTAATAGCAATTAGGTTTATTAGAGACGCAAGACTATCTAAGAATGAATCGGTTAAACCTGCTAATAAGCTAACAGAACCACTAAACCACCAAACGATTGCTTTAACTAATACTAAAACTATAGCAACTGCCACAGAAGACATAGCTGCTATACGCATTAATCTTGCTTGTTGCTTAGATGTAGCCATAATAAATCTCTAATTAAAATTCACATTCTATTATTTTTTATAAACATTAGGTTGGATACTTCTCAACTCTCTATAATTTGTTCAGCTTTTTATAAGGATAATTGTCCGCGTCACCCAGTGGTCGTTGCATTATTACTGTGTCTAACCAACGGCCATGCTTCCAACCAACTGAGTGAAGTGTACCAATTAATTCAAAACCTTGCCTTTTATGCAATGCTATTGAACCATGATTAGCGGAATCACCCACCACAGCAATCATTTGTCTAAAATCACGCTGAGTAGCTTCTACAATTAATTGTTTTAACAGCTCCGTTCCCATACCTTTACCCTGAAAATTCTGATGGATATAAATTGAATCTTCCACAGTACCATGAAAAGCTGGACGTTTATGATATTCTCCTGCATAAGCATAACCCACTACTATCCCATCTTTATCTGCCACTAAATAAGGATAATTGTTTGCTAATAATGCCTCCCTTCTTTTAGTCATTTCTAACTCAGAAGGCGGCTCCAACTCAAAGGTAGCTGTGCCATTTATAACCGCCTCAGCATAAATGGCTGTAATCATTGGAATATCATTGAATTCACAAGAACGAATAATCATCTCAGGCTCACCTTATAAATTGATAAAATAAGGTGCTAGCCATTGAATATCTTCGGGATGAGTAACCTTTAAATTATCACTTCGCCCCTCCACTAATAAAGGAGAGTAACCTGCTAGCTCTAAAGCAGAAGCCTCATCTGTTATAGCTTGCCCTGATTTTAATCCCTGCTCTAATGCTGATTGCAATTGATCTAAATGAAACATTTGTGGTGTTAACGCTTGCCAAATAACCCGCCTATCTAAAGTGGTTTTCACTCGCCCAGCATCATCAACTTGTTTTAAAGTATCTCTTGCAGGAACAGCTAATAACCCACCCACAGAGTCTTTACCTGCCACTATCAGCAATTTATCTAAATCTTCTTGCTGTAAATTAGGTCGCGCTGCGTCATGTACTAATACCCATGCATCCGCTTCGGCTTGTTGAGCAAGTAATGATAAACCTGCTAACACTGAATCGGCACGCTCTTTACCACCTATAGTTGTTTGAATAGCAGGATGTTTACTTACAGCCAAACTATTCCAATAATTATCTTCGCTAGCTAAACTGACAACTATTCCTAACAATTTAGGATGATCCAAAAAGCAACTAAGGGTATGTTCTAAAACAGTTAATCTACCTAATGGTAAATATTGCTTAGGCACTACCGACTGCATACGACTACCAATACCAGCCGCAGGAATAACTACCCAAAAAGGGGGGATTTGATCACTATTTTTCATTGGGCACTATATAGAGCGTTTCTCCATCCTTTACCATACCAAGATCGTGTCTTGCTTTCTCTTCAATAGTTTCAGTACCTTTTTTAAGCTCAATAACTTCCGCTTCTAAACGTCGATTTTTTTCTAATAACTTCTTATTTTCTGCTTGCTGAATGGCAATTTGGTCTTTTAATTCATCCGTTTGACGCATTCCGTCGTCACCCAACCATAACCGATATTGTAAACCAGCTAATAAGGCTAACAGCAATACAAATAACCAATAGGGACTACGCAATAAACGTGACATCTTTAATTAATCTACAACCTGAGTTAATGTTAGCATATCTTTTTGCTGACAAAATTCATATTCTCTATTACTCGTATAATTGTAACAAGTTTCTAAAATATTATTACCCATTTGGTAAATGAAGTAATCGCATAATCGCATTATAAAGGCTATCTGCACTTTGTTGGTAGCCCGTAGCCGTTAAATGCACATAGTCTTTATTGGCTAATCCTTTTTCCACCCAACGCTGCATTGAACAATTGCCCCCCATTGCAGCAGACCAATCCCAATAAAGTGTGTGCTGTTGTTTTGCTACCTCTTTTTGTACAATTCGAATACTCGTTAAGTGCGGTGTCTGCATAGCTTGGCAACCCGCACCACGTTTTACTTTATTACGTTGCATCGTATCTGGAGGAGAAATTATAAGAATGGCCGTATTAGGCAGTTTTTTACGAACCTGTTTTACACTACTTGTTAGAAACTGCTTATATTTTGCTATATTAAAGGGTGTTTCAAATGATTCATTGGTTCCATAGGCAATAATAACAAGATCACTTTTTGTTCTTGCTAAATCATTCAACCATTTTGCTCGCCATTTTTGCCAAATACTTTGCTTAGCACCATTTATAGCAATAGGTGATACAACAACACCTGGTTGGCCATTTTTCTCTAGCCAAATACCACCTAATTTGGCTGAGTCTGCTGATTCAGCAATAATAGTAAAAGGCAGCATGACATAGACACTGATATACTGCCAATCTTTATTATTTCTCGTATCCAGTGTCGTTTCATAATTCATACCATCAACTAACTTTAAAGATTGCCCTGGCTTCAATTGCTTTACTAACAAAGTAGCATTCCATAAGCTAGGCTTTTCATCCACATTATAATTAACCGTTAGCTGGGCATTTGCAACGGCTGGTGTTGCCACAAAGCCACCCATAGGATAGTCATTTGCGTCCGTGCTACGGCTAGAGGTTAATGACCAATCCGAAGCGGTATAAAAAACTTGGGTATTACGTTGCCCATATACATTAATCGGACTAATCCAGCCAATGCCTGCTCCACCAAAACGTTGCTGTAATTTCTGTCTTAGCTGTCCTGTAAAAATATCAGCTGCTGTATGTGAATCACCCAATTGACTAATTCTTAATACTGAGTCTGGAGGCGCCACCCGATTTTCAACATGGGTTATTTTTTTCTTAAGCTTAGCTAAATTAGCTTCACCAAAATTCTCAATATTAACTTGCTTAATCAAACTAGCAGATGTTTGAGCCATAACGGGTAGATCTGCTACCAAACAAATAATGGCTATTAATTGAATTACTGTTTTCATTTATTTACATCCATAGAATCGTTAAAGCGTAATAGCGAGATAATTTTGTCAGCTATACGCTTTTGCCCAATAATAGTGAAATGGACACCATCATCTGTACGTAAAGTTACATTTCCGCGGTTAGGTATACGCAAAAATTTTACAAATTGATCATCTTGCATACCTAATAAATCATTCGAAGGAATATAGCGTTGCCCTGCTATAGTAACTTGTGACTGATAAATCTTATTTAATTTAATTACACCTACATTTAATTTAGTATCCTTCATATTAGGTACGCCTATCCATAATACTTGGGCACCATGATCAGTTGCTGCATTTATCAGCTGTTGGATACGTGCGCGATAGACGCCTTCCCACTCTGGCGTATTAAACTTTAAAAACCTTTTGCCTCGCACAACGGGGAAATCCCATGGATCATTAGGCCCCATAAAAACAACCATCAACTTAATATCAGGATTTTTACTGAAAGTCTCACGCGCCATTTGTGGCCAATTATAAAATCTAGGGTAAGAAAGCCCTGTACTTTGTTTACTAAGATTTATACTCTCAATACCATGTACTTTTAGCAAAGAACGCATAGCATGCGGTGCAACACCTTGCATTAAAGAATCACCAACAAAAAATACTTTCTGCCCCTTTTCAAGTAAAAAGCGGTTATCTTTATTAACAATTAACTCTGGCTCTGATCTATCCTTAAATGCTGGAGAGACAATTAATAAGCCACTATTAGTAATAACTTGCTCTTTATCCATAGCCTTTATTTCAACTACCTGCAAAAATGGCTTTTGTGGAAATATAAGTAAACTAGAGGATTTAAAAACTGCTTGCGAATCAATTAATAACGCTAACTCTTCTGCGCTTTGATTATCCACTAAAGGTATATCATCTTGCATATTTATTAAATGATTATTAACTACAGCTATAGTTTCATCATTTAAAGCTGTTATGTCTGCTTGCACAGATTCAAGTTGTGTACTTAGAAAAGCAGTTATATCACCACCTACTTGCCAAGCAGAATACTTATCTAATACAGATAAAGGGCTGCCCTGATGATAAGTTTGTATCCAATAAGCATTTATTGAGCGTTGTTGTAACCATAACAACGCCATCATTGTTATACATAACAAATAGAATACTTTTAAAAACTTCTTATTACCTGCTGTCATATCTAAAAATTCGCATAAATAAAGTTAGGAATTCCTGCAGGTGCAGTGGTTAATACAAGTAATAAAATAATAATCCATACAATAGGCAAAAAAATCCATACTATCTTATCTAATAGTTTGATGAGTAAATCAGGTAATTTAGCTAATAGCGGATAAACAAAAAAGACAATCAATAACAGAGCAAAATACAGTATGACATTGGTGTTCAGTGCAACACCTGTAAAATTATGAGCGAATGCAGCCAAAAACTCAGTGGCATCAGACAAAGTTACAGAGCGGAAAAAAATCCATGCAAAACAAACATAGTGGAAAGTAATAAATCTTGCCAACCAGATTGAAAGCTGGCTTAAACGATCTCGACCCCAATAACGATCACCAATATTAAGCAATACCACACCTAACGCGTGAATCATACCCCATATTATAAAAGTAAAACTAGCTCCGTGCCAAAGGCCAGAAAGTGTCATTGCGGTAAACAAGTTAACTTGTGTACGGCTAAAGCCCTGACGATTGCCCCCTAAAGGAATATAAATATAATCTCTAATCCAAGTTGATAAGCTTATATGCCAACGCTGCCAAAAATCTCGTAAATTATGCGCAAAATAAGGCATATTAAAGTTTATGGGTAATCTAAAACCTAATAACAGGGCAATGGCTGTTACTAAATTAGTATAGCCAGAGAAATTAAAGAAAATTTGTAAAGCATACGCATAGACTGCTAATAAAATATCTAAAGAATGATAACTACTAGGGTTAGCAAATACTGGATCGACAAAATTATCTGCCAATGCAGTATTTAAACAAAGCACTTTAATCAGTGCTAATAAAATTAACACAAATGCTTGATTGTAATTACCTATCTCTCTTGGCTGCGTTACTTGAATTTGTGGTAAAAAATCCTTCGCTCTATTAATAGGTCCTGCCACTAAACTAGGGAAGAAAGATAAAAATAAAGCAAAATCAACCGCAGAGGGAATACTGATTTCTTTTTTCTTTAGAGAAACCAAATAACTAATAGAATGAAATGTATAAAAAGAAATACCTATTGGCAATAAAATTTCAATTCCTGGAATGGCATAATCTATTCCCAAGCCAGTGATAAATGCCTGAACCTGTACCCTAAAGAAATCAAAATATTTAAAAAAGCACAAATTAATAATAGCAGCAACAATGGCTATTGCTAACCAAAGGCCACTACGCTTACTGTAATAAATTGGAAAAGAAAGCCCATACAAAACAAAAGAATAAGTAATCAGTATGGCTAGAAAATTAATATCAAAACTTGCCACAACTGCATAGCTTGCTATTAATAATAGGCCATTCTGATAAAATGGTTTCTTTGCTAGTGCCCAATATAATAAAAAAAATAGAGGAAATAGAACACTAAACTCTATGGATAAATAACTCACAGATAGTAACTTACATTATTAACATTCTTTATTCTCAATAAGCGATGCTATTGCTTATTTTAAACACTTAAAAAATGCTAAGAATACTCCAAGTTAACTAAATAAAACAGTACAATTACATATAATGTGATAGTTTAAACACTATAAAATAATAGCTACTATCATTGCTGAAAAGCATATTAAGCACAAAATCACTTTTAATATGGATAATTATCCATTACATTACCACTTAAATTAGTGCTTAATATGGACAAAAGTAAAATGGCAAAAATACGTAATCTTTTTATCTTACTTATTATTATTGGTTTAATAGTGGTGGGTGGAACCAAAGCATTACTCTGGTACTACACAGATAAAACTGCCAAGGATATACAAGATACTTTACCACCTGGGGTATTTAATTACAGCGGTGTTAGCACATCATTACAAGGTTCTAGCAGTATTGATAACATTACTATTTCCTATGCTGGCCAAAGTATTAAGATTGAAAAAATAGAATTAAAATCTAAAAATATCGTTGAGTTATTAGGGCTAATTTTTAAAAACTGGGGTAGTAAAATACCTAACCAAATAGCGCTTAGAATTCAAGGTATTACTGTTCATTCAACAGCTTTGTTAAATAATAAACAAATAGCTGATTCGTTCCGTTATCCTTTTGATATTCCTTGTGGCAAAGTCAAAAAAATTGGCTTAGTTGAATACATGGATATCGGCTATCAAACCTTTGTATTTGATATTGATCTTGCCTATCAAAAAATTTCTGCTAGACGGATTAAAGCTAGCTTTGATTTAAATACAAGAAATGCCTCTAAGTTTTCTTCTTCATTTTATGGTGATGCTTCTTTACTTAACCCTATGGTAGCATCAGATCAAAAAAAGAATGCGATTCCAGAGTTTGAAATGCATTGGTCAGAAGATGTTTTCACCAAAAAACTTTATAACTATTGTGCACAAAAAGAAAATAAATCATTAGATCAATATATAGCTGATTTACCACCTTTTTCAAAAAAAGAGATAGACCAAGCTAGTGTTGATTTATTTGGATTTACTTTAAATGATGAAATAGTTAATGCTATTAATGAATACATAAAAAACCCTAAAGAGTTCTATATTGCTACCAAACCTAAAGGACCTGTTACCCTCGAAGAGTTAAAAGCAATGAATGAACAAGTAGCGCTTGAACTGGTTCATCCTTCATTAAGAATTAACGGCAAAAATATTCCCGTTGAATTTAAATGGACAACCTCAGAACAATTAGCACAAAATGATCCTGTAAATTCAGTATCTAAAAAACCTATTATTAAATCAGCAGAGCGACAACTTACGCCAATTAATCAGCTAAATGCTAAGGCTTTTAATAAAAATATTGAGGTGCATATGTCGAGTGGTGTTATCTATAAAGGTGCTTTTAGAAAAGTTGAAGGCGGCTCTTTACATATGACTATTCATAAAAGATTGGGATCATCAGATCTAGCCCTAAAAACTGATGTTATCCGCTTAGTATATATACTGTCCGATTATTAATTTTTGTTTATCATTACTCATGGCCATCAATTCATGAGTAATGATAAATAACTAACCTTTCTTCAAATGCTCTAATGGCATTTCCGTTTTTGAAATCACTTGGTTAAGTACAAAACAAGAGCGAACACTAGTAACACCCTCAATTCGGGTTAATACACCTAATAAAAACTTCTGATAATAATCAATATCAGGCACCACTACTTTTAACTGATAGTCTGCGTCCATCCCTGTAATCAAACTGCACTCAACCACTTCTGAATGTTTTGTTAATTCTGCTTGAAAATGCTCAAATCGCTCAGGGGTATGACGATCCATACCGACCAAAACAAACACCGTCAAAGAAAGCCCTAATTTTTTTGCATCTAATAAGGCTACTTGCTTAGCGATATAGCCAGACTCTACTAATTGCTTAATACGTCTTGAGCAAGGTGATGGAGATAAACCAATTTGATCTGCCAATTCATGGTTTGGCAAACTAGCATCTTTTTGCAATATTTCTAAAATCTTTAGATCGTAACGGTCTAACTTTTCCATAATATATTCTTTCAAGTAAATTTACAGTCTAGTCTATAGAACAAAGTAATATCATTAAACAAAAAACATCATCCGCGTGGATGGTGTTTTGCATGTAATTCTTGTAGTCGTGCTTGTGCAATATGTGTATAAATCTGGGTTGTTGATAAATCGCTATGCCCCAGCAACATTTGCACAACCCTTAAATCAGCCCCATGATTTAATAAATGTGTTGCAAAAGCATGGCGTAAAGTATGTGGTGATAATGATTTACTAATACCTGCCACTTTGGCATGAAGCTTGATACGATGCCAAAAAGTTTGCCGCGTCATCATATCGCCACGACTACTAGGAAATAATACATCACTAACTTTACCTACTAATAACAACCCTCTTGCTGCTTTTAAATACTGCTCTATCCAAATAATAGCTTCTTCACCTAATGGGACTAATCGCTCTTTCCGCCCTTTACCAAACGTTTTCAATACCCCTTGTCGTAAATTTACTTGTTCTAACGTTAAACTTACTAACTCTGTTACTCGTAAACCACAAGCATATAAAACCTCTAACATGGCCTTATCACGCAAACCAATCGTATCTTCAACGTCTGGTGCAGCTAATAGCGCTTCTACATCTTGTTCAGACAACATTTTAGGTAAGGGATTCCCTAATTTAGGCATTTCAATTTGTAAGGTAGGATCACTCTCACAAAAACCCTCTCTTACTAAATAACGATAAAAACTCCGCAATGCGGACAATAAACGAGCTGTTGAACGGGCTTTATAACCTTTTTCTAAGCGCCAAGCTAAATAGTTTAAAATAATTTCTCGGCCTGCCTTTTCAATGCCAACATTATGCTTTGCAAGCCATTGATCAAAATGCTGTAAATCACTTAAATAGCTATTACGGCTGTGATCAGATAAACCCTTCTCTAACCATAACATTTCAATATACTGATTAATAATTGCAGGCACAGCTTGTTGCTCAGTCATTGTTTATCTCTAGCAGCACTATTATTTTATAACTTAATGAATCTATTATTTGTTTCATAGTAAATCCTGTACCACTATATACTGCTTACTCTACCCAAACAATCATTAAAAGCTAATAACATATTGTTTAGTAATAAACAAAGCTATATTTGTTTGTTTTGTAAATTTAAACAGACTGGACTATAAATCAATCCAATAGCTTTCTATTTCTGCATTGGTTACCATACACTACCGTCCATTCACCATTAGGAACTAATATGACAATATCCCCTATTCTAATTACAGGTGCAGGCCAACGGATTGGTTTTTATTGTGCTATGCAATGGTTAGAACAAGGCGTTCCTGTTATTATCACCTACCGTCAATATCGCCCAAGCATTGACCAATTAAAAAATAAAGGGGCTATCACTATCCAAGCTGACTTTCAAAACAATGAAAGTATAATGCAATTTATTACTCAACTAAAACAAACAACAACCTCATTACGCGCCATTATTCATAATGCCTCCACATGGTCAAAAGATAATGGGACTGGAAAAGTTTTCGAAGAACTTTTTACTGTACATATGCAAGCACCTTATTTAATTAACCTACATTGTAGTGAGTTACTTAAAAAGTCTAGCCAAGCAGATATTATTCATATTACTGATGATAGTGTTAGAAAGGGCAGTATAGATCATATTGCCTATTGTGCTAGTAAGGCTGGTTTAACTAATTTAACGCTTTCTTTTGCGAAACAATTAGCTCCGCATGTTAAAGTGAATTGCATTGCACCGTCATTGGTTATGTTTAATGAGCATGATACAGATAGCTATAAGCAACAAGCTATTAACAAATCACTGCTCAATATTGTTCCTGGGGAACAAGAAATATTTAATGCGATCAATTATCTATTAGATAGCTCTAATATTACTGGAGAAATCCTTAGTATTAATGGAGGGCGACACTTAAAAGCGGAATAACCCTTTATTCATAGTATTTTATTTGATAACCTTTTTCTTCTAATAATTTTAATACGCTATCATCACCCACTAAATGCATGGCTCCTACTACCACCATAGTTGGCGTATTATCTGTTGCATAACGAGTAATTTGACTTATCCACGCTTGATTACGCTTAACTAATAAGTTTTGGTAAAACGTTTCCATATCTTTTGTTTGATAATGCACTAACTGTTCTTCAATGGCAGTAGTTTCACCCTGATAGACCTGTTTTACTAATGTATCTAATGCCAACTCTGGATCAGTTAGCCCTTTTAAAGTTTCTTCAATCAGTATATTAGGATTTATTTGTTTTAATGAAGCTAAAGCAGCTAATTGCTGATCAAAGGTTTCTAAACCAACTACCGTTTTACCCTGTTGTTTTGCTTTATCATAGAGAACTTTATCAATTCCTTCTTGATAGCCCTGTTGTTGCCAAATAATCATAGGCAAAGAGAAACTCATAAAAGCAGCATCGAACATCAGCAATGTGGCTGGCACATTATATTTTTGCATCACCTGTTGTAACTCACGCCACACTGCTGGTTGCAGTGTTTTATCTAGTGTTGTACCCTGCAACTGAAATGCCTGCATCATTTTAGCGGCAGATGTTAACGATGTCATTTCAGCCAAATCTATCTCAAATACTATTCTTTGAGAGGCATCGAATGCTTTTAAATATTCTGTTGGCAAAGGAAGTTGTGATGGGTGAATTAAATGGACACTGCCTGCTAAAATAATTTTTTGGTTATCCTTTTCAGCTATCCATACACTACTCTTGCCATAAGCTATTATTGGTGAGATTAATATTATAAGTAATAACCACCGTGTACACTTTCTCATCATCATCCCTTTAAGAAACATTTAGGTCATATCCAATACGTTTTAACCAACTAGCTTCTTGTACAAAATCAGCTCTTGTTAAAGGATTCTCCTCTAGCCAGTTTTCTGGAAAACGAATCTCTAATTTTTTAGTTTTTGCCACTAATTTAACTATTGGTTTATTCTGATCACTACGAATATGATGGAATAAAATAGCAAATCTTAATAAGATACAAAGCCTTATTAATTGCTCACTGTTCTCAGTAGCCTCTTCAAATTTTTCTTTAGGAATATTACGGCGATGTCCTCTAACTAATAAAGCTAACTCCTGTTGCTCTTGTTTTGAAAAACCTAATAACTCTGAATATTCTAATAAATAAGCACTGTGTTTATGGTATTGATAATGGGCTATATCTAGCCCTATCTCATGTACTTTGGCAGCCCACTCTAATAACTCTCTATACCATTCATCTTCAAGTCCCCATGCTTCAGCCACTTGCTCTAATGTCTCTAACGCCTTTTCAGATACTCTTGTAGCCTGTTCCATATCCACACGATAACGTTCTTGTAAATAAGTCATGGTACGTTCGCGAACATCTTCATGGGTATAACGTCCTAATTGATCATAAAGTACACCCTCCCTGAGCGCTCCTTCTGAATACATCATTTTATCAATATCAAGTGCATCAAAAACAGCTTCTAATATTGCTAAACCTGGTGGTAAAATGGCCCTACGATCATTTTTAATCCCTTCAATATTTAATTTTTCAATATCCCCTAGTTTTAGAATTTTTTGTTTTAACCAAGTGATACCTTCGCGAGTGATATCCGCCTCAGATGTAGAATAACCTGCTGATTTACAAGCATTTGCTATTGCCTTTATGGTTCCTGATGAACCTACGGCCTCTTGCCAACCCATTTTTTGTAGTGATTGCTCAATAGCCATTAATTCTAATCGAGCCGCTGTATACGCTTGTGCATAACGGCTTGCCGTGAGTTTTTCTCCTACAAAAAAACGTTTATTGTAACTAACGCAACCCATCTGCTGGCTTTCTAATAATTTTGGCTCAAAATCTTGACCAATAATAAATTCAGTACTACCACCACCAATATCAACTACTAAACGTTTATCTTTAGAACTACGTAAGGTATGGGAAACTCCTAAATAGATAAGTCGTGCTTCCTCTCTACCCGAAATAATTTCAACAGGGTGTTTTAGTATTTCTTCTGCATGTTTAATAAATACTTTGCGGTTCCTTGCTTCCCGCAACGCATTAGTACCTACTACTCTAACGCTTCCCAAAGGCATATCATTAACAAACTGAGCAAAACGCTTTAAGCAATTATAACCCCGCTCCATTGCTTGATCATCTAGCTGAAGATTATCTGTAATACCAGCAGCCAGTTGTACTTTTTCCCCTAATTGCTCTAAAACACGTATTTTTTCATCGTCAACTCTAGCCAATAGCATATGAAAGCTATTTGAGCCTAAATCAATAGTAGCAACAACAGAATGAATATTTTTATTAGCAACCATATATTAACTTCTTAGTTATCAACAACAGAAAATACGAAAAGGAGTAATACTTTTAAATAGACCAGTCTAATTAGACAATACATAAACAATAACTGTTACTATAATAACAAATATTGTAACCTGTTCTACTGACACTCGACTATTGAAACCTAAAAAAGATACCATCTTATTAATATAGTGGAAATTTACTATGAACTATCGCCATGCATTCCACGCAGGAAATCATGCAGATGTTTTTAAACATATTGTACTAAGCCGTCTGATTGCTTTGCTTTGTCAAAAAGAAACACCTTTTGCTTATTTAGATAGTCATGCAGGTTTAGGAATATATGATTTATACAGTTCAGAAGCAGAACGTACTGGTGAATGGTTAGAAGGTATTAAACGACTACTTGAACAAGAAAATACACCAGAATTATTAGATGATTACCTAACCGTTATTAACCAGCTTAATTTAGATCAAAGCTTACGATATTACCCTGGCTCTCCAATGTTAGCTCAACAACTTATGCGCCCTCAGGATCGTATGATTTTTAATGAAAAACATCCAGAAGATGCTCAACTACTCAAGCAAAATTTCAGAAAAGACCCCCGTATCACTATTCATACACAAGATGGCTGGCTATTACCTAAAGCTTTGTTACCAACTGCTGAAAAAAGACTTCTACTACTGATAGATCCTCCTTTTGAACAGACAAATGAGTTAGATCTTTGTATCAAAAGTTTAATCGAGGCTATAACTCGAATGAGGCAAGCAATTGTTGCTATTTGGTATCCCATTAAAGATCAAAAAAATCTAAACAACTTTTATAATCAATTAAAAAAAACCAATGCCCCCAAGCTGTTAAAAGCAGAGTTTATGGTAAAACCTGCTGATAATAATTTAGGATTAAATGGTTCTGGAATGGTTATTGCAAATCCACCATGGAAGCTTGAGCATGAATTAACTGTTTTATTACCCTATTTATCCAATGCACTTACTGAAGATACTGGCACATGGAATATTGACTGGCTAATTGCCGAATCAGTAAAATGAATTAACAAATCAAGCTTTTATACTATATGACATAATTTGTCATTTTATGACGCTAAATGGCATTTTTAATATTACTATTATCTAATATTTGATTTTAGTTTTTATAGGTATGATTCTTAATCATTATGAAAAATATCACGCAGATAATTGTTACTCTTTCCTTAGGATTCATACTGTCAATCCCTACAGTTGTATTTGCACAACAAAAAGACAATAATAAAATACTATACAAATGGCAAGATACTTCAGGTAAATGGCACTACTCTAAAATTCCCCCTAGTCAAACTTCGAATGAGACACCTAGTAAAATTGAAGTAGCAAAAGATTCTAGAACACTAATTTTCGCCGAAAAAAAAGAAGAAGCAACTGCTGAACAAAGGCAAGAAACCATCGCTGAAGCAAAATTAAGACAGCAACGAATCAGCTGTCAAACAACTCAAACTAGTATGATGAGTACAGCACTTTATTTACATAGAATAGCAGATAAGAATTACCAAGAAAAAAATATTACGTTAGAAGAATACAATCAAGAAAAGCTATCTATAACTCAATTAGAAGAAATGGGTAGTGACCCAAACTTTTATGATTATTGTATGGACGATTTTTCTAGAAATCCTCATTTTAAGGGTATTTCTGACTGCATTACTAAAGAAGATGCTATGCAAAAACGAGTAAGCTGTTTACAAGAACTACCCCCTATGTAATAAGTTTGCGTTAGGTAGATAACAATTTATCCGTTATACTAAAAACCTTTAAATAGTATCAAAAGGTTCTTTTTTAATAATGACTGCGGCATCCCATAAAGATTATTTACTTTGTGTACAATTAACTGACCCCCACCTTTTTGCCAATCCACAGGAAAAACTCTTGGGTGTTACAACGGCTGAAAGCCTAAAGCAAGTAGTTACACTAATTAATGAAGAACAATCAGCTATAGACTTAGTGCTAGTAACAGGCGACATCTCGCAAGATGGTAGCATAGCCTCTTATCAATTTTTTCAAGAACAAATTAAAAGAATCAATGCTCCTTCTTTATGGACATCTGGCAATCATGATGATTTTTCTGTTATTCAGAATATTGATAGCTTCCAAGAACATTTAATTACTCAGCAAGATATAGGTGAATATTGGCGTGTTATAACCCTTAACTCGCAAGTTATAGGTGAAAATTACGGCAAGCTACCAAAAGAACTATTAGAAAACCTATTAAAGTCTCTGCAATCAACCAAACGTTTTCATTTAATTGGTATTCATCATCCAGCCTTTGCGACAAATGCCCGTTGGCTTAATGATATAAGATTGCAAGAATCATGGGAGTTTTTAGATTGCCTTGAGTATTTTTTAAATGCTAATGTCGTTCTATGTGGTCACATACATCAAGTTGTTGAATTATATTATCGTGGAACTTACTTATTCTCTAGTCCGTCTACTTGCATTCAATTTGCACCAGATACAGATGAATTCAAATTAGATAATTTAGCGCCAGGCTATCGCTGGATTAAGCTTTTTAACAACGGCCATATCGATACAGGCATTTCCCGCCTAAAAGAAAATCCCTTTACTATTGACTCAACTGCTGATAGTTATTGATTAAAATGGTTGCTGCTGGGTAATACAATGGATATTACCCCCACCTAATAAAATTTCACGACCAGCAACCATGACCACTTTTTTATCAGGAAACAGTTGTTGCAAAATAGCTTGCGCTTCTTGATCTTTAGGATCATTAAAGCAAGGAGCGACAATACCATCATTCACTATTAAAAAATTAATATATGAGCCAGCTAATTGAATAGAAGGATCCCTAGGCTGACTACCTTGCTGATAATCGACTCCTGCACACTCTTCCTCTGTGGCAAATAGTGGCCCTGGGATAGGCATTTTATGAATCGTTAGTTTTCTTCCTTGTGCATCTGTAGTTGCTTCTAAAACTTGCCAAGCCTCTTGGCAACGACCGTAATTGGGATTGTTTACATCATCTGTCCACGCCAGTATTACTTCTGCTGGACGAATAAAACAACAAAAATTATCTATATGCCCATTGGTTTCATCATTATATAACCCTTGAGGTAACCAAATTACTTTTTCAATATTTAAATAATCACTAAGATATTGTTCTATTTGTTGACGTGTTAAATGGGGGTTACGATTGTGATTTAGTAAACATTCTTCTGTTGTTAATACTGTTCCCTCACCATCCACATGGATAGAACCACCTTCAAGCACAAAACCATCACAACGATAACGATGACATCCTTCTATCTGGAGTATCTTTGAGGCTACTTGCTCATCAAAATCCCAAGGAAAATATAAACCACCCTCTAAGCCACCCCAAGCATTAAATCCCCAATCAACACCCCGTAACTCTTCACCATCCTTACGGATTACAAAAGTTGGGCCAGTATCCCTAGCCCACGCATCATTCGATGAAAGCTCAACCACTCGTATGGGTTTATCTGTAGACTCTTTTGTTAAATGAAGCAATGCATTTTCATACTGTCTAGCACTTACCCCCACAGTTACCCTAGCAAATTCAGCAATAGCTAACGCAACTTCAGTAAAAGCTTTTTGAGCTGGCTTAGCACCTAAACGCCAATTATCAGTACGCTCAGGCCAAATCATCCACACTTGATATTGTGGATACCACTCGGCAGGCATATAAAACCCATCAGCTTTTGGAGTAGTTAGCATATTGCAATCCTTAGGATTCAAGATAACCATCAAGGGTTGTTAATGGATAGTACAAGTTTGGCCGACGATCTCTAAATACACCCCATGCACTACGGATTTTTTCTAATGCATCTAAATCAAAAGCATAAGTAATTACCCCTTCTGTTAACTCATCCATTTCAGCCACTTTCTCACCAAACTGATTGGCTATAAATGAAGAACCATAGAAGGTAATATGATAGTCTTCTTGATCCTCTCTACCTACACGATTAGAAGCAATTAAAGGCATTACATTAGCACCAGCATGACCTTGCTGTACTCGTTGCCAATGATCTCTTGAAGAAATAGTAGCGTCATGCGGCTCACTACCAATAGCGGTGGGATAAAATAATAACTCAGCCCCTAATAAAGCCATTGCACGAGCTGTTTCTGGAAACCATTGATCCCAACAAATGCCTACACCGATCTTCGCATAGCGAGTTTGCCAAACCTGAAAACCCCTATCACCAGGATTAAAATAATACTTCTCATGGTAACCAGGGCCGTCTGGGATATGACTCTTACGATAAATACCTAATAAACTACCATCAGCATCAATAATCGCAATACTATTAAAACGAGCACGTCCCGCTAGCTCAAAAAAACTAATGGGTAATACAACCTTTAATTCAGCTGCAATTTGTTGGAAATGTTTGATAGCTGGGTTATCTTCTATAGGGGTTGCTAAAAGCATATAATCAGCATTAGGTTTTTGACAAAAATAAGGTGTTTCAAACAACTCTTGAATGAGAATAATATTTGCCCCTTTGCCAGCAGCCTCTCGAACTAATTTTTCAGCCTTAGTAATATTAGCATCACGATCCCAACTACAAGCCATTTGGGTAGCAGCTACTGTTACCAATCGAGACATATCACACCTATTATCATGAATTTATTGTTTAAACCGTATGTAAATACCAATTATATTCTAAATCGGAAATGGATAGTTCAAACTCCTCCAACTCGCTCTCTTTACAGGCTACAAATATATCAATATATTTTGGATCAATATAACGCGCAAATACCTCACTATCATCTAACTCTCTTAATGCATCCCTTAAATTATTGGGTAAGCTAGGCTCATACTGCTCATAAGCATTGCCTTCTACTGCTTTGGCTGGTTCTATTTTATTAGTAAGACCATGATGAATACCTGTTAACAAACCTGCCATCAATAAATAAGGGTTAGCATCCGCGCCAGCCACTCTGTGTTCAATTCGGATGGAATTTGGTGTATCTGTAGGAATACGGATAGCTACTGTCCTATTATCTAACCCCCATGTTGGGGCATTAGGCACATAAAATTGTGCGCTAAAACGCCTATAAGAATTCACATTAGGACACAAGAACGCCATACTTTTTGGTAACGTTTCCAATACCCCACCGACAGCATGACGTAATATCTCATTTTGCTCAGCATCATCTGCAGTAAAAATATTATTACCCTCTTTATCCAAGATCGATACATGCAGATGTAAACCATTCCCTGCTTGTTTAGGATAGGGCTTAGCCATAAAAGTAGTATCCATTTCATGGTCATATGCAATATTTTTAATTAATCGTTTTAGTAAAATTGCATATTCACACGCTCTAATAGGATCTGTAACATGGTGCAAATTCACCTCAAATTGTGCAGGTGCGCTTTCTTTTACAATGGCATCAGCAGGGATACCCTGCACTTTTGCACCATCCAAAATATCCTGTAAACAATCTGCATATTCATCTAAATCATCAATAAGATAAACCTGATTAGACTGCGGCCGCTTGCCAGAAATAGGAGAAAGAGGCGGCTGAGGTCGACCATTAATATTTTCTTGATCAATTAAATAAAACTCAACCTCAAAAGCAGCACAAATAGTTAATCCTAAATTATCGAACTGCTTAACTACTTGCCGCAACACTTCACGAGGGTCAGCAAAAAAAGGAGTACCATCAGGCTCATACATCGCCATCAATAATTGTGCGGTTGGTCTTTTTTGCCAAGGCTCAACACATAATGTACCAGCGATAGGATAACAAACACGGTCTGCCTCACCAATATCAAGTCCTAACCCTGAACTTTCTACAGTAGAACCATTAATATCTAAAGCAAAAATAGAGGCTGGAAGATTAATCCCTTTTTCATATACTTTTTGTAAACTAGCTCGTTCTATACGCTTACCACGAACAATCCCATTCATATCAGCAATTAACAAATCAACAAACTGTATTTCTGGGTGTTTTTTTAAAAACTCACTTGCTTCTAATGGATCAGCACGCAGGGGTACTGTCATGATAGAATACCTTTATTACCTATGAACCTTTAAGTCAAACGTAAAGCAACCATACTGTCAATTATCTATTTATAGTAAATTTAATCTAACTTATTATTTATATTAGAATAATTGTTTTTTATGTAGTCATTACGATGACTCTTATTTAACTTTTTAATCTTTTCTATACTTTCATAACTTTTAAATTTTAAGCATACTTTATGCCAAAACTTGACTATAACCTGTCAATGATTATTATTCAACTCACAATTAGCAACTTTATGATGATAGAAAACTAGCTTGAATATACATACTAAGCAAATTATTGATCGCAGCCAAGACCAATACTTTATGCAACAAGCAATAGACTTAGCCAAGCAAGGTTATGCTATTGGCGAAGTTCCCGTAGGCGCTGTTATTGTCCATAATGGCACCATTATTGGGCGTGGCTTTAATCAACCTATTACACAACATGATCCTAGCGCTCATGCTGAGATGGTGGCAATTCGTGAGGCTGCTCAAACACTCAATAATTATCGTCTTATTGATACAACCCTCTATGTCACACTAGAGCCTTGCAGTATGTGTGCAGGATTACTAGTGCACGCTCGTATTGGTCGTCTTGTTTACGGTACAACAGAACCAAAGGCTGGTGTTATTATTAGCCAAGATCAATTTTTTAATAAACCATTTCTTAATCATCGTTTAATAATTGAGGGTGGTGTATTGGCTGATGAATGTTCCGCTTTATTAAAAGAATTCTTTAAAAATCGTCGCTTAAAGTGATTTAGTCGTGGTCATTGACTCATTACGACTTAATGTAGGAATATGTAACTGGGGATCTTCTATTTTTGGCATTTCACGCTGTGAGTGACTTAACCAATTTAAAATATCATAATAGCGACGGACATTACGTACAAATTGTTTAGTCTCAAAACCTCTTGCATATCCATAACGCGTTTGTTGATACCACTGCTTTTGAGAAATTAAGGGTAATACCTGATTCACATCACGCCACGAGTTGCCATCTAATTTATTCAACTCTGCTATTTTCTGAACATCAGCAAGATGGCCTTGCCCCATATTATAAGCCGCTAATGCAAAAAAGGTTCGATCAGGATCTACTATTTCTTTCTTTATTGATTGCTTTAAGATAGATAAAAACTTCGCTCCACCCATAATACTTTGCTTAGCATCTAAACGATTTTCAACCCCCATAGCTTTTGCTGTTCTTTGTGTCAACATCATTATCCCTCTCACCCCTGTGGGTGAGACTGCATCTGGGTTCCAATGTGACTCTTGATAAGCAACAGCTGCCAGTAATCGCCAATCTAAATTATTCTTTTTGCCATATTCAATAAAATATTTTTCATATTTAGGTAAACGTTCTTGTAAATGGCGAGCAAAAGAATAAGCACCAACATAACCTAGCGTGTCTAGATGTCCAAAAAAACGATCATTTAAACGGGCTAAACTACCTGAGTCCTCAACCTCTTCAAAAAACTCATTAATAGCATCTATGACACTTGTATCTTCAGCGTTATTTGCAACAGCCCAACCCATTTTTTGCTGTTTTTCTAACACAAAACCAACCCGAACATTCGTGTAATATACTTGAGTCATAGCCAGTGCGTTAGAGTTAATAATTGTTATATCTATTTTTTTATCTTCAAGTAGCTGTAAAAGATCAACTACATCTACTGTATCTGATTCTTGAAAAGACAAGTTTGGATATTGTTGTTGTAAGGCCCTTAATTGATCAGCTTGACTACTTCCTTTAACAACCAAAATAGACTTACCAATTAAATCTTTGACATTGCTAGGCCGTTTAGCTGAACGTTGATACAACACTAAACTATCAACAGCTAAATAAGGATTCGAAAAGCTTACCTGCTCATTCCTTCTAGCAGTATTAACTAAACTAGCAGCACCAATAACTAATTGACCACCCTCAGCAACCTTATTATATACCTCATCAAATGAGTTAACAGGTGCAACCTTAAGTTCTACACCTAACTTATTAGCAAAACGTTTTGCTAACTCATACTCAAAACCTGTTTCTCCATTACGATCTTCAAAATAAGTAACTGGACTATTACGAGTGACCACATGCAATACTCCCTCCTGCTTTATTTTTTCTAAAGCAGTCATTGAAGTACCTGAATCACACCCTACAAGGCATAAACTCATCAGCCCAGACCAGAACCAAGGCAAAAAAGTTTTTTGTGACACTTGTTTGAATAATCTCATCATCTACCAGATTGATATTAATAAAATATTTCTTAAATCGCTCAAGACTACAGATTTAACTCGCACTTTTTATATGTTTTTGAGAGTCTATCGCAAAGTAATACTAATGTCTAAATTTTTAGTTTTACATTAATATTAAATTAAGTTTTCTAATATTTTTTTTGTTTAGGTGTTGACATTATCCTCTCTAAACATTAAAGTGCGCACCAATTCTTGATAAGCAAGAAACCTAAAATACCTATTTTAATATTTTAAATAGTATAGGGGTGTAGCCAAGCGGTACGGCAGCAGGTTTTGATCCTGCCATGCGTTGGTTCGAATCCAGCCACCCCTGCCATATTCTTTGATAACCTCTCTAGGTATCACTTCATGTCAAAAATGATGGTTTTTACAGGGAACGCTAACCCTGATCTAGCAAAACGTGTGGTTAGCCAGCTACACATTCCTCTTGGAGATGTATCTGTTGGTAAATTCTCTGACGGTGAAATCAGCGTAGAAATTAATGAAAATGTTCGTGGTAAGGATGTTTTTTTAATTCAACCTACTTGTGCCCCAACCAATGATAATTTAATGGAATTAGTAGTAATGGCTGACGCCTTTCGTCGCTCATCTGCTAGCCGTATTACGGCTGTTATTCCTTATTTTGGTTATGCACGCCAAGATCGACGTCCACGTTCTGCGCGTGTACCGATCACTGCCAAAGTAGCTGCTGATATACTAGATACAGTAGGTGTTAACCGTGTTTTGACTGTTGACCTGCACGCAGACCAAATTCAAGGCTTCTTTGATATTCCAGTAGATAACATCTATGGTTCTCCTGTATTAGTAGATGATATCATTGCACAACGCTTTGAAAATTTACTGGTCGTATCCCCTGATATTGGTGGTGTAGTGAGAGCAAGAGCGGTTGCCAAATCATTAGGTGTTGAACTCGCTATTATTGATAAACGTCGCCCTAAAGCTAATCAGTCAGAAGTAATGCATGTTATTGGTGAAGTAGAAAACCGTACCTGTATACTGGTTGATGATATGGTAGATACTGCTGGCACTCTTTGCCATGCTGCGAAAGCTTTAAAAGACTTTGGCGCAACTAAAGTGTTAGCTTATTGTACGCATCCAATTTTATCTGGTGCCGCTATAGAGAATATTAATGGTTCAGTGCTCGACGAATTAGTCGTGACAAATACCATTCCCCTCTCGGCAAAAGCACAAGGTTGTGCTAAAATTCGCCAGTTAGATATTGCACCGATTGTAGCTGAAGCAGTACGTCGTATTAGCAATGAAGAATCCATTAGCGCTATGTTCCGTTATTAGACAAGCGCTAATTTACTTGGCTTATTAATAAATAAGCCTTTTTATAAGTCGCTCAAACGCTGGTCGCAAACGTTTTGAGCGTTTTTATTTTTGGAGATTTTAAAAAATGGTAGATTTTGTAATAGACGCACAAGCGCGTGATGATTTAGGGAAAGGTGCGAGCCGCCGCCTACGTCGTAACGCAAGCATGGTTCCTGGTATTATTTATGGTGGCGACAAAGCACCTAAATCAGTTAGCTTACTAGCTAAAGACCTTGCTAAGTTATTAGAGAACGAAACAGTTTTTAGTCATATCTTAACTGTTAATGTTGCTGGTCAAAAAGAAAGTGTATTAATCAAAGCGTTACAACGTCATCCTTCTAAAGGTTTCGTTTTACATATTGATTTCCAACGCATGGTTGCTGGTCAAAAAATTACTACAACTATTCCTTTACACTTCATCAACGAAGCAACAGCAGTTGGTGTTAAACAAGGTGGTGGTGAAATTTCTCACATCACTGGTGAAGTTGAAATTAGCTGTTTACCAAAAGACTTACCAGAGTTTATTGAAGTAGATATGGCTAATGTTGAACTTGATCAAATCGTTCACTTATCAGATCTTAAAGCTCCTAAAGGTGTAGAACTTGTAGCCCTAGCTCATAACAATGACTTACCTGTTGCTACTATTCATACACCACGTGTACAAAGTGCTGATGAAGACACAACTGGTGGTGAAACACCTGCAGCAGAGTAATTCTCCTGTATAAAGAGGGGCTCCTGACATGACTGCCGTACAGTTGATAGTAGGTCTTGGTAATCCAGGACTAGAGTATGATCAAACTAGGCATAATGCAGGAGCCCTTTTCGTTGAGTGCATTGCAGAAAAATATAATGTTCCATTAGTAGCTGATCGCAAGTATTTTGGATTAGTTGGTCGCTTTACCTTAAATGGTCATGATGTAAGATTACTTATTCCAACAACCTACATGAATCGTAGTGGTCAAGCCGTAGCAGCACTAGCCAACTTTTATCGGATTCCTACTGAGGCTATATTAGTAGCACATGATGAGCTTGATTTACTGCCTGGTACAGCAAAACTGAAACAAGGTGGTGGGCATGGCGGTCATAATGGCTTACGCGATATTATTGCGCAATGTGCTAATCAAAATAACTTCTATCGCTTACGACTAGGTATTGGTCATCCTGGAAACAAAAACTTAGTTTCAAATTTTGTATTAAGTAGAGCGCCTCAAGCAGAACGCCAATTGCTAGCTACCAGTATACAACATACACTTGATATATTACCTGACATAGTGGCAGGCAATTGGAACAAGGCCATGCATCAATTACATAGTCAAAAAGCATAAATAACTTTAAGGGATACATACAATGGGGTTTAATTGCGGTATTGTTGGCTTACCAAATGTTGGTAAATCTACCTTATTTAACGCGCTTACCAAAGCAGGTATTGGCGCTGAAAATTTTCCGTTCTGTACTATTGAACCTAACAGTGGCATCGTGCCTATGCCCGATGCACGTTTAAATATTTTAGCAGAGATTGTTAAACCAGAACGTGTTCTCCCTACTACCATGGAATTTGTGGATATTGCTGGTTTAGTAAAAGGGGCTTCAAAAGGTGAAGGTTTAGGTAACCAATTTTTAGCCAATATTCGTGAAACTGATGCCATTGCCCACGTTGTACGTTGTTTTGAAGACGATAATATTGTTCATGTGGCCGATAGCGTTGATCCAAAACGTGATATTGAAATTATCGACCTCGAACTGATTTTTGCTGACCTTGATAGCATTGAAAAGCAACTACAACGCGCCCAAAAATTGGCTAAGGGTGGCGATAAAGAAGCCATCGCTAGCAAGGCTTTATTAGAAAAATTACAAATTCATTTAATAGATGGTAAACCTGCCCGCTCAATGCTTAAAGATTTATCGCCAGAAGAAAAAACGAAAATCAAAACCTTCCATCTACTCACTGTAAAACCTGTAATGTATATTGCTAATGTAGCAGAAGATGGTTTTGAAAATAATCCTCACTTAGATGTTGTAAAAGCCATAGCAACCGAAGAAGGTGCTGTTGTTGTCCCTATCTGCAATAAAATAGAAGCAGAAATTGCTGAACTTGAAGATGGTGAAGACAAAGACATGTTCCTTGAAGAACTTGGCTTAGAAGAACCTGGTTTAAATCGCGTAATTCGTGCTGGCTACGAATTATTGAATTTACAAACCTATTTTACTGCTGGTGTTAAAGAAGTAAGAGCTTGGACAGTTAGAGTAGGTGCTACAGCTCCACAAGCAGCAGCTGTTATCCACACTGACTTTGAAAAAGGTTTTATTCGCGCTGAAGTGATTGCTTATGATGATTTTGTTCAATATAAGGGAGAGGCTGGTGCTAAAGAAGCAGGTAAATGGCGTTTAGAGGGTAAAGATTACATTGTGAAAGATGGCGATGTTATGCATTTCCGTTTTAATGTATAAACTACTTTATTAGCTTTTGTGAAACTTCGTGTATACTTACTGATCATTTATAGCGGAACTCATTAATTAATGGATACTTCTCGAATTATAGAATTTATTGGTAACCACTACCTTCTCTGTGGTGTTTTTTTAGCTCTATTGGTGGTATTAGCTATTACTGAAATACGTCGTGGTGGCCGTAGCATTGGCTCAGCTCAACTTACTTCATTACTTAATAGCGATCAAGCCATTATCGTAGATATTCGCTCCTCTAAAGATTTTGGTGCAGGACACATTACTGACTCAGTAAACATTCCTTTTGATAAGTTCACTTCACGGGTGGTTGAGCTAAATAAATATAAAGAGAATAAGGTTATTGTTATCGTAGATAGCCAAGGTCAACAAAGTGGACCTATCTGCCGAGATATGAAAAAATCAGGATTTAACGTAGCAAAATTGGGTGGTGGTATTGCTAACTGGAAAGCAGATGGCTTACCTTTAGTCAAAAAGAAAGCAAAGGCTTAGTAATATGGCTAAAATTATTATTTATACAAGTGCTTGGTGCCCTTATTGTATTAAAGCAAAACAACTATTAACTCATAAAGGTGTTGGCTTTCAAGAAATTACCGTGGATGGCAAGCCAGCAGTCCGTGCTGAAATGAGAGAAAAAGCTGGTAAAAACTCTGTTCCACAAATTTGGATCAATGACCAACATATTGGTGGTTGTGACGATCTATTTGCATTAGAAAATACGGGAAAACTAGATTCATTACTCGCTACGAACTAGTTCTTTATTAATTGATAACGGATGAATACTTTATATGTCTGAACAAAACAACGCTCCAGAACCACAATTTTCCATTCAACGTATCTATGTACGTGATGTGTCTTTTGAATCTCCTAAAACACCTGAAATCTTCTTAAAAGAATGGAAACCTGCGGTTAATCTAGATTTAAATACTCGTCAAAATTCTTTAGAAGACAATGTATATGAAGTCGTTTTAACACTTTCTGCTACCGCTAAAATTGATGATGATGTAGCTTTTATTGCTGAAGTACAACAAGCAGGTATTTTCTTAATTAAAGGGCTTGGTGCAGATGATGTAAGCCACATGCTTGGTTCATTCTGCCCTAATTTACTTTTCCCTTATGCCCGCGAAACTCTAGATAACCTAGTAGTAAAAGGTTCCTTCCCTGCATTAATGCTCGCCCCTATAAATTTTGATGCGTTATATCAGCAAGAGTTAGAGCGTATGAAACAAGAAAGCTCTACTCAAAAACAATAAAAGTTAATATTATTTAGAAAGCCCAGTTTAACTGGGCTTTTTTATTTAAATAAATATGTAATTTATAGATTTATTTTTTATACAAATAAATAATTATTTTTACTAAACATTAGCTGTAGTAATAGGTAAAATAGCAAGATAATTTACTGAAAAAAGCTTATTAGTGATGAATGAAACTCTGCGTAATAATTACTTAGCTGCCATGCAAATTGATACTTGGCTACCACGAGTAGTATTACCTTATGCAGCGCCCTCTGTTACAGCTACTGATAATAATGTAATTAGTGACTCATCTGTTTCTCAACCTATATTAGAAACAGTCACTAAAGAAATCATCGTTGATATAACTGTTGAAGAAAAAGTTACAATTATAGAGCCAATTACTGTAGAACAATCCTATACCCCTGAAATTACATCAGCTACTACTACTTCTGATGAAACACCGCATTTCTCATTACAATTAATGCAAGCAGGTCGTTGTTTACTGTTAGTAGAATTACCCACTGGCAGTGCATTCCAGATCAGAGATCCTGCTTATCAACTACTGCGTAATATTTTACGTGCTGCTAAATTGCCAGATAGCCCTCAATTATTAGGTGATATTGTTCATTGGCCGCTTTTTAAACAGATTGTTATTCCACAAGGGAGAAAAGAGGCACAAGAGTTTTTACAAAGCTTTATTAGTACCTATCAAGAGCAAGCAACTGATAGTTGTTGCCTATGGTTAATTGGATTATCAACTATTCGCTATACAATAGGACTAGACGAACAAGACTATTATCAAACACCTATTGTAGATTTATTGGGCCAAACCTTACTAAGCCCTAGCTTAGAATTACTGATTGATAACCCACAATACAAAGCTAACCTCTGGCAAAGCATTCGCCAATTGATCCCGCTATGGCAAGTATAGCCGATCTCTTTTTTCGTAAAATGACAATTGAAGATGTGGATGTTGTTTATCATATAGAACAACAGGCTCACTATCACCCTTGGTCAAAAAACATAATCAAAGATGCTGTCAGCAGTTACCAATGTTGGCTATTATTTAATCAACAGCAATTAGCAGGCTATGGTTTCCTTAAAATTATTGTAGATGAAGCTGAACTACTTAATATTGCCATAAATCCTCCACAACAAAATAAAGGATTGGGTAAACTGTTATTAGATCACCTAATGAAAGAAACCGAACAACTAGGCGCTAAAGAATGCTTTTTAGAAGTACGTGAAAGTAATTTAAATGCTTATCATCTCTATGAAAGTTATGGTTTTAATGAAATAGGACGCCGTACCAATTATTACCCTACAGCTAAAGGTCATGAAGATGCGTTAATCATGGCTTATTTAATTGCAACTGACTAATTTTAAACAAAAAAAATCCCAGATTTCAAATTTAGGGAGGGGGAGAAATCTGGGATTCAAGCTGTCGGGTTAGGGGAAACCCAACAAAAACTAACAATACTTAACATCAAGGAGTATGAATGAGACGTGTTTATATCTCAGTCTATCTATATGAACATGAATAATATTAAAAGTTCATTCTGTTTAGAAAAAAGTTCGAATTTTTAATAGTATGAATAATATGATAACAACAAATATTTGTTTTTATATAAAAAAATCCCGATTAATTAATTTCAAATTATTAAAAACTTATAATATTTGTCTAAAATAAATAATGTCCAATCCTTGAAATCTATTATTTATAGAGTACTAATGAAAGGGCTAACAGACTAGCCCTTTCAAAATGACAGAACTAGAATAAACCAGTAAGTTTTTCAGAAGTACTAATAAAAATATTTTTCTTCTGGGTATAAGCTTCCAAAATCATTTTATGGGTCTCACGACCAATACCTGATTTTTTGTAGCCTCCAAATGGCGCATGTGCAGGTAGTTGGTTATAGCAATTAACCCACATACGTCCTGTTCTCACACTTTTTGCCACTCTCAAAGCACGATTAATATCGCGACTCCAAACAGCGCCACCTAAACCAAACTCTGAATCATTAGCAATTTTTACTGCTTCTTCCTCTGTATCGAATGGAATGACTGCTAATACTGGACCAAACACTTCTTCGCAAGAGATTTTCATATCAGGCTTACAGTCAACAATAGCCGTTGGCTTAACAAACGCACCTTCTGTACCAAAACGCTCACCACCTGTTAATACACGCGCACCTTGACTAGTACCAATACCAACGAAACTTAGAATTTTATCCATATGTTTCTCATTGATTTGACAACCCATCTGTGTATTAGGATCTAATGGATCTCCTACTTTAACTGATTCAAACTTAGCTTTTAATTGCTCTAAGAACTTATCATAAATAGAACGTTGTACTAATAAACGAGAACCTGCGCAACAAACTTGGCCTTGATTGAATAAGATACCAATAGCTGCACCTTCTACAGCCTTATCCATTTGTGCATCTTCAAACACAATATTGGCTGACTTACCACCTAACTCTAAAGTAGCTGGAATTAATTTTTCTGCAGCAGCCTTAGCCACGTCATAACCAATATCTGTAGATCCTGTAAAGGCTAATTTACTAAAGCCTTCATGATCTAACATATACTGACCTGTGGTAGAACCAGAACCTGTTAGAACATTTACTACACCCGCTGGTAATACTTCATTCAACACACGCGCCAACTCTACTAATGAAATAGAAGTTTCACGTGATGGTTTAATAACAATACAGTTACCTGCTGCTAAGGCAGGAGCAATTTTCCATGCACCCATTAATAACGGGAAATTCCAAGGAATAATTTGCCCAACAACACCTATAGGCTCACTTAATACAATGCTCAATGTATCTTCATCAATCACATCTGCTTCATCACTGTGAGCACGAATTACACCTGCAAAATAACGGAAATGATCCACTGATGCAGGCACATCAACATTCATTGTTTCACGAATAGGTTTACCATTGTCTAGCGTTTCTAAGGTTGCAAAACGCTCAGTTTCTTTTTCTAATAAATCAGCAATTTTTAATAATAAAGCTGAACGCTCAGCAGGAGAAGTTTTACTCCATGCAGTAAAAGCTTGCCAAGCACTTTTTACAGCTAAATCTACATCAGCTTGATCAGCCTCGGCTAATACAGCCAATTGCTCACCTGTAGCAGGGTTGATACTGGTAAAAGTTTTACCTGAAGCACCATCCCTCCATTGTCCATTAATCAATAATTGATACTTTTGTTGTGGTTGTAATGTTTCCGATAACTCTTTCAATAATTTCATAATTACTCTCCTGTGCCACGATGAAACAACAATACTACTCCTTATTCATAAATTATTCATCTTCATTCTAAACTTATTATTAAATGCCTGACTTACATTAGTCATTATTACCACAAGAAATAAATAGCTATACTTAACAATTACTTATATTAAAGTTAAAAAATGAAAAATAAACAATTTTGCATAATAAAACATCCATAGTTTTCAATATAAAACACTAAGTTTTTATTAAATTAAAACTTATTACTCAGTAAAATTTTTTGTTTATTATTGTATTACTGCTTCAATAAACGCTATATCTTAAAGATTACTTATTAGATGTGGGCATTTATTAATCTTTATAAAAACGATTGCTTGAATTAAAAACAATTTATTATTGGGAACTTGTTATAATAAACTATAAAATAAACCACTCATTCCTGATACCACTTGTGGAGTAATCATGTCTTCAACGTATAACGCGCCTGATGCCAAAGGCTTATTTGGCCCATTTGGTGGTCGTTATGTTGCTGAAACTTTAATGCCATTGATTTTAGATTTGGACAAAGAATATACAGCAGCCAAAAATGACCCTACATTTTTAGAAGAATTAGCTTATTTTCAAAAAGATTATGTAGGTAGACCTAGCCCACTTTATTTTGCTGAACGTTTAACAGAATATTGCGGTGGCGCACAAATTTACCTTAAGCGTGAAGAACTCAATCACACAGGTGCGCATAAGATTAATAACTGTATTGGTCAAATTCTATTGGCCAAACGTATGGGTAAAACTCGTATTATTGCAGAAACTGGTGCTGGCATGCATGGTGTAGCCTCAGCAACTGTTGCTGCACGTTTTGGTTTACCATGTGTTGTTTATATGGGTTCTACTGATATTGAACGCCAGCAAGCTAATGTTTTTCGTATGAAATTACTAGGTGCTGAAGTTATTCCTGTGCAATCTGGTACAGGTACACTCAAAGATGCCATGAATGAGGCTTTACGCGACTGGGTAACCAATGTTGCAGACACTTTTTATCTTATAGGAACTGTTGCAGGCCCTCATCCATATCCAGCCATGGTTCGTGATTTCCAATCAGTTATTGGCAAGGAAACAAAGCAACAAATGCTCGAAAAACAAGGCCGTTTGCCAGATAGTGTAGTAGCCTGTGTTGGTGGTGGCTCAAATGCTATGGGGATTTTTCATCCCTTTATTAATGATAAAGATGTTCAGTTAATTGGTGTAGAAGCTGGGGGTCATGGTGTCAATACCGATAAGCATGCCGCTAGCCTAACAGGTGGTAAGCCCGGTGTTTTACATGGCAATCGCACCTATTTACTTCAAAATAGTGATGGTCAAATTATTGATGCTCACTCTATTTCTGCTGGGCTTGATTATCCAGGCATTGGCCCTGAACACTCATGGTTACATGAAATAAAACGTGCTGAATATGTCTCTATTAATGACGATGAAGCAATGGAAGCATTTCAAACTTGCTGCCGTTTGGAAGGTATTATTCCTGCACTTGAATCAGCTCATGCGTTAGCTGAGGTAATAAAGCGCGCACCTATATTGCCTAAAGACCACTTAATGGTTGTGAATCTTTCAGGACGTGGTGATAAGGATATGCAAACCGTGATGAGTTATATTAAGGAACATCAATTATGAGTCGTATAAAGAATTGTTTTGCTAAGCTTAAACAACAAAATCAAACTGCTCTCGTTACCTTTTTAACAGCAGGTGATCCTGATTACCAAACCTCATTAAGTCTACTTCAACAATTACCATCCGCTGGTGCTGATATTGTTGAATTAGGCATGCCTTTTACTGACCCAATGGCAGATGGCCCTACTATTCAAAAAGCATCATTACGCGCTTTAGCAAATGGTCAGAATCTAGCTAAGACCCTTGAAATGGTTACAGCATTTCGGCAACAAAATCAAACTACCCCCATTGTCTTAATGGGTTACTTTAATCCTATTCATCATTATGGTGTGGAACGCTTTTCCAAAGATGCGGCTAATGCAGGAGTTGATGGCCTAATCATCGTAGACCTACCAGCAGAACATGATGCTGATCTCTGTACTCCTGCACAAGCAGTAGGTATAGATTTTATTCGTTTAACCACACCAACAACAGATGATAAACGTCTGCCACAAGCATTAAATAATAGCTCAGGATTTGTTTACTATGTTTCTGTAGCAGGTATAACTGGTGCAGGTAGTGCTACTGAAGAACAGATTACTGAGGCAATGAGTAGACTTCATAGACATACTGCATTACCCATTTGTGTTGGCTTTGGCATAAAAACACCTGAACAAGCCACGGCTATTGCTAAATTAGCTGATGGGGTAGTAGTAGGCTCTGCCTTAGTAAGTCAAATTGAACAAGCTGCAAGCAAAGAACAAGCAGTTGATGCAGTGTTAAAATTGTGTAATGAATTATCAACTGCTGTAAAACAATTGAAGAAATAAAAAAAGCCCTCTATTAGAGGGCTAAGTATGGCAAACGCTATTTATTGATGACAAATGTTTGGTAAATATTTTCCTGCGTCACTTGCTGACATATCAGTTACACAATCCCAAGAATATGCACCTGATGTATTACCAGCAGCCAATTGCAAAGTAATTGTCTTACCACGCGCAGAGGATACTAATGCCGCATCAGATCGGATTTTGACATTAATATCACAACCATTTGTCCCCGTTGTTATAGTAATCTCTTCTATAATCTGGGTCGCATAGTCTGCTGGTTTTAAAACACCTTGATCAGCAGCATTCGTATTAACTGGACAAGTTTGCTTTAGTGAGTAAGACTCAGCAATACGACTTTTTAATCCTGAGGCCATAGAAAATACCTCTGCTAACTTTGCTCGTGTAATATAATTCTGATACATGGGCACAGCTATAGCAGCCAAAATGGCAATGATAGCGATCACTATCATGATTTCGATTAATGTAAAGCCATAATTTGCTTTCTTCATCTCTCTTATCCTAGTGTTATAATTAATAACGCAAAAAGTAGACCAATATTTGAAATAAATTCAAAAAAATTATATCTATTTGTATTAACTAGCATTAAAAACAATTTAAAATTTGAGTTTTCTTATCTGTGGTATAGCAAAATTAGGAAAAAATCGTAAGATAAGACTAATAGTGACAAATTTCGTCAATTTTGAATAAATTATTCATAAACTTGTTATAATTATGCTCATAGTTAAAGAAGTGTTTAAAATTTATTCTACACTTAACTACTAAATCCATTACTGATAAACGCTGTTCTTATGGACATGAACTACGGTAATAACAAAATAAATTTATTAATTGAATAACTATTTGTTTTATCTATTCCTTTTACCCAAATATATTTAAGGTAGCTTTAACTTACCACTTGTCCACACCAATAACGGTACAAATCCTTGGTGTAGTTTCGGTAATACTTTTCATTGTTTTAGCCATACTTGGGTACTGTAACAAAATATCGTAACAATTAATAAATTTAAATCAAGAAACTTCACAATAATGTATCATGAGGTCAATATTAGATTTTATCCAATAATCTGATATTGCGCATAGTAATTATTAAATTTTCATTTAATATAACAATAAACATTCTTCTTTAAAGGCTATCACTATGTTTAATTCTATACTAATTGCAATTGATGGTTCTAAATACACTCGACATATCCTTGAATTAGCAAAACCATTTTGTGCCCTTTATACAGAGGCCCATCTAATTTACGTGGGTGATATCGCTTTTACTATTGACCCTGTCTATGATGAGGATGAGGAAGCTATTTCAGCTGCCAGTGATGAACAAAGAGCAGCCAATCAATTAATTCAAGAATCACTAGAGTTTCTTAGAAAGTCTGATATAAAAGTAAAAGCACATATTGTGACAGGTGATCCGTCCGAACAAATTGTACAATATGCAGAACAAATTAATGCTGGACTAATAATTATGGGGCATCGTCAAATGTCGAAAATTTCTCGACTATTTGACCCATCAACCTGTATGAAAGTAATTGAAAATGCCCCATGTCCCGTACTTATTGAAGGTCTTAAAAAAGACTAACGCATGGTAAAATACTCTCGATGAAATAACCTTAGTGGATATCCTTTGCTGCTAAGGTTAGTTTTTAAACTATCAGCAAATCCTGTAGGTCCACAAAACCAAATACTAGGATAATTTCCTTGTTCATTTTGCTCAATATTAAGTTTATCTGCTGTTAAATAACCCCGCTCTTTACTGCACTGTACATGTAAATTTATATTAGGTAATGAAGCAACTAGTCGCTGCAATTTTTCTACAAATATGGCCTCTTCTTCACTACGTACACAATAATACAAATCTGCATGATAAATATCTTTATTAACATCATCCTGTAACGATTCTAACCATGATAAAAATGGAGTAATACCTATACCACCAGCTATCCAAATTTGTCGTGCTGTTGCTTTTTTCCTAAAATCGAAACAACCATAGGGCCCTTCAATTTGTATAGCATCTCCGACTTTAACATTCTGCTGTAAATTTTTTGTATAATCTCCCAACGCCTTTATACAAAGCTTTATTTGGTTACTATTATGGTCAGCTGAAGCAATAGTAAAAGGATGTTGCCCTTCGAACCTATCATGGGTAAAAAATACATATTGCCCTGCATCATGTTGCCAATACCCATTTACTTTACAAGTAATTTCCATTGTGTATTGATCCAATGTTTTAATCGCCAACACTTGCCCTTGATAAGTATGTCGTCTGCCAATCAAACCAAATAATGATAGTAACGCGCAACCCGTTCCAATTAAACATCCTAAACCAATCAAAATTCCTACAGGCTGTGACCAGTAACTAAAAGGCGTTAATATAACGGTATGAAATACTATAATAAGAAAAGCAATTGCCATTAATTTATGGGTATAGCGCCATAAATGGTAAGCAAACTTATGCCATAATGTTAATACTAGCGCAGCTAATAAAAACCATAATGTCCATTCACCTAAAGATTCTGCCAATTTCCGATTACGAATAAAGAAATCATCAGATATTCCACCCATCCTCATACGAGGTGCTCTTTCAAAATACAAGATAAGTACTTTACCAGCTAATTTTAGTAAATAATGCACAGCTCCTAAACTAATCGCCCAAATACCTGCCCATTTATGCAGATAATACATTTTATCTAGACCACCAAAAACACTTTCTAGCCATTTTGGTCTTATGGCCAACAGCATAATGAGAGACATAAAAGCAAAAGAGATAATACCTGTTAAATAAATTAACTCCCTCCTTATTGTCCACACATTCCATGATAGGTTAGGATTAACCATCAAACTAATAAACCAAAATAAAACAGAAACTACAACTATTCCATAGAGACACTTTTTCATATTAATTCCCTTATTCTGATTTAACAAAATAATAAGCCCATTGTCTTGATACTTTTATAAGTAGTATAGACATTTAAAGGTCAAAGGGTTGTCAGAACAAAGTAAAGAAAACGTAAATATTTTAGGAAATACAATATGCTATAAAGAATGGTAATAATACTGATTCTGATTCATAAAATCAGACACTTATAAATTTAATAATAATTAAAAAAGTAAAAGTGATTAACCAAATATAACCACTTTAAAGAATTTTTGAAATATCAGTTAGTTACTATTTGGACAACCCACTAAATCTGAATTACCGCCAGCTAATGCCAACAGATTATTCAAATCTAAGATGATAATTTCTTTACCCTCAGCTTTTAACAAGCCATTTTGTTGAAAACGAGTAAATACACGTGAAACCGTCTCAACGGCCAGTCCTAAATAATTTCCTATTTCATTACGAGACATGGCTAAACGGAATTGATTAGCAGAATAACCACGAGCACGGAATCGCGCAGATAGATTAATAAGGAATGTAGCGATACGTTCATCTGCTGTCTTTTTAGAGAGTAATAACATCATTTGCTGATCATCACGTATTTCTCGACTCATGATACGCATTAATTGCCGACGCAATTGAGGTAAGCGTACTGATAAGTCATCTAAACGATCAAAAGGAATTTCACAAATTGAAGTAGTTTCTAATACCTGAGCTGATACAGGATATACATCTGTATCCATTCCTGATAAACCAACCACTTCACTTGGTAAATGAAAACCTGTTATTTGCTCTTCACCCTCATCCGTGACACTAAAAGTTTTTAAACTACCTGATCTAACAGCAAATATAGAAGAAAACTTATCACCTTGATTAAAAAGAAACTCTCCCCTTTTCATGGGGCGGCTACGTTTTACGATTTGATCAAGAAGATCTATATCACCTTGATCAAGCGACAATGGAAGACACAAACCGATTAAACTACAATCTTTACAATGCGCCTGTAGAGGCATTCTCGCTTTAGCTGTTTCTGGCATAGTACTGTTTACCCTAGAATATCCCTATCCATAAGAATACAACAATTATCACTACTTTTACCAGTAATTTATCTAATTTTCAGCTTATGTTCAATGTTCAAAAGACTTTTCTAAATAACTCGCGAGAATCTTTGCAAAATTTGCTCTGTTAAATAATGATCAAACACCATACAAACAGACCTTACTAGCAATCTACCTGAATCTTGCACAGTAATGGCATTTTCTTCTAATTTTAATAAATTATCATTTGCCATTGCTTGCAATTTAGGCAATACATCCTTGAAGTAAGATTTAAAACTAATACCAAATTGTTTCTCAATGGTTGCAAAATCTAAATAAAAATGACAAATCAACTGCTGAATAACTGCACGACGAATGCGATCATCTTCATTACAAATCAAACCACGTTTAACGGCCATTTGTCCTTTATCAATACAGTCTTGGTAAACAGTAAGATCACTCGTATTTTGACAGTACAAATCACCTATTTGGCTAATTGAAGAAACACCTAACCCAATCAGATCACAATGTCCATGGGTTGTATAGCCTTGGAAGTTTCGACATAAAGTACCCTCTTCCTGTGCATAGGTTAATTCATCATCTGCCAATGCGAAGTGATCCATACCAATATAACGATAACCAGCAGCAGTTAATTGCTCTATAGTTTCTTGTAAAATTTGTAACTTATCACTAGGACTAGGCAATTCATCCGTGTTAATACGGCGTTGAGGTTTAAACCGCTCAGGTAGATGAGCATAATTAAATACAGAAAGTCTATCTGGCTGTAGGCCTATAACTTCTTTAACCGTTTTTGCAAATCTTTCTGGAGTTTGTTTTGGTAGCCCATAAATCAAATCAACATTAATTGAGCGAAATTGCAAAGTATGTGCTGCATCAATAATGGCTTGTGTTTGGTCAAATGTCTGGAGGCGATTAACAGCTCTTTGTACCTCAGGGTCAAAATCTTGTACCCCTAAGCTAACACGATTAAAACCTAATTCGCGTAATAGCCCCATAATGGTCCAGTCAGCTTCACGGGGATCAACCTCAATACCAAAATCACAATCGGCATTATCTGCAAACTGAAAATGGTCATGCAATGCTTTGATAATCTGGCCAATTTGTTCTGTTGTTAAAAAAGTAGGTGTGCCACCACCAAAATGGATTTGCTCTACTACTTGATCTTTATCTAAATGTTTACTAACAAGCTCAATCTCTTTGATAAGCCTTTTTACATAAGGCTCACTATAGCTTCTATCTTTCGTAATAACTTTATTACAGCCACAGTAGTAACAGATATTGGCACAAAATGGAATGTGAATATAAAGAGACAACGGATTTTTAGCTTCACGGCTTAAACGCAAGGCACGAACTAAATCTAATGTCCCAATACCATCATGGAATTGTACAGCCGTAGGATATGACGTATAACGTGGACCTGCCACATCATAACGACGAATCAACTGAGTATCCCAACGAACAATATTTGACATTACTTACATAACCTTAAACATAATTTATTGAATTTGCAGTCTAGGAGTTATCAGCAATAGACTCCTTGACTTGTATCAAACAGACTATACTCATTACAGGTCTATAACCTTGGAATATAATCAACAGCACATTTTACCGAGAGGCTTTAGCGCCCACTAATTTGTAAAAATATATAAACAACCAATTAAATAATTTCTACTCTATTTGATTAAAAAATAAGACTAAAGTTCTATACTTATTATTAATTTTAATCTAATTACAACCATTGTTAGTCTTATTTGACCGAATTCACAACCAATCAATAATATTCTTGGCTAATTGTTTTTATTGTGCTTCAATGTATGCTTGTTGTGTCCTTCTATCAAAACCAAATTGGAAAAATCAATGATTGATTATAGTTACAACCCCAAATTAAAGGGGCTTACCAAAATCATTCATCATTTTAAAATTCACCATTACCCTGCTAAGACATGTGTGGTAAATCAAGGTGATCGTGCGGATACCTTATTTTTTATGGTAAAGGGCTCCGCCACTGTCTCCATTAAAGAAGATGATAAAAATATGATTATCTCCTATCTCAATACAGGAGATTTTTTTGGTGAGTTATCACTTTTTGATCCAGATAGAACAAAAACTGACGCTTTTCGTACGGCAAGCGTTTATACCAAAGTAAGTAGTGATATTGCTGAAATATCCTATGCAAACTTTCATCAGATTGCTCATCAATTCCCTGAAGTACTTTATATTATTGCTAGTCAAATGTCTGCAAGGCTTCGGCAAACGACTCGCAAAGTAACAGGCTTAGCATTTATAGATACAGCAGGACGAGTTGCACGTACCTTACTTGATCTTTGTAAACAACCTGATGCAATGACTCATCCTGATGGTATGCAAATCAGAGTTACACGCCAAGAAATAGGTAACCTTTCAGGTTGTTCCCGTGAAATGGTTGGAAGAGTCTTAAAAGACATGGAAGACCAAGCACTTATTAGTGTATCAGGCAGAAATATTGTCGTCTTTGGAACTCGCTAAGTTACCCACTTTGATTAAATAGGTAGCTTGGTTAGCGCATTAAATGTTTGATTACTAACAGAAATATAATTCTAAAAATTAACATATTAATAGTAATATCAATGAAGCTTAACCAGCTTACTAACTCTATTTTTATCTTTTACTTATTCAATTATTAATAAAAAGCAAAGCCATTACTTCAACCATTACACTAAGAAAAGTAATAAATAGTAAGCAATGCTCCTTTTTTTGATAATAAAGCTAAATCTTGAAAAACGATTTAAGCTGTTCGCCTGGATTTTCAGCACGCATAAATGCTTCACCAATTAAAAAGCTATAAATACCATTATCTAACATTAATTGCACATCTTGTTGGGTTAAAATACCACTTTCAGTGACCACTAAACGATCCTTTGGTATTTGTTTGTATAGCTCAATAGTTGTTTGTAGAGTGACTTCAAAATTATGCAAATTACGATTATTAATACCAATCAAAACTGTGTCTAACACAGTAAGCGCTCTTTCTAACTCTTGTTGACTATGTACTTCCACCAATACATCTAAGCCAACTTCTCTAGCAGTATCTTCTAATTCTCTCATTTGAGTATCAGTTAACGCAGCAACAATAAGTAATATACAATCTGCTTCAATAGCTCTTGCTTCAATTATTTGATAAGGATCAACCATAAAATCTTTACGTAACACAGGCAAATCACAAGCATTACGGGCTTCTTGTAAATAAGCTTCCGATCCTTGAAAAAAATCTCTGTCCGTTAATACTGATAAACAACTGGCACCACCCATCTGATAGCTTTGAGCAATGTCTGCAGGATAAAACAGGTCACGAATAACCCCTTTACTTGGTGAAGCTTTTTTAATTTCTGCAATGACAGCGGGTTGCTTGTTAGTTGCTTTCTCCATTAATTTATTAGCAAAACCGCGAACAGGTGAAACTTGCTTAATTTGTTGCTGTAATTGGGTGATTGAAACACTGGCAGATCGCTCTGCCACCTCTTCAAATTTACGAGCAATGATTTTTTCTAATATTGTTGGTAAGCTCACCCTTCATTCTCCTGTTTATAAATTTGTGTAAAAGCAGCCAACTCATTCATTTTCTCCCTAGCAAGGCCACTATACAAAGCATCTTGTGCCAACTGCACCGCTTCCTTTAAATCCGTCGCATAATCTGCAGCATAAAGGGCAGGTGCAGTATTTAGAATAATCATATCGGCTGCTTTTTTACCTGCCTCACTGTGACGTCCACCTAAAGCGTCCTGAATCAACGCTAAAGACTCTTGTGAATTATTAACAGTTAAACCCACCAGTGTTTGGCTTTTTAAACCCATCATTTCTGGCTCTAACCAATACTCTTTTACTTCATCATCCTTTAGTTCCGCAATAAAAGTGGCAGATGCTAAGCTAAACTCATCCAAACCATCTCGTGAATGAACGACCAAAGCGTGTTTACTACCTAATCTTTTTAAGACTTCAGCCATTGGTCGACACAATGCCTGACTAAATACACCTATCACATGATGTTTAACACCAGCAGGGTTAGTTAATGGTCCTAATATATTAAATAATGACCGCAAGCCTAATTCTTTACGTGGTACTGCTGCATAGTGCATAGCTTTATGGTGATCTTGCGCAAACATAAAACCTATGCCAATCACTTCAATACAACGCGCAATTTGTTCAGGTGAAAGATGTAAATAAATACCTGCTGATTCCAATAAATCAGCACTGCCTGAATTACTAGAGACTTTACGGTTGCCATGCTTTGCTACTTTTACCCCTGCCGCTGCTGTTACAAATGCTGTAGCAGAAGATACATTAAAAATATTAGCACCATCCCCCCCAGTACCTACAACATCCACAACACCATTTAATGAAGGTAGATTAACCTTCAAAGACAAGTTACGCATAGTTTGCGCAGCACCAACAATTTCTTCGATGGTTTCGCTTTTCATCCGTAGCCCCATCATAAAAGCGCCAATCTGCGCTTCTGTACACTCGCCCGTCATAATTTGGTGCATAACCACTTGCATTTCATCTGTGGTCAAATCCAATTGATTAACAATGCGATTTAATGCCTCTTTAATATCCATTAACGCGTTCCTCCTTGTTGATTTAGGAAATTCGCTAACATTGCATGACCTTGCTCGGTTAAAATAGACTCAGGGTGAAATTGTACGCCCTCAACCATCAATGTTTTATGGCGCAACCCCATTATTTCATCTTTTTCACTTGTAGCGGTTTCTGTCCAAGCTGTCACTTCTAAACAATCAGGTAACGTATCCAAAGCTACTATTAATGAATGATAGCGAGTTACGGTTAGTGGATTATTCAATCCTGCAAACACACCTTGGTTAGTGTGGTACACAGGGCTTAATTTACCATGCATCGGCTCTCTTGCCCTTATAACTTGGCCACCAAATAACTGGCCTATACTTTGATGCCCCAGACATACCCCAAGAATTGGTAATTTACCTGCAAAATGTTCAATAACCGCTAAAGAGATACCTGCTTCATTCGGTGTACAAGGGCCAGGAGAAATAACAATACGCTCAGGTCGTAATGCTGCTATTTCTTCAACCGTTGTTTCATCATTACGTAATACCTTAACCTCTGCACCAAGCTCACCAAAATATTGAACTAGGTTATAAGTAAAGGAATCATAATTATCTAACATTAATAACATTTTTGTTGCTCCTTTACTTCGTTTGACCAGCTAAGATAACTGCTTTAAACATCGCTTTACGCTTATTAATGGTTTCTTCCCACTCCAAGGCAGGCACAGAGTCTGCAACAATGCCACCGCCGGCCTGTACGTGTAATTCACCATTTTTAATAACGGCTGTACGAATTGCAATAGCAGTATCCATATTGCCATTCCAAGCTAAGTAGCCTACAGCACCACCATATACTCCGCGTTTTACTGGTTCTATTTCATCAATGATTTCCATAGCTCTAATTTTAGGAGCGCCAGATAAAGTACCTGCGGGTAAAATAGCTTTTAATGCATCCATCGCTGTTAAATCTTTGCGTAATTGCCCTGTTACATTAGATACAATATGCATTACATTAGAATAACGCTCGATAATCATCTGTTCAGTAACTTTAACACTACCAATTTCCGACACACGACCCACATCATTGCGGCCTAAATCAATTAACATTAAATGTTCAGCAATTTCTTTCGCATCACTCAACAAATCTTTTTCTAAGGCAACGTCTTCTTCTGCTGTTTTACCCCTTGGGCGTGTACCTGCAATAGGGCGTACCGTGATTAACTCATCTTCAACCCTCACCAATACCTCTGGAGAACTACCAACCACATGGAAATCGGTGAAGTTAAAGATATACATATAAGGTGTTGGATTAAAACAACGCAATGCTCTATAAAGATCAATAGGCGCAGCATCAAAAGCTACTGACATCCGTTGCGAAGGCACAACCTGCATACAATCGCCTGCACGAATATACTCCTTAATAACCTCTACTGCTTTTTCATAATCTTGTTGGGTAAAGCTAGCTGTATAATTTAACTCTTTACCTTCAGGAACATCTAGTTTTAATCCTGCTCGAGGGAATACAGGTTGACGTAATCTTGTGATTAAGCTTTTAATTTCATCCTGAGCTTTCTCTAAAGCCTGCTCTTGGCTAGGGTCTGCCAAAATAATAAAATATAGCTTACCAGCAAGATTATCAAAAACAGCTACTTTATCAGCTACAAGTAATACTATATCAGGATTATTTAATGGATCAGGATTAGGACATGGTCCTAGTCTTTTCTCCACATAACGTACACAGTCATAACCAAAATAACCAACCAAACCACCATTAAAACGGGGCAAGCCAGAAATAGGAGCTACTTTATAAGCATCTTTAAATTTTTCTACAAAATCTAAGGGATCTTCTACATCTAAACTTTGTACCAGTCTATTATCTGTAAAAACCTCTACATGATATCCTCTAACGCGCAATACGGTACGTGCAGGTAAACCAATAATAGAATAACGCCCCCATTTCTCACCACCCTGCACAGACTCTAAAAGAAAACTATTAGGACCATCAGCTAATTTTAGATAAATTGAAAGAGGGGTATCAAAATCAGCCAACGTTTCCACAGCGACAGGAATACGATTGTAACCTTGTTCAGCTAATGCTTTAAATTGTTCAGGGGACATGAATCAAACCTCATTGGATAAACACTATAAAAACACATTTGGTAAAAAACTGGGCGGCCGTATGCGGCCTAATTAGCATTAGGCGCGCCAACGCCAACGGGCTAGTGCCTTAATAACTCTCATCCAAAATGTGTTTTTGTTTACCACGTTTGTTTGATCCTTAAAGGATAGATTAAAAATTGATAGTAGTTACAGTACCGCAGCTTTAATTTAGAATCAACCTTTCTTTAACAAAAATTTTCAACAATTCGTCCTAATCAATATCTTTTAATTATTTTAACAAATCTCTTAAATCATCGATTACCCAGTCAGGATCTTCTACGGCAATCGACTCACCATGATTATAACCATAGGTTAAGGCAGCACAGGGGACATTAGCTGCTTTAGCAGCCCTTACATCATTTCTCGAATCACCAATAAACAAAGCCTGCTCAGCCATTATATTGGCCTGCTGTAATACATATAATAATGGCTCTGGTGCAGGTTTTTTTTGAGGCAAGCTACCGCCACCTACAATCCATTGAAAATATTGATTAATTTCTAACTCTACTAACAATGGCTCAACAAAAACAACGGGCTTATTAGTGACTACTGCCATTTTAACTGTCTGTTTCTGCATAAACTCTAAAAAAGGCTTTACCCCTTGATATATATAATTAGCATTATGATGATAGGGGTAATATTCTAGTAATAACTTAAAAGCCTTATCCCATAGGGCTTGATCGATAGAGTTGTTATCATCACCATTTGTTAAAGCTCTACGAATTAATATATCTGCACCATTTCCTACCCAGTTTCTAACACTTTCCTCAGCAACAGCTGGCAAATTTAAATCCTGTAATGTTTTATTAACAGCAATAGCTATATCAGGCGCAGAATCGACCAAAGTACCATCCAAATCAAACATAATTAACTTTGGATATGTGCCTTGGTAGTGTTGTTGTAATACATTCATCAATTATTTACCTGCGCCAACTCGTTACGCATAGCAGTAATTGTTTGTTGATAATTGGCTGTATTAAAAATAGCTGATCCTGCCACAAAAGTATCTGCACCTGCTTTAGCTATTTCAGCGATATTATCAACAGTGACACCACCATCAATTTCTAAGCGTATATCCAAACCTGATTGATCTATTAAAGCACGGGCTTCTTTTAATTTTTGTAAGGTATTAGGTATAAACTTTTGTCCACCAAATCCTGGGTTTACACTCATTAATAAAATCATATCTAGCTTATCCATCACATACTTAATAGCATCTAATGGAGTAGCAGGATTAAAAACCAAACCTGCTTTACAACCAGCCGACTTAATTAGCTGTAATGAGCGATCTATATGCTCAGAAGCCTCAGGATGGAAAGTAATATAAGTAGCACCAGCCTCAATAAAATCACCAATTATACGATCTACAGGTTTTACCATTAAATGAACATCGATAGGTGCTGTGACGCCATATTTACGTAAGGCCTTACAAACCATTGGGCCTATTGTTAAATTAGGCACATAATGATTATCCATCACATCAAAATGCACTATATCAGCTCCTGCCTCTAATACCTCTTCAACTTCAGCCCCTAGACGAGCAAAATCAGCAGATAAAATTGAAGGAGCGATAGCATAGGGAAACATAAGAAGAACCTCATCACCCATTTAAGGTTTAATTAAGAATAAACGACTACTATAAACTCTATAAAGTGTAACATTTTACCTTTTAATGTTAAGCGTTTTATTTTTTAAATAACATACTTAATACAATTTTACTATTAATAACAAACTGATAATAGGATTTATCAAATGAAAAAATTATTAGCTGTATCTTTTTGTGGGTTAATTCTTGCAGGTTGTGGTAATAGCATTCCCTCAGAATGTACAACTACCCTAAAAGAATATGATGAGTTTATCACTCAACTTGAAAAGCAAGATCATATTCCTGCACAAGTTAAAGGACAATTTAAAGACGCTCGTAAACAACTTGAAGAAAGTCTTAAAAGCTTAACTACAGATCAAGCTATCCAAACATGTAAAGCAGCAAATAATTCTTTTGCACAAATGAAGCAAATACATCCTAAGTAAGCAGTCTACTTAAAGCCAAGCTATTTACTAGATTGGCTTTATTTTATACCTCCCCTTCTCTTTCATAAAATAGCTAGTTACTTCGCAAACACAATAACCACTAGTTTTGTTACTATTGCTATATTGAGTTAATAGCAAATCTGCTAAACTGCGCGCCATTATGATTAGATTAGAACATATTAAATTACAACGCGGCCCTCAAATATTATTAGATGATGCTAGCCTTACCTTACATCCAGGCCAAAAAATAGGCTTTATTGGCGCTAACGGTGCTGGCAAATCCAGTCTATTTGCCCTATTACAAGGTCAATTGAGCTTAGATGGTGGTGATCTCTATATTCCAAAAGAATGGCGTATTGCTCATATGCGCCAAGAAATCGAAGATTTAGAGCGGCTTGCTGTTGATTATGTGTTAGATGGCGACACTCATTTAAGATCTATTCAACAACAACTTTTTGAAGCAGAAGCTAACCATGATGGTGAAGCATTAGCCCATCTTCACACCGATTGGGATAACGCCAATGGCTATACCGCTGATGCAAGGGCACGCCGCTTATTAGCAGGCTTAGGATTTTCTAATGAAGAAATGGAAAAGCCTGTTAAACACTTTTCGGGTGGCTGGCAAATGCGCCTTAACCTTGCTCAAGCCCTTATGTGCCCTTCTGACTTATTACTGTTAGATGAACCCACCAACCACTTAGACTTAGATGCTATTATCTGGTTGGAGGATTGGCTAAAAGGTTATCAAGGCACATTAATTCTTATCTCCCATGATAGAGATTTTTTGGATAGTGTTGTTGATCATATCGTACATTTAGAACAACAAAAACTTACTCTTTATAGAGGCGGCTACTCAGCCTTTGAGCGCACTCGAGCAGAACGCTTAGCGCAGCAACAACAGGCCTTTGAAAAGCAACAAGCTCAACGTGCACACATGGAAAGTTTTATCACACGCTTTAAAGCTAAAGCCTCCAAAGCTCGCCAAGCGCAAAGTCGTATTAAAGCGTTAGAAAAACTAGAAGATTTAGCACCTGCTCATGTGGATTCTCCCTTTAATTTTAGCTTCCGAGAGTCAGACAAAATCTCAAGCCCTTTATTAGGCTTAAGAGAAGCCAGCCTAGGGTACACAGATAAAACTGTACTTTCAGCTGTTAAATTACAAATTATGCCTGGTGCAAGAGTGGGATTATTAGGTCCTAATGGTGCAGGTAAATCCACTCTAATTAAAACATTAGCAGGCGAACTACCGCTAATCAAAGGACATGAAACTCAAGGCGAAAATCTTGCTATTGGTTACTTTGCTCAACATCAATTAGATGCTTTAGATAATCAAGCCAGTCCATTATTACACCTTCAAAGAATAGCACCGACTGAACGGGAACAGACTTTACGTAATTTCTTAGGTGGATTTGACTTTAAAGGTGATCGCTGTGATGAAGTTGTGGTTAATTTTTCTGGTGGTGAAAAAGCACGCTTAGCATTAGCGCTGATTGCATGGCAAAAACCTAACTTGCTATTACTGGATGAACCAACCAATCACCTTGATTTAGAAATGCGCCACGCATTAACAATGGCTTTGCAAGATTTCTCAGGGGCTGTTTTAGTGGTATCCCATGATCGTCATCTATTAAAAAGCACTACCGATGAATTTTTACTAGTCGCTAACGGTAAAATTGAAACTTTTGATGGTGATTTAGATGATTATACTCGTTGGTTAATAGATTATCGCTCTAAACAACAACCTACTAATCAAAATACTACTGTAGTTGAAGAAAAAGTTGATAAAAAAGCTCAACGTCAACAAGCTGCCAACCTAAGACAAAAATTAGCTCCTTATAAAAAAGAAGCGGATAAATTAGAAAAAGAATTAGAAAAGATTCAAAATCAACTTGCTACTATTGAACAGCAATTAGCAGATACAAGCCTGTATGAAGCAACCCAAAAAGACCAATTACGAAAACTATTAGAACAGCAAACTAGTCTAAAGGCACAACAAGCTACAACAGAAGAAAGTTGGTTAATGGCCTTAGAACAGCTAGAAACATTACAACAAGAGCTTGCTAAAATAACTGACTAAACTATCACTTTTTTTATAGGTTTTTAGGGGCAGAGGCTATTAATGTCTGCAACTGATCAGCTTTGATTAATTTTTTATCAACTTTTACATAAATAGCCGATTCATCAAGAGCTACTAATGCATCACTGATACCTGTCTGCTGCATTAAATAAGGTACTAATTGCTGGTTAGCTAATTGATCACTGGTTAAAGCTAAGCGAATACTGGTTACATAGGGAGGTTCTTTCATCTTCAGAATAACCAATAACCAAATAATACAAATAACGCAACTGCCTATAAATACCGCAGGCAAACCACCAAATTTAATTAACACCCCACTTAATGAAGCTCCGATACCTGCACCAAGAAACTGACTGGTTGAGAAAATACCCATAGCAGTCCCTCTTGCTCCAGCCTTCGCTACTTTACTCACCATGGAAGGCAATAATGCTTCAATAGTATTAAACGCTATAAAAAACACTAAAATACCAGCTAATAAAGCCCATAATGAAGGATGGTGCAACAAAAAGAATAAACTGCATAACAACAAAATAACAACACAAGTAATTAATACTTGATGTAGCCTTCGCTTCTTCTCACCATAAATAATCATTGGAATCATACCAAATGCTGACCCAACAAAAGCCACCAAATATACCCACCAATGTTGCTCTTTAGGCAAACCAGATTCATTCACCAACACTATTGGTAATGCCATAAAATTTACCATCATTACTATATGCACAGCAGCGATAGAAAAATCCAACCGAAATAAATCTAAATCTTTTAGAGTGGGTAAAAAATCACTCTTAGCCACACTTGCATCACGTCGTGATATTTGTTTATTAGGTCTTGGAACTACAAAAGCCATTAGCAAAAAGCCTATTGCTGCCATTACTGCAATAAACCAAAATAATCCATGCAATCCAAAATAACTGGCTAGAATAGGCCCTGCTATCATTGCAATAGCAAAAGAAGCTCCAATACTCATACCAATAAAAGCCATTGCTTTAGTACGATGTTGCTCACGTGTCAAATCAGACAATAGAGCCATCACTACAGCAGAAATCGCACCTGTGCCCTGTAAAACACGACCAATTAACACACCCCAAATAGTATCAGACATAGCAGCAACAATACTGCCTAACAGAAATAATAACAACCCAATTAAAATAATAGGTAGTCGACCCACGCGGTCAGAAATTATCCCTAAAGGTATTTGTAGCAGTGCTTGCGTATAGCCATATGCACCTACAGCCAAGCCAATCAAGACAGGTGTTGCACCTTGCAAAGACTGTCCATATATTGCCATCACAGGCAATACCATAAACATCCCCAACATTCGGAATGCAAACACTAAGGATAAACCAAAGGTTGCGCGAATTTCTGTTGGATTCATTTGCTCAACAGGGTGATTTGTTGACGACATAGGGTACTTCTCAAGGTAATATCATAGAAAACAGAAAGCGATTATAGGATGTATTATTTAGAAATTATTCCTATCACATACCTTTCTCAAAATAAATTATGTGAAAGCTGCTAACTATACATGAAAAGCTATTATTTACCTAGCCATCTATTGCTATCAATACCTTTATAATTGACTAAAATTTATAAAATATCCCTACTTAATAAAAGTAGGGATATAAACTAATGATTAATATTTTTGGTCGTAGTTTAAACCACCACTGATTTTGCTGCTATTGGTTGCTGATGAGTCTGCCGAGTTTGTATTAATAGAAAATACTGCACTAATTCTTCTATCGTTAATATGGGTATATTATGCAACTTTGCAAAATCCTCTACTTGCTGCCCTTTAGCCATAGTACCATCAGCATTAGTTAGCTCACATAATACGGCTGCTGGTTTTAAACCTGCTAGCCAAGCAATATCCACTGAGCCTTCGGTATGACCACGACGCTCTAATACTCCACCTTGTCTTGCACGTAATGGAAATATATGGCCAGGGCTTACTATATTTCTATGTTGATCATTAGAAGATAAAGCTGCTTGAATAGTGGTGACTCTATCTTTAGCTGATACACCTGTTGAAACGCCTTCTTTTGCCTCTATAGAAACAGTAAAAGCTGTCTGATAACGTGATTGATTATTAGCAACCATTGGCATTAAGGCTAGTTCATCTGCTATTTGCTCTGTTAAACAAAGACAAACAATACCACTTCCTTCACGAATCATTAGCGCCATAGTTTCTATACTAATATTTTCAGCCGCCGCCACAATATCCGCTTCATCCTCACGATAATTGTCGTCTAATAGTAATACAGGCAAGCCTTGCTGATAAGCATTTATAGCAGCAGCTATTCTTGGAAAATCATGTAAAAAAGTTAACATTTGAAACGCTCCTCGCAAATAATATTAAAAATGGGCGATAAACGTTTCAGGGCATGACTATAAGAACTATTGTTCCCACAGCCAAAAGCTACAGAACAACAACTGTATCTATTGCTCTACACCTTTATATGCTGATGAACAACTATGCATTCACCTCATCTAAAATTGTTTAGCAATGAATCTAATATTGCTGAGATGCATCTTCTTTCATCCGGACTGTAACCGTCGGCTTTGGATTTTAACCAAATCAGCTGCCTTTCTTACAACGATCATAACAAAGCGCTCGCGGGCTTATCTGTGATAGATTTACCGCCGGTGGGGAATTTCGCCCCGCCCTGAAGACTTTTTTATAATACGCTTATTTATAAAAAATGAAAACAACCAAAAGCTTGGTAGTCAAATAGAAAAGATAGCTATATAAAAATATATAAGACTATTATATATTGAAAGAAAAGTTCTCAAATGCTTTAAATTATTGCACCCAATTAACTTCAAAAGACATCATTACACTTAATACAGTAATGGCAAGAATAGAGATCATAAATAGTCGTTTAGCCCACTGTACTTCATTTGCTTTACTATAGTCTTTAACAGCAATAAATAACCAATAAACACTGATTAAACCTGTGACTATTAAAAAGCCAATACCTGCGTAATCACAGATATACAATGATACAGCCGCAGCAGCGAAGGCTACGATATAACCTACAATATGACGTTTAGCAATGTTAATACCGCGTTTTACTGGCAGTACAGGTATTTCAGCTGCCTTATAATCACTAAAACGGAAGATCGCTATGGCATAAGAATGAGGCATTTGCCATAAGCAGAAAATTAATAACAAAATAGCTGCACCTAAATCAAACTGTCCACTGGCTGCACAATAGCCGATTACTGGCGGTGCGGCTCCTGATAGGCTACCAATAATAGTGCCATACTCAGAATTTCTTTTAAAATAAAGGGTGTACAATCCTACATAAACAACAAAGCCCATAATGGCAAAGCCTAATGCAAGATCATTAGTAAAAAAGTGAAGAGTAAGCGCACCTGCAACACCTAAAGCTGTTGCATAGATAAGTGCGATGGTAGGAGAAATTAAACCCTTTACCATCACACGGTTCTTGGTACGCTCCATCATTGAATCAATATCTCTATCAACATAATTGTTAAAGACACAACCCGATGCTACAACTAAAGAAGTACCGATCATCACGGCCACCAATTTAGCGAAATCAAAGTGACCTTGAGAAGCCAAAAAGAATCCACCAATAACAGCAATCAAATTACCAAAAATGATGCCTGGTTTAGTGATAAGCAAATACTTCTTTAGCATTGTAGTATACCTCTTACTTATCTGTGCTCATGCTCTGATGCATCATTTGCATGCTATGATGTTGTTTATCACTCATCATATTCTTCATTGAGTTTTCCATTACCCATACTGAGCCAATAACAATTATGAGAATTGTTGCTACAGCAAAGATAAAGGTCATCAAATGCCAACGCTGTGGTTGTGAATAGTCAATATGTAAGAAACATACAACATGCACAATTACTTGCACTACAGCAAATACTACTAATATAAAGAAATTAGGAGTACCAGTCATCGCCATATAAAATGGAATAACTGTTAAAATGACAGCTAATACAAAGCCAACTAAATAGCTTGATACTGTGCCATGTCCTGATGATGTATTATGATCACTCATTACATAACTCCTTAAAATGAAGCGTATGCTTTCAAGTAAACGAAAGTAAATACACAAATCCAAACAATGTCTAAGAAGTGCCAGAATAAGCTTAAGCAAGATAAACGTGTATTAACTTTATTAGTTAAACCTTTACCTGCTACTTGAGCAATCATCACTAACATCCACACTAGACCACAAGTTACGTGCAATCCGTGAGTTCCCACTAAAGTGAAGAACGCAGACATAGTTGCATTAGTGCTTGGACCATTACCCATTGCTACTAGGTGATGGAACTCATACACTTCCATGCTAATGAACGCTGCACCTAATACAAAAGTAATTAATAACCAAGACATTACTTGGCCTTTATTATTTTTGTGAGCAGCAACCATTGCAAAACCATAAGTAATACTACTGAACAGTAAGATAAACGTTTCAGTTAATACAAATGGTAGTTCAAACAGTTCTTTAGCATTGAATGGTACGGTTTGACCTGCTGCATTTACCATTGATGGAAAATACATCGCCACTCCATAAGATGGATCAAGAGTAGCATACACGGCAAACAAACAACCAAAGATCATTAAATCGGTAAGAATATATATCCAAAAACCGAAAATTGTTATAGAACTAGAGTCATGATCATGATGACCATGCTCTGCTCCATGCACAGGATTTTTCAAAGTATCAGTTGTCATGACTTAATACCTGCCTTTGCTAAATTCTCAAAACGTTCATTTTCGATGCGTTCTACTTCTTCTGCAGGAATATAGTAGTCAGTGTCATCGCTGAATGTATAGATAATATAGGTCAATACTGCTAGACCAAATCCAACGATAGTTAACCACCAGATATGCCAAACAATAGCAAATCCCCATATAGCAGTTAGAATGCCAATAATAGTACCTACACCTGTATTCTTAGGCATATGAATCGCTTCATATTTCTCAGGACGTTTATAAGCTTCACCTTTTTCTTTTAACTTATGGAATGCATCGATACCATAAATTTTTGGAATAACAGCAAAGTTATAAATAGGAGGTGGAGAAGAAATAGACCATTCTAAAGAACGACCATCGCCCCATGAATCACCTGTTAAGTCACGAGTTTGGTTACGTTGAATAATACCTACAAGTAATGAAAGGATTAAACATACTGTACCGATTAAGATAAAGAATGAACCAATCATTGCAATAATGAAATAGGTAGCATATTCAGTTGTTTGGAATTGACTCATACGACGAGTTAAGCCCATAAAGCCTAATGCGTATAATGGCATGAATGATAAGTAGAAACCAATCAACCATCCCCAGAATGCACATTTGCCTAACTTCTCGTTCATTTTGAAGCCAAACCATTTAGGGAACCAGAATACAACACCTGCTAAGTAACCAAATACCACACCACCAATAATAGTGTTATGGAAGTGAGCTACTAAGAATAAACTGTTATGTACCACGAAATCGATAGGAGGAACAGATAACATAACACCTGTCATACCACCGATAGTGAACGTAACTAATGCACCAACAATCCAATACATAGGTGATGTAAAGCGGACTCGACCTTCATACATGGTGAAGATCCAGTTGAATACTTTCACACCCGTTGGAATGGCAATAATCATCGTCATAACACCAAAGAAGGCATTAACGTTACCGCCAGCACCCATGGTGAAGAAGTGGTGACCCCATACTAAAAGACTAAGTACAATGATTGCTACTGTCGCATAAACCATTGTTTTATAGCCGAATAGTGGTTTACCAGAGAATACAGGCACAATTTCAGAGTAAATACCAAATGCAGGTAATACTAAGAAGTATACTTCAGGGTGACCCCATGCCCATACTAAGTTGATATACATTTTCGCGTTACCACCCATATGATTGGTGAAGAAGTGGTAATCGAAATAACGATCTAACGTTAATAATGCATAAGCAACAGTTAAGATTGGGAAAATACAAGCAGCTAAAATATTAGCAGCAAGACATGTCCAAGTGAAAATAGGCATTTGCATTAAAGTCATGCCTGGCGCACGCATTTTGAAAATAGTAACAATAAAGTTAATTGCACCAATTGTCGTCGCCACACCAGAAAGCTGCAAACTCCACAGGTAGTAATTCATACCTACAGTAGGCGCTCCCTCCAGTCCCATTTCAGGGGCATAAGCTAACCAACCACCCGTTGCGAAATCACCCACACCTAAAGAGATGTTACAAACGATAACGCCAGCAACTGTTAACCAGAAACCGAAGTTATTTAAGAATGGGAAAGCAACGTCACGTGCACCAATTTGTTGTGGTAAAAGAATATTCATTAAACCAAACAATAATGGAGTAGCCATGAAGAAAATCATGATCACACCATGGGCAGTGAAAATTTGGTTGTAGTGGTCAGGTGGTAAATAACCAGCTGTTACACCATCCACATGGGGGGTAGCAGCAGCCATTGCTTGATGAGTACGCATCATTAACGCATCAGCAAAACCACGTACCAACATTAACACAGATACCACGATATACATGATACCAATTTTCTTATGGTCAACAGAAGTCAACCAATCCTTCCAGAGTGGTTTCCACCAACCCATGAAAGTAATTAAAGCTAATGCAACAACTCCTAAAACAAGAACGACACCAATCGTCCACATAACGATAGGTTCGTTTGTTGGAATTGCATCCAGCGACAAATAACCTGTGAGGTTATTATATTTGTCTGGATTTAAGTCTCCACTATGAAAACCCGACATAATTAGTGACCTCCAACAGATGCTGATTGATGAGAAGCTGCCTGTGGTTTAGGTTCTGGAATATAAGATTCAAGAATATCTTCAAATAATCCATCCTTACCATATTGGCTAGGAGTCAAGTTATAGAAAGCAACTGGCTCAAACGATGCCCTGTTTTCTTTCAATCTAAACGCTTGATATGCTGCTGGTGTTAAAGAACTCACATTAACACTGTCACCTGTTACCTGATCTTTTGCTTGACCAGATTTAACATCTGCAACCCATGCATCAAAATCAGCTCTGGTTTTTGATACAGCTTTGAACAACATATACGAATAACCATAACCAATAAAGTTAGCTGCCGTACCTTGGAATACACCTGGCTCATCAGCCATTAAATGTAACTTAGTCTCCATACCAGCCATAGCATAGATTTGACTACCTAATTGTGGAATGAAGAAAGAAGTAATAGTTGTATCAGAAGTGATTGCAAACTTAACAGGCGTTTTCTCAGGGAAAACAACTTGGTTAACTGTTGCAATGCCTTGTTCTGGATAAATAAACAACCATTTCCATTTAAGTGCTACCACCTGAATTGTCATTTGTTTCTCAGAAGAAACATGTGCAGGAAGTGGATTAGAAGGTTCAACTTTGTGAGTATAGTAATAAGTTAAACTACCTAATATTAGAATGATAATAATAGGTACACCCCAAACCATGGTTTCAATTTTCATTGAAAAATCCCAGTCAGGAGAGTACTTTGCATTGTTACCTTCACGGTATTTAAAAGGAAAATATAAAGACATAAAGATCGCTGGAATTACCACAATAAGCATTAAGCATACTGAGATAATAATCAACGTTTTAATTTCATGACCTATATATCCCTTAGGGTTTAACAAAGCCGCATCACACCCACCTAATAGTACTAAGGAGAGCAGAAGTGGTATGGTAAACAAACGCAGATATCTTCGATTTCTCATCTCTCAACCTCTTTAGAGGAGCCTTTACCATTATTTTCAACTTAAAAACTGTTGTTTTTTTGTATATCTATTATTCTTTAAACCTTGTAACCACATACTGTGCTGGATAAATAAATAACAGTTACACGAAAAATAAATAGCTTTTAAGCACTTAGTTTTATTTGAGCAGAGACTACTCAAACATTGAATTTACACATCTTGCTAACACAAAACGGAAAATTACCACAATCAATTGTAACAGATTTATTCAAGGCTCGAAGTGTAGCCATTGTCGCAGTTTCGTTGATGCCTCAGTTAGGCCTTGACGCTTAATAGAGGAAAAAAGTTGAATAGATACAGAGATATTTTGATAATCGCCTAATTGTTGTTGTACTTTTAATAGAGCCGTTTTTGCTGCTCCAAAAGTGAGCTTATCAGCTTTAGTGAGCAAAATATGTACAGGCATTTCTGATGCATCAGCCCAATCCAACAACATTTTATCAAACTCTGTTAATGGATGACGGATATCCATCATTAATACAATGCCCTTTAAACTTTCTCGGGTAGACAAATAAGCATCAAGATGTTTTTGCCAATGCTCTTTTAAGGGTAATGGTACTTTAGCATAACCATAACCAGGTAAATCAACAAAACGACGCTCATTATCAATTGTAAAAAAGTTAATTAACTGCGTTCTTCCAGGTGTTTTAGAGGTTCTAGCTAGATTAGCATGGGTTAACGCATTAATAGCACTTGATTTACCTGCATTTGATCGACCTGCAAATGCCACTTCATAACCCACATCAGCTGGACACTGATCAACCTTAGCAGCACTGGTTAAAAAAGAAGCTTTTTGACACAACCCCATAAACTTATTTGCAGACATACAAAAACCTTAACACGATAATGAACAACATAATATCATAATGTTTGCATTACCAAACTTTAAATATTCTAATATTAACGAACGTGATTAGATTGATTATTTACACTCTGTCACAAACCAAGTACAACTAATTATTGCAATTCCCATTTAATTCGGTATTGTACTGCTCTAAAATTAATTGTTTGTTGTTGACTCTATAATGGAGAGAAATATGCGTCGTTTGTTAATGGCAGGGATTATTAGTTTAACTGCACTTTTTAGTATTGTTGCACAAGCACAAATTGGTGTTTTAGCACTTCCTGAACCACAAGCAGGTAAAGAATATACTATTTTACCAACCCCTGTTCCTACTTCAGAACCTAGTAAGATCGAGGTAACAGAAGTTTTTTGGTATGGCTGCCCCCATTGCTATGATTTAGAACCAATTATTAATAAATGGGCTAAAAACTTACCAGCAGATGTTCATTTTGTACGTATGCCAGCATTATTTAGCAAACTTTGGAATATTCATGGTCAATTATTTATTACTTTAGATACCTTAAAAGTAGAAGATAAATTACATTCTGCCGTGTTTGAATCTATTCGTCAGCGTAAAAACTTATTACTGACACCAGAAGATATGGCAGATTTTGTGGCTCAACACGGTGTTGATAAAGCGAAATTCTTAGAAACCTATAACTCTTTTGGCGTTCAAGCAAGAATGGAAAAAGACAAAAAAATCCTAAATAAATATGGTATTTCAGGTGTTCCTGCCATCATAGTTAATGGTAAATATCGTATTGATTTTAATGATGATGTTTCAGAACCTGCTGATTTAATGCGTGTAACTAATTACCTTATTGAAAAAGAACGTGCTTCTTTAACGCCAGCTAATGACAGTTCAGTTACAGAAAAAACAGCAGCTACTGCTAAATAAGTATTTGCTTATAAAAAACAGTGTTATCATTTTTAACATGAGCAAGAATGGATAATTACTGTGATAAATATTAAAAAGAAAAAAGAGGTCGCTACTCACCTTTCTCCCCAAATTAATAAGGAGAGTAGCCCCATTATTCTACCCCCACAAGGAATAATGAAACTCTTAACTTTTAATATTCAAGTGGGTAATAACACTAGCCAGTTTCATCATTACTTTACAAGAAGCTGGCAACATGTGTTGCCTCATAAAAATCGGGCTAAAACCCTACAACGCATTGCAGAGCTAATCAATAAATACGATCTAGTTGCTTTACAAGAAGTTGATGGTGGCAGCTTACGTTCCAGTGGTATTAATCAAGTAGAATTTTTAGCCAAATTAGCTAAATTCCCCTATTGGCACCAGCAAACCAATCGTAATCTTGGCAAACTAGCTCAGCATAGCAATGGCATGCTAAGCCGTTTCAAGCCAACACTTATTGAAGATCATCCTTTGCCCGGGGTGCGGGGTCGAGGAGCTATTTTTACTCGCTTTGGTGAAGGGGAAGACGCCCTAGTCGTTGTAGCTATGCATCTAGCTTTACGTAGGAAAACACGTAAAGAACAACTAGAATATATTTATAATATGATTGCTCCTTATAAATACCATATCTTAATGGGCGATATGAATGCAGGAACAGTGGAGTTATTAGAAGATACTGCATTAAAAAATCTTAATCTTGTATTACCTCAAACAGAAGCCACCTATCCTAGTTGGAAGCCTAAGCATTGCCTAGATCATATTCTATTAAGCCCCGAACTAAAAATAGAACAAGTCAATGTTTTACAACAACCTATATCCGACCATTTACCTATTGAAGTCGATATTCGTTTACCTGATGCTATACTAGCTAATATCAATCGTTTTTATAATAAATCATAAAATTACTATTATTCCTTACTGGAATATGGAATTGCTTTTAATGAAAAAACTATTTCTGTGTTTTTGCCTTATTTTATTGACTGCTTGTCAAAGCGGCTTAAAAATTAATAAAGACTACCAAGCTGTTGGGCAAGATAGTCGTGTGCAATATGTGGTTTTACACTACACCGCCACTGATTTTAATCGCTCTCTTTATTTATTAACCAAAGAACCCGTAAGCAGTCATTACCTTATTGAAGATCAAAAAGGTACTATTTACCAATTGGTAGATGAAAAAAACAGAGCATGGCATGCTGGACTAAGTGAATGGCAAGGCAGAACCTTTTTAAATAGTAGCTCTATAGGTATTGAAATAGTCAATGAGGGATTTACGGAAGAAGCACATGGCAATATCAAATGGCATCCCTACTCAGAAGCACAAATACAATCACTGATTCTATTATTAAAAGACATCAAAGCTCGTTACAAGTTATCAGCGGAAAATATTTTAGGTCATAGTGATGTTGCACCTTTACGCAAAACCGATCCAGGCCCTCTATTTCCTTGGCGACGTTTAGCTAAAGAAGGTTTAGCAGTATGGCCAAACGAACAGGCTGTTGCTGCTCAAAAAGCTGTTTTTGACCAACAAAAATTACCTGATACAGGCTGGGTACAAGAAAAACTTGCTATTATCGGCTATGCTGTACCCCAAACTGGATTATTAGATAAACCAACAGTAAAAGTTATTAAAGCCTTTCAAATGCGTTATCAACCCGAAAATGTTACAGGGGTAGTCGATAGTAAAACGGCTGCTTTACTCGTAGTTGTCGCAAGAAAAGATTTCACCACACCTAAATAAATCCATTGTTATTCCATAATATAGGTTTATTTAAAAATCATCCGTGCTATATTAATGAGCGTTTTTTTATTCAACTTTCGTAGTGTGAATTTAAAGTTAAATAGCTGTCAAAATGTTGAACCATTTATAAAGGTTAGCCAATATGACTATTACTATTACCATATCTACATTAATTAAAATATTAATCGTAGCTTTTTTTATTTGGGGTGTACTGTATGTATATTTCCATGGACGCTCTCGCCGTATCCCGCTGTTAAGGCAATTTTTTAACTACTCTGCATTATTTGCACCCTATAATGCCTTAATGTATATCTTCTCCAAACAAAAGTCTCAACCTTACTATGACAGAGAAGACTTTAAAGAAATGGATTTAATTAAAGAGAATTGGCAAATTATCAAAGAAGAAGGTGAAAGATTATTTGATGAAGGCTATATTCGTGCAGCTATTGGTGGTAATGAAGCTGGCTTTGGCTCTTTCTTTAAAAGAGGTTGGAAACGTTTCTATTTAACATGGAACAGAGACACCTTACCCTCTGCAGAAAATTTATGTCCAAAAACCTTAGAGCTAGTCAGACAAGTACCTTTAATCAAAAGTGCCTTATTCACTCGTTTACCTGCTCGTAGTCACCTTAATCCCCATCGTGATCCCTTTGCAGGAACGTTACGTTATCATTTAGGTTTATCAACACCAAACTCTGAAAAGTGTGCAATCTATGTGGATGAACAACCGCAAGCTTGGTACGATGGTGAAGACTTTATTTTTGATGAAACCTATATTCACTATGTAATCAACGATACCGATGACTATCGCTTAATCTTCTTCTGTGATCTTGATCGCCCACTAAAACAACCTATGTATACCATTAATCAATGGGTAAGCAATGTGCTCGCTTATTTAACTCAACCTCAAAATATTGATGGTGAACATGCAGGCTTTGCTAACCGCGCTTATCGTGGATTTATTAATTTCTCAAAATTTTTTAGCACCCCGATTAAAGCATTAAAGCGTAAATCCCGCACTGCCTATAACATATTAAGAGTGGTTGCTATCCTATTAATTATATTGCTAATTCTAAAATGGGTATTCTAATTTATTAGCGATAGCTGTCTGTTTTAAAAAGCTAATGTAAGCTACATTGGCTTTTTACCTTATACTATAGCTGTTGTTATACAATTTTAGACAAGGCGAATGGCTGAAGACAGTACAACTAATACGGCGAACTCATTCAACGACGTATAAAAATGTAGATCAATAGCTATATTAAGGTCTTTCACCTAATCTTAACCTATTCTCAATATCCACTAACACAGGTAATAAATCTGCTACTGTATCAATAACATAATGCGCGCCTGTCGCTTGCATTTTTGCCATAGCTTGTTGACGTAATTTATTTTGTTCTTTCGAGTCTAACGCTTGCCATTCTTGTAAACTAAGCCCTACTTCATTACCACTAATAGCTACCGCCACTGTCCATGTACCTGCGTTTAAGCCTTCTTCTATACCAACCCCTGTATCATCAACTTTAACCACTGTATAAGGGTGCCATACCCCTAAATCAGCAAACGTTTGATACATCATCAAGGGTGAAGGTCTACCTGCACATAAATCACCGGCACACACTAAATTATCTGGGCTATAACCTGCCTTTGCAGCAATGGGCAATAATTTCTCCATAATAGGTCTGTTATAACCTGTAGTTGATCCAATTTTAATATTCCAGTCACGCAAGGTATTCACTAGCTCAATAGCACCTGGTATAAAATCTGCAAAATCGCCTACTACCTCAGCATTCATAGGCGTAAATACTTCATACAAATGCTCTGCATCTGTACTGGTCGGTTTTGCTCCATACTGCTGTAACCATTGTTGACTAATCTCTGGGAGAGCTAACAATGCTTTTATATGCTCTAACTTGGCCATACCCATAGGGCCACGTGCTTGTTCTATAGATAATTGAATATTAAATTTTTCAAACAGCTTTACAAAGGCACCCATTGGTGCACAAGAACCAAAATCAATCATGGTACCAGCCCAATCAAATACAACGGCTGTTAACAGGTGTTGAGGTTGTGTCATCGTTTAATCTCTTATCTTTTAAAATAGTTAGTTAATTTCAATATTCATCTGTTGCATACAAAAATGCATAGCACTGATAACCTGACGCATTTCTTTTTCACCAATCGCTCCAATACAACCTACACGGAATGTTTCTATCGCTGTTAACTTACCAGGATACAACATAAATCCAGCTGCTTTTACAAGGCTATAAAACTGCTTAAAATCGTAATGACTATCTTGTGGTGCTAAAAAAGTAATAATGATGGGTGAAATATATTCTGGCTTTAAAAAAGGTTTAAAGCCTAGCGTAGCTAAACCGTCTAATAGCACTTGGCAATTATTGTTATAACGTGCCAGTCTTGCAGGCTGTCCACCTTCTTCAATAAATTGCTTCATAGCCTCTGCTAATGCAGCTACTACATGGGTTGGCGGAGTAAAACGCCACTGCCCTGTTCGCTCCATATAAATATACTGATCATACAAATCCATTGCCAATGAGTGACTATTCCCTTCACAGCTATCTAATATAGCTTTGCGAATAAACACAAACCCCATACCAGGCACACCCTCTAAACATTTACCACTGGCAGAAATAAGTGCATCAAATACAATGTCATTTGCACTAATTGGTAAAGCACCAAAGGAACTCATTGCATCTACAATGAGACCAAGTCCTAAACGCTGGCAAAGATCACTTACCGCTGCTAAAGGATTAACAATACCTGTACCTGTTTCACAATGAATCAAACCGATATTGGTAATACTCGAATCAGCAATCACTGCTTGTTCAACAGCAGCAATACTAATAGGCTCATCTTCTGGGTGGGATAACACAGTAGTTTGACGCCCCATCATTGTGGCTAATTTAGCCATACGTTTACAGTACGCGCCATTATCCAGCACTAGAAGATGTCCTTTTTTAGGAACTATCGTGGCAATGGCTGCTTCCACAGCAAATGTACCACTACCCTGTAATGGCACAACTACATAATCTTGTTGACCATCAATAACCTCTAATAATTGCTGGCGTAATTTAGCCGTTAGGGCATTAAAATCTGTATCCCAAGACCCCCAATCTTTCAGCATCGCTAACTTAGTGCGTAGTGTTGTAGTCAAAGGGCCAGGGGTTAAAAGAATATTATCTCTATCCATCTTATTTCCAAAAAGTACTTATTATCAATATTAGCTATTCCGCCAACGCTGTGTTCGTTTATGCAAAAGCTTTCCAAGCAACAGATAAACCCCTGTTACCAAAATTGAAATAGCGGTAATCATTACTGCCATAGCGGTCGCACCACCCATATCGCCCGCATCATCTAAATTCAAAATAGCCACTGAAGCTAATTGGGTTTCTGGCGAATACAAAAAAATAACTGCTGAAATAGTAGTCATTGCATTTATAAAAAAGTAACGGGAAATATCTAATAAACTAGGTAAACAAATGGGTAAAGTTACTCGCCACATGGTTTTATAGAAAGGCACTTTAAGAGAAGCAGATACCGCTTCAAATTCCCAATCAATCGCTTTTAGAGCAGTAACCATAGTCATATGACTGGTGGTGTAAAAATGGATAACCGTACAAATAATTAATAAAATCATGGTTTGGTATAAACCATTTAAGGGATTACTAGGCGCATTAAAAAAGAAGATATACCCCAAGCCCAATACTAAACCTGGTACAGCCATTGGTAACATCACTAACAAACGAATCAATGGTCTTAAAAAATCAAAGCCTTTGGTTTTCTCAAGCATATAAGCACCCAAGAAAACTACTGTTGTACCAATCAAAGTAGTACCTAATGCTAAGATTAAGCTATTAATAATTGCTCCACCTAATTCAGAATCTATTAATGCAGATTGATAATTTAATAAACTTAAATTAAGGTTATATGGCCAAAAACTAACAAAAGAGGCATATACTGCCATAAAGAACATAGCCAACATCAAGCCACAAATCACAACACAATATATTGTCATAGCAATATCAAAATTACGCTTAGGTTTTGTTACTAATGTTACTGCTCGTGCACTTAATGAAGCTGTTTGTTTACGCCTAATAAAGTAATCCACAACAAAGGTAAGCAATGCAGGCAATAACAATAATAAAGCGACTACCGCCCCTTGCTGAAAATCTTGTTGACCAATGATTAAACGAAAAATATCAGTAGCTAATACATCAAAATCACCACCGACAATTTTAGGCACACCAAAATCTGTCATCACTAAAGTAAAAGACACTAACGAGGCAGAAATAACCCCATATTTAGCACTTGGCAAAGTCACGGTAAAAAACTTGCGAAGAGTTGATGTTCCCATTGCTTCGGCTGCTTCATATAAGCGACCATCAGCAAGAGATAAAGAAGTAACTATAATCATCAATACATGGGGGAAAATAGCAAAGCACTCGGCAAGTACAATACCTGATGCCCCATAAACACTTTCAAAGCCTAACAATTGCCAGAATGATTTAGCAATTCCCTGATTACCAAACCAATAAATTAACGAAATAGCAGCTAATAATGAAGGGGCTAATAAAGGTAGTAATGTAATGCTGCGCATCACTCCTTTAAAACGCATACAACTTCTTGTTAAAGCATAAGCAAAAGTAAAAGCTAATGGAATAACAATGAGTGTGACTAATGTAGATACTAATAAACTATTAGCTAAACTTTTTAATAAACTAGCAGAACTAAGGTAGCTACTAACCGCTGCCCAGCCTGAACTATTTACACGATCTTCCGTGTAAATCTGGCCAATAATTGCTACAAGCGGTGCAGCTAAAAATATTAATAATAAAAATAACACTACCAGTAATACGGTTAAAATTAACCATTGATTACCTTTGAAACACTTTAACCAATGACTACTAATTGATTGTTTACTGGCTATTGATAACTCTGTCTGCATCATAACTCTTTCACTGGAAAAACATTGACGCGTTCAGGACGGATAGCAAACTGCAAATTAGCCCCGTGCTGTACATTAAGGTCATACATTTGATTCAATGAAAATTGCAGTTGCAGTGATTGGTTAGCTAAACGATCAACTTGCAATTCAGCTAAACATTTACCGCCAAGAAATTCGATATTTTTTATAATGCCTGTACAGTTGTTTATATCATTAACTGGTAATTGCTCAACCACTCTATCTTCAGGACGCAAATAGAGTTTAACCTTATCACCTTGGGTAAAGGCGGTATGATGGGGTTGCTCACACTTTAAGCGCAAATCACCACAACGAAACCATTGATTACCCTCAGCAATCGCATCTAAACAATTTATCTTCCCCACAAAATTAGCTACAAAAGGAGAGACGGGATGACTATAAACCTCTAAGGGTGTTCCAACCTGCTCAATAATGCCATGGTTCATCACCACTACTCGATCCGCAATAGATAAGGCTTCTTCTTGATCATGGGTTACCATAATAGTAGTTAAGCCTAATTGTTTTTGTAGACTACAAATTTCGTTACGTAAATGCACGCGAACTGTAGCATCTAAAGCAGACAATGGTTCATCTAACAACAATAAATTAGGTGCTGTTGCTAACGCTCTAGCTAATGCAATTCTTTGTTGTTGTCCACCAGACAACTGAGCAGGGTATTTATTACCACTATCAGCTAAACCTATCAAAACCAATAGCTCATCCACTCGCTGTTTAATGGCTATTTTTGACTGTTTACGATTAACTAAACCATAAGCAATGTTTTCTGCAATGGTTAAGTTAGGAAATAGTGCATAAGACTGAAATACAATACCGTAATCACGCTCTGCTGGTGGTAGATAGCTTATGTCTTTTCCTCGTTGGATAATCGTCCCTGATGACTGCTGCTCCAAACCTGCAATAATTCTTAATAGAGTAGTTTTTCCACAACCTGAAGGGCCTAAAAAACATATTAGCTCGCCTTGTTTAATGGTAAGATTAATGTCATTAAGCGCAATAAACTTGCCAAACTGCTTACAGATATGATCTAACCTTAAATAGGAATTATTCATTAATTGCATTTCCTTCAGATTTCTACTTCTTAGGCTCTGACTTATTGGCATAACGTGAACTCCACTCTTTTAAAATCACATCACGCTGCTTAGCTGCATAATCAAAATCCATCTTAATTAAACGTTGCTCATAATCATCAGGAATATTGGCTAACTTAGGGGCAACATTAGGCTGTCCCGTAATTGCAAAGCTTTTACCATATAGCTTCATTGCCTCTGTGCTAGAAGCCCAATCTGCTAATGTTTTTGCCGCTGCTAAGTTCTTTGTTCCTTTGTGGATGGCAAAGGCTTCAACATCCCAACCTAATCCTTCTTTAGGGAAAACTAAATCAATAGGTGCACCTTTAGCTTTATTGGTATGGCCACGATACTCAAAAGAGATACCTATTACATACTCACCCGTTGCTGCCATATTGCAAGGTTTAGAACCAGAATGAGTATACTGTGCCATATTCTTGTGCAATCCATCCATAAACTGCCAGCCACCGCCCTTACCTTGTTCATCACCCCACATCTGCAACCAACTAATCACATCAAAATAACCTGTACCTGATGAAGTAGGATCAGGCATTACAATCTGTCCTTGATAAATTGGTTTTAATAAGTCTTGCCAGCTTTCAGGCTTAGGAATATTTCGTTTTTTAGCTTCCACTGTATTAAAACAAAGCACCGCTCCCGTAACATCCAACCCCCACCAATAAGGTGGGTTCTCACTATCACGATAATCAGCCTTAATATTAGATAAATTAGAGGGAGCATAAGCCTCTAACATGCCCTGTTGCTTCAATACACCTAAACCAGTAATCGCTACTCCCCAAACCACATCAGCTTTAGGATTATTTTTTTCAGCCAATAATTTAGAAACAATAACACCTGTTGAGTCACGTACTATGCGTAATTGAATTTGTGGATGAGCTTTATTAAAAGCTCGTTGATACATCTTAATTTGATCCGTTTCTAATGCAGTATAAACAGTTAACTGCCCCTTTTCTGCTAATGCTTGTACAGAAAATACTAACCCTAGACTAGTTACAATTATTGATTTCCACAAACTCATTTAAATACCTATTTATCAATTAACTTAAATAGAGTATAGAAAGCTCATGTGTCATTTTTATGACAATATAAATATTTCTTTAAGACATTCTTTAAATAATTTTAAACAGTTTAGTTATATATATTTGTAGCTAGTCATGATTGGTTAAGGTTATTTAATAGGTTTCAACTTAAACTGAACACGTAGTATTTAAATAGGTAGTTTTATTTAATGTTAAGTTTACGTTCAATAGTATTGTTGATTTTAGTAGTCACCACACAAATAAGTTTTGCAGAGAATGAGCGCAAGGACTTTTGGCAATTTCAAACAAGCGTCTATACTAAACATTTTCACCCAAACCCTGAACATAATAATCACCAAGAGCTAATAGGGATTGATTACAACCTTTCTTCTGGCTGGTTTTTTGGCGGAGCGACTTTTCGTAATTCATTTAGACAACGCTCTGTCTATGCCTACGCAGGTAAACGGTTTGAATTAGAAGACACCCCTTTTTATGCACGTATCTCAGGTGGTTTAATTCATGGTTATCATGGCAAATATCAACATAAAATACCCATGAATGGCACGGGAATAGCCCCTGCTATTATTCCGTCTATTGGCATTCAAGTAGATAGATTTAGTACCGAAGTTCTTTTATTAGGCTTTAATGCAATGATGGTTAATGTTGGTTTTAAACTTTAAAAAAAGGCTGCCAAAGCAGCCCAAAATTTATTAACCAATTTTTCTAATAAAATACTCAACTATTTGAGTATCCTTGGTGAGTTCAGGATGAAAAGCCATCACCAAAATATTACCCTGCTCCGCCATCACAATCTTATCTTCAACTGTAGCAAGCACTTTGACTCCCTCACCAACTGCCTGAATAAATGGCGCTCGAATAAATACAGCAGGAATTGTTTCAACAATACCCTTAACAGACAAGACCGCTTCAAAACTATCTACTTGTCTACCAAAACCATTACGCTCCACAGTAATATCTATTAATCCCAAAGGCATAACCTTGCCATCTGAATTAACGATATTTTTGCCACATAAAATTAGCCCAGCACAGGTTCCCATCACAGGATATTGTTTAGCAAATTGCTGAATCTTTTCATATAAGCCATGTTGCTGAATTAAACGACTAATAGCCGTAGACTCACCACCAGGAATAATCAAACCATCAATATTTGCTAAATCATCAACATGTTTAACGGGTACACCTTTTACTTGCAACTGCTCAAGCATTTGCAAGTGTTCAGCAATTGCACCTTGTAGTGCTAAAACACCAACGGTTTTCATCCTACCAACCTCTATCTTGCATCCGCTCTGCATCAGAAAGCCTAGAGATCTCAATACCTTTCATTGGTGTACCTAAACCTTTAGAGAGTTCAGCTAATAGCTTATAATCTTGATAATTGGTAGTGGCTTGCACAATAGCTTTAGCAAACTTCTCTGGATTATCTGATTTAAAAATACCAGAACCTACAAATACACCGTCTGCTCCCAAGCTCATCATTAACGCCGCATCTGCTGGAGTAGCCACCCCACCTGCTGCAAAGTTAACCACAGGTAATTTACCTAGTTTTTTTACTTCTTTTACTAGTTCATAAGGTGCGCCTATATCTTTAGCAAAGGTCATCAGTTCATCATCACACTTGTTTGCCAAAATACGAATTTGTTCATTTACTTTACGAATATGACGCACAGCTTCAACAATATTGCCCGTTCCTGGCTCGCCCTTAGTACGAAGCATAGACGCTCCTTCACCTATACGGCGTAAGGCTTCTCCTAAATCACGACAGCCACATACAAAGGGTACCGTATAGTCACTTTTCAATAAATGATATTGTTCATCGGCAGGCGTTAACACTTCACTTTCATCAATATAGTCAACGCCCATCGCTTCTAAAATACGAGCCTCTGCTATATGACCAATACGCGCTTTCGCCATCACAGGAATGGTCACAGCCTTCATTACCTCTTCAACAATGGTAGGATCAGCCATTCTTGCCACACCGCCAGCAGCACGGATATCCGAAGGTACACGCTCCAATGCCATTACTGCTACAGCACCTGCTGCCTCAGCAATTTTTGCTTGCTCAGCATTAATCACATCCATGATTACACCGCCTTTTTGCATTTGCGCCATACCACGTTTAACTGTTTCTGAACCTACAATTTTAGTTGTCACTCTCAGCACTCCTGTTATTTAACTAATTTTTAGAGTGTTCAGAATAAACTTTTCCATAAAATAAAAAACATCCAATTGGACTGTATTTATACCATCCAATTTATCTATAATATCCTTAGCCAATTCTTATGATCGAGTAAGCCTATGTGGGCATTAAACAATAATCCAGCAATCAAACAACCTATTTACAAACAGATTGTTAATCATATTGAACAAGCTATTGAAAATGGCCAATTGCAATCTGGGGAGCGGTTACCTTCTGAACGACAATTAAGCACCTTACTGAAAGTCAATCGTTCTACCATTATTCATGCTTTAGATGAATTAACAGATAGAGGCGTTCTTATTCGCAAAATCGGTAGTGGAACCTATGTGAATGAACAAAAATGGGGGTTACAAAGTTATCCCTTAATCAATTGGCAGGCTACACCAGAGATACTTTCGAAAAAAAGACAAGACGCATACTATCTACAAGCTAACCAGCTACGCCAAAAAGCACACAGCCAGCAACAACCTATATTAGATTTAGCCAATGGTGACTTAGCTAGCGATTTACTACCCACCCTTTCTTTACCTGAATTTTCATGGCAAGAATTACTAACCCATGAGCAAGGTACAGAAGCTGCACATTTAGGGTTAATTTCTTTTCGCCAAGCTGTAAAGGATTACCTACAAAAACGCTTTAAAATGACGGTAGCTTCTGAGCAAATATTAATTACCTCAGGCGCGCAACAGGCTATCTTTCTTATTACTCAAGGCTTATTAAAACCAGGTGATGCTATTGGTATTGAAGCGCCCTCCTACTTTTATTCATTACCATTATTCCAAGCAGCAGGCTTACGTATTTATGCCATTCCAACAGACCAACAAGGTATAACATTAGAAGGTTTAGAAAAACTACTTAATCAGCAATCCATAAAAATGATTTTTCTTAACCCTATTTTCCAAAACCCCACTGGTTTTGTTATGTCTGAAAATCGAAAAAAACAATTACTTAGCTACTGTTATAAAAAACGTATTCCAATCGTCGAAGACGATGCTTATAGTGCTTTATCCTTTAACCCCCAACTTGATACCTCACCCCTAAAAAAATTAGATAAACACCAACAAGTTATCTATATTGGCTCACTCTCCAAATACATTGGCAAAAATATTCGCGCAGGTTGGATGATTGCCCCCAAAGCTATCGTTAATAAATTAGCAGATATTCGGCAACAACTAGATGCAGGGCTTAGTGTTCTGCCACAACTACTTGCTGAACACTACTTAACAGAACATAGTAGTAAACATCAACAATACCTACAAACTGTATTAGCTAACAGATCGCAACAATTAATGCAGTGGCTTACGGAAAACTATCAACATAAATTAACTTTTCAACCACCATTAGGCGGTTTTCATCTTTACGCTCATTGTTTACAAAAAAACACTTATGACTTTAATAATTTACTGGATGAGCTATTACAACAAAATATTGTTGTCGCTAGAGGTACAGATTTTGGAGATACTCCTTACCATCTACGTTTTAGTTATGCTCACTTTAACATAGCAAGCTTAGCTAAAAGGTGATTTAATATACCTTTTACAATATCAAAATAATGGAGAGCTTAGCTATGTTACAGAGTATGACCGCATTTGCACGCCTTGAGTTATCTATTAATGAAGGGGTTTTATGTTGGGAAATTCGCTCTGTTAATCATCGTTATTTAGAACATAGTTTCAAATTATCTGAAACTTTTCGGGTTCTTGAATGGCAATTAAGGGATGTTCTAAAAAAAGAAATTTCTCGCGGCAAAGTAGAATGTATATTTACATTCTCCCCTAATGCTCAAAACAATCCTCTACAAATAGATGCAGAACGAGCTAAACAACTTGTTCAGGCTGCTGAGCAAATCTCTGAACTAACCATTAATCCCACACCAATCAATCCGTTTACTGTATTATCTTGGCCAGGTGTATTAATTAACGAACAGGCTAATCACGAATTATTACAACAACAAGCTATTGAGCTATTTTCTAAAACACTCAAAAACTTAAAACAAAATAGAGCAAGGGAAGGTCAAGAGCTACAACAATTACTAGATGATCGATTAACCAATATTGATAACGAAGTTAATAAGCTTCGCCCAATTATTCCAGAAATGCTTGATAATCAACGCCAAAAAATATTAACTCGCTGCCAAGAACTACAAACGGAAATCGATAATCAACGCTTGGAACAAGAACTGGTATTACTTGCACAAAAATCAGATGTAGCCGAAGAGCTAGATCGCCTACAAACCCACCTAACAGAAGTACGTCATACCTTTAATAGCAAAGAACCTTGTGGCCGTCGCTTAGACTTTTTAATGCAAGAACTAAACCGTGAAGCCAACACACTAGGTTCAAAAGCCTACGATACACGCACAACCCAAGCTGCAGTAAATATAAAAGTACTTATCGAACAAATGCGAGAACAAGTGCAAAATATTGAATAGTAATAATCAGCTAAAAATTGACTATCTTCACCAGCAATTTTGATTTCCTAAAGGAATATGATCACATATTCTTCGAGTTAGCTCATACTGCTGAACAAGTATTTGCCAGTGATCCAAATACCACCTTGATTAAATTACGCCAGTTAGGTGAAGCATTTGCTAAAGATATTGCTGCTCGATGTGGTATTTACTTTGATGATACAACCCCACAAGTCGATCTTATCCATCAAATTGATCGTGAGTTAAGATTAGACCCTACCATACGTAATCTTTTTCATACGATACGGGTAGAAGGTAATAAGGCTACTCATGAATTTAAAACCGAGCATAAAGAAGCCTTAAACGGTCTAAAAATGGCACGTAGTCTCGCTGTTTGGTATCACCAATCTTTTGGTAAAGAGGGTAGTAAATTTAATCCAGGCAGTTTTATTGCACCACCTGATCCTAGCCAAAAACTCCGTGAATTACAAAATCAAATTAACCAACTACGGGCAAGTAATGAAAAACTTGAAGATAACCAACAATTAGTAAACTTATTAAAAAAAGAAAAACAAGAATACGCCCTGTTAGCAGAACAAATGGATAAAGAAGCTCGTACACTTGCAGCACAAGTTAAACAGCAAGAACAAGCTTTGCAGAAACAACGAGAATCCTTTGAAACCCACATCAAACTCTTACAATTAGAACTGGTTGAACGAAACAAAAGTAATCCTCAACAAGCAGTAAGACAACAACAAATTATTAGCCATCAAATCAAAGAAGCAAATCAACAAGTTTTTTTAACAGAAGAATTAGCACGTTTAATAATCGATCAACAACTTGTTGAAGCAGGTTGGCAAGCAGATAGTTTGGAACTCACATGGGATAATGGCATTCGCCCTGAAGCAGATAAAAATAAAGCTATTGCTGGATACCCTATTTTTTATCAAGGCAATGCTGCTTATGCTGACTATATTCTATTTTGTGGTTTGACCCCTATCGCAGTTATAGAAGCCAAATGTGAGAATATCAATGTTGCAGATAAAATACGTCAAGCAGAAAGCTATGCCAAAGGCTTCCAAATTGAACCTCTTATGCAAGCACCTTGGCTATTAGCCCAACATAATCAGCCTTGGACTAGCAATGATAACACACCTTACATTATTCCTTTTGTCTACTCCAGCAATGGTCGACCTTATAATGCACAGTTAGAAGAAAAATCAGGTACATGGTTTAGAGACTTACGTACAACTAATAATTTAGCTCAAGCATTACAACACTTCCATACACCGCAAGGCTTATTAACTAAACTTAGCCATAACATCAATGCAGCTGAACAGGCTTTACAACAAGAAAAATTTGCTCAGTTATACCTACGAGGTTATCAACAAGCAGCCATTCAAGCAGTTGAAAACGCCCTCTTACAAAACCAGCGTAATTGTTTAATTGCTATGGCGACAGGAACAGGTAAAACTATTGTTATCAATGCGTTAATTTATAGATTTTTAAAAACCAAACGATTTAAACGTATTTTGATCTTAGTTGATCACGCTGCACTAGGTTTACAAACAACTGATATACTTACTAATACGCTTGATGAACAGTATCAAACCTTAGCAAAACTTTATCATTTAACCGAGCTATCAAAACATATTGATAACTTAACCAACCATCTACAACTGGCCACTGTACAGAGTATGGTAAAAAGTATTTTTGCCTCAGATACTGCTCCCTCTATAGATAGTTTCGATTGCATAATCATTGATGAAGCCCATAGCGGTTATATGTTAGAACAGGAAATGATAGAGGGAGAATTAGCTACGAGAGACGCGCAACAGTATATAAAAGAATACCAACAACTAATTAACTATTTTGATGCAGTTAAAATTGGCTTAACTGCCACACCAGTAAAACATACTACAGATATATTTGGAAAATCTGTCTACAGTTATTCTTATCGTGAAGCAGTAGCTGATGATTACTTAATTGATTATGAACCTCCTATTCTTTATCAAACAGAATTAACACAACATGGCATACACTTTAATAAAGGCTATAACATCGATATTATCAATGCTCAAACTGGTAATATTGAATCAACAGAATTAGCAGATGAATTGAGTTTTGATAGTGAAAGCTTTAATCGCTTAGTTATTAACAAAAGTTTTAATGAAATTATCTGCGAACAACTAGTTCAAGAGTTAAATCCTTTTGCAAAAGAAAAGACACTTATTTTTTGTGCTTCAGATCTCCATGCAGATATGGTTAAAAATTTGCTTGATAAGGCATTTAGCAAACTTTATCAACAATCATATGATCAAACAGCTGTTGCCAAAATTACCATCGGCAGCTATAACCCTAAGCAACTTATTACAGCTTTTAAAACAGAACGATACCCCAATATCGCTATTACTGTTGACTTACTAGCAACGGCAATAGAGGTGCCACAAATCTGCAATTTAGTATTTTTGCGCCATGTAAAATCTCGAATTTTATTTGAACAAATGCTAGGTAGGGCGAATCGCCGTTGTGATGAAATTGGTAAAACCGTTTTCCGCATTTATGATCCCCTTGGTATTTGTCAGTTTTTACAAGAGGTAACTACAATGCAACCCTTGCAAAAAACTGATACGCCCTTAATTAATTTACTAGAACAATTTACAGATAATAAATTTTTAAAAGATGCCCTAAACACTCCAAGTAATCTGCCTAATAAAACTCAGGCTGATGTACTGCTTGATCAGATATGCCAAAAAATCATGCGTATTCTTCGTAAAGCCAATTATCAAGCGGAACATGACAATGTTATTAAAGAAAAACTAAACGAAACAAGTAATACTTGGGGTATTGCACCCTATAAGCTAAATAACTATTTACAACAAATAGGCGCCAAAAAAGCCGCTGATTTTTTTAAAACACGTAAAAGTTTTTTAAAAGAATTACGAGAGATTAAACAATTACTAGCAGGTAATCACTACCAGATCATTTCTGAACAGGCAGATAAATTTATTAATCGTAAGCAACTGTATGGTCAATATAACAATCCAAAAGATTTCTTAGACAGTTTTACAACGTTTATTCAGGAACAAATTAAACACGTTAAAACGCTTAATAAAACGCTAGTTAAGCCTAACAATATTACCAAGGCTGAGTTAAAAGAAATCAGGTTGCTACTCGATAACGCTGGTTACAGTGAAACTAATTTACAAACTGCATGGCGCAACCAATATCACCAAATTATTGATGCTGGCTTAATAGGTTATATTCGTCATGCTGCAATAGCTGAACCTCTGATTCCTTTCGAAAATAGAGTTGAACAAACCTTACAAAAAGCACAGGCTTTATATAACTGGACACCTATTCAACGGCAATGGTTAAACCGTTTAGCTGAACATCTAATTTTTAAAGAAGTGCTAGATAGAAAATCCATAAACAAACGCATTAACCAAGCCTATGGCAGCTCTATAGAAAAGTTAGATCAACTGCTAAATGGCCAATTAAATGAAGTATTAAATACCCTAAAAAAACTTTGGCCAGAAAATACGCCATTACTTGAACAAGAACAACAAAATACAACTGTTATTCCAGAAACCAACACTAATCCCACTAGCAATAGTAGTTCATTGATAACACCACCTAAGATAGAGCAAAAAATGCTGGAAACTAAAAGTTTGTTAGGATTTATCAAACAATTTTTAAAGTTTAAATAACTTAATAGCGCCAACTCAGTATAAGCACACTATTTACTGTTTTATAATCATTTACAAGCTAAGTTGAGGGATAACAATGACTACTAATAATCTAAATTTAAGTAAGCTCATAATAGATATTCAACAGCAATTAAAAAATAATGCTGACCAGCATACCCAAGTAAATAGCCAACGATTCTTTAAAGAAACAATTACTGCTTATGGTGTTAAAACAGCTATAGTACGAAAAATCAGTAAGGATTTATTTAAACAAATTAAAGACTATCCCAAACAACAAATTTTTAAATTATGTGAAAAACTTTGGCAATCTGACTATATTGAAGAATCAATAATAGCCTGTAATCTCTCCTATTATTTACATAAAGATTATCAACCCAATGATTTTAAAGTTTTTGAAAAGTGGCTAAACAATTATGTTAATAACTGGGCCACATGCGATACACTCTGCAACCATACCATTGGTACTTTTATTGAAATGTACCCAGATTATATTCAGCAACTCAATAACTGGACACACTCTGCTAATCGATGGGTAAAACGCGGAGCCGCAGTAACCTTAATTATTCCTGCTAGAAAAGGGCTTTTCTTAGACAATATTTTTACCATTACTGATACATTATTAATTGATAAAGATGACATGGTACAAAAAGGTTATGGTTGGCTATTAAAAGTCGCTAGCCAAACACATCTACAAGCTGTATTTGCATATATAATGGCCAATAAATCAACAATGCCACGTACAGCACTGCGTTACGCTATTGAAAAAATGCCCACTGAACTCAAAGCGCAAGCTATGGCTAAATAAAACTAGTAGTTAAAATAATCATTTTAAGTTTAAATATATAATAAATACCCTTATATAGATTTATTAGAGTAAATTTTATTTAAATTGTGATTAACTGTTGTTGGCTGATTTATATGGCTATCTATGTAGATAATGTACGTGTACCCCATCGGGGTAAATTTTGGTGTCATCTAGTCGCTGACACATTAGAAGAATTACATAATTTTGCTAGATGTTTAGAAATTCCTCACAGAGGCTTTCATTACCAAGCATCTTATCCTCACTATGATATAACCATTGAATTAAGAGAAATTGCCCTCCAACTAGATGCAATTGCTGGTAACCGTAGAGATATTATTCGCTGCGCAAAGCAGCTAAAACAACAATTTAAAGATTCTTACTACTGATTATATTCTTGAAATTACTATTTTCTATCCATCTAATACAGATTACTAAGTTTATATCAACAAGATAAATGATATACTCCAACCCAATAAAGAATATGCAAGCCTATGCATACAGCCACTATAAAAATGTGATTACCTTATGACCTTACCTATTGAAGCAGTAAAAAACTATTTACTATCATTACAAAACGATATTTGCCAAGCCTTAGAGAAAGAAGATGGCAAAGCCAAGTTTATAGAAGAAAGCTGGGATCGACCAACAGGTGGTGGTGGTCGTACTCGTGTTATCAGTAATGGCGCCATCATTGAAAAAGGCGGCGTTAACTTCTCGCATGTTTATGGCCAAGGGCTTCCATCGTCTGCTACAGAACATCGCCCTGAATTAGCAGGTAGAGACTTCCAAGCAATGGGTGTGTCACTGGTTATTCATCCTGAAAATCCTCATATTCCCACCTCTCATGCTAATGTTAGATTATTTGTAGCGGAGAAAGAAGGGCATACACCCGTTTGGTGGTTTGGTGGTGGTTTTGACCTAACCCCCTACTATGCTGTTGAAGAAGACTGTATCTATTGGCATCAAGTTGCCTACGATGCTTGCAAACCATTTGGTGAAGAAACCTATCCTCGTTTTAAAAAATGGTGTGATGAATATTTTTATTTAAAACATCGTATGGAGCCAAGAGGTATTGGTGGTTTATTTTTTGATGATTTAAATGATTGGGACTTTGCAACCTGTTTTGCTTTTATCCAAGCTATTGGCAATGCTTATGCTAAGGCGTATATACCAATTATCCAACGTCGTAAAAATACTCCTTTCAACGAACAGCAAAGAGAGTTTCAAGCTTTTCGGCGTGGTCGCTATGTAGAGTTTAACCTTGTATATGACCGTGGCACCTTGTTTGGTCTACAATCGGGTGGTCGTACAGAGTCTATTTTAATGTCATTGCCTCCAGAAGTTCGATGGGGATACAATTGGCATCCAGTGCCTAATACGCCTGAGGCCGAATTAACAGAATATTTTTTAACAAATCGTAATTGGCTAAATATTTAATTTAAGAGTGAATTTGTAAATGGACCACTATGCTGTTTTCGGTAACCCTATAGCTCACAGTAAATCTCCTATTATTCATCGATTATTCGCACAACAGACCAATCAAAAAATAATTTATGAGCCGATTCTTGCACCTATCGATGGCTTTGCAACAGCGCTTAAAAAGTTTTTTGAAATAGGTCAAGGTTGTAATATTACTGTTCCCTTTAAACAAGAAGCTTATCACATAGCCAATGAGCTAACACCCAGAGCGCAGTTAGCAGGGGCAGTTAATACCTTAAAGAAGTTAGCCGATGGTTCTTTGCTTGGTGATAATACAGATGGTGTTGGATTAGTACGTGACCTAAAAAATGCTGGTATTAATCTAAAAGGTAAAACCATCTTATTATTAGGTGCAGGTGGTGCTGCGCGTGGTGTTATTGAACCTATCCTCAATGAACAACCACAACATCTCTTAATAGCCAACCGCACCTTAAATAAAGCTGAAACATTGGTTGGGCTTACTAAACATCTAGGCTATATCAGCGCTCATAGTTACGAAACCATAACAGAAACTGTTGATTTAATTATTAATGCCACTTCTGCCAGCCTTAGTAATGAATTACCTAATATCAATCCACAACTTATTCAACCTAAAAAAACTATTTGTTATGACATGATGTACAGTAAAGAGCCAACCGTATTTTGCCAATGGGGCAAAAAAAATGGTGCTGCTAAAACAATGGATGGTTTAGGAATGTTAGTAGAGCAAGCAGCTGAAGCCTTTTCCCTGTGGCGAGGCGTACAACCTAAAACAGATACCGTTTTAAAATTTCTTCGTCAGCAACTTATGAGAGACTAAGGCTATATTAATTGACAAAAAAATACCCAGCAAAAGCTGGGTAGAAACCGTGATTAGCCTGATGAGGAGACAAACCAAACAATCTTATACAGCAGATCGAACGCTTTGACTTGTCAGTTAATCTTGCGATCAACTTGGTTATATATTAACGATAATAATTATCATTTGCAAGTAATTTTTAAAATAATTAATATATCTTTCAAATAAACTAAATTATCTAAAGTAATATATTTATTTCCAAAGTTTTTTTAGACAAGCTGAATGGCTGAAAACAGTATCACTATACTGCTAAGCTGGCCAACAACGTATAAAAAACTTGAACAATTGTTATAAACAATTACAGTCTATCCTTAGACTAATATCTCTTATACCATGTGGGAAATAAATTGAACTCTGCTAGTTTTTAGTTTATCCAATCAACAATAATTAAATTTGTTCTAAATAAAGGGTAAGTTATGAGTAATATACGCAAAGAATATGATTCAATGGGTGAAATTGATGTACCTGCCGACAAATATTGGGGAGCACAAACCGAACGCTCTATCCATAATTTTAAAATAGGTGTTGATCGCTTTAAAATGCACCCTATTATTATTCACTCATTTGGTATTCTAAAAAAATCCGCAGCCTTAGCAAATAGAGACCTCGGTGAAATACCTACCGATATAGCAAATGCCATTGCCAAAGCAGCTGATGATGTTATTGCTGGTAAATTAAATGATAACTTTCCCCTTGTAGTATTTCAAACGGGCTCTGGTACTCAATCCAATATGAATGGCAATGAGGTCATTGCTAATCGTGCGGTAGAAATTCTAGGTGGGCAAATTGGTGATAAAAAAGTAGTTCATCCCAATGACCATGTAAATTGTGGCCAATCTTCCAATGATACATTTCCAACCGCTATGCATATTGCTGTTGTGCTAGAGTTGTTTAATAGACTTTTCCCTGATGTTAGCCAATTAAGAGATACACTACAGAAAAAAAGTGAACAATACAGAGAAGTGGTTAAAACAGGTAGAACCCATTTACAAGACGCGACCCCTATAACATTAGGTCAAGAAATTAGTAGCTGGGTAGCGCAAATTGACTTTGCTTTAGATACTGTAAAAAACACTCTACAAGGTGTTTATAGTTTAGCCATTGGTGGTACTGCTGTTGGTACAGGTTTAAATGCTCATCCACAATTTGGCGATCGTTGTGCTGCCAATATTGCAGAACTTACAGGACATCCTTTTATTTCATCTAAAAATAAATTCTTTTCTTTAGCGGCTCATGATGCGTTAGTTAATGTTTCTGCTGCATTAAGAACCTTAGCAGGTGCCTTATTAAAAATAGCGAATGATGTTCGTTGGTTAGCCAGTGGCCCTCGCTGTGGTATAGGCGAAATCCTTATTCCAGAAAATGAACCTGGTTCTTCTATTATGCCTGGCAAAGTAAACCCTACCCAATGCGAGGCCTTAACCATGGTATGTGCGCAAGTATTTGGTAACGATGCAACTGTGGCCTTTGCAGGTAGCCAAGGTAATTTTGAATTAAATGTTTATAAACCTGTTATGGTGCATAATGTATTAGAAAGTATTGATCTATTATCTGATGCTTGTTTATCGTTTAATGAACATTGTGCAGTAGGTATTGAACCTAATTTACCAGTTATTAAAAAGCATTTAGAAAATAATCTAATGCTAGTCACAGCACTTAATAAACATGTTGGTTATGACAAAGCTGCTCTTATTGCAAAAACAGCACATAAAGAAAACAAAAGCTTAAAACAAGTCGCTTTAGAATTAAAGCTAGTATCAGCAGAAGATTTCGATAAATGGGTTGATCCATTAGCGATGACTAATTTAAATAGAAGCTAAAATAGCTTAATAGCCCTTAACCACCCAATTAAGGGCTATTGGATCTATTTATTATTCCTTCTACAATAAAATATCCATATTCAATTAACTAATTCCCTTATAAACCAGTTATAATAATCAGTTTTCACACGGTTATATTAATAGGTTTTGTGATGGAAATTAACCCTATTTTAAATACAATTAAAGATTTAACAGAACGCACCGAAGCTATTCGGGGGTATCTTTGACTACGATCTTAAAAAAGATCGCTTAATTGAAGTCACCAGAGAATTAGAAGACCCTGCCATTTGGAATAATCCTGAACAGGCACAAGGTTTAGGTAAAGAGCGTTCACAATTAGAGCAAGTCGTAGCTACCATAGATGAAATGACTAATGGTCTAGCCGATGCCAAAGACCTATTAGAAATGGCTGTGGAAGAAGATGATGAAGCAGCGGTTGCAGATATAGAAAAAGAAGTAAATCGCTTAAATAGTGTTATGGAAGCACTTGAGTTTCGCCGTATGTTTAGTGGTGAAATGGATGCTAATAATGCTTATCTGGATATTCAATCAGGTTCAGGCGGTACTGAAGCGCAAGACTGGGCCAATATGCTATTACGTATGTACCTACGTTGGGCTGATAGTCATGGCTTTAAGGCTCAAATTGTTGAACTATCGGCAGGTGAAGTGGCTGGTATTAAATCTGCCACCATTCATATTGAAGGTGAATATGTATTTGGTTGGTTACGCACAGAAATAGGTGTACATCGTCTCGTAAGAAAAAGCCCTTTTGACTCTGGTAATCGTCGTCATACCTCTTTTGCAGCCGTATTCGTTTCACCTGAAATTGATGATAACATCGAAATTGATATTAATCCTGCAGATTTACGAATTGATACTTACCGTTCCTCTGGTGCAGGCGGACAGCACGTTAATACCACCGACTCAGCGGTACGTATTACCCATCTTCCTACAAATACCGTAGTAAGCTGTCAAAACGAACGCTCGCAACATGCTAATAAAGACCATGCCATGAAAATGCTTCGTGCCAAGTTGTATGAACTTGAAATGCAAAAACGTAATGCTGCTGCACAAGCATTAGAAGATTCTAAATCCGATATTGGTTGGGGTAGTCAAATTCGCTCTTATGTACTTGACCAATCACGTATTAAAGATTTACGAACTGGTATTGAAAATACTAACTGTGATGCCGTACTAGACGGTGATTTAGACAAATTTATAGAAGCAAGTTTAAAACAAGGCCTCTAATTTAAGCGATATAAACGAGAAACAATATGACTGAACAGACCATACAACAGCAGGATGAAAACAAGCTGATCGCACAACGTAAAGAAAAATTAGCTGCTTTACGTGATAAGCATTCAGTTGCTTTCCCTAATGATTTTCGTCGTAATAGCTATATTACTGATCTATTAGCCTTTGGAGAAGGTAAAGATAAGGAAACATTAGAAGCTGATAAAAAACAGATCAAAATCGCTGGTCGTTTAATGTTAAATCGCGGTGCTTTTTTAGTGGTACAGGATATGACCAGTCGTATTCAACTGTACGTTGACCGTAAAAATTTACCAGAACAAACCCTTGCAGATATTAAAACGTGGGATCTTGGAGATATTATTGGTGCACAAGGTTATCTATCTCGCTCCAATAAAGGTGATTTATTTATTCATTTGCAAGATGTTCGTCTATTAACCAAATCATTACGCCCATTACCTGATAAACATCATGGTTTAACCGATACAGAAATGCGCTATCGGCAACGTTATGTAGATCTAATTGTTAATGACGAAGTACGTAATGTTTTTAAAACACGCTCAAAAATTATTAGTCATATTCGTAAGTTTTTAATAGACCGTGATTTTATCGAAGTAGAAACACCAATGTTGCAAACCATTCCAGGTGGTGCAGCAGCTAAACCTTTCCAAACACATCATAATGCCTTAGCTATGGACATGTTCTTACGTATAGCGCCAGAGTTATATCTAAAGCGTCTAGTAGTAGGTGGCTTTGAGAAGGTATTTGAAATTAACCGTAACTTCCGCAATGAAGGAGTTTCTACTCGTCATAATCCAGAATTTACCATGATTGAATGGTATCAAGCTTACGCTGACTATGAAGACAATATGGATTTAACAGAAGAGTTATTCAGTGAACTTGCTTTATTAGTATTAGGTAGCACAGATGTGCCTTACCAAGGTAAAGTATTCCATTTTGGCGAACCATTCGCTCGTTTATCTGTGTTTGACTCGATCTTAAAATATAATCCAGAAATTACCACTGACGATCTAAAAGATATTGAAAAAGCACGTGCTATTGCGAAAAAAGCAGGCGCCGATGTTAAAGGTTATGAAGGTTTAGGTAAACTACAAACAATGATTTTTGAAGAGTTAGTAGAACATAAACTTGAACAACCTACCTTTATTACCCAATATCCATTTGAAGTATCACCTTTAGCCCGTCGTAATGATGAAGATCCTAGTGTTACAGATCGCTTTGAATTATTTATTGGTGGCCGTGAAATTGCAAATGCTTACTCTGAGCTTAATGACGCTGAAGACCAAGCAGAACGCTTTATGCAACAAGTAAAAGATAAAGATGCAGGCGATGATGAAGCCATGCATTATGATGCTGATTTTGTTAATGCGTTAGAATATGGTATGCCACCAACCACAGGGGAAGGTATAGGTATTGATCGACTTGTAATGCTATTAACTGATTCACCTTCTATCCGTGATGTGATTTTATTCCCACATATGCGTCCTTTAGATAAATAATAAAAATCCAACAATGGGCTAATATCATCCTAGCCCATTGTTGCTAAAATACTTTTTACAAACTCTTGTTATTAACAACTTATCTTGAGACAACACAATGAATAACTACAAGATTTTCAAAAATTCTTTAGGCATTTATGAAGCTGTTAAACAAGGTTGGTCCTGGCCTGCATTTTTCTTTGGTATTATTTGGACATTTGTCAAAAGAATATGGTGGCTTGGTTTTGGTCTTTTTATTATTTCAATTCTGCTACAAACTATTGTAGGTGCTGCTGTGAAAGACATGCCTATCGAAGAAGCAATACCTATTATTAATGGTATTGGCTCAGTCTTCGGTATCGTTGTATGCTTTTTATTAGGAATGTATGGCAACAGCTTAAGAGAAAAAAACTTAATCAGTAGAGGCTATACGCAAGTAGCAATAATTACAGCAGAAAGTCCACAACAAGCTATTACTCAATTTCTTGAAGGTGACAATTCTCAATTACTTATGTAATGCATAACTTTGTTCAGCTTCGCTACTATAAACAATAATTATTTGCTCACTTGTTAACGAATGCTACTTATCAAAAATCAATCATATTTTGCTTATCTATACTCGTCCTAAAAATATTTCTTTTTATTAAACAATAGTATTGGTTTACAATTAATTATTGTCAGCAATGTATATAATAATTAATTTGAACCAATCATAGACTGGTTTACTCATCAGTTAACACTAGGCCGTCATTTTTTTATAAATAAATTAATGCTTTTGTCACACTTAGAAATGAGTGAATGCTATTTTTATAGATTAGGTATAAGGATTATTTTTATGAAGACAATAAGTACTGTCATTACTGCAATATTATTAACCATACCCACTATACCACTTGCTCAAGATTACTCTACATCCAGTAAAGAAATCAGCAACAATACTACCTATCACTTAAACGCTGGGGTTGCAGTTGGGGCGACAGATGCTGGGGATATGACTTATCGTTTTGCTATTGCTGCTCCGTGGAATGTAAATTGGCTTAACTCTACAGTAGGTTATGTATCAGGCTATTGGGATTTTGGCTATACTTATTGGGAAGGTGGAGATGCAGCGGCTGGCAACCACTCTCTTGCGGTTGCTCCTGTATTTACTTACAACTTTAATACAAATAGTCAAATAAAGCCCTATATTGAAGTGGCAATAGGGGTGGCTGCTTTTTCAAGAACGCGCGTTTCTAATAAAAAACTTGGCTCAGCCTTTAATTTTGAAGACCGTTTAGGATTAGGGATCACCTTCTTAGAAAGACAAAAACTAGGTGTACGGGTTATGCACTACTCCAATGGAGGCATCAAAAAACCTAACCAGGGTGTCAATAATTACTCTTTATTTTATAGTTATGCTTTTTAATTCTATATTTTAGTTAATTAGGATAAATATATCCTAATTAACTAACTGTAATCTTACAACTTAACTGTTTAGCAGGCGCTTGCTCTTTCTCCCAAGGTCGATGATAAATTAAATCTAACTGATCACTTCCTGTCGCTTCGGCTCTAAAAATCCATAAAGATTGCCCATCCATCCCTACTCGTGGCTCACCATTCATTTTATCTTGCTGATAATTATCCGCCTCAACCACCCTTAGAAAATCGGGATGCTTTACCATTGACCAGCGATAGCCTGTGGATGGATTACTCGGTAAGTTAACCACTAATTCTTGATTAACAGCTAATTTAATCGTTTGACAAGCAAACTGATCCATTACCACCAGAGGAGCAATTGTTTTACTCGCACAACTAACCAATAAGATACTAGCTGCAATAACAACAAAGACTCTCACTAATATATTGCTTCTTCCTCTACAACTTAGCAAAACCATCTCTAATCTCTTGTTCAGGCAAATTTAAACCAATAAAAACTAATACACTTTCGCGTTCTTCATCTGCTTGCCAATCTCTATCCCAATCAGCACTGTACAACTTATGCACACCTTGAAATAACAGCCGACCTGACTCATTAGCAATGAATAATATACCTTTATAACGTAAAATCTGATCACCGTAGGTAGTTAATAAATTATCCATAAAATCAGATACCGCACTTAACTCCAAAGGTTTTTCTAAACGAATAACCATTGATTGAACACACGTCGCTTGCTGATTAGACATTACTGGGCTAAATACAGGTGAAGCAATAGTTAACTGATCATTTAAAATAAAACCTTCAATATTAAATAATACCGTTAAATCAATTTGACCATGAATAACCTTATAAATTGGCGCTCTTACATTAATTTTTCGTAATCTTTGCTCTAAAAGATCATTATCAGAATGAATATCTGTTTTTGTGATTAAAATACGATCTGCATAACCTACTTGAGCTTGTGCTATAGCAAATTGATCTAACTGTTGCATAGCATGCACTGCATCAACTAAAGTAATAACGCCATCTAATAAATAACGTTCACCCAATACTTCTGAAGAGAAAAAGGTTTGTATAATGGGGCCAGGGTCAGCCATGCCTGTACATTCGATAATAAGATGATCAAATTCTAATAACCCATCATCCACTGCATCTAGTAAATCATATAAGGCATCAGATAATTCATTTTGACTACTACAACAAATACAACCATTACTAAGCGTGGTAATCTGCGTAGCCCTATCACCTAATAACGTGTTATCGATGGCTACTTCACCGAATTCATTTTCAATAACAGCTATTTTATAACCATGTTGTTCTTGTAAAATATGCTGCAATAATGTAGTTTTTCCAGCACCTAAAAAGCCTGAGAGAATTGTAGCTGGAATAACTGACATAAAAATTCCTTAATCACTTAATAGTTATTTTCATAGTTTTTTAGATAAGGCAAATGGCTGAAAATAGTACAAGTAGTCTGTATAGCAAAGCTATTTAACAAAGTATAAAAACTAGCGAATAGCTATATATTAATCAACAACAACGAAAACCACCCTTACCTCTACCACCATAACGTGCTTCCTGACGCTCACGAAAAAACTCTTCATAAGTCATTACAGGCTTATCTGGATGGTTATTTTTCATATGAGCAACATAATTATCATAGTCAGGCATGCCCACAAGCATTTTTGCCGCCTGACCTAAATATTTACCTGCTTTACCTAAATTACCAAACATGACACGTTATCTCCAGAAGATCCAGCACTATCAAAATAATGCTGGATTTCTTTATTACTTAGTGAGTAAGCGATGTTTTAACACCACCCTCTGGCAATGGTTGATAAGGTGTTTCCTTATCTGTACGTTGAGGATTTTTAGCGGCTTTAAAGGCTGTTTTAAAGCCAAAGAATAAAATACTGGCAACCACTAATAAGAATAAAATACTTAGGCCCGTATTCGTATAGTTATTAATAACCACATTCTGCATATCATGCAATGATTTTGCTGGCGCTAAAACCTGACCTGCATTTAATGCTTCTTGGTATTTTACTGCTTGCGCATAGAAACCCATTGGAGCATCAGCGAATAACTTGATAAAACTTGCATAAGTAGTACAGATTAATAACCAAACAGCAGGTAAACCTGTAACCCATATATATTTAGTTTGTTTCTTCTTCACTAAAATAGTGGTCGCAAGAATTAACGCAACCGCAGCTAGCATTTGGTTTGACGTACCAAATAATGGCCATAGGGTATTTACGCCGCCTAATGGATCTACTACACCTTGATACAGCAGATAGCCCCATAATGCTACGCAACCACCTGTACCAATAATATTAGCACCCCATGATTCCGTTTTCTTAAGTACAGGAATAAAGTTACCTAATAAATCCTGTAACATAAAGCGACCTGCACGAGTACCTGCATCCACTGCGGTTAAAATAAACAGCGCTTCAAATAAAATAGCAAAGTGATACCAAAATGCCATCATATCCTCACCAGGCAGTACTTGATGAAGAATTTGTGCGATTCCCACAGCCAAAGTAGGAGCACCACCAGCACGATGTAAAATAGTATTTTCACCAATATCTTTTGCTGTTTGAGTTAAGGTAGCGGGATCAACTATAAAACCCCAACTACTAATAGTAGCTGCTACAGCTTCGGGTGTATTACCCACTATAGCGGGTGCACTATTCATCGCAAAATAAACACCAGGATCGATAATAGATGCAGCCACTAATGCCATAATAGCTACAAAAGACTCCATTAACATACCACCATAACCAATATAACGAGCATCTTTTTCATTGGCTAATAGCTTTGGAGTAGTGCCTGAAGAGATAAGCGCATGGAAACCAGATACCGCACCACAAGCAATAGTAATAAATAAGAATGGGAACAAGTGGCCTGACCATACTGGACCTTTACCCGTTGAGGCAAACTCAGTTACTGCTGGCATTTTTAATTCTGGATTAAGAATCATAATACCTATTGCTAGCCCGACTATAGTACCAATTTTTAAGAAAGTAGATAAATAATCACGAGGTGCTAATAACAGCCATACAGGTAACATAGCCGCTACAAAACCATAACCAATAAGCATAAAAGTAACGGTTTTATGGTCAAAGTCAAAGACCTGACTCCAATAAGGATCTGCAGCAATAACGCCGCCATACCAGATAGAAAGCAATAATAAGATTAAGCCAATAATGGAAATCTCACCAATACGTCCTGGGCGTATATAACGCATGTATACACCCATAAAAATGGCGGTTGGTATTGTAGCCATAACCGTAAACACACCCCAAGGGCTATGGGCTAAAGCATTGACCACAATAAGAGATAATACTGCCAAAATAATAATCATAATTAGGAAACAACCAAATAAGGCAATGGTACCTGCCACAGGCCCCATTTCCTCTTTAACCATTTCACCTAAGGAACTACCATTACGGCGAGTAGATAAGAACAACACCATAAAGTCTTGCACTGCACCTGCTAATACCACACCAGCAATTAACCATAAAGTGCCAGGCAAATAACCCATTTGCGCTGCCAAAACTGGTCCTACTAAAGGGCCAGCTCCTGCAATTGCAGCAAAATGATGGCCAAACAAAACATGTTTATTGGTAGGAACATAATCTAAACCATCATTACGCAGCACGGCTGGTGTTGCACGGGTTGCATCTAACTGCATTACTCGAGTAGCAATAAAAAGACTATAGTATCGATAAGCGACAAGATAAACAGACACTGCTGCCACTACAATCCATAATGCACTAATAGGTTCCCCTCGCCTTAATGCAATAACCCCTAAACAGCAAGCACCAGCAACAGCTAATATTAGCCATGGGATTTGACAAAGCACTTTATTACTTTTCATATAAAACCCTTATTGATTATATAAGTAACAATAATATAACTAATATAACATACTGTTACAAAAATGAAGACTTATCTAAGCATGATTAAGGCTCAATTGAGTATTAGCCACAAGTAGTAGTTTTTATATTTTTATTGTTAAAGATTTGCATCACTTATAATTTTTTTTGTATAAATGATGCAAAACAACGTATAACGAAGCTTAACTATTTATCGTTATTTTTTCTTTTTAACATATAACACAAGATTATGATCTACGAGATCAAATCCATGACGCTCAGCAATTTTATGCTGTAATTCCTCAATTTCTCTATCGATAAACTCTATTACCTCACCAGAGTCTACACATACCATATGATCATGGTGATCGCCATCGGCTAACTCAAATATTGCATGTCCACCATCAAAGTTATGTCGAACCACAAGCCCTGCAGATTCAAACTGCGTTAAAACCCGATAAACTGTAGCCAAACCTACATCTTCACCTGAATCCATTAAAGATTTATAAACATCTTCTGCACTCATATGACGGTTTTCTGCTGCATCTAAAAGCTGTAGAATTTTTACCCTTGGTAAGGTTACTTTCAAGCCAGCTTTTCTTAATTCATTATTTTCTACCATATGTTTTCTCACTTTAAGCTTCGCAATAGACCATAATAAAGGTATGATATTATAATTTTAACTAGACAGTATAATATTAGTGGAAGTCTGTTTCTAATGCAAAAGCCAAAATTTACCTTATTTAGCGGCATAATGATAGGCCTTTTAACACTTTCGGGATGTTTTCCTAGTGTTTATAAGATTGATATCCAACAAGGTAATATCATTACCCAAGATATGATCAACCAATTAAGGCCTGGAATGACACGCGCTCAAGTTAGATATTTAATGGGTAGCCCACTGATTACAGATCCATTTCACGCTAATCGTTGGGACTATATCTATAGCATTCAACCTGGCGGTGGCGCAATGCAACAAGAAAATGTGAGCCTAACATTTAATGCAGATAATCAATTAATTGGGCTTGCTGGTGACTTTTTACCTGGTATGACACGTGATGAAGAGATTTTAGGCGGAAAACCTACCATAGGCACATCGGGTAGTATATCTACAGATGGTTCAGGCTCATTAGAAGAGCAGATTCAACGTGAAGTAGATAGTACAGAAACAATGGATATACCTATTCCTGATACGTTATAGACTACTCATACACTAAGAAAAAAGCCTGACTTCTACTCAGGCTTTTTTATTGGCTGCTTTTTCTGCTCTTTTCCTACGTACTTCTTTAGGGTCTGCTTGCAAAGGACGATAAATTTCTATCCGATCACCATTCTGTAATATCTTTTGGTCAATCTCTAAGACTCTTTTACCAAAGATTCCTACTTTATTAGTTTGTAAGGCAAGTTCAGGATGTTGATGCAATATACCGCTTAACTCAATGCCTTGTTTTACGGTAGTACCCTCTGCTACAGAAATAGCCAATAATGTTTGCTTATCTGGTAAGGCATAAGCTACCTCTATTTTTATCAACTCAGCCATATAAATCCTTGGCACGCTGGCAGAATACATCAACCATTGTACCTGCTGCTTTATTGAATAAAGGGCCTAATGTAGCTTTAATCAGTACATTACTGTAATCAAAATCCATTATTAAATGTATTTTACAGGCTTCATCACTTAACTGATTGAAAGTCCATAAACCATGCAATTGCTTAAATGGTCCTTCCTGTAAATTCATTTCAATGGATGTATCCATCACAAGTGTATTCTTAGTAATAAAATACTGTTTAATTGGACCCATTGCTATTAATACCTTGGCTACCATTTCAGTATCAGAACTCGCTAATATCTCAGTTCCTGTACACCATGGTAAAAACTCAGGATATTTTGCAACATCATTTACTAATACAAACATCTGGTGTGCCGAATAAGGCAATAAGGCAGAACGCTCAACGTGTATTGTCATAACAACCTTAATTTAATAATTAATTCTTTTTACCTTTTAAATAAAGTTTTATTCCATATCCTACAGCTAGTATAACAATCCATACTGGAATCAATTCCACAGACAGCCTCATTCCCTCATCCATCGCTAAAATTACTAGCATTCCTGTTAAAAATATTAAGCAGATGATATTGCCTACAGGATAGAATAAAGCCTTAAACTTAGGTACAACTCCCTGTTTATTCTTATGACGTCTAAACATAATATGGGTAAAACTAATCATCGCCCAATTAATAACAAGAGCAGAAACCACTAAGGCTAATAATATAGAAAAAGCTTCTTTTGGCACATAATAATTTAGTATCACAGCAGTTAATGTTGCCAATCCTGATAAGATTACGGCAAATATGGGTGTACCACGGCGATTTGTGTACATTAATTGCTTAGGTGCATTTCCTTGCTCCGCTAAACCATATAGCATTCTACTATTACAATATAAACCACTGTTATACACAGATAATGCAGCAGTTAATACCACGAAATTAAGCACATGAGACACAATTGATTGGTCTAAATCATGGAACACAGTCACAAATGCACTTTCATTAGGATTGATTTGATTCCATGGATGTAAACAAAGTAATACCGTCAGTGCGCCAATATAAAAAATTAGTATTCGATAAATAACTTGATTAGTAGCCTTTGGAATAGTTTTTTCAGGCTGTTCAGCTTCTGCCGCGGTGATACCTATTAGCTCCAAACCACCAAATGAAAACATAATAATGGCTAGAGCAATAATCAATCCCTTTATACCATTAGGCATAAAACCTTGATGCGCCCATAAATTTGTAACTGATGCCTCTGGCCCAGCATTGCCAGAAAATAATAGATAACCACCAAAAACAATCATGGCAATAACAGCAATTACCTTAATAATCGCAAACCAGAATTCTACTTCGCCATAGATTTTTACTGCCATTAAATTAATAGCATTAATTAACACAAAACAGCTTAATACAGAGATCCAAGTGGGAACTTGTGGTAACCAATAATGAATATATTGAGCGGCTGCCGTTAACTCCGACATACTCACTAGAACATATAATAACCAGTAATTCCAGCCTGAAGCAAAACCAGCAAAAGGACTCCAATAACGATAGGCAAAATGGCTAAAAGAACCTGCAACTGGCTCCTCTACGGTCATTTCTGCTAACTGGCGCATAATCATAAAAGCAACGAAACCACCAATCGCATAGCCTAATAAAATAGCTGGACCTGCAATTGAAATTGCTTTAGATGAACCTAAAAATAGCCCTGTACCAATAGCGCCACCTAGTGCAATTAACTGAATATGCCTATTAGAGAGACCTCTTGATAGATGCCCAGAAGAGTCAATTCGGCTCACTAAGAACTCCTTGAAGTATAAATGTAACTAATTATTATAACTACAACTAATATAAATAGATTAAAATAAATAGTATAGATTTTATTTACTTAAAGTACCGCCAATGAATACTCATATAAAATTATTAGCTATACCTTTTCTAGCATGCCTATTAGTTGCTTGCTCGCCTGCTGAACCACCCGCTGAAACTTTTTTGGATAGTCAAAAACAAGCATTAGATAAAGCAAAGACAGTTGAACAAATTGGCCTAGATCACAAAAAAGATATTGATAATATTTTAAAAAAATCTGATCAAAACTAACGTTTCACTATTTACCTTTAATTTCTTTACCATCAACCGTACCGTGGGCTAAAGAAATCACATACTCTTGCCCATTCTTTTCTAAATGATAAAGACGTACAACTGTATAATTCCAATCTTTAGCAAACCAAATATAGCTTTGTCGTTTACTATTAGTATCTCTCACACGTTGCACTTTTACTGCAACTAACTTACCAACAGGTGTTTCAATGGTTTCCTCAGCTACCACTTTAAACTTGTAAGTATCAAGTTTATCATCCTCTATTACTCGATAGCTCATTTGCTTTTTACCATTAGCAATATCTATCTGTAGAGCTAACTGAGTAGATAACTGGTCTAACATACTGTATTTAAGATCAAAAAACATATCATCATCATGTTTTCTGTCCTTAAAATGTCCTTTAGCAAACATTTTTTTCCAATCAAAGCTCAAAGACACTTCTTTAGGCCTAATGCCAGACTGCTCAAATTTATAAAAAGAAGGCTGAATTGCACCATTTTTTAATACAAAACTACTATTTTCTACACGTTGCGCAATAGCCATTGATGCTTGGGTATGAAAGTGCCATTGATTAGCTTGTTTAGTTAAGCTATAAGTAGCTTGCCCATCAAAAGGTATTTTAGAAATTGTGGCACTATAAGTAGTTTCAAAAGGCTTTAATTGCCACGCATAGGTGGGAAATATAAAACTAACAGACAAAAATAAACTAACAATAGATGTTTTAATCATTTGATTCATAATAATACCCAGTCAAAGGCAAAGGTTGTGCATCTAGCATAGCTGCGTTATTAACCAATACTAAACGTTGTTCAGCAAACCATGTAATAGCGATGGGGTAAATTTTATGTTCTAACTGATGAACACGCTCTTCTAATTGTTTTAAATCGATGTTATCCGTAATAGCTGTTACACCTTGAATAATAACAGGCCCACCATCCAATACAGGCGTTACAAAGTGTACACTACAGCCATGTTGTTTATCACCAGCCAGTAATGCTCGTTGATGAGTATTTAGGCCAGGATATTTAGGCAATAAAGATGGATGAATATTAATAAGATGACCTAAATAATGATTTACAAAATCATCTGTTAAAATCCGCATAAAACCAGCCAGCACAACTAAATCTGGCTGATATTGATCTATCAACTTCATCAATGCCTGATCAAAAGACTGCCGATCTTGATATTGGCGATGATCAATGCAATGTGCCGTAATGCCCGCTTGTTGTGCTCTTACTAAACCGTAAGCCTCCGCTTTATTACTAATAACCGCTACAATCTCAGCAGGGCAATGCTGTGTATGAATACTATCAATAATAGCCTGTAAATTAGAACCATTACCTGATATAAGAACAACGATCTTGCAAGGCTTATTCATTAGTGTTGCTTTAAATTATTTAAAATCACATGTGGCTGCTCGACATCACTTTTTTCTATACGGCCAACAACCCAAGGCTTTTCACCTGACTCATGTAAATTATCAAGCACTAACTCTAAGTCTTGCTCAGCAACGCAAATCACAATACCCACACCACAATTAAGTACACGATGCATTTCAGTTTCATCTACATTCCCTTGCTGTTGTAGCCAGTCAAAAATAGCAGGACGATGCCAACTTGCCACATCTATTTGAGCCACGGTATTGTCAGGTAAAACTCGAGGGATATTTTCTAGCAATCCACCCCCAGTGATATGGGCAATAGCCTTTACTACAGGTGCATGACGAATTAACTCAAGCAATGCTTTAACATAAATACGCGTAGGCGCCATTAACAAACTAGCTAAAGACTTGCCTCCTAACTCAGTATTTTGAATATCAACACCACTCACTTCAATAATTTTACGAATTAAAGAGTAACCATTAGAGTGAGGACCAGAAGAAGGCAGAGCAACCAATACATCACCAGCAGCTACTGTTGAACCATCAATAATTTTTGATTTTTCTACTACGCCTACACAAAAGCCAGCTAAATCGTAATCATCCCCTTCATACATACCAGGCATTTCCGCTGTTTCGCCACCCACTAATGCACAGCCAGCCATTTCACAACCCTTACCAATGCCTGTTACTACATCAGCAGCAGTATCTACATTCAATTTACCTGTAGCATAATAATCTAAGAAAAATAATGGCTCCGCACCACAGACTACAAGATCATTAACACACATCGCTACTAAATCAATGCCGATAGTGTCGTGCAACCCTAATTGCATAGCTAAGCGTAATTTAGTTCCAACACCATCAGTACCAGATACCAATACTGGTTGCTCATACCCCTTTGGTATTTCACACAACGCGCCAAAACCACCTAAACCACCTAACACTTCTGGTCTAGCAGTACGTCTAGCCACTCCCTTAATACGCTCAACAAGGGCTTCGCCTGCATTGATGTCTACACCAGCATCTTTATAACTGAGGGAGGGTTGCTTATTAGTCATATTTGTTAACCTATCGATCACAGGGCTGCTTAAAAAGAGCCTATTGTACGTGAATTTTGTACCAATCAAAAAAATATTTAATGAAATTTTAGATTAAAAATCTTCTTTTACTTCTCTTTGAAAATATCTTAAGAATAATTTTATCAAACCTATCAAAAATAAACTAATTTATTAAATATATCACCTAAGCATACCCTGCAAACTAACGGATACAGCTTGATAATAAAGCACTAATTACAATGACTACTTTCTTAATACAATACAGTTAGGTTATTATGCACAGCGAAATTTTATAATTTTCTTGTATACAAACTTAAAACAACTTTATTACTTATATTCAGTTGTTTAGATATAAAAACTATTCCTATAAATTTCTTGTATACCTTTTTATAAAGTAAAGATTCACTAAAAGGGGACTCTTTTTAATGTTACAAATAGATGTTTATAACACACTCGTCATTGCCAGCCTTGTTTTATTACTTGGCCAATTCCTTGTTACTCAAGTTAGTATTTTAAATCGCTATACTATTCCTGGTCCTGTAGCAGGAGGGTTATTTGCTGCAATAATATTGCTATTGGCCAAAATAATATTTGACTGGCAAGTAACCTTTGACATGTCATTAAGAGATCCCTTAATGCTAATGTTCTTTGCCAGCGTTGGTTTAAATGCCAATATTCAACAGCTACGTTCTGGCGGCAAAATGATCTTTATATTCTTAATTGGAGTAGTAGGTCTTTTATTTATCCAAAATATTGTTGGTATTAGTCTAGCAACTGCTTTAGGCATGGATCCTTTAATGGGATTATTAGCTGGTTCAATTACTCTTTCAGGAGGACACGGAACAGGCGGAGCTTGGGGCGATATTTTTGTAAGTCAGTATGGCTTTGCAGGTGCTATTGAAGTGGCTATGGCATGTGCTACATTCGGTTTAGTTTTTGGTGGAATAATTGGCGGCCCTGTTGCACGTTATCTTATTAAGAAAAATAAAATAGAAGAACACCCAGAACATCCAGAAACTGAAAAAGATAACCCCATTGACTCAACAGTTTTTGAAAAACCGCAGGTTAAACGTTCTATTAACTCCACAGCAATGATTGAAACTATTGCTATGCTAGCAATTTGCCTTAGCTTAGGTAGATATTTGCAACAACTATTACAAGGAACTATTTTTGAGTTACCTACCTTTGTATGCGTACTTTTTATTGGTGTTATCATAAGCAATACTATTCCTCGCATTAGCAATTTTCAAATTGTTGAACGTTCTGTATCCATCCTAGGTAATGTTTGTTTATCACTATTTTTAGCGATGGCATTAATGAGTTTAAAACTATGGGAACTCGCATCATTAGCTATCCCTATGCTTATTATTCTGGTTATTCAAACTATTATTATGGCGTTATACGCTGTGTTTGTTACTTTCCGTCTTATGGGCAAAAACTATGATGCCGCTGTACTCGCAGCAGGCCATTGCGGTTTCGGTTTAGGGGCAACACCTACAGCCATTGCCAATATGCAAATTGTTACTGAACGATTTGGCCCTTCACATATTGCATTTATTGTAGTACCAATGGTGGGTGCATTTTTTATTGATATTGTAAATGCTATTATTATTAAACTATTCTTATTACTACCATTCTTTACAGCATTAACTCCTGCCGTATAAGCCTCGTCTACTTCAAATACATATTCATAGATAATTACTGTTGAATATGTATTTGAAAATGGCAACTTCTATATGGAATAAAAAAATACAATTTACTTTTTATATACACCTAAAAAACAAGTACTATTTCTCCGTATATAAAATTTAATTTTTTACCAAATAGCTCCTTTAGGAGATCATTGAATGCTTACTTTATTTCGCTATTTCTCTATTGTCCTCTTGTGTGCCTGTAATTTTTTAATTCCACAAGCTTTAGCAAACCCTATGACTACAGTTGAGGTGGCTATTGACAATAATGAGCAACAAATTGATCCGTTATTAAGCAAAGGATTAACCACTGTATTAACGCGGTTAACAGGCAATCCCAAAATTACAGAGCAAGCAGCAATCACTGAAATCTTAAAAAAACCTAATGACTTCTTAGAAAACTATACCCAACAAACTAATCCTGCCCGTTTAGTTATCTCTTTCGATCAAACAGCTATTGAACAAGCGCTAGCCAAAGCCGATATTAGTTATTGGCAAAATCGTCGCCCTACTATTATGACGTGGTGGCTTAATGAAAATAATACTGACAGTAGCTTAGTAGATGATGCCCAAGCTTCTGCTAAAATCATCAGCAATGCAGCTAATACACAAGGCTTCCCTTTGCGTTTTCCATTAGCTGATTTAAACGAACAAGCGCTAGCTAATAAAACAAATTTTAATGCAGACAACCCTAAAGAAATTTTACAAGCATCAGAGCAGTATGCAGCCAATGCCATATTAATTGTTTATATGCAACAAACGGATAATAATTATCAAGCCACTTGGCGTCTATGGTTATCTGCAAATGACACAAAACCTCTAACGCAAGGTAATGCAACAGCAAACTCAGAGGCTAAACTAGCTGAACAAGTTTTCACAGCTATTAATCCTGCCTTAGCGAACGTTTTTATAATAAAAACAAGCGCAACAGAAACACTAGAAATTTTGATTAAAGACGTAGATTTTAGTCGTTATGTACAAGTAAATAATTTAATGAATAGTTTTGAAGGTAAGGTAATAGAAACATCAGGTACTACGATACTCTATCAAGTTAAAGCTGATCCTGCGCAAATTAAAGCTCAACTTGGTCTGCTAAATTTTGTCGAGGAAAAAGTAGACACCCCAACAGCAACAACCAATCAACCCTCTACAACTATGCTCACTTTTAAAGCGAGTAATAACTAATAAAAAGGCTTGCAAATGCAAGCCTTTTTTAATTACTGCCCTTGTAATAAAATCGGATCCCCCACTAACAAACTATCCGCCTCATAAGCAATTTTTAGATCTTTTTCTGGATAATCCAAATGATACAAAAAATGGCGCAGACAATTTAAACGGGCACGTTTTTTATCATCTGACTTAACAATAGTCCAAGGTGCATCGCCTGTATGAGTATGGAAAAACATAGCTTCCTTAGCTTTTGTATAATCATCCCACTTATCCAATGATTGAATATCCACAGGTGATAATTTCCATTGTTTTAATGGATCATCACGACGGGCGATAAAACGGCGTAACTGTTCTTCACGACTTACTGAGAACCAATATTTAAATAAGATAATACCACTATTTACCAACATCCTTTCAAAATTGGGGGTCTCGCGCAAAAACTCTAAATATTCACGTTGTGTACAGAAACCCATCACCTTTTCAACGCCTGCACGGTTATACCAAGAGCGGTCAAAAAATACGATTTCACCTTTAGTAGGTAAGTGCTGAATATAACGTTGGAAATACCATTGTCCTCTTTCTGCATCAGTAGGTTTTTCCAAAGCCACAACACGGGCACCCCGAGGATTTAAATGCTCATTAAAGCGCTTAATAGTTCCCCCTTTACCTGCCGCATCACGTCCTTCAAAGAGTAGCACAATATGTTGTCCTGTTTCTTTAACCCAACGCTGTACTTTTAATAACTCTATTTGTAATTGCTTTTTGGTTTTTTCATAATCATTACGTTTAATTCTAGTACGGTAAGGGTAACTATCAGGGAGAACTGCTGAACTACTATCTTCTGTAGTACCGTGAGGTGCTAAAGCTACTTTAGTTGCTATTGGATCTTTACTAGCTTCTTGAATAGTTTTAACCGACAAATCACGTGCAGCTTTGGTTGCAGAAGTTTTTGCAACTACTTTACGTGTACGAGGTGTAGTTGTAGGTTTAGCAGCGCTTTTTCTCACAGGCGTTTTTTTAGTAGTTGGTTTAGTCGTCTTACCCTGTTCCATAGATATTACCTTCACTTAATGCCAAAGTGATCATTATAACAGTAAAAGGTAAAACTCCTTAAAAATATCAAGGTTATTTTTTGTAATTATTCACAAATAACGCAACTAATAAGCCTAAAAAACTAATACTTAATATGAAATAACTATACCAGATTTGATAAGGTGTTTTGCCTGACACTAAAGTTACTTCTCCCTGTAATACACCCACTTCAAAACTTGGAATTTCTTTAACGATCTGGCCTTTATTATCAATAATCGCAGTAATACCATTATTAGTTGCTCTCGCCATCCAGCGATCAGCTTCTAAAGCGCGCATTTGTGCCATTTGTATGTGTTGCTTAGGTCCAATGGAATGACCAAACCATGTGTCATTACTAATAGTTATCAACAAATTACTTTCAGCCCCCAAAGAAGCCACAAAATCTGGATACACTACCTCATAGCAAATAAAAGGAGCTACTTGATAGCTTTTCACTTTCAATAAAGGCTGATCTGAATTACCACGTCTAAAATCAGACATTGGTAAATCAAAAAACTCAATCATACCGCGTAGCATATCTTGTAAAGGAACATACTCACCAAAAGGAACCAATTTTTGTTTTAAATAAGTACCTTCACCCTCACCTGCTACGGTAATACCATTATAATAACGATCACCTTGACTATCCTGCTGCCTAATTGGCAGACCAGTTATTAATGTCGCTTGATTATTTTTTTCATAAACACCTATAGTATTATCTAATAAATCTTGCACAGATTCTTTTAGATAAGGAATCGCGTTTTCAGGCCAAATGACTAAACTATCTACCTTCTGGTTTTTTTGCGTCAAAGCCCAATATAAATTTAATTGATCTCTGTAAAATGAAGGTTCCCACTTTTGCCCTTGAGCAATATTACCCTGAACTAAAGTAACTGGTAATTTATCATTCACAGGTGTTGTCCAATGGATTTTATTAAGCAACATTCCTACAATGGGTAAAGCAATAACCATCACAAAGGTTATAATTACTTTTATTTTTTGTTGCCTAAAATAATAGGCTTTAATTAATAAAACTGTTATTAAGGCAATCAAAAAAGAAATTAGCCAAACACCGCCAATAGGCGCAAAACCTGCTAATGGTGCATCAAGCTGACTGTAGCCTGTGTAAAGCCAAGGAAAGCCTGTTAAAAACCAACCTCTAAACCATTCTTGGATAGCCCATAATCCTGCAAATGCGAAAGCATCTATAAAATAGGTATGGTCTGCACGAAACCATTTAACCCAAATAATGGCAGGAATAACAAAAAAGAAAGCAACCGACATACAGAAAGCAATAGTTAATGTAGCCGCTAGCCAAACAGGGGCATTACCAAAGGTATTGATACTGACATAAATCCAACTAACACCCGCTATATAGGCACCAAAACCATAACACCAACTACGGATAATCGCTTGTTTAACTGTAAGCTCTTTTAAACCCAGATAAAAACAACCAACAGAAATAAATGCGATTGGCCAAATATTAAAGGGCGCTAAGAAAAGTGGCGTTAAAACACCTGCTAAAAAGGCAATTAAATGGCCTAACCAACCCTTTTTGATAATAATGGATAGCATTGTTATTCCACAATTTTACAGGGAGTTAAGCGTAGTAAGTGGAGTCGACGACTATCTGCAGTAAGTACACGGTAACGAAATGCACCAATCACCATTGTTTCATTGCGCTTTGGCAAATGACCAAAGTGGTGTAAAACCAATTCACCAATAGTTTTGCCAAATTCTTCAGAATAACGATTTTCAGTAAAATATTGATTGAACACATGAATCGGCGTTTGAGCTTTAACCACAAAGTCACCATTTGGTTGAGGACGAATATAACTTTCTTCCTCTACATCGTGCTCATCTTCTATATCACCAACTATTTGCTCTAACACATCCTCAATGGTTACTAGTCCAGCCACACCACCATATTCATCTACTACAATAGCCATATGATTATGGGTAGCGCGAAACTCTCTTAATAATACATTTACTCTTTTTGACTCAGGTACATAAGTAGCTGGTCTAAGTAGTTTTTTAATATCACATTCAGTTTCTTGACCAGTTGCCAATTTCAATAAATAAGGTAGCAAATCTTTTGCTAATAAAATACCTGCTATTGTTTCATTATCTTCTTCTAAAACAGGATAACGAGAATGCGCTGTTTCAATAATAACAGGTAAAAACTCTTGAATTGTTTGAGTTAATTTAATAGAAACCATTTGCGAGCGTGACAACATAATATCACGGACTTGTAAGTCTGCTATTTGAATAGCACTCTCTACAATAGTTAACGCATCAGCATCTAGTAACTTATTGATGTGTGCCTCATGTAAAAGCTCTAATAAATCTTGACGATTCTTTGGCTCATGGGCAAATGCTTGGGTTAATTTTTCAAACCAAGATTTCTGCTGACTCGACTGTTCTTCGCTCATTTTCTTTTGCAATACCTACGTTTAGTTAACTTCCTGATAAGGGTCAGGATATCCCTGTTTCATTAGTAATTGTTGTTCTAATGTTTCCATTTCTGTAGCAGCTTGTTGCTCTTCATGATCAAAACCTAATAGGTGTAAACAACCATGAGTAACAAGGTGTGCCCAATGTGCTTCTAAACTTTTTTGCTGTTGCTCAGCTTCTTTCGTTACCACGGGTGCGCAGATAATTAAATCCCCTAATAAAGGAATATCAAGTATTCCCTCAGGTAACTCACTGGGAAACGATAAAACATTGGTTGCATAATCTTTACAACGATAAGTAGCATTAAGCGCTTGCCCTTCTGCCTCATCAACAATACGAATAGTAAGTTCCGCATGTTCTTGATAGGGTGTAATAGCTGCTTCACACCATTTTAGAAACAGACTAGCATCAGGTATATAAGGCTCTTCACTGGCTAGCTGCAAGTCTAACTCAATGCTCATTTTTTTCTTGTTGTCCTAAACTTTTATCATAACGATCATAAGCTTCTACAATACGTTGTACTAAGGGGTGTCTTACCACATCTTTTGCTTTAAAGTGAGTAAAGCTAATGCCAGGTACATCAAGCAAAACATCAATCACATGCATTAACCCTGAACGTGTGCCTTTAGGTAAATCAATTTGGGTGGTATCGCCCGTAATAACAGCAGTAGAACCAAAACCAATACGGGTTAAGAACATTTTCATTTGCTCAATAGTGGTATTTTGGCTTTCATCTAAAATAATAAAGCTATTATTTAAGGTACGACCACGCATATAAGCTAAAGGAGCTACTTCAATAACTTGTCGCTCAATTAATTTAGCTACATGTTCAAAGCCTAGCATTTCATACAGCGCATCATAAAGCGGACGTAAATAAGGATCAATTTTTTGTGATAGATCACCTGGTAAAAAACCTAGTTTTTCACCAGCTTCAACCGCTGGACGCACTAATAAAATACGACGTACTTGTTCCCGCTGTAATGCGTCCACTGCACAAGCAACTGCTAAATAAGTTTTACCTGTACCCGCAGGGCCAATACCAAAATTAATATCATTTTCTAAGATAGCTTTAACATAACCTTGCTGATTCGCACCACGTGGCCGAATAGTTCCCTTTAAGGTTTTTAAGGTGATTTGTGGTTGATTATTATTAGGCGCCACCATTTCTTCCAAGCCAGATTCTTGTAGGAATAAATGTATCACCTCTGGTGATAAGGGCATACTTTTCGCTTCACGGTATAATCGACGAATCAGATTCTCAGCTGCTAAGGCTGGTTCCTCATTACCTATTAACTCAAACTGATTACCACGATTACGGATTTCAATGCCCAAACGTTGCTCAATTTGCCGAAAATGTTCATCAAATTGACCACTTAAGTTGGCAAAACGTCTCGTATCGAATGGCTCTAATGTAAATTGTCTAGTGCTAGGTAAAGCGCTCAAAGTATTTAGTGGTTACCTTTAATTATTAACGAATAGCTTAAGCCTACAACAAGTTACGATGAATAGCAATTAGCTTAATCATTAATAAGCACTCCTCTTAATGAATGAGGTAATGCCTCTTCAATTGTTACCTTCACAAATTGACCAATTAGTAGCGGGTTATCACTTCGGAAATTAACTATACGGTTATTTTCGGTACGGCCTTGCAACATGCCTGGATCTTTCTTGGAGAAGTCTGTAACTAAAATTGTTTGAGTAGTGCCTACCATACGGCGACTAATTTCAAAGCCCTGCTGATTCAAACGTGCTTGTAATATTTGTAAGCGCTGTTTTTTTACTTCTTCTGGTGTATCGTCAGGTAGATCTGCAGCAGGGGTTCCAGGGCGCGCGCTATAAACAAAAGAATAAGAGAAATCAAAACCAACATCTGCTATCAACTTCATAGTTTGTTCAAAGTCTTGCTCTGTTTCTCCTGGAAAACCTACGATAAAATCAGAACTAATACAAATATCTGGTACTGCCGCCTTTAATTTGCGAATACGTGACTTATACTCAAGAGCTGTATGATTACGTTTCATCGCAGCTAAAATACGGTCCGAGCCAGCCTGTACAGGTAAATGTACAAACTTAACTAATTTTGCTAAATCCGCATGAGCTTGAATAAGTGCATCAGAAAACTCCAGAGGATGTGATGTGGTATAACGAATACGATCAATACCTTCAATTTCAGCCACTATTCGTAATAAATCGGCAAAATCAGTAATGCCACCTTCAGTATTACTGCCACGATAACCGTTAACATTTTGCCCTAATAAAATAACCTCTTTAACACCATTTTCAGCCAGATGGATAATCTCAGCAATGACATCTTCCACTGGACGACTAACTTCTTCACCTCGAGTATAAGGCACTACGCAGAAAGCACAGTATTTGCTACAACCTTCCATAATAGAAACCATTGCCGTTGGCCCATCCACGCGAGGTTCAGGCAAGCGGTCAAACTTTTCTATTTCAGGGAAAGATATATCTACTTGAGGCTTTTGAGTAGTCTTAGCTGCGTCAATCATTTCTGGTAAACGATGCAAGGTTTGTGGGCCAAATACTACATCCACATAAGGCGCACGATCACGAATAGCTGCCCCCTCTTGGCTAGCCACACAACCACCTACCCCAATTACAATATTAGGGTTACGTTTTTTCAGCTCACGCCACCGACCAAGATTTGAGAATACTTTTTCTTGTGCTTTTTCACGAATAGAGCAGGTATTTAATAATAAAATATCCGCCTCTTCAGGATTATCAGTTAACTCAACACCCTGATTTTCTCCCAATAGATCTGCCATACGAGCACTATCATACTCATTCATTTGACAGCCGTGTGTTTCAATAAAAAGCTTCTTGGTCATAATAATAGCAAACAACCTAATCAATTAATGAAAAGGATTATTATAAGATAGATAACAGCCTTTATCCTACTATTAAAAACATTTCATTTTAAATAGATGCATATTCGATTGAATACAATAAAGGCTTGCTTGAGGAGAGATACAGCTACTTAATAAAAATAGCTGTATTATTACTTATTAAGAAAGGGTTGCATCGATAAATGCAGCTAATTGCGATTTACTTACTGCACCCACTTTGGTTGCAATAGCTTCACCATTTTTAAAAATCATTAACGTAGGAATATTACGTACACCATAGGTTTGTGGAGTTTCTGGGTTGTTGCTAATATCCAATTTGCAGATTTGTAACTTGCCATCGTATTCATCCGCTAACACATCTAAAACAGGTGCTATCATTTTACATGGGCCACACCATTCAGCCCAATAGTCAACCAACACTGGTAGATCAGACTTTAATACATTTTCTGCAAAATCATTATCAGTGACATGAATAATGTCAGTCATTTTAAAACCCTCTGTGTAAACATTTACTCTGTTACTATGATACTGCTATATTCATTTTAAAAAAAGTTATAACCTACTAATGGCTGATGAAATTTTCTAACTAGCTTGATAGAATTTAACTAATCCTGCTGTAAATTAACTAAATCTAGAGTAAAATAAATGGTTTTCATTAACCTAACTTGTAGAATTTTGGTTACCTTAACTTATGAGCAAAAATGAAGAGCCTATTTATCGAGTGATTTTCTTAAACCAAGGTCAGGTTTACGAAATGTATGCCAAACAAATTTATCAAAGTGATTTGTGGGGTTTTCTTGAGATAGAAGAATTTATTTTTGGTGAACGCACCCAAATGGTAGTTGATCCTAGTGAGGAAAGACTAAAATCCCAATTTGAGGGTGTTAATCGAAGCTTTATACCAATGCACAGTGTCATCCGTATTGATGAAGTTGAACGTTTAGGAATTGCTAAAATCACTGAAGCAAAAGGTACTGGCAATATTATGCCATTTCCTATGCCCCCTCTGCCTACCAAATAATATAATAAGCGAGGTTAGCGTTACTCTTTAATATTTTTTAGATAGCGTCGGAATGTTTTACCTAAAATATAATTCGCTTGTTGTAATTCTTGTGGGCTCATCAGGTCTGCTGCTACATCGGCTTCATCCATTGCTTCATCAGAACCATTAATACCCGCTATTTTAAAAATAATATAGGCTTGTAAATTATTAACAGGCACGCCTTGCCCTTGTAAATACATATAACCTAATCGAACTTGAGCATCAACCTGCGCTTGAGCAGAAGCTTGTTTAAACCAATAAAGTGCCTCTGGATAGTTAGCAGTAACTAATTTTCCATCACTATAATAAAGCCCCAATTGGTATTGAGCCTCTTTATCACCCGCTTTTGCAGCCACCAAACAACGATCTAGCATAAAGGCTTGTTGCTCTTGAGGCACATTAAATGTACAACTTGTTATAGTTGGTAAATTTAATCCCTCTGCTGATAATTGATTAATAAATAATAATAGCAAACAACTAATTGAATAGAATTTGCAATAAGAACTGTTCATAGCCCTATTTAAGTACTCCTAGCAACAACGGTGGCCTTATAAGAAACATTATCTAAAGTGTACGCCCTTTTATATAAAACAGTAATAGCCAGCAAAAAATAATTTTATGCTTGTTATTCATTGGTTAAGCTAGCAGGGTCTTCTAACTTCTCCCAAAATGATTTAATAGCATTTTTCTTAATCAATGAACAACGATAAAGCCGTATTTCCAATGGAATAAACCACTGGCTATCCCCACATATTACTAACTCTTTACGAGCCAACTCATTTTCCACACTCAATTTAGGTAACCACGCCACACCTAAACCTTCCATAGCCATCGCTTTTAAACTGTCCGCCATAGCTGTTTCAAAGAGTTTGACATAGCGTAGTTTAGATTGCCTTAATAGTAAATTAACCGAATGTCCTAGAAAAGCACCTTGTCCATAGGCCAATAAAGGGAATTGTTGTTGATTGTTTATTTCAAATAAGGGTTGTTTATACTCATCAAAACCACACACAGGAACCATCTCTGTATGCCCTAAAACCAACCAAGGAAACAACTCTGGTGGCAGTTGTAAAGCAGATTCAGGATCGTGGTAAGCGAGCATTAAGTCGCAAGCACCTTCACGTAAAGCACGGGTTGCATCACCCACATTTGCTGCCACTAAGCGACAAGTAACTGATAAGCCATCTCTGCGAAGCTTCGCCATCCATTGCGGGAAAAAACCTTGTGCTAACGAGTGTGCTACTGCAAATTGCAATACTTCACCCTGTGTAGTATCGGTATGATGAATATGCCTAACCACCTCATGTAATTGCTCTATTACATTCCTTGCAGTAATCAAGAAAACTTGACCTGACTCGGTTAATTCAATGGGTGTTTTAGAACGATTAATTAAACTAAAACCTAGCGCCTCTTCCAAATTTTTAATACGACGACTAAAGGCAGGTTGTGTTACAAAACGTTGCTCCGCAGCCTTAGAAAAACTACAGGTTGTAGCAAGGGCGCTAAAGTCTTCTAACCATCGTAATTCAAGGTTCATGTCCATTTTCTCTCAAAAATAAAAAAACCATATTATGCAAATTTTGCATAGCATAGCAAATAAAGGCATTTGTAAGAAACCCTTTTAAATCCTATTATTTCGCAAATTTTGTAGTAACCGTATTTCAAAAACAGGTTTTTATTATGTCCAATTCTGCATCAGTCCGCATTGAAAAAGATTTACTTGGTACTCTAGAAGTACCTAATGATGCCTATTATGGTATTCAAACATTAAGAGCAATTAACAACTTTAAACTCACAGGCATTACCTTATCTCACTTCCCTAAATTAGTGAATGCGTTAGCCATGGTCAAATGGGCTGCTGCAGAAGCCAATCATGAATTAGGTTATTTATCTGATGAAAAACATGCGGCTATTGTTAAAGCCTGTGAACGTATCACCAATGGCGAGTTTCATGATCAATTTTTAGTAGATATGATTCAAGGCGGTGCAGGTACTTCTACCAATATGAATGCTAATGAAGTCATTGCTAATATTGCCTTAGAAGAAATGGGACATCAAAAAGGTGAATATAAATATTTGCACCCTAATAATGATGTCAATATGGCTCAATCTACTAACGATGCCTATCCAACCGCCATTCGTGTTGGTTTATTATTAGGCTATGATTCATTATTAGATGCATTAGGTAAACTACGTGACTCTTTTGCACAAAAAGGCGAAGAGTTTGCCCATGTGATTAAAATGGGTCGCACTCAATTACAAGATGCTGTACCTATGACACTTGGCCAAGAGTTTAAAGCTTTTGCCACTACACTAACTGAAGATGTCGACCGCATTCGTCTATTAATCCCTGATTTACTACGTGAAGTAAATCTTGGCGGTACAGCGATTGGTACAGGTATTAATGCCGACCCTCGTTATCAATTCTTAGCGGTACAACATCTAGCACGTATTACAGGACACCCTTTATTACCTGCTACTGACTTAATTGAAGCCACCTCAGATATGGGTGCTTTCGTATTACTGTCTGGTATGCTAAAACGTACAGGTGTCAAGCTATCAAAAATCTGTAATGACTTAAGATTATTATCAAGTGGTCCAAGAACAGGTATTAATGAAATTAACTTACCACCAAGACAACCTGGTAGTTCTATTATGCCTGGTAAAGTTAACCCTGTTATTCCTGAAGCAGTTAACCAAGTAGTATTTGAAGTGATTGGTAATGATTTAGCACTAACAATTGCAGCGGAAGGTGGCCAGTTACAATTAAATGTTATGGAACCACTGATTGCCTATAAAACATTTGACTCTATAAGACTGTTAAGTCGTGCTATGGAAATGTTGCGCACCCTTTGTATTGAAGGCATTACAGCCAACGTTGAACATTGTAAAAATCTTGTTGAACACTCAATTGGTTTAGTAACTGCACTTAACCCTTATATTGGTTATGAAAACTCAACGCGTATTGCTCGTATCGCTTTAGAAACTGGCAAAGGTGTATTAGAGTTAGTACGAGAAGAGAAATTACTCAGTGAAGAAACACTTGAAGAAATTCTTAAGCCTGAAAATATGATTGCACCGCATTTAGCATTAACAGATTTAACTAAACACTAAATCTTGTCTTATATCGCTATTTGTATAAAAAGGTAGTGCAATAGATATAAAAAAAGCCAGCTTTATTGCTGGCTTTTTACTTTGTACACTATGATTATTACAATCCTCTAATATTCATATCCACTGGATATTCTACAGAGAATTTAATCATTGTTTCTTTCTTTTCACCTGCACTTAGTGTCTGCTGCCAAGTTATTTTACCCTGTTTATCTTGCTCAATAGTTTTAGGATTGGGTGATAATAATTTAACGGTAATTTTCTCATCTTGAGATACTGGAATATGATCCATTATCTTGATAGTTTCTGGTGTTTGCTTATTGTTCTGTACAGTAAGCAAATACTCATACGTTACTTTATTATAACAACTGGTTAAACCTGTTTTTTCTGTAAAACGATTAAGCTGTTTATAAGTAATGGCTATACCTTCATCCACACCTAAATCTAACTTTAATTCCTGTTTAGGCATAATGGTTTTTAAACTACCTGTCGTGATAAAACGATTATCCATAAAAATATTTAATTTACCTGCCAATAAGGGGAAATCAGTATTATTAATACTTGCTGCTTGCAAATAAGCAGCCTGAGCTAACTTAGGTACTGTTATATATTGCAGCTTGCTCGCTAAATCAATATCAGTAATAGTTACTTTCTGCTGACTACCATCACTGGCTAAAGAGGTAGGTTTAGCAATATTAAATGAAGCGCTTGTCATTCCAGTATCTACGCTAGCGATCTGTCTCACAGCTACTTCTTCTTGCATTGCTGCCATAGGAGCAGGAGCCATTGAAGCATAACCACTCGCACCAGCCAGTTTAGGTGTTATTGGCTTTACTTTTGTAGCCTCATTGATTAACCAAGCAGTTAATTCTGGAGCATTACCTCCTAAATTAGGCTTTGCGGTGGAAAGTGTTAATTTAACATTTTGCCAGTCCTCACCTGTCCTTTGACTAATCACACCTAAATAAGTCACTGATAACTTATTATTACGACTATCAAAACGAGCATCATAACTAGGATACCAATTAGCGCCATAAATCATATAGGTTAAATCCAAATTAACCTTACCTGCTTGCTGTAAATTAACACGAACCACCACATTCTTTACTTGATAGCCCGTTTTTTGCTGAATGGGATAACGTTCATTCTGTAGTACGCTCAGTTGTTTTTTCAAGGCTGTTGTTTGCTTAACAATGGTTCGTTGTTTTTCTAGAATAGTAGCTAAATTATCTTTAGCAAACTGCATAATATTTTGTAGTTCTTGTGCTGATGGACGCGTGGCATCTTTGCTTGGTGCTAATACACCCTCTTGCATTTTTTTAACAAACTCTTGCTGATTTATTAATAATTTTTCTTGATCTGCTAAGGCGTTTAACTGGGCATTTAATTGCTTAATTTCTTGATCTATTTTTTGTAAACGTATATTCGCTTCTTCTAGGCGAGCCTGTTGCTTAGTTGTCACATCTAAAATAGTGGTGGGAACAGTACTTAATGCATTTAGTTGCACTGAATTATTATCTAACTGCACAGGTAGATTATTAAAAGATAACTCATGCTCACCCGCAGGTAATAATATCTCTGCTTTACGAGTAATCGCTGCTCTATCTGTGTAAACGGTTACCTCTTTAATTGCAGAAGTTAATGTCTTTTGTTCAGCATAACAATAAATACTTAATGTGCCTAAACAAATAACCGATAGCCATTGTTTCATTATCATGCTCCTTATAAACCTATCACTTTAGTATCTACTGGATAATCAATGGTAAAATTAACGGGGATTTCTTGCTTCTCCATAGGCTTAAGGGTAATTTGCCAATTAAGCTTTCCTTCCTTATCTGGACTAATATTTTTTGGCGATAGTAGTTTTACCTTTATTTTTTCATTTTGTGAAATGGGAATATGGTCTTTAATATCTAACTTAACCTCTTTATTTTTATTATTTTGTACAGTAATTAAATAATTATAAGTAATACGCTCGCCACTATTAGTAAAGCCTGTTTTCTCCGTAAAACGTTTTAATTGTTTATAGGTTACTTTAATCGCTTCATCTGCACCTAAATCAATTTTAAATTGTTCATTAGGCATGGCTGTTTTTAGCTGTCCTGTTGCAATAAAACGACCATCCATAAAGATATTTAATTGTCCTGCTAATAGTGGGTAGGTTGAACTATTTTTAGTATCTGCTTGTAAATAAGCTACTTGCTGTAAACGTGGTACTATTTGATAAACTAAATTGGTTGATAACTCAGGAATACTATTGATAGTTACTTTTTGCTGATCTCCCCCTGTTATCAATGAGGTAGGTTCAGTAATGGTAAAGGCTGTACTGGTCGCACTCATTTCTACATTTGCCACAGGCACTAATGCTGGTTTATAACTTACCACTTTATCCATTTTTGCAGATACCGACTGTTCTGGTTCAAGTACCATCTGTATTCTGCCCTTTGCACGCGCTCGGGCATCGCTATCAAACTTCGCAGAATATTCTTCCAGCTTCCATTCCATTAATAAAGGCGCATTACCTCCTAAAGCTGGACGAGCTGTTGATAAAGTAAGCTTAACATTTCGCCAATCTTCGCCTGTTTGTTGAGCAACATTAGCAGAATAATTTAAAGATAAATTTTGTTGTTTACTATTAAAACGTGCATCATAAATAGGATACCAACTAGCACCCAAGGTAACATAAGTTAAAGCTATTTTTACGGTTGCTGATTGAGCCAAGCTTACCCTAACAGCTACATTTTTAACCTGTGTATTAACTTCTCTTTGTAAAGGATAACGATCATTTTGCAGTACTTGTAGTTGCTTTTGTAATTGCTCTTTATCTGTTGTTAGCTGCCGTTGCTCTGCTGTTAACTGGGTTAAGTTATTATTAGCAAGCTCCATTATCTGTTGGATTTGTTGCATTGATGGTCTATTGGCTTTATCAGTAGCACCTACTGCACTATTTTGCATTTGCTTAATAAAATCATACTGACTTTTTATAATATTCTCTCTGTCATCTAGCTTAGCCAACTGCTCTTGTAATGTTTCTATTTGCTTTTCGATTTGTTGTAAGCGTTCATTAGCATTACTAATTAGAAGTTGCTGCTTAGTAACCACATCCAAAATAGTAGTAGCACTGGTTGCTTTTGCATCTACTTGTAGTGAAGCATCATCCAAACGCACTGGCAAATTTTCAAAAATTAACTCATGCTCACCTGCAACTAACTGTACTTCAGCATAACGAGTAATTGCTGCACGATCATTGTATACAGTTACTTCTTTAATTGCTGAACTTAGCTTTTGTGTTTCTGCCTGACAGTAAAAAGTTAGAGTTCCTAAACAGATAATAATTAGCCACTTAGTCATAGCTTTGTCCTTTTTAATTTAACCCATAAAAAAAGATCCTATATAAACTATACAGGATCTTTTTTTATTCGCTATGAATCTAGCTTAACTTTTACAACATTTTTACAACTCTACAATTTTTTTACGTTGTTCAGTTAAACGTGCAATCGCTTGTTCCGCTTCTGCCAATTTGCTGCGTTCTTTTTCAATCACCTCAGCAGGTGCTTTTTCCACAAAGCTAGCATTGCCTAACTTACCATTAGTACGTTGTACTTCTGCTGTTAGTTTTTGAATTTCTTTATCCAAACGTGCTAGTTCTGCCTCTTTATCAATAAGCCCTGCCATAGGCACTAATACTTCCATATCACCCACTAAGGCAGTAGCCGCGGGTGGAGCTTCTTGGCCTGCTGTTAGTGCAGTAATATTTTCTAGCTTAGCTAGTTTCTTTAAGAATGCTTCATTTTCTTGTAAACGACGTTGATCTTCACTATTGCAATGGTTCAGCATTACTTCTAATAGCTTACCGGGATTAATATTCATTTCCGCGCGAATATTACGGATACCATTAATAAAGGCTTTTAACCATTCAATATCTGCTTCTGCTTGTTTATCTAGCTTACTTTCATCAGCAATAGGATAAGGTTGTAGCATAATAGTATCACCAGATTTACCTGCTAATACTTTAATACTCTGCCAAATTTCTTCTGTAATAAATGGCATAATAGGATGCGCTAAACGCAAAGTTGCTTCTAATACCCTAACCAAGGTACGACGCGTACCTCTTAAACGCTCAACAGGTGCAGACTCATCCCATAATACAGGTTTAGAAAGCTCTAAGTACCAATCACAGTATTGGTTCCAAATAAATTCATAAAGCACTTGCGTTGCTAAATCAAAACGGAATTGATCTAGATGACGAGCTACTTCAGTTTCCGTATGCTGTAGTTGTGAAATAATCCAACGATCTGCTAAGGTTAACTCGACAGGCTCATCATTTTGCCCACAATCTTGATTGTCACACTGCATAAGCACATAACGAGCAGCATTCCAAATTTTATTACAGAAATTACGATAACCCTCAACACGGCTCATATCAAAGTTAATATCACGACCTGTAGAGGCTAATGAGCAGAAAGTAAAACGTAACGCATCTGTACCATAGGAAGCAATTCCATCTGGAAACTCCTTACGGGTTTGCTTATCAATCTTTTCAGCATCTTTTGGTCGCATTAAGCCACTTGTACGTTTAGCGACTAAACTCTCTAGGTCTATGCCATCAATAATATCTAAAGGATCTAAAACATTGCCTTTAGATTTCGACATTTTTTGACCTTGACTATCCCTTACCAAACCATGCATATAGACAGTTTTAAAAGGTACTTGTGGCGTGCCATCTGGATTTTTTATTAGATGCATAGTCATCATAATCATTCTGGCTACCCAGAAGAAAATAATATCAAAACCACTCACTAATACTGAGCTTGGATGAAAGGTTTTTAAGGCATCGGTTTGCTCTGGCCAACCCAAGGTGGAAAATGTCCACAGCCCAGAACTAAACCATGTATCCAGTACATCAGGATCACGTTTTAATTGAATACTATTTGCCAAGTTATATTGTTGACGAACTTCTTGTTCATCTCTACCCACATATACTTGACCCTGTTCATCATACCAAGCAGGAATTTGATGTCCCCACCATAATTGACGACTAATACACCAATCTTGAATATTACGCATCCAAGCAAAATACATATTTTCATATTGCTTAGGTACAAATTGAATACGTCCGTCTTCTACTGCTTCAATAGCAGGTTTAGCTAATACAGATGCTTTTACATACCATTGATCCGTTAGCCATGGTTCAATCACTGTACCTGAACGATCTCCTCTTGGTACTTTAAGGGCATGGTCTTCAATTTTTTCTAGTAAACCTAACTTCTCAAAATCGGCAACTACTGCCTTTCTAGCATCAAAACGATCCATTTCAGCATAAACCGCAGGCAAACGAGTATCTGCTGTGGTATTAACCGTTCCATCTATATTAAAAGCTTGTGCTACTTTTAAAATAGCCCCATTAGCATCTAATACATTAATCAATGTTAAATTATGGCGTTTACCCACTTCATAATCATTAAAATCGTGAGCAGGGGTAATCTTTACACAGCCTGTACCAAATGCAGGATCTACATATTCATCGGCAATAATAGGTATTTCACGATTGACCAACGGCAATAAAATAGTTTTGCCAATTAAATGCTGATAACGCTCATCTTCTGGATGAACAGCAACTGCTGTATCCCCTAACATAGTTTCAGGACGAGTAGTGGCAACAATTAAATACTCTATGCCTTGTTTAGTTTTCTCGCCATTCATTAATGGATAACGCAAATGCCATAGGTGACCTTTTTCATCATGGTTTTCTACTTCAAGGTCAGAAATAGCGGTATGAAATTTACAATCCCAATTAACTAAACGTTTACCACGGTAAATCAAGCCATCATTATAGAGACGAACAAAGGCTTCCTTTACTGCATTGGATAATCCTTCATCCATCGTAAAGCGTTCCCGAGACCAATCTACTGAGGAACCTAAGCGACGAATTTGACGGGTAATATTACCGCCTGATTCAGCTTTCCACTCCCAGACTTTTTCAATAAAGTTGTCACGCCCTAAATCATGGCGACTAATATTTTGTAACCCAAGCTGACGCTCTACCACCATTTGTGTAGCTATACCTGCATGGTCTGTACCTGGTTGCCATAAAGTATTTCTACCTTGCATACGACGGTAACGGATTAAGGTATCCATAATGGCATTATTAAAACCATGCCCCATGTGTAAATTACCTGTGACATTAGGCGGTGGCAGCATAATAGTATAAGGTTCACCTTGTCCTTGTGGGGCAAAGTAATTATTAGATTCCCATGTTTGATACCATGAGCGTTCAATACTGTCAGGTTGATATGTCTTGTCCATAGGGATAGATGTCTATTCTTAGCTAATTCAGGAAATTTTTAATTATAACAAAGACTGATTTATTAGGCTGTATAAATAATAAGGTTTTGTTATAAATGGTCTATTCTACTGCATTTTTAACAGTAAACTTAACCAAATTGAAACCGAAAATACCGATAGCACCGTTGAAATAAGTACCGCTGAAGATACTGGTCGCTCTGCTGTTTTATAATAGAAAGAAAGTAAATAAGCATTAACCCCAACAGGTAAAGTAGCAAATAAAACAGCCACCCCAGCATAAACGGGGGGTAACTCAAATACATAAAATGCTAAGACCCAAACCGCTAGTGGATGGATGATTAATTTACCTACTACAATAATAGATGCACATTTAAGATCATCTTTAATTCGATAACGGTTTAATGCCATACCCAGCGAAATAAGAGCGCAAGTTGATGCCGTACCTGCAATGCTTTCTAATATGGTTTTGATAGTACCCTGTGGCTTGATTGCAAAATAATGTAAAAACGAACCAATAATTAATGCAACAAAAATAGGATTTGTGCAAATAGTTAATACGATACGTTTAAGCTTGGTAAAAAACTTTTCACTACCACCTAACTCTATTAAAAAGCTAGCCGCACCTAACATAATAGGTAAATGGATAGCTAATAACATAAATAAAGGTACTGAACCTGCTTGTCCATACACATCTAAAATGAGTGGTATGCCCATAAATACCGTATTGGCCTGACTAGTAGCATAGCCACAAATAACCGTTTCTTTATGAGGCCTTTTTAATAACTTTTTGGTTAATAACATGGTAATGCCCCATGCTATAGCACAAGCACCAAAATACGACACCCAATAAGTAGGTATAATAGGATCTTCTGAGGAGGTCTGTGCCAATGTCATCATAATTAATACAGGCACAGCAATAGAAAACACATACTCTGATAATCCATCACATACTTTATCAGAAACATAACGAGATTTAGCTGCTAACCAGCCAATAAAGATATAAGCAAAAATAGGTAGAGTAATTAGTAAGGTTGTCATCTATTATGATTTATTACTATTCGTTATTATTTGTCTTCATAATATACAGCGATTAGTGATAAAACGCTAATAGGTATTTATAAGCTACTAGAAACTAACTCTTTTTTATCCCAAATGGGTTTTATGGGAATTTGCTGGAATATCCATTTCCGTAAGCTCTTGTACGATATTACAGTGATTAGCAGGTCGATTACCCTGACAGCGATTATGTAAATCAACTAATTGCTGTTGTAATTCCTGCAACTCTTTAAGGCGCTGATTAACGTGCTGTATATGCTGCTCAAGTAAATTAGCCACTGCTGTACAGTTTTCATCAGTATCATTAGCTAATTTAAGTAGCTCTCTTATTTCATCATGAGCCATATCTAGGTTACGGCAATTACGGATAAATTTTAGACGATCTAAATGATCTTTATTATAAACACGGTAATTATTTTGCGTACGATAAGGCTCTGGCAATAAACCTTGTTGCTCGTAATAGCGTATAGTTTCTACTGTGCAATTAGCTGCTTTTGCTAGCTCACCTATACGCATAATAACCTCTACAAAATTTGTTGTAAGAATGCTTGCGCTCTTGGATCTTTAGGAGCAGTAAAAAATTGAGCAGGTGTAGTATCTTCTAATAACTTACCATGATCGAAGAATAAAATACGGTCAGCTACTTCTCTGGCAAACTTCATTTCATGAGTTACACAGGCCATGGTCATGCCTTCTTGGGCGAGCTTTTTCATTACATCCAAAACCTCACCTACCATCTCAGGGTCTAAGGCAGAGGTAGGTTCATCAAATAACATGACTTTAGGATCCATACAAAGTGCTCTAGCGATCGCTACCCTTTGTTGCTGTCCACCTGATAAACGTGAGGGATATTCATTAATTTTTTGAGCAATGCCAACTTTGGTTAATAAAGCCTTAGCTTTCTCTATCGCTTCTGCTTTCGAACGTTTGCGAACAATACGTTGAGCCACACATAAATTTTCTAATACCGTCATATGGGGAAATAGATTAAAGTGTTGAAACACCATTCCCACTTCACGACGTAACGCATTAATATTTGTTTTAGAGTGGGTGACATGAATGCCATCAATAGTTATTGAGCCACTGTCTATATCTTCTAAGGCATTTAGGCAACGTAAAAAAGTCGATTTACCTGAACCTGAAGGGCCAATAATAACCACCACCTCACCTTTGGCAATATCTACAGTCACATTATCAACAGCACGAACAACCATGCCTTTGCTGTCAAAAACTTTATTAATTTCTCTTACATTAATCACTTTTTGCCAGCCTTCTTTCTAAATAATGAGCCAAAATAGAGAGTGGAATATTAATTAACAAATACAACGCTGCCGCACAAAACCACATCTCAAAAGGCTTCATTGAAGTAGTGGTTGCTAATTGAGCAGCCCTTGTTATTTCAATAATAGAAATAGCTGATAATAAAGAAGTATCTTTTACTAGATTAATAAATTGGCCAGTTAATGCTGGCAAAATTCTTCTAAATGCTTGTGGTAAAATAATTACACACATTGTGCTAGCGGCACCCATACCTAAAGAACGGGCAGCTTCTGTTTGACCTTTTGAAATAGACTGAATACCGCCTCGCACAATCTCTGCAATATAAGCACCCGCACTAAAGGATAAGGAAACAATCGCGGCTGTTTCGTGGGATAATTTAAGAATCGTACCAAAGAAATAGTAAATAATAAAAATGATTACTAGTAGTGGTAATGCTCGAATAAGTTCTACATAAATAGTTGATAAATCCCTTAAGGTAGGATTTTTAGAAATACGACATAAGCCAGCGATTAGACCTATCACTAAACCTAAAATACCTGATACAACAGAAAGCCATAAGGTTGTCCAAAAACCTTTTACAAAAGGACCTGCTGTCCATTTAGTAGTAGAGGTTATAGTATCTCCCTCTGTTAACTCCTGTCCTTTTAATACTTTTATTTGTTCTGCTACAGCAGTTATTTTAAACTCTTCGTTTGTTTCATAATCAACTAAGGTGATAATCGTCTTTTGCCCTTGTTGATCTATACTGGTAACCTCTACATCGCTTGGTGCAGTTTCTAAAATAACTTCTTTGTTATAGTAAAAGTAGTTGGAAATATTATTCCAATCCCATTTATAAGCGGTTGAAACAGTAGCATACCAAAATATCAAAGCTGTTACAGCGAGAATGGCAATAGTAAGCAGGTGCCACGGCCAGTGACGTTTAGAAGTTCTAGACATAATTATATAGTTACAGCTTATAAATTAGACATTATAAGCTATTGTTTACAAAGTTTTATATAAAATTTATAGAAGAGATGGATATTATTCCATCTCTTTTAACCAATCGGTGCGCTTAAACCATTTGTTATAAAGACGATCATAAGTACCATCATTTTTAATTTGGTTTAAAAAGTTATTAATCCAGTTAATACTATCATAATCACCTTTTCTAATAGCAAACGCTAATGGCTCATAAGTAAATGGTTTATCCAAGAAAACTAACTTACCTTGGCCTAACTTTTGAATTGCCACTACATTGTATGCAGCATCATAAACAAATGCATCGGCATTACCATTAGCTACTTCAAGCACTGCCTCTGCTTCGGTATTATAACCAAAATATTTAGCTTTATTAATTAGCCGTTTAGTCGCGAACTCGCCTGTAGTACCGAGTCTAGATGTAATTTTATACTTACCATCATTCAAGTCTTTATAGGATTTAATGGTACCTTCTAGCTCCTTACGAATAAGGATAGTCTGACCAGTCATCACAAAAGGATCTGGAAAATTAACTTTTAAATTTCTTTCTTGGGTTAAAGATAAACCACTTGCCACCATATCAAACTTATTGGTTAATAAGCCTGGGATAACACCATCTTGCGCAATAGAAATTATCTCTAATTTCACCCCTAAAGATTTTGCCATCGCTTTAACTAGATCAATTTCAAAACCGACAATTTCCCCTTTCTTATTTGTCATTTCAAAGGGCATATAGGTAGGATCTAATCCTATTCGTAACGTACCACGTTTTACTACATCATCAATCATACTTGCTTGTGCTATACCTAGTGTAAGCATTAAGAACAGCGATGCTAATATCTTTTTCATAGTTAACCTACCAATACTGAGTAATAAATTTTTATGGAAAACTTATTCCATATCTTTTAACCAATCCGTACGTTTAAACCACTTATTGTAAATCCGATCATAAGTACCATCATTTTTAATTTGGGTTAAAAAATTATTAATCCAATTAATACTGTCGTAGTCACCTTTTCTAATAGCAAACGCTAAGGGTTCATAAGTAAATGGCTCATCTAAAAAAACCAATTGTCCATTACCCAGTTTTTCTAAAGCCACAACGTTATAGGGTGCATCATATATAAAAGCATCTGCTTTACCATTTACTACTTCTAAAACAGCATCTGCTTCGGTGTTATAGCCAAAATACTGTGCTTTATTAATAAGTCTTTTAGCTACAAACTCACCAGTTGTACCCAATTTAGAGGTAATTTTATAGTCTTGGCTATTTAAGTCTTTATACGATTTGATCTTATTAGCTAATTCTTTTCTGATAAGCAATGTTTGCCCAGTTTTAATAAAAGGATCAGTGAAATTTACTTTAATGTTACGTTCTTGATTAACCGTCATTCCACTACCGATCATATCAAACTTATTAGTTAATAATCCTGGAATGATGCCATCATAGGCTACGGAAACAATTTCTAGTTTTATCCCCATTGACTTAGTCATGGCTTTAAGAATATCTACTTCAAAACCAATGATTTCACCTTGTTTATTAGTCATTTGAAATGGCATATAAGTGGGATCCATACCTACTCTTAATACACCGCGTTTTACTGCATCATCTATTATCCCAGCATTACTTATGGTGATACTTGTTATGCATAGGAATAAAGCGAATAAAAACCTTTTCATAAGTTCCCCACTTAATAGCGTAAAAATTCATTAATTGTGCCGTTATTTATAAGCACAAATCATTCCATCTCCTGCAACCAATCAGTCTTTTTAAACCACTTGTTATAAATTCGGTCATACGTACCGTCGTTTTTCATCTGGTTTAAAAAATTATTAATCCAATTAATACTGTCATAATCCCCTTTTCTTATCGCAAATGCTATAGGTTCAACAGTAATCAAACTGTCTAAATGGAATAGTTTTTCCTTACCTAATCTTTGTAGGGCAACTATGTTGTAGGACTCATCAAAAATAAAAGCATCAGCCCTACCATTAGCCACCTCAAGAATAGCCTCAGCTTCACTGTTATAACCATAGTAGCTAGCTTTACTAATATACTTCTTCACAATAAATTCACCTGTTGTACCTGTTTGTGAAGTTATTTTGTATTTTTCATTATTTAAATCTTTATATGACTTAATAGCTGTTGCCAAATCTTTACGAATCAACAGTGTTTGACCTGTACTTATAAATGGCCGAGTAAAATTAACCTTTAGGTTACGGCTTTGATTAATAGTCATACCACTGGCTATAAGATCAAATTTTGCTGTTAGCAAACCAGGAATAATACCATCATACGAAACGGGGATAAGTTCCAGTTTAACACCCATTGCTTTGGCCATAGCCTTCACAACATCCACCTCAAAACCAACAATTTCGCCCTGTTTATTGGTCATTTCAAAAGGCATATAAGTAGGTGTTAAGCCTACTTTAAGTGTCCCCCTTTTAACCGCATCATCCACCACTCCCGCAAAAGATATTGTTATAGATGTTAATATAATCACTATAAAAGCTAAACTTCTTTTCATATACACCTTTTTTAATTTATATAGCTTTTTAGTCAAAACAAAGAATTTGTTATTCCATCTCTGTTAACCAGTCAGTTCTTTTAAACCATTTATTGTACAGACGATCATAAGTGCCATCATTTTTAATCTGATTTAGGAAATTATTAATCCAATTAATACTGTCATAATCCCCTTTTCTTAAAGCAAATGCTTGTGGCTCATAGGTAATTGGATTATCTAAGAAAACCAAACGATCATTCCCTAATTTTTTCAATGCCACAATATTATATGAAGCATCATAAACAAAGGCGTCAGCTTTACCATTAACCACTTCTAGAACAGCTTCTGCTTCAGTGTTATAGCTATAATACTGAGCTTTGTTTAATAATCTTTTAGCAGCCACTTCACCTGTAGTGCCTATTTTTGAAGTAATTTTATAATCACTTGTATTTAAATCACGGTAGGATTTAATTTTATCTGCTAACTCTTTACGAATCAGTAATGTTTGACCTGTCATAATTAATGGATCAGCAAAATTAACCCGTAAATTTCTTTCTTGGTTAACCGTCATGCCACTAGCAATAAGATCAAATTTTTCTGTTAATAAACTAGGAATCAAGCCATCATAAGACATTGACACTATTTCTAACTTAATACCCATCGCTTTAGCCATTGCTTTTAATACATCTACTTCAAAACCAACAATCTCCCCTTTTTTATTGGTCATTTCAAAAGGCATATAGGTAGGGTTTAATCCCACTCTTAAAGTACCCCTTTTAACTGCATCATCAATTACACCAGCAAAGACAGAATTAGCAAAAGATAGTAAAGAAAGTAACAAAACAATCAAAGACTTCTTCATATTGCCCTCTTAGGTGGGTATTCATAACAAGAACTTTAGGAGATACTTATATAAGCAGATTAACTTCTAATATAAACAGTTTATTTTTAAACTACTTCGACAAAACTATTCATTGCTGCATCCATGCAACAACTGATATTCATACTAATTTAATACACCCGTGTCGATCAATAATTTTTCTAATGCAGGAATATTAGGGATTTTAGCTATATGGTCATTAATACGTACAGTTTCTAACTCATAACGAGATAATTCACCTACCACATCCATAATTGCTTCTTCAGTCACTGTACAATTACTTGGTGTATTCTGAATTAGCATAGCATAAAATTTGCTCTGTAATGATTCAGTGGTAGTTTTTAAAACTACAATATTTGAATTCGCATTAATTCTAAACGATGAACCACAAATAGCTTCAAACGAAATAAAAGGTATTCGTAAGCCCTGCCAAGGTAAAAAGCCTAAAAACCAACGTGGCATTTTGGTAACAACCTGAGGCATTGAAATAGATACTACTTCTACTATGGCAGTACTAGGAAGAATTAATGTTCTATCCAATAAGGTAATTAATGACGCATTTAATGAAGTCTTTTTAGCAGATGTTTGTTCTGTCATGAACTACTCTCCAATAAATTAACCTCAAATGTGGGTAGCAGATCAGATATAGACTTAATTAGTTTAGCATCCATAAAAGGCTTACTCATATATTCATTAACACCAATAGCTAATGCACGCTCTCTATGTTTCTCACCGCTTCGTGATGTAATCATGATAATTGGTAAATGCTTAGTCCGCTCATCATTACGTACCCTTGTTGCCACCTCAAATCCATCCATTCTAGGCATTTCAATATCAAGCAACATAATATCAGGAACTTTTTCTTCCAACTGAGTTACGGCATCTAGACCATCACGAGCAGTAATTACTTGCATACCTTGACGTTCAAGAAGACGGGTTGTTACTTTACGTACAGTTACAGAGTCATCCACAACCATAACTAATGGCGGACGCTTCACCTCTTCTAATTTCTCAGCGGTCGTTACTCTTCTTTCTTCTGTTCTAACGTTATGTTGCTGATGAACAAAATAACTACGTACTAATGCACTTAAATCAAGGATGATAATCACATGACCATCACCTAGGATTGTAGCACCCGAAATAGCAGGTACTGAAAGGAATTGAGCACCTAAACTCTTAACAACCACTTCACTTGATGGTAATAACTCATCAACACGTAAGGCAATATAATGTTCTCCAGAGCGTACCAATAAAACAGGAGCTTTTTCCTCAATTACATGTTGTGTTTGCGCTACTACTTGAGTACCTAAGAGTTCTCCTAAATATTTAACTCGATAAGACTCGCCACCATACTCTAACTCAGCAGTACCAAACTGATAAAACTCTTTCTGCTGTTCAGGAGATATATAAGTTACCCCTTCTACTGTACTCATCGGAATTGCATAATGATCTTCACCAACACGAATCATTAGTGCACGACTCACTGATAAGTTAATAGGTAAGCGAATAGAGAAAGTTGTACCTTTACCCTCTTCAGAGTCTAATGCTAATACACCACCTAATTGCTTAACAGCATTTACTACAACGTCTAAACCAACTCCACGACCAGAAATCTGAGTAATTCTTTTAGCTGTTGAAAAACCAGCCTCTAAAATAAACTGTAGAATTTCTTTATCAGAAAGTTTTTCGTCAGGACTCATTAAGCCCTTATTAATGGCTTTTTCACGTACAGTTTGAACCGAAATACCAGCACCATCATCTTTAAGACGTAATACCATTTCCCCACCTTCACGAATAAGGTCTAGAGAAATTGTACCTTTAGTAGGTTTTCCTGCTGCTTCACGAACTTCCTTACTTTCAATACCATGGTCAAGTGAATTACGAATCATATGCTCTAATGGCGCAACAATAGCGTCAATCACGCCTCGATCCATTTCACCTGCTGTATTACCAATCACTAAATCTACTTGTTTACCTAACTCAGTAGAAACTTGACGCACTAAACGGCGTAATCTAGGCGCAATACGATCTAATGGCACCATTCGTGTGCGCATTAAGCCTTCTTGTAGCTCTGTATTTACACGCCCTTGTTGCTGTAACAATGTTTCAACATCGCGATTACGGCGCATCAAGGTGTCTTTTAAATCTTGCAAGTCCGAAGCAGATTCAAACAATGATCTTGATAATTGCTGTATTTGTGAGTATTGATCCATTTCCAATGGGTCAAAATCTGTATAGCTAGACGAAACTTCTGTTTGGTGTCTAGAAATAATTTGCGCTTGAGTTTCTGTATCTAAACGACGTAACTGATCGCGTACCCGATCAATAGTAGCGTCCATCTCCATCAACGCAGAGGCTAAATCACTATTTTGCTGTTCAACACGACTGCGATAAATAGAGGTTTCACCAGCAAGGTTAACTAAACTATCTAATAGTTCTGCTGCTACCTTAATTTGCTCAGCTACTTCTTTATTTTCTTTTGTTGCTACTTTATCTTTTGGTTTAGAAACTTCTGTTTGCCTAAATTCTACAACTACAGGAGACGCTTGATCTTTTTCTGATTGATCTACTACTGGTTCTTCATTAACCTGTGTAGGCTGAACTACCTCAACGGGTTCGGCATCAATAGTTACAGGCTGCTCTTTTGGTTGACTAGTTACTTGATCTTCTTCCTCAGCCTCAATCACTTCAGTCTCTACTACTTGAGCTTCCGTAACTTGTTCTGTAGGTTCTTGAATAATTACAGCTGCATTATCAACAACTTCAGCCTCTAACACTACTGGCTCTGATGATTCTGAAACTATTGCCACATCATCTAAAACAACACGTCCTTCTTGACGAAATAATTGAATAGCCTGTAATAACTCAGGACTTTGAGGTAATACCGTAGAGTCATGTAATGTATCAACAATCAACTGAATAAAATCATGGGTTTTATTCAGTAACTTAACTAGATCTGTTGAATTACTATATCGACCATTCAATAAGCCTTCATAAATAAATTCCAGACCATGTGCTAAATCACCCAAACCTACAGCACCACACATTCTTGCACCACCTTTTAGAGTATGCAATTGGCGTTGTAAGTCTTTTAAGTGATCAGGGTTTTGATCTTCAATCCATTTATCTAAGTCATTTCTTGCTTCAACTAATATTTCATCAGCTTCTTCAAGGAAGATTTCTGCCATATCTGGATCAATGTCATCTTCAGACTCAATAATTGGACCAGCAGGTGCAGGTGCACCTAGAATTAGTTTATCTTCCGTAATAAAGTTAGTTGAAACTTGGGTATTAGCATTAGCTAAAGTACTTTCTTCTACTGTTGAAGGTTGAGTATCAACCTCCTGCTTTGTTGGTTCAATATCTGCTTCTATTATTTCTGGTTCAGTAGCTTTTTCAACTTCTTCAGATTTATCAGCTATTGGCTGGTCTATAGTCTCATCTTGCTCTACAACTACTTCTTCTTGAACATTAGAGCGAGATAAAATTTGCTCTAAAGAAGCAATCTCTTCAGGATATTCAGAAACAACCTGTGCCGCTGCTAATTGATCAATACAATTCAATAACACATGATGAACTTGAGCCAATGCTTCAAAAAATGCATCATCTCTTTTTATAGTATTTGCAGCTACTGCAGCATAAGCTTTCAATAAGACATTGCTTAAATCTGCAATTGAAGGATAACCTGCTTGTTGTGCATAAGGCGATACTTTTGCTAATTCTTCCTGTAATACAGAAAGTTGCGTAAAATCATTAGCAGGTGTTTCACGCCATTTTTCAATATATTCTTCAGCATCTAATAATAAATCAACACTCTGCATTAATGCGCTAACTAAAGCAGCAGGTGACGCATCATTATCTGAATTAGCTAATTCAGAACTTGCTGTTACTTCAAGTTGAGAAATTAAGTATTCACGACGTAAACGAATACGTTCAACTAATGATTCTGTACCATCAACAGGTGCTAATGAATAAAGTTCTAATTGGCGAATACCTTTATTTAATAATGCATAGGCATCACGTAATAACTCAAGATCAATTCGTTCAATTGCCCAAGCATTGATACTGCATTCTTTTAAGAAGCCTTCAAACGGTTTAGCTATATTAGCAATAGCATCTAAACCTGCCATTAATGCACTACCTTTTAAAGTGTGCATTGCTCGTTGTAAAGAATCTGTAACAATTTGAGGTAATGAGCGTTCACATAACGTTATAAATGCTTTTAACGTTTGCATATGAGTCTGAGCTTCAGCAATAAAAATATCTATTAACTCAACATCAAACTCTGCAGAAGCTGAACTTGCTTCTTCTTCATCAGATGATGGAGCTATTGGATCAGCTTCTTGCGCTTGTAAATTTTCTTCAACAACCAATTCTGGTTCAGTAACTTCCTCATCTTCTTCAACAACCGTCTCTTCGACCGTTAAAACTTCTTCAGATTTTTTTTTAGTTGGTAGTACTTGCTTTGCAGCCAATGCATCAGCAACGGCTGAATAATAGTCAACATCTTCACGAGGATGTTGCTGTCCTGATGCAAATTCTTTAATGAGTTCGGGCAGTAATTTTACAACATCTTGTACTACTTCTAAGATGGGTTGCGTAATAGGTATAGTTTTATCTATAACTCTATTCAGCATATTTTCTACCGACCAACCTAATTCACCAATAACCATAGCTTTCACCATCCGTCCACTCCCTTTAATGGTATGGAAAGAACGGCGAATTTCTGTTAGTGAATCCTTATCATCTGTATTAGCGACCCACGCAGGTAAAGTAGTTGATAATGCTTCTAAAATCTCTTCCATTTCTTCTGTAAAGATTTCAACAAGCTCTTCATCTATCTCATCTTCAACTTTAGTTTCTTGAACTATGGGCTGTTCTGGTATTGTTGGAGATTGCTCCGCAATAACTTCTGGCTGTTCTACAGTTTCTATATCAACAACATTATCTTCAACGGAAACATTCTGCGCAGCTTCCTCTAGAGCTGGTGCAGATGCTATATATTTAGTCGTCAATGATTCATAATCATCAGGTAATGAATAATCTAACTCATATAAATATTTTACTGCGAAGTTCAACGCATCTTTAGCGCTTACTATTTGATTTTTAGCTAAACACTCCATGTAATAGTCAATGCTTGCAATCGCACCAACAATAGAGTCAATTTCTTTATTATCAGGATAAAGCGTACTATTAATTAAATGCTCTTCAATATACTGTAAACAACGGATAACTACAGCGGCTGCCCGTTGTTGTGAAATAATAGCTAAAGCACCCGCAGTATGAGCTAATAGCTCTGTTGTATCTTTTATTTGTCCTTCTTTTCCTGCTGTTGCAAAATATTGTGTTAAAATTTCTTTTACTTGTGTTAGTTCATAAGCTGCTTCGCGGATTACTACTTCTTGTGCATCGCCAGTAACACCCGTTTTTACTGCGCCACCAGTTTTGGTAATATTAGCAACTACTGTTTCTACATCTAATATTGCTTCAGCAATATCAATCGCTTGAACTTTATCTAAATAATTATTGATGATGGCATTATTAATGGCATCAAATTGTTTATTAACAACATTTTTCTGCGTATTTAAACCCAACATTTCTAATGTATTAGAAATTACTTTTAGCGTTTCAGGTAAACCTTGCAGATCTACTTCACTGTGATTTTCAGAACGAGCAAATAAATCTAATCGATCTTTAACAAAAGTGAACTCTTCTGACAATGCTTGAGATACAGACTCTAAAGCAGCTTTATCAATATTGGCTAATTTTGTTTGATGCGTATTAACATCTTTAACATTTAAAATTAAGTTTGTTAAATGGAACTCTTGTTTAATTGCATTGATTTCATCAGAATTACTATCAACTTGAGCCAATAAAAATAATAATTCTTTTATCAATCCATCTGGAGCAGGGTTATTCATTCCAACAACACCTTGCTCAACCAACATTTTTATTTGTCGATCAATTTGTTTTAACAAATCTTTAGCTTCATGATTATTAGGTATACTTTTTTCATTAATACCCGTTACAAAAGCTAATGAAATACGCCATAGCATAGAAATTGGCGTAGCTTTACATAAACGCCCAAGATAATTAAAAATCTTGATTAAATGATCAAGAGCTACCTCAAGATTACGATTATGAATTAAATCAATTAAGGATAATTGTAGTGATTGGCGTAATTTACGTAATAAATTAGCTAATCCTTCTGTATTAATCTCTTTTAGTTCTTCATCCGTTAAAGGTGAAGCCGCCCCGTAGTATTTAGGAGAGAATAATTCAACTTCTGATAAAGGGGTTGCTCTATAGCATTCTCTCATCTCATTGATAAGAGGTAATAAAGCTATAGGGATGTCATGGCCTTCTGTCTGGATAATTTCTAGATAGGTAGGCATCTGTAACACAGCTTGCATAAACACTTGCAAACTATGGCTGAAGTTTTCTACTTTGTCATTGATTAGTGTTTCACAGAAAGTTTTTATTTCTTCTGCAAATAATGCTGCACCAGGAAAGCCCACCATATTTAGTGCGCCACTAACCTGATGCAACAAGCTATAACAATTAGCTAATCCTGACGCTATATTATCTTTACTTGTTGTTTCATCAGCTAATGATTCTAGCACTTGTTGAACTTGATTAAGATTATTTACTATCTCATTCTTTACCCAACTAAGCGCAACATAATCATGGCTATCCTTTGTAGTGACATTATTTATAGCCATGCATACTCTCCAACACAAAGCACACTTATTATCTGATTCAACATAAACTGTATAAGCATATTAATTCTTTAAAATCAACTAGTTATTTGGTAGTTTGAAACCATCTACAGATTTACGCATGTCCCTTGACATGGTAGTTAAACGACCAATCGAAACCGCTGTTTCTGTACTACCTGAAGAAGTTTGGGTTGTAATTTCTTGAATTACATCCATCGTTCTTGAAATATGAGCAGCTGTTGAAGCCTGTTGTCTAGCAGCATTAGAAATTGACTGAATCAATTTTGCCAATGCTTGTGATACGTTTTCAATCTCTTCAAGAGCAACACCAGCATTCTCTGCAAGTTTAGCACCACGAACAACTTCCGAAGTAGTTTGTTCCATCGAAATAACGGCTTCATTAGTATCTGTTTGAATGGCTTTAACTAATGATTCAATCTGTTTGGTAGCTGCTGAAGATCTTTCTGCTAGGCGCTGTACCTCATCCGCAACCACCGCGAAACCACGACCTGCATCACCAGCCATCGATGCCTGAATAGCTGCGTTAAGTGCGAGAATATTCGTTTGCTCAGCAATATCATCAATCAGACCAATAATATCACCAATTTCTTGTGAAGATTCACCCAAACGTTTAATACGTTTAGCAGTATCCTGAATCTGCTCACGAATCGTATCCATACCAGAAATAGTATTATGTACAATCTTACTACCATTATGTGCAATTTCTACCGAACGTTTTGCCACGTTTTCTGACTCAAGTGCAGTAGCAGATACCTTATCAATAGAGCCTGCCATTTCACTAATAGCTGTTGATACACCTGCAATTTCACCCGCCTGATGCTCAGCCGCTTCCGCTAGGTTCATCGCCAAGCTCTGGCTATTTTCAGCAGTAGCAGATACTTGACCAGATGTTTGGTGAATCGTTCGTACCAAATCACGTAACTGTTCAATAGAGTAGTTAATAGAGTCAGCAATCGCACCAGTGAATGCTTCAGAAACTGTTGCACTTACCGTTAAATCACCATCAGCCAAATCACCAATTTCATCAAGTAACTGCAAAATTGCTTCTTGGTTTACTGCGTTTTCTCTTGCTGTTTCTTGTAAACGACTACGTGTATTTCTTTGAATAACAAAGAACATACCAGCAACTGAAGCGATAATGAGTAGTAAGGCTACATAACCTAAGAAGGCACTAGTACTAAAAGCAGATGTTGATTCTTCAATATTATCAGCTACTCTAGTAGCTTCAGTTAACAATCTTTTTGAGCCATCAAGAATTTTTGTCTCAACACTTTGTAATTCTGCAATATATTGAGACTTCTCAAGGATCACATCTACATTAGATCTTAATTGATTAAGTGGGCTAACTGCAGTTAATAAAATATTTTGAGCTTCACTTGGCAATACACCACTTTGTTTAAGCATATCAACAATATTATTAAACTCTTTTACTTTTTCTGTTAAATCTCTACTAGTATTTTCAATAGTTGCATAATCAGTCAACACACTATTTAAATTGTGCTGAATACTCTCTAATAAGAGGGCAGCTTGTTGCATTTGATTAGTAAGTCTGATATCACTTTGCTGATCTTTTAACTTATCAAGTGTGTTTTGACTAATAGTACGTAAGTTTTCTACTAACTTAAATGAAGTGTCAACTGATGCATAAGTAGTTATTAAAGCTTCTTGTCTAATTAATAAAGTATCAATATTAGGCTTTAATGCTGACCATGCATTTGTCAAACCATTCGCTTGATCTATTGGTAGTTTATTTTTTAGGCTTGTCCAATCTGCATCAAAACTAGTAGAGGCAACAGTCAAGTTCTTAAAGCCCTCTTCACTACCTGTAAGCGCTTTTAATGAATCAGCCGCTATACTTTGCGAATAAACACGCAAATCATTTGCCTTTTTAACAAAAGCTCTATCATCTGCAGACTTCTTACCAAGATAAAAAAGATTTGCTACGTATGCTACAACTAGCACGGTTAGCAAAATACCTAGCAATACTAGTAGAAAATTACTACTTTGCTTTGATGAACTAGCTGATTTTTCTTTACTCATACTACTTATGCCTCTTTGAAAGCCAGATTTTAAGGCCCTTAGACTTTAATATATTATCTAATTTGTTAAAACTTTGACCTTTAACTATTAACTACTGTCCTATTGTTAAAAACTGTGGACTTGCCATAAAAGCTTCAGTATTAAAAATTAACCACTTTTGTTGCTCACCTTTATACACACCTGCAATAAAAGGCGTCAACGATTCTGGTATATCAACTGTACCTGCCAATTGATTGTCAGCAGAAAAATACTGCATACCATATACAGCATCAACTAAAAACCCAACATACCCACCATCTGTATTCTTTACAGCCATCACTCGCCGCTGCTTACGAGAAGCCTCAGAAGGAATACCAAATAACTTGTTTAAATCCATTACTGGCAATAGGTGACCACGCATATTCGCCACCCCTTTTAACCATGGTTTAACAATCGGAATTGCGGTATATGTCGGTTCAGTAAGAATTTCTTCCAAGTAATTAATAGCAATTACAAAATGATATTGCCCTAATCTAAACCCAATACCAGTCCAAATACTAGCCTGCAACCTTCTTTGCTCAGGCAAGCTAATGCCTGAGTCAGTATAAAGCTGATCAATTTCGAGTAACAAATTAAATGGGGTGCTTTTCTCTTGCATTCCCATGTCCATAACTCCTTAAGCTTTAAGGTTTGTTGCAATTACCCTGCTAATACAGCATCTACAGTAGATAAAAGTGTAGCTTCATCAATTGGCTTAGTTAAATAATCTCTAGCTCCTTGACGACGCCCCCATACTTTATCAGTCTCTTGATCCTTCGCTGTAACAATAATAACTGGAATATTCTTTGTTTCTTCATCTTTCGTCAATTGACGCGTTGCCTGAAAACCATTAAAGCCAGGCATAACTATATCCATTAAAATAACATCAGGCTTTTCTTTACGAGCTAGTGCAATACCATCTGCTCCATTTTCCGCTCCAATAACCATATGCCCATGTTTTTGTAACATTGTTGTTAATTTATATACTTCTGTAGGAGAGTCATCTACAACTAAAATTCGAGCCATTTTACCTTACCACCAATTTTAATTATTAATATACAAAAACAGCTGCTTATTCAGCTGCATTATCTTGAGGTACAAAGTTTGGAACATGCGCTTTTATTGCACCTAATAACTCATCTTTACTAAACGGTTTAGTCAAATACTGATCTGAACCTACTATTCTTCCCTTTGCCCTATCAAACAAACCATCTTTAGATGATAACATGATAACAGGCGTAGTTTTAAAACGGCTGTTATTTTTTATAAGTGCACAAGTTTGATAACCATCAAGGCGTGGCATCATAATATCTACAAAAATAATATTTGGATGATTATCAGCTATTTTAGCCAACGCATCAAAACCGTCTACTGCAGTAAACACATCGCATCCTGCTTTTTTAAGCAGGGTCTCGGCGGTTCGACGAATAGTTTTAGAATCGTCTATCACCATGACTTTAAGTTTTTCACCTTGTTCCATCTTATTCCGCCATCACTTGAGATAAAAATAATCTACATTATGACCATATTATACATAACATAGAGCACAGTAACTAACTAGAGTGCAAATGTTGATGATTTTGTATTATAAATACTATTTATAACATATCATACTACATAATATGTTAATTTATTCTATAATTATTTACATATGTCAACATTGTATCATCAAAATAGCAGATTATATCAGGAGAATACTGAGTTATGTCTATACGTCTCGGCATTGTGATGGATCCTATCAATAGCATTAATTTTAAGAAGGACAGCTCGCTGGCAATGCTATGGGCAGCTCAAGAACGTGGTTGGGAACTGTTTTACATGCAACAAGAAGACCTATATCTTTTACATGGTATGGTTAGAGCCAAAGCTCGTTCACTAAAAGTTTATAAACAACCAGAGCATTTTTATGACTTAGGTGAAGAAGCTGATATTAGTCTTGATACATTAAATGTTATTTTAATGCGCAAAGATCCTCCCTTTAACAGTGAGTTTTTATACACCACCTACTTACTTGAAAAAGCTGAGCAACAAGGTGTATTAATTGTAAACAAACCACAAAGCCTAAGGGACTGTAACGAAAAATTATTTGCTACTAATTTTGCAGAATTTATGGTGCCCACTTTAGTGAGCCGCCGCCCTGATATTTTAAAAGCTTTTATAAAAGAACAAGGTGATGTTATTTTAAAACCATTAGATGAAATGGGCGGAGCCTCTATTTTCCGTCACCGCGAAGGTGACCCTAACCTGTCAGTTATTATTGAAACATTAACTGCACATGGTACTCGTCAAACTATGGTACAGCGCTATATTCCAGATATTACTGCAGGTGATAAACGCATACTAATTGTTGATGGCGAGCCAATTCCCTACTGTTTAGCACGTGTTCCTGCCAAAGGAGAAACCCGTGGTAACTTAGCTGCTGGTGGAACGGGTATAGCTCAGCCTCTGTCTGAAAAAGATTATGCGATTGCTAAAGCAATAGGCCCTGAGTTACAAAAAAGAGGCCTACTGTTTGTGGGTTTAGATATAATTGGTGAATATGTAACAGAGGTCAATGTTACTAGTCCTACCTGTATTCGAGAAATTGATAAAGCGTATAATACAGATATTGCTGGTAAATTAATGAATTGTATTGAAGCCAAGTTAAAAAAGTAACTCCTTAAATTTCAATCAACTTTTCATCGTTGATTGAAATACTGAGCGAACCAAACAGGATGTTTTAAGTATTTTAAATGTAAAAATTATGCGATCACTTTTTAATAAATTAGCTAAGCTCCATAAATCCAAGCAAAATGACTTGCTTGGCTTGATGATATGTTTAGCTGCTATCCTTCATACTACGATTATTTTTGGTGTTGGCTTTACACCTGAAGATCAGCATATTGGAAAAGTATTAGATGTCTCTTTAGCTTCTTTTAAAGATGATAAGGCACCTGAAGAGGCAGACTTTATTGCCCAAGAAAATCAACAAGGCAGTGGCACTGAAGAACAAGCACTGATACCAAGGACAACTTCTCCCGCCGAGTTTCAAGCCATAGAAATTAATCCTGCGCCTAGCCCGTTGCCTATGATGGAAAAGGAGCAACAGCCTACCGAAACCACTAAAAGCGTTTTAACCACGGCCAGTAAACAACAGCAAAAAGACATTAAAGAATCTGAAAAGAAAGAACAGCAAGATCAAGCTAAACAAACCGTTAATAATACAGATTGGGCTGCACAAATAGCCAGTTTAGAGGCACAAATTGCGCAAAAAGAGCAAGCCTATGCAAAACGCCCTAAAATTTTACAAATTACCTCAGCCGCAACTAAAAGAGATAAAGGTGCTGCTTACCAAGATGAATGGCGTAAGAAAATCGAACGTATTGGTAACCTAAATTACCCCAAAGAAGCCAGCACAAAAAAGATTTATGGCAATTTAAGATTATTAGTGGCTATTAAGAAAAATGGCCAATTACATACAGTCAAAGTGCTTAAATCATCAGGCAAACCTGTATTAGATCGCGCAGCTATTCGCATTGTGCATATGTCAGCTCCCTTTGCCCCTTTCCCTAGAGAGCTTGCAGATACTGACATTATTGAAATTATAAGAACTTGGCAGTTTGATCGTAGTGACCGTTTATCAACCGACGGTTAATTGCTTAAATGATTAAATATGTTATTGTACTTAATAATAGATAACTCTTTAATTCAATCACCATGTCGCTCATTTCTCAGTTATGGCAACAACTAGCACCTTATCAACAAGCTAAACGTTGGATTGTTGGTTTTTCTGGTGGCATGGATTCTACGGTTTTACTACATCTCTTAGTTCAATTAAAAAAACACTATAACTTACCTGAATTATCAGCTATTTATATTCATCATGGTTTACAAGCTGTGGCTGAATCTTGGCCTGAACATTGTCAAAAAATTTGTGATGAACTCGCCATTCCTTTAACAATTATTAAAGTAAAAGTCGCGAAACAAGCCAGTATTGAGCAAGTAGCTCGAGAAGCTCGTTATCAAGCATTCGAGCAGATAATGCAAAAAGGGGATATTTTACTAACAGCCCAGCATCAAAACGATCAAGCAGAAACTTTATTATTTCGCTTATTAAGGGGTGCAGGTGTTAGAGGTTTAACAGCAATACCTAAAAGCCGACCATTAGCCGCAGGAACAGTGGTACGGCCACTTTTGGATATACCCTATCAAACATTAAAAAACTACGCCGAAACCGAGTATTTGAAATGGATTGAAGATCCCAGTAATGCAGATACAAGCTTTGCCCGTAATTATTTACGTCATCAAATTATTCCTGTCCTACAAGACTACTGGCCACAGGCTATAAACAATATTGCACAAACGGCCAAACATCTTCAGGAAGCCCAACAACTACTAAATGAATTAGCAATACAAGACTTAACAGCAGCTAACATTCATCCTCTTTACCCATGGCTAACCATACCCAGTTTACAGCTAGCGCCTCTCGCCAATTTAACAGAGGCTAGGCAAAAAAATGCGCTTTCTTACTGGCTAGCCAAATATACGCTACTCCCTGCAACTGTTCATTGGCAAGGTTGGCAAGACTTACTCAAGGCTAAAGAGTGTGCAAAACCTATATGGCAATTACAAAACGGAGAACTACATCGTAGCAATCAACGCATCTGGTTACTCATGGATAAATGGCTTAATAAGCCCACCCCTATTAAACTGCCCATTTCCCCAAAACAGGAAATACCACTACCCAATAATGGTATGATTACTCTACAAGGTGATTTACCTAACAAGCCTTTACTTGTAAGCTATCGACAAGGTGGTGAGGTCTTACAGTTGCATAATCGCGGTCATCGGGATTTAAAAAGATTATTTAATGAACAAGCCATTCCTAGCTTTATTCGTCAAAGAATACCCTTATTGCTTGATGAGCAAAATACTGTAATAGCCGTTGCTAATTTCCCTCAATGGCGAGATAAAGATGCTCAGCAAAACTTTAGCTTTGAGTGGTCACTTGATTAATAATTTGTGCAGTGCATTTTCTTTTGTAAACTCAATATTGCTCATAATTACCAACCAACTTAAGAAAAACTTAACTAAATCTAACCAATACTATTGCTGTTTTTTTCTAAAATTAGCAACTTTGTGTCTATTTCCACAAACTGCCATACTACACCACCGTCTTTTATGGGCTTTTGTTTTGTCATAAAACCACAATATGCAATCTTCATGTTCACACCTTTTTACAAGGCCAAAATCCATTGTCACTAACAATTCAACTGCGGCCTCTGCTAGAGGTCCTAATATTTGTTTGGGTGTATCCTTTTTATAATTTTTTTTAAAACCTAACTCTCCACTTTTATTAACTTCTAGGCTTAACCAACTTAAAGACTCTAATAAAAAATTATTTAGTAAATCAATGCGTAACAATTCGCCTGCTTTTTTAGCTTGAATAAGTAGATGAACACTCTCTCGCAACTCTTTGGCTGAATGAAGTAAATCTTCATCCGTAAACTTTCTATCTACAGGCACATTTATATTAGCTACTTTATCTAACCAATTAATGACATCCTTAGCTGACTGCCAATAATCAATAATATCCCCATTTACTTTAGCTACTGTATTAATCATATCCAACACAATATGATCTGCTAATACATAGGGTTGCTGAGGAACAGTATTTATATTTGCCATTTTCTTTACCTATTATTAATAATTTCATTGTAACCATTAAAATAATATTTGACAAGTTACAAATATCACACCACAATTACGAAACCTCTAAAACTAATTATACAGGTTACAAAGGAATTTAAAATGACTATCAATACTCATTATCCCATTCAATATAAGTTTATTAATGTAGATAATATTCGTTTATTTTATCGAGAAGCAGGGGATAAAAATCTACCTTTGCTTTTGCTTTTACATGGCTTTCCTAGTTCTTCACATCAATTTAGAGAGCTAATACCTTTATTAGCTGATAAATTTCATATTATTGCCCCTGATTTACCTGGTTTTGGCTTTACAGAAGTCCCTAGTGAAACTAACTATGTATATAACTTTGATAATATTGCAAAGACTATGACTAAGTTTGTTGATACTTTAGATCTTAAAAGTTATGCAATGTATGTTTTTGATTATGGCGCTCCAATTGGTTTACGCCTTGCTCTAAATTATCCAAATAGATTGACTGGCTTTATCTCTCAAAATGGTAATGCTTATATAGAAGGTCTTGGAGATGCTTGGAATCCAATTAGAACTTATTGGAATAATCCTAGTCAGGAAAATCGCCAGACTATTGATAAAAATATTTTGAATTTAAAAGGAACTTATTGGCAATATCTACATGGAGTAAAAGACATTGAAACTGTAGCACCTGAAGCATACTACTTAGATACATTTTTGTTTGAGAGACCTGGGAATAAGGAAATCCAGCTTGATTTACTGCTTGATTATGCTAATAACTTAGAACTTTATCCAGCCTTTCAAAAATTCTTCCGAGATACACAAATTCCTTCTTTAATCATTTGGGGGAAACATGATCCATTTTTCATTCAAGCTGGTGCTGAAGCATTTAAACGAGATAATCCTAATGCAATAGTGGAATTGCTAGATACAGGACATTTTGCCTTGGAAACTCATGTTGCTTACATCGCTAAACGTATCAGAGAAACTATGGGTAATGAAAGAGTTTAAACATATACTAACTGCTCAACTTTATCTTGAGCAGTTTAATTACCCATTATATTGATCTTTACTCATTTTATATAGATACTATCTACTTATAGCAAAATATTATAATTTTCACGATTTACACTGGATCTATTATGGCAAATATTACTGACTATATGCATGAGTTGGGCATTAATGCTCGACAGGCTGCACAAGCATTGGTTAAAGCAACGACAGCACAAAAAAACAAAGCTCTACAATGTATTGCTGGCCAGTTAGCTGATGCCAAAGAAACTATTCAACAAGCCAATCAACAAGACCTTATAAATGGTAAAAAAAATGGTTTATCATCAGCTTTATTAGACCGCTTAGAGTTAACTGATGCTCGTTTAGAGGGGATGATTACAGGCGTAAAACAAGTTATTGCCCTAGCTGACCCTGTAGGTGCTATTAGAGATCTAAAATATACTTCTTCTGGTTTACAAATTGGTAAAATGCGTACACCTATTGGCGTCATTGGTATGATTTATGAATCACGTCCTAATGTAACCATTGATGCCGCTGCACTTTGTTTAAAATCAGGCAATGCTATTATTTTAAGAGGCGGCTCCGAAGCTATTCACTCCAACAAAGCAATTGCAGCCTGCATTCAACAAGGCTTACAACAAGCTAATTTGCCTGCTCATTGTGTACAATTGGTAAATACTACTGATCGTCAAGCGGTTGATTTACTAATAACCATGCCTGAATATGTGGATGTTATTATTCCTCGTGGTGGTAAATCCCTTATCCAACGTATTAGCGAACATGCTAAAGTGCCCGTAATCAAGCATTTAGATGGTGTTTGCCATATTTATGTAGACCAATATGCCGACTTAGCAAAAGCGTGCAAGGTTGCAGTAAATGCTAAATGCTATCGTTATGGTATCTGTGGCGCGATGGAAACACTACTGGTTGATCAAGCAGTAGCAGAAAAATTCTTACCCATTGTAGCTCAACAATTTATAGAAAAAGGTGTTGAACTACGTGGCTGTGAACGTACACTCAGCTATTTACCTACTATTAATAAAGCCACTGAAGAAGACTGGTTTACAGAATACTTAGCTGCCATTTTGGCTGTGCGTGTAGTCGATAATATTGAACAAGCGATTAGTCATATTAATTATTATGGTTCTCACCATACAGACAGCATTATTACTGAAAATACCGAATCAGTAAGACGTTTCCTTGCAGAAGTAGACTCAAGCTCAGTGATGCATAATACCCCAACCTGCTTTGCAGATGGTTTTGAGTATGGCTTAGGGGCAGAGATTGGTATTTCTACTGATAAACTGCATGTGCGTGGCCCTGTAGGTTTAGAAGGTTTGACTACGGAAAAATACATTGTCTTAGGTGATGGTCAAACCCGTGGCTAAAATAGGTTTACTGGGTGGCACTTTTAACCCTATTCACATAGGGCATTTAAGATCAGCTATTGAAGTTGCAGAACAACTGGCATTGGATGAATTAAGACTAATTCCCAATGCCTTACCACCACATCGTGAAACACCCTCAATCAGCGCCAGCCATCGTTTAGCAATGGTACAACTGGCTGCTAGCAATACACCACTGTTTGCTGTGGATGATAGAGAGTTAAAACGTGACAAGCCTTCTTATACCTTTGATACTCTCCACTCCATTCATCAAGAACTGGCTGTTAATGATATATTGTTTTTCATTATGGGGTGGGATGCTTTCTGTGGCTTACCTTCATGGTATCGCTGGCAAGAGCTATTAAATTATTGTCACATTCTTGTATTACAACGACCTCATCTATCTGCTAAAATCCCGCCTGAATTACAAACATTTATAGCAAATAAACGAGTTGATTCTAAGCAGTTTAGTGAAAAATACGGGCAAATCGCTTATATACAGCAGACGCCTTTAGATATTTCATCAACCAAGATTAGAAACAATTTAGCACAGGGTAAATCGGTACAATTTTTATTACCTGAGACTGTGTTAGACTATATTAATCAACACCAGCTTTATCAATAACACGAACAGGTTTTTATAACTCATTAATAGAAATAGATTACTCATCAAGTAAACGAGTAAGTAGTATTTCGTATATTTAGGTAACCAATATATTATGCAAAGTAAACAAATTGTAGAAATAGCCACTGCCGCACTAGACGATTTAAAAGGCAAAGACATTGTTGTTATTGATGTTCATGAAAAAACCAGTGTCACTGATTTTATGGTTATTGCTACAGGTAGTTCTTCACGTCAGGTAAAAGCATTAGCTGATAATGTGATTGAAGAAGTGAAAAAACAAGGTGTGCGTCCATTAGGTATTGAAGGTTTAGAAAATGCCGAATGGGCATTAGTAGATTTAGGTTCTGTAGTGGTTCATGTTATGTTACAAGAAACTCGTAGCTTTTATGATTTAGAACGCTTGTGGCAAGGTGCAGAACAAAGTCGTGCTAAACAAACTAATAATGAAGCTATCTAATTTATGCGTATTCGGCTGATTACTGTTGGTAGTAAAATGCCACGTTGGATTGAAGAAGGTTGGCAAGAATATCATAAACGTTTACCCAAAGAATTACCTGTAGAGTTAATAGAAATTCCGTTAACCACTCGGGGTAAAAATGCTGATATTAAACGTTTTATTCAACAAGAAGGGGTAGCCATGTTGAATAAAACCCAACCTAGCGACAAAGTTATTACTTTAGAAGTCACGGGTAAACCTTGGAGTACAGAGCAACTAGCTGAACGTTTAGCACAATGGCAACTAGCAGGACAAGATATTAACTTAATGATTGGTGGGCCTGAAGGGTTAGCTCCAGAAGTTTGTAAGCGCAGTGATGAAAAATGGTCACTTTCTGCCTTAACTTTACCTCATCCACTTGTTAGGGTTGTGATTATAGAACAGTTATATAGGGCTTGGACCATTCTTGCTGGCCACCCCTATCATAAATAAACCTAAAGGTTTAAATAGTTCATTATGGTAGAACCACTTCCTATAAAAGATCACATAAAAAATGCCCGTATCATAAGGCATAGGGTAATTGTCGGTTCTATTTTTATCGCCACTTTAATACTCATTCTGTTTGCTAGAATGTATTATCTACAAGTTATTCAATACAAATACCACTCAACTCTTTCTGAAAAAAACCGTGTTCATACCCAAGCAATCCCGCCTATACGTGGCATTATTTATGATCGTAATGGTATTGTTATTGCCAGTAATGAACCCAGTTTTAACTTAACTTTTACCCGTGAGCGTGCCAAAGATTGGCCAACTATTATTGATACGCTGGTTGAAGTTCTTCATTTAACCGATGAAGATAAAGAAAGTTTGATTAATAAAGTAAAACAACGCTCTCGTCCTTTTGAATCTATCCCCCTTTTATACGAACTTACAGAAGAACAGAGGGCTATTATTGCTATCAATCAGCCTCGCTTACCTGGTGTTGAAGTTGAAGTACAATTTATTCGTAATTACCCCTATGGGAAATTATTTGCACATTCTGTAGGTTATGTAGGACGTATCAGCGACCAAGATTTAAAACGTGTTGACCCTGTTGAATATAGTGGTACACATCACATAGGAAAAACAGGTGCAGAACGCTTCTATGAAAGCATGTTACATGGACAAGTAGGCTATGAAGAAGTAGAAACCAATGCGCGTGGTAAAGTAATGCGTGTATTAAGCCAAACGCAACCGATAGCAGGACAAAATTTAACTCTTACACTGGATTATTATTTACAAAAGATGGCGATGGAGGTTTTAGAAGATAAACGTGCTGCCATTATTGCTTTAGACCCTCGCAATGGTGAAATATTAGCTTTAGTTAGCTCCCCAAGTTATGACCCTAACCCTTTTGTAACAGGTATTAGTCAAAAAGATTACAGTGCATTAGCTAATAATCCAGATAAACCTTTTTTAAATCGTGCTATCTATGGTACTTATCCACCTGGTTCTACAGTTAAACCTTTGGTTGCATTAACAGGGCTTGAAGTAGGTGCTACCACACCAGATGAGAAAATCTTTGACCCTGGTTTTTATCAGCTACCCAACTCTACCCATAAATACCGTAACTGGAATCGAGGTGGTGACGGCTGGATAAATATGGAAACAGCTATCATGCGTTCCAATGATACTTACTTTTATGATTTAGCCTATAAAATAGGTATTAATAATCTACATAAGTATTTGACTTCATTTGGCTTAGGACAACGCGTATCACTTGATATGTATTTAGAAGAATCATCAGGTATTATGCCCTCCAGAGAGTGGAAAGAAAAAGTTCACAAACAACGTTGGTATCCTGGACATACTTTAATTACAGGAATTGGCCAAGGTGATATGCAAACTACTATTTTACAAATAGCCCAAGCAACTGCATTAATAGCCAATCATGGCCATTGGATTCGCCCTCATTTATTAAAGTTTGCTGATAATTTGACTATTGAACAGCTTATCGCTAACGGTTCAATTGATACTAAAGACCGACCTACTCCTCCTGATATTAAATTAAAAAATAAAGACAACTGGGATATCGTTAATCAGGATATGCAGCAAGTGGTTCATGGCGCACGAGGTACAGCTAGAAAAATGGGCAGTACAGCTAGCTACCGTATAGCAGGTAAAAGTGGTACAGCTCAAGTAGTCGCCATACGTCAAAATGAACGTTATGATAGTAAAAGTTTAAATGAAAGGCATCGTGACCACGCCCTATTTGTTGCCTTTGCTCCTGCTGAAAAACCACGCATTGTTGTGGCTATTATTATAGAAAATGGTGAATCTGGTAGTGGTGTGGCTGCACCCATTGTTAAACAAGTAATGGATGCTTGGCTATTAAATGCTGATGGCCAACTTAAAACCGATGCTGAATTAATGGCTAAAAAGCCTTCGCCAGAAGAATTACCACCTGCTAGTGAAACATTAGAGGATACAAACAATGTTAACTAGTAAAAAACGGATTATTTTAAATAATCAAGCGCCACATAAACGAAGAGCTACCTTTTTAGAACGATTACATATTGATGGTTATTTGCTAGTACTGCTATTAGTTTTAGCAGCAGCTAATTTATTTATCCTTTACTCTGCTAGTGGTAAAAATATGGAGCTTGTGAATAGACAAGCTACTTTCTTTGTTATGGGCACTTTTATTATGTTAGTTATTGCCCAATTCGATCCACGATTTATGGCTCGCTGGGTACTTATTCCCTATATTATCGGTGTTATCTTACTGATTATTGTAGATTTTAATGGCCACAACGCTATGGGCGCTCAACGCTGGTTAAAAATACCTGGCTTAATCCGTTTTCAACCTTCTGAATTTATGAAGATCGTAGTACCAGCCACTATTGCTTGGTATATATCAAGGCATAGTTTACCTGCGAGCTTTAAACATGTGATAGTGAGTCTAGTTTTAACAGGTATTCCTTTCTTATTAGTACTTAGACAGCCAGACTTAGGTACATCACTACTTATCTTAGCTGCTGGTGCTTTTGTTATATTTATTGCAGGGCTTCGTTGGAGCTGGATCATTAGTGCTATTATTGCCGCCATTCCTATTGCTTATGGTATGTGGCATTTTATTATGCACGACTACCAAAAACATCGTGTGCTAACGTTTATAAACCCAGAGTCAGACCCCTTAGGTAGAGGTTGGAATATTATTCAATCCAAAGCTGCTATTGGCTCTGGAGGATTTTGGGGTAAAGGTTGGTTAGAAGGCACACAATCTCATTTAGACTTTTTACCAGAAAGCCACACTGATTTTATTTTTGCATTAATTGCGGAAGAATTTGGTTTATTTGGTGTTATTTTACTGTTAACAATCTACTTATTAATCATTGCACGCTGTTTAATGATTACCATTAATGCTCAAACGCTATTTGGCAAACTTTTGGCAGGTGGCTTGAGTATGACATTCTTTGTTTACATTTTTGTAAATATTGGCATGGTTAGTGGCTTATTACCCGTAGTGGGCGTTCCTTTACCTCTGATGAGCTATGGCGGAACCTCAGTTGTTACATTACTTTCCTCATTTGGTATTTTAATGGCCATCCAAACGCATCGCCAATGGACAACCTCTATAAGATGAAAATGCATATGATAAATAAATACATTAAAATTCAGACCTTGCTCGCCTTATTGCTAACTGTGACGCCAATAACCTATGCTAATAATTATAATGAATCTACAGAGGTTCAAACATTTACCAAAGACTTGGTAGAAAATAATGGCTTTGCCGAAGAGCAACTAAGCACATTATTTAGCAAAGTAAAAAAACAACAAGCTATTTTAGATTTAATTGCCAAACCAGCTGAAAAGGCAAAACTTTGGAAAGAATATCGCCCTATTTTCATGACTGAGCAACGTGTTAATGAAGGTGTAACTTTCTGGAAAAATAACCAAGAAGCTTTAGAAAGAGCTGAAAAGACCTATGGTGTTCCACCACAAATAGTGGTTGCAATTATTGGTGTAGAAACTTTTTACGGTCGTAATATGGGCAGTTGGCCTGTGATGGATGCATTAACAACCTTAGGCTTCGACTATCCACCGCGTAGTGATTTTTTTAGAAGACAGCTTAAAGAATATTTATTGATGACCCGTGAAGAGCAACTAGACCCTTTAACACTAAAAGGCTCTTATGCAGGTGCTATGGGCATGGCTCAATTTATGCCAGGTAGTTTTAGAGCTTATGCGGTGGACTTTGATAATGATGGACATATAGATATATGGAATAACCCCACTGATGCTATTGGAAGTGTAGCTAATTATTTCAAAGAACATGGCTGGCAATCTGAGCAAACTGTTGTGCTACAAGCTAAAGTAACAGGTGACAAAGCTGCCTGTGTTTTATCTACAGGGCTTGAATTAGATAGAACAATTGCTAAACTAACGCAGGCAGGTTGGTCGCTAGCAAAGACCATCCCTGATAATACCCCCGTTATGGCATTTAAGCTTGATGGTGAGGCAGGTGATGAATATTGGGTTGGCTTAAATAACTTTCAGGTGATTACACGTTACAATCGTAGCGTAATGTATTCGTTAGTTGTTTACCAACTATCTGAACAACTATTGGCTACTAAATTAAATAATGACTAAACTTTTACAGATTGCCCGATTAACGACACTTAGTGGCTTAATGATATTACTCATTGGTTGTCAGTCTAATGACACTACCAATAATAATGATGACAGTTATCAAAAAGTCGCTAAAACCTCTCACTCTGGTCAATATGTACGACCTATAAAAGATGGTGCGCCTTGGTGGGATGTAGATGTATCCAATATTCCTGATGCTACTCCTTCTCCTCATACAGGAACCTATAAAAAAAATCCTTATACCGTATTAGGTAAAACTTATTATCCCAAAAACTCTGCCACAGGTTATAAAGAAGTAGGCATGGCCTCTTGGTATGGTACTAAGTTTCATGGACAAGCTACAGCCAATGGCGAACTCTATGATCTATACGGTATGACAGCAGCTCATAAAACACTTCCTTTACCCAGTTACGTTAAAGTAACCAATCTCGAAAATAACCGTAGTGTTATTTTAAGAGTTAATGATCGTGGTCCATTCCATTCAGATCGAATTATTGACTTATCTTTTGCAGCAGCTAAAAAGTTAGGTTATGCTGATACAGGTACAGCGAAAGTAAGAGTTGAAAGTATTGACCCGCAACAATGGGACAATACTAAAAGTACAACGGTTGCTCAGCAACAACCACAAACTTCAGTTACTGTAACTACACAATCTGTAAATGATACACAAGTAAGTGAATACCAACCGCCAACAAATCAACATGCAATGGCAGATACTAGTAACATACAGAAGGGGCTTTACTTACAAGTAGGGGCTTTTGCTAACCCTGATGCTGCGGAACTGTTAAAACAACGCCTAGTCAAAGTGACCGATGTTCCTGTATTTATTAGCTCTGTATTAAATGGCGCTCAGCAATTATATCGTGTCCGTTTAGGCCCATTACCTAATCAACACGAAACATTTAAAACCCAAGAAGCTATCCGCGTCGCCAACTTAGGTCAATCAAAGCTCGTTAAGCAAGACTAACTTTTATTAACATTAATTAATTTTGAAGAATATGAAAATAACCCACTTTATCCAACGTACCACATTAGCAGCCACATTTCTATTTAGTGCTTGCCTTGCTCATGCCCAAGAAATTACTCCTGCAGCTCCCCAATTAGCTGCTAAATCCTATGTACTGATAGATGCTGCAACTGGACAAGTGTTAATCAATAACAATGGTGACCAACGTTTACCGCCCGCCAGTTTAACTAAATTAATGACAGCTTACTTGGCCACTTTAGAAATGAAAAAGGGTCAAGTTAAACCTACAGATTTAGTAACGATCAGTGAAAAAGCATGGCGTACTGGTGGTTCTAAAATGTTTATTGAAGTTGGTAAAAAAGTATCATTAGAAGACCTATTGCATGGCATCATTATTCAATCAGGTAATGACGCCAGTGTGGCTGTGGCAGAGTATTTAGCAGGTAGTGAAGAAGTGTTTGCACAGCTAATGAATAAGACAGCTCAACAACTAGGCATGAAAAACTCTCACTTCATGAATGCTACAGGCTTGCCTGACCCAGAGCATTACTCCTCAGCGCATGATATGGGTATCTTAGCCAGAGCTATTATTTACGAAGACCCTGCCCACTATGCGATTTATAGTCAAAAAGAGTTTCTTTGGAACAACATTAAGCAACCTAACCGTAACCTTTTACTGTGGCGAGATAATACAGTAGATGGACTAAAAACTGGTCATACTGAAGAAGCAGGTTTCTGCATGGTAGCCTCTGCTAAACGTAATGATTTACGACTAATTGCGGTACTATTTGGTACAGCAAGCGAAAAAGCACGTGCAGAAGAAACCCAAAAATTATTAACCTATGGTTTCCGCTTCTATGAAAATAGAACTTTTTATAAAAAAGGTGACCAATTATCTAGCCTAAAAGTCTGGAAAGGCGATGCTGCTGAAGTACAAGCAGGTTTAGCACAGGATATTTCCTTAACCCTTCTTAGAAACCAATTTACAGGCTTACATGCCCAAGTAACCACAGCTAAGCAACTAATTGCACCTGTAAAGGCAGGACAAGTAGTGGGCAAGGTAGAAATTAAAACCGCTAGCAATCAAGTAATTTATAGTACCGATTTAGTAGCCTTACAAACGGTAGAACCAGGTGGTTTCTTTAAACGTATGTGGGATAGCATCGTGTTATTTTTTAAAGGGCTATTTAACTAAGGTGAATTTATGACCAATCAAGAACCACCTAAAATTGAGTTTCCTTGTGAAAATTATGGCATCAAAGTAATTGGTGATGCTCATGATGAATTTAAGCAATTAGTGATTGATATTATTCGTAAGCATGCCCCCGATTTCGATGAGTCTACTATTACTGATCAGTATAGCAGTAATGGTAAATACCATTCGCTTCGTTTAGCTATTACGGCCACAGGTGTTCCTCAGCTGCAAGCTATTCATGATGACTTAAAAGCAACAGGGCGTGTTCATATGGTATTGTAATGAGTGCCGATACACTTATTATTCGCAAATTAGGCATACAGCCTTATGAAACTGTATGGCATGCTATGCAAGATTTCACTAATAACCGAACTGAACAAACCCAAGATGAAGTTTGGTTATTACAACATTATCCTGTTTTCACCCAAGGCACAGCAGGTAAAACCGAACACTTGCTAATGCCTGGTGATATACCTGTTGTCCAATCAGATCGCGGTGGACAAGTAACCTATCATGGACCAGGGCAATTGATTGGTTATTTGATGATTGATGTAAAGCGCCACCATTTAGGCCCTAGAACATTAGTAACCGCTATCGAAAATAGCTTAATTGATCTACTCGCCTCATATGGTATTAAATCTTATGCCAAAGCAGATGCTCCTGGTGTTTATGTAGAAGATGCTAAGATAGCCTCCCTTGGTTTAAGAATTCGTCGCAATGCATCATTTCATGGTTTTGCACTTAATGCACAAATGGATTTAGAACCTTTCTCTCGTATTAACCCCTGCGGCTATGCAGGTATGCGGATGACTCAATTAAGTGATTTTATTGGTAATGTTGATTTTGATGAGTTAATTAAGCGAGTAATAGCACAATTCGTCAATAAACTAGCCTATAGACAAGTTACTTACTTTTCAGACAAACAATAAATACCCCTATTACTTATAAATTTACATTAAATTGCTCTATGTAAAGAATCGGTAAGGTTTTGGTAAATCCTTAAATTTCCTAAAAATATTCTTGTATCATTACTTTAACTTAATCTGTATAGCTGGGAGTAATGATGAAACAGGGGAAAAAAATCACCATTTCTATAGTGGTATTAATAGCCATAGCCACTGCTATTTATTTTCTTTTTTTTAATCAAAAAGAACAAATAAGCTACCTCACAGAAAAAGTAGTTATTGGCGATATTAAGCGCACGGTTAATACCACAGGTGAAATAGGCGCTAAACAAATTGTAACCGTCGGTGCGCAAGTTTCTGGGCAAATTCAAAAGCTTTATGTTTCCTTAGGGCAACAGATTAAAAAAGGTGACATGATTGCAGAGATTGATTCCACTACCCAAGAAAACGAGCTTAACATCAACAAAGCTAAATTAGAGTCATACAAAACTCAATTAGAAGCCAAGAAAATAGCTTTAGTTGTTGCACAAAAGAAATATAATCGTGAAAAAAGCTTAAAAGCTAAAAATGCTACTTCTGATGAAAACTTAGACAGTGCTAATGATGCTTTAGCCACAGCCAAAGCCAATGTTGCCGATTTAGAATCGTTAATCATCCAAACCCAAATCTCAGTAAATACCGCTGAAACCAACTTAGGTTACACCAAAATAGTGGCACCTTTTGATGGTACTATTGTTTCTGTACCCGTTGAAGAAGGGCAAACAGTTAACTCAAATCAAACTACTCCAACCATTGTGCAGATTGCTGATTTAAGTAAAATGGAAATTAAGATGCAAATCTCTGAAGGTGATATCACCAAAATAAAGCCTGGCATGGAAGTAACTTATACCATTCTTTCTGAACCTACTAAAATCTTCAAAGGCCAATTAGATACACTAGATCCAGGCCTAACTACCTTGACGGCAGGTAACTATACTGGCACCACAGATTCCAGTACCGCTGTTTACTACTATGGCAATTTAGTAGTGCCTAATGAAGAAGGAACATTACGCATAGGTATGACAACTCAAAACACCATCACAATTGCTAGCAAAGACAATGTGCTTATAGTACCTACTATTACACTCAACACGGTGGGTGATAAAAACTATGTCTATACCTTAGAAGTAGGTAATAAGGTAGTAGAAAAAGAAGTGACGGTAGGTCTATCAGACAGTATGAATACCGAAATTATCTCTGGTCTTAAAGAAGGTGAAAGGGTTATTTCAGCGCAAATGGCTAGTACAGAAATAACGGCTGCCAGCAGTAAAAACACCAGAATGAGGTTATAAATATGACAATGATAGAAGTTAAAAACCTCAATAAATATTTTGGGGAAGGCAATAATCGTGTTCATATCCTGAAAGATATTAACCTTGAGATAGAAAAAGGTGATTTTATTGCCATTATAGGGCAATCAGGGTCAGGCAAATCCACCTTGATGAATGTACTTGGTTGTTTAGATACGCCTACTTCTGGTTCTTATGCTATCGATGGTATAAAAACAGAAGAAATGGATAATAATGAACTTGCCAAAATGCGTAGTAAAAAATTTGGCTTTATTTTTCAACGTTATAATCTATTAAGTACCTTAACTGCAGAAAATAATGTGGCTCTGCCTGCTGTTTACTTAGGCTTAGACTACAATCAACGCTCCAAACGTGCTAAAGAAATATTAACAAGCTTAGGGTTAAATGATAAAACACAAAACAAACCTAATGAACTCTCTGGTGGTCAACAACAGCGTGTAAGTATTGCGCGTGCATTAATGAATGGTGGTGAAATTATCCTTGCCGATGAACCAACAGGTGCGCTGGACTCTAAAAGTGGTGAAATGGTCATGGAAATTTTACAAGACTTACATAAGCAAGGCCATACCATTATTTTAGTAACCCACGATGCACATATTGCTAATTTCGCTAACCGTGTTATAGAAATTAAAGATGGCATTATCGTCAGTGATCAACGTAAAGCTGATGATATTGTAAAAACTGAAGCCGCTAAACCAAGCAAAGAACGTAATAGTTTAATGTTCTATAAAGATCAATTTGTAGAATCCTTTAAAATGTCTGTGCAAGCAATCATAGCCCATAAAATGCGCTCTATGCTCACTATGCTTGGTATTATTATTGGTATAGCCTCAGTTGTGTCTGTTGTTGCCCTTGGCCGAGGCTCACAGGAAAAAATCTTAACCGATATCAACTCGATGGGTACTAATACTATCAATATCTATCCCGGCAAAGGCTTCGGGGATATGAGGTCTGGTAGAGTTAAAACCTTAACCGTTGATGATTCAGATGTATTAGCCAAACAAAGCTATCTAACTAGCTCAACCCCTGTCAGTTCTGCCAGTGGTGTTTTAGTGTACGGTAATATTTCCGTAAATGGCCAACTAAGCGGTGTAAGTGAACAATATTTTGATGTAAAAGGCTTAGAGATAGCACAAGGGCGTTTCTTTAACAAACAAGATGTACAGAATAACAGTTCTGTGGTTGTTATTGATCCTAATACCCAAAAGAAACTCTTTACTAATGGCGAAAACCCTATAGGAAAAATAGTGGTACTTAATAAAAAACCATTAGAAATAATCGGTGTAACTAAAGAACAACAAACTGTTTTTGGTAATAGCGACAGTCTAAATCTATGGTCACCTTATACTACGGTAATGAATAAAATTACTGGGCAACGTTATATCAGCTCTATTACGGTAAAAGTAAGAGATGATATAAGCTCCCAAGTAGCAGAAAAAAACTTAACCAAACTACTTACCGTTAAACATGGCACACAAGATTTCTTTACCCAAAATACTGATAGTATTAAACAAACCATAGAAAGTACCACTAACACAATGACTTTGTTGATTTCTTGTATTGCATTAATATCGCTAGTGGTAGGCGGCATAGGTGTAATGAATATTATGTTAGTGTCAGTTACAGAACGTACCAAAGAAATTGGTATTCGTATGGCAATCGGTGCAAGACAACATAATATACTTGAGCAATTTTTGATTGAAGCAGTATTAATCTGTTTAATAGGCGGTTTATTGGGGATTAGTCTTTCTTACCTTATAGGCTTTGTTTTCAACTATCTAGTTACTGGATTCGCCATGTCATTTTCAGCCAGTTCAATCGTGCTAGCACTAGGTTGTTCTTCGTTAATTGGTATTGTTTTTGGTTTTATGCCTGCCCGCAATGCCTCCCAACTCAACCCTATAGAAGCACTTTCCAGAGATTGAGGATAATCCTATGAAACCGACTAAATTATTGATATTACCACTTATCCTATCTAGTCTTGTAATGGGCTGTGCTACTACTAACAACCCAGATCAACAACTGCAACAAAGACTACAACTAACACAACAAGTAATAGATCGTTATCAAATAGATACTAATTGGTGGACTATCTATGGTGATAATGAACTTAATAAACTGATTGAGTTAGCTTTAACCAACAATATTGATTTTGCTCAAAGCGCCATTAATGTTAATAGAGCACTTTACCAAGCTAATCTAATAGGTGAAGACCTAGTGCCTAGCTTCTCTGGAGGAACTAGCGGCTCAGCCAGTAAAAATATCAAACATGGTGGCGATAGCAATAGGAATGTCAGTGGTAACTTATCTTTAAGCTATGAGTTGGATTTATGGCAAAAAATAGCGGATACAGCCAGTGCTAAAGAATGGGAATATAAAGCCACTGTTCAAGATTTGGAAACAGCTAGATTAAGCTTAATAAATAGTGTGGTAGACGCTTATTACCAGCTTGTCTACCTTAATGAAGCGATTATCGTTACTGAACAAAGTATCAAGAATTACCAACAAATTAATGAATTAGTTAGCTTTAAATACCAATATGGTAAAGTATCAGCATTAGATCCTGCACAAGCGACTCAATCTGTTTTAAGTGCTAATAACAATTTAATTGATTTAAAAAATCAGCAAAAAACAGCAGAACAGACACTACGCAATTTATTGAATTTAAAGCCAGAAGATAAGTTAACCATTAACTACCCTAGCTTGCTTGGTTTAACGCTACCAGAAGTTGATCTTAATGTTCCATTATCTGTGTTAGCCAATAGACCTGATCTAAAAGCAGCCGAATATAGATTAGAAGAAGCATCACTCAATAAACAAGCCACTGATAAAAGTTGGTATCCAACTATTACCCTAGGCGCAGCGATTAATTCATCTTCGGACAAAGTTAACACTGCTTTTAATGTGCCTTTTGCCTCTGGTAATGTCAGTATTGATCTGCCTTTTCTACAATGGAACAAAGTAAGATGGAATATAAAACTATCAGAAGCAGAATACGAATCTGTACGCCTTTCTTTTGAGCAAAGCCTAACCACGGCCCTTAATGAGGTAGATACTTATTATTACTCTTACTCCAGAACCAAAGATACGTTAGCGAATACTGAGGAAAAATATAAATACGATCAGCAAATTAGCCAATATTATGATGACAGATACCAACAAGGTGCTGGTGAAATTTCAGATTGGCTGAATGCTCTCAATACTGAAACAAACTCAAAGATATCGCTAATTAACAATAGATACAAACTGATACAATATGAAAATATGCTTTATAAAGCAATGGCTGGACGCTACCACGTCCAGTAATAATAAGGGTAGTGGTAACTACCCTTTTTTGTAAACTAACCCTATTTATACCCCTCTTTTATAGCAATAAAATAAAAAGTTAGAATTTTATCTAATAGCAAATTCAAAGAATGAGACTATAATAGTAGTAAGCAAATTATAGATCCCCCCTTAAATAGGATAAAAATGAGGTATGTTGGAAAACATAGCTTTATATATTTTATTTAATGCCATCTGTATAAATCATTTAGATAAAGAAATTGAAATATGACTATGCAAAATGAATCACCTAACACTCCTAAAAAAGCTGTACAGGGTGTTAAATTAAAGGGTGCTGATAAAGTAGCTAGAATCCCTGTAAAAGTTATTCCTACCACTGAGCTACCTAAAAAACCTGATTGGATACGTGTGCGTATTCCTGCTACCCCAGAAGTGGAAAGAGTTAAAACTTTGCTTCGTAAACACCGTTTACATAGTGTTTGTGAGGAAGCCACTTGCCCTAATCTAGGCGAATGCTTTGCCTCAGGTACAGCAACCTTTATGATTATGGGTGATATCTGTACCCGTCGTTGTCCCTTCTGCGATGTTGGTCATGGTCGCCCTAACCCACTTGATGCAGATGAACCTAAAAATCTAGCCATTGCCATTGCTGATTTAGGTTTACGCTATGTAGTTATTACTTCTGTAGATCGTGATGACTTGCGCGATGGCGGCGCTCAACACTTTGCTGATTGTCTAAGAGAAATTCGTAAATTATCGCCTACTATACAGCTAGAAACGCTAGTACCTGATTATCGTGGTCGTATGGAAATCGCATTAGATATTACAGCAACAGAACCACCAGATGTATTTAACCACAACCTAGAAACTGTACCTCGCTTATATAAATCATCACGTCCAGGTTCTGATTTTGAATGGTCATTAGACTTACTGCAAAACTTTAAAAAGCGCGTCCCTCATATTCCTACTAAATCAGGTTTAATGTTAGGCCTTGGTGAAACCGATGAAGAAATTATTGAAGTAATGGAAAGGTTAAGGGAGCATGAAGTTGATATGTTGACCTTAGGCCAATACTTACAGCCATCAAAAAGCCACTTGCCTGTACAACGCTTTGTACACCCAGATACCTTTGAATGGTTTGCAGAACAAGGTAAAAAAATGGGCTTTAAAAACGTCGCATCAGGCGCATTAGTGCGTTCATCTTATCATGCAGACCAACAGGCGCATGGTAAAAAAGTAAACTAACCTGTTTTATTGAATTAATAAAAAAAGAGCTATTTAACAATATGATAGCTCTTTTTTTATGCCTAAAAAGAATGCAATAAACAATGATAAATATTTGCATTTACAACAACATAGCTTTTTTTAATGATTTAGTCTGAATTGCTGGTAATTTGAAACAATAGTGACTAAAATTTATGCTATAGAAATAAACTCACTTCTAATAATAACGCTCCTTTAGCGTTAAGGAGACTCTAAATGCGTGGCAATCCTGAAGTTATCGATTATTTAAATAAACTATTAACGGGAGAATTAGCCGCCCGTGATCAATATTTTATTCATTCCAGAATGTACGATGACTGGGATTTTAAAAAATTGTATGAGCGCCTTAATCATGAGATGGAAGAAGAAACCGAACATGCTGACCAAATTATGCGACGTATTCTCTTTTTAGAAGGCAAACCAACTATGCGTCCTGATGAAATCAATATTGGGACTACTGTACCTGAAATGCTTGAGTTTGATTTACGTTTAGAGCTACATGTTCGCCAAGCATTAGTTGATGGCATTAAATTATGCGAAGAAAAAGGCGACTTTGTAAGCCGTGATATGCTCCGCAACCAATTAAAAGATACTGAAGAAGACCACGCTTATTGGTTAGAAAAACAACTGGGTTTAATTGAAAAGATGGGATTACAAAACTACCATCAATCCCAAGTTTAACTTCATGTTTGCTTGCTAAAACCCATCTTAAACGATGGGTTTTTTGTTAAGCAATACAGATAAATGATTAATCACTTGTTGTGGATTTACTTGCGTAAAACAAAGCGGATATTCTTTGTTTAAATCAAATAGCTGTTTATCTTGCTCTGTAGGCTGATAAGTACACTCCTTCTTTAAGCAGGGTATACATGCAGGGTAATTACCTATTAAATGGATTTGCTCTTTACCATAAGAGCCTGTTAATTCAGGATTAGTAGGGCCGAATAAAGAAATGGTAGGCGTATCTAACGCTGCTGCCAAATGTCCTAAGCCAGTATCTACAGCCACACAAGCTCTAGCAGCTGCCAATACTGCTGCAATACCTTGCAGATTTAATTTAGGCAACACCACTACATTCACTAAATCTTTTGCTATCTGTTCAGCCCTTAACTTTTCTTTATCACTACCCCAAGGTAATTTTACGCAAACATTTTGCTGATTGAGTATTTCTGCTAATTGTCGCCAATAATATACTGGCCAATGCTTTGTATCCCAAGTAGTTCCATGTAAGAACACGACATAGGGATCATTACCTTGTAAATTCCCTATTACCCGTTGGCGATCTAAACCATAATCGCCCATTGTTGTTGGCAATTGATAATTTAAGGCTTGCGCAAATAACTGACGCACACGCTCAACAGCATGCTGCCCCCAAGCAACAGAATAACTATTCTGATAAAAACGACTAGCCATTGGTTCTCTAGCTGATAGTTTATCTAACCCTGCGATAGGTGCTTTTACATAACGGGTTAACCAAGCGCTTTTTAACAAACCTTGAGCATCTATCACTAAGTCATAGTTATAAGCTCTTAATCGTTGCTTAAATGCTTGCCACTCGCCACTTTTCCATGTTTGCCAAAGGTTTTTGCGCCAGCGCCTGATAGCTACAGGTATAACTTCATTCACCGCAGGATGCCAACTGGGTATTTCTGCAAAACTTTCTTCTACGACCCAATCAAATTGAATGTCCGCAATCGCTCTTTTAGCATCAGTTAAGGCAGGTAAAGTGTGGATTACATCACCTAGCGAAGAGGTTTTAATTAATAAAACTCGCATTTAATCCACCTGTTTCACTTTAATTAACTTATCCAATGCTGTTTCAACTAACTCAGGTTTTAATTGCTTTAAACAATTGTAGTGACCAAATCTACAGGTACGGTCGAAACATGGACTGCAATCTAATCCTAAGCGCACTATCTCTACTTGCTCAGCTAAGGGAGGAGTAAACTGTGGTGAGGTGGAACCATATACCGCCACAATTGGGCGATTTAATGCAGCAGCCACATGCATTAATCCTGAGTCATTAGTAACCACAGCACTAGCACAAGCTAATAAGTCTATAGCCTGTGCCAAACTGGTTTGTCCTGCTAGATTATATAATTGGTTTTGCTGTTCATTCGGTAAAAGATTACGAATGGTCTCACCTACTGGAAAATCATTTTTAGAACCAAATATCCATACTTGCCAACCTACTGCTATTCTATCTTCTGCTATTTTGGCATAGTACTCTGCTGGCCATTTTTTTGCCTCACCAAATTCGGCACCAGGGCATAGCGCTAATATCGGTTTAACTGGCTGCAAATTAAAAGTAGCTAATGCTTGTTGTTGTAACTCTGGATTAATTTCTAAATGAGGTTTAGGGTACGGTTGGGCTAAAACTTTACCTTTTGGATACGCTAACGCCATAAAACGCTCAATCATTAGAGGATAAAGTGTTTTATCAAGCTTACGGATATCATTTAACAAGATATACCGCATTTCACCTTTCCAACCTGTACGCTTAGCAATTTTGGCAAAATAAGGCACTAATGCTGATTTAAGGGAATTAGGTAATACAATAGCTTGCTCATACTTACCTTGTAATGAGCGGCCTATTTGTTTACGGGTTTTAATATCTAATGCACCATGCCCTAAAGGAAAAGATAAAGCTTCTCTTACTTCAGGCATACGCTCTAAAATCGGTCTACTCCACTCTGGTGCTAGTACATCAATATTGCAATTTGGATATTCTTTACGCAAACATATAAACAAAGTTTGCGCCATCACCATATCGCCCACCCATGAAGGGCCTATAATTAATATATTCATTAATTGCTTATAATCTGCATTAGGATAATTTGCTTATAATACCAGATCAAAGGAGTATCCTAAAATAACAAAAGCTAAGCGGTTATCTGTTATCCTTCAATTGCTAGTTTATAAATCTCTGAATAAAATACGATCACTCAATGATGATTATCCATCCTCACCAGTTATAGATAAGAACAATATAAAGAGTTAACTCAGCCCTAGAGAGTACCAAAAACTCATTACCCTTTTTCGCTCTTCAACAAACTGATTAGCAGCGACTAAATTAGGTTCATTCTGTAATGCTAATTTATGCACCACCGAACGATAAGCTCGGTAAGTATCTTGTAGCCAAAGAGCATCTTCCTGTGTCATTAAATGGGTTTCTGCCATTGCATCTAAAATACGAATATTATCAGTATAAACAGATAATTCTGGGTATTTCCATGACCAAGCCAAAGTAACAAACTGAGTCATAAACTCAATATCTACCATACCACCTGCATCATGTTTTAAATTAAATAATTGATCTGCTGCAAAAGCATTATTACCTAGTCCAGCATTGGTTATTTGTGTTCCTAGATTATCACGCATTTTTTTGCGCATCTCACTTACTTCTGTTTGAAGCTGTGTTAAATCTCGTTGCCTGCCCAATATCTCAATACGAATTTTCTCAAATGCTTCTGCCACATCAGAGGCACCAGTTAATACGCGCGCCCTAACTAATGCCTGATGCTCCCAAGTCCACGCCTCTTTCTCTTGATAACGTTGAAAAGCAGCTAAGCTACTAACTAATAAACCTGATGCACCTGAAGGCCTTAAGCGCATATCAACTTCATATAAGATACCTGAAGTGGTTTGAGTGGTTAAAATATGGATAATTCGCTGCCCTAAACGGGTAAAAAACAACAAGCCATCAATTGACTTAGCGCCATCTGTCTCTGACTGTGGATCACCATTATGAATAAAAACAAGGTCAAGGTCTGAATTATGACCCATTTCAATACCGCCCACCTTGCCATAACCAATAATAATATAATCTAAATCACAAGCAGTACCATCTAATCGTTGAGGAACACCATATTTCGAGACACATTGGCGCCATGCTAAATGCAATACTTCAGTAAGAATAGCTTCTGCTAACCACGTTAAATAATCACTTACTTTCATTAAAGGTAAATTACCCGTAATTTCAGAAGCTGCCACCCGTAAACGGTGTGCCAATTTAAAATGTCTCAATGCTTCCATTTGCTGTTCTAAATCATCCTCAGGAATACGTGCTAAATGCTGCCGTAACTCTGCGGCCAATTCTACTGCTTTGGGCGGGCTAAATAATTTATCTTCATTTAACAGTTCATCAAGCAACACTGGATAATGAGTAATTTGCTCAGCAATCCAAGGGCTCGCTGCACAGAGCTTTAACAATCTTTTTAAGGCACTAGGATTTTCCGTAAGCAATACTAAATAAACAGAGCGACGCGCTACCGCTTCAATTAAAGGCAATACTCTTAATATACTTAAGGTAGGCTGTTCCAACTCCATAGCAGCATTAATCAAGCGTGGCACAAAAGCGTCTAAACGTTCTTTCCCTGTACGCTGAATAGATCTCAAACTAGGACTATGGCGTAAATCCATTAACTTTTGATAAAGTGCCTGTACATCTGTAAACCCTGCTTCTGCTAATTGATTACAGGAGTTCTCTTCATCTTGGGTTCTTATCCACAGAGATAACCACTCCTCCCCAACAGCTTGACTAGCTTCTTGTTCTTCCTCTTCTGGATCAGCAATCACCTGCTTAAAGTGCCAATCTATACGTTCACGATAGCTTGTTAAAGCCTCATAAAATGCTTGCCAATTTTCATAGCCCATCATAAACGCTACACGGGCTTGATCTGTTGGGTTATCTGGCAACATTTGGGTTTGCTTATCAGCAATGGTTTGAATCGCATGTTCTACATAACGTAAAAAACAATTAACTGACTTTAATTCATCCACCACAGCAGAAGGTAGGTATCCTTCACCTGCTAAAGTATCCAGTACTTTTAGTAAAGGTCGCTGCTGTAAACTTAAATCCCTGCCACCATGAATTAACTGAAAAGCCTGTGCAATAAACTCGATCTCTCTAATACCACCTGAGCCAAGTTTAATATTCTCGCTCATTCCCTTACGTTTAACTTCCTGTTGAATCAATTGCTTCATCGTGCGCAAGGCTTCAATAGCAGTGAAATCGAGATAACGTCGATAAACAAAGGGTCTTAAAATTTCTATTAAATCCTTGCCCGTTTCCTTATCGCCAGCAACTACTCGCGCCTTAATCATGGCATAACGTTCCCAATCACGCCCTTGATCCTGATAATATTGTTCCATGGCAGGAAAACTATAAACTAAAGGGCCACTTGAGCCATAAGGCCGTAGACGCATATCTACTCGAAACACAAAACCATCAATAGTAATACTATCTAATGCTTTAATTAGCTTTTGGCCTAAACGTGTAAAAAATTCTTGATTGTCTAAAGACTTCTTAGCCCCCTCCGTTTCCCCTCCCTCTGGATAAGCAAAAATTAGATCAATATCAGAAGAAAGATTTAGCTCTTGAGCACCTAATTTACCCATCCCTAAAATAACTAAATGCTGGGGTTGTTTTGTGTATCTGCCAATAGGCACACCAAAAACCTTAGCTTGCTCTTTATATAGCCAATGATAAGCCTGATCGATACTCGCATCTGCAAAATCAGAAAGGTTTTTACAAGTTTCTATTAAATCTGCTTGCCTTGTAATATCACGCCAAATAATACGGATTTGTTGACGATTACGTGCCTTACGTAAACAACTTAATAACTCATCTTCTGTACTACAGGCATCCACAACTTTTGCTAACTGCTCAATAATCTCCTGCCTACTAACACTACGATCTAGCTCGCCACTTTCTAACAATTCTAATAGTATTTCTGGACAACGTCTTACTTGCTCTACAACAAACTCACTACAGGTTAATACTCTGGCTAATTGCTGCTGTTTTTCTGCAGGCCATTGCTGATAAATCTTACTATCTAAACCTTTATCGGCCAACGCCTCTGAAAAAGCATTAATACCATGTAACTTCATTGATTGTAAGGATTCAGGTATAGCAATTAACGCAGGTTTATTCATAGCGACATCCAATGGGTTATTAGTTTTACTGTAAATATAAATAATAGACTAATTTATTGTTATTTAGTTGATCTATTATAAGCAACTAAAGCCTTTTCAGTAAAAATTAATAACTCGATAACTTAATTTCTATTTTACTACAAATGAAATAACCAAAAGTGTAGACTATTAATTGTTATATGCGTATTATTATGCCCCTCTGCTATACGCACTCGTAGCTCAGTTGGATAGAGTACTGCCCTCCGAAGGCAGGGGTCGTGGGTTCAACTCCCGCCGAGTGCGCCATTAAATGTAAGCTCATTAGCAGCTATAATACAATTTCTCCAGCTATTGAAAACAATAACTCCTTCTATCACTTAATATTATCGTGCGATCAGAGCAAACACGCCCCATCCTAGGTATTCACGTGTATAGATGACATGGCGTTTTGGTGCGATAGTCAGTTGGGCGCGAACTTCTTTAGCAAAGTCATCGTTAGGATTTTCCTCAAGCCATCGGCGCATAGTTAGCCACTTGGCTGCTTCGTATCTGTCCCAGCCCTCTTGGTCAGCTAGCACCATTTCCACAACGTCATAACCTAGCTCGTCAAAAAAGCTGACAAGTTCAGGAAGCATAAGAAAATCAGAAATAGAATTGGCAAAGCATTCTTTAGCGATATCTTCTGTTGGCGGTAATTGACGCCAGTAGGGCTCACCAATCAGGATGATTCCACCCTTATGAAGGCTTTTTGTTAGAAGTTCAATAGTGCCAGCGATACCCCCACCAATCCACGTTGCGCCAATACAGGCTGCTACATCGCACTTCTCTTTGGCTACATAGCCAGCAGCATCACCATGAATAAACTGTACTTGATTGTCAACGCTAAGTTCTACTGCTCGGAGCTTCGCCTGCTTACTGAATAACTGGCTCATATCAACCCCAATACCAGTGATTCCATAATCACGCGCCCAAGTGCATAACATTTCACCTGAACCACTACCAAGATCAAGCACTCGAGCTCCATGTTTGAGGCGTAATACAGCACCCAATGTAGCAAGTTTTTCTGAGGTAAATGGGTTATGGATACGATGAGCACTTTCAGTAATGTTGAAGATACGTGGAATGTCCAATGTAGAACTCCTTTCACTAAGTGGTGTAGTAATTGGAGTATATCATTAAGCGCTTTAGCAGATAAGGATTCTAAATAACAATACTTTCTTTCAAACCGTTACATTATAGAATTATCTGTATGAATTTTATTGTATTTACTAAGCATTTTTCAGCATTATTTAAAAAATGCTTTATATCATTGCTACTGATCTAACTTTTTTTATTTTTTATAGTATTTATGCAAAATCTCGGTTAACCAATCAAATACTTTCAACACATGCGCAGAAGTAATGGTACGCTGTGGCCGATAGAGGTACATTTGCCACTGTTTTCGCGGGATATCAGGAAATAGCTCAACTAACTTACCCGTTGCAAGGTATTTATTACATATATAGTCTGCAACAAGTGAACAAGTCATTCCTGCTAATGCTGCAGAAAGTTCACTGTATTGATCATCAGTGGCAAACTGAAGCTGTTTTGGAAATAAGTGCAGTTCGTCATTAATTGGCCAACCCCATGAACGACCTGTATTAATATTGATTAAATTGCTTACAGGATAACGTTTTTGTAAATCATCTAAATCTTTTGGTTGACCAAGCTTAGCCAATAATTTTGGTGAAACCACGAATTTATCCTGCATGGTGCTAATTTTTCGTATAATCATCAGTGGATCTGGTTCAAATCCAATACGCAGGCCAATATCAATCTGATTTTCTACCCAATGAAGTTTAGCTGAATCTACACGCCAATCTATTCGTAACTCTGGATAATCTGCACACTTTTCTACCAAGTCAGTTATGATAGCCTCATTTTCAGGTAGCCTTATTGCAGTAATTCGAACCACACCACTTATATCACTTTGCTTTTTTTTAGCCGTTGCAAATAATTTTTCACCGTCTAATAAATATTGTTGTGCTTGTGGTAAAAAACGCTCACCAAATTCAGTTAGCTGCATATTGCGCGTATTACGTACAAACAATAATGTACCTAATTCTTCTTCTAGTTCGGCAATCATGCGTGTAACCACTTGTGGCGATACTGACATTCGTACTGCTGTTTCTCGAAATTGCAATGTTTCAGCAGCAATACAAAAATATTTCAACGCATCTAATCGGTTCAACATAATTATTCTCGATTTGCGAATTATCAATTCCGAATTTATTCATTGTATCAGAGTAATCCTTGATCAATAATAAATTCATTAAATTAAGCTATGCAAACAAGTAACAAAATAATCGCATATTTTATCAATGAGCTAACAGCTAGGAGTCACTATGAAACCTTTCTTCTCCCACAGAAAATTTCTGCAAATTGCTGTTGCTGTAGGGATTTCACTTATTATCAGTACATCTGCTGCAATCGCTAATCCTCAAGTTATTGGAAATACAGGAATAAACAGTATGCAACTTACTCAAGAATGGGATAAAACTTTCCCTAAAAGTAATAAGATTGATCATCAAAAAGTTACTTTTAAAAACCGTTATGGCATTACGTTAGTGGGTGATCTCTATACACCACAGAACATGGCTAATAAAAAACTGGCTGCCATCATTTTAAGTGGCCCTTTTGGTGCAGTAAAAGAACAAACTGCTGGCTTACACGCACAGACCTTAGCAGAGAGGGGCTTTGTTACTTTAGCCTTTGATCCTTCGTTCACTGGCGAAAGTGGTGGTGAAGTTCGTAATGTGGCATCACCTGATATTTATACAGAAGATTTTAGTGCAGCAGTAGATTTTATTGGTTTACAACCTTTTGTTGACCGTGATCGTATTGGTGTGTTGGCTATATGTGGCTTAACAGGCATGGCTATTACTGCTGCTTCAAGTGATTCTCGTATCAAAGCAGTAGCAACTACAGCTATGTATGATATGTCTCGTAGTATGAGTAAAGGTTATCAAGATTCCTATACACCAGAACAACGGCAGAAAGTAGTAGATTATTTAAGCCAACAACGTTGGATTGATGCTGAACAAGGTACATTTGCTGTAGGGCTACATGAAATACCCTTTGATGAAAAAGGCAATATCATTAAAGGTGATCATGTCTTACCTGAGGCATTACCAAAAGATCCTAATCCAATTTTGGCAAGATTTTATGACTATTACAAAACACCTCGAGGCTTTCATCCAAGAGCAATTAACTCAACAACTGCTTGGACAGCGACTACCCCTATGTCATTCTTTAGTTTCCCACTAATGGAAAATATCAAATGGATTGCACCACGTCCTGTTCTGCTAGTAACTGGCGATAAAGCGCATTCACGCTACTATTCAGAAGATGTATATAAGGCTGCTGCTGAACCAAAAGAACTGGTTGTTATCGCTGATGCAGACCATGTGGATTTGTACGATAACTTGGATAAAATTCCATTTGATAAGTTTGAACAGTTTTTTAAAGATAATTTGAAATGATAAGTTTGCGATAATTAATACCCTTCTAAAAATACCTGTCTGAAATGTTTCAGCAGGTATTTTTATAGATAAAATTCTAATGGAAAACTCGAAGCATTTAATACACCTTTTATACCCTAGATAGTCCATGCTATATCACTCGCTAAAACTAATGGTAGTGGGCGTAACTTAAACCGTTTTCCATCATAGATTAAATAACTAGTAAGGTTTTTGATGACAAACTCAACTCATCAGGCAAATAATCGCCTGTTAGTACCGATTTTAACCCTTGGTGTATTTGGTATTTTGAATACTGAAATGGGAGTGGTTGGCATTATTCCAATTATCGCCCAAAAATTTAATATTAGTGTGCCTGAAGCAGGCTGGATGATTAGTTTATTTGCTTTAGTAATAGCTTTCACTGCACCAATTGTTCCATTACTGTTTTCTAAAATAAACCGCAAAACTGCAATGGTGTTGTCCCTATCAGTATTTGTGGTAAGTAATATTATTTCTATTTTTGCTGAAAACTATAGTGTCCAGTTAGTATTTCGCGCTATTCCCGCTTTTTTTCATCCTGTATATATTACCATTGCCTTTACAACCGCAGCAGCTTCAGTCAGTAAGCAGGAAGCGCCCAAAGCAATAGCAAAAGTATTTGTTGGTGTTTCAGCTGGTATGGTACTTGGCGTACCCATAACTAGCTTTATTGCTGATGAATGGGGCTTTAGTATGGCTATGGTATTTTTCACGGTAGTAAATGTTATAGTGTTAGCTGCTACAATATTGTTTATACCATCAATGCCAACAACTAGTAGGCTAACTTATGGTAAACAGTTAGCTGTGTTGAAGAAATCTATTTTATGGTTGTCTGTAATCGCGGCTATTTTGATGAATGCTGTGATGTTTGGTTTTTATAGTTATCTTTCTGATTATCTACATTCAGTGACCATATTGTCCTTTAAAATTATTAGTTTATTACTATTTTTATATGGGCTGGCTAATATTATTGGTAATATTCTAGCAGGTAGACTACTAGCAAAAATACCTTCTCCAACATTAATTAGCATGCCTATATTACTCTTAGCATTATATATTTTGTTATTTATAATGGGTGAATCCGCTTTCATTGTTACTGCTATTTTGTTACCACTGGGCATATTTGTTGGTATTGCCAACAATGGTAATCAATATATGGTCAGCACTGCCGCCCCCGAAGCACCAGAGTTTGCTAATGGCTTATTTTTAACCGCTGCTAATCTTGGTACCACATTAGGAACCTTTGTTTGTGGATTATTTATCTCTGATTGGGGTACACAATATTCTATACTGGGTGCATTGCTATTTGCTGCATTGGGTATTGTTGGTATTATCTTAAGAACTTTGGCATATAAAGTAACCCACTGAATATCACCAATAAATAGATAATATTTAAACCACCAATTAAATTAATAGCTACCAATAGTTATATACATGGTATGGATCACTATATAATGCATAATCATTATTAACTTTACTTATCTCATCTCCAGTCTTAGAAATTACTTAATGATTGAAGTTATTTTATGTAATACTTAGTTAGTTAAATTAAATCTAAAGTAAAGGGTGAGTAATACATGAAAAAGCTTTTTCTTATATTTATAACATCATTGTTCATTACAAATACTGCAATAGCTGATGATTGCGAAGTAAAGGTAAATTTACAAGAATATACACCTTTGGCTTCTGCTAACTTTCCTTTAGTCACCCTTACAGGTTTAGAAATGAAAGTTGAACAACCCATCAGTTTTGGGGTTAGTGACTCTCCTCTAATATTTTTTAATAATGGCAAAGTAATTGGTTTTAATTACCGAGAAACTGTGACTGGTAGTAAGTTAAAACCTGATATGTTCTATCTTAAATTATTCGGATTATTACCGCTAGGTGATGATATGAATGCTATTCAAAAAGTGAGAAAAGAAGAAGGGCTTTGTAATGGACAAATTACAGCAATTAAAATTGCTAATAAAAGCTTTATGGCTTTTATGCGTCCCTTAAATAACGATTATATTAATGTCTATTTAGTGCCTGTAGAACGCAAAGGTTTTATTCATTTTATAAAATTTAAAGGATTTCCTGAAAAGGTCGTTGGCGAAATTGTTACAACGATTAAATAACTATTTTATTTTTCTTATATTGACATAAATACAATATAAAGCCTTGTATCATAGTGAATATAAGGCTTTTTTTATAGTGTATTTGATAACCTTGAACTAATATTTATAAACATTAGTAGAGTTAGCTTGACCGCCATAAAGCTATAATTATATATTTAACTCATTAAAGTATGTAATTTTAATCATACTATCACTTCTAATAATCCAACAATGAGCATGATGCCAATAAGGGATTTTGAGCTACGGATTTTTATAGTATTTTTTTGGAGATTTTAACTTGCACAAATCTAGTTTTGTTGTGCTTGGTTGTGCATTTGAGTCTGAAATGCACTATTTGCCATTTGTGAACAACCCTGTTAGAGCTGGTTTTCCCTCCCCTGCTGACGATTATCTTGAAACTAAGCTCGATCTTACGGAGCTTCTTATTCAGCACCCTAACGCTACTTATTATATTAGAGCTGTCGGCGACTCTATGATTAATGATGGAATATTTAACGGGGATTTGTTGATTGTTGATCGTTCACTTGATCCTAAAATTGGTGATATTTTAATTGTGGCCATTGATGGTGAGTTAACCTGTAAACGTTTAGCTTATATGCCTAACTCGCCTTGTTTAGTATCTGGTAATCCTGACTATCCTACTATCCCTTTAAAGGATAAAGAAGTTCATATATGGGGTGTAGTAATCCATACTATTCACTCTTTAAGGGGTAGAAGCCAGTGATTGGCCTTATTGATTGCAATAACTTCTATGCTTCTTGTGAACGTGTATTTAATCCTAGTCTTGTAGGTAAACCCATAGGCATTCTCTCCAACAATGATGGCTGTATCATAGCGCGTTCTAATGAGATCAAGCCACTTGTGCCTATGGGGATGCCTGCTTTTAAGATTCCTAATGGAATACAGAAGCAAATAACCTTACTTAGTTCTAATTATGAACTATATGGTGATATGAGTTACAGAGTATTTAATACAATAAGAGAACATACAGCCGATTTAGAGATTTACTCTATTGACGAAGCATTTGTACATCTGGAGGGTTTCGGTAATCCTGTAGAGCACTGTAAACGATTAAGACATATCATTAAACGGAATACGGGCATTCCTGTTAGTATTGGCCTTTCCTCTACTCGCACACTAGCCAAGATAGCTAATCATGTAGCTAAAAAGAATCCTGATTATGAAGGCGTTTGTTGGTTACATCCAACAGAACCAAAACTAGAAACATTATTAAAAAACTTACCTGTTAGTAAGATATGGGGCGTTGGCTATCGAATAGCCAACAAACTTCAGGCAATGGGCATAACAACAGCTTGGCAACTAAAGGAAGCTGATCCTAAATATATTAGAAAACAATTTTCAGTTATTCTTGAACGGACTGTACTAGAATTACAGGGTATACCCTGCATAGTGCTTGATGATCTTGATACAACTAAAAAGAACATTATGACTTCTCGTAGTTTTGGACGCTTAACAGGCAGTCTATATGACTTACATGAAGCTATCAGAGTCCATTCAAGCAAAGGAGCAGAAAAACTAAGAAAACAAAACTCGGTTGCAAGAGCTGTTCTTATATTTCTTAAAACCAATAGATTTAGGGATGATTTACCTCAATATAATCCCTCTATTGTTGTACCACTTCCCTATCCTACTAATGACACGCGAGAGATAATTAAAGCTGCTCAACAAGGATTAAAGACTATTTATAAAAAAGGCTATATGTTTATGAAGGCAGGTGTCATGATGCTTGATCTTACAGATAAAGACATTCAGCAATTTGATATTTTTTCAGCATCACAAGATAGTGAACAGAAAGAAAAAAGCAATAAATTAAATAGCACTGTTGATATGATTAATAAAAAAATGGGTAGAGATACTATTAGAATAGGTGGAATAAGACATAATGCTGCTTGGATTATTAAAAGAGATTTACTAAGTAAACGTTATACAACACGATGGGATGAAATACCTATTGTTAAATAAACCTATCAAGGAATGAGCTTACTCTATTTTCATATTTTATATAATAAATCAGATTATCGGCATATACTTAGTATACAGCGTAAGACTTTATCTTTTTTTGTTTTGCCAAGACCTTATATCATTCATTAATCAATTACAAATAATAAAGAAAAAGCCCACTACTGTGGGCTTATACAATAATTTACTATCTAAAATAACTAGTTAAATTCAATAATGTTCTCAAACAGGTTAGCTGTGAACTCTTCTATAGACCCTTCAAAATAAATACCTGGCAAATCTGAACCATCTACCAATTTTATAAAAAAGAATGGATCTTGCCATCTAATAAAGGCTATTGTTTCTGGATTAACTAAATAGATAGGATCTTCAATTTTAATAAATTTCATATATGTTCTCACTTATAAATTTTCTAAAGTAGAGTTGATATGCTATTTTTAAACTGAAATATATTATTTCTGCCTCAGCAATAACTTATTCAAATTGTAAAAATACATTCTAAATAATCGTAACTGAATAGAATTAGTATGAATTAATTATGTTTATACAACTTATGTAGGTGGTCAATATAGTCATTCAGCTAATTAACATAAATAGTTAATTACCCTACTATTAGTAGTGTCTTTATTTAGTTTGTCTTTAACGATTAAAAACTTTTTTTCTATTCACTCTAAGTTGCTAAATAAAGACGATATAACTATATATCCTTGCATGGGTTAACTCTGTTAAAGCCTTTAATAAACTGTTATAACATTCCAACAGTAAATTTTAGGCTTCTTTTTCTTGCCTATCGTAGGGTGAAAAATTACACTTTCAAAAGTGTACATCAAACAAACACTTCCTCGTTTAAAAATAATTTTTTACTTAAATTTCCAATAAAACAATATTATGTATCTATCCTTAGTTATTACTTAAATGTTAATAAATAAGCTCAGGATACAATGATTTCATCGTACCCTGTCCGTTTGCAAGAATGCACCATATGGCCCATGGTGAAAAAAAAGCTGTAATACTTTTCAGCAATTTATTGCATAGGATTGATAAAATAGAAATAAGGTTATTATAGCTATAACCACTAGCAACAACTTTTTCTATTAAATTGTATTAATTAACGAAAGCACCCAATACAATATTAGGAATATATTTAGCTATTCTATTAACTCACAATCAAGACTAACTGGTATTTTTAATAATCTAGTTACTGGACATATATCTTTTGCTAAAGTAGCTAAACTAATAAATTTTTCTTTTGAAATATTTGGTATTTTAGCTACTACAGATATATCCGAACCTATTACATCATGTGTTTCATCATCTATTGTTACTTCAACACAAGTTTTTAAATTCTGCACATCATAATTTTCTTTTTCAAAAACTATTTTAAACATGGAAGAATAACAGTCTGAATGTGCTGCTGCTATAAGTTCTTCTGGGCTAGTTTGATTAGGAGTGTTTTCTTGATAGCGCGCACTATACGAATGTGTCGCTTCATTTAGAACTTGGCTATCCGTAGTTATTACACTTACACCCTCATCCAAAGAGCCAACCCACTCGGTTCTTGCTAAACGCTTCATTTTGAAACCTCTTCTTAACTTCTAAATATAAGAAAATTATCATGTTTATGAACAAAACCCTATACTATAAATCTACATATTTTATTAGTCAAACTACAAAAATCAATTTAGTATTTTAACTGCTCTAAATTGAAGAGGTATAAATTATTTAATAGGGTTAAAATGGCAGTTAACAAAACTCTTAAAACAAAAAAGCCTAGTTAAATTAATTAACTAGGCTTTATATATGGTGCTCGGAGGCGGAGCCATTAATGAGTATTATATTTTCTAAAATAGTCTATATATTATATTAACTATATTGAATTACTTAGTATTTTTATATTATAAGACTGTTATAGAACCATTGACAACTTATTAAAAAGGGGGTACAAAAGGGGGTACAATATTAACACCTTTGTGAGTATAGATAATGGCTATATTAGTTAATCCATTAAGTGATATTAAAATTAATAGTGCAAAACCTAAAGATAAAAACTATAAATTATTTGATGGTGGTGGTCTTTTCTTATTAGTCAAAACAAATGGAACAAAAAGCTGGCGGATGAAATTTAAAAAGCCAAATGGAAAAGAAACTGTAACAGCTTTTGGCAATTATCCCGTCTTATCTTTAAAAGAAGCCAGAGAAAAAAGAGACAAAGTAAAAGAGTTACTAGTAAAAGGGATTGATCCAATAGAACAAAAAAACAAGGATAAAACTATTTTAAATACTGGCAATACATTTGAAGCAACAGCTAGAAGTTGGATAAAACAAACGGAATATGAAAAGAATTGGAAACCTATTAATACTAATAAAGTGACAAGAGGTATTGAGCTTCATTTATTGCCCTCTTTAGGTAATAAATTAATTCATACCATAACTCTTAAAGATTTAATACCTCCAGTACAAAAGCTTATAGATGATGGTTTACTAGATGTTGCTAGTAGAATTAGAAGACAGATAATAGAAATCATGCGACATGCTGTATTTAAAGGATTAATTGAAAATAACCCATCAATAGACCTAGCAGGCTTAAAAATTGCGCCTAAATCTAATCATAGACCTGCATTAAATATAGAACACTTACAAGAACTAGCCGAACGTTTATATAATTATCCTCACTATGTAGTAACAAAATATGCTTTGTTAATTACCTTACATACTTTTGTAAGATCAAGTGAGTTAAGGTTCGCTCGATGGGATGAAATAGACTTTACTAATAAAGTTTGGATTATTCCCGAAACTCGAGAAGCTATCGAAGGAGTTAGATATGCTGATAGAGCGGCTAAAATGATGACCGCCCATATAGTACCTTTATCAGATCAGGTTATACAGCTATTTACAGAGCTAAAAGAAATAACAGGCAACTATGACCTAATATTTACTTACAACGGTATTAAACCAATTTCAGAGAATGCTATAAACGAAGCACTAAGAAAGATAGGTTATAACACCAAAACCGAAATATGCGGGCATGGCTTTAGATCATTAGCCTGTAGTGCATTAATAGAAAGTGGTTTATTCAGTGAAGATGCCGTAGAACGCCAAATGAGCCACCTAGAGCGCAATAATGTTAGAGCCGCCTATATTCATAAAGCGAAGCATTTAGAGGAAAGAATAAATATTATGCAATGGTGGAGTAACTATATTATCTACAATAGAGATCATGGTTATAAAGCACCTTATCAATACAAAAATGAATGATAAATAATTTGTCGGTTATTCTCTTAATGAAATTTTAAGCTATGTTTGTAGACTTTAGAATAATTACATTATTGTCTATAGCTATCTAAACTACTTGAATTATTACTCTAATATATTATTTTTAATAAGTACATTACATAAATATGCCTTTTATCCAAAGAGTTAACCAAGAAAATTATCAAGAATATACAGATAAATTATGGACACTATATCGTTTTACTGACATACCAAACCAATATTTAAATAATCATACTGATCCATTTAAACCTTTTTTTAATTATATTCCTTATTATGGTATTGGTAGAGTTTACGAATACGCCACAATTTTTTTACATAATTTTACTATTGCTGAAATTAAGGAAATAAGGTCTTTTTTATCTAATGCCGTAATAGACTTTGCTCTAAACCAAGTAACTATTGTAAAACAACAATATGAAAGTACTTATAGTATTAGGGATTATGCTAAACTCAGACCTTTATTACTAAGCTATCTAAATGCTAATGATACAAATAAAACATACAGAACAAGTACTGATAAGGAAGTAGATATAGTACATTTATATGCTGTTATGAGTATTAAGTTTATAAAGCAAGCATTAAAAATTTTAGATTATAAAAGTACTGACCCTTTATTTTTTCCCTTTTTTAATAAGAAAAAATCTACAATTAATTATGATATGCTTTCTAAACTTCTAATATTTGCAACTGAAAGCCTTTATATAGGTCAATTAATTTCCTCAAACACTTATCAAAATCAGCTAAAGCAACAGAAGTTAGAAAACCTTGGTATTAGATTATCAAAAATAGAAGAAACTAAAGCAATAGCTATATCTAAAAGTAAAGCTTATTGGGAAAATGATGACCCCTATAAAATTATTAGAATTAACGCAATGACACAGATAGTATTAGCTGATTTAAAATCTTTAGCAGATAGTGGGGATGATATATTTATTCCCTCTAAAGAAACCCTTAAAGAATGGATTAAACCTATAGCACCAGACTATACAAGACAGAATGGTCGACCAAGTGAAAAAGAAAAAGAACAACTAAAAATTTTTGTAAAAGAACGATTTGATGTAAATATATAATTATCCTATTTCCGCTCGAAAAACCCCCTTTTTTCCATTTGAAAACTATACATTTACAGTCAAAAACCACCCTTTTTCCGTAGGGTGGGGCTAATTTTTTTATTTTAATTATTTATTTACTCTATAACTACCTAATAAATTGTTATGGAGTAAATAACATGCAAACAGAAAGTAAAAGACTAATTAGATTACACGAAGTCATGAACCTAACAGGTTTATCAAGAGCGAGTGTATATAACTATATTAAATCAGGTATTTTTCCACCCCCTGCTAAATTTGGTAAATCTTCTTTATGGGAATATACCGAGATACAAGAATGGATTTCCAACCGATTACAAGAACGTGATAACAAATAACTTAAAACCATAATTCTATATCATTAAATAAATTATTTTTTAAATCATTAGCTAGTGTTATTACTGGCTAACAGGGGCTTTTATTGCCTTAAAAAAGTAATTAGCCCCTATAAAAGAGGAATAAATAATAATGAATATCCCTGTTAATTATGCTGATAAGTTACCCATAGATAAAGTATTAGATAAGTTGGATAAGGTAAAAGCGAAAAAACCCACTAAAGACGGTTTAAGCCAATGGCTAGCCCTTTGTCCTAGTCATGCCGACAAAAGCCCATCATTGACGATTACAGAATGTACAGACAATACCGTATTACTTAAGTGTTGGAGTGGTTGCACTGCTAACGAAATAGTAAACGCCATAGGACTTGAATTAAAAGATTTATTTAAATATGAGCCTACTTATAAACAAGGTAATAGTAACCCATCTTATAAAAAGCTACCTAACAAGCAAGCTATAGCTCATGAGCGACTAATTATTCAAGTAGCAGAAGCACAACAAAACAAAGGACAGCTATTAAATAAAGCGGATAAACAACGCTATCAATTAGCTTTACAACGTCTTAAGAGGTTACAGCATGTCAAATAATAACGATCTCTATAGTAACCAATGGCAAGCCCTAGACCCTGAACAGATTATACAACAGGCCATAGCGAGGCTAGCCGATGACGCGGGCGCAGTCTTAACAGATGAAGTTATACAAGCCTTTAAAATACTATACCAAGAAAACCCCGCCAGTTATAACCGCTTTAGGCAAGTAGTAAAAGAAAGTAAAAAGGTTACTATGCAATTGTTCGATAAACTAACCACCCAAAAACCAAACCAAGACCAGGAGCAAAACACAAACGACATATTTCCACTAATCGAAATATGGGATAGTCCTATAAATGGCGAACAACTACTAAATGAAATTAAAGACACCTTACAACAATATGTAATAGCCGATCATGAAACAATTGTCGCTTGTACTTTGTGGGCTAGTTATACATGGTTTATTGATTATGTTAATTATGCTCCTATTGCCAATATAACAGCACCTGAAAAGCGTTGCGGTAAAACTAAACTACTTAGCACCCTAAAAAGACTATCTTATAAAGGCTTTATAACCTCCAATATCTCTAGTGCTTCTTTATTTAGACTCTTAGAACTTTACAAGCCTACTTTATTTATTGATGAAGTTGATACATTTCTATCATTACATGATGATATGCGAGGTATTATAAATTCAGGCTTTACCCGTGAAAGTGCGTTTATTATTCGTTGTGTTGGCGAAGATTTAATACCAACCCCGTTTAATGTATGGGGAGCTAAAGCCCTTTGTGGCATTGGTAAAATAGCCGATACCCTACAGGACAGAAGTATTACTTTAAAACTCAGACGCAAAACACAGGGCGAAACCGTTAAAAACATAGATAAATCAGACCCAGAACTCTGGCGAGTATTACGCGCTAAACTAGCCAGATTTGCACAAGACAACCAACTAAAAATAATTAATATCCAGATTGAGCCATTACCACAACTTAATGACCGCGCTAATGATTGTTGGGAGTCACTAAGACAAATAGCCACCCTAGCGGGCGGGCATTGGCAACAAACTGCCATTAACTCAGCGATACGCATAAATGGCGAACAAGAAGAAAACGACAGCACCCGCACCGAATTACTAAGAGATATACAAACACTCTTTAATACTAAGGGCATAGATAGAATATTCAGTCATGATCTAGTTAATGAGCTAAACTCAGATAATGAGGCTAATTGGTGTACATGGAATAAAGGACGGGGCATAAATGCCCGTAACCTAGCCAAGATACTAAAAGAATTTGATATAGTCTCTAATACAATAAGAATAGGTATAGATGAACGGGCAAGAGGATATACAAAAGATCAATTCAAAGACGCATTTAACCGTTATATTACTAACACCCCGATAGATATCCCTGATAAATGCGTGACAACGGGACAAGCTAAGGGAGACAACGAGAACAGCCAAAATATTAAACGTGACATTAGTCAAATGTCACGGATAGAAAAACCGCTACAAGTCAACAATAACAAAGATTGTCACGTTGTCACGGATAAAATACCCCCTACTACTGGCAGGGATAGTGAAAAAGACCTAACAGACCTACAAAATGATAGTAGTACACATTCTATAAATGAGCTTATGGACGATGATAAGGGGGTAAATTTTGACCTCGATTAACCCTATTCAATATCTAACTAAACAAGGTTTAACTATCAGCATTACTGATAATAAATTAAATGTTAAACCGAGTAATCGAGTGACAAAAGAAATAGCCAACTATATAAAACAGCATAAGGACATTATAAAAAGTGAATTGCTGGCGCATTCTCAACCACTAGAGAAAATATCCCAACTAACTGAACTAAGCCCAATTCAATATAATTGGCTTAATCAGATAGCCCATATTCTACAAGTTACCCCTGAATATCTACTACAACATAAATTAATAGATCAATCCGACTTGGTAGAGCTAATAGACAAGCCACTTGTTATAGTGGCTAGTACTATTAAAGCAGGTTATTATTGGATTAAACAAAAATAATTTATATAAAAAGGTAACAATCAAATGGTTTGTGAATAATTATATAGTTGACCAAAATTTTCCTTTTTTATTCTAAACCCTGAACCATGATCGTGAGCCTTTCCTATTTTAGGACCTGTTTTATATGCACCGAGCCTTATATCATACATAATTTTTCCTTGCTTCATCATATCAATAAAAACATGAAAGTCTTTCATTTGAGAAAATATGGTTGCATTTTTAAAATGAAAAAACTCTTGACCATTTCTTATCTCTGTTTCAGCTTGAACATATGCAAGATTATTAATTTTAGATAAGGCATTTTGAATAGCAGTAAAGGTGTAATATATTGATTTATTAATAATTCCTTCTGGGTTAGTGATAACAATATATAACTGCTCATTTAACTCATCTATTTCTAAAGTAAAACAATAGTTGGATGGTAATCTGTTAGTTTTACCACAAAAAATAGATGTATGAAGAACATTAATATCTGGATGACTTGCATCTGGATAACCGTATTCATCTTTTAATATTTGGTTAGCCTTTGGTGGATTTGTTGGTGATTTCGTACATAATGTCACATAACTACTAGTTAAGTGGCGTTGAGCTTTAATTTCAAAACCATGTAAATCAGGGTCCTTTTTGTTATTTTCAGCTATTTTCAAAGCATCTTCAAAGGTCTTTCCTATTGCTGTACTGCCAAGTCTTGTACAAGGAATGAATCCTAAGTTTCTAACTTTATTAAAATCATTTATAAATGCTTGTAAGTTAGCGTTCTCGATTGTGGTCCACATTTAATTCACTCCTCATTAGTTTCTGGAATTAATCCATATATTGAGCATTGCAACACTTCTGAAAGTTGATATAGGAGAAATAATGAAATTGGCTTTTTACCTGACTCTATTTTTTGAATCCACGACTGAGATTTGCCTATTTCATTAGCTAGTTGTTCTTGAGATAAATCTCTATCCCTTCTTTTTTGTAAAATACGAGTAGCTATTTTTTGATATAATTCTTCCTTATTCATGGTAATACCCTATGTATGATTGTTTTGTTGTTTAAATTGTGGAATAATAATCAACGGTAAACAAAACCCTATAGGTATTAATTTTCCATATGACTAATAACACTGATTTAAAAAACTGGTTATTCAACTGGACTTTTAAAACAAGAAGAAATTATCTTGCCACTCATAATATTCATAAGTATCCAGCTGTTTTTATTCCAGAATTAGTTGAAAAAATAATTAATACCTTTAGTGAACAAGGCGAAACTGTTGTTGATATATTTGCAGGTTCAGGTACAACACTAGTAGAGTCTTTTTTATTAGATCGAAAAAGTATAGGTATTGAGTTAAATCCTTTGGCTTGTTTAATAAGTAAAACTAAATTTACATATATTTCAGATGAAGATCTTAAGGATATTGTAACAACATTAAAAGAGAGCTTTTTTTGTTCAGATACAAAAAAAATACAATTTGATAATATAAATTACTGGTTTCATGATGAAACGATACAGAGTATTTCAGATTTTCTGAACTCAATAAAAATTTTTAATAATGAAAATATAAGAAATTTAATTTTAGTATCTTTTAGCGAAATTGTTAGAAAAATATCATACTGTAATCATGGCGGATTTAAGATGCACAGGGATACTAAAAAAGTAGGCAGAGGATATAATAAAGAAGTGTTCTTTAATGAATTATTACCAGTTTTACAAACAAACATTAATGCAGTTTCCAACTATAGCAATAAAATAAAAAATAAAAAAAACTTACCTATAATTATCAATTCTGATAGTACAATCTTTCAAAAAGATATAGGAAAAAATAAGGCTGATCTCATTATTACTTCCCCCCCATATGGGGATAGCTCAACTACAGTTGCATATGGACAGTTTTCAAGGCTTTCCTCTCAAATATTAGGTTTAGAAACATTAAGTGGTACACCTATAGCTCAGTTAGATAATGATTTATTAGGAGGAAAAACAAGTCATATTGATACATTAAGTTATAAAACCTGCTCAATAACTTTACAAAACATCATAGAGTTATTTAATTTACGTATGCAAGCTGCAACAGAAAAGAAAGAAAGTAAGAAACACAGAGATCGCTTAAAAGATATTATTTCTTTTTATGATAGTTTATATAACTGTATGAAAAATGCATCTCTTTATCTTAAAGATGAAAAATTTTTTGTCCTAGTAACATCTTCTCGAGTAGTACACTCTGTAAAGTTACATACTGATTTAATAATTGCAGAGTTTGGGGCAACATTAGGATTTAAACTAAAAAATATTTACTACCGAGATATTCATAATAAAAGAATGCCCTCTAAAGTCAGTGCAACGAATATTAAAGGTGAAACAGCTCCAACAATGACTGAAGAAAGTATTATTGTTCTACAAAAAACAGGGACTAAATTAAATAAATAAAAATTAGAGAAACTACTAATATTTAAATAATTTTAGATAAAGACTGAATAAACTTAAATTATTAGTTTATTGATATCAAACCTTTTTAAATTTATAACTCCTGTTATGGATTAAATCTTTTATTTATAAAAGGATGTTATTTTGCTTTTTTAGCCCTAAAATCATGTTTTAAAAAGTCAACACTTTCATGCACCTAAAAGCCTTGTTAATTAATATTTATAGCCGAAAAAGTGCCCCCCAAGTGAGAACATAATACCCCGTATAATTTTTTCAGCCCCCAAAAAAGACCAGTTAAAAAACCAGTCTTTTTTATAACGAGTAATATAATTTATCTATCTTGTGTTATTGATTGAATCATATTAATTAAGCTCATTACATCACTTAATAATAGAGTGCTAACAATAGCTATTTTTTGTACTGCATAAGGTGAAGGATTATTATATTCATGTAATGACTCAACCAATCCTAAAATAGCACTTAACCGCCCCGTTGCACATTCCAAAATAGACTCTATAGGAACATGCTTATCATAATAAAGTACATTGTTACTATTACATTGTGATGATTGATTAAGGGGAATAAAACGAGGGGTATTTTCTGAATTTGTCATGATATGTTTACCTGCTTACTAGATATTAACCGCCCATCTATCAGCCAAATTTTTATAGGGCGGTGGAACTATGTACAGGTTGGCCGACCAGTAAGCAAGCAAACTGGCACACCCCGTAGGATGTCCCATACATAGCCCACCATGACAGGACAATTAACAATAAATTGCTATCTAGTAGGAATTGCTGCTTAAATGGGCGGCCAAGCCCATGCTTTAACGATTTAGTTAAAGTCAATTAAATTTAACATTACCCACGTACTACAACAAGTAAATATTTAAATATTCTATAGACGCCATAAAAGCCCCTTTTTAAACTTCTTGTTGTGTTACTGCTACCTTACTATTACTTTTGTGTTTAAATGGCTTAAAATAAGCATACACGGGATAATACAAGGGTATTAAATGGCACGACCAACTAAATATAGTGAACAACTAGCAACAACCATTATTGACCGTTTAATTAATGGCGAGTCATTAAGGGCAATATGTACTTCTGAAGATATGCCAGAAAAGGCTACTATTTTTCGATGGTTAGCGAGTAATGCGGAGTTTTGCGACCTGTACAAGCTAGCTAGAGAAATTCAAGCCGATATGCTAGCGGATGATTTATTAAATATTGCTGATACTGTTTACTGTACAGGGGGCGCATTAACAAAGGCTAAACTACAGATACAAACAAGAATGTGGATAGCTTCAAAACTTAAACCCCGCGTCTATGGTAATAAACCAGAGCCACAGCCAACACAACAACAACCGCCCGCGCTTAATATTATTATTGGCGAACAACATAAACGCGACCTAGCCAAGCTAACTGATCAAGAACTAGAACAATGTTATCAACTGGCTTTAGCCAATGAGAAAAAATAATATTTATAATTTGTTTATCAAGTCGCTATAGATCAAGTTAATTATAGTTATTGAAATATTTTGAATTATGCCAGCCCCTAAAAAAGAGTAACCCACCAGTAATCTGCCTTAACAACAAAATAAAGCTTATTGTATGAACTATAAATTCTATTATTGACATAATTTTTTTATTATTATTTAATATATTTAAAGGGGTCGCCCTTACTTGCACATGAGTAAAAACTGACACTAAATCACATTTTTAAAGTTGATTTTTTTACCAAAAGACTAAATAAATCTTATGAATTTTGTCATGTGCGTTTGTTTCCCTTAAAGATTTATTTAGTTATATGGAAAAAATATGACTTTATCTACCGCTATTTATGAAGCACACCAAAAACTCAAAGTATTTAACTCAGATTTGACTCGTGTACAAGTTTATGAATTAGCAGCTGCTTTGAATGGCTATAAATCTTTTAAGTTTCTATGTGCTGATACACTTACTCTAAACTGTGATTTCAAATCTACTTGTAGAATACATCAAGAAAGATTTAAAGAACTATGTGATAAGTTCAATTTATCATCAGTTGCTACACAAACTTCAGAAATCATCATTGGCTCTTTATCTTCATATCAAGTTATTTTTCTTACCACTGATGAAGTAATTGATAGAATTTCCTATAAAGAAAATTTACAAGAGCTAAAAGAGCAAACTATTTACCAAGCTATAGAGGATTCAATATCTTTAAATAAACCTTCTTATAATGCATTGATATGTAAATTAATGGCTTTAAATAGCATTATGACTTTACATTTAGATTATGATAGAGGAGAAGTTTACAGACTGTATCAACAACATCTTAGAGGCATGGCTATTCCTGATGTATTCAAAAGTGATTTGGATGATTACATTAGTAATCTAGATGATAGTATGAACGTTCGAAAAGAATTAATAGATACCTTATACAAGGCAATTAAACTTTTTGGTTTTGAAAGAATGTCTTGGTTTTTATATGAGTCTGAAATTGATCTAGAAGATATTAATATTTCAGTTGAGCTTTCAGAAATAGAATACCATGCAGCGTTATCTGGAAGTAATCTCGCTATTGAAGCTATTTTTGATAATCTCTATGAAAAATTTGAAGATAATCAATCTAATAGTGATTTATTAATTGAGTTGTGGTCATGGGCTATTTTTGCAGATGAAATAGGTTTTAGTGAATTATTACATGGTAATTTACATGCCATTAATTCAAAAGGTGAAACAATTTATGAGACATGGGAATATGCTGATTTTGCAGGTACAGATGGAAGAGAGCCTATTTATTATTATTTGCCTGAATTATCAGAAATAGACCTAAATAAAGCAAAAGAAATTGTTGTTACTAAAATGGCTTTTTATAAACAGTAACGTGTAGTATTTTTTATATCCACTTGTCTCCTCTCCTATAATATGCGCCTAAAGTTATTAGGCGCAGTTATCATTTTTGAAATTTATTAATTTTAAGTTCCTAAAAAATTAACTCCTTTTTCTGTCGCAATAAAAGGTAAAGAAAACCCATAACCAATACAGCCTTTTATATAATCTTTTTCAACTAAATATTCATAAGCACTAATAAACTGAGAACTTGGATAACCAAAATTATATTTTTGGCAAAGTTCAATTATTTGTGCTTTTTGTTCTTCAGGAATTACTGTATTAGTACAGACTTTTAAAATCTCAAGTGCAAATTCGCGGTTAAGCATATTGTAAAATTCCTTGTTATTTAAAATATAAAAATAATAGCACATGTGAACATATATCAAACAAAAAGCAATTAATCGAAAATAGTCACTTACTCAAATTTAACTAATCATAGGGGTATAGTAAAACCTTGTGACTTTTTCAATAGAGACCGCCTCTCTAGTCATTTTTTTACTAGCGCGAAATTAGACAGGGGGTGCATAAAAACCGCATTTAATCTATATATAATCCTAATGTAATAGGATTAAAAACTAATGATTTGCAAAAACGCGCGCGCCCGCGCGAAGCAAAGACCGCGCCACCATACGACAATAGACAACAATGAATAACTAAAGACTTGTTTTTTGTTTTTCTATGATGTTTAATTAATTCACCTTAGTTAAACTAAGGTATGGGCTTGACCTCCCATTTTTTAGCAAGCAGTACCGCCATAGATATGACCTAACACTTACTCTAGTGTTTTGTTATGTCTGTTTTATGGCGGGCTATGAGTGGGACATCTTCGGATGTGCCGACAGCTTGCTATCGGTAGGTCAACCCGCTTATAGTCCGCCTCCATTAAGGATGCGACATATTGGTGAAGGATTTTAAAATGCTCGCATTTAGTACTTACAATACTCATAATTTAACTCTTATTTTGTCTTTTATTTTAAAAGTTAAAAGAGTATGCTTGCCTTTTATTATCTTTTGTTTTGTAGTATTTGCTATCGCTTAGATACACGATAGGAGTGTCGTTTTATGTTTGACCCAGCAAATAGCACACATTTCAGCATAGATGTGCAGGGACTAGAAAGTAATGCCAAACTACAAGTATTATCTTTCGAAGGTATAGAAACCATCTCCAGTGATTACGTATTTGAAATCACCCTTGTTTGTAACCACATCCGTTTTGATATTACCCAACTACTCAGCAAACCTGCCTTCCTATCCTTTAATCCAGAGAAATCAGAAGGCATCAATGGCGTAATACAAACCGTTAAGCGTGGAGCAGTAGGACAACACTATGCTACCTTCAAAATCATCCTAACTCCCATCCTAACTCACCTAAAGAAAAGAACCAACCAACGAGTATTTCGTAACAAAACAGTACCTGAAATTATCTCTGTTATACTCACCGAATATGGAATGAGCGAAGGACAACAATTTGAATTCAAACTCAAAGAAACCTACCCAATCAGAGAATACTGCACCCAGTACGACCAAACCGACTACCAATTTATCAACCACCTAGCAGAAAGTGAGGGTATTTTCTATTACTTTACCCATACTCAAGACCAACATAAACTCACCTTTGCTGACGCCAATCCCTTCTTTCCAACCCTAGCTCAAGCCATTAAATACATGAGTGATACAGGCTTTGTAGCCGATGAAAGAGTATTAAAACGTTTCGATATTGGTTTATCTAGCTGTACTACCGAAGCTTCATGGCGTAATTACAACTTCCAAAACATGAAAATCCCTGAAGGTAATGCTGAGGGAACACAAAGTAAAAAAGCCAACGAAGCCACAGAACCCTCGCTAGAGAGCTATGACTACCCCAGTAGACATACTGACAATAAAAGAGCAGACCACCTTGCCAAGATCGAAATAGAGCGTCTTAGAACCTCTCAAATCCTAGCCGAAGCCTACAGCGATGTAATAGGCTTACATGCAGGACTCTACATCACAGTAGACAACCACCCACTACCCGATACCGAACAACCTTGGCTTATTAACCAAATCAAACATGCAGGTAAACAACCAGCAGTACTAGAAGCTTTTGGAGATACCTCCTCAGCCAATACTAGCAACACTGCCAGCCAACTACACCAATACATAGACTACCCCATAGCTGAAGAGCTCCAATTCCCCTTACAAGAATTCTCCCAAGGCTATAGAAACGTAGCAATACTAACCCCTCAAGACGTAGCCTATAGACCACAAAAACTCCATCCCAAGCCCAAGGTACTAGGGGCACAAACAGCTATCGTAACAGGTGCAGCAGGAGAAGAAATCTACTGTGACGAATATGGCAGAATCAAAATCCAATGCCATTGGGACAGAGAAGGCAACTACGACGAAAACTCAAGCCACTGGGTAAGAGTAGCCAGCAACTGGGCACATAATGGCTATGGTACAGTCGTAATCCCCAGAGTAGGTATGGAAGTACTTGTCGAATACGAAGAAGGTGATCCAGATTTTCCAATGGTAGTAGGTGCTATCCATAACGGAGTCAACAAAGTACCCTACGACCTACCAGCAAACAAAACCAGAAGTGTATTCAAAACCTCCTCCTCAAAAGGTGGGGTAGGTTCCAATGAATTTAGAATAGAAGACAAAACAGGCGCAGAACAAATCTTTGTCCAAGCCCAAAAAGACTTCGACCAACTAACAAAAAACAACCACACCATAGAAGTAAAAAACAATAGCCACCTACAAGTTCAAAATGAACACAGTGAAACTATTGTAAAAAACAGATACACCAAAAACCAAAGTGAAGAACACCACTTCACCCAACTCGATAGAAAAACCCAAATACTACAAAACGACTACAAACAAGTAACTCAAGCAGAACATACCACCATAGGCACAGTAAAAACCACCGAAGCAGGGATGGAAATTCATCTTAAAGCAGGAATGCAATGTGTAGTTGATGGTGGTTTATCTCTCACCCTCAAAGCAGGTGGACAACATATAGTGCTTAATCCTGCTGGTATCTGGATGACAATGCCCGTATGGACAGGTGGTGTACCTATGGAAGGAACACCATCTTTACCATTACCACCACTTTATAAAGTTAATGCAGTAGAAATGGTAAGTGCACCGCCTATTAATCTATTAAAGCCAACTAATCTTGCACAACAGAAGACAAAGGAAAAAGCAGAAGAAACTGCATATTTTCTATTCTCTGTGTAATTCACTTAATAGAATTGATAATGACTAAGGATGAAACAATATGATTATAAGCCCACCTTTTCTACCAGATCGCCTTGCTAATGAAACAGATGAAGCTTTTGTTACGAGAGCAATGACTACTAGTACTAGAGGTAAATTTCCAGTAAGTTACTATATGCAATGGCATGGTGGTGTTCACCTGCAAGCACCTACAGCTGATACACCTGTTAGAGCGATTGCTGATGGTCGAATAGTATATTTGCGCCAACCAACAGCTAGACCTGATAATCAAGCGACTTTAGAACAGCATCCTCTGTATGTTCCAAATATAGGTTGGACTGATAACGGTTGCATTGTTATTAGACATGAGACAGAAATTGGCGAAAATATCACTATTGTATATTACTCTATCTATATGCACCTTAGAACGATAGAAAATGGTTTAGCCCAAGGTAATAACATCCACCGTAAAACCAAATTAGGTAATGCAGGACGAATCTATGACCAAGGTAACCTTATCCATTTTGAAATTATCGCAGCAGATGATCAAATAGAAAATATTATTGGTTCATTAACCCTAAATAGAAATGGTGCTAACTACCATACCAACCAACAAGGGCATATTACTCATTACATTAGCCAACATGGTAGAACAACAAGCTGTTTTGGGAATATGTATTTTTATTTACCTGCTGATACTCCAACCTACAATGGAACCCATAATATAAACCGTTATACACATAAAGCTACAGGTAATACATTAGGACAAGCACTTTATTTAGAAATGAAATACCATAGTGGTAATTGTACTTTTACCGCTTATGATGAAAATGGTACACAAATAGGACAACCTGTTACTACTAATGGTAATAGCCCTAGAGGAAGTGTTCATGAGTATAATCTATTTGCTCAAGCATCTGAAGTTTGTCGAACCATGCCAACTGCTGGTTTTGAGTTATTACGTTTTGGGCGTGTATTAGGTACAGAAGCTTTAAACCCTGCTAATACAGCACATTATCGCCAGATACCCACAGCTAATGGCAATACATGGGTAAATCTTAATACCGATGCAATCAAAAAATACAGTGATGCAGATTTTCCTTTCTGGAAAGGTTGGAGTGTTGCAGAAGATGATACAAATAATGATAGTCGTTGTGATTCTGCGATTGTCAGAGCAATTTTAGATAATGGTACAGCAGGCTCTTTTGCTAATCTAACAGATGAGCAAAAACAAGCACGTCTATCAGAAGAAGCAATTGAAAAGAAACTTAAAAAAACTTTCTATAAATTTCCTACGGAGTGGCAAAATGCTAACTTTGAAACCCGTTTTAGTTGGTTAAGAACTCCTGTAGATCAAGGTGGTATGGCTCTAACAGATGAAATGTTTACATGGTATCAAAATCATGTACAGGCACAAACCTTTTGGGAAGCAGCTAATTTAGAAGGGATAGACGCAAATCATTGGCATTGTCCACCTATCGAATTTATAAAACACTTTAGGCAATGTGGTTGGTTAAGCCAAAGTGAACTTAAACAACTTATACCATCTCATGCAATTAGAGGGAATAATTGGGAAGCAATTCCTGCACGAGATGCCATTAGAAATGCTATTAGATTAAATATTAATAAAGCATTAAGAAAATACTGTATCAATACACCACTTAGAATGGCTTGCTTTTTTGGTAATGCTATACAAGAGTCTGGTTGGTTTGGAACCTTACAAGAAATAGGGGCGCAAGGGGCTCATTGGTATTATCCTTGGCATGGTAGAGGATTATTGCAGTTAACTCATCCTTATAACTATAAGAGTTATTGGAAATTTAGAGGGAGAACCATTCCACAGTTATTTGATACGTTGATAAATAACTATCAGCAAGTAGAGCGCTTACCTTCTGCCCAACGAATGGGGCGAAGAAATACATTTCAAGACGGTCAGTATCAGGGATTAAATCAATGCTATACTTGGCGAGATCAAGTAGCCAATCAAGCAAATATTGATCCTGTAGATTCGGCAGGGTTTTATTGGGCATCTTATACAATGGCAAGGTATGCAGATGAAACACATACATTAGAGCGTGTAACTATCAATGCTAATCGTAATTTGGGTATTAAAGTATACTATAGGGGTTTAGCATTCTGGCGTGCATCTGCGGCAGTTAATTTACCTGCACGTATTAATAATACTAACTATAGGGGATTAAATGGTTTTGATCAACGTTGCTCTGTTTATGGAAACTGTTTAGCCATATTAACTGAAATGAAATTTCCTAATGCACAAAACAATTTAGTTTTAGAGTTTCCAGAGGGATATACGAAACGGGGAATATAAAATGCTTAAAAGAAACGTTATTATATTTATATTAGGATACCTTATGACAAGTAATATCTTAGGGGCTACTGAAAATGTTGAGTCAGTAATTAAAAAAATTATTAACTTTAAAGAACATGAATGTGGAACTATTTCTATAGATGTACCCAATTGGGTAAAAATTCAAGATAATGTTTTAAATGTAAATAAAGATTATCCTGATGACTCAATAGGGCAAATCACATTAACAATAAAATGTAATGCTGAAGATATAACCTTTAGCAATGATACTACATTATTTAATGAGCAGACTAAGCAATGGGAGTTAAATCCTGCACAATGGAATTGGCTTACTAATAAATTAGAACAAGAAGATGTTAAAAATTCATTTAAGTTATATCAATTAAAAAATGAAAATAGTTATGGTTGGATTGTCACCCAAATAGGTATTGGCTCAAATGAAGATGATTATACAAAATCTTTATCTTTTTGTTTGATAAGCGATGATCACTTAAAACAATTATGCGGATATGGACTAATACAATATATTCCACATAGAGAAGATTTAGGCACTACTGTAGGGGATTTTGAACCAGTGGTTACTAAATTGATAGGGTCAATTAAGTTTATATCTGAAAATAAATTAGCTCCTTGTGATAAAAAATAAAATATTTATGAGATATACAAGGAGATATATTTAAATGATAAAAAAGCTTATTTGTTTACTTTGGTTAGTAATCCTAGCCTTGCCTATCTGTGCAACCGAAGAAACTAATGAAAGCTTACACACTAATACTATTGAAATATCTGATGTGGCACAATAAAAATAGATTTAACGAGCTGGGTTCAGTTATACGATAGTGGTTTTATTATCTATCATCCATCAGCAATGGATGTTAATCCTACACCAGATGTTCAGTTTTCATTTAAATGTTATGAAGAAAATGATGAAAACGTTATAAACAATACAATAGTATCTTTTAATGACACTATTAAAATTTGGGAATTAAATCCTAACTTATTGAAAAATTATGATAAAGTTGGAAAAGAATCAGTAAAAAAATTAAATACAGTATACCAATTAAAATCCAAAAATGCTCAAGGATGGGTTTTAACTCATCCAAGTATGTTTGGTAATTATCCTACCCGTGAACTTTCATTTTGCTTAATTAATAAGTTAAAACAAAAAGCTCTTTGTGGTGAGGGAAATGTAGAATATTTTCCAGATGATGTAGAAGTTACAAAAATTAACTATGAACCTATTGTGTTAACGTTTTTGAGGTCAATAGAATTTATCCCTGAAAATAAATCTAATCCTTGTAGCAATAAATAAAGCTTTTAAGTAAATAAAGAAGGGGAATAATTGAAGATTCCCCTTTTTTTATTGAGTACCTTTCTAATATTATCTTTTACCTACAAAATGGAAAATAAATTTTACCATTTTATACCTACAGCAAATCAAAATGGGGGTACAAACAGGGGTACAACTTATTTTAAATAATAAAAAAGCCTAGTTAAATCAATTAACTAGGCTTTATATATGGTGCTCGGAGGCGGAATCGAACCGTCGACACGAGGATTTTCAATCCTCTGCTCTACCAACTGAGCTATCCGAGCAATGGGTCGCTATTAAACTGTTTTTAACGCTGACTGTCAAGAGTCTAATGAAAAATTATTTCTAATTTGAAGGAGGAACATAACCTTCTGCTTTAGCATACGCTGCACCAAGAAAGAATTTTTCCATCTGTTCTTGTAAAAACTTACGGTGCTCTGCATTCATCATATTAAGATGTTTTTCATTAATTAGCATAGTTTGTTCTTTTGTCCACTCATCCCAAGCTTTTTTAGAAATATTTTCATAGATATCTTGGCCTTTGGGACCTGGATAAGGAGGATTATCTAGGCCTTCTAATTCTTGCTGATATTTACGACAAAAAACCATACGTGACATTTGTATACTCCTACTAATTTAGCTTACTTGAGCTAATAACTTTTTTACTGGGGCAGCTAGCCCTAAACGAGGCGGTTGCGTTAAGTTATACCAGATTTGGGTATTTTCAGCCACTTTATTAATACTTGGGCTAACCTCTATCAGATAAGGTTCTATGGTTAGCTGAAAATGACTAAAGGTATGTATTAGCTTTGTTAATGGCTTTTCAGCTACTATGGTCAAACCATGTTGTTTTGCATAGCTTTGTAATTCTGCTTGGTTTTGTACTTCAGGCAAGCTCCACAAACCTCCCCAAAGGCCAGTATTAGGTCTCTGATAAAGTAGAATGGTATCTTGATACTTAAACAAGGGCATAATTACATGTTTTTGTGGCAATTCTTTTTTAGGCTTAGGATTTGGATAATCTTTGGTAGTACCCGCTATCCTCGCTTTACAATCAGCTTGTATTGGACACAACAGGCAATTGGGCTTAGTACGTGTACAAAGCATAGCCCCCATATCCATCATAGCTTGAGTATAATGATTAACGCGTTCATTAGGTGTTAACTGTTCAGCAATTTCCCAAAGCTGTTTAGCTACCTTAGTTTCTCCAGGATAACCTTGTACCGCAAAATAACGACACAATACACGTTTAACATTACCATCTAAAATAGCAGCTCGCTTGTTCATTGCTAGGCTAAGAATTGCACCAGCGGTTGAGCGCCCTATACCTGGCAACTCAGTTAGTTGTTCAACTGTGGCAGGAAAGGTACCTTGGTAGTTATTAGTGATAATTTGTGCTGTTTTTTGTAAGTTTCTTGCTCTACTGTAGTAACCAAGTCCTGTCCATAGATGCAGAACCTCATCTTGTGGAGCATTTGCCAAGGCCTGAACCGTTGGCAATGACTCCATAAAACGAGAAAAATAATTAATCACTGTAGAAACTTGGGTTTGCTGCAACATAATCTCAGAAACCCAAACTTTATAGGGAGTTACATCTTGCTGCCAAGGTAGGTGCTTGCGACCATGACGGTCATACCATGCAAGCACCTTCTCAGCAAAGGTTACCGCTGTTATCACTTATTCAAAATGCCTTTTAAAATTCCTTGAACATTAGGTGCTTTATCGCCTAATTTATCTTCAAGTTTCTTATTCAATTTGTCTTTTTCTTTATCTAACGCTTTGTTAATTTCTTCTTTAGCTTTATTTTTACCAATTTCTAAAGCCATTTGACCAATAGCACCTGTATCAATACCACAGAGGCCACCGCCAGCTAGTACTGAACCTTTACAGAGTAATGGGAAATCTATACCTGCTACATCTTGATTTACTTTACAGGCTGGATCGCCACTCACATCTTGCTCACCTTTTAATGCTAAAGCAATTTGGTAATCAATCATCATGGTAGAAACATTGAATGTTCCCTTACCCTTAGTTTCAAAACCAGCAATAGAGATAATTAAGTCTTGGTTACTAGCCACACCGTTAGTAATATTTACCGAACCTTTTAATTGGTTAAATTTGGTTTCAGTACGGTTAAACTGTGAAGTTAATGACTCTTTTCTCACTAGAGCTACTGCTCGACAAACTTGGTATTCAAAATTTTCACCAATTAATGCACCATCGTTTACCACAAAGTTAGCGTTACCATTTAAAGTTTTCACTAAAGCGGCTTGGCTTACACCAGCGGTACGTATGTTACCGTTAAAATTTAAATTACCTCTAATAGGAATATCTTTCATATCTTGACTAGCTAATAGCTTATCAATAGGGATATTACTAATGGTTGGTTGTATTGTAATTTGAGGCGTATTAGAGCTAGCATTTATTGAGCCTTTAACATTAATAGCGCCAGTAAATAATTTACCACCAACATTTTGTAAATTGATCACACTATTTTTAGCCGTTAATTTTACCCCAAAGCCTTGCCATGGTAATTTTTTGACAGTTAATTGGTTGATAGTTAAATCTGCATCTATGTCTAAACCCCGTAAACTTGCAGGATCAAACATTGGATCATTACTCCAAACAGGCTGATTAACAGTAACTGTTTTTCCTGTACCTGTTGTTGTAGTGGTTGCTTTAGTATTCTGCGCAGCTTGTTTGGCTTCTGGTGGTAGATAATTATCTACATTAATAGAATCACCTGTTAACTTAACTTTAATTGCTTGTTTTGCTAAATCAGTAACAGCTACACTACCTGTAAAGTTGGTGTTATCTAACTTAATTTTTAAATCGTTTAAAGCAACTGCTTTAGTAGAACCTGAAAGGTTGGTAGAGAAGCCAACTTTAGTTAGTGCATTACTATCAGCCATTTCTGGTAAAGCTATACCAATATCTGTTAATACTTTACGTAGGTTGAAGGTATCCGCTGTTATCACGCCTTTTACTGTTGGTACATCGCCTGTAATGTTAGCAGCGTTAATACTACCTGATATCTTTAAATCATCTAAAGTAAGGCTAAGTTTATTCCAAGCAGCCGTGTTGGCTTTTAAGTCAGCAACAAGGTCACCTTTAGCTGTAAAGCTAGCTGTTTTACCATTAAGTATATCGCCTGTAATATCACTTGCTAAATCAAGCCCTTGCACTTCGTAATGCTGTGCATCAAGATCATAAACTAACTGGCCTTGTAAGTTAACGGTGGTAGATAATTTTGGTTGCGCACTTTTAAGATTAGCACCTAATTTAACTGTTATAGGCTCACCAATACGGATAGTACCTGTCGATAAATGCACATCATTAATTGTATAGTCTTGCCCCGTTTTTAAATCCCTATACATGATTTTAGTATTATTAATGGTAATACTATTCACATCTAAATCAATTTTACCACTACCTGTTGATTCTTTTGGCTGTTCTGTAGTTGGTTTATCCGTTGTAGTCTGTGTATTTCCTGTAGTAGCAGTTTGACCTACTTTATCCCAGTTGGTTTTACCTTGTGCATCTTTTTCCAAATCAACAACGAGGCCATCAATATTAACGTCATTCATTTGAATCTGACCTTTAAATAAAGGCAATAATTTTACTGAAAGGTCTAACTCTTTAACTTGTGCAAAAGGTTTATCTGGGCTTTCAACACTAGCTGCACTAGTATTTTGAATGGAAATACCTAGCCATGGATAAAATGTCCAGCTAATATCTCCATCAATTTTAAGCTCCATGTTAGCTTTTTCTTTAACGAGGTTTTGAATTTCTGCTTTGTAATTATTGGGGTTAAAGAATAAGATTAGCCCAAAAAATAATAAAAGAACTAGAACAACTAGTCCTATAATAAAATAACTGAGATATTTAATTGCCTTCATAATTTTTTCCATTTTAAAGCGGTTTACTATACAGTATAGTATGTGAATTCTTTATTCTATAATTTTTAGCCAACTAACGTATTTATTTTAACATTTAGTTATAATAAATATTTTATACGACTAACTGGAGCAACAATGGTTGAACGTAGCGCAACCGTTAAACGTGATACAAAAGAAACACAAATAAAGGTATCCGTTAATCTTGACGGTACAGGCAAAGCCAAGTTTGATACTGGCATTCCTTTTCTTGAGCATATGCTAGATCAAATAGCTAGGCATGGTCTAGTAGACTTAGATATCACCTGCAATGGCGATATCCACATTGATGATCACCACAGCGTTGAAGATATTGGTATCACGCTAGGTGAGGCAGTTAATCAAGCCATTGGTGATAAAAAAGGTATTCGTCGTTATGGATATGCTTATGTTCCATTGGACGAGGCATTGTCACGGGTGGTGATTGATTTCTCTGGTCGCCCTAGCTTGCAAATGCATGTACCTTATACAAGAGGCACAGTGGGTAAGTTTGATGTAGAGTTATTTTCAGAATTCTTCCATGGCTTTGTTAATCACGCTAAAGTAACCCTGCATATTGATAATTTACGCGGCGCTAACGCCCATCATCAGATAGAGACTGTATTTAAAGCGTTCGGTCGTGCCCTTCGTATGGCCATAGAACAAGACCCAAGAATGGCTGATGAAATTCCTTCTACTAAAGGGTGCTTGTAATGCAAACAGTGGCTGTCATTGACTATGGCATGGGCAATCTACATTCTGTAGCAAAAGCTTTGGAACATGTTGGCGCTGGTCGTGTCATAGTAACCAGTGATGCTGATGTTATTCGAGAAGCTGATCGTATAGTATTCCCTGGTGTTGGTGCTATTCGAGACTGTATGGCAGAAATTCGTCGGCTAGGTTTTGATCAATTAGTGAAAGAAATTAGTGGTACACGCCCTTTCTTAGGCATCTGTGTTGGTATGCAAGCCTTATTTGATCGCAGTGAAGAAAACAATGGCGTTGACTGTATAGGATTATTTTCAGGTGAAGTTAAGTTTTTTGGTAAAGACTTACATGATACTAATGATGAACGATTAAAAGTTCCTCATATGGGCTGGAATGAAGTCAACCAAAGCTTAGATCATCCTTTATGGCATGAAATACCTAATCAAGGTCGTTTTTATTTTGTCCATAGCTACTATGCAAAAGTAGCCAACGACCAACAGCTAGTAGGCACTACTCACTATGGAGTGGATTTCGCTGCGGCAGTGGCTAAAGGTTCATGTTTTGCCGTGCAATTCCACCCTGAAAAAAGCCATACACATGGCCTACAGCTATTACAAAATTTCGTTACATGGGATGGTTACTGGTAAAAGCTGATTTTTACTCGCTCCCATAATATTACTCTGAAGGTGAAATATGTTAGTGATACCAGCTATTGATTTAAAAGATGGCGCTTGCGTTAGATTACGTCAAGGTAAAATGTCCGATGTTACCGTTTTTTCTGATGACCCTGTAGCAGTTGCTGAAAAATGGGTTGCTGCTGGCTGTAGAAGACTGCACTTAGTAGACCTAAATGGCGCATTTGAAGGTAAACCTGTTAGTGCTCCGATTGTAGAGGCTATTGCTCACCGATTTCCAGACCTACCAATCCAAGTAGGCGGTGGTATCCGCTCTTTAGAAACTATCGATCAATACCTAATGACAGGTGTTAACTACGTTATTATTGGCACCAAAGCAGTGAAAGAGCCTAACTTTATAAAAGAAGCCTGTAGTAATTTTCCAGATAAAATTATTGTTGGTATTGACGCGATGGAAGGCATGGTGGCTACTGATGGCTGGGCAGAAATTAGCTCACACCGCGTAGAAGATATTGCTAAACGTTTTGAAGACTATGGTGTATCAGCCATTGTTTATACCGATATTAGCCGCGATGGCATGTTACAAGGTTGTAATGTGGAACATACTGCTGCGTTAGCGGCCTCCACCTCAATCCCAATAATTGCATCAGGTGGCATCCATACAATAGATGATATTCAAACACTACTAGATGCTAACCAACCTAATATTACAGGTGTTATCACTGGCCGTGCTATTTACGAAAATACTTTAGACTTAGGCGAAGCTCAAAAACTTTGCGATGAATACAAAGCTAAAAAATAATATCTGGAGTTGATATGGCACTGGCAAAACGCATTATTCCTTGTTTAGATGTTGATAACGGTCGTGTCGTTAAAGGAGTAAAGTTTGAAAATATCCGTGATGCAGGCGATCCTGTAGAAATTGCACGTCGTTATAATGAACAAGGGGCCGATGAAATCACCTTTTTAGATATTACAGCCTCTGTGGATAATCGTAATACAACGCTACACACTGTAGAAAGAATGGCGAGTGAAGTATTTATTCCATTAACTGTAGGTGGTGGTGTAAGAACTATAGAAGATATTCGTAACCTTCTTAATGCAGGTGCAGATAAAGTCTCTATTAACACCGCTGCAGTATTTAACCCTGAGTTTGTTCAAGAAGCCGCTGAACGCTTTGGTTCACAATGTATTGTAGTAGCAATTGACGCTAAAAAGGTTTCCACAGCTGATGAACAACCTCGTTGGGAAATCTTCACTCATGGTGGCCGTAAGCCTACTGGTTTAGATGCAGTAGAATGGGCAAGAAAAATGGAAGCGCTAGGTGCTGGTGAAATATTATTAACCAGTATGGATCAAGATGGCATGAAAAACGGTTTTGATCTGGGTGTTACCTGTGCCATAAGCGAAGCTATTTCACTGCCTGTTATTGCCTCTGGCGGAGTGGGTAATTTACAACATTTAGCGGATGGCATTATTTACGGTAAAGCTGATGCAGTACTAGCGGCTAGTATTTTCCACTTTGGCGAATACACCATTCCAGAAGCTAAAGCATTTATGGCAGAACAAGGCATCACTATTCGCTAACAGGCACGCTATGACAACCATTACTGTAAGAGCTATTAGTGCAGAAGATTATCAACAATGGCTTACGCTCTATACAGGCTATATTACTTTCTGTCGTAGAACTTTTGACCAACAAAGCATTAATACCTTATGGCAATGGTTAATGGAACACAAGGTATTCTGCTCAGTTGCCATTGCGGATGATCAATTTGTTGGCCTTACCCATTCACAACAACTATATTCGCCTCTTAATGGTAAATTAACGGGCTACTTAGAAGACCTGTTTGTGCTAGAAGAATACCGCGGTAAAGGCGTAGCAGATTTATTAATAGAAGATTTAAAACGTTTAGGCAAAGACAGAAATTGGTTATTTATTCGTTGGAAAACCCGTGAAAACAATTACCGCGCTAAAGCATTCCACGACAAAATAGCCAGAAAAACTATTTGGCATACCTATCAATTGGATCTAAATAAGGCAAAATAAAATGACAGATATAACCATTCGATTTGTAGAAGAAAAAGACTACCAACAATGGGTTGAAGTTTACAAAGGCTATATTAGCTTTTACCAACGAGACTTTGATGAAAAGAAAGTAGCTACGGTATGGCAATGGATTAAAGACAAAAAAATGTTTGCCCTCGTAGCAGAATTAGACGGCAAACTCGTTGGCTTAGCCCATTACCGTGAAATGCTTTCTCCTTTAAATGGCTTTACAGTAGGCTTTTTAGATGACCTATTTGTAGACCCTGCTTGCCGTGGTAAAAAAGTAGTGGATGCACTTATGCAAGCCCTTAAACAGCAAGCGCAACAAAATGGTTGGCCATTTATTCGCTGGATTACAGCGGAGAATAATTACCGCGCTAAAGCATTTTACGATAGAATTGCCAACAAAACCGCTTGGAATACCTACCAAATGGATTGCTAAGCTAGTTTAACTTAATTTTATTACACCCTAACTATATTAAAAATTTGGAGCAACCAATGAGTTATAGTGACATCCCAGCAGGCAAAGATATCCCTAATGATATCTATGTAGCTATTGAAATCCCAGCTAATCACGACCCTATCAAATACGAAATCGACAAGGACTCAGATACCTTATTTGTAGACCGTTTTGTCGCTACGCCTATGTTCTATCCTGCTAACTATGGCTATATTCCTAATACCCTAGCAGATGATGGTGATCCATTAGATGTATTAGTTATCACCCCTTATCCCGTAGCGGCTGGTTCAGTAATTCGTGCACGTCCTATCGGCGTATTAAATATGACGGACGAAGCAGGCGGTGATGCGAAATTACTCGCCGTTCCACACGAAAAATTAACACCTCTTTATAATGATATTAAAGAGTGTTCAGACTTACCACAGCTACTATTAGACCAAATTAAACACTTCTTTGAACACTACAAAGATTTAGAAAAAGGCAAATGGGTTAAATTAGAAGGTTGGGGCGATTCAAATGCTGCTAAAGAAGAAATTAAAAAAGCAGTAGCTAACTTCAAAAAATAATTAGTTATTCAAATAAAAAAGGCTAGTATTTACTAGCCTTTTTTAATACCCCAAATTTATTTCAAGCTCTTATTTTGTGGTAAACGCTTACATAAATATATACTCGCGAATAAACTACAAGTTGCCGCAAACATCAACCAGAAAGCAGGGGTACTAGCGTTTCCTGTATGTTCAATAAGAAATGTGCTAGCCATAGGTGTTATGCCACCAAACACAGCAGTAGCTAAACTGAAGGCTAGAGAAAAGCCAACGGTACGCACGCGCTGCGGCATAGACTCTGCCAGTGTAGCAATCATACTACCATTATACATACCAAAGAAGAATGAGAAATATAACAACACAATAATTAAATTAGTAAAGGTTGTATTATTTACTAACCAATTTAATGCAGGATAAGCAGTAAGAATTGCCAATATGGTTATTCCAACCAATACGGGGCGACGACCCACCTTATCAGAAATAGCGCCACCAATAGGCAACCAAATAAAGTTAGATAACCCCACCATAACAGCAGCTAACAAACTATCCGTAGTTGAAAGTGACAGAGCTCTTTTAGCGTATATTGGCGTATACACCGTAATAAAATAGAAGGTGGTGGTTGTCATTGCACTCATCAACATACCTGCAAGCACCACTCTCCAATTACTTACCATCGTTTGAAAAATTTCTTGGCCAGTTGGATGTGTTTTTTGTGATTTAAATGCTTCTGTTTCCTCTAAAGAACGACGTAAAATAAAAATCAACGGGATAATTAAACAACCAATTAAGAAAGGTAAACGCCATCCCCATTCAGAAACTTGTTGTTCAGTCAAAATTTTATTTAAGCCATAGCCCAGTATAGCCGCAAACACAACCGCTATTTGCTGACTTCCTGATTGCCAACTGGTAATAAAACCACGGTTTTTATCGGTTGCAATTTCTGCTAAATAAATAGATACACCACCAGACTCAACCCCTGCAGAAAGTCCTTGTAACAGACGACCAATTACCACCAATATCGGCGCAATAATACCTATCTGATCATAACTAGGCACAGCAGTAATTAAAATCGTTCCCACTGCCATAATAGATAAGGTAACAATCAGCCCCTTACGACGCCCTATCCTATCGATGTAAGCCCCAAGGAAAATAGCACCTAACGGACGCATTAAAAACCCTGCGGCAAAAACAGTAAAGGTCATCATTAACGAAACGTATTCGTTATCTGAATGAAAAAAGTTTGCTGCAATATAAGTGGCATAAAAGCCAAATAAAAAGAAATCATATTGCTCTAAAAAATTCCCACTGGTAACGTTAAGTATCTTCCTAATCGTTCCACTCTTGTTATTTTGTACAGACATATTCACCCCATCCTAATTCTTATTTTAAAAGAAACTTTTAAATTAACTTTCTAAATAGTTTTATTACTTAGAACTCTCTGTTCTGTTTTTAAATCTTATTTGGCCCTGTTACAAACTCGAGTAGGGTTGCTCTTACTACTAATCATTTAGTTTTTTTACTATTACGATCCTCAATTGCAAATTTCAATAATGCTGCACCACGATAAAAACCATGGGCAAATTTTCCAAAAGGAATAGTTAGAAAGAACGTCATTACTGTGGCTAAATGAATAATTAACAGTAAAGCCATCCCTGAAGTATTTCTAAAGCCAAGCAATGCAAGTCCTGTAATACTGATTAATAGCAACAGAAAAATAAAACCACGATCCATTGGCCTTTGCGAGGTATCACCATGCATAGGATCACGCCTAATATTTAAATACAACAAACCTACAGGGCCAATAACCAAGCCTATTCCACCTACTATCCCCAATAACACAGGCAAACTAAGCACGGGATAAGGTGCAGGTATACCAAACAAATAGTGATAACCTGTAGCAGCTACCGTAGCTAGAAAACATAATAAAAAACCATACATTGTTAAATGATGAAAACGTCTGCGTATTAAGGTGTAACGATCATCTTCCTCATTACAACCTTTACCATGACCACCATCCAAATACTTCAATGTGAGGATATCCTTAGAAGCCTGCACAATATCTGGTTTTGCTACCCCCTCCTCAATAACCTCCGAAGTCTGTTGCCAAAAACTTCTAACCCCCAACCCCAGCAAAGCCAAAGCGCCAACAAACACCGAACCAAAGGTAACCGCTAAAAAATTATGAGGGAAAATGGCATAAAAATTACCTTGGTATAAAGCAAATAAACTATTTCCTTTAAATAACGTAGCCGCCACCATAAAAAAGACAAAGGTAATAGTTAAAGCAATAACCAGAGTAATACCTGATTTTTGATACAACTTGCCAAACTGATTAGGTACAGCAAAATTTTTATACGTTTCCAAACGAACTTTTGCCATGACCTTAGGAATATTTACACCAAACTCATGGGGAGGAGCATACTGACATGCATGCAAACAATTGCCACAGTTATGACAAATATTCGCTAAATAATGAATATCCGCACGATTAAATTCCAGACGTTTTGTCATCGCATGGAAAACAGCACAAAAAGACTCGCAATAACGGCAAGCATTACAAATCTGCAAAGCTTGAGCAGCTTCTTGCTCATTGTCTGTTAACTGAACAACGGGAATTAAAGATTTAGTATAAGCAGTCATTATACAGCCTCCTTCATTAAGGCTGCTTTTGCAGCATTGTTACCTGCAATACGACCGAAGGTAGTACCAATAGACATTCCTACACCTGCTGTATAACCTTGACCCAACACATTACCCGCCATCATTTCCCCAGCAACATATAAATTAGGGCTTGCTACATTGTTAAAACGAACGGCTGCATCTTTTTCTACTTTTAAACCAAGATAAGTAAATGTAATACCTGGGCGCAAAGCATAAGCATAAAAGGGCGGTGTATCTAATGGCACAGCCCAATGAGTTTTAGAAGGCGTTAAATTCTCCGTATAACAATTATCTAACACCGTATGATTAAACTCCCCTTTAACACAAGCTTGATTAAACTCACTTACTGTATGTTCTAACTGCTCAGGATCAAGCTCAAGAAGCGCCGCCAGTTCCCTTATAGTACTCGCTTTCTTCCCTGCAAATACTGGCGGCATAAAACGACCTACGGATTTTGAATCAATAATCGAAAAACCGATTTGGTTAGGTTGTTGTGCCACCAAACGCCCCCAAATGGCATAACGTTTTGGCCAAAAATCCTCACCCTCATCATAAAACCGTTTTGCACTCTTATTCACAACAATGCCTAATGACACACAATCGATACGTGTACAAATACCACCATCATATAATGGGGCTCTTGCATCCACCGCTACACAATGCGACTGCGAAGGATCACCGATCACATCAGCGCCCTCATCAATCATAAACTTCAACAAATTACCTTGGTTAAACCGAGTACCACGAATAATAAAATTATCGGCAATCCATTCGCCTTGTTCATTCTGTCCCCATGCTTCTTTTAACCATTCAAGATTAGACTCAAAGCCACCCGCAGCCAGTACACAAGCCTTAGCTTCATAACGCGTACCATCTTCTGCAATAGCGGCAACAAATCGACCATGGTCTAAAATAAGGCTGTTTATCTTCGTGTTGTATTTAACCACTACGCCTAAATCTTGTGCGCTACGATAATAAGCATTCACCAACGCCTTACCACCGCCCATAAAAAAAGCATTCGTACGTGCTACGTGCAACGCACCAGACAACGGTGGCTGAAAATTAACACCATGCTGTCTCATCCAAGTACGACAGGTTTCTGTAGAGCGAATAACCAAACGAGCTAATTCCTCGTTAGTTTTACCGCCCGTAACCTTTAATAAATCCTGCCAATACTCTTCTTCTGGATAAGCATCAACTAACACATCTTGTGGTTGACTATGCATACAACGCAAATTACGGGTATGTTGTGAATTACCCCCGCGCCATTCTTTAGGTGCAGCCTCAAGCATTAATACCGAAGCTCCCTCTTCTCGCGCCGTAATCGCTGCACACAAAGCGGCGTTACCACCACCGATGACTAAAACATCATACATGTATACATCCTTCTAATTATTTTTAAATAACTTTAAAAGATATAACCAGTTATGAGTAATAACCTAAAATAGAAGGGGTATTTATTTTTTTTAAATACTATATAGCTTTGGTACTCGGCCAAGCACGCTGTTCAATCAAATCTACAATACTAGAACGTATCACTGACTTTGCGGCAAGACTAGCAGGCGACAATTCATCCTCAGGAAGGCTAATAAGATAATTGGTTCGCTCGATTTTTGGTTCTGTTATTTTTAAAAAATTTAAATGGCTATAATTCTGATTCATAAACACACTACTGGGTTGAATCGTACCAACGCACAGATTAACCACTGTATTCATCAGCAAACTTAAACCATCTATTTCATAACTAACATGCAAATTACTAATTTGTTGTTCTAATAATTTTCTTAAGCCATGATTAACGCTTGGCAGCGTCAATGGCAGCTTATCTAACGCTTTTAGGGGGAAAACACCTTGTTCTAAATAATCCTCTAAATGATAAATTTTAAAAAATTCATCATTACCAATCAAAAACATAGCCTCATTTACTAATGGCTGAGAAGTCCAGCTTTTATCAATATCTTGGCTAAAAATAATAGCTAAATCTAACTGACGGGCATTCACCAACTGCACCAAATTGCCCGATAAACTCTCCACTAAATGTACTTTAATATCAGGATAACGTTCCGCCATTACCCGTATAAAATGAACGCCCAAAATAGAAGCTGTACTCGGTGGAAAACCGACACTAACATAACCTACTAACCGAGAAGATTGTGCAGCTTCAATTGCTTGATTAGCATAGCGCAAAACCTGTTGCGCTTGTTTTAAAAAAGCTAAACCTGCGGGCGTAGGGGTTACCCCCAAAGCAGAACGCTGCAACAGCCGAGTAGCAAGCTCTGATTCCAATTTAGAAATTTGCTGACTTAGTGCAGAAGTACCTATATCCAACTTCTGCGCAGCCTTGCCAATACTACCTAACTCAACCACCAGAACAAAAGAGCGTAACTGTCTTAACTCCATCGTATCTATACCCTATTATTTTTAATAATAGAGTGTAGACTAAAAGCCCCTAGAGTCAAGTTACTAAGATTTAAATAAACAAAAAATACATCACTTTGTTTAACACCACGCTCTTTATTGTTAACTAGATTATTTTCTTTTAAAAACAATTATTAAAATAACACATTGTTCAAGGCGAACTTAAACAAATTATGATAAATTTAAACCCTATTCTATTAGTTAATTATCTTATCTATCGATGAATCAAAGTACTTGGCAAACTGTTATAAAGTTACCTAAAAACTATCTTAAACAAGATATAGTTAACTTTTATCTGCGTGATCCGCAGCAGCTTTCCGAACAGGTTTCCTTATCAACTATCAGTAAAGGGTTAGTATGGCAAGGTCATCCTGCGCTATTAAGCCTAATCTTTGAAGCACAACAAGTTAAAGCCATTATCTTAATAGACGGTAAAGTTAACGAAAACTTGCCCTTATTTACCGCAATGATTCAACGCATGTTAGGGCTAACCCAACCCATAGAATTATTTGAAAAACAATATAAACAAGATAAGCAAATTGGTCGTTTAATTAAACAGCAATTGGGGCTGAGAATTCCTCTTACCTGTAGCTCTTTTGAAGCCATTGTGTGGGCTATTACTGGTCAGCAAATTAGCGTTAATGCGGCGATAGCTATTCGTCGCAGACTTATTCAATTATTTAATATTAAACATAGCAGTGGTTTACTTTGTCATCCTGATGCTAATAGTTTTCTAACAGTAACAGAACAACAACTTAGCCAAGCTGGACTTTCTAAAAATAAGGCAAAGACAATCAAATTACTCAGCGAACAAATCGTAAACGGTGAGTTACCTTTACAGCAATGGGAACTCGCTAAAACTGCCGATATTAATTTAATCAGCAATAAACTATCCGCAATTACAGGCATAGGCCCGTGGACAGTAAGCTATGCTTTATTACGGGGCTTTGGTTGGTTAGATGGTTCATTACATGGCGATGTAGCAGTAAGAAGAAATCTCCAGCGATTGTTAAATAGCCCTGAAAAACTTACTGCAAATTTTACCGAACAATGGCTTGAGCAGTTTAAACCTTGGCGCGCACTTGTGGCCGCCCATCTTTGGAAAATGGACACAAACAAAAGCTATTAGCTTAACTACCTACCAACTTATATCACAAATTATATTATTTTTAGCCACCATCCGCTGAATAATCAGCCTAAATAATAAACATAAAAATAAATCTTAAAGGCAGTAGTTTAGCTATAAAAAAATTGTTTATTCAAACAATAAAAGGCTAGTAACGACTAGCCTTTTTATTTGTCTTCTTTTTCATAATCTAAAGTTATTGAACTTAGCCTTTCAAACAACGTATTAGCGTCGTTTAATAAATAACTAGCAACCACAGAAAGTACAGCCGTATTATTGGGCGATGAGCTTTTAAAATCGTGCAATATATCTAATAAATTTAGAATAGCCTGTAGCCTTGCACTGGCGCACTCATAAATGGCATCTATTGGTGCATTAGCATCATAATATAAAACATTATCACTATTACCCTGTGAAACTGGGCTTAAGGGAATAAAACGGGGGGATTTTGAGGGTTTAGTCATTGCCTGCTCCTGTATCCTTGTTAGCCTCCCTTTTTAATAATTAGGGAGGCGGAACTGTGCACAGGTTGGCAGACCGATCACGACAGGAAATCGGCACACCCGAAGGTGTCCCGTACACAGCCCGCCATAAATACAGGCAAAAGCTGTCTATCCGCTTGTTAGAGAACTAACCGCGGCCTGTCGTGAAGCGGGCTGCCAAACCCGCACTATAGATTTCGCTATAGCCTTTTCATTGTAAGACTAGCTAATAGGAATGGCAAATAGATAATTTAAAAATAAATGATAGCCTATCTATTAGTATTTTCTTTTTACATTTTTTAATATGATCTAATTTCTTGTCAAAAATAGTAAAATAACTTATTTTTGATGACTAAATTAAAAATATTAAGTTTTTCTAGGAGATATTAATGGCATCACCATTATCAGATCTCGATGAACTAGTTTTAAAATGTCGAGACCAAAGAGCAAAAGATTACATAAAGGAGGCTGTTGCATGTTATAAAGCAGGTGCCTTTCGTTCTGCAATAGTGTCAACTTGGATTGCTGTTTCCTTTGATATTATTGATAAACTTAAAGAATTATCTTTGGCTGGAGATAAAGAAGCTGAAAAACAAATTGATATTTTTGATAACGCACGTCGAATAGGAGATATTGCAAACTCTTTAAAGTTTGAAAGAGATATTTTAACAATATGCCTAGATAAACTTGAATTAATTTCTCCTATAGAATTTATTGATTTGACACGTTTGCATGAAGACAGAAACAGATGTGCGCACCCATCAATGACTACAGATAGTGACGTTTTTAATCCATCCGCAGAACTAGCTAGAATGCATATTAAATCTGCAGTTGAACATTTACTCCAATACCCACCAGCTCAAGGTAAATATGCATTAGACTCTTTAATTGCTGAGGTCGATTCGGAATATTTTCCAACAGATATTCAAAAAGCAGTTGTGGCTTTCGAAAAGAGCCCACTAAAAAAAGCTAGAAATAGTTTAATACGGAACTTTACTATTATCCTTTTAAAAAAATATATCAATGAGGCAAATGATTTTAAAAAAATAGCTAGGATTCATACTGCCTTAAATGCTATAGGAAATATTCATAGAGAAGTTTACTCTGAAACACTAAGAGAAAAACTTTCAAATATTATTCGAGCTATGAATAAAGAACAACTTCATATAGCCATTTTATTAGCTACCACTGTAAATGATTGTTGGGCCTATTTTGACTTAGATATTAAACAAAAACTTGAAACCTATGTTGAAAACTTACCAAAAGATAAATTTAACAAAATAGATATGATTCTCTCAATAGATGATTTGGTAACAGCCGTCAAAAAAAGGTTACACAAAGCAACTAGACAAGAATTTGATGAACCATTATTTTTCTTTACAGTTCCAACTCAAATAACCGATAGAATAGTTCAACTTTATATTTCCTCTAATTCTATTAAACAAGCAGATTCCTTTGTCCTTACTGTCATATGGTATGCTAGAGAATATACACGAGAGCAAATTCAAAAAATTATTATTGATTGTAGCAATAACTTTGAAATCATACGTAGCCAAAATTTTGGTACAGTAATAGAATACTTAAGGGAAAATAACAATGTAAGTAATGATGAAATAGACAAATGGTTATCAGATGCTAATCTTAATAAATTTATAAAAGTTAAAAGTGAAGAATTAAACAGTAATGTTGAAGCAAACTAACTAGAATCCTCTTTAATTAATATAACAATCTCATAGTCTTTTTAAATCACTTGTAACTTAGCAAACGCCAAAATCAGCCATTTACTGCCTTCATTATCAAATTTTACTTGGATACGGGTATGTGCGCCTGAGCCTTCGGCATTTAGGATTACTCCCTCGCCAAATAAGGGGTGTAGTACGCGTTGCCCTAGGCTTAAGCCTGTTGAATCTTGGTTTGATGATTGTTGAGTAAATGGATGGCTTACTGAACCTGATAGTCTCACTTCTCGTAGTAAATCAGTTGGGATTTCTCTAACAAAACGGGAGATTCTATTGTAGGTTTCATTGCCATGTAGTCGTCTGGTTTCTGCATAGGTTAATACCAGTTGTTGCATAGCTCGGGTAATACCTACATAAGCGAGTCGACGTTCTTCTTCCAAGCGATCAATATCTTCTATATTGCGTTGATGAGGAAATAACCCTTCTTCCAAACCTGTTAAAAATACTAAGGGGAATTCTAACCCTTTGGCATTATGTAAGGTCATTAGTTGTACACAGTCTTCACCATCCCCTGCTTGTTTTTCCCCTGCCTCTAAAGCGGCATGATCTAAAAATGCAGCTAATGGGGTGGTGTTGTCTTCCATATCTTCATCATGTTCAAAGGCGCTGGCAGCACTTACTAGTTCTTCTAAGTTTTCTACCCTTGCTTCACCTTTATCGCCTTTTTCAGCACGATGAAATTCTAGTAAGCCCGATTGTTTAATCACTAAATCGATTTGTTCTGATAGTTTTAAAGGCTGTATTTCATCGGTTAGGCGATTAATCAATAATACAAAGTTATTGAGCGCTGAGCAGGCTCTAGCAGGCACACCTTTATTGGTTATAATTTCTTTGAGGGATTGCCATAAGGAGATATTTAATTCACGGGCCAGTTGCCTTACTTGCTCAATGGTTCTTTCCCCAATACCACGGGTAGGTAAGTTAATAATTCTTTCTAAGGCACTATCATCTTGTTTGGAGCGAATAAGCCGTAAATAAGCGAGTGCATTTTTGATTTCTGCTCGCTCGAAGAAACGTAAACCACCATAAATACGGTAAGGTATGCCTTCACGCCATAGATTTTCTTCTAATACACGAGATTGGGCATTAGAACGGTATAAAACAGCTATTTCTTGGTAATTAAAACCTTCTCTATGGGCTTCTTGGATACGCTCTAAAATATAACGGGCTTCGTCTTGCTCATTAAAGCCTGCATATAAGGCAATTAATTCGCCTTCATTGCCTTCTGTCCAAAGCTCTTTACCTAAACGACCTTGGTTATTATCAATCAAGGCATTAGCTGCTTTTAAAATGGTATTGGTTGAACGGTAGTTTTGCTCTAGGCGATAGGTAACAGCCTCTGGAAAATCATCAGTAAAAGATTGGATATTTTCAATTTTAGCACCACGCCAACCATAGATTGATTGGTCATCATCCCCTACTACCATTAAACTTTTAGTGCCTTTGGCGAGTATTTTTAACCATGCATATTGCACTGCGTTGGTGTCTTGAAACTCATCCACTAATACATGGGCAAAACGTTGTTGATAGTGTTTTAGTAATTCTGGGTTATCACGCCATAAATCAAGGGCACGCAGTAGCAATTCTGCAAAATCAACTACCCCTGCTCGCTCGCAGTATTCTTCATAGGCTTGGTAGAGTTGTACCATGGTGGAGATGTAGACATCACCAAAAACCTGTATACCGTTTGGGCGAATACCTTGATCTTTTTTATTATTGATAAACCATTGCACTTCTCTGGCTTGCCAACGTTGATCATCAATATTTAAATCTTTTAATACCCGTTTAATAAGTCGCAGTTGGTCATCACTATCCAATACTTGGAAGTTTTGAATTAGCTTGGCTTCTTGCCAATGATTGCGTAGTAAACGATGGGCTAGACCATGAAAAGTTCCTACCCACATGCCTTGGGTTGGCTGTTTTAGTAGTTGTTCGATACGCCCACGCATTTCAGCAGCGGCTTTATTAGTAAAGGTTACCGCTAAAATGGAGAATGGCGAGGCTTGCTCTACATACATAAGCCATGCAATACGATGCACCAAAACACGGGTTTTACCCGAGCCAGCGCCAGCCAATACCAACTGTTGACCAAGTGGTGCGGCTACCACTTCTCGTTGAGCATCATTTAAGGAATCTATAAGAAAAGAAATATCGTCAATCATTTCGTTATTTTACCCTAGTTAAGGTAGTAAGATAAGAAACTTATTAATTTAAACGGTGTTTATTAGGAAAGCCACGCCACAAACTGCTAAAATAGTCTTTTTAAATTTGCTTTATTTCAGGTAACCATTATGACAGACGCCTCAACTACTACACCTAACCAAACAGCGGTGCAGTGGTTAGAAGTATCCCCCTCTTATGCTGGGCAACGTATTGATAATTTCCTTCGCACGCAATTAAAAGGGGTTCCTAAAAGCCTTATTTATCGTATTTTGCGTAAAGGAGAAGTACGGGTTAATAAAGGGCGTATTAAACCTGAGTATAAACTACAAGCAGGCGATATTATCCGTGTTCCGCCCTTGCGTTTAGCTGAAAAAACAGAAAAAGAGCCTTTTGCGCAACCATTATTGGAACGTTTAGAAGCCGCTATTATTTATGAGGATAAAGGTTTAATCATTGTTAATAAGCCAGCAGGTATTGCTGTGCATGGTGGCAGTGGAGTAAGTGCTGGGGTTATTGAGGCTTTTCGCCAATTACGTCCAGAAGCTAAAGAGTTGGAGTTGGTACATCGTTTAGACCGTGATACCTCTGGTTTATTAATGATTGCTAAAAAACGCAGTATGTTACGTCATTTACACACTCAATTACGGGGTGATGGCGTTGATAAACGCTACCTTGCCTTAGTTAGAGGCAACTGGCCTACAGCCAAAAAGAAAGTTTCTGCGCCTTTATTAAAAAATAATCTACGCTCTGGTGAGCGTATGGTAGAGGTAAATCCTGAAGGCAAAGAGGCATTAACCTTATTTAAAGTTTTAAAGCGGTTTGGTGATTTTGCTACGCTGGTAGAAGCCAGTCCTATTACAGGCCGAACTCACCAAATTAGGGTACATGCCAAGCATGCTGGTCATTCGATAGCAGGTGACCCTAAATACGGTGATGAGGAGTTTTCTAAGACTATTCGTAATTTAGGTGGTAAGCGCTTATTTTTACATGCTTATGCACTGACTATTACCTTACCAGATAATAAGACCTTATCTGTAGAAGCGCCTGTTGAGCCGTTATGGGAAAATACGTTGGAGCAATTAAATGGCAAAGTATAAGTTAGCTATTTTTGATTGGGATGGTACATTGCTTGATTCCATCAATCTAATTGTTAACAGTATTCATGTAACTGCAAAGGATTTTGGGTTACCTATTTTAGATAACCAAAGTGTTAAAAATATTATCGGTCTTAGATTGGATAACGCAGTAAGTAAGCTTTATCCAGAGTTATCTGCTAAACAATTAAGCGAATATTTAGAAAATTACGCTAAAAACTTTGTGGAAATGGAAAAAACGACACCAAATTTGTATCCAAATGTGTTAGAAACTCTAAAAAAACTGCAACAAAAGGGTTATTTATTAGCCATTGCAACAGGTAAAAGCCGTATAGGGTTAGATCGTATTTTAGGGGCATTACAGCTTACTGATTTTTTTGACGCAACCCGTTGTGCTGACGAAACTGCGGGCAAACCAAACCCTAAGATGTTAAACGAGTTATTAGATTATTTTGGGTTAACTAATAAACAAGCGGTTATGGTGGGCGATGCTTCTTTTGACTTACAGATGGCTAATAATGCAAATATGGATAGCATCGCTGTAAGCTATGGGGCACAATCTATAGAAGTTTTAAAAAGCTATTCTCCTATAACCATTATTAATCAATTTGATGAATTACCAAAATATTTAATTAATCCTTAGGAACTTTTTTACAAAATAAGCGTTCAAATTGTGGGACATAGATTGCTTGTTTAAAAAAAATTAAGCTATCTTTTGCATACTATCAGTTAATTTAAACTATTTCTGATAATATAAGACTATGGCTTAAGCCATTATATAACTATGAAAAACAAATACTTAGGAGATTTACAATGAATATGATTATTAAAGCATCTGCTGTAGCTTTAGTGACTGTTTTAGCGGCTGGTTGTTCTAGCAACTCTGAGCGCATTGATGCTGTTGATGCAACTGCACAACAAGCTCAACAAACAGCTCAACAAGCTCAAGCAACTGCACAACAAGCTTTAAGCGCTGCGCAACAAGCTCAACAAACAGCTGACGAAGCGAACGAACGCGCTGCTCGTATGTTAAATAAAGCTGGTCGTAAATAATTTATTTGCGAAAAGTTGAAGGCCAATCTTTTGATTGGCTTTTTTTATGGCTATAATATAAATTGCCACTTGTGCTAAGTATTTGCTTGATAAAACCAAAAATAGCACAAGGGTAATTTTAAAATGATGTATAAATAAAAATCTAGGAGATACACAATGAATACTATTCTTAAAGCATCTGCTTTAGCTTTAGTTGCTGTTTTAGCTGCTGGCTGTTCTAGCAACTCTGATCGTGTTGACGCTGTTGAAGCAACTGCACAACAAGCTCAACAAACAGCTCAACAAGCTCAAGCAACTGCACAAGAAGCTTTAAGCGCTGCACAACAAGCTCAACAAACAGCTGACGAAGCTAATGAGCGTGCTGCTCGTATGTTAAACAAAGCTGGTCGTAAATAATTTATTATTTTAATCAGTTTTAAAAGCCGATCATTTGATCGGCTTTTTTATTGACCAGTTATTTAATTATGACTTTTGGATAATTGCTGATGCCTTAATTAATATGACATTATTCTAAACGTGGTAAATTTACTATTATTTAGGAGAAATTAATGAACATTATTCTTAAAGCATCTGCTTTAGCTTTAGTTACTGTATTAGCTGCTGGTTGTTCTAACAAAGGATCTCATCGTTTAGATTCTGTTGAAGCAACTGCTAACCAAGCACAACAAACAGCTCAACAAGCTCAGCAAACTGCACAACAAGCATTAAGTGCTGCACAACAAGCTCAACAAACAGCTGATGAAGCTAATGAGCGTGCTGCTCGTATGTTAAACAAAGCTGGTCGTAAGTAATTACTGCCGTTTGTTGCTAAAGCCGATCAAATGATCGGCTTTTTTATTCTTCAGGCTCTGCTTTGACTGATTCAGGTAGTAAATCCGAAAAATCTATTTTTACCCCCTGCTCCAGTTGATCCCATTCTTCTAATAGGTTTTTAAAGCTTTTTTCTGATTGAGGAGCTTGATCTTCTTCATTTTCTATTACTTGTTGATCAGTCACTATTAAATCTTGTTCAACTTCAACAGTTAGCTCATCTACTAAAATAGGGAACTCTTCCTGAATAGGCTTAATACTTGAAAGTGCAGGTAATTCTTCTAGGCTTTTTAAATTAAAGTAATCTAAGAAAGCTTTGGTGGTGGCTAACATTGCTGGCTTACCTGGTACATCCTTATATCCTACCACACGTATCCAATCACGTTCTTGTAAGGTTTTAATGATTTGACTATTAACGGCCACACCACGAATATCTTCTATTTCGCCACGAGTAATAGGCTGCCGATAAGCAATTAACGCTAATGTTTCCAATAAAGCCCTTGAGTAACGTTGTGGCTTTTCTTCCCATAGCCTACTCACCCATGGCGCGAAATCACTACGCACTTGTAACCGATAACCTGATGCTACTTCCTTTAGCTCATAAGCACGAGCTTGACAATTATCTGCTAAAACTTGTAGGGCTTCATGAATTTGTGCAGTAGAGGGTTTTTCTTCCTCATCAAACAATGACTCTATGCGATCAATAGTCAATGGTTGATTATGAGCTAATAATAATGCCTCAAGCAGAATGGCTAACTCTACTGGCTCATTCAGATTCATAGCTTGCTGTCTCCATTGCTATCTTTGCTTTCACATGAATAGGTGCAAAAGGTTCATTTTGTATAATATCAATTAATGATTCTTTCACTAGTTCTAGAATAGCCATAAAAGTAACCACAATCCCTAGCTTACCTTCTTCCACTTGAAATAATTGAATAAAAGGTACAAATCCCTTGCCTGCTATTGTTTCTAAAATAGTAGTCATTCTTTCTCTGGTAGAAAGAACTTCCCTTGATACCTGATGTTGTTCAAACATCTCTGCTCTTTTCAACACTTCTGAAACAGTCAACAATAGTTCTTGCAACGTGACCTCAGGTAATAACTTTATTGCTTTGGCTTCTGGTGCAATTAATTGTATCTCTTTAATGTCCCTATCTAAACGAGGTATTTCATCTAATCCCTCAGCAGCTACCTTGATTTGCTCATATTCCTGTAAACGTCTAATCAATTCAGCGCGAGGATCTTCTTCCTCCTCTTCGGAACTATGTAGTTTAGGCAGTAACATTCTAGATTTAATTTCTGCCAACATCGCTGCCATTAATAAATATTCGGCAGCTAACTCCAATCGTGCAGACTTCATTAACTCCACATAACTCATGTATTGGCGGGTAATTTCTGCCACTGGGATATCTAAAATATCTATATTCTGCTTACGAATTAAATAAAGCAATAAATCCAATGGCCCTTCAAAGGCTTCTAGAATAACCTCTAGCGCATCTGGTGGAATATATAAATCCTGTGGAACCTCTATAACCGCCTCGCCATAAACTAAAGCAAGTGGTAATTGAGGGTTGGTAGGAATAGAGGTATTAATTATTGTCATAATTATTGGAAGGGCTTAGGATCGCCTAATCCTTCCCTAATAACTTCTGGTGTATCATCTACTAAGCTAATTACAGTAGAAACCTCTAAATTACCCATCCCACCATCTATAATAAGATCCACACGATTTTCTAGTAAATCCCTGATCTCATAAGGATCAGTCATAGGTTGCGATTCATCAGGCATAATTAGACTAGTGGTTAACAAGGGTTTTGTAACTTCTGCTAATAATGCTTGGGTAATAGGAAAATTAGGTACTCTTAGGCCTATTGTGCGACGCTTTGGATGCATTAGCATTCGTGGTACTTCACGGGTTGCTTCTAAAATAAATGTATAAGGCCCTGGTGTATAGGTTTTTAACAAACGAAAGGCACTGGTATTAACCTTTGCATAGATACCTAAGTCAGAAAGATCACGACAAATTAATGTAAAATTATGTTTTTCATCCAATTGGCGAATCTGGCGAATACGGTCAATACCTGCTTTATTACCAATGCAACAAGCTAATGCATAGGTAGTATCTGTTGGATAAATAACAACACCACCCTCTTCAATAATACGAGCCGCTTGTTTAATCAAACGTGGTTGTGGGTTTTCTACATGAATCTGAAAAAATTGGCTCATGAGAGTCCTCTTAAAAAATAATTAGTGTAATTCACCTAGTTTTTTGCAAAGAAGTGGTAAGTCTTCTGGCATTGGACGATATAAGCCAAGTTCACCCCATTTATTAGGATAATGAAAATCACTACCAGCACTTGCTAATAATCCAAAATCTCTTACAAGATTAGCAAGTTTACCTACCTGTTCTGCTGGTTGGAAACCGTTTACTACCTCCATGGCATGACCACCAGAGGCTATAAACTCTCTTAATAAACGACAAAGTTTAGTGCGCGTCATATTATATTGACAAGGATGAGCTAAACTAACCCACGCACCACTTTTATGTAAAATATCGACAACCGTTTGCAAACTAGGCCAATGTTGCTTAACATCGCCTATTTTCCCATTTCCTAGCCATTTCTGAAAGGCTTCTTTTGTTGTATCCACATATCCCTCAGCAACCATTGCGCGGGCAAAATGGGGTCGACCAGGACCATTATTGCTTGTAAATTGTTGCTGTTGTTGGTTAATCGCTTTATCTAATAAATTAACCATTCCTTTTGTATGCAGCTTATCTGCAATTTGTTTCGCTCTTAACCAGCGAGCTTCTCTTAAGAAAGCTAATAGCTCTTGCAAACGTGTATTATCAACATCAAATCCATAGCCAAGTATGTGTACTGTGATATTTTCCCAAATACACGAAATCTCCACGCCTTTAACAAGTGCTATTCCTACAGTATTAGCTGCCGCTATAGCCTCTGTTAATCCATCAATCGTATCATGATCTGTCAGGGATAATACCTTCACCCCTTTCATCTGCGCACGTAATATTAAATCCGTTGGATTTAAAGCTCCGTCAGATGCTGTACTATGACAATGTAGATCAATGGTTTGGCTCATAAAATAACTACAAAATATTTATAATCTATGAAGGTAACAAATAAGTTTGCTATTATGCCTTTTTTAAATCATTTTGGATTGTGTTTTCGTGAAACAGTTTATAGATTTTATTCCTCTTATCCTATTTTTTATTGTATTTAAAATAGAACCTCGGCCTATAGAACTGTTTGGCTATACTTTTACCTTAGGTGGCATTTATAGTGCTACAGCGGTGCTTATTATTGTTTCCATTATTGTTTATGGTGCTATTTTCCTAAAACAAAGAAAATTAGATAATGGCCAAATGATTACCTTAGCGGCCTGTTTACTATTAGGTGGCTTAACACTTGCCTTCCATAGTGAAACCTTTATAAAACTAAAAGCGCCTATTGTGAACTGGATCTTTGCCTTAGCCTTCTTAGGTAGTCAATTCATTGGTAAAGAGCCTATTGTGCAACGCTTAATGGGCAAAGCGGTTACACTGCCAGATGCTATTTGGCGAAAACTCAATATTGCTTGGGTTATTTTCTTTATCATTTGTGGTGCTGCAAATTTATTTGTTGCTTTCACTTTTGATAGTATTTGGGTAGACTTTAAAGTGTTTGGTAGTCTTGCTATGACTATTATTTTTATGATTGGTCAAGCAATCTACTTATCACGTCATATTAAAGAAGAAGAGCAGCCTACTAATTCAGAGGAATAATTATGCTTTATGCCATTATTGCAACAGACAAGCCTAATACTCTACAAGTTAGATTGAAAGCGCGACCTGCTCACTTAGAACGCTTAGAAGCACTGAAGCAACAGGGGCGTCTAATTATTGCAGGACCTCATCCCGCAGTTGACAGCAATGATCCGGGTGAGTGTGGTTTTACAGGCAGTTTAGTTATTGCTGAGTTCGACTCATTGGCGGCAGCCCAAGCGTGGGCGAATGCTGACCCCTATTGCGAAGCAGGTGTTTATAGTAATGTAGACGTTAAACCTTTTAAGAAAGTACTACCTTAGTGATTACGGATGAATAATATACTACTGATAGACGATGATGAAGAGCTGTGTGAGTTATTAACCCACTGGCTCACTCAAGAGGGATTTGATGTTAACTCTTGTCATACAACCCAAGCTGGTAAAGATTATTTAGCGACTCAATCTTTACCAGATGCGGTTATTCTTGATGTTATGTTGCCAGATGGTAACGGTCTAGATTTACTTAAGCTGTTAAGAACAAACCACCCTGAATTGCCCGTGTTAATGCTTTCAGCACGTGGTGAACCACTAGATCGCATTTTAGGTCTAGAGTTAGGTGCAGATGATTATCTGCCCAAGCCTTGTGAGCCTAGAGAACTTACTGCTCGTTTAAAGGCTATATTAAGACGCTCCACTAACCATAATACTGCCACACCAAGTCATATTGAGCTAGGTGATTTAAGCTTCAGCCCTGCACGTGGGGTAGTTACTATTAATGAAGTAGAAACCGTTTTAACCGTTTCTGAAAGCCGCCTTTTAGAAGCATTGATAAAACAACCTGGCGAACCTATTGATAAGCATGAGCTTACTCAAATAGCGTTAGGAAGAAAACTGACTTTATACGATCGTAGTTTAGATATGCATATTAGTAACCTGCGTAAAAAACTTGGCCCCCATTCTGATGGTAGTCCTCGCATATTGTCATTGCGGGGTCGTGGTTATTATTACGCTAGCTAACTTAGCAAAAAATCTTTACTTACTCTTTACATACTACTGACTGTACTTGACCTTTAAATAGTTATACTGACCATAACAGTAACAACAACCTTATAAAAAGGTTAGGAGATTCAAAATGCGTAAATATATTCCAGCTTTATTACTTGCAGCAGGCTTACCTGCATTAGCTATAGCAGCACCTTTTGGCCCAGGCAATGGTCCTTGTGGTGGTCCTGGTATGGGACATGCAGCCAACTGTGATGGATCAGGTCCCTGTGCTCGTGGTGATTTTGGCCCAAAACACGGTGGTCATGGTTATGGCTATGGTAAACATAAAGGCTCTCACTTTGGTATGAATAACATGACACCAGAACAACGTGAGAAAATGCAAAAAGTAATGGGCGAACAAGCAAAAGCACGTTGGGAAATCAAACAAAAGTACTATAACAAACTATCTGAAGCAGATAGAAAAGCAATGGCTGATGAGTTACAAAAGTCACGCGAAGAAACACGTAAGCAAATTCGCGCGACATTAACTCCAGAGCAACAAAAACGCTTTGATGAAAGACAAAAAATGCAAGATGAGCGTATGAAAGAATGGAAAGAATTCCAAGATTGGAAAGCTAGCAAAGCTGGTAAATAATCTTCTATTTTATTTCTAAATGCCCACATTATAGGTGGGCATTTATTTTTCAAAGGTAATATTTGTGCGCTCATTTTTCTGGCGAATCTTTTTAAGCTTTTGGTTAGCTATTATCATAACTGTTAGCTTAACTATATTGTTTAGTCGCTTTTTTAACCAAGACACTTGGATATTAAACAGTTTACCTATTGTAAAAAATGTTGCACAGCAATGGGTAGATCATTATGAAAGTGAGGGTGTTGAGTCAGCCAGAGAGTTTCTGCAACAACACCAAAGCAAATATCGAGTTGATATACAAATCCTAACTGAGTCTGGAACAACTTTAGTAAGTCCACGTCACCATCGAATGTTAAGAGGTAATGGTAATTTTGCACATAATATGCCTCCACCACCAAGTCCTATGCCACAATGGCGACAAATAACTCAAGAATACACTAGCAAAAATACAGGTAATAGTTATTTATTTATCTTCAGAATACCTAACAGTGAGTTAACTGCTTGGCAACGTGAAAGCATATGGCGCCCTGTAAGTGGTATTACTATTACCCTTATTGTACTTACTATTTTTAGTATCTTACTAACTATATCAATCACTAGACCCTTAAAAAAACTAAGGGGAGCAGTACATGATTTAGGACGTACAGAATACCAGAAAAATAGTTTAGCTAATTTAGCAAATCGTAAAGATGAATTTGGTTTATTGGCTAAAGACTTTAGTTTAATGGGTGAGCATTTACAAACATTGATTGATAGTCAACGGCAATTGCTGCGCGATGTGTCCCACGAGTTACGATCGCCTTTAACACGCCTAAAAATTACTACTGCACTGCTAGAACGTGCGGATGATAAGGATAGAGAAAAACTCTCCAACCGCCTTTCGTTGGAGTGTGATCGGTTAGAGTCACTTATTAGTGAAATACTTACACTTGCTAGATTAGATAGTGTACCTGGCAATAAAACAGCTATACCGCTAGCCCCTTTGTTAAAGAAACTACAAGAAGATGCCAAAATCACCGCGCCTAATCAAAGAATCATACTGAATGTACCTGACACTATTGTCATCGATGGTTGGGAAGACCGTTTAGAACGAGCCTTAGATAATTTAATTCGTAACGCGTTAAGATTTAATCCAACTGATAAACCCATTGAAATATCTACCCAACAAAAAGATAATAAAATCCATATAACAATTAGAGACTATGGTGTTGGAGTTTCTGCTGAGCATCTTGCTCAATTAAGTAAACCCTTTTATAGAGTACCTGGTCAAACCTCGCAAGGTTATGGTTTAGGGTTAGCTATTAGTCGACGTGCAATAGAAAGCAATAATGGGCAAATAGTATTTAGCAATCATTCTGATGGCGGCTTTGTTGTGGAAATTATTTTACCCATTGATTCAAATTAATAAGTAACTACTATCTACTGCCAGTACTTAATAAATCTAAGTACTGGCTAGTTTTTTATCCCATTATATTTAACCCACCATCGATAAAATGTATACCCCCTGTTTGGCCTCGTCCTGCCTCGCTCACTAATAAAGCACATAAACCACCCACATCCGCTAAACTAGCTAAACGATGGATGGGTGCACGTGCAATAGCTTCGTTTAATAACTGATCAAAATCCTTTAAACCTAATGCAGCACGGGTAGGCATTGGCCCTGGTGAAATTGCGTGAACTCTAATACCGTCTTTACCCAACTCACTAGCAAGTATACGCACACTAGACTCTAATGCAGCTTTTACGGGTCCCATTAATGAGTAACCTTCAATCACTTTTTGCGCGCCTAAATAACTCATGGTTATTAAAGTACCGCCCTGTTTCATTAAGGGTCTGGCAAGGTTTGCCATTCGTATAAAGGAATGACAGGAAATATCCATTGCTTGTAAAAAGCCAGCACTTGAACTATCGACTAGATCGTTCTTTATGTCTTCTTTAGGAGCGCTTGCTATAGAATGAATAATAAAATCTAATTGCCCCCATTGCATTGTTATTTGCTTAAAGAGATTTTCTAGCTCGCCCTCTTTCATTACATTAAGTGGCATTTTAATAGTGGCGTTTACTTGATCAGCTAAAGGTTCTACATAAACTCTTGCCTTTTCATTTAACCAAGTAATAGCTAGCTCTGCGCCTAATGAATGCAAGACTTGCGCACATCCCCATGCAATAGAGTCTTCATTAGCAATGCCAACAATAAGGCCTTTCTTACCTTTTAGTGAAAAAAGATCTGCTGCATTTAAATTCATTGCTTATAATCCTTGATAGATACGCCACGCATGGTTGGCTATCATTTTTTCTTCATCTGTAGGGATAACTAATGCTAAGGTTTCACTGTCATTAGCGGTAATTTGGAAACTATTATTTTGATTGGCTTGTTGATCTAATTTAAAACCAAATAATGGCTTAAGTTGCTTTATTACTTGCTCACGCAGACTCGCATCTTTTTCACCAATCCCTGCAGTAAATACAACCGCATCTAGGCCACCTAAACTAACCGCTAATCGTGCAATATTTTGTGCAATATGCAAGGCGTAATAATCAATCGCTAGTTTTGCTCTTTCTTCTGTACTGGCTTTCAAGGCACGCATATCACTACTTACCCCCGAAATACCTAATAATCCAGATTGTTTATAAAGTAGCTTTTCAATTTCGGCTGTGGTTTTACCTTCATTTAATAAATGAATAACTACTCCAGCATCTAAAGAACCTGTACGGGTAGCCATTGGTAAACCATCCAAGGCACTAAAACTAGTGGTTACTTCAACACTTTTACCCTGATGGATTGCACATAAGCCACTACCATTACCGAGATGAGCAATCACTATCTTGTTATTCGCTATTGCTGGCAATTTTTGTTGTAAACATTGACTGATGTATTCAAAAGAAAGTCCATGGAATCCATAGCGTTTAATGCCCTGCTCATACATCTCATAGGGTAACGCAAATAGCTCATGCAATAGATCACGCCCCACATGAAAAGCAGTATCAAAACAAGCTACTTGGGGTGTTTCTGGCTTTTTATCCAATACTAATTGTATAGCCGCCAGATTATAAGGTTGATGCAGTGGCGCTAAGGGTGTTAATTTTTCTAACTCTTGTAACACCTGCCTATTAACTAATACAGGTTGATTAAAATGGCTACCTCCATGTACCACCCTATGACCCATTAAACTAGGCTCTTTACCTTCTAAAACCTCAGTAAAAGTGCTATAAATAAAACGGAAAGCATCAGGCAAATTACCAATTTGCTCAACACTGTAATGTTGTTCCGCTAATGTCTTACCTGCTGTATCTTTTATTTGAATACGTGGTTGGGTCGCTATACCATCTACTTTGCCACGTATAAGCAACTTTGGCTCTTGCCCTTTGCAGCCAGCAAATAAACCTATTTTAATACTTGATGAACCTGCATTAACTGTAAGAATTAATTCCCCTTGGTAATCAATCATAATAATGCCTATCTCTATCAATTAATCTTTAGTGCTTGATGTTTAGCATGTGCTAACAATACACCTAATGCACAACTAGTAATACGACCACGGGGAGTATCAGAGCGACTGGTAAAGATAATAGGCACTCTTGCCCCAACAATAATACCTGCTGATTCTGCGCCAGCTAAATAGATCAACTGTTTAGCTAAAATATTGCCTGCCTCTAAATCAGGCGCTACAAGCACATCAGGATCACCTGCTACTTCTGAAACAATGCCTTTTATTCTAGCGGCTTCCGTATTAATGGCGTTATCAAATGCTAATGGACCATCTAAGATACCGCCTGTAATCTGTCCTCTTTTCGACATCATAACTAAAGCTGCTGCCTCTATGGTAGAAGGCAGTTTTTCAGTAATGGTTTCAACCGCTGATAATAGTGCTAATTTGGGCTTTGCTACACCTAACACCTTTACAACATCAATTGCATTGCGACAAATATCAGCTTTATCTTTTAAGGTAGGAAATATATTAACCGCTGCATCTGTTACAAATAGAGGTTTATGATAATTAGGAACATTCATTGCAAAAATATGACTAAGCCTTCTTGAGGTACGTAATCCTGTCCCTTGAGCTGCAACCTCATGAAGTAGCTCATCACTGTGCAAGCTACCCTTCATTAATAATTCAGCTTTTCCCTCTCGTACTAACTGCACGCCAAGCTTAGCAGAAGCATGACTATGTTCTGTATCCGCTATAGTACAACTGCTTATATCTAATCCTATTGCCTTTGCAACTGCTTCTATTTTACTCTTTGGACCTATTAAAATAGGCGTAATAAGCCCTTCTGCCGCAGCCTCTATAGCACCTATTAAAGAGGTTTCATCACAGGGATGCACAACAACCGTAGGTATAGCAGGAATATCTTTACAACGCTCCAATAAAGATTGGTAATGATCTTTTGTCATAAATAGCTACCTTGCGTAAGATGAAAAGCCATTCTATAAAAAACCTAATCCATAAAATGTATTGATATTTCCCCATTTTAAGCTACTTTTAAGGTAAATGATTAAAATAATATATAACTTAACTTTTCCGTTAGTAACAATTAATTATTTTTCTATTTAATAACAAGAGAGTTATGCTAAGTTTAACAAAACATTCTCTACACAGAAGAAAGCTACTATGCAAGTTAAAAAGTCTCAATTAGATGCTGCTGCCAAACAAGGCGTGTTATCTGATAACCAAGTTGAGCAACTGTGGTTATTTTTAAAAGATCAGAATAAAGATCTACCCAGCTTTCAAATGACTCACATCCTGTATTATCTTGGAGGAATGATTGCCATTGGTGCTATGTCATTGTTTATGACTTTAGGCTGGGAGAGCTTTGGCGGTTTTGGTTTATTTGCTATCTGTATTATTTATGCAATTATAGGTATTACCTTAACTGAATTATTGTTACGTCGTTATCAGTTAGCCATTCCAGCAGGTATTTTAGCTACGTTGGTTGTTGTTTTAGTTCCCTTAGCTGTTTATGGATTACAATCTGCCTTTGGCTATTGGGATAGTAATACCTATTACCGTGACTACCATCGTTATGTAGATTGGCGTTGGATGATTATGGAGTTAAGTACCCTTGCTGTTGGGGTATTTATGGTATATCGCTATCGCCTGCCATTCTTAGTTATGCCTGTAGCCGTCACCTTATGGTATATGAGCATGGATTTAACGCCCATGATGCTTGAAGTATTTGGTTGGTTTGAAAGAGATAGTTACCACTATAGAAGTTATTGGCAGTTAAAACAAACCATCTCCCTTTGGTTTGGGTTATGGATGATTGTGGTAGCCTTTATCGTAGATATTAAAAATAAAACCCATAAAGATTTTGCCTTTTGGTTATATTTGGGAGGTGTATTAGCTTTTTGGGGAGCCTTAAGCTCCATGAGCTCTGATAGTGAACTTAACAAATTTCTTTATTGTTGTATTAATCTAGCCATGATTTTAGTGGGAGCCACTTTAGCCAGAAGAGTATTTGTAATATTTGGTGGTCTTGGTATAGCTTTTTATCTAGGGCACCTTTCTTACAATGTATTTAAAGACAGTATGTTATTCCCTTTTGCCTTAACACTAATAGGACTGTTTATTATAGGTATTGGTATTTATTGGCAACGTCATGAAAAACAGATAAATAACCGCTTACAACAGTTATTACCAAATTCACTCAGAGAGTTAATTATTAATAGAAATAACTAATATAAAACGAGGTTCACTCTATAAATATAGCTATTTCCATAGTTTTTTAGACGAGGCGAATGGCTGAAGACAGTACACATAGTACGGCTAAGCCATTCAACAAAGTATAAAAGACTAGGGGATAGCTATTATAATTAATGGGCTTCATCCCAATTATTACCAATACCTACATCTACTACTAAAGGTACTGCTAACTCGGCTGCTTCTGCCATTATTACTTTTATCTTATCTGATACTTGTTGCAATTGATCTTGTTGTACTTCCAATACCAATTCATCGTGTACTTGTAGAATAACTTTGGCATCTACTTTATCTTGTTGCAACCAAGCATCTACTTTAACCATAGCACGCTTGATAATATCTGCTGCAGTTCCTTGCATAGGAGCATTAATAGCTGTGCGCTCTGCACCACGACGCACATTTGCATTACCTGATTTTATATCAGGTAAATATAAACGACGATCAAATAAGGTTTCTACATAACCTTTTTCAGCAGCAGCTTCACGGGTACGCTCCATATAGGCTAATACGCCAGGATACTTAGTAAAGTATTTATCAATATATTGTTGTGCTTCTTTGCGATCTACGCCTATTTGTTTAGCTAAACCAAAGGCGCTCATGCCATAAATTAGACCAAAGTTAATGGCTTTTGCTTTACGACGCTGATCACTTGTTACATTCTCCACAGATACACCAAATACTTCTGCTGCAGTGGCTCTATGTACATCTAAACCTTGCTTAAAGGCTTCTAGTAAACCTTTATCTTGGGCTAAATGTGCCATTATTCTTAGTTCAATTTGTGAATAATCTGCCGCTAATAACTTATAACCTTTTGGTGCAATAAATGCCTGTCTAATGCGACGCCCTTCTTGGCTACGAATAGGAATATTTTGCAGATTAGGATCACTTGAAGATAAACGTCCAGTAGCTGTTACAGCTTGATGATAAGATGTGTGTATTCTGCCTGTTCTAGGATTAATCTGCTCAGGTAGACGATCTGTATAGGTAGACTTTAACTTACTTAATGTACGGTATTCCATTAATACTTCTGGTAAATCATAACCTTGCAAGGCGAGTTCAGCTAATACAGCTTCTGCGGTTGAAGGTTGCCCTTTAGCTGTTTTACTAATAATCGGTAACTTTAATTTAGTATAGAGGATCTCACCCAATTGCTTAGGAGAACTCATATTAAAATTCTGGCCAGCTAATTCAAAAGCCTTATTTTCTAAAGCCACCATTTTTTCGCCTAACTCTTGGCTTTGGCTAGCTAACAACTTTCCATCAACCAATGCACCATTACGCTCAATACGCGCTAATACTGGCACTAAAGGCATTTCAATAGCTGTTAAAACTTTAGCTTGGCTTGGTTCTTGTTGTAGTTTATTCCATAATACTTGATGTAGTCTTAAGGTAATATCTGCATCTTCTGCCGCATAAGGTGCTGCTTGTTCTAAACTTACTTGATTAAAAGTTAATTGCTTAGCTCCCTTGCCTGCAACTTCCTCAAAAGAAATAGTGGTTTCATCTAAGTAAGTTTGTGCCAAGGTATCCATATCGTGTCTTGAAGCCGTAGAATCTAATACATAGGACTCTAACATGGTATCAAACTTGATACCTCGTACATCAATACCATAATGGCTAAGTACATTCATATCATACTTAGCATGTTGTCCTACTTTGGCTATATTGGCATTTTCTAAAATAGGTTTTAATGCAGCTAATACTTTATCACGTGATAACTGTTGTGGTGCGCCCATATAATCATGCGCCACAGGTATATAGACTGCTTGATAAGGTTTTACAGCAAATGATAAGCCTACTAATTCTGCCTGTTGTGCGTCTATACTGGTTGTTTCAGTATCAAAGGCAATTAGTTGTGCATTCTGTAATTTTGCTAACCATTTATCAAAGTCTTGTTGTTCAAGAATCATTTGATAATTACGTGTAGTAGATTGTGGTTCTGATGGTTGTGGTTGTGACTGTGGTTTAATTTCTTCTACACCACCAAACATATCATTTTGTACTGGCTGAGTTGATGTTGAAGGTTGCTTTGGTGCTTTTCGTAATAGCACATCTAACCATTGTCTAAACTCCAATTTTTTATAGAGTTCTATTAAAGTAGCCTCGTCCTCTTCTTTGCGCTGTAATTCTTCTATCTTAATATCTAACTCAACATCTGTTTTGATAGTGGCTAATTGATAAGAGAGATAAGCCATATCCTTATGTTCTTCTAATTTAGCAGGCAGTGATTTAGCACCACGAATAGGTAGGCTAGGTACTTTATCTAAATTTGCATAGATAGTATCTAAGCCACCTTGTAAACCTTGAATAAGTCCTACTGCTGTTTTTTCACCAACACTTGGCACACCTGGAATATTGTCAGATTTATCACCCATTAAGGCTAAGAAATCAATAATTAACTTAGGTTCTACCCCAAACTTATCAACTACACCTTGTGGGTCAAGGGTTGAACCTGTCATGGTATTGACGAGTGTAATCTTATCATTCACCAACTGCGCCATATCTTTATCACCCGTAGAAATCACTACTGGGCGACCTTTTTTGGCAGTTTCTAAAGCAAGTGTTCCAATAACATCATCTGCTTCAACTCTATCGACGCACAACAATGGAAAACCCATGGCTTTAACACTTTCATGTAATGGCTCAATCTGTACCCGTAGATCATCTGGCATTGGTGGGCGATGTGCTTTATAGTCGGCATATAACTCATCCCTAAAACTACCCCCTTTAGCATCAAACACTACCGCTATTGGGCTGTTGGGATATTGCTTAGCTAAGCTTTTAAGCATATTAAGCACTCCCTTAACTGCTCCTGTAGGGATGCCTGTAGAAGTCGTTAGTGGTGGTAGTGCATGATAAGCACGATAAAGATAAGAAGAACCATCCACCAAAACAAGAGGAGTTTGCGACATAAAATAACCTTTGAACTATTATTTTAAAATATGAATTTAGTGCGTATTATAGATGATATTTTCACCCACGTTGGTTATAAATATTATTTTGCAATACAGATAATAAATTCACTCTTTGCTACTCACTCCCATAATCAGGTTTTTATATGTTTTTTAAAGGGCATTATTGGAAAAAATGGATAAAAAAATACCATTGCAAATTAGCAGGTGGTTTATCTTCACTCCATAAAAGTACAACACTTATTCTAGAAGAGCACGTGGAAATTGGCCGTGTCACCATAAAATCACCCCATTTGACCGTTGGTGCATATACCTATATAAGAAGTGAAAGCCATTTAATTTTTGTAAAATCGATTGGTCGGTTCTGTTCTATTGCTAATAACGTTTCTATTGGTAATCCTAAAAAAGTTCATCCAACTGACTGGGTAAGTATTCATCCATTTCAATATGATGCAGATAGCCCACTCCATTATTATCCTGAAGCAATTGATACAGTTATTGGTCATGATGTATGGATTGGTGAAAATGCCACTATTTTAGAAAATGTCACTATTGGTACAGGTGCTATTGTTGCCACAGGGGCAGTGGTCACTAAAGATGTTCCCCCCTATGCTATAGTAGCAGGTAACCCAGCCAAAATAGTTAAGTATCGGCATACTGAAGAAATCTGTAAAGAACTGTTAGCTAGTCAATGGTGGGAATACCCTGTAGCCCTCTTAAAAACATTACCATTAAATAATCCAGAAGCATTTTTAACTAGCATAAAAACGCTTGCTACCCATAAAGCTAGTTATAAAAAGATTGAAATTACACAGTCACAATGTAAAGAATTTTCTGCAGTATAATATTAGGTATAAATCATGTCCGCCAAACTAAATGAATATAATCAGCCTATTGGTGAAGAAGTTATTAACTGGTCTGCCAGAGAACTACCAAGTAACCCTTTATTGCTAGGTAAATATTGTCGGCTTGAGCAATTAAATATTAAAAAACACGCTAATGACCTATTTGCTGCTTATCAAACAGCAATGGATGGACGAGATTGGACATATTTACCCTCTGAACCACCAGAAAATTACACTGTATTTTGTGATTATCTAGCTAAATTAATAACCACTACCAATCAATTTCACTATGCCATTATTGATACTCAAACCAATAAGGCATTAGGTACTATCGCATTAATACGACCAGACCCAAGCAATGGCGCTATTGAAGTAGGTTATGTAACTTTTTCACCTTTATTGAAAAAAACCCGTATTGCCACAGAAACACACTATTTATTAATGTGTTATGTTTTTGATGATTTACAATACCGCCGCTATGAGTGGAAATGTGATTCATTAAACGAACCTTCCAAAGCTGCGGCACAAAGATTAGGCTTTAAATACGAAGGAACTTTTAGACAGGCCGTCGTTTACAAATCACGTACTAGAGATACCTGCTGGTTTTCTATTATTGATAAAGAATGGTACTCGCTAAAAGAACGTTTTGAAAAATGGTTAAATATTAATAACTTTAACCTAGATGGTACTCAAAAAAGTAAGCTATAAAAACTAACTACACGGAAAAGGAATTTACTACAAGATATAAAAAAACATAATGAAATCTCTAACAATCTCATTATGTTTTTAAATTAATAGTTAACGATTAACTAAGCAGAAATATGCTATTTTTCTTTGATAGTTTCTACAATTAACTCAGCCACTTTCTCAGAAGAAGCAGGGTTTTGCCCCGTTATCAAATTACCATCACGTACTGCAAAAGGTTTAAAATCAGGGCCTTTTTCATAGTTAGCACCTAACTCCTTAATACGCGTTTCTAACAAAAAAGGCACCTTTTCTTTCAGCCCTACGCCCTCTTCCTCAGTATTAGTAAAAGCACTAACACGACGGCCAGCCACTAAAGGTTTACCATTAGTATCCTTCACATTAACTAACCCAGCAGGGCCATGACAAACAGCCGCAATCACAATATCTTGTTGCCAAGCCTCTGTTAATAAATTGGCTAATTGTTTGCTTTCTGGCAAATCCCACATGGTTCCATGCCCACCAGGCATAAACACAGCAGAATAGCCATCAAGCTCAACACTATCCAATTTTTTTGAAGACTCTATTTGTTGCATAGCGGCTTTATCTTTTAAAAAACGTTCGACACTGGCAGGATTTTTACCATCGGCTTGCATTGATCGAGGATCAATAGGTACTTTACCACCCTCAATTGAAACAATCTCTACCTGTACACCTGCATCAGATAACACATAATAAGGTGTTGTTAACTCCTCAAGCCAAAGCCCTGTTGGCTCTCCCGTATTACCCATCATCGCATGTGAAGTTACAATAATTAGCACTTTAATGGTTTCTAACATAACTTGCCGCCTCTTATTAATTTTTAGAAAACTGTTTACTTAAACTAAGCACACACTTTATGAGCAATAGCCATTAACCATAGCATTAAGAGAATACTTATCATTAATTTTATGATAGCACCTAAAAATGAATTAATAATTATACTTTCAGGGTATAAAATCTTACTTAATAAGCAAGCCATTAAGTAATCTATACATTATGCAAGGTATCCAAAGAAATAACTGTTTGTACGATTTATTTTTAGAAATTGTGTCATACAAACAGAGCTATTTTATAAAACCTACCAGTTATAATTGACGTTCAACTGGCCAGTATAGCGTTTAAAGTTATTGGAACCCCACTCACCGCCCATATGAGCTGAAACACTCCAACTATCATTAATACTAGCCTGTAAACCTAATTTCGTTTCTATACGACTTCTTGGTGTACCATCATGCTGTGAATCATCATTAAATTTAAGTTGGTTTTTGGCTGTGCTATTAATATAGTTAACCTCAACAAAAGGCTCTATTGCTTTACGATTCATTTCACGGGCGCTCAATCTAATACCTGTACGAGAAATCAAACCACTGGCCTTATTGGCTGATACATACAGATTATTTTTATCCCTTAAATTATCTGTATCATAATAGTTATAAGTAAGTTGCAACTGTGGTGTCATAATTACTTCATAATCTGATTTAACTAAAGAAACGCCATAACCCACTTCTACAGAATTACTCCATAAATTACTGTTATATTTTTTAGTAGCAATCTGAGATTTACCTGAAACCTCATTACGATACCAACCTACTTGGCTCCATGCATCTATATATAACCCCAAATTAGTATCTTGGTTTTCAAACCATGTGCCATAAACACCTGCACTATAGCCTTTTACTTTACCATCCACCTTCGTTCTTGTTAAACGGGATGTAGAAGTATTTTCAAAATCTCCATAACCTGCCATTACACCAAGATGTAAATAACCATCATTGATATTTAACAGCGCTAAATCGCCGCCCATTTGCATCATATAAGTACGATTACGGTTACTAAAATTACTATGTACACTACGGTAGCTACTATGGCTCATTTTAGTTCTTAACCAAAATAGCCTTTTAGAAGCATCATTATCAAAATTATTAGCAGCTACTAAACGATCATAGAGTGATTGTTGAAACATCTCTGTGGCTGCGGTTTGGTTTGCTAGATAAGCACCAATAGCAGGGTTATACATCACTTGACCACCTGAACCGCCACCTCTGCCAGTAGGATTATAAAAACTCGTTAAATACCAGTTTTCTGTTGTTGCACCTTTATTTAATACATATTCATAGGCGCCAGAGGTTAAAGGTCTACCTAATGCAAAAGCATTGCTTGATGAACTGCCCTGCACCTCAACAACTTTAATGCCATCGCCTATTGTTAACTGCCCTAAGCTTAATGAAGTAGGTGTTATAAATACCTTTGTTGCACCTGTCCCTGTAGTAACATCACCCGACACTATTAATAAATCACTAATACCTTGGCCGCCATTACTGGAACCATCATCCAATAAAGTATTTAAATAAAAGCTTCCGCCATTAGATACAAAATTACCATTAATCGTAATGGTATCCCCAACTAGCGCATTATCGCCCAATGGGTTTTTATTGGTTAAATTAATAGTACCTGCATTATTAAAAGTAGCCACATCAAAAATAGCATGACTGGTCGTGCCATCTAAATTTCTATCACTAAATTTGATAATACCTGCATTATTAAAAATACCATTAGTGGTTCCAATGGTATTAACTACAGTAGCTTTACTGCTTGAACTAAAATTCTGTAAATCTAATGTGCCGCCTTGATTATTAAAAACAACATCACTACCCCTAATAACAGAGTAGCCAGTAATCGTACCACCATTATCAATAATACTTTCACCACCAGTGGTTTGGCTTAAAATAGCCACATCATTATCCGAACTAATTTGACCAAAATTAGTGATATGGGTTTTGCCCCCAACAGTAACTAACTTAAGAGCCGCAGAATTAGCACCTGCACCGCCTTTAATTGTTCCGCCCATAATATTAACAATATTATCGCCTGCACTGGCTGTGCTATTTATTGCATAGCTATTTTGACCAACAACGCTGATAGTGCCAGTGTTTTCAATATAATGAGACTGGCCAATCACCAACAACCCTGCCGAATTATTACCGCCTGTAATATTAATTAAACCCGCGTTATTAATAATTGTATTACCTGCCGTTGCATCTACCCTCGCCCCAAATTGAGCAGCAGAACCTGTGCCAGACACAGTAATAGCGCTATCTTGGGTAAGGTCTAACACAGCTGTACCTTTAAGCGCTTCTAATAAAATGGCTCTTGTTTCATAGGCTAAATTGGTTAAATTAACCGTAGCGCCTGAGGTTATTTTTGCTGTTTTATCTTGACCGTCTGTTCTTGTATAAATGGCAGAAGAGGTATAATTAGAACTTACCGTACTAATAATACGGGTGTCCTTATCTATCTCTAACTCCAAATCACCATAATTAGGACTATAACCTAGATTACCATTAATACCACCAAAGCTTATCCAACTGCGGTATCTACCAACACTAACCCAATTTTGACCTTCAATAGTAACGCCTTTCACCACCATTTTAGTAAGCGAACCATCAGAGGCTTTAATTGAAGAATTAGTAGTGCCACCTTCATAAGTAATAACCGTTCCATCTGGACTTAAACTTGAGGTAGGCGCCGCAGCGTATGACGATAATGGATAACCCATTAAACTGATAAACGAAACATAAAAACTAACGAAACACCAATACTTCTTAATAAACACGAAATAAACCCTTTACTACAAACATTCCTTAAGGTAAGTATATAAACTTTATGGTTTAATTGCACTACTCATTTATAGCTAGAACTTTTTATTATTTAATTAGTTAGGCTAATTTTTAAGCATAAAATCCGTTAAAAGTTGCCTTGCACTACTTACACAAATAATATTAAATAAAATTATTTTCCTTAATAATTAAATTTTAAACATTTTTTTTATTTTTTCTGCAATTAAGGCTAGTTTACTACACTAGCCTTTTACCTAAGCTATTTCCTGATTGATTCTAATGCAGAAGGATTTAGCTCCTCAAATAACGTATACACATCATTTAATAATAGTGAGGTTACGATAGATAACGCTGAGGCACTGGTGCTTGTAATCGTCTTAAGCTCGTGTAGCTCTTCTAATAGATCAATAACTGCTTTTAAGCGTGCAGTTGCACATTCATAGATAGCATCATGGGATGCCTCGGCATCATAAAATAAGACATTCTCACTATTGCCTTGTGAGACATAGTTTAAAGGAATAAAACGAGCGGAATTAGTTGGTTTGGTCATCGGTTTAGCTCCTGCTTACGTTAGACCACCCTTCTTGCTACTAAACAATAATGGGTGGCGGGACTGTGCACAGGTTGGCGGACCGATAACGTAGGCAATCGGCACACTCCGAAGAGTGTCCCGTACACAGCCCGCCATAAAATAAGCGCGAGCTGTGCCTCCCGTGATTTAAACAATTCTAATCACGGCCTACGTTAATGGGCCGCCAAGCCCATACTATAGTTTTGCTATAGCCCTTTCATTGTAGAGCTAGCTAACGGAGGGAGCAAGTTTTTTGTTTAAAACAGATTGGTTTATATAATTTTTATGATTTATTTAAATATATTGATAGGAAAAGCTATACACCATAGTTCTCATTTGAGAATTATTATTGTAGTTAAAATATGAAATTATTTATTCTTCTAGACTAAATTATAGACTCTATAAATTTCTTTGCTACTTATAAATGCAGGCTATATTTTCTGGGCGCGTCTTAAAACGACGATGTAACCACATATATAAATCTGGTGCTTTCAAAATTTCTTTTTCAATAACACGGTTCATATGTTCTGCTGTTTCAAGTGAGTTATTACATGGAAAATCATCTATCTGATCAGACACAGAAATAGTATAGCCGCTACCATCAATATTCCGTATGGGTGCAAAAGAAATTATAGTTGGCTTAGCAAGTTTTACTAATAGATGGGTCCCAATTGTTGTAGCGGCTTGAGGCATAGCAAAAAAAGAAGCAAATACACTATTTTTTATACCATAATCATGGTCTGGTGCATACCAAAGTATTTCATTTTGTTGTAACGCCTTAATCATTTTACGCGTGTCATAACGATCAATAAAGTCCTTATTCGACTTAAGACGCCCCCTCAACTGTATCCAATCCAATAATCTATTATTATGTGCACGATAAACACCCATTCCTTGGTGATATTGACCAAGAATACGTCCACCTAACTCCAATGTAAGAAAATGAATACCAACAAGTAATACCCCCTTATTAGCTAATACTGCCTTGTCTAAATATTCTAGACCTTCAACTTTACTCCATTTTTGTATGCGCCTATCTGGCCAAAACCAAGCCATCCCTGTTTCTAGCAAACCCATACCTACAGATTCAAAATTATTAATAATACGTTGATTAATTTCTTGTTGGGTTAAATCAGGAAAACAAACTTTTAAATTCCTCTCCGCAATCATTGCTCGTCTTTTAAGAAAAAATAACGAAACACGGCCTATTTTTTTTCCTAAACGAAATAAAACAGGATAAGGAAGTTGAACTAATAAATATAAAAAACCAATACCAAGCCAAGTCAACCAATAACGAGGATGAAGTAGAACTAATGAAAATTTAGGATGGAACATTAAACAATATAACCTTGTGTGCATACACACATCATTTTTAATTATTTGTCCATTATACTATAGTTTTATTAAATTATTATTAATTTACTTGTAATTAAATGAAATAATTAAATTTATACTATTTAACACTAATAACTATTAAGTTTGTTTATTTTCTTTTAGTTAATTATATTGCCAGCATTGAGATAGGAGTTAGCTATTCATTAGAAATAAAATTGATTAAATTTATATTTATTATCAGCAAATAGAAACTATTTTTATCAGGTATTATTTTTATAAATTGAAACCGTTTCTCATAAGGGTGAAACGGTTTCAATTTAAATGATAACCGACAAATAAGCTAACTATACATCCAAGTTAGACACAGCCAATGCATTGCTTTCAATAAATTCCCTTCTTGGCTCTACTTGGTCGCCCATTAGAGTGTTGAAAATTTGGTCTGCTGCTATGGCGTCTTCTATGGTTACTTGTAGCATACGGCGGGTATTAGGGTCCATGGTTGTTTCCCATAGTTGATCTGGGTTCATTTCACCTAGTCCTTTATAGCGTTGGATATCGTAACGTTTTCCGCCTTCTGTTTTTAACCATTCCATTGCTTCTTTAAAGGTGGTTACTGCTTTTGTACGCTCGCCACGTTTAACATAAGCACCTTCTTCAAGTAGGCTATTTAGGTGTTCACCTAAGGTTACCATTGAGTTGTAGTCGTTACTTGCAAAGAAATCTTGGTTAAACAGAGTGTAGTGTATACGGCCATGAGAGATTGTTTCTACAACAGGGAACCATGCCGCTTTTTCTTCATCGTAGCGTAGTTTTACAATGTATTCTAAGCCTGATTGTTGATCTACTGTTAAACGCGCTTTTAGGTCATCAATAAAGACTTGCATTTTTTGCTTGTCATTTAAGTCTTCTGGCATCACTCTAGGCATATACATAAAGTGTTCGGTTAGTTCTTTTGGATAGATACGTGATAAACGATTTAATGTTTTCATTATTTGACGGTAATCGTTAATCAGTTTCTCTAGTTGCGCGCCTGCTAGTGCTGGAGCACTTTCATTCACATGTAGGCTAGCATTTTCTAGTGCTAGTTGGATTACATATTCTTCTAGTGCTTCGTCATCTTTAATATATTGCTCTTGTTTGCCTTTTTTAACTTTGTATAAAGGTGGTTGTGCAATATAGATATAGCCACGTTCTAATAATTCTGGCATTTGTCTAAAGAAGAAGGTTAGTAATAAGGTGCGAATATGTGAACCATCCACATCGGCATCAGTCATGATGATGATGTTGTGGTAACGTAGTTTTTCAATATTGTATTCTTCACGACCAATACCACAACCTAGTGCAGTAATTAGGGTACCTACTTCTTGTGAGGATAGCATTTTATCGAAACGGGCTTTTTCTACGTTAAGAATTTTACCTTTTAAAGGTAGAATTGCTTGTGTTTTACGGTCACGCCCTTGTTTGGCAGAACCACCTGCCGAGTCCCCTTCCACTATGTATAGTTCTGATAGTGCAGGGTCTTTTTCTTGGCAATCTGCTAGTTTGCCCGGTAAGCCTGCAATATCTAATGCACCTTTACGACGTGTCATTTCACGGGCTTTCCGTGCTGCTTCACGGGCGCGTGCTGCGTCGATCATTTTGCCTACAACGGATTTTGCATCGTTAGGATTTTCTAGTAAGAAATCAGCAAAGTATTTGCCCATTTCTTGTTCTACGGCTGTTTTTACTTCTGATGAAACTAGTTTGTCTTTAGTTTGTGAGCTAAATTTAGGATCAGGCACTTTAACTGAGATAATAGCGGTTAAACCTTCCCTTGCATCGTCGCCTGTGGTGCTGATTTTAAACTTTTTAGCTAAGCCTTCTTGTTCTATATAGTTGTTAAGGTTACGGGTTAACGCTGAACGGAAACCTGCTAAGTGGGTACCACCGTCGCGTTGTGGAATATTGTTGGTAAAACAAAGGATATTTTCATTAAAGCCATCATTCCATTGTAATGCTACTTCTACGCTGATTCCGTCATCACGTTGAGTAGTAAAATGGAATACGTTGTTAACCGTTGTTTTATTGGTATTAAGATAGTCTACGAAGGCACAAAGCCCCCCTTCAAATCTAAACAGTTCTTCTGTATCTGTCCGTTCATCTTTTAAGTAGATACCTACCCCTGAGTTTAGGAAAGAGAGTTCACGTAGCCGTTTTGCTAGAATATCCCAACTAAATTGGATATTGGAAAAAGTTTCTGCTGAGGGTTTGAAGCGAACTTGGGTACCTGATTTATCAGTTGTATCTACTTCATGTAGTGGGCCTTGTGGAACACCATGTACATAGGTTTGTTCCCACACTTTACCTGCGCGATTAATGGTTAAGATTAGTTCTTCTGATAGAGCATTAACTACTGATACGCCTACACCATGTAGACCGCCTGATACTTTGTAGCTGTTATCATCAAACTTACCGCCTGCGTGGAGTACGGTCATAATAACTTCGGCAGCAGATACACCTTCTTCATGCATATCGGTAGGAATACCACGTCCATTATCTGATACGGTGATTGATTCATCTGCATGGATGGTGACATGGATTTCATCACAATAGCCTGCTAAGGCTTCATCAATTGAGTTATCTACTACTTCAAACACCATATGATGTAACCCTGTACCATCATCAGTATCACCAATGTACATACCAGGGCGTTTTCGTACAGCATCTAATCCTTTTAGAACTTTAATACTGGACGAATCATATTCGCGTTTATCAGTCATGAAATTACTCCTAACAGGGGTATTTATACTCTTAAATGTTTCACGTGAAACTCGCTAATAAACAAGCATAAGCAACAATATAAGAGTAGTATATATAGGTCTTTAAATTTAATAGATTATTATAGCATTTTTTATCGTTTAAAGCACCTAACTAAGCTATTACCAACTATTTTAAAATCTATTGATTTAGAACTTATAGCAGTATTTTTTAAGAGTTATTTGTTTCTTATTATTAGTAAAACTATTTATTTTTATAATTCTTTAAAGTAAATGAAAGACACTATTGTTAAAAAACTTGAGATATTAGCTGATTCAGCTAAATATGATGTATCTTGTTCCTCTAGTGGTGTAAGTAGAAACCGTAAGGATGGGGCTATTGGTAATACTTCTGGTTGGGGTATTTGCCATACTTATACGGAAGATGGTCGCTGTGTTTCTTTGCTTAAAATTTTGTTCACTAATGTTTGTATCTACGATTGTGCTTATTGTATTAACCGTAGAAGTAATGATATTGAAAGAGCTTCTTTTACTGTTAAGGAGTTGGCTGAGCTTACTATTGAGTTTTACCGAAGAAATTATATTGAAGGACTTTTTTTAAGTTCTGGCATTGTAAAAAATGCTGATTACACCATGGAACGTATGGTACGGGTTATAAAAGAGCTACGTACTACTTATCACTATAATGGCTATATCCATATGAAAAGTATTCCTGGTGCTAGTCAGGAATTAGTGTATGAAGCAGGCCTCTATGCTGATCGTTTAAGCGTAAATATAGAAATACCATCAGAACATAGCCTTAAGTTATTAGCACCTGAAAAAGACCACCAGAGCGTTTATAAGCCTATGCATTATATTCAGCAAGGTGTGATTCAATATAAAGAAGAAAGAAAGAAGTTTAAAAAAACACCCCGTTTTGTTCCTGCAGGGCAAAGTACGCAGATGATTATTGGTGCATCTAATGAGTCTGATAGAGATATATTAAAACTGTCTTCCCTGCTCTACCAACGACAAAGTATGAAGCGTGTTTATTATTCAGGCTTTATTCCAGTTAATAGCTATGATAACCGTTTACCAGTTTTAAAAGCTGCTCCTTTAGTACGTGAAAATAGGCTCTATCAAGCTGACTGGTTAATGCGTTTTTATCAGTTTAAAGCAGAGGAAATAGTGGATGGTAATACTGCTAATTTAGATTTAGATATGGATCCTAAATTAGCTTGGGCATTACGACATCCTGAATTTTTTCCTATTGATATTAATAAAGCTGATTACGCTGAAATATTAAGAGTACCTGGTATAGGAATTAAATCAGCTAAATTGATTGTTACAGCTAGAAAACATAGTAAATTAGATTTTGAACAGTTACGTAAAATAGGAGTTGTCTTAAAACGTGCCCAATATTTTATTTATTGTTTAGGTTCTCCGTTATCTACTAGTTATTCTATTAATCCCATAACTATTAGACAAATGCTAATTAATAGTCAAAAAAATGTACTTAACCCTGAACAGCAACAACTTTCTCTTATTCTATAACCTATTGTTATGATTGTGTTTTTTTATGATAAAAGCTTTGAAGGGTTGCTTACAGCAGTATTTGAAGCCTATCGTTTAAAACAATATCCTGAGCAATTATTGGCTATTGGCAATTTGGAACCCCTATTTTGTGAAAAATCTTATACTATTATTACAGATTTAGAAAAGTCATCCCGTGTTTGGAAAAAATTACAAAATAAACTTTCTAAAAGAGCTGTTCAATTAATAGTATATGGTTGGTTATCTGAACAAGAAGGTGCTGATAAACTATTATTTGATGTTATTAAAAAAATGGTAGATAGCCCTTTTCCCATAGAATCTAATTTTGCTGATAATGATATTTTATCTTTATTTCAGCTAGCTAAAAAAGTAAGTAAAGAGCGTCATCATCTTATGCAGTTTGTACGATTTCAAAAAACTATAGATGATATATATTTTGCTGTAATAAATCCTATCTATAACGCCCTACCCTTAGCTATAAATCATTTTAAAAATAGATTTGCTGATCAAAAATGGATAATTTACGATATTAATCGTAACTATGGCTTTTACTATAATTTACAAACACAAACTTCCACAGAAATAACCTTAGATATAGAACAATACGTTAATAATGGTAAGCTTAATAAACAAGCCTTAGCCGATAATGAAGAGTTATTTCAAACCTTATGGCAAAAATATTTTAAAGCACTAACTATTAAAGAACGTATTAACTTAAAACAACAAAAACAATATATGCCGAAACGGTTTTGGAACTATTTAATAGAAAAACACTAAGTGTTATTGTTTCACGTGAAACATTATTCTTAGACTAGACCTAAGTAGTGATTGTAATAATACCTATAAAAAATCAAACTAGTTATTTTAAACTAATCTTGGAAATTAATATGAAAAGTATTAACTATTTAATAAGTTGCTTTATGTTAGCGAGCTTATCCTTAACTGCTATCGCAGAAACTAATCCTCTAAGTGTCCACGTATTAAACTTACAAACAGGATTACCTTCTTCTAATGTTGAAGTTGTACTTGAAGAAAAGAATGGTGATAGTTGGAAATTATTAAATAAGCAAACTACAGATGAAAACGGTAGAATAATGGCGTTATTTCCTAATAAAGAAACCATGAAAAATAGTGTTTATAGAGTTACTTTTAAAACAGAAAAATGGTTTGAAGAAAATAATATAGAAACATTCTTTCCTGAAGTACCTGTTATATTTAAAGCAGATAGCAATACTAAACATTATCATATTCCTTTATTAATTAGCCCTTATGGTTATTCTACTTATCGTGGCAATTAGTATTCTATATAGGCAAGAAACTATGATAAATGTTTCACGTGAAACTAAAAATATTCTTTTATAAATAAATTTAATACTAGATAAAGAAGAATAAAATATTAGATTAATTGAATATGACCATGTTCCACGTGAAACAATGCAATCTCAGTTTGCTCTTTCCATATATTAAACACAGGTTCTTTTTCAACACCAGTGATAAATATTTGACACTCTAAATCTTCTAATAAATTACAAAGTGCTTTTCGGTGTTGTTCATCTAGTTCTGACGCGAGGTCATCGATTAAATAGATTACCTGTCCTTTTTTATAATTATTAATTAAATAACCTTGTGCTATTTTTAAAGCACATACCACGAGTTTCTGTTGTCCTCTAGACAATACATCGGCTGCATTATAACCGTCCAACTTTAAGCGTAAATCAGCACGTTGTGAGCCTGCTTGAGTATGGCCTAGCTGTAAATCTCTTTCTAAATTACTAATCAGTACTTGCTGTAAACTACTGTCTTTATCCCAACCACGATAATAATTTAAAGAGAAATTTTTAATATCTAATAATTCAATTAATATCTTATCAAAAACTGGTCTTAGTTCTTCTATATAAGCTTTTCGATAGTTATCAATTTCTTCACTGGCTTGGCAAAATTCATGATTCCAAACTTCTAGTTCTTTTAAATTATTTCTACCTTGTCTTAACCAAGAATTTCTTTGTTTTAAAGATTTTTGTACACGTTGCCAAGCAGGTAGAAATCTTTGCTCAGCATGAAATACTCCCCAATCTATAAATTGTCTTCTTAATTTTGGTGATCCTTCCAATAAACGAAAACTATCAGGGTTAATTATTTGTAACGGTAAAATATCCGCTAGTTGTATTGTTGTGCGAATATTTTGATTATTTATTCTAATTTGTAATTCACTTTGTTTATTACGATTTATTCCTAACTGATGAATAATATGTTCACTCTGCTTAACTTGACCAAAAATAGTACAATCATTTTTATCATAATTAATCACTGTATTTATTTTATGGCTACGAAAAGAACGAGCGAGCCCTAATAGATGAATAGCCTCTAATACAGAGGTTTTACCACTGCCATTAGCACCATAAAAGATATTTACACGAGGAGAAAGAGAAAGTGTTACTGGTTCTAAATTACGTAAACCAGTAACATCTAAACGAATAACTGACATTTAACCTTATAGACGCATAGGCATTACAACATAAGAAGAATCATCGTTAGTTTCCTCTTGAATTAATGCACTACTATTTGAATCAGCTAAGAATATACGCACTTTTTCTGTGCTAATTACATTTAACACATCCAATAAATAACTTACATTAAAACCAATTTCTAAAGAAGCACCTGTATATTCTACAGCAATTTCTTCTTCTGCTTCTTCTTGCTCTGGGTTATTTGCTTGTATTTTCAATAAGTTACTTTCAAGATTTAAACGAATACCACGATATTTTTCATTCGATAAAATAGCAGCACGGGTAAAAGACTCTTTTAATGACTGACGATCTGCTATTACAAGCTTATCACTACCCTTAGGCAACACTCTTTCATAATCTGGGAATTTACCATCAATTAATTTAGAAGTGAACGTAAAATGACCCGTAGTTGCACGAATGTGGTGTTCACCTAATACAATAGATATATTGGCTTCTTGATCGGTAAGTAATTTTACTAATTCTAAAATCGCCTTACGCGGTAAAATAATCTGTTGTTTTTCAGTGATAATGCCATTTAATTGTAACGGAACAGAACATACCGCCATACGGTGGCCATCTGTAGTAACCGTTCTTAAATGTGTATCGGTTAGCTCTAGTAACATACCATTTAAATAATAACGTACATCCTGTTGCGCCATAGCAAAGCTAGTATGCTCTATAATCCTACGTAATTTGCTTTGTTCAACTTCAAAGGTTAAAGAAGTTGGACCATCTTCTACTGTAGGAAAATCATTAGCAGGTAAAGTAGATAGAGTAAACTTTGAACGGCCTGCTTTAATTAATAACTTTTGATCATCTAATTTAATATCAATCATAGATTCACTAGGTAAACTACGACAGATATCCATTAATTTTTTAGCTGGTACAGTAATTTCACCTACTTCAGTTACATTTTCTAAAGCTACTCTACCAATTAATTCAACTTCTAAATCAGTTCCTAATAAAGATAGTTGATTATTTTCTACTGTTAACAACACATTAGAAAGTATAGGTAATGTATGACGACGCTCTACAACGCCTGTCACTAGCTGTAAAGGTGTTAATAACTGTTCACGTTGAATACTAAAATGCATGTTTATAACCCTATTGATATGTGCTCAAAACTTCCTAGTTATTCCTATACTTTCCATAAGCCTATTTAACTTGTTAATTTTGCCTTTTCTTGCACCTTCGCGCAAGTTAATAGTTTTTAATTAAGTAGTTAATGTACGAAGTAAATTTTTATAATCTTCCAGAATATCCACATCAAGCTTTTTAAGCTCTTCAATTTTACGACAAGCATGTAATACAGTCGTATGATCTTTACCACCAAAAGCATTACCAATTTCAGGTAAACTATGATTAGTAAGCTCTTTAGCTAAAGCCATAGCAACTTGTCGAGGTCTTGCTACAGATCTAGAACGACGCTTGGATAATAAATCGGATACTTTTATTTTATAGTATTCAGCAACCGTACGTTGAATATTATCAATACTAATTAGTTTATCTTGTAACGCTAACAAATCTTTTAATGCTTCTTTTATAAGCTCAATTGTTATAGGCCTACCTGTAAACTGAGCGTGTGCCATTACCCTTTTTAAAGATCCTTCTAATTCACGTACATTAGAACGTATACGCTGCGCAATAAAGAAAGCATCATGTTGATTAAGCTCTATCTTAGCCTGTTCTGCCTTCTTCATTAAAATGGCTACTCTAGTCTCTAATTCAGGGGGTTCTATAGCTACTGTTAAACCCCATCCAAAACGAGATTTTAATCGTTCTTCTAAGCCATCAATTTCTTTAGGATAACGATCACTGGTTAAAATAATTTGCTGTCCACCTTCTAATAACGCATTAAAGGTATGGAAAAATTCTTCTTGTGAACGTTCTTTGTTAGCAAAAAATTGAATATCATCAATTAATAATGCATCCACAGAACGATAAAACTTTTTAAAATCGTTGATAGCGTTCATTTGTAACGCTTTCACCATATCTGCTACAAATCGTTCTGAATGCAAATAAACTATCTTTGCGTCAGGCTTCTTGGTCAACATATAGTTACCAACAGCATGCATTAAATGAGTTTTACCAAGACCCACACCACCATAAAGAAATAATGGATTATAACCATGCTTCATATTATCAGCTACTTGCCAAGCAGCTGCTCTAGCCATCTGGTTAGACTTACCCTCTACAAAATTATCGAAAGTAAATTGTTTATTTAGATAGTTTGAATGATGTAACTTTGTTATTTCAACTTGGTCTTCAGTTGAAGTCTTTTCTCCAACATTTATGGCTACATTTTTTTCAGTTACTTTTACTTTTTTAGTAACCTCCAATTTTTCTTTAGTACTACTAATTTGCGACTGTGTAGTAGGGGTAGAGGTTTTACTTCCTATTATTAGAGTCAAAACAGGTGGTGTACCAGTTACTCTTTCTATAATTAATTCTTGTAGGCGAGCAAAATACTTTTCATTAACCCAGTCCAATACGAAACGATTAGGTGCATAAATAATCAAATCATCGTTATTTACATCAACCTGCAATGGTCTTATCCAAGTATTAAATTGTTGACTTGGTAATTCATCACCTAAAATATTAATACATTGTTGCCAAAGATCTAATAACACAATATAG